>JAMXFF010000003.1:73580-248027 GCA_025370845.1 Laspinema palackyanum D2a | reverse complement strand
CAAGGTTGGGGATTTTTGGTAGATTGTTATTGTTAGAGAAGGTGCGGCCAAAAAAAGGCATCCCCAGGCATCAAATTAGCTTCAATAGTTGTAATAATAATTCAGAAATCTCAATTTTCTAGTCGGTTTTAACCGACTTTAGCTATTAGGCGGGGGTTTAAACCCCCGCCGGTTGTTGCTGTTGACAAGGTTGGGGATTTTTGGTAGATTGTTATTGTTAGAGAAGGTGCGGCCAAAAAAAGGCATCCCCAGGCATCAAATTCCCCCCAATCTGCTGGAGGGGATGTCAGATAGAGTGTTGGCAAACGGAATAAGCTGTGGCACTGACGCACCCTCCGGGATGAACTTACGCTGACGCACCCTCGCGGTTAATTGCTGCCGCATTTTTCTGGACAAACCGAACAATGATTCCCTCAAATTAGGAATTGCGCTTATCCCGCAACTGCTGGAGATTTGCTGCTGTTGTCTTTGTATCCGGATGCTCATCACCAAAGACTTTGCTGCGAATATTCATCGCTTGCAGTAAAAGCGGTTCCGCCTCTGCATACCGTCCCTGAGATTTGTACAATAAAGCCAAATGAGTGAGAATGGTAGCAGTATCCGGATGCTCATTTCCGAAGACTTTTCGGCAAATATTCAACCCTTGCAGGAAAAGCAGTTCCGCTTCGGCATACCGTCTTTGATAATAGTACAATTTTGCTAAACCGTTGAGACTATAAGCAGTATCCGGATGCTCATTTCCGAGGACTTTTCGGCGAATCTTCATCGCTTCCACGTAACGCCCTTCCGCCTCTGCATACCGTCCCTGGGATTTGTACAAGAAAGCCAAACTATGGAGAATGGTAGCAGTATGGGGATGCTCATCTCCGAGGACTTTACAGTAAATATTCAGCGCTTGCCGGAAAAGCGGTTCTGCCTCAGCATACCGTCCCTGGGATTCGTACAAGAAAGCCAAATTATGGAGACTCAAAGCAGTATCACGATGCTCATCTCCGAGGACTTTGCGACGAATATTTAGCGCTTGCAGGCAAAGCGGTTCCGCCTCGGCATACCGTCCCTGGGAATGGTACAATCCTGCCAAATCATTGAGACTGTAAGCAGTATCCGGATGCTCATCTCCGAGGACCTTGCGCCGAATATTCAGCGCTTGCAGGTAAAGCGGTTCTGCCTCAGCATACCTTCCCTGGGAATGGTACAATCCTGCAAAATTGTTGAGACTCGTAGCAGTATCCGGATGCTCATCTCCGAGGACTTTGCGGAGAATATTCAGCGCTTGTTTCAGTAACGGTTCCGCTTTGCCATATTCTCCTTTATCATAAAGCGCCATACCAATTTGATTAAATCGGAGCGCCAATTGAGGTGTAACTTCTGACTCCCCAACTTTGACATAAGCATTATGACGTTCGGCATACTCATCTGCTGCTTGATGCTGTCCCATTTTGCGACATAATTCTGTGATTTCTTTTAAGATGGTTCGAGTTTGGAAATGACTGGGACCAAATACCTGTTCTGCTGCGGTTAGTGCTTCTTGATATTCTGCCAAAGACTTCGGATATAAACGGGGTCCCATGCGAGCATGAATCCCCCCTAACATCATCAGACTCGTGATGGCGATCGCATGATTTTCTCCTCCGAATTCTATTGCTAACTGTCGCGCTTCTTTGCAGAGTTGTGCTGCATCATCGAGTTGGTTGTTGTAAATCTTTAATAATGCTGCGGTTTTCTTGACAGTTGCCAGGGGGATGGGGTGGGGTTGGGGTTGGGATGTCAGGATTTCTAAGGCGCGATCGCAACAAAGTACCGCTTCTCCATATTCCCCACAGTCGCAGGCGATCGCCGCTAGGCGGTTGAGCACCTCTGCCACCTCTGGCGCATCTTTCCCTAACTGCTGTTGGCGCAACTGCCGCGATCGCACTGCTGCCTTTTTGGCATCAAAGGTGCGACTGCCAGCAAGATACACCCCCGCTAATTCATACTCCACTCGCGCCGCATCTAAACTGTCCCCCAATTCCACTGCCGCATATTGCGCCTTCGCAGTTTCTAATTCCCTTCGCGCTTTCTCGGTTTCTGCCAACTCCACTAAGGAATATCCCAGCAGCATCTGTGCCTTGGCAGTGGTTGCGGTAACCGTTTCCCCCAGACGCTTCACCAGCGATCGCAACATCTCCACCACTTCCGAATGTTGATACTGTTCCTGGTAAGTCGGCATCTGCGCCAATACCCAGGCAATCGCCTCCTGGGAATCACTGCTGATTGCTTGATCCAATGCCTCATCCAGCGCCAAGATTGCCGCTTGCGGGGTTTGCG
This sequence comes from Laspinema palackyanum D2a, assembly GCA_025370845.1. Lineage (GTDB taxonomy): Bacteria > Cyanobacteriota > Cyanobacteriia > Cyanobacteriales > Laspinemataceae > Laspinema. The sequence continues at coordinate 245,720 of JAMXFF010000003.1, read as the reverse complement.
CCTGGAGATACTCCTGCCGCAACTCCTCATATAATCCCTGATGCAGGATTTGCCGTTGCTGCTGCGGTTGGGTTTCTAGCAAATATTGCCGCATCAGGGGATGTATCCGCCATTTTCCCTCTGCCACTGCTTCTATATAAGGAGAGGCAATCACCTCCGCAAACCGTCCCCGCCAAGTTTTCAGATCCTGCTGTTGCATCAGGCGATCGCACCTTGCCTGATCCCACTGACGGGGAATTGCCAAGATTTGCAGCATTCGCAGTTCCTCGGGGTCCCAGGTTGCTGCTTCTGTGGTGAGAAATTCCTCGGGTTTCCCGGCAAAATCCTCCACCTGCGGCGATCGCCTCTGTTGGATTTTCTGCCACCGCTTCACACACAGATGCATATAATAAGGTGTTCCCTGGCAAATCTCGGTGATGGTTGACAACAGGCGATCGCCGGTAATTCCCGCATTGGTTAAAACTTCCTGACTTTCTGCCTCGGTTAGCGGCAAGATGGGAAGACTCTCACTCCCTTCCATCCACTGCGGCAGTCGCCTTGCTACAATTACCCACAACACCCAAGGATTCGGTTCAGAAATCAGGTTTTTCAACCATTCCGATGGATCCTCCAATGATTCATCCTTATTTAACAGCAATGCTTCATAGTCATCTAGCAGAATCACCACAGGTTTCTTGAGGCGATCAAGATACTGCTGCAACCCCTTCGCCAATAATTCGGGTAAATATTTGACAACTTCAGAGTAATTGACAAAATTTTTCATGGGTGACAACTCCTGACACCCGATTTCTTTCCACCACCGCCATGCATCAGCATTTTTGAGAAAAAACCAGTTTAATTTCAGCAAAAAGGTGATCAACGGCATCCCATCCCTGGCGATTTCCTGCAATTCCTCCAAGAAATACGGTAATAACTGCTGCATGGTTGCACCAACTTCCGGTAATCCCATTCGCTGCAACAGTTTTTCTAATTCAATGCCAGAAAATGCTGATGCTAAATCTGCACCCGTGCTCAGGCGATCGGCGCGATTCATTCCCTTGGCATATTTGGCGGGAGTGATATTCAGATAGGGGGATTTTTGGGACAAGTAATAGACTAAGGCAAAATCAAAGGAACTGAAATCTTCTTTCCCTTCTCCCAATTGATGCCGTAACTCAATCAATGCTTGTTCATCGGTGGCAGGATTGCGGCGACGGATTTCCATGCCATCAATATAGATGCAAGGAATCTGCGGTTTGATTTGCTGTGCGATCGCTTTTCCGACTCCCCAACGCAGGCGATCGCTTCCATAAAATACAAGCACATTCTGAGGTTGACTCCCCAGGGAAAATAGTCTTTGCTGCACTGCATCAAGATACTGTTGCCGAGGAATCACAACATCTGGGGGAAGGGGTGACGTTGCCATTGTTGATGGGGTTTTAGGTGGATTGTTTTAGGCGATCGTGAATTAGAGGGTGAAGATGCCTTTTTTTGGCCGCACCTTTTCCCATGATAACAATTTAACAAAATTGGGAACCCTTGTCAAGGGGTTTTGGTGCGTCAGAGTGAAAATTTATTGCGGTTTTTTACAATTTTTCCGTGTGCCGCACCCTACGAACTAAGAAAGATAACGACTGAAATCGTTACTATGAACTAAGAAAGATAACGACTGAAGTCGTTACTACGAACTAAGAAAGATAACGACTGAAGTCGTTACTACGAACTAAGAAAGATAACGACTGTAACTCCTCTCCGTAGTCGGTTTTAACCGACTTTAGCTATTAGGCGGGGGTTTTAACCCCCGCCGGTTGTCGCAACGAACACCCCCGCCGGTTGTCGCAACGAACACCCCCGCCGGTTGTCGCAACGAACACCCCCGCCGGTTGTCGCAACTCGCCCCTTTTCGCCACTAAATTACAGGGCAATTTTTGCTAGAAATTCCGGCATCCCGCGAATGCCTAAATTAAGATGAAACACCGCACCGGCACCTTCTCCTTCTTCGGCGCGATTATCTCCGCCTGCGGTGGTTGCATAAATATCCGTATAATCATCCCCGCCAAAAGTGAGAGCAGATACTTTTTTCGCAGGGAAGGGGATGCGGAGGACTTCGGTGCCGTCGGGACTGTAGCGGAAGAGGTGATGACCATCCCATCGGGCGGACCAGATATAGCCTTCGGCATCGACTGTCATGCCGTCGGGAACGCCTTCTCTTTCTGGGATGGTGATGACGACTTGGCGATTACTGATGTCTCCGGTGGATACATCGTAGTCGAAAATATAAATCTCACCTTTGGGAGAGTCGGTTAAATATAGGTGTTTCCGGTCTAGGGTGAATCCCATGCCGTTGGGAATTTGGAGATGTTCTAGCACTTGGGTGAGAGTGCCGTCAGTGTTGAGGCGGTAGAGGGAACCGAGACGATCGCCTTTTTGCATGGTGCCGCTAAACACTCGTCCGGCGGGGTCAACGATGCAGTCATTAAAACGGGTTTCGCGTTCCGCAGGAATTTCCGGGATAATGGGGGTGAGGGTGCCATTTTGCCACCGAGCGATCGCCCCTTTATTCATGAAAAACAGCAAAGAACCATCCTCATGAACTGCGATCGCCCCTACGGAGTCCCCGGCATAAATCTGTTCAGATGATGCCCTTGCTGGATCATAGCGGAACACCCGTCCCGTGGGAATATCACTCCAATAGAGGCGTTTTTCCATCGGATGCCAGGTAGGAACCTCCGCATTGTGACAGTGATAATCAGCGATAATTTTCGGTGTTTTCATGAGTTCTAAAAAAAGAGTATCCGTAAAAATCAGATTGAGCAGAGGGTCAACTATAGACCTCGTGCATAAATCTCTTAAGCCCCCCTTGTTAAGGGGGGTTGGGGGGATCAAGTCCGAAACTTTGCCCGAGGTCTTATCTTTACCCAGGGTAGCGAATTGCGTTAAGATTGAACATCAGGGGGAGAAACACCGCAACCGGGACAAAGGCAGTCTGAGGTAGAGTAGGACTGGAAAGACGGTGCAATGGATTGAAGAAATGATATAAGTTGTTGGGAATAAATTAAAGAACAACGAGGAGCCGAGAATTGCTGACTCTAAATCTCCCCGGACTGGACGAGGGAGAGCCTGCCACGATCGCCAGGAGTTTGATAGAATCTTCCGGAGTGATTGAACAGCTAGAGGGAGTGTAGCAAACATAGCGGCTCCAGTCCTGGGGTCTGGGGACCCGTTAGCGCAATATAAAGTGAACTCCCGCAGGATAGGATAAAGATGGTTACCGGACAGACGAGTTTTTTCTCTAAAATCAGCACGAATAAGACAGACTCAAAGCGATCGCCGATCCGACCCTTTGTACTGATGAGCATTGTCACCGTCCTTTTGGGTGTATGCGGCGTGCGTCTGACACAGTTGCAGATTGTAGAAGGGGAAGAGTATCGACAACGAGCAGAAGATAACCGGATTCGCTTGATTCCGATTCCGGCAGCGCGGGGTAATCTAGTAGACCGTAAGGGTAAACTGATGGCAGCTAACCAGTTAGCCAGAGCAGTTTATTTATGGCCTCGGGAGCAACAACCGGAGCAATGGAAAGAAACCGCTAAAAAGCTCAGTCCCCTCCTGGATGTTTCCTCTGAGGAGATCATCAAGAAAATCGACGAAACTGGATATACCTCGGGAATGCCGGTCCGGATCGCTCAAAGAATTGACCCAGAAGCCTTTGTGACCCTAGCTGAGGCAATGGCAGACGTTCCCGGGATTGAAGTTCGGGCCGAATCCAGCCGATACTATCCCGAGGGGAACACCGGCGCTCATGTCCTAGGGTATATTGGGGAAGCCACCCAGGAAGATTTGATGGCGAACCCAGACTATCCGATGGGAATTATCATCGGCAAGATGGGAATCGAAAAGACGATTAACGCCCAATTGACCGGAGTTTGGGGGAATCGTCTGGTGGAGGTGAATGCCAACGGGGAAGAGATTCGCGAACTGGGAGTGCGATCGGCCATTAGTGGGGAACCCCTAAAACTCACCTTGGATGCAGAAGTCCAGAAAGCTGCGGAACGAGCATTAGGGTCCCGACGGGGTGCAGTGGTCGTCCTGGATGTCAAGACTGGGGGGGTCATTGCAATGGCGAGTGGACCCAGCTTTGACCCGAATATCTTCACCCGTAATGTTAGAGCAGCAGAATGGCAGCGTCTACAGGAATTAGAAAATCCCTTTCTGAATCGAGCCTTGCAAGGGTATCCCCCCGGGAGTACCTTTAAAATGGTCACCGCAGCAGCAGGAATTGGGACAGGGAAATATCATCCCGATTCCTATTTAGGGACCTCCTCCTATATCGTCGTCGGTGGGATTGCCTTCCATGAACATAGTGGGGGATATGGAGTGATTGGGTTCCGAGATGCTTTAGCCTACAGTAGCAATACCTTTTTCTATCAAATCGGGATGGAAGTTGGACCCGAGGCGATCGCCCAATGGGGTAGCAAACTAGGGATTGGCGAGTCTACCAGCTTAGATATCTTGGGACTCGATGGCGGAACTCACGGAATGATTCCCACCCCAGAGGAAAAACTCCGGATGTACAACGAACCCTGGTATGCCGGGGATAGCGTGACGATGGGGATTGGTCAAGGGATGGTGTTATGCACTCCCTTAGAACTTGCCGTAATGTCCGCTGTATTTGCCAATGGCGGGAACCGAGTCAAACCTCATTTCCTCGCCTCTCAAAGCAATACCCCCTTGACTAAACCCGAACCCGTTGGACTCTCTCCCGAGGCGGTTTCGGTCATTAAACAGGGGATGGTGGATGTCGTGCAAAAAGGGACCGCCCGAGTCTTAAATGATGGGACCGTTCCCTTAAGCGGCGGTAAAACCGGGACCTCAGAAGTCTTAGGACAGCCTTCTCACGCCCTGTTTGTCGGATTTGCACCGGCAGTCAATCCCGAAATTTCCATTGCCGTAGTGGTGGAAAATGGCGGCTATGGCGGGGTTGCGGCGGCACCCGTCGCCTTGGAAGTCTACCGCACCTACTTTAAAAAGTAATCGATAAGGGACTGAAAAAACCGGGTGGGGGTCGCTGTTGCATCCTCACCCGGTTTTTTGGTGTTTTCCCCGTTCTTCCCCGTGGATTCGGCATTGATTAAGAAAATCAACAAAATCTCGACCCTCTCGAAATTTTGAGTTTTAATAGCAGAGAGACTCTAGGGACGGCAGGACCTACCCTCTCTATTGATTCAAGAAACAATGGTCCCATCTGTTCCCCCCATTCGGGGACAGAACCCCAGAAGATCGGGTCATATCCTTCATTCTCTTTGGTGATAAAAATGCGTCTAATCCGTAGAACTTGGACGTGGTTTATTTTAGGTCTGCTACTCTCATTTACCATAGCAGCCTGCAATTTGTTTCAAACTGCTTCAACCCTTAAACAACTCCCGGCAGTAGCGCCCCTGGCTATGCCTCAACTCCCCGACTGGATCGAGGAGATTTCCCCCACGGGAGAAGCGGACCCGTTGGCCCAAATTCGCATCCGCTTTAAAGACCCGGTAATCCCCCTAGAAAGCCTGGATTCACCGGAACAAATCGCCAAATTAAATCAATTTCAAATTACCCCAGAACTCCCCGGGCAATTTAGATTTTTAACCCCCCGGATGGTGGGGTTTCAACCCGAAGAAGCCCTGCCTAAAGCCACGCGAATTCAAATCACCTTGAAAGCGGGTTTAGGGGATTTAAGCAACCATCAACTCAGCCAGGATTTAGCCTGGACCTTCAACACTGAACCGATTAAACTCACCAATTTACCCACCAGTGACCCCCCCTATGAATATGCTGAACCCCAATGGATTGACCTGAAACAACCCCTGGAATTTACCTCTAACGTGCCGCTGAATCTCAATTCCCTCAAACAGCACGTTAAATTAGTTCCCCTCGGCAGAAGCGAAGGGGTTTCCCTGCAAGTGGCTTCCCTGGAATCTGAGGATGCTGTGACAGCCAGTTCCGCCTTAGCCTTTGACCCTTCTTTGCAAACTTGGGAGTATCAAATTACCCCGCAACAGGAGTTAGAAAAAGGCACAGATTACCGAGTGGAATTTTCCCCCGGATTAGAACCAGCCCGGGGAAATTTAGTCAGCGATCGCCCCTTTACCAGTCAGGTCAAAACTTACGAAGCCTTGCAATTTCAGGGGATGGAATTGTCCGGAAAACCCGAGGGTGGTTTGGCCTCCGGACGCTTTGTCAATGGCGCACCGCAGTTAAAGTTTAATAACTTGATAGACCCCAAATCGGTGGAAAATCAAATTACTATCAATCCGCCGCCCAAAGCCGAACCGAAACTGATTCAGGCTTATCCAGATTCTAATCTTATCAATCTCAATCCTTGGGCATTAGAACCGGCCACTCAATATACCATTAATATTGGGTCGGACGTTCAAGATAAATATGGACAAAAATTAGGGCAACCGATTACCCTGAATTACCAAACTGGAGATTTAGCCGCAGAAATTTGGGCACCGTCAGACGTAAATGTGTTTCCCACTGGAAAAGATTTAGAATTAACAATTTCCGCAGTGAATCTGCCCGATTCTGCCTATAAAGCAGCCTATCGCCTTGTCGAACCCACGGATTTAGTTTTTACCGATTCCGCTTATCCCCGAGGGAATGGAACCGACTTGTTACCCGACTCCAGGAGTTGGCAAAGTTTCCCCATTTCATCTCCCCAGAAAAATCAAACCGCTACCGTGGCAATTCCCTTGCGAGAACGGCTAGGGAGAACCACGGGAATGTTAGCTTATGGGATTCAAGCCCGCACCCATTCTTATCAGCAAGATGGCGAACAAAAATGGAATGAACCTAGCTATTATGGGATGGTTCAACTCACAAATTTAGGGGTTTTTGCCCAGTGGTTTCCTGATACCGGACTGGTGAAAGTTAATCATCTCTCCGATGGATCAGCGGTTGGTGGTGCAAGGGTAGACATTTATCAATCTCAAACCGATGCTACCACGCGATCGCCTGTAACTCCCTGTGCCACAGGAACCACCAATGCCACAGGACTTTTAGTCTTGAATTCCCAACAGGTGCAACGCTGTAACCAGGGTATCGATCAACCCCCGAAAATAGTGGTGATCGCCCGAGAAAACCAAGATTGGGCCTATACCCGAATTTGGCAATATAGCGGCGCTTATGGATACGGCATCGATAGCGAATGGAACGGCGCAGGACCCCTCTCTCGCGGGACCATTTTCAGCGATCGCCAACTCTATAAACCCGGCGAAACCGCCGAGTTCACCGCCGTCGCTTACTATCTGGAAAATGGCGATTTAATCCAGCACAAAAATGCCGATTACACCGTCACCTTGCGCGACCCCGAAGGCAACGAAACCCCCCTCGGAACCCAAACGACTAATGAATTTGGCACATTCTCCTTGGAAGTTCCCATCGGTAGCGATTTACCCTTGGGATACTATTCCCTTGTCGCAAAATCCAACAACAATGTAGAAATTAACGGCGAATTCCGGATTGCTGACTTTAAACCACCCAATTTCCAAGTTCAACTGAACCTCGATAAAACCTACGCCCTCAGTAACGAAAAAATCCAAGCAAAAGCCGAGAGTAATTATCTATTTGGTTCCCCGGTTTCCGGAGGGAATGCCAAATATTACGTCACGCGATCGCTGGCCGAATTTACCCCTCCCGGTTGGCCCGGATTCACCTTTGGCCGCCAATGGTTGTGGCCGGAAGAACAACCCGAAATTCCCAGTGAAGTCCTCCAACAAACCGTGACTTTAGATAACAGCGGGTCCAATACCTTAAACTTTACCATTGACCGGGATTTACCCTATCCAATGACCTATCGGATTGATGCAGAAGTCACCGATGTTTCTAATCTCTCCGTCGCCAATTCTCAAACCTTAACTGCCTTACCCAGCGACCAATTAATCGGCGTGAAAACCAACTTTGTCGCCGATGCCGGGAAACCCTTTGCTATGGAGGCGATCGTCACCGACCCCACGGGAACTGCCATCACCGGACAAACCCTGCGGGTGGAACTGCAAAAAATGGATTACAGCAGCGTCACCCGGGTTGTGGAAGGGAGTCGGACACCCCGCTATCAGGTGGAATATCAAACCGTGGCCACGGAAACCCTCAAAACCGGCAATACCCCGAAAACCGTCTCTCTCACCCCTCCAGAAGCGGGTTCCTATCGGATTCGGGTCAACCTTGCCAACGCCAAAACCGACGCCACCGCCACGGATATACAAATTTGGGCGACAGGAACCCAAGGCGTGAGTTGGGGACGCCGTAGCGATCGCGAGAACTTCCTAGAAGTCAAACTCGACAAAGAGAGTTACCAACCTGGTGAGATTGCCACCGCCTTAATCCAGTCTCCCTACCCCGAAGCGGAACTCTACTTCGCCGTTGTGCGAGACCAACCCTTGTATCAAACTATCACCAAAGTCAGTGGCGGTGCACCCCAAATTCAGTTTAAAGTTACCCCAGAAATGCTGCCGAATGCGGCAGTGGAAGCGGTTCTGATCCGCCAAGGACCGCCCTTAGACCAAGTGGAAACGGCCAATTTGGAAGATTTGGTCAAAATCGGGTTTGCACCGTTTAAAACCGATTTAGGGGAGAAATATCTCACGGTCCAAGTCACCCCCACCCAAGCAACGGTCCAACCCGGGACCCAGGAAACCGTCCAACTGCAAGTCACCGACAGCCAAAACCGGCCCGTCCAAGGCCAATTAACGGTGATGGTGGTGAATGAGGCGGTCTTACAACTCACGGGATATCGTCCGCCTAACTTAGTAGATACCGTATATGCAGAACAACCGATTTCCACAAGCTGGAGTGATAACCGCTTCAATGTTGTGCTATCTCCCCTGAGTTCTCCTTTGCAAAAAGGCTGGGGATACGGAGGCGGATTCTCTGCCGGTTCAGGAAGTACCCGAATTCGCACCGAGTTTAAACCCTTGGCTTATTATGGGTCTGTGATGAGCGATCGCAATGGACGGGCGACCCTCAACTTCCGACTCCCGGATGATTTAACCACCTGGCGAGTCATGGCCGTTGCCACCACCACGGATATGCGCTTTGGGAATGGAGACAACACCTTTATCTCCAGTAAACCCCTGATGGCGACTCCCCTGTTACCGCAATTTGTGCGACCGGGCGATCGCTTCTCAGGCGGCCTTGCCCTCACTAATACCACGGGAGAAAAAGGCCGCTTACAAATCCAAGGGTCTGTGAGTGAAAATCTGAATTTTGCTGACAAAACCGCTACCAGTCAAACCTTCCAAACCCAGTCTGAATCGGGAACTCGCGCCTATCGCTTCCCCATGCAAGCCTCCACCCTCGGGGAAGGAACGGTGCGCTTTGTCAGTCAATTAAACCGCCAGGGAGATGCCTTCGAGGTTCCCTTGCCTGTGAGACAACTCTCCGTGAGTGAGACCGTTGTCGAGACCGGAACCACGGACAATCAGGTGAATATTCCCCTGAATATAGACAACAACGTGCTACCCAATGTGGGAGGATTGCAAATCGACCTAGCATCAAGCCTGATTCCAGAAATTACAGCCCCAGCGCGAGAGACATTAGCCGAGGATAGCTTACCCTTTTTAGAACCGGCAGCCTCACAACTGTCGGTTGCCGCTAACCTGCAAATTCTCGGACAAAAGTACCGGCAAGCATTAGGAGAATTTAACCCACAAGAACAAGCAACCCTCGCCCTCGATCGCCTGCAAAAACTCCAGCAACCCGATGGCGGATTTGCCAGCTATCCCGGACAAAACCAATCCGACCCATTCCTCACCGCTTACGCTGCCGAAAGTTTGTCTCAAGGGAAAGCAGCCGGATTTGCCATAGATGAAGGAATGCTCTCACGTCTGCGCGGATACTTACAAAAAACCCTCGCCGACCCGGGACAATATTCCTATTGCGACAGTCAATCCTGTAAAAACCGCGTCCGTCTCGGCGCATTAATGGCCCTCTCAGAACTGGGAGAACGGCGCAATGACTTCCTAGCGGATATATATGCCCAACGCAATGATTTAGATGCCGTCGCACAAACCAAACTGGCGCGATATTTAGGACAATTCCCGGAATGGCAAACCGAGGCGCAATCCCTCTCAAACCAACGCTTTGAAACTGTGGCAGAAACCGGGCGATCGGCTACGGTGAACCTACCCCAAGGATGGGGATGGTTAAGTTCCCCCACCACCGCACAAGCACAAACCCTGCGCTTGGCGATCGCCCGGGAAACGAACCCAGCAGTTCGCAGTCGCCTCCTGCAAGGGTTACTCAACCAACGCCGGGAGGGAACCTGGGAAAATAGCTATGCCAACGCTGAAGCACTTTCTGCCTTAGTCGCCTATAGCAATACCCAACCCACTCCCCCTAACTTCACCGCCACCGCCAACCTCGGCGGGAATACCTTAGACTCGATGCAGTTCCAAGGGTATGACAATTCCCGCCAATTTATCCAAGTGGCGATGGATAGCGTGCCCAAAGGACAGAGTAATCTCACCCTGAATAAAACCGGAAATGGTACATTGCACTACCTGGTGGAATATGGATATCGGTTACCGGGAAATCAACCGGGACGGTATAACGGATTGCGAGTGCAACGGAATATCAGTCCGGTGGGAGGTGACAAGGCGATCGCTCAATTTGGATTAGCCAAACCGGATAAAAACCTAGTGGTTGCTGCGGGACAAGTGTTTGATATTGGGCTAGAAATCATCAGCGATCGGCCCGTGGATCATGTGGTGATTACCGACCCGCTACCGGCAGGATTTGAAGCAGTGGATAGCAGTTTCCAGACCGCGACTTCCGCAGTCAAATCCGCACAAAGTAGCTGGGAAATTGGCTATCAAAACCTCTATAGCGATCGCATCGTTGCATACGCCGATCGCCTGCAACCGGGAGTTTATAGCCTCCATTATTTAGTGCGATCGGTCACCCCCGGTATCTACGAATGGCCTGGTGCAACTGTTCATTTGCAATATGCCCCGGAAGAGTTCGGGCGATCGGCCTCCTCTAGCTTGGAGGTGACAGAGTAAACCCCAAAAACCAGCGGAGGTTCAACCCTCCGCTAGTTTTTGTCCGTCTATTTTTGCTATAATAATTCAAGCCCTATAGCCGGATAGGGCTGTAGTCATCCCTATCCTTAAACTCACCATGATTGCTGTAAAATCGGATCATTCTATCAGTCCCGAAGAATACCTAGAACGCGAACGTCATAGCCCCATCAAACATGAGTATCTTGATGGTGACGTTTACGCAATGGCAGGCACCAGCAAATCCCATAATATTATCAGTCTCAACCTGGCGCTACTGTTGCGAACAGGCTTAAAAAGTTCACCCTGTCAGACTTTTATAGCAGACATCAAGGTTAATATTGCTAATGAAAAATGCTACTTTTATCCGGATTTAGTCGTCACCTGTAATGATGAGGATGACTTGAACGCTTATGCGGTTACCGCACCAACCGTCATCATCGAAGTGTTATCCGAATCCACCGAATCTTTTGACCGGGGTAAAAAATTCCAATATTATCGGACTATTCCCAGTTTACAAGATTATATCCTCGTCAGTTCTCAGGATTATGCAGTAGAAATATTTCACCGAATGGAAGGCGATCGCTGGATGTTAGAAACCTATCAAGGATTGGAGGCCATTGCCCGAATTGCCAGTCTTGACCTCAACATCCCCCTCGCCGAAATCTACGCCACCGTAGAATTGACCCCCGTAGAAAATCCGGCCTCCTGAGAACCGAAACAAATCTAGTTTGTAGTGATTGCCCGCCGGTTGTTGCTATGATAATTCAAACCCTATAGCCGGTTATTGCTGTACTTAAACCTATCTCTAAACTAACCATGATTGCTGCGAAATCGGATCATCCTATCAGTCCCGAAGAATACCTAGAACACGAACGTCATAGCCCCATCAAACATGAATATCTTGATGGTGACGTTTACGCAATGGCAGGTACAAACACAGACCATAATATTATTAGTGGCAATCTTTATATGTTCTTGCGTAACGCCCTAAAAAACTCTCCCTGTCGTACCTATTTTGCCGATATCAAAGTTAGGATTGATGAAGGGAAAGGCTTTTTTTACCCTGATGTATTGGTCAATTGCGACCAAACTGATAACCGGAATGTTGTCTATGTAGACACCCCGAAAGTCATCCTCGAAGTGTTATCCGAATCCACCGAATCTTTTGACCGGGGTAAAAAATTCCAATATTATCGGACTATTCCCAGTTTACAAGATTATATCCTCGTCAGTTCTCAGGATTATGCAGTAGAAATATTTCACCGAATGGAAGGCGATCGCTGGATGTTAGAAACCTTTCAAGGATTAGAAGCGACTGCCCGAATTGCCAGTCTTGACCTCAACCTCCCCCTGGCCGAAATCTACGCCACCTTAGAATTGACCCCCGTAGAAAATCCGGCATCCTTAGAAGAGGAAAGAAAACCCGGTTTTTAGGACAAGGCACTCCCCTTGTCTCTCGATTCATGGCTCAACTAACTGCCTTTCTGTGAACTGTGGTAGAATTGCATGGTTACAATGGGAATGTCATCCTAAATCCGGGAATCCTAAACCTACTTTAACCATGACAGCCCGCGCAGGAGAGGCCCCGTCCTGTAAGCATCTAGCCTTGAGGGTGTTTTTTTAAGCAGACATAAATGAGTACCAGCTTGGGTATAACCCATCCATCGGAAACAGACAGAACAATGTCCTCATCCTCCAGTCCCTCTAAGGCTTTTCCCGAGATTCCCGGCTATACCCTCCTCGAACAGTTGTACCTTGGTTCCCGGACCGTCACTTATCGCGGCATACAGCAGCGAGATCAGCGGCCTGTGGTCATCAAACTCTTGCAGCAGGAACGTCCCAGCTTTGCCGAATTAGTGCAGTTTCGTAATCAGTACGCGATCGCCAAAACCCTGGACCTTCCCGGCATCCTTCCGCCCCTGAGTTTAGAACCCACCGGAAACAGCTACGCCCTAATCATGGACGACTGGGGGGGAGTCTCCTTAAAACACTATACCCAGGAACATCCCTTAGACCTGGCCCAAATCCTAGCGATCGCCATCCAGGTGGCCCAGATTCTCCATGACTTACACCAACAGCGCGTCATCCATAAAGACATCAAACCCGCTAACCTCCTGATTCACCCCCAGACTCAGGAAATCAAACTCATCGACTTTAGCATCGCCTCCCAACTGCCTAAAGAAGTCCAGGAAATCCAAAACCCCAACACCCTCCAAGGAACCCTTGCCTATCTCGCCCCAGAACAAACCGGGCGAATGAATCGCGGAATCGACTACCGCGCCGATTATTACGCCTTTGGGGTCACCCTCTACCAACTCCTCAGCGGCCAACTCCCCTTCCGCGCCGACGATCCGTTAGAGTTAATCCACAGTCATATCGCTAAAATACCCACCCCCCTGCATCAGGTGAATCCCAGCATTCCCGAACCCGTCGCCGCCCTGGTGGGTAAACTGATGGCTAAAAATGCCGAAGACCGCTATCAAAGCGCCCTCGGCCTCAAATATGACCTAGAACAATGTTTAGAGCAATGGCAACGTCAAGGGGCCATCAGCCACCTGGAACTGGGACAACGGGATGTGAGCGATCGCTTCCTCATCCCCGAAAAACTCTATGGCCGAGAGGCCCAAGTCCAAACCCTTCTCAACGCCTTTGAGCGCGTCAGCCAAGGACCCTCAGAAATCATGCTCGTGGCCGGGTTCTCCGGTATCGGCAAAACCGCCGTGGTTCAGGAAGTCCACAAACCCATCCTGGAAAAACGGGGCTACTTCATCCAGGGTAAATTCGACCAATTTAAGCGCAACATTCCCTTAGATGCCCTGGTGCAAGCCGTTGAAGACCTGATTGAACAACTCCTCTGTGAACCCGATCAGCGCTTGCACCGATGGAATGCTGCCATTTCCGAAGTTCTGGGGGACAACGGACAAGTTCTGATTGACGTCATCCCCGAACTGGAACAGATTATCGGTCCCCAACCCCCCGCCCCGGAACTCTCAGGAACTGCCGCTCAAAATCGCTTTAACCGCCTGTTACAGCAGTTTATCGAATGCTTTGCCCAACGGGAACATCCCCTAGTGATCTTCCTGGATGACCTCCAATGGGCCGATTCCGCCTCCATCCAAGTGCTGAAATTACTGATCAAGGGACAAGGCTCCGTGCTCCTGTTGGGAGCCTATCGAGACAACGAAGTTTCACCGGGCCATCCCCTCCTCCTGGCCCTGGATGAACTGCAACAAGCTCACGTTTCCGTCAATACCATCCACCTGGGACCTCTCCAGTTCCAGGATATCAACCAGCTTGTGGCGGATACCCTCAACTGTTCCCCAGAATTGGCGCAACCCCTGGCAGAGTTCACGGCGCGCAAAACCCAGGGGAATCCCTTTTTCATTAGCCAGTTTCTGAAAACCTTATATCGGGATGGGTACCTCACCTTTAACCCCCACCAGGGCCAATGGGACTGTGAGATTCGCCAAATTGGCACTCTCTCCCTCACCGAGGATGTGGTGAAATTTCTGGCGGAACAATTGCAAAAACTCCCTCCCGAAAGCCAATCCGCCCTCAAATTAGCTGCCTGCATCGGCAACGAGTTTGATTTAGCCACTCTGAGTCTCGTTTCCCAGCAAGCCCCCCGGGAGGTGGCGATCGCCCTGTGGGCTGCCTTACAAGAAGGACTAATTTTCCCCACTAGCGCCCTGTACCAATTCTTTCAGGATGTCGAATCTTCAGGATTAAGTCCAGATATCAATCCCAGCTATCGCTTTCTCCACGATCGCGTTCAACAAGCGGCCTATTTCCTCATCCCCGACGGCGACAAACCCGCCACCCATTGGCAAATTGGGCAACTCCTCCTGCAACGCGGCGATCGGCAAGCTCAAGGGGATAAACTCTTTGATATTGTCAATCAACTCAACGCCGGAACCGCCCTGATCACCACCCCAGCCCAGCAGCAACAGGTGGCGGAACTGAACCTAGAGGCGGGACGCAAAGCCGTCGCCGCAGCAGCCTATAAAACCGCCGCTACCTACTTCCAAGCCGGACTCAGCCAACTCCCTCCCCAGTCTTGGGAACCGCTCTACGACCTCACTCTGAATCTCTATCGCAACGCCATCGAGGTGGCTTACCTGAATGGGGAGTTCCAGGGGATGGAACAGCTTGCCCGAGAGGTTTTAGACCATGCTCAATGCTTTTTAGATCAGATTCCCATCCTTGACATCAAAATCCAAGCCTATATTGCTCAAAACCGCTTACCGGAGGCGTTAGCCTTAGCGAAATCCGTTTTAGCCCAGCTTGGCATTCATTTACCCGATAGCCCAACCCCCGATGATACAACCCTCGCTCTGGAGCGGGTTGAGACTCAGCTTGCCCATCGCCCAGTGCATCAGCTTCTCGATTTGCCCGAGATGGAGAACCCCGAAAAACTGGCCGCCCTGCGGATGTTAATCACCTTAACTTCAATTACCTTTGTCGCCTATCCCGGTTTATTGCCCCTGGGGATTTGTGAGCAAGTCAGCTTATCTCTAAAGTATGGCAATTCATTCGAGTCTGCTGTTGCTTATGGTTTTTATGGGTTGATTCTCTCGGATATGGGTCAGTTGGCCCAGGCTCTTGAGTTCGGACAACTGGCAATGGAACTCCTGGAAAAATTCAACGCCAAAAGCCTCAAAGTCAGAATTGTAAATCAGGTCTACAGCATGATTCTCCCTTGGCAACAGCCCTTGAGAGACTGTCTCCCGGCGTTGCAAGAAGGGTATCAGGCAGGGCTAGAAAACGGGGACTTTGAATATGCGGCCTATTGCATTTTACATCATCATGAATACGAGTATTTTTGTGGCAAAAATCTGATTAAATTAGGGGATAAGCTCACTCAATATAGTCAGGCATTAAAGGAGATCAATCAACGCAATACCCTAACCTATCACGAGATTTATCGACAGGCGGTTTTGAACCTCCTGGACGCGCCGGAGCAGCCTACGGAATTAGTGGGAGCCGCCTATAATGAACGGCAGTCGTTACCGCTACATTATCAGGCGGACGATCGCTATGCGATTTATCAGGTGTATCTCCACAAACTGATTCTCAGCTATCTGTTCGGTGAGATTGAGCAAGGACGGGAATGGGCAGATTTAGGGAAACCTTATATTAATGGGGTTCCAGGGCTTTATTTCGGTTCGGTCTTTTATTTCTATGATTCGTTGGTGCAGTTAGCGGACTATAGCCATCTGCCCCAAGAACAGCAACCGGGAATTTTAGAGAGAGTTCAGGAAAACCAGGAGAAATTGCAACAATGGGCCGAATCTGCCCCGATGAACTTTCAGCATAAGTTCGAGTTAGTGGAAGCGGAACGGTATCGGGTGTTAGGGGAGATGACAGCAGCGATGGAGGCTTATGATCGGGCGATCGCCTCGGCGAAGGCAGCCCAATACCCCCAGGAGGAAGCCCTCGCCTATGAACGCGCCGCCCAGTTTTATCGGGATTGGGGGAAAGAGAAAATCGCCCAAGTATATCTCACCGATGCCTATTATGGCTATATCTATTGGGGCGCCAAGACTAAAGTGGCGGATTTGGAACGCCGTTATCCTCGCCTACTCGCGCCGATTCTCAATCCTCAGCGATCGCTAGGGTCGATGATGGATAATACCTTTTCAGCAACTCAGTCTCTCACCCTCACTCAAACCACCACGAGTCAATCCTCCAGTGCAGATAGTAGCGCACTCTCGGCGAGTCTGGACTTAGCCAGCGTTTTGAAAGCCTCTCAAACCCTGTCCGGTGAGATGGATCTGAACTCACTTCTGGCTCGGTTATTGGAGATTGTTCTCAAGAATGCGGGGGCGGATAAGGGGTTGCTGTTGATGCCCCAGGGGGGCGAATGGTTTATCGAGGCGATCGCCACGCTGGAGGAGGCCCCCCAGGTGGAATCGATTCCCCTCTCCCATTATTCTGAGATGGCTGAAACCCTGGTGCATACTGTTCGCCGCAGTCTCAAACCGATGGTGATTGCTGATGCGGTGGTGCATCCCCGGTTGAGGGGCGATCGCTATGTGAGGGAACAGCAACCGAAGAGTTTACTGGGAATTCCTATCTTGCAACAGGGAACCCTGATGGGGGTGCTGTATTTGGAGAATCAGCAGACGATTGGCGCATTTACGGGCGATCGCGTCGAAACCTTACAGATTTTAGCAGCTCAAGCAGCTATCTCCATCCAAAATGCTCGCCTCTATCAACAAGTTGCCGACTATTCCCATACCTTAGAAGCAGAAGTGGAACGCAAAACCCAAGCCCTCCGTCAAAAAGCCCTTGATTTAGAAGCCACTCTCACCCACTTGCAACAAACCCAATCCCAACTGATTCAAAGTGAAAAAATGTCCGCCTTGGGTCAATTAGTCGGGGGCATTGCCCATGAAATCAACAATCCCATCAACTTTATTCATGGTAATCTGATCCATGCGGCGCAATATGTCACGGATTTATTGCGCCTGATTGACTGTTATCAACAGGAATATCCTCAAGAGAATACCGGGGTGCAAGAGCTCCGGGATGAGATTGAGTTGAGTTTTATCTCCCAAGACTATCAGAATTTATTTAAGTCCATGCAAGCGGGGAGTGAGCGCATTAAAACCATTATCCTCAGTCTTCGTAACTTCTCCCGCCTGGATGAGTCGGATATCAAAACCGTGGATTTACATGAAGGACTAGAAAGCACCCTGATGATTTTACAAGGGCGGTTAGCGGGAAACGCCAACACTCCTCCAATTCAGATCGTGAAGGAGTATGGAACCCTTCCGGGTCTGTCCTGTTATGCCAGTCAAATTAATCAAGTCTTTTTAAGTCTGTTAAGTAATGCCATTGATGCCTTGCAGAATTTCCAAAAAGCGGGGGTTCAACCGACGATTCGGATTGAAACTAAGTCCTTGGATTCTGATGCTATTGAGGTGACCATTTCCGATAATGGCAATGGGATTGCGGAGGGGATTAAAGAGCATATTTTTGAGCCCTTTTTCACGACAAAATCCGTGGGACAGGGAACAGGGTTAGGGCTATCGGTGAGTTATGCGATTATCTCCCGTCATGGCGGTTCTCTCACCTGTCAGTCGCAATTTGGAGTGGGGACGGATCTGGTGATTCGGCTGCCGGTGTCTTAGGAGGGGAGGGATTTTGGGGTTGATGGGTGATTGGAGCAGTTGAGTGGTGGGTTCAGGGAGATTTCACACAAAAACTGGGCTGCTGTGAGCTGTGGGGTTAAGTGTATGACTATCGATGAGCTAGGATGAAAGAGGAAGTTTAACCCCCTCAACATTTATTAGAGCGGTCCCCACAGTTATGAGGTATAGTATTAAGGAGTGTGAGCAAGATGCTCACATTCCTTAATACTTAATAGCACCCTGAAGGGTGCCCGTTGTGGCTTTAATGGCTGGCGCTGCCCACTTCCGGTTGGGCCAGTTTTCTGACAGTTCTGACCGGGATTTCAATGATAAATTGTGCCCCTTCTCCCAGTTCCGAAGAACAATACAACCGCCCCCCGTGTTTTTCCATCACAATTTGATAACAAATCGACAATCCTAAACCCGTTCCTTCTCCAACACCTTTGGTGGTAAAAAAGGGATCAAACAGTCGGTGGCGGATGCTTTCGGGGATTCCCGGTCCATTATCGGCGATCGTAATTCTCACCCAGTGCGAATCTAAGGCAGCGGTGCGAATGGTAATCCTCGGGCCCGGGACATCTCCCCCATCAGGGGTCATTGTAGCGCCTTGGAAGCCCTCATGGAGCGCATCGATCGCATTACTGATAATATTCATGAACACCTGATTTAGCTGACTGGCGAAACATTCAACTTCCGGTAACTCACTATACTCTTGGATAATTTCAATGCGCGGACATTGGGCTTTAGGCTTGAGTCGGTTTTGCAAAATTAATAAGGTACTCTCAATCCCCTCATGAATGTTAACCGCTTTCATGTCTGATTCATCAATCCGAGAGAAATTTCTCAAGGTTAAAACAATCTGCCTAATCCGTTCAGCCCCGAGTTTCATCGAAGCAATCATCTTGGGCAAATCTTCCGCCAAAAAAGTGAGGTCCATCTGTTCACTAAATTCCTCAACCTCGGAATTTGACTCAGGATACGAGGCTTGATAAAGACGAATTAATGCCAATAGATCCGTGGCATATTCGTTAATATAGGTTAAATTGCCATAGATAAAGTTGACCGGATTATTAATTTCATGAGCTACCCCAGCCACCAATTGCCCCAGACTAGACATTTTTTCAGTTTGAATCAGTTGGGATTGGGTTTGTTTGAGTTCAAATAAAGCGGTTTCCAGTTCCTGTGCTTGCCGAGTAGCCGTGGCAGTGAGTTCTTCTTGTCGGGTAAATGCGGCTTTTAATTCTGCTTCGGCCTGTTTACGCGGGGTGATATCTCGTAAAATCACGACATACTCGATTTGATCCCAATTAGTCCGAGAAGAAAGGGAGACTTCCACAGTTTTTTGAGCGAATGATTCGGCTGAAAATTGCTCCTGTGCAAAGGCGATCGCCCTGGGGTTGACAATCTGCTCACAACGGGGATGCCAAAACTGGGGAGCGTCCCTGAGTCCGGGCAAGAGTTGGGCCATTTTCACCCCGGCTAAAGCTTGAGCCGAGACCCCAAATAGGGTACAAGCGGCAGGATTTGCCCGGGCGATCGCCCCGTGCTCATCAATCACCATAATCGGATCGAGGGCAACGTTAAATAAGTGTTCCGTGGCTTCTTGGGCTTCCACAATTGAGGCAATTTGCGGCAAAGTGGTCCAACAGGCGATCGCCACCCCAACCAATGCAATACTGAGTAACAACAACACATACAGCTCACTGGCGACGGCTAAACCACTCCCCTCTATCACGGTTCGGACCACCCAGCCAACGGTTAACGCCCCACAGATTAAAAAGAGTAAAACACCGACTTGTAAAACATCAAAATCTTGGAACTTTCCTGAACGGCGACGACGATAGAGTGCCAACCACCACTCCACCCGAAATAAGGGAACAGAACGGCGTCGAATCAGCCCATCAACCACGAGAATCGTGGGAGCCAGTAACAATCCCATCAGCCAATGGTTCCACCCCCAGGCGAGCCCGCCGACTACCATCACGAAACTTTCAACAATTAGGAAAAGCAAAGACAACCGGGGCCATTTGACCTCCGGGCGATCGCGGTTGAGCCATAAACTCAAATGCACCGCCATCATCGACGAGAGATACCCTGTACCCGTCACCATCACCACATGAGAGATATCCCCTCCCAGCAGGCAAATCAAACTTAAGATAAAAGTGAACAATAATCCCGGTCCAAACACCCCCCGAGATGACACCACCCCAAATACCGGGGCCATATACCCGTCCAAGGCTAACTGATACAAAACCCGGGGGGAGTTAGAAATGGCAGTGGTTGAACTGAGTAAACATCCGGCGGAGAGTAGGAACGTCACCAAGGTGGAAGCTGCTGATCCCCAAAAGGGGTGCGCCCCTGCGACTAAATGCAAAAATGTATTATTCCCTAAACCGGGGTCACTTGCTAAACGCATCAAAATCCATGAGCCACCCACATAGACAATCGGTAACAAAACCGCAGCAAAAGATAAGGTTTTCAGGGTGCTTCTCGGCTGCCGACTATCGGCGACAAAAGAAGAGGCGGTTTCACAGCCATAGGCGGCATAAACGGCGACAAAAAACCACTTCGCCCATTCGATCAGGTTAAACTGACCCCAATCCCTGGGTAAAATGCCGGGACTGGCTGGCGCAAAGGTGAGCCAACCCAAGCCTTGCAAGCCAAAGGTGAGCAAAAACCCGACTGCCGGGATGATGAAACACAGGTGCAAGATGCCTAAGGTTCGGGTGCCACTAAATGCGACAATATAGGGGATGACGGTAAATCCGAGCCGCAAGAGATTTTCGGGCAAGGAAATACCCACCGGGTTTAAATTGGCAAGCACTAAGTCCGAGAGGATGATGGCATTCATGGGCGGTACGGAAACCCATCCCAGCCAATAACCGACTGCCCCATAACGGGCTGCGATCGGATATTTGGCCAGTAGTCTGGCTGCATAATTGGGGGTTCCACCGGACATATCGGGCCAACCCATCCCCAAATGTTGGACTTGGAGGTTGAGTAAGATGCCAATAATTGCGGCAGGAATCCAGACAAAAATGGCTTGCACTCCCAAAGCGGCATTCATCGCCGGTGCGGGTCCCAGCCATAATAAGAGTCCGCTTAAGCCAAAACCCCAAGTCTCCAGAAAACTTAAGCTGCGTTTGAGTCGAACCAATGGCAATGTTTGGGTTTCCATGTGAAAAGTACCAATTTTGATAAGTATAGGATCACGATAGGCGATCGCGCTGTGTCTTTTCACGGTATCAAATCCCCTATTGAAGTGTTTGAGACTGTAAATGAGCCACCCTGGGGGGTTTGACCTGATTAGGCGGGCCTTTTGGGGCGATCGGTCCCATCCGTTTATGTTGGCGTTGTTGCTGAGTTTCGCCTTTGCTTTTGTAGGGTGGGGTTAACAGCATGGCTCATTGGGTGCGATCGCGCCCAGTTCCCGACTCAAAAAACTAAGTAACTCAACCTAACTATCGCAAAATTGGTTAAATTTTCAATCAATCACTCCCCGAATAAACGGAGTCAGGACCAACAATTTTCATCCTATCGGGCTGAAATAAACGCCAATTGTCAAGATGGTATGTATAAATTTATATACCCCTCAAAATTCCCGCATCCAAACCCACTCAATCTGTTGTACTCACCCTAAATAACCTCTTTCCACCCCTAAAGTACAGACCCCTCAAGTTTTAGCAAAACTCAACCCCAACAGACGCCAGTTCTCCCCACCCCCAAATCGCACCCCCTCCGTGAAAATCCGTGAAATCAGTGGTTAAACTCCCTAAATCATACCCCCTCCCTATTGCCATCTGTCCCCGGGAAGCGTAAAATAGAGAGTTCTGACTGAACAGGAACCATTATGAGCAAAAGAGTCCAAGTCGTATTAAGTCAAGATGTTAAAAAGCTGGGTAGATCCGGCGATCTCGTAGAAGTGGCCCCCGGTTATGCCCGGAACTACCTGCTACCCCAAGGCTTTGCCGTTCGTACCACCCCAGGGATTCTCCGTCAAGTGGAACGCCGCAGAGAATTAGAACGGCAACGTCTGCTGGAAGAAAAACAACAGGCACAATCCCGCAAAACGGCCCTGGAAACCATTGGACGCTTTACCATCTCCAAATCTGTTGGGGAAGGGGATGCGATTTTCGGGACCGTTACCGATCGCGAAGTGGCGGAAGTCATCCAAGCGGCTACCAACGAAGAAATCGATCGCCGTGGGATTACCCTGCCTGCTATTAGCAAGACTGGGTTCTATAAAGCACAAATCAAGTTACACCCCGAGGTTACCGCTGAAGTCGAAATTCAAGTGGTTGCGGGTTAAAAAACGGCGACTTTCCCAGGCGGAATTTCTGTCATGCCTGGGTCAAAATGGTCCCGAGATTTGTACAATAGAAAAGACGCGATTTATTTCTAATCCGAATAAATCGCGTCCGGTGCATCCAGACGAAAGCTGAGTACAAACCGTGGCTGAACCCTTAAACTTCCAAGGCTATAGCGATCGCCTCCCCCCGCAAAATATCGATGCGGAAGAAAGTATTTTAGGCGGAATTCTCCTCGACCCGGAGGCCATCACCCGAGTCCTAGACCGTCTGCCTCCTGATGGATTTTCTATCACCGCCCATCAACAGATTTATAAAGCGGCCATTGCTCTCCATTTCCAAGGCAAAGCCACAGATTTAATGACGGTCACCAGTTGGTTAGCCGACCATAAACTCCTCGAACAAGTCGGCGGACAAAGCAAACTGGCCCAACTCGTAGAACGCACAGTTTCGGCAGTCAATATCGACCAATATGCCGAACTGGTGGTCGATAAATATATGCGCCGCAAATTAATTCAAGGTGGACATAAAGTCGCTGAGTTAGGATTTGATACCACCACGGAATTAGCCATCCTCCTGGACAAAGCGGAACAGACCATTTTTAGCCTCACCCAGGACCGTCCTCAACAGGGTTTAGTTTCGATTTCAGAAACCCTGATTCATACCTTTGAAAATATCGAAATCCATCAACAAGGGTTAGCGTTACCGGGGTTAACTTGTGGGTTTTATGACTTAG
Source organism: Laspinema palackyanum D2a (assembly GCA_025370845.1). Taxonomy (GTDB): domain Bacteria; phylum Cyanobacteriota; class Cyanobacteriia; order Cyanobacteriales; family Laspinemataceae; genus Laspinema. Next base: position 222,517 of record JAMXFF010000003.1, on the reverse strand, counting down.
ATGCAATGACCGGAGGATTGCAGCGGTCTGATTTAATTATTATAGCTGGGAGACCGGCGATGGGGAAATGCTTAGGGCGTTTTTCTGAACTCATTTTAAGGGATGGTAGTGTCACCACCATTGAAGAGATATTTAATCGTCGTCAGGCTGAACTCTTAACCTTAGCGGATAATTGGAAATTTACCTTTACTCAACCGTCTGCTTTTGTCGATGATGGTATCAAACCCGTCTTTCGGGTCAAAACTCGTTTGGGACGGTACATTGAAACTACCCTCACCCATCCTTATTTGACCCTAAAAGGGTGGCGAAGACTTTCGGAACTCAAAGTGGGCGATAACATTGCTGTCCCTCGGAAATTAGAAGTCTTTGGGACGGAAATCCTGCCGGAATATCAAGTCAAACTGTTGGGATATCTGATTGGGGATGGTTGTTTGACCGGGGACCAGCCCTGGCTTATGAATAGTAATCCGGCTATTGTGAATGACTTTGAAGAAGCGGTTACCGGGTTTGGGAATGTGGGGTTTGTAAATACCCCCGATGGGAGTAACGAGAAGTCTGAAAACCCTCTAAAGTTGTGGTTGCAGGAATTAGAACTATGGGGGAAAAAGGCGGATGAGAAAGCTATTCCGCCGATTGTCTTTAAGTTAACCCGATCGCAGATTGCTTTGTTCCTCAATCGCCTGTTTGCTACCGATGGATGGGCGTCGGTTCTTGCCAGTGGACAACCTCAGTTAGGCTTTGCTACGGTTAGCGAAAAACTGGCGCGACAAGTGCAGCATTTGTTACTCCGGTTCGGGATTATTGCTGCTCTAAAATCGCGGTCGGTGAGCTATAATAATAGCCGTTATCCCGCTTGGCAACTGGATATTACGGAATCGGAATCGATTAAAACCTTTATTGCGGAAATTGGCATCTTTGGCAAAGAAGCGGCGATCGCCAAGGTTACCGAAGTTTTAATGACTCGGAAATCGCACGCCAACCGCGACTTAATTCCTGTGGAAATTTGGGAACAATTGGCGGCGGTGAAGGAGGATGAACCTTGGACGGTTTTAGCCCAACGCGCTGGCATTCAAGGCTATAGTAATATCCATGTCGGCAAACGCGCCCTGTCTCGGGAACGACTCTGGACTTTAGCCACTGCTTTAGAACATCTGCCGCTTCAGCAATTGGCTACCAGTGAGGTGTATTGGGATGAAATTGTGGCGATTGAATTCATGGGAGAACAGCAGGTTTATGACCTGAGTATTCCGGAAACCCATAATTTTGTGGCTAATGATATTTGCGTTCATAATACCAGTTTTGCCTTAAACCTCGGGCGAAATATTGCCGAATTCCATAAATTACCCGTGGCGGTATTTAGCCTAGAAATGTCCAAGGAACAACTGGTGCAACGGATGCTGTCTGGGGAAGCGGGGATTGAGAGTAATCGACTGCGATCGGGACGGATTGCTCAGAATGAATGGGAAGCCTTAAGTATTGCGATCGGGAATCTTTCGGAGTTACCCCTGTTTATTGATGATACCCCCAATATTACGATTACCGATATTCGGTCCAAATGTCGGCGACTGCAAGCAGAACAGGGGGGACAAATGGGATTGATTCTGTTGGATTATTTGCAGTTAATGGAAGGCAGTACCCCTGATAATCGGGTGCAAGAGTTATCAAGAATTACCCGAGGATTGAAACAATTAGCGCGGGAATTAAATGTTCCCATTATTACGTTATCCCAACTGAGTCGCGGGGTAGAAGCACGAACGAATAAACGTCCGATGATGTCGGATTTACGTGAATCGGGTTCGATTGAACAAGACTCGGATATTGTTGTCATGCTCTATCGGGAAGAGTATTATAATCCAGATACTCCAGACCGGGGAATTGCGGAGGTAATTATTACCAAGCATCGGAATGGACCAACTGGGACAATTAAGTTGCTGTTTGACCCCCAGTTTACTAAGTTTAAGAATTTAGCAAGACCGCAACAACATTATTAAGCTGATGGAAACGATGCCAGATCACCCCACCCTTATCATTAACCGAACTCTATGTCTTACAGCGAATTTACCACCATTGGAAAAGTTAAACAAGCCTTTGGCTTAACAACCGTTGAAGGGGTGAAGTTCTTTCCCCCACTCGAACCGATCGCCCCTACTATGACTCTGGCTAGTTTTCTGGAAGACAGCTTACCTGTTGCCGTTGCCACCGGCAGTGAAAAAGCTCGTTCAGAATTAATTATTAGTCCAATTCTCTTAGAAGTTAGAAAAATATTACATCGCCAAGTTAGTCTATTTTCTGGAGAAGAATTTACGGTAGATCCGATTACGGGACTGAATGGAGTCTGCGATTTTATTCTCAGCAGTTCTCCGGAACAGTTGGAAATAGAAGCGCCGGTGGTGATGATTGTCGAGGCTAAAAAAGCCGACCTAAAAACCGGAATCGGTCAATGTATTGCGGAAATGGTGGCGGCTCAAAAATTTAATGAAGTGAAAGATAACGCTATCCCAGCTATTTATGGAACTATTACCAGCGGGATGCAATGGCGATTTATGAAGTTAGAAGGACAAACGGTAACTATTGATTTGACGGATTATCCCCTGGTTCCTGTAGAACAAATTCTGGGATTTTTGGTTTGGATGGTTCAAAATGGAATGAGCAACTGAATCATTTCACAGTCCAGGGTAAACCTTGCATCTGAGTAGACTCGACCACCTTTGGGTGCGGATCAATGGGCTTGATTAAGGTTCTGAGTTTTAGCTGAACCTTTGAAGGGTCAATCGCACGGGGGAATAGTATTGAGTGTTTAAGAGGTTGCTCAAGATGCAACACAACGCGCAACCGCTGTCCTCTGACAACCTGTGCAGCAAAATTACGTTCTGAACTGTCCGAAGCATTAAGCTTGGCAGGCAACATCGCAGCCAGGGTACAGAACACTTTGTTTGCCACTTCTTCCGTCAATTCGACCTCCTTTGTCCGAGGGTACTGCCGATAGTCCTTAGCTTCAATCAGCCAGATCACCCCGCCGTGAATCGCGATCAGATCAACACCCTGGATCCCTGGCCGCATCTTCTGGAACTGATTCCGATAAAACGCCCATTCATCGTACTTGCTCACTTCCCAAGAGTCGGGAAAACTAAAGGTTAAACTATCAACCTGGATGTCCATCATCCTGAAATTCCGCTTTGAATAAATCGCTCAGATTGGGCTAGTTCTTCATCCAGGGTGGTAATCGCTCCAATCTCATCAATGGCATCCCCTTGTCTAACTAAAACGCTGTCATCTGAGAAGTGTAAACCAAAGAATCGTGCAGAAAATGGAGGATTTTTATGAGCAGTCATCAGAATTTCTAGCTCACGCAGCAAAAATAAGCTATGAGTTGCTATAAATACTTGAATCCCTGCCTGACTCAAACTGACAATGCTCCGAGCCACCTGTTTAATCAACAGCGGATTAAGATTCGCTTCTGGCTCATCCCAAAATAAAAATCCTTTGTCTAATAACATCCCATTTGCTATTAAACGGGCTAACATGGCTAATTTGCGCTGGCCTTCGGCAACCAGTGGCATCTCCAATCTACCGCTTTCATTTGTTAAATAAAAACGGCCATTTTTATCGAGGATAATTGCCCCTCCCATTGCTGATTCAAGGGGAGCTAATAAGTGTTGAATTCTTTTCTCTTTGGGGCCACGCTGTAAAGGAGCGCCAAGCAGTAGGCAAGTGTCTCGCCAAGTTTCTTCAAATTCTAAATAATGACCTTCATACACGGAGACAAAATTTGGAAAAATTGTTAATAACTCACGGGTTGGGAGATAAACTGATGCTATGTCTAGCCAAGATTCTGGAACTTTTTCTAGTAAGACTTCTGTTTTACTATTGGTGGAAAAACTAAAGGCAAAATCGAATTGAGGATTTTCAAAAATCAGTTGGATATCGCATCTATTTCGCCCTTGCTTGCGCCGAGCCAGCCGTCCCAGCGATTCAGGCCGAAAAACATTCACGATCTTTTCTGCTAAACGACTTTGCATCAAAGTCTTGGTGGGTGAATTTCGGGTGGTGTTTCGCCCTTCTTCCCAACTCGTAGCTAGTGCAGAATAAATTATCTTGAGAAGATGGGTTTTTCCAGTTCCATTCTCACCAATGATGATATTAAGTTGTTTGGAAAAATTAAGATTACTCTCCGAAAAAACCGTCAAATTTTTGACGTTTAAACTATTTAACATGAATTACTCCTCAACGAAGTCTATCCCCTCAGAGAGGCTTTTGGAAATTAGAAGCAAAAATTTGGTTCGTGATTCCCTTAAAATCTACAGTAGCATAATCAAAGATTTTGTAATAAACAGTAGGCATTGCCTCCCTCTACTGATGTCGCATTAACAAACGTAGAAGAAGGCAATGCTAGGCCGGAATTTTAAGCAATTGGGGACCGGACGCGATGGCCGATGTCTCGGCGATAGTATGACCCCTCGAAGTGGATTTGTTCTACGCCTTGATAGGCCTTGGCAAAGGCATCGTCAAAGTCGGTGCCGATCGCAGTGACGCCGAGGACTCGTCCTCCTTTGGTGAGCACTTGTCCATTTTGGAGTTCGGTTCCGGCATGGAAGGTGACTGCGCCGATCGCCTCCGCTTGCTCTAATCCGGTAATCACATCCCCGGTTTTATAGTCTCCAGGATATCCTCCAGCAGCCATCACAACACAGGCAGAGGCTCCATTTTTCCAGCGCAGGGGAGGGAGTTCTGCTAGGGTTTGGTTGACGCAGGCGAGGAGAACTTCATCGAGGGGGGTTTCTAATAAGGGCAAAATAGCCTGGGTTTCGGGGTCCCCAAAGCGGCAGTTAAATTCCAGCACTTTGATGTCACCTTCCGGGGAAATCATCAGTCCGGCATAGAGGACGCCGCGATAGTCGATGTTGCGATCGCGCAAACTGGCGATCGCCGGTTCCAAGACCTCCCTCTGCACCCGTTCCATCATCTCCGGGGTGACCAAAGGGGCCGGTGCATAGACTCCCATTCCCCCTGTATTCGGCCCTGTATCCCCCTCTCCCACGGCTTTATGATCCTGGGCCGGAACTAAGGGGCGCACGGTTAAGCCATCGGTAATGGCTAACACCGAGGCTTCTTGACCGATTAAGCATTCTTCAATCACAATGCATTCACCAGAGAGGCCAAATTTGCCCCCAAAGGATTCGGCGATCGCCGCTTTGGCTTCTTCCACCGTTGCTGCCACCGTCACCCCTTTCCCTGCGGCTAATCCATCGGCTTTGACCACAATCGGCGCACCCTGTTCTTCCACATAAGCCAATGCCTGGGGGATTTCTTCATCGGTGAAAGTCTGCGATCGCGCCGTGGGAATGCCCACATCTTGCATAAACGCTTTCGCCCAAGATTTGCTCGCTTCCAGTTGTGCACCGGATTGAGAAGGACCAAATACGGGGATTTTTTCCTGGTGTAAGTAGTCGGCCAATCCCATCGCTAAGGGCACTTCTGGGCCAATCACGACTAACCCGATTTCATGGGTTTTGACCGCCTCTTTAATACCATAAAAATCGGTTGCTGTCAAGGATAAATTTTGGCAATTTTCTAAAATTGCCGTGCCTCCATTTCCTGGCACACAAAACACAGTCTCAACAGTGTTAGATTGCAACAGTTTCCAAGCAAGGGCGTGTTCCCGGCCCCCATTTCCCACAACTAAAACCTTCACGTTTCCCTCGTTTAGCACTTAACTTGATCTCTGAGTCGGCCATCTTGGTGACCCAATCGATTTTATGCTAGAACGGGATAGCTTCTTTAGGGTGATTTCCATTAATTTCTCTTCAACGGTATCTATGGTGAATTTATGACTACAAGTATTGTGACTGGTGTTGGGGGTTTTGTTGGGTCTCATTTAGCCGAAGTCCTCCTCAATCGTGGGGAACGGGTAATTGGCATTGACCAATTTAACGATTACTACGACCCGCGCTTAAAACGCCAGAATATTGCTTCATTTTCAACCCATCCCGCCTTTCAACTGATTGAAGCGGATATCCAGTCGTTAGAGTGGCGATCGCTGCTTGCCGATGTGGATTTCATCTATCATCAAGCGGCACAAGCTGGGGTCCGCGCCAGTTGGGGAGAGGGGTTTCGCGCTTATACGGAACGCAATCTCAACGCCACCCAGATAATGCTAGAGGCCGCGAAGGATGCCAAGCAACTCCAGCGATTTGTCTTCGCCTCCTCTTCCTCGGTATATGGCAATGCCGAAACCATGCCAACGAGTGAAGCAATTTGTCCGGCACCTGTGTCCCCTTATGGGATTACCAAGCTGGCATCGGAACAATTATGCGTGTTATATCACCGCAATTTTGGAGTACCCGTGGTGGGGTTGCGGTATTTTACCGTCTATGGTCCTCGTCAGCGTCCGGATATGGCGTTTCACAAGTTTTTTAAAGCGGCATTGGTTGATGAAGCAATCCCAATTTATGGAGATGGACAGCAAACCCGAGATTTTACTTATATTAGTGATGCGGTTGCGGCCAATTTAGCCTCGGCGAGTTCCCAAGAAGCTTCTGGGGAAGTGTTCAATATTGGCGGTGGTTCTCGGGTTTCTCTAGCTTATGTGATTGATACCATTGAGGAGGTAATTGGACGTCCCATTAAGCGCAACTATGTCGAGTCTGCGATCGGGGATGCGCGTCACACCAGTGCAGATGTGTCCAAAGCACAGCGTCTCATCGGATATCAGCCGAAAGTCCCCCTGAAAGAGGGATTAACCCATGAATGGGAGTGGATTCAATCCCTTTATCAGTAAAGGATTTTGCTTCAAAAACTTCAGTCGTTCTCCACGTTCGTAGTAACGACTTCAGTCGTTCTCCACGTTCGTAGTAACGACTTCAGTCGTTCTCCCAGTTCGTAGTAACGACTTCAGTCGTTCTCCACGTTCGTAGTAACGACTTCAGTCGTTCTCTTCATGTTCGTAGTAACGACTTCAGTCGTTCTCCACGTTCGTAGTAACGACTTCAGTCGTTATCAATTCCGCAAGAGAATTGAGGAGTGGGAGCATCTTGCTCCCTCCTCTCAAAAAGGGATAAAAATGCTCCCACTGATTTGAAAAATTACCCAATTTATTTCGATTTATTGTACGAATAATGGAAAAGAATTGCCCGCTTTAATAAACAGGGGAGAACGACTGAAGTCGTTACTACGAACAATTGAAGAGAACGACTGAAGTCGTTACTACGAACTAAGAAAGAGAACGCATTCAGGCGTTACTACGAACTAAGAAAGAGAACGCCTTCAGGCGTTACTACGAACATCCGGAGAACGCCTTCAGGCGTTACTACGAACTTTTAGTCCGTTAAGGCTTTTTGCTGTTGATATAAGGCTTTAAATCGCCGCTGCTGCTCATTGTGATTGACAATGGGTGCAGGATATCCAGATGATTCCCGTTCTAATGGGAGAATTTTACCCGAAATTAAGGCTTCTGTTTCGATTGATCGCAACTCGGATACCCACTCGCGAATGTAGTCTCCCTCGGGGTCGAATTTCTGGGTTTGGGTTGTGGGATTAAAAATTCGCAGGGGTTTGGGGTCCATGCCACTGGAGGCACTCCACTGCCAACCGCCATTGTTTGCAGCGAGGTCTCCATCATATAATTTCTGCATGAAATATTGTTCTCCCCATTGCCAATTTATAATCAAGTCTTTGGTGAGAAAACTGGCGACAATCATCCGACAACGGTTATGCATCCAGCCGGTTTCATTCATTTGGCGCATGGCAGCATCAACGATGGGATAGCCGGTTTGTCCTTCACACCAAGCTTGAAAGTGTTCTTCGTTATTCTCCCAAGGAAAGTCTTTCCAAGTGTCTCGATAAGGTCCGGTGGCGAGTTCGGGAAAATGATACAGTGCTTGTTGATAAAATTCGCGCCATGCGAGTTCTTGTTGCCAGGTTTGGACTCCTTTGCGGGTTTCGTCACTTCGGCATTGTTCAGCGGCGCTGAGGGTGGCATTCCAGACGGTGCGAATGCCGATCGCCCCAAATTTGAGGGCGGCACTTAATAGAGAAGTTCCAGGAACTGCGGGGAAATTCCGTTGTTCGTCGTAGTCGTAAATGGTGCGATCGCTAAATTCTTCGAGTTGCGATCGCGCAGCAGTTTCCCCGGGTTCCAGCATCAGGGGATTGTCCCAACTTAATCCTAAATCTTTGAGGGTTGGTAACGCAACTACACCGGCATTTTTGGCCCGTTCTTCTTCTTCTTTACTCAGAGAAATGGCTTGTTCTAATCCCGGGACAGGTTCGGCTTTGGTTTGGCGAATCCAGTTTTTCCAAAAGGGAGTATAAACGGTGTAGGGATTGCCGGTATTACTACAAATTTCTCCGGGAAAATGTAATAGCTGGTCCCAAAAGGTTTCCACCGCAATTCCCTGTTCTTTCAGGGCTTCTCGGACTGCTTTATCTCGTTCTTGGGAATAAGGTTCTATGTCTAAATTCCAATAGACAAATTGCGCTTGTAAGGCAGTGGCTAACTGGGCGATCGCCTGTCTGGGTTCATCAAATAGGATAAACAATTGACTCCCAATTTTAGCATAGTTTTCCTGGAGTTCAGCCAAACAACCGAGCATATATTTAACTCGGGCGGGTGCAATATCAGCGCCGTTTAAAATATTGGGGTCTAGGCAAAAAACTCCCACGAGTTTGCGGCTTTTTTCAAAGGCAGTCGCCAATCCGATATTATCGGTGATTCTTAAATCGCGGCGATGCCAAAACAAAATTAAATCGGACATGAATCTTCCTGGTTTTTATATGTTTATTTAACTTGGGTGTTGAGTTGCTTTTAAACTCATTAATTTTTGGTCTAATTCAATGATATAATCTTTTCCGTAGGTCTGATTTTCTAAGGTGTCGATGAGGGTTTGGGGAAGGTCCTGAGTGATTTCTGGACTACAGGAGGCAGCGGCAAGGGCGATCGCCGCGACGGTATCCACATCGCCGGTAAAGGCGATGCAATCTTGCAGCAGTCCACTGAGGGAATGATTGCGGGCGATCGCAGTTAAGGCAGCTTTCACACAAATCCAGCCGGTTGTTTTCACAGGTCCTTCCCAGGGTTGGGACCATTGATAACCGGGGATGTATGTTTCAATAAATTCGCCCAAATTGAGTTTAGATCCCAGATTATAAATAAAATAATGAGCCATTAAAGCAGCGGCACAAGCGGCATTAATGCCATCAGGGGTATTATGAGTAATCGCCGCTTGCAAGGTGGTTGCTTCCATCACGGCTTCTGGGGTTGCTAATACTCCAATGGGTGCGGCACGCATGGCGGCACCACTTTTATCACTTCTAACGTTAATTTTAGCTAAAAAGTCTGGTCCATCTTCGATTTGCAGCAAGAAGTCATAAAATTTGTGGGCGTATCCTTCCCGGGGGTCGCGTTTAAAGGCGGTAACGAAGCGATTGGCGACTGCTAGGGTTGTCCAAGGTTCTTCTGATACTAAGGTTTCAGCGATCGCCAAGCTCATTTGTGTGTCATCGGTGTAACAGCCGGGACGAATTTGATGCCGAGGATGTTGGACATAATGCGTTAAAGTATTCTCCGGAATCATCTCATCCGCATATTCAAATCCCGCACCATAGGCATCCCCAATGGCTAATTCTAAAAGCATTTCTCTTCCCCTTAAAATCACCGGATAGACAGGGTAATCTCCCTGTCTAATTCACTCTTTTTATGAATTAAAAATTGAGAAACCGCTTGGCCAGGAAAAAGCTAGAAATTGATTTAGCATCCACTGCTTCTCCATTTAAAATTGCCATTTCCAAGTCATGAGGCGTCATTAAAACAGTTTGGATATCTTCATCCTCATCTAATTGTTGCGGCGTGGTTAATTTTTCTAAATCTTGGGCTAAAAAGGCGTAAATTACTTCATCAGAATACCCGGGTGCGAGGAAAAATTGACCTAATCTTTGCCATTTATGAGCACGGTAACCCGTTTCTTCTTGGATTTCCCGTTGGATGGTTTGAAAGGGGTCTTCATCATGTTCTACGGTTCCCGCCGGAAATTCTAGTAATCGTCCTTGGACGGCAAAGCGATATTGTTCAACTAAAACGAGTCGTCCATCTGCGGTAACAGGGATGCAGAGTGCGCCGCCTGGGTGTCGAATGCATTCCCATTCTCCTTCGGCACCATTGGGAAGGCGTAAACGGTTGACATCAAAGCCAAATTTTCGACCGGAATAGGAGAGACGATGTTGGATCAGGGTGGGGGGTTCTTGACCGAATACCATAGTTATTTATAACGGCGATCGCTGAATGTGCATAAGAAGGATTAGAAAGAGGAATTCGATGCAATTCCCCCAATACTTGAGCGGACTTAATCTAACCGGGGCGGTGCGTTGATCTACAGCCGTAACGCACCGGGTTTTAGGGGAAATTCTCACCCCTTAATTTGGGAGAATAAGAGGTTAATCCTCTTTGACTTCAAAGCCGACTGCTGTAATGGCTTGTTTGAAGGAGGATTCGGAAGCGGCAGAATCTAACGTGACCGTTTTATTTTTTAAATCAATATCCACTTGAGCATCAGAATCAACCGTTTTAATCGCGCCTGTTATCTTTTCAGCACAGCTTTCACAGACCATTGATGGAACATTTAGTTTGAGTGACATTGTTAAACCTCGTTTACTTTACTGCTTCTTATTGTGATGGGAGCGGCTGAATTTTGCTATCTCCCCTCTGGCAGATTTGTGGGAATTAACGCCTGATCCCCTCGATTCATGGAATAGATTAATCAATTGTACAGGGTTTGTACCCCGCTGATGTCTATTCGTTGCAGAAGTTGCCCGATCGCCTCGCCGGATACTGGATCCACCCAGTCCGGGGCGATTTCTGCTAAAGGCAGTAGCACAAACGCTCGTTCTCTCATCCTAGGATGGGGTATTTCCAAATTTGGCGTTGCCACAATTGCATCGTCATAGAAGAGTAAATCTAGGTCCAGAGTTCTAGGTCCCCACCGTTCCCGGCGTATCCGTCCGAATTGCTGTTCAATCTCTAATAAACGCGCTAATAACTGGTCGGGGGTGAGTTGGACTTGCACTAAAGCACAGCCATTGAGATAATCAGGTTGCGGAGGGCCGATCGCTGCGGTTTGATACCAGCGTGAGGTCTGCTGTACCGATATCCCTGGGGTCGAATCTAAATGAGCGATCGCCGAAGCCAAAATCCTGGGAGAGTCACCCAGATTGCTTCCCAGTGCGATCGCTGAGATCACTGATGTCATGGTTTCAGAAAGTAGGGGAGGGTCGGCATAAATCAACCGTTTACAAGTTCTCAACAGTTACAAAGTTATTTTACCGGCTAAATTCATTCTGATTACGGCTAAATCTCAGAAAATTTATCTCCCGTTTTCCCTGAAAGCTCTGTTGCCAAGTTTACCCTCTAATCTTTAAACCGTCTAATTTTATCCCGCTTTCTATCGGCTATGGCATCGATTATAACTGATTAAGTTCGGTATAAACTCCCCAATTTATGCGAAAAAATCTTATAAACATTGGGGATTTTTTATTAAACCCCCCCAAAGTATGAGACCCGACTTAACCCAGATTTTGAGAATCCATCCGACCTCAATGTAGAGGCGATTCGCAAAGGATACCTCTCCCTCCATTGAGATTTTCACTTTAAAGATGGCGAAAGTTTCATGGAAATTTATGTCAAGAAATTTTAAAATACTACTTTAGAGTAAGCGGATTTTTGTCCGGATAATCTCTCGAAAATTCGGGTCTAGGAGACAAACAGTGACCGAGTTGAGGTCACGGGATTTAAGATGGGGTGCATGAAACTGGGGGGGAAAAGGGGATAACCCGGGTCCCTCAAACAAAAAATCAAACGGTTAACGTTAAAGAAGTCCAGTAATTATGTTATCAATCCTAGGGAGCGAAGTTTAAAATCTAGCCCCTAAAATAGTATCAGTTCCACGACCCCACTATGCAACCGCCGCTAATCTGCCACTTTTTGATTGGGATCCCTGGTTGTGGCAAATCTAGCTTTGCCACAATGCTGACAAAACTTACGGAGGGACGGATCGTTTCGACGGATGGGATCCGCAAATCCCTCTATGGGGAGGAACGGATCCAGGGAAACTGGGAAGCGATCGAACAAGAGGCGATCGCTCAGATTCAAGCTGCGATCTCGGCAGGAGACAGCGTAATCTATGACGCCACCAATGCCAAACGGGGATGGCGGATGAGTTTGCTGTGGAAATTGCGGCAGTTTCAGGTTCCGTGGATGGGGTGGCAGTTGGTGACGCCTTTGGCAACCTGCAAGCGATGGAACCAAACTCGCAGTCGCCAGGTGCCAGAGGGGGTCCTTGAGTCCATGTCGCGATCGCTGCATCAGTTTCCTCCTCTGCTGGCAGAAGGGTTTGCCGCATTGTATCGAGTCAACCCAGAAGAAGGGGTTCAGGAGGCAGATATCCAACGAAAAATCCAACGCCTGCGCGATCGCCACCCAGGAGAACCCCGACAGTCCTTTTCTCAACCTCGGTACCATCGGTATTCCCAGTTGCAGGATTTCGAGCGCCTCATGCACTTAATTTCCCTGATTTTGCGCTATCCGGGAATTGGCAACCTGCAAAACACCGCGCCATCGGTTTTAGAAACCCTCTTTGACCCCCTGCCGCAATTTACCAGCGCCATTGAAGAAGTTAGCGCCATCATGGGAAAATTAGCCGGAGAACTCTATGCAGACTCTGTTGCTTTGGCATCGGATCTCGCATGGTTGGAAGGGAATCATTTGATTGGAAGCGGTGGATTTTGGAATGGTAATACTCCAGAAATTCAAGTAGAACCCCGGGAAAATTTGGCCGTCTCCCCCCATCCTTACTCGGCGATCGCACCGTTTAAACGACTGCTTGCAACCATTCGCTTGATCATCCATCACCCCGTTTTTCGAGAACCGGGAACCGCTAATTTTCAGGCATTGGCGATCGCACTTCACCAACAGGGAATTATTCCTCAAACCGGAGACAATTACCTCCGAAAAGATATGGAGCGCGTCTTAAACCCCTATAAAATGTTATCAGATTTGCCCTTGAACCCCGGTTATTTTGCAGGAACAGCGATTTTTTCACCCACGGAGTTAAAGCAAATCTATTGGTTGCTACAGTCTCAGGAATGCTATCTCACAGACCCCCTCGCGCGCTCCATTTCCCACCAGTTAAAAGACCGAATGGGACTGATGGAGTTAAAGGGTCAGGGTTCTGATGCTTATTCCATTCGGGAAATCGCCCATTATAACGCCCGGGACTTTCCCTTTATTCCCCGCATCGAGGCGGCGATCGCCCAGGGAACCTTACTAGAATTTAAACGCATTCCCGGATTTAAAGACTTATCCAAAACGACCGAACATTTCTTTTTAGCTTGGCCATTAAAAATTATATTTTATGCCGGTTCCTGGTATCTCGGCTATGAATGCGAAGGCGGCAAAGAACCCGGATTATTTCGCTTAGAACGATTGGACCGCTTGCGAGTCCATCAAGAAATGGAAACCTCCCGCAGTGCCGAAATTCAGGAACAATCAGGACGACAATTAGAAACCCTTTACCAAGAAAGTGCTGGCGTATTTTTAGGAACCAGTACCACTCAGCAGCGCCGTTTCCTCAGTTCCAATTCCGAAAACCGCAAGCAAGTCGAGTTAATCGTGGAATTATGGTTTACCGATAAATCTTTTCGGTTTATTCGAGAAGAAACAAAACATTTACCTAGCCATAAAATCACCATTTCCGAACCCTTCTTTTTTCAGGAAGACGATAAAATTTCATCCATTTACTTAACTCCCTCCCCTGACCCAGAGTTTCCCAATCGTCTCCAAATCAAGGTCCCCAAATGGTCGTTAAATGATGTAACTTTTTTGCGGTGGATTGTGGGATTTGATGGCAATCTAAAGATTCACACTCCGCCAGAATTAGTCAAGAAAATTAAAAAAATTGGTCAGGAGATTGTGAGGGTTTATAGTCGGAAATTATCATAAATGTGGGGTGATAAACTCCTAAACCTCTCCCCAGCCCTCCCTGGGAGGGGAGGGAGAATCAGGAAAATTAGGCTCACACTCCTCTTTTTTATTGCTATCAGGGGGAGTAAGGGAACTCCAAAAAATAAAATTTTCTAGGAGAGATCCCCCCAACCCCTCTTGGATCCCCCCCCCGCCCCCCTGATTATCCCCCTCCCGTCCCCCTTAAGAAGGGGGAAGCCAGAGGAATAAATGTTTAGTTCCACGGGGGGCTTTTCCAATTCTGTAAAACTTCTAATGCAGAACTTTTTTTAGGGAAATCCCTCATGCAGACTTTAGGGTTTGACGTGGCTTTAATTCCCATTCGTAGCTATTCCGGGACTTTGGCTAAGGCAGCACGAATGACATCCGATCCTGCACCGGGAAGATAGGCGTTTTCGCTAATATGTCGTTTCCATGCGCGACTTCCAGCTTGTCCCGTGAACAGTTGCAGGATATGTCGGCTAATTTGATTCAGATTTGAACCTTGAGTTAACCAATGGTCAATATAAGGCAACATCGCTTCGACGACTTGATGCCGAGAAAGGGGTGGAATTTCTTCACCAAAAATCTCCCGATCGCAGCTTGCAAATAAATAGGGATTATCATAAGCTGCCCTGCCAATCATCACCGCATCAACTTGTTGAAGATGTTCGCGCACTTGTTCCATTGTGGTGATGCCGCCATTAATTTCAATCCACAATTCAGGAAACTCTCGTTTTAACTGATAAACATCTTCATAGCGCAGGGGGGGAATCGTGCGGTTTTCCTTGGGATTTAACCCTGAAAGCCATGCTTTGCGAGCGTGTACGGTAAATCGACGACATCCCGCTTCGGAGATAATCCTGACAAATTCTGTCATATCTTCATAGCGATCGCGATCGTCAATTCCGATGCGATGCTTCACCGTTACCGGCAATTTTGTCACCCGTTGCATCGCCTCTATTCCCCGTGCCACTCGTTCCGGTTGAGCCATTAAACAAGCGCCAAAATTCCCATTTTGAACCCGACTACTGGGACATCCTACGTTTAAATTAATCTCGTCATATCCAAAGTCTTCGCCAATCCGGGTACATTCCGCCAGTTCCTGGGGATCATCCCCTCCCAGTTGCAGGGACAGGGGTTTTTCTTCTGGGGAAAATCCCAACAATTTTTGACGATCGCCATGAATAATCGCCGCTGTGGTAATCATTTCCGTATAGAGCAACGTGCGTTTGGTAATCAGGCGCATAAAGTAGCGATAATGGCGATCGGTCCGATCCATCATCGGGGCCACACTCAACGGCAAACCGGGTTCAGAATGGCTTGATTTGGACTCCTGAACTTGGGGAACAACCTGGGTGTTGATAACATTCATGATTTCGGCGATCGCAGCAATGGGATAGCAATAAACGGTTCAAGGTTGAGAGCTTAGGCTTCTTTAAATCGGGAATTAGCGCATCTTTCCGTTTAAATCAGGGAAACTGTTTCAAACTTCTGAAGGCAATTCTTCCTTAAATTTTATCTGATTTATTATTCTAACATAAATCTCATTACCCCATCAATCCTCTTCTCAATCCACCCAATTTTTAGCCCGACTTACAGCCTTTTGCCATTGAGCAAAATGAGGTGTTGCGGTAACTTTTCCTGCTCCAGGTTCAAAGCATCGATCCAGGGTGCGAGTTTGAACCAGAGTGCGATAATCAGTCCAGAAACCCACCGCTAAACCGGCAGCAAAGGCGGCACCTTGAGCGGTAGCATCAAGAATTGTAGGACGTTCCAGGGGAATGTTCAGCACATCCGCTTGAAATTGCATCAGAAAATCATTTTCGCAAGCGCCGCCATCGACTTTTAAGCGTTGTACGGGGGTATCACTATCTTGATTGATAGCATCAACAACTTCTTTAACTTGATAGGCGACTGCCTCTAAGACAGCGCGAACTAGATGGGCACGGGTTACGCCAGCGGTGAGCCCGAAAAATGCCCCCCGGGCACTCATATCCCAATGGGGTGCACCGAGTCCACTCAAAGCGGGGACGAAATAGGCCCCATTACTATCAGGAACGGAACGGGCGATCGCCTCGGTTTCTCCAGCAGAATTAATTAAGTTTAATCCATCTCGCAACCACTGCACAGCCCGTCCTGTGGTAAACATTGCTCCTTCTAAAGCATAGTTCACCTGATTGCCATCAGTCCAAGCCACAGTCGAAAGAAGTTGATGATGGGAACGGACTAATTCCTGACCCGTTTGAGCAATTAAAAAACAGCCGGTCCCATAAGTACATTTTACCAGTCCCGGGCGATCGCATCCGTGGGCGAATAATGCCGCCTGCTGATCTCCTAAAATCGCCATAATCGGGACCGAAAACCCCAGGATATCCGGGTCCGTTTCTCCAAAATAGCCGAAACTGTCGCGAATTTCCGGCATGATTTCCGGGGGAATTCCGAATAAAGTTAAGAGAGTTGGGTCCCAATTTAACGTTTCCAAATTCATCAACAGGGTGCGACTGGCATTACTGCGATCGGTGGCATGAACCTTGGACCCGGTTAGTTTCCAAAGTATCCAAGTATCGATGGTTCCAGCGAGAATATTTTGGGGATTAATATCCGCTCGATTGTCCTTGACCCATTGTAATAACCAGGCGAGTTTAGTGGCAGAAAAATAGGCATCTAAAACTAATCCCGTGCGATTTTGAATTTCAGCCGCATGACCCTTTTCAGCCAATTCTCGGCAGAGGGGGGCAGTCCGGCGATCGAGCCAGACAATGGCCGGATGTAAGGGGTCTCCGGTGGTTTTATCCCACAGCAAACAGGTTTCACGCTGGACGGTGAGACCGATCGCCGCAATTTCTGAGCCAGAAATTCCCCGGTTTTGCAAAACCTGTTGAATGCAATGGTAGGTATCCTCCCAGATAGCGACTGGATCATGTTCTACCCAACCGGGTTGAGGATAAAATTGGGTCAATTCTTGATAAGATTGGGAAATTAATTGACCCTCTTGATTAAACAAAATAGCCCGATTGCCCGTTGTCCCGAGGTCGAGTCCTAAAACTATATTTGAGTTAGATTGTTTCATAAAGTAGAGGGATGAAATGAATGAGACTGGGAACTTTAGGGTCAGGTTGGTGCATTTACAGGTCGGATTTGAGTGCTGAATTGTTATAGATTAGGGACTCCTGTATCCCTGAAAGTTTCTCCCAATCAACCCGTGACGGTGAATCCTCAGAAAACTGCCTCTGATGATTACTTGTCGTCCCCATTAAGGATTAAATATTTGCAATCTTACAATGACTGGAATATAATTGTTCAAGGCAAACAGATTAATTTCTTTAAATATCCAGTCCTGGGGCCCTCAATGTCAAGCCCCTAAAGGCTCCGTATTATCACGGAAAATTATAAAACCCTTGGAAATTTTATAAAAATTTAATAAAGTAGAGAAATGCTCACGCACCCGCAACCGGATTCACAACGTTTTTTGTGAATCCGGTTGCGGGTTCCATTCTGGAATTCAAGCCAGTTGGCAGTCGATCGCTGCCTAAGTCAGCGTTCACATCGTTGAGGAGGAACCCTTCATCACCGTTATGTTGGGATCCTTACACCGAGAAAACATCGCTTGTCCTCAGACAAGAGTATCTTTATCAGCAAGGGAAGCCCCATCTATGCAGCTTCAAGAGCCTTACAAGGTCCTAGAGACCCGACAACCGAGAGAGATTGTGGATCCATCACAGATTGGCAATGTGGGGAAATCCGCTCCAAATCTCCTGGATCAGCTCAAAACCAACATTCGTCGCTTAAGTATTAAGCAAAAAATCGGCTATGGTTATGGTCTGACAATTTCGATCGCGTTATTGGGAACGGGTCTGGGGTTAGTAGTAGGCGATCTCTATCACGACAAAGCCAAACAACAACTGGTTCATGCCTACGAGCAACAGCGGCTCCTCACCCATTTGCAATATGAAGTGGTCACCGCGCTATCGCATCAACAAGGTTTAGTTTCCGGTGCAGATCAGTCCCTCTGGAATGAATCTAAAAGCCGCAGTTTTCTGACCCAAAATCAGAAAGTTGAGAACCTGTTAAACGAGTTGCAAGAGGTGGTTAAAATCAATGAGAAGAGTTTAGTCAGCGTTGATGAATCCCAGATGCAAAAATTATGGGAGATTCAAGAAATTGCGGAAAAATCTTCTCAAGACTTGCTGCAATTACAGACCTTGAATCCTAATTGGGGAGCCGATTTAGTGAGTCGTCTCACTGATGCGGAAAGAGAGAGAGTTTTGGCGCAAATTTCCCAAGTGGAATTGGCATTAGAAGCCCTTTATCAGGAGTTAGACCAGACCTTAGATGCAGCCCAGGCCCAAGAGAATGCGGCCAAAGAGACCTTTACTAAAGCCGAATCCCTGCGATGGAAAATTGCAGTATTCAGCATGATTTTGTCCGTGGCGATCGCGGCGATGTTAGCCTCATACACCAGTCGGGCGATCGCCCGTCCCATTGAATGGGTCACCCAAGTTGCCCTCCGCACCACTGAACAATCCAATTATAGACTCCGCGCCCCCATCCTCACCGAAGATGAAGCCGGATTACTCGCCACCTCCTTGAATCAACTGATTAGTCGAGTTGAAGAACAACTCCAGGAAATTCAGCAAGCTCAAACCCAGCTCATTCAAACCGAAAAAATGTCCAGTTTGGGACAATTAGTCGCTGGAATTGCCCACGAAATCAATAATCCCATCAACTTTATCACCGGCAACATTGAGCATAGCAATCATTACATCCAAGACATCCTCGAAATCGTCAAACTGTATCAAAAAGAGCATCCCAATCCGTCCCCGGAACTACAAGAACTCATTGAAGATGTAGATTTAGAATTCGTCATCGCCGACTTAACCAAAATGCTCGCCTCCATGAGCATGGGTTCCGAGCGAATTCGGCAGATTGTCCTTTCTCTGCGTAACTTTTCTCGCCTGGACGAATCCGAGAAAAAACGAGTCGATATTCACGAAGGAATCGACAGTACCCTGTTGCTCTGTAACCATCGTCTGCACCCGAACATTGAAGTGATTACCCGCTATGATGAATTGGAGCCAATCGAGTGCTATCCGGCGCAACTCAACCAAGTGTTTATGCACTTGATTTCCAATGCGATCGATGCCTTAGAAAGCAAACCGAATAAAGAGTCAAACCCCCTTCAGTCCCATCGCCAAATCGTCATTCAAACCCAGAAGCTCAATGAAAGAACCATCCAGGTCAAAATCTCGGATAATGGTCTGGGAATGGATGAGGCAATTCGCAGCAAAATATTCGACCCCTTTTACACCACGAAACCCCCCGGAAAAGGGACAGGTTTGGGATTGTCGATTGTTTACCGCGTGGTAGAAAAACATGGGGGTAAAATCGAGGTGAGTTCACAACCCGGAAGAGGGACAGAATTTAGGATCACCCTTCCCATTGAACCCTTAGCTCATCCTTTATCCATCCAGCACACTCGACCTTCTGTCCCCATTTTAAATGCCATCTAAAGTCCAAAAAATGAGCGCCCTTCTGGGTAAATTTAGAACCCTAGGGCAGTCCAAACGAGAGAAAACCCAAGCTCAGATGTCGGCATTCTTGTCAAGTTTTTCCGACATCCATCAGAAATCTAGGCAGCGTCAGGTTGCTAATTTTAATCTATTTTCTCTCTTGCAACTGAGCAAAAACGAGACAACCCAAACCACCGTATTAGGGTGGCTGTTAGATGCCGAGGGCAGTCATGGGCAAGGGCCCCTCTTTTTAGAACAGCTGGTCAAACTTTGTGGGGACTGCATTCCCCCGGAGCATTTCAGCCAACCCTATCGCCTCCTTTCTTCAGCGATCGCCCCCCAATTGCGCCTGGATCTGATTCTGTATCGACCCGGGGAGTTTTTAGTGGCGATCGATAACAATATTTTGGACCGAGAAGGCATCAACCAAGCTGACCTAGAAATTATCGAGATGCGACGGTTAGGTTCCGCGCAACGCATCCCCAAAGAACGACAAATTGCCATCTTTTTAACCCCCGAAGGACGAGAACCCCTGAGTGGAGACCCATCCCATTGGCACCCGCTTTCCTATCCCCAACTCGCCGCCGCCTTCGACCAAGTTGTACCCCAACTGAATGATCTAAAACTTAAACATATTTTGCTAGACTGGATCGAGGTGGTGTCAAGGGTATGATTTATGAAAATTTTCTCCGACGAAAGTAAGTTATTAGCCAAAAATTGGGAAACCTATCAGGAACTTCTCAAAGCAGAACAAACCCTTAGAAGTGAACTCCAAAACTTTTTGGAATCTCTGGAAGCCGATTTAGCTAAAAATCCCTGGTGGCAAAATCAGTGGACTTTTATCGTTTATGAAGAGACCGAAATTTATATTTCCAATGCCAATTGGGTATCTACTTATGATGAATATGTTATCTTAATTGGCTTAGAAGGATTGACCCCGGAGCGATTGTTCGGCATGGACAATCCGCCTCTGCTGTATGTAAAATCTTCCGATTATAATTTGGGAGAAATGCTCATTGAAAAACTCAAAGAAGAAGAAGCGTTAAAACAGGGAGACATTGATTATAGTTCCAGTCGCTATCTCGTCACCCAACCCTTAAAGGTGCTACCGAACGAAGTCGAGAAATTTGATAAAGTCGTTCGTCAACCGGCCCTAGATTTTTTAAGTTATTATGCAACTACCCTGGAAAAATATACTGACTTAATAGAAAAAGCCCTGAGTTAAAAGGGGCAGGAGATAGACGGTGACTCTATATTTTTATAGCACTCGCAGCGAATACGGATGTTTCTCCAACTTTTCCCGACATGGCTTTGAGTTAGATGGGGTATGGTGGCCGACTAGCGAACATTATTTTCAAGCTCAAAAATTTGTCGGAACTCCCCATGTCGAGCAAATTCGACAAGTTAACAGCCCTAGAGATGCCGCTAACATGGGACGCGATCGCAAACGTCCCCTCCGTCCCGATTGGGAAACAGTCAAAGATGAGATCATGCGCCGTGCAGTCCTCAAAAAATTCCAGACTCATGACGAGATTCGGGAGATTTTGCTAGGAACTGGAGATGAGGAACTCGTAGAAAATGCCCCCCATGATTATTACTGGGGATGCGGAAAAGATGGCAGTGGGCGGAATAAATTAGGTCAGATTTTAATGGAAGTCCGAGAAATTCTGCGCCAGGAATCCTAAAGTTAATGAGCTTAATCGAGGGTTTTTACGCTTAAGGTGATTTCCCTTTCTCTTAACTCCTTCTCCGGTCCCCTCCCCTTGCCAAGGGGAGGGTTAGGGTGGGGTCCTCGTGAAGCGCTCAAGCGCGTCACGAGCAATGGGTGAATGGTGATTTCCCTTTCTCTTAACTCCTTCTCCGGTCCCCTCCCCTTGGCAAGGGGAGGGTTAGGGTGGGGTCCTCGGGACGCGCTCAAGCGCGTCACGAGCAATGGGTGAATGGAGAGTCCTCGTGACGCGCTTGAGCGCTTCACGAAGAAAGAGGTTGGACCACCCTCCATACAGGGGATTAAGCCTCATGAGAGTGCGTAACGTGGCGATCGCGCCACGTTAGAAGAACCCCACCCTAACCCTCCCCTTGCCAAGGGGAGGGGACCGGAAGTGATTTGACAAGGGGAGGGGACCTGAAGTGATTTGACAAGGGGAGGGGACCTGAAGTGATTTGACAAGGGGAGGGGACCTGAAGTGATTTGCCAAGGGGAGGGGACCGGAATGTCCCTAAATGTGAGGCAAATCCCCCTGAACAGAAAAAACCACGCCCCTTCATCCCAAAACTTCACAACGTGGCACAATAGCAATAGACTCATCTCTCATCCTTGCCTTCCACCGGATAGAAAGAACCTTGCTGGCTCTCCTAAACAAAATCCGAGAAATTATTGCCCGTTGGTGGTCCGAATTCACCCTCCAGACCCGACTGATGGCAGCCGCCACCCTGGTTGTGTCCCTCATTATGAGTGGACTCACCTTTTGGGCTGTCAATACCATTCAGCAGGATGCCCGAATCAATGACACCCGCTTCGGTCGGGATTTGGGACTGCTGCTGGCGGCCAATGTCGCCCCCTTAATTGCCGAAGATAATCGCACAGAAGTGGCCCGCTTTTCTCATCGGTTCTATAGCAGCACCACCAGCGTGCGCTATATGCTTTATGCCGATAAGGAAGGCCAAATCTTCCTGGGAATTCCCTTTTCCGAATCCGAAGTCCAAAACTCCCTGACCCTGCAACGGAGGATTCAACTTCCCGAAGGGTTTGCCAATACTTATGACTTGCCAATGGTCCGGCAGCATCGTACCCCGGATGGCACCGTCACCGATGTATTTGTCCCCCTGGCGCATGAAAACGAATATTTGGGCGTCTTGGCGATCGGGATCAACCCCAATCCCACGGTAGTTACCTCCTCCAACCTCACCCGGGATGTCACCATTGCTGTGTTTATCTCGATATGGGTGATGGTGATTTTAGGGGCCGTCTTTAATGCCTTGACCATTACCAAACCCATTAAAGAATTGCTGGTTGGGGTGAAAAACATTGCGACAGGAAACTTCAAGCAGCGGATAGACTTGCCTTTGCAAGGGGAACTCGGGGAATTAATTTGCAGCTTTAATGAAATGGCGGAACGGCTAGAACGGTATGAGGAGCAGAACATTGAAGAACTCACTGCCGAAAAAGCCAAATTAGAAACCCTCGTTTCGACCATCGCCGATGGAGCCGTCTTATTAGACACTTCCTTACAGGTAATTTTAGTCAACCCCACCGCAAGGCGGATTTTCGGCTGGGAAGGCAAAAACCTGATTTCTCAAAATATCCTGGATTTGCTCCCTGCCGCAGTCAGTGCCGAATTGACTCAACCCCTGTATGAAATGGCCGCAGGGGATTCCCTGCGAGAGCTTTCCTCCTCCAATGACGGGGATGGGGATATTTCCGCCAACGGTTATGCGTCCCGAGAGAGTGGAGAGTTTCGCCTCACCCTGAGCGAACCGACAAAACGCACCGTGCGAATTTTACTGAGTACCGTCCTGCTGCATAAAGCCCCCGGAGGCGAGCCCCTCTGCAAGAGTTGCATCTACAATCACGAAGATACCTGTACCGCCCCGGAACGGCCCTACGCCACGGAATGCACCCTCTATCATGATGACTCGGTTTCCTCGGCGACGGCGCAATATCGCGAGAGTCTCAAGGGGATTGCGATGACGGTTCAAGATATTACCCGGGAGGTGAAGCTGAATGAAGCCAAGAGTCAGTTTATTAGCAATGTTTCCCATGAACTGAGAACGCCGTTATTTAATATCAAGTCCTTTATCGAAACCCTCCATGAATATGGGGAAGAACTCACCCAGGAGGAGCGTCAGGAATTTTTAGAAACCGCCAACCGGGAAACCGATCGCCTCACCCGCTTGGTTAACGATGTCCTGGACCTCTCCCGCCTCGAATCCAGCCGGACCTATCAGTTTGAAGCGGTAGAAATTGCTCAACCTGTGGAGCAAACCCTGCGAACCTATCAGCTCAATGCCAGGGATAAAAATATTGACCTGATTCAAGAAGTTGATCCCGAATTGCCCGCAGTGGTGGCTAACTATGATTTGCTCCTACAAGTGTTTGCCAATTTGGTGGGAAATGCCCTGAAGTTCACCGAACCCGGGGGAAGAATTGCGATTCGCGCCTATTTGTTAGAAACCGAAGAGGATAATTCCTGGCGCTCTAATCCACAATGTCCTCTCCCGAACCAGCAGCAGAAAACCAATGTGCCGATGGTGCGGATTGAAGTGGGGGATACGGGGATCGGGATTGCGGCAGAAGACCAAGTGGCGATTTTCGATCGCTTCTTCCGGGTGGAAAACCGAGTTCATACCTTGGAAGGGACGGGGTTGGGGCTGTCGATTGTGCGGAATATTATGGAAAAACATCATGCCCAAATGCATTTAGTCAGTGAAGTGGGGGTAGGAACCACGTTCTGGTTCGATTTGGCGGTGTACCCGGAAAAAAAGCATCTGGTGGAAAAGACCCAGGAGCAGGCGATCGCCCCGGCTTTGGATGAGGCTCCTAATTCCCATCCCACCCCGGTGAGTTAAGGGAGGGGACGGGTCAGGTATGAAAATTTTAATCGTTGAGGATGAACCGGAAATTGCTCGCATTGTGGGGCGGGCATTAGAAGCCGAAGGCTTTCACTGCATCAATAGTCGCGATGGTTTGACTGCCCTGCGCGTCTTTGAAGAGGAACAGCCGGACTTAATTGTTTTAGACTTAATGTTACCCGGATTAGATGGGTTAGAAGTTTGTGCGCGCATCCGGCAAAAACCAGGACCTAAAGACCCTTATATTTTAGTGCTCACCGCCAGAGGAGAGGAAATTGACCGGGTGATTGGCTTATCCACTGGGGCCGATGATTATATGGTCAAACCCTTTAGTCCTCGGGAATTGGTGGCGCGAGTCCGGGCCTTATTGCGCCGGAGTCTGCGACAAGGGAATCAGAGTTCTCAGGTTTACCAAACCGAACATTTCATGGTGGATCTGGACCGACGCATCGCAACCAGGCAAGTGGAAAATCGGGAGTTAGAAACCTTGGATTTAACTACCTTGGAGTTTAATCTGCTGTCAACGTTTTTAAGTTATCCCGGACGGGTTTGGCAGCGATCGCAACTGATAGAAAAACTCTGGGGGGATGACTTTTTCGGGGATGAACGGGTTGTGGATACTCATGTCGCCCGCTTACGAAAAAAAATAGAACTGGACCCGGCAAATCCTTCTTTTATTAAAACCGTTATTGGTGTGGGCTATAAATTTGAAGATTAGCCCCGAGACTTGACTAACCCTCAAGGATTTTGTCAAACTAAGATTATCTTTAGAAGTAGGAATATAGCACGGCTAAATCGGTTGCAGAATTCCGCCAAGGGGCTTTTTCCCTCCCGAGAGGCTGGGCGATCAAGGCAGAGAATCAGCCCGAACCTGTGGAGCTACATCATTTAGACCGACTCGACGCAGCATCTAGGGGATTTCCAGAGTTCAGGGAAGGTAAATCAGGAAAAAGAGATTGGGTCGGGGCATCTACTTTTTTGAGTTCCTATTTTCTTAAAGTCAGAAATAGTATCTATCGGTACTCGTTTCCAGGGAAAATTAGGGTTAAGACAAGTCGGCAAGGCAACCCATCAGGTCAGAGGAGGCGATCTCCCTCAACTGGGGGTCAACAGACTCTTCAGATCTAATAACAGGATTGGCAAAATACTATGAATGCACCCGGGGACTCCCATCGCTTTTACGAGGCACTCAACACTGCCAAAACAGAGACAGAGGCGCTTCACCTCGTCTCCACTATTTTCTTTAAACTCTCTGCCGATCTCTTTTGTATTATCGGAACCGATGGCTATTTTAAGCGGGTGAATCCGGCATGGACTCATATCCTCGGATGGACCCAGGAAGAATTGCTGGGACGCCCTTGGATCGAGTTTCTCCACCCCGATGATCGAGAACGCACCATCACCATCCCCCATGCCGTTCACCAATCTGAGCTATCCATTACCAATCGCTGTCGCCACAAAAATGGGAGCTATCGCTGGTTTGCCTGGAAAACGTGCCATTATCCAGACAGTATCAGTTATGCCGTGGGGCGAGACATCACGGAACAGCAGGAGTTAGAAGCGGCCCTGCATCAAAGTGAACGCCATTACCGCAATTTAGTCGAAACCTCGCGGGATTTAATTTGGTCCCTGGATCAGGAGGGCCGCTGGACCTTTGTCAACCAAGCCGCCCAAGAGATTTACGGATATGCACCCCACCAGATGCTGGGGCGATTCTTTTTCGAGTTTATGGACCCGGAACAAGGGGTTAAAGATCGGCAGATGTTCGATCGCCTCCAAGCTGGGGAGTCGGTTTTTCCCTACGAAACCCAACATCGCCGCCAAGATGGGACGCCGGTATGTTTGAGTTTCAATGCGGTCCTGATGCGGGATGAGTTGGGCAATATCATCGGCACCACCGGGACTGCTACGGATATTACCCATCGCAAGCAGGCAGAATCGGCCCTCCAAGAATCCCAACAAAAATTAGCGATTCACCTCCAGCAAACTCCCCTCGCGGCGATCGAGTGGAACTTA
Organism: Laspinema palackyanum D2a; assembly: GCA_025370845.1. Classification (GTDB taxonomy): domain Bacteria; phylum Cyanobacteriota; class Cyanobacteriia; order Cyanobacteriales; family Laspinemataceae; genus Laspinema. Next base: position 196,429 of record JAMXFF010000003.1, on the reverse strand, counting down.
AAATTTGAAGTCAGTAACTGGAATCCAGCAGCGGAAAGACTGTTTGGCTATACCCGGGAGGAAATCCTGGGGCATCATGCTTTAGACTTGATTCCCGAGAAGGTTCAATGGGAAGTCAATGAAGAAGTCTTACAAGCGCTATTACATCAAGAAGGGGGGATTTATAGTACCAACGAGAATCAAACTAAAGACGGGCGGGTGATTATTTGTGAGTGGCACAATACCCCCTTAGTAGACGCCGAGGGTCAGATGATTGGAGTCGCATCTCTGGTGCAGGATGTGACGGAAAAATTTGTAGCCATCCGGGCTTTAGAACAGAGTGAAGCGCGGTTTCAAAAGTTAGCCGATAGTATTCCGGGATTAATTTATCAGTCGATTATCCATCAAGATGGAGCGGTTTCTTTTCCCTTTTTATCCTCCGGTTGTTTGGATGTGATGGAGGTAGACCCGGACTATATGAAGCAGCATCCGCATATTTTGGGAGAGATGATTCATCCCGAGGACCGATCGAGTTATGAGCGCTCCCTCACTACCAAGATTCAACGGATGGAACCTTGGCGATGGGAAGGCCGGTTTATCATGCGATCGGGTAAACTCAAATGGTTGCAATGTGTGGCCCGACCGGAACGACAGGAGAATGGAGATATTCTCTGGGAAGGGGTGATGATTGACATTACCGATCGCAAGTTAGCTGAAAAAGCCGTGACTCAAAGCGAAGCGAAATGGCGATCGCTGATTCAAAATAGCTCGGATATGATTACCATCCTCGAACCGGATGGCACAATCCGCTACCATAGTCCCTCGGTTGAGCGCATCCTGGGTTACTATCCCGAAGAACTGATTGGTCATAATGCCACCGGATTTGTCCACCCCGATGATGTGGAAAAAGTGAGGGAAACCTATCAGATGCTCCGTAACCATCCCGACTTGATTATGAAAATTGAGTATCGGGTGCAGCGGGCGACGGGAGAGATTTTATATTTTGAATCCATAGGCCGCAATTTGCTGGCGGAACCGGCGGTGAACGGGTTGGTGATTAATTCCCGGGACATTACCAACCATAAGATAGCAGAAGAGGCGCTCAATCATGCCAATACGGAACTGGAACGGCGCGTTAAACAGCGCACTTCTGAACTGAATACCAGTTTGGAACAGTTGCGGATAGAAATTATCGAACGCGCCAATGTTGAAGGGGCTTTACGGGAGAGTGAGCAACGGTTTCGGGCCGTGTTTGAAGGGGCTGCCATTGGGATTGTGGTGCGAACTTTGGATTGGGAGATTTTAGATAGTAATCCGGCATTTCAGTCGATGGTAGGGTATTCGCACGAGGAATTACAGGGTAAAATTTGTCTGGAACTCAGTGATCCGTTAGACCAAAATGCGGAACGGTTATTCGCTTCCGAGATGGTCAGAGGACAGCGGAATGGGTATCAAATTGAGAAACGATATCGCTGTAAAAATGGGAGTCAAATTTGGGGCCGTTTGAGTGTTTCTCTGGTTTCCGGGAAAGGAGAAACGCCGCAGTTTGCGATCGCAATGGTGGAAGATATCACCGCCCGCAAACAAGCGGAATCTGAATTAATTCTCACGCGCAAGGCGGTGGAAAGTTCTGGGGATGCGATCGCCATCAGTAATCGGTTTGGCTGTCATATTTATCAAAATACGGCATTTTCTCGGCTTTATGAATATGAGACCCCGGAACAGTTAAATGCCGCAGGAGGACCCCTAGCGGTTTTTGCGGACCCGCTCCTCGGGACCGAGGTGTTTGAAACCATTATGGGGGGAAACTCCTGGAGTGGAGAAGTCATCCACCGCACTTCGGGCGATCGGACCATTCCAGTCCTGTTGAGTGCCGATGCCATTAAGGACCCCAGCGGGACCATTGTCGGACTGATCTCGATTAGTACAGACATTTCCCAGCGAGTTCGCGCCGAACAAGACCTAAAAAAGGCACTCCATGCCGCAGAGGCAGCGAGTCGTTCTAAAAGTACCTTTTTGGCTAATATGAGTCATGAACTTCGCACCCCCCTCAATGCCATTATCGGCTATAGCGAAATCCTCACTGAGGAAATGGAGGATGCCGGAGAGCAAGAGGCGATCGCTGACTTGACCAAAATTAGAACCGCTGGAAAACACCTATTAGCTTTAATTAACGATATCTTAGATATCTCCAAAATTGAAGCCGGACGGATGACCCTGTATCTGGAACCGTTCGACATCAACTTGCTGATTTCTGAGGTGATCAGTACCGTTAAACCCTTAATCGAAAAAAATGGCAATCACTTAGAAATCAACTGCGATCCAGCGGGGGGAGTGATGACGGGAGACTTAACCAAAGTGCGGCAGATTTTGTTCAATCTGCTCAGTAATGCAGCGAAATTTACCGAAAACGGGACGATCGCCTTAACCGTTACTCCCCGTGAATCTGGGGAATGGGTTCCCGATCCTCTAACCCCTGACACTCCTGGGGAAAAGACTCCAGGAATTGAGTTTCGCGTCAGGGATACCGGCATCGGCATTTCCCCCGAACAACTGGAAAACATTTTTGAAGCCTTTAGTCAAGCCGATGCCTCCACGACTCGCAAGTATGGGGGAACGGGTTTAGGACTGGCAATTTCCAAACGATTCTGCAAGATGATGGGGGGTGAAATCAGGGTGGAAAGTGAGGCGGAAAAAGGTTCTACTTTTACCCTGTGGTTGCCGATGGAGATGACGCCCACTGCCGAGAACATTCCCGAGTGAAACCCGTTATTGCCAGCCGATTTCTGCCTGTTCCAAAACGTAAGCGGCTACCGCTTCGATTTCTGGAATACTTAAGCGGTCATTGTAGGCAGGCATCGGGTTTTTCCCCTGGGTAATCAACTGGGCGATCGCCTCTTGGGTATCCACCTTATTTTTAGCTAAAGCTTTAAGTTTCAGAGTCTTTCCTCGGCGAATAATATTACCGCCATTGGCATGACACCCGGCACAGTGAACCGTAAAAAGTTTAGCCCCATCCCCCGAATTGGCTGCCATTGCCGGTTGTATTCCCATCAGGCTGATTGCCATCATCATGAATAGCATGACAGCCCTAATTAGTCGCTGTTTCATCGTGGGTTTTCCTCTTACTTCGGGGTTAAGTTTGTTTCTGAATTCCATTGCAGTAGCATCTCAATTTGGACAGTTGGCCCTCATCCCCCAACCCCTTCTCCCATTTTGGGAGAAGGGGAGCCGGATTCAAAGTCCCTCTCCCATTTTGGGAGAGGGATTTAGGGTGAGGGCTACTTTCATGGGGATGCACTCTCCCTCGCCAAAATTTTCCCCTTTACCTCATCAAAATCAGCCCAGGACTGGGTGAGTGAGAAGGGGTAAATTTATTTAGCCAAATTACTGGCTAACTCACGAGTAGGTGTTGCCAGAGGTTTTGGCGGAACGCTCATCGCTTTCAACCAATTGAAATTAGAAATCATGGCCCCGGTTAAGGTTTCATGAATTTGATATTTCACCCCAAATTCTTCACAAACTCCCATCAAAATCTTGGAAAGTTCAGGATAATGAATGTGGCAAATATGGGGATATAAATGATGGACAACTTGAAAATTCAGTCCTCCCATATACCAAGTACAAAAGGGATTGTTGGGCGCAAAATCGACGGTCGTGCGAACCTGAAAAATTGCCCATTCATCATCCACATGGTTCTGTTCAGGATCCGGCGTAATAAATTCAGCGTTATCCATCACATGAGCCATCATAAATACCTCACAGATGATCGCTCCGTAGGTAAAATAAGTTAGAAGAAACCCGCCGATAACTGTTAAGGGACTGTATCCCACAGCCAGAGGAATTCCGATAAACAGACCCAACCAAACCAACTTACCCACCAGCAAGGTTGCCAGAGTCATCGGGGAAGGAGTCGGCACCACATGGTCATGATATTTGCGCTTGAACAAAATAATTTGAACATCGCAAAACGACCAATACACTGGAATGAGGGGATAAATAAACCAGATAAACAAATGTTGGAATTTATGATACCATTTGTGCGGCATATCCGGGGACATTCGGACTAATCCATCCCCATGAATTTCCACATCGTGGCCCAGAATGTTGGTATAGGTGTGGTGGAGATAGTTGTGGCGGAACCTCCATAAATAACTCGATAAGCCGATCGCATCGTAGGTTAATCCCAGACTCTTATTCAGCCATTTATGATTAGAATAACCGCCGTGATTGGCATCGTGACCCACACAAAAGGCAAAACCAGCTATTCCGGCGGCTAAAACCATACAGCCCAGAATTTTAAAGCCAATTTCAGCCGGACCAAAGAGTGTAAAACTGTAAGCCCCAACCATCCACAAAACGAGAGTTAGGGTTTTGAGATACATCTGTGGACAATCGCGTTTGGGGATGTTTTCCGCCTCAAAATAGGCTTCAACTCGACGGTTGAGTTCTTTCCAGAACCCCTTATTTTTGGCAAACGTTACCTTAGATCCTGTCATGTTTAAGAGAAATTATCAGATTCGCCTTTGTATTCTAACCTATTTGCGCGGGTCGAGAGGGAGGATTTTTAACGGAGTGTGGGGAGGGTAATCCGCCATTTTAGAGGGAGACAAGACCCCGGATTCGGCTATAGTTTAGGGGTTGAGGATTTCTGAACCCCCCAAAATTTGCCCCGGGGTTAACGGCGGCGATATTCATCGCCACAGTCCCCAATTAATTCCAACAAATTCCGGGCGCGATCGCAAACCCCATCAATTTTTTGAACATCCGCCGCAGTCAAGCTAAACTCAAATACCTGAGAATTGGCTTGAATATGTTCTGCAACACCCAATCTTGTCCCCACAATTGCACCGGCAACTGCTGGATTTTCCAGAACATATCGCACGGCTACATTGGCGATCGTCACCTGATATTGATTAGCAATTTTATCAAGAGTTTCTAACAACTCCTGAAACAAACTCCAACTTCCCCAAGCCGATTGCATATTTTTATACTTATTCAAAGAAGCGGTATCCAGAACTCGGGGACTCGGTTCCGGCTGTCCTAAATACCGTTCAGAAAGTAACCCCCCACCTAAAGTTCCATAGGCGAATAACTTAATCCCATGCTCTAAACAAAACGGCACCATCTGCTCTTCCGGGCGTCGGTCTAAAATCGAAAATTGCACCTGATTGGAGACAATTTTAATCCCATTCTCGACAATAATCTCCAAATGTTCCGTATCAAAATTCGTCAGGGCTAAATGCTTAATTTTCCCCTCCGCCTGAAGTTCTGCCATATACTTCAAGGCATCCAAATAATTGTGATCTTGATAATCCCACCAATGGAACTGCATCAAATCTAACGCATCCACCCCCATCCGCTTGCGGGAAATATCGATATTCTTTTCCACCAGTTGCCGAGTCATTTTACCTGGTCTGGGCACCCACTTCGTAAAAGCTTGAATATTTGCCAGGGCCGCTGACCCGCGTTTTTCAGCCAACTGGCGACGAAATTCCCCAATGAAATCCTCCGCAGGACCATAATGATCCGCCAGGTCCCAAGTGGTGAATCCCGCATCCACATAGTCAAACATCGAGGCGATCGCCCCTTGGGGATGAATCGGACCATGAGCACCAGACACCTGCCACATCCCATTTAAAACGCGGCAAATCGTCAAATCCTCAGTCAATTGCAGTCGGCTTGATTCAGGTAGCGGCATTAAACTCAACTCATCACAGCATTGCTTCCCCTACAATAAATCAAAATCCACCCTCATTGGCCAACCCATGACAGCCGAACCCGCCGTCCTCGAAGCCAACCTCGCCTTTTATCGTGCCTTTCAAACCAAAGACATGGAAGCCATGAGCGAAATCTGGTCCAAAGGTATCAACACCCTCTGCATCCATCCGGGACGCAAAATCCTCAAAGGATGGGAAGAAATCCGCCCCTCCTGGCAACAAATCTTTAAAGTCACCACCACCTTAGAAATCGAACTCCAAATTACCGCCAGCGAGTCCATCGGCAACCTCGCCTATATCGTCCTCATCGAAAAAGTCACCCAAACCAGCAACGGACGGAAAAACCAATCCCTCTCCAACGCCACCAACCTCTTTGAAAACATGGGGGGAAAATGGTATCTCATCCACCATCACGGCAGTCCCATCTTGCGATAAAAAAAAGAGTTAGACGAGTGCAACACCCCTCCAACTCTTCCTTCAATCTGTGAAAATCTGTGAAATCTGTGGTTTAAAACCCAGGGATTACATCATCCCCATGCCACCCATGCCGCCCATGCCGCCCATGCCGCCCATGCCGCCCATGCCGCCCATGCCGCCCATGCCGCCCATGTCAGGCATCGCACCAGCGGGTTCAGGTTTCTCAACAACGAGGGCTTCAGTGGTTAGGACCATGCTGGCGATCGAAGCCGCATTCTGCAAGGCCGATCGCACCACTTTAGCCGGGTCGATAATCCCCGCAGCAATCATATCCACATACTCACCCGTCAGTGCGTTGTAACCCACATTAAAGGCACTTTCCCGCACTTTTTCCACAACCACGCTTCCTTCAACACCGGCGTTATCAGCAATTTGACGCACAGGTGCTTCTAAGGCTTTAGCAACGATATCAGCCCCGAGGATTTCTTCATCATTGAGGCTGGCTTTGAGGGACTCAATTTTGCTCACCAGATGAATTAGGGTGGTCCCGCCGCCGGGAACGATGCCTTCTTCTACTGCTGCTTTGGTAGCATTCAGGGAGTCTTCAATCCGCAGTTTGCGTTCCTTGAGTTCCGTTTCCGTAGGAGCGCCCACTTTAATCACCGCGACACCCCCGGCGAGTTTGGCGATCCGTTCTTGGAGTTTTTCTTTGTCGTAGTCGGAATCGGTTCTGTCTAATTCTTTGCGAATTTGACCGATGCGGGTTTGAATCGCTGTTTTGTTTTTGTCATCGGCATCCGCCACAATGGTGGTGCTTTCCTTGGTGATGGTCACCTTACGGGCAGTTCCCAGCATATCCAGGGTGGCGGTATCCAGACTCAGACCGATTTCTTCAGAAATCATCTGACCATTGGTGAGGACGGCGATATCTTGCAACATCGCTTTACGGCGTTCACCAAATCCGGGGGATTTGATAGCAGCGACGTTTAAGACACCCCGCGCTTTATTCACCACCAGAGTTGCCAAGGCTTCGCCATCGACATCTTCAGAGATGATTAAGAGGGGTTTGCTGGCGCGGGCCACTTTTTCCAGGATGGGGACGAGATCCTGAATGGAACTGATTTTTTTGTCCGTAATCAGGATAGCCGGGTTTTCAAACTCGACGATCATCCGTTCGTTGTCGGTGACGAAGTAGGGGGAGATATAGCCGCGATCGATCTGCATCCCTTCGACGACTTCCAGTTCCGTGGTGAGGGACTTGGATTCTTCGACGGTGATCACGCCATCTTTGGTGACTTTATCCATCGCCAAAGCGATCATCTGACCGATTTCTTCGTCATTGCCTGCGGATACTGTGGCGACTTGGGCGATCGCCTCCCCTTCCACGGGTTTAGCCATCGCTTGAATTTCGTCTAGCAAGAAGGCGACGGTTTTTTCAATCCCGCGTCGGACTGAAACCGGGTTTGCACCGGCAGTCACGACTTTTAAGCCTTCGCGAATCATCGCCTGAGCTAAGACAGTGGCGGTGGTGGTGCCATCACCGGCAATATCTTTGGTTTTGGCGGCGACTTCCCGCACCAGTTTGGCCCCAGTGTTTTCCAGGGGGTCTTCTAATTCAATTTCTTTAGCAATGGTGATCCCATCATTTACGATATCTGGTGCGCCATATTTCTTTTCTAGGACCACGTTGCGTCCTTTCGGTCCCATCGTGATTCGGACTGCATCAGCCAGGGCATTGACCCCGCGTTCTAGCGCCCGACGGGATTCTTCGTTAAAGGAAATAATTTTTGCCATAGTTGTCGGTTTCTCAATCTGCTCCAAGTAGAAAATTTAGCACTCTATGGTGCCGAGTGCTAATTCGTATAAACCGTACAAGCAGAGGTGAGGCATGATCGGTGACGGGGGAGACTCGGGTTCAGGGTGGGTGCTGTTGAGTCCGGGAAGAGAGACCCCTCTGGTGATTCTGGAGCCGGTTTTTCAAGCCAATTTCAGGGAGGGCAGATCGGGAAAATCCGCCGAGAGGGATAAGGGAATAGGGAGGGGAAGGGAGAATTCTGGTCTATTTTTTCTTCTGTTTTTTAAGCCCTCCAACCCCCTTCAGGGGAACTTTTAATTCAGGCCCCAAGTCAAGCGGATTGGAGTCATTCTTTCTCGGGTTGAAGGAGGAGTCAAACTTTTCCTTTGTTCGATTCAAAGTTATTTTTTAACGGAAGGAAAACTGCCCGTCGGAAATTATCAAGTTTTGAGGTGGCTCTGGGTCATCCCCTGTAGGGGAAATTTTTATAATTTCTAATAACCTATTTTTTCAAGGGTCCCTTTTAACGGACAACAGAGAAAATTAATTTGGGGTTTTTAATTCCTGTAAATTACTGTAGGCAGCCTATTAAGAACATTCTAATAGGGCTGATGTTGTGCTGCGGTTTGTGGGTCAATTTGAGAGGAAAGAAAATAGTAATCTCAATTTAAAAATTCTCCAAAAACCGGAGGTATCCCTTAAGCTTTCAGCAGAAAATCCGGTTTCATCTGAAGAGGCTTGAAGAAATATTAAGGAAAAAGCGTTCAGAAAATCAGGCCGTTATTTTTTAGGGCGATCGCTTTTTTCAATCAGGGCTGGTATCTACTCAAAAAAGTTAGGGTTGGAGTAGTCCAGATGGCGATTGATTTTGATTTGATTAAAAACCGAGACAATGGCGGAATCCCGGTGTCAAAAACGCTAGTTTTCATCGACTTGCAAGTAGAAAATTATCAAAGTTTACTCCAGGGAGTCGGGGAAAATGTTCAGGCGATCGGGTTAGATGAATTAACCGATGGCGTCCAGCAGATTACCGAGGTTTTACAAACCCTTAACAACCGGGGGGAAACTGTAGACTCGATCCATATTATTTCCCACGGCAGTCCCGGTTCTCTACAACTGGGGAATGTTATCTTATCCGGGGATAATTTAGCCCAGTATTACTCCGTTTTGCAGTGCTGGTCCAAAGCCCTGATTTCTCAGGGTAATCTGTTCCTCTATGGATGTCAAGTTGCAGCAGGAATCGGTGCAGAATTTGTCAGAAATCTCAGTCACCTGCTGGGGGTTAATATTGCTGCATCCGTGGATATTACGGGCAATTCCAAACGCGGAGGAAACTGGGATTTAGCCTTTAGAACCGGAGAAATAACCGCACCCTTGGCATTGAAACCCGAGGCGATGATGGCATATTCGGGAGTCTTGGCAATTCTAACGGTGACGAATGCCAATGATAGTGGGGCGGGGTCTTTAAGAAATGCGATCGCCTCCGCCCAAGCAGGAGATACCCTCCAGTTTGACTCCAGTCTTGCTAATCAAACCATTACCCTAACTAGCGGTCAATTAGAACTCAATAAAAACCTCACCCTTGATGGTGCAAATGCCCCTGGGATTACGATTAGTGGGAATAATGCCAGTCGAGTTTTCTTCGTTAAAGAAAATACTAATTTTGTTCCGAGTAGCGTTAACCTGAGAAATCTGGTCATCGCCGATGGAAAACCTACGGGAATTGGAGAACTAGGTGCAGGTGGAGGGATTTACACCGCAAGTCGCAGCACTCTAACGGTTGAAAATATTACCTTTAGGAATAATGTGGCGACGGGAGAAGGGGGTGGGGCAATTTTTGCCGGGTTTAGAAGCAATAATACTATTTTAAATTCTACTTTTGATGGCAATGATGCCACCCCAACTAATAGCGAACGAGGGGGAGGTGCAATTGCCATCAAGAGCGTGAGCAATACCTCCGTCATTGGCAGTACCTTCACCAACAATAAAGGGATTAATGGCGGGGCGATTAATAGCTTATTAAGTACCTTGAAGGTAGAAGATTCTGTCTTTATCAATAACGATTCAACCCCCGGGGGTATTTTTACTCAAGATACGATGGGATATGGGGGGGCTATTTATACTGATGGCGCTTCAGAAACAACTAATGCGGATACATCTGGGGAGATTATTATCCGCAGTAGTCGATTTGAAGGCAATCGAGGGTCTGGACAAGGGGGAGGACTCTTTCTCTATGTTTATGATGGCGATCGCGTGGTGATTGAGGATAGTAAAATCCTCACAAATCAGGTGATTACCAATTCCAAGGGAGATGCCCTGGGTGGCGGTTTACGTCTTGGAAATGGTGAGGCAAGAATTAGCAATACCACCTTTGCTAATAACCTAGCGGAAAGTCAGGGAGGGGGTTTATGGGTTGGAGAACGCACCAATCTGGACCTGGTGAATACCACATTTTCTGAAAACCGCGCCGAATTAGCAAATAATACAACTCAGGGGTTAGGAGGTGGCATTGCTATTAATATTCGCGATGGCTATACGGTCAATGTTGTAAACTCCACTATTGTTAACAATATTGCCGGACGGCAAGGAGGAGGGTTTTGGGGAGGCGGAACCAATACAACCCTCACCAATACCATTGTTGCTAATAATGTCGGCGTGAATGGGTTTAATGTTAAACAACAAACGGGGGTTCAATTTAATGATGGGGGAAATAATATTCAATTTCCCAGCAAAAATCTGAACGACCCTCAAGATGTAAACGTCACCGCCAATGTCGCGATCGCCGACCCCCTATTAGGACCGCTACAGGAAATAAATGGATTTTTGGTTCATCCGTTACTACCTGGAAGTCCTGCCATTGATGCGGGTAATAATGCAGTAGCACCGGCTACAGATAAACGGGGACAAATGCGACCCTTTGATGGGGATGGGAATGGGACCGCAGTCGCCGATATCGGGGCTTATGAATTCACGGTTCCCATTGTATCCGACTTGCCGATTGAAGTATTACTGGAAACCACGGCGATCGCTGATAATACAACCACCTCCGTTAACCTCGGTACTACAGAAGTCGGACAGGCACTCACCACCACCTTTACCCTCCGAAATACTACCCCAAATGAAGTTACTTTATCCAACTTACAACTCCCCATTTCCTTTAGTTTAGTCGGTCCTTTTCCGGGCACAATTCCCGGTAATGGAGAAGCAACCTTTCAAGTCCAACTCGATGCCAGTAATGCCGGAACTCCCTTGGGAGAGTTGCGATTTATCGCCAACAATAACACAGAAAATCCCTTTAACTTTCCCATTACTGCCACCATCACTTCCCCACCGCCACCGGAACCCCAACCCCCCACAGGTACCCCCTCGGGTCCAGGGATAATACCTGTTGGACCAATTTTGCCTGAATCTCTTCCTTCGAGTGACTCTCAGACAGGTGATTCTCTTCCCGTCGATTCTTCTAACCGAGATTTTAGCCTTCCTGAATCGGGTGCTTGTCAGGGATTCATGGTATTTCCCGGACCTAATTCGCTCAGCGATACTCTCTACTCTGGAAGTGTCAATCCCTTTTTTGGGACCGATACCGGAGAAATTGTTTTCGGGACCACAAGCGATGATTTTCTCCTAGGATTGGGAGGGAATGACAACATCTATGGTGGGACGGGAAATGATACTCTCCACGGCAATACCGGCAATGATTATATTGATGCTGGTTTTGACAATGATTTAGTGCATGGGGGTAAGGACAATGATACCTTACTGGGATTTGATGGGAATGATACGCTATTTGGGGATAACGAGAATGATTGGTTATGGGGTGGCAATGGGGAGGATTTCTTAAATGGTAATCGCGGAGATGATACCCTGTTTGGGTGGGATGGTAATGATACCTTGCATGGGGGAAAAGAAAATGATTTCCTTTATGGACAGGAAGGCGATGATTTCCTGTTTGGAGATAATAATAATGATGTCCTTTGCGGAGGAAATGGCCTTGATTTCCTAAATGGAAATATCGGAGATGATACCCTATTGGGCGGGGAGGGAAATGATACCCTTCATGGGGGGAAAGAGAACGATATTCTCAACGGAGGGAATGGCAATGATGTCCTCTGGGGAGACTTGGGAAATGATACCTTAATTGGCGGGACAGGAGAGGATATTTTTGTCTTCCGCGAAGGGGATGGGGTTAATTTAGTGATAGATTTTGAACTCGGAATTGACCGCATTGGATTGGCAGCGGGATTAACGTTTGAGCAATTGAGTATTACTCAAGGAACTGGGGTGACTAATATTTCGGTGGGGGGTGAACTTTTGGTGGTTCTGAATAATGTGGAGGCATCGATGATTACTCAGGCGGATATTGTGATGATTTAGGGGGAATTTGGGGCGATTTTTCTGCATTAATCGGTTTGATGTTTCTCCATCTATACAGCAATACCCCGGATGCTCAACTCAACCGATAGGCTGCTAAAATGAGGTTAAATCCGAACACTTGTATCCCGGACGCCTCTTTTCTCAATCAGGGCTGGTATCTACTCAAAAAAATATATTTGGGAGTAGTCCAGATGACCAGTAATATTGATTCCGTTAAAACTCAATACAAGGGCGGATTTCCCAGGCCGAAATCCTTAGTTTTTATTGATTCTCAGGTAGAAAATTATCAGAGTTTGCTCCCAGGGATTTGGGAGAACTTCCAGGCAATTCTGTTAGATGAGTTGGCCGATGGCGTCCAGCAGATTACTGATGTGTTAAAAAGCCTCATGAGGCAGGGTCAATCTGTAGAATCTCTGCATATTATTTCCCACGGCAGTCCCGGTTGTTTGCGCCTAGGGAAGGTGATGTTATCCTCTGATAATTTAGGGGAATATCAAGGGAGTTTGCAGTCTTGGTCTAGGGCCGTGATTCCTCATGGGAATCTGTTCCTCTATGGATGTCAAGTTGCCGCCGGAATCGGGGCAGAATTTGTCAGAAATTTGAGCGAATTAACCGGAATTAAGATTGCTGCATCGGTGGAGATTACGGGCAATTCCGAACGGGGAGGGAACTGGGATTTAGCCTTTAGAACCGGAGAAATAACCGCACCCTTGGCATTGAAACCCGAGGCGATGATGGCATATTCGGGAGTCTTGGCAATTCTAACGGTGACCAATGCCAATGATAGTGGGGCGGGGTCTTTAAGAAATGCGATCGCCTCCGCCCAAGCGGGAGATACCATCCTGTTTGACCCCACTCTAGCCAATCAAACCATTACCCTAACTAGCGGTCAGTTATCCATCAATAAAAACCTAATTATTGATGGAACAAATGCTCCCGGCGTGACTATTAGTGGCAATAATGCCAGTCGGATTTTTGACGTAACCCGAACTCCCAGTTTTGTCCCGGTTGATGTGACATTTCGGGGTTTAACGATTGCCAATGGTAAAACAACCGCAACAGGAGAAGAAGGGGCTGGTGCTGGAATTAAAACTGATACCCGAACCTCTCTAACCGTAGAAAATAGTACCTTTGTTAATAACGATGCCTTCTACGGAGGCGGAGGTATTTTTGGGGGATATCAAAGCAAAAATACCGTCTTGAATTCCCGGTTTGAAGGTAATCTGGGAACGGCGGGAACTGAGGAACGGGGCGGCGGTGCAATTTCTATAAAAAGTGAAAGCACTTTAACGGTCAAGGATAGCCATTTTGAAAACAATAAAGGCGTGAATGGGGGAGCCATTAACAGCCTATTCACCATCTTAGATGTCGAAAATTCTACCTTCATTAATAATGAAGCGCTTACTCCCAGTTCAAAAACTATCAACTATGGATTAGGGGGCGCGATTTTAACTGATGGAGCCACGGATTTGGCTAAACCTGACTCAGGGACGATTACAATTCGGGCTAGTCGATTTGAGGGCAATCGCGCCTTAGATGGAGGTGGGGTTAACCTCTATTCTTATCCGGGAGATGTTGTCAGCGTTCACGATAGTTTGTTCATTAACAATGAAGCACTACAGATACCGGCAGAGGGTGGAAAAGGTGGAAAAGGTGGTGGACTGCGCCACGACAATAGTGAATTTATCCTCACTAATACAAGCTTTGTTAATAATCTAGCTCATCAACATGGGGGAGGCTTATGGATAGACCGTTTTACACCGTGGAATATTATTACGAACAGCACATTTTCTGGGAATAGGGCAGAAAATCCAGTCACTAAAAAAGGTTTGGGTGGGGGGATTTTCATAGAATCCCCGGCTGAACTGGTCAATCTCACCCTTACCGACAATTACGCTGGGGATTATGGTGGAGGGTTAATAAACAATACTAACGCCAATATTTCCCTGGCTAATTCAATTTTTCATAACAATAAAACTGGACATCCGTCCCAGATTTGGCAACAATCGAATGTACAGTTAATTGACGGGGGAAATAATATCCAATTTCCCGATAAAGCGACTCTGAGTTCGGTGGATGTAAACGTCACCGCCAATGTCGCGATCGCCGACCCCCTATTAGGACCGCTACAGGAAATAAATGGATTTTTGGTTCATCCGTTACTACCTGGAAGTCCTGCCATTGATGCGGGAAATAATGCAGTAGCACCCGCTACAGATAAACGGGGACAAATGCGACCCTTTGATGGGGATGGGAATGGGACCGCAGTCGCCGATATCGGGGCTTATGAATTCACGGTTCCCATTGTATCCGACTTGCCGATTGAAGTATTACAGGGAACCACGGCGATCGCTGATAATACAACCACCTCCGTTAACCTCGGTACTACAGAAGTCGGACAGGCACTCACCACCACCTTTACCCTCCGAAATACTACCCCAAATGAAGTTACTTTATCCAACTTCCAACTCCCCGCTTCCTTTAGTTTAGTCGGTCCTTTTCCGGGTACAATTGCCGGTAATGGAGAAGTAACCTTTCAAGTCCAACTCGATGCCAGCAATGCCGGAAATCCCTTGGGAGAGTTGCGATTTATCGCCAACAATAACACAGAAAATCCCTTTAACTTTCCCATTACTGCCACCATCACTTCCCCACCGCCACCGGAACCCGAACCACAACCGGAACCCCCCACAGATACCCCACCCGGTTCAGGGATTATAGTCTCTGGTCCAATTTTGCCTGAATCTCTTCCTGCAACTGACTCTCCCCCGGTTGATTCTCCCCCGGTTGATGCTCCTCCCGTTGATTCTTCTAACCGAGATTTTAGCCTTCCTGAATCCGGTGCTTGT
The DNA here is from genome assembly GCA_025370845.1 of Laspinema palackyanum D2a. Classification (GTDB taxonomy): domain Bacteria; phylum Cyanobacteriota; class Cyanobacteriia; order Cyanobacteriales; family Laspinemataceae; genus Laspinema. Next base: position 181,295 of record JAMXFF010000003.1, on the reverse strand, counting down.
CAGGAATTTATGGTCTTTCCTGGACCTAATTTGGTAGGGGATGCTCTCTACTCTGGTGGTGTGAATCCCTTTTTTGGAACGGATACAGGAGAAATTCTTTACGGGACAGCAAACGATGATTTTCTTCTAGGATTGGGAGGAAATGATCATCTTATCAGTGGGACTGGAAATGATACGATCCACGGCAATACTGGCAATGATTATATTGATGCCAGTTTTGGTAATGATTTAGTGTATGGCGGTAAGGAAAATGATACCTTACTCGGATTTGATGGGAATGACACTCTGTTTGGGGATAATGATAATGATTGGTTATGGGGTGGCAATGAGGATGATTTCTTAAATGGAAATCGCGGAGATGATACCCTATTTGGCTGGGATGGGAATGATACCCTGCATGGTGGCAAAGAAAATGATTTTCTCTATGGACAGGAAGGGGAGGATTTCCTGTTTGGAGATAACGATAATGATGTTCTCTGCGGAGGGAATGGGAATGATTTCCTGAATGGAAATCTGGGAGATGATACCCTGTTTGCTGGTGAGGGAAATGATACCCTACATGGGGGGAAAGAAAATGATATTCTCACCGGAGGGAATGGAAATGATGTCCTCTGGGGAGACTTGGGGAATGATACCTTAATTGGCGGGGCAGGACCCGATATCTTTGTCTTCCGAGAAGGGGATGGGGTGAATTTAGTGGTTGATTTTGAAGTTGGAATTGACCGGATTGGATTAGCAGAAGGATTAACTTTTGAGCAATTGAATATTACCCAGGGAACTGGGGTGACTAATATTTCAGTTGGGGGTGAACTTCTGGTGGGTTTGAATAATGTGGAGGCATCGATGATTACTCAGGCGGATATTGTGATAATTTAGGGAAAATTTTGGACAATTTTTCCGACTCTAAGAGTTAGGATTCGGAGGGAATGGGTCGAGTGGCAAGGGCGGCGATCGCCACGCCAATTAGCAAGACGATCGCCCCACTGATGACCCCCATTCCGGGCAGTTCTCCAAAGATAAAATAGCCTAAAATACTCGCCCCCACAGGTTCAAATAGGATAACTAAGGTGACTAAAGTTGGGGAAATCCACCGCAGGGCCCAGTTAAAACTGGTATGTCCAATCAGTTGGGGTCCGATCGCCATCACGAGAACATACCCATATACCGATGGGGGATACCCCAAATAACTCGTTCCCCATAACAGCGGTAACGGCAACAAAATCAGGGCCGCACTACTATAGGCGATCGCCGCATAGCTGCCAATTCCCATGCCTCGCCGTTGTGCCTCTTTTCCTAACAATAAATACCCGCTAATTGCCCAGGACCCAATCAAAGCTAAACTATTTCCTAGCACGGGATAACTGGCGATCGCACTCGATTCTGTCCCACTCAAACCGATTGCTAATCCCCCCATTAATGCCAGAGTCATCCCCACTAAAGTTTGAGATTTTGGCTTTTCTCCAAACAGGAAGGAAAACAGGGCAATCCACACCGGATTTGTCGTGACGATCGCCGTAGAGGCGGCAATCGAGGTATAGGATAAGGACGTAATCCAAGTGGCAAAATGAAGGGCGAGAAATCCCCCGGCAACCCCCGCATAAATAATCGCCCCAGATTGTAGAGGTTGCGGTTTGATGTTTCTCCAGGTTGGTAGCAACAATAGGGCCGCCAAAATCAACCGAGAGGCCGCTAAAATCAGGCTAAATCCTACCCCTTGCACCCCGGCGGCCTGGAATGCCAATCGGATTAAAATCGCCCCAGTAGATAAAGCGAAAATACCTAGTCCTAAAATTAAAATGAGAGTCCAAGGGGCCGGTTTCATTGTTCACTTCCTGTACTAGCAAGACTTCCGCAAATTGAACAGATAGAACTCAATCTGGAGGCGCGCAGTCAAGAAATTGATACTTGTACGGATGCCGGGAATCGGCTAGTCCGGACGGGGCTGTATTTATCATCACCTCAAGCCTTAACATGGCCCTCTCTATCCGGGTATATACCTAAGTCCCTCTAGCATCCTATAATCTAACTAAAGATAGATATAAAACGGCTTTATGAGTGATATAAATTAAGATATGAATTTGCCAATTTCTATTCATATTAAAGGTAGAAAACGAGGGCAAATGTCAAACCCCAACCCACTTAACATTGATGGCCAAAATGCTATTAAATTCAACTCTGGAAGAACAAGTTAAAAACGACCATGCTTTTCCACATATTTTATGTTTTCATAGCAATTCAACTCCTTATCTTCAAATTATAAAACTAATTAATTGCAAAGATTTTGAATTAGAACGGGTTCTTTTTCCTCAAGAACGGTTGATGTTTACCGCTGCTCCCGAGGCCCAATTAGAAATTACCACTTGTCAAAATGGCTTTCCTGGGAGGCCGGAACGAATTTCTTGCGATCGCTTGCAGGTTCAGGTATCTGAATCTCGTTCTTATCCCCAATCCATCGCCTCTTGAAACATTGAATTAGACTCAGTACGAGGAGAGAATCCCGACTGTTCTAACCACCCCTGAGCCTTTGCCGAAAAAGTTGGCAAAGGCTAATTTTTTGAGGAAGGGAAAGGTTATTGAAACCGGCTTTAAATTGAAGAATGGAGGCATTTTTGCAGGCCGGTTTCCCGGGGGTGATGGCTGATTAAGCCATTACCATTCCCCCATCCACATTAATCGTTTGCCCGGTGATATAAGCCGCCGCCGGGTCTGCCGCGAGGAACCGAACTAAACCCGCCACTTCTTCAGGTTCCCCATAACGAGCCAGGGGAATAAATTTGAGGATTTCTTCCCCACCTTTGAGGTCTTTGGTCATATCCGTGGCGATGAATCCGGGGGCAACTGCATTGACTGTAATCCCCCGAGAGGCGAGTTCTTTTGCCACAGTTTTAGTAAAGCCAATTACCCCGGCTTTTGCTGCACTATAGTTTGCTTGGCCGGGATTACCCATTTGACCGGCAACGGAAGCAATATTAATAATCCGCCCGGATTTTTGTTTGAGCATGAGTTTGCTGACGGCGCGAGTACAGAGAAAAACTCCGGTGAGATTGGTGTCAATAACGGCTTGCCAATCTTCCGGTTTCATTCTTAACAGGAGAGTGTCGCGAGTAATTCCGGCATTATTGACTAAAATATCGATGCGTCCCCATTGATCACTCACGGTTTTGATCAAGGTATCCACGGAATCAACGTTGCTAATATCGGCTTGGAGGGCAGTTGCCTCGCCACCAGCAGCGGTAATTTCCTCCACCAGTTGATCGGCGGCGGTACTATTACTGGAATAGTTAACGGCAATTTTAGCTCCTTCGGCGGCGAGGGCGATGGCGATCGCCCGACCAATTCCCCGCGAAGCACCCGTCACCACCGCTACGCGATCACGCAATCGTTGCACCTGTTCTGGTAATGCTTCCATAGAGAGTATCCTTCTTTTCACTGCTTTTTGAACTCAACCATCTTACCGGGTCAGGGGCAGCAACAAATCGCAGAGTTAGACTTTTTTAGGAAGTCGCCTAGGGGATCATCGAGTTTAATAGGTCCGGGTCGATGGGGTAAAGTTAAACAATAAGTTTGTAAGACCTTATTTTATGAAACAGATCCTTCAACGAATTACCCCCTGGAAAGCCGGATTCACCGGACTCCTGTTATCCATCGCGGCGATCGCCTTAGCAACCCTGATAGCTGTGGCCCCCGCTGCGGCAACCGGGGTTTATCAAATGCCGATTCTCCATGCAGGCGATCGCACCTGGACCATTGATGATGCCGAAGTCTTGAGTCGCCTCACCGAAGGCAATCTCAACAAAGCCCTGAGTGAACTCCAAAAAGACACCGGCAACGAAGTTCGTCTCGTCACCATTCGCCGCCTAGACTATGGCGAAACCATTGATAGTTTTACCGAAAAACTTTTTGAAAAATGGTTTCCCACCCCAGAAGAAGGGGCCCATCAAACCTTACTGGTGGTCGATACCCTGACCAATAATTCCGCCATCCGGACTGGAGATGACATTAAATCTCTCTTAAGCGCTGACATTGCGGAAAGTGTGGCCCAAGAAACGCTCCAAGTCCCCTTACGAGAAGGAGATAAATACAATCAAGCCTTAACCGATGTCAGCGATCGCATGATTGCGGTCCTTTCGGGTCAACCGGACCCCGGTCCTCCGATTGTTGATACTAGCTTGGACATCGAACGCACCTTTGCCACCGCAGAAGAAACCGATACCGGCAATGCCACGATGGTGGTAATTGTCCTGTTAGTCCTGGCAACGGTGATCCCAATGGCAACCTATTATTTCTATCAAGGAGGCTTTTTACAGTAACGTACCGCATCGATTTTGACTCTGGATTCGGCTTGAGGATGAGCGCATTGACCCAGAATGCGCTCATCCCCAACCTCAACCGTGAAAAACCGGGTTTGGTTTCAAACTCTCCACTGGCGTTGAGACAAATCTAGGGCAGAAAACCCGTTGATTGTCCTCGCAAATACTTTACCTCTCCCCTAGTCCTGAACATACTCCTCCCCACTCTCCAGGGCCATCTGAGCGCGCATGAATTCTCGTCCGAGATAGGCGGCGTGATCCAGCATCGTCACTGCACAAGGGTCCGTTTCCTCAAAAATTTTCACGCACAATTCTTTCGCGGTTCTTCCAGAGAATAACGTTTCGTGGGTGCGTTGGACCTTTCCTCTTGCCGGTATCGGTTTCCCGGTTTCCGGGTCAACAGCTAACCCGCGCTCATCAATCACATTGGTATAATGTTTGGCACAAATCAATTCTGCCTCGCGATCGAGGTAGATGATGAAATAACCGCCGGGGTCGAGAGCAAGCTCACGTTTAGAGAGTTCATCATCAATGGCACGAATCTGGGATGGGAGTGAATTCATAATTAATGAGAGCGACTTTTATCTTCTAGGTTATCGAAATAAGCGCGATCGCCATGATCTAAATTATCTTTCATTTTCGGTCAAAGACTGACCAGCTAATGCTTCAGGGTGCAAGCTACTGTTGAGAATGTGGCGAATCTCCCTCAACCCTATACACTTGAGGCAGTCGTTTGGTAAAAAATCTGCTTATGCGTATTGCATTTCTCAATCCCCAGGGTAACTTCGATCCAAAAGATAGTCATCTGACGGAACATCCGGATTTCGGGGGCCAGTTAGTTTATGTGAAACAGGTGGCGATCGCGATCGCCAATCAAGGTCACAAAGTTGATATTATCACCCGCCAGATTATTGACTCCGACTGGCCCGAGTTTGCCGAACCCTTCGATGCCTATCCAGGAGTGGAAAATGTCCGAATTATCCGCTTTCGCGCGGGCCCAAAAGGATTTATCAGGAAAGAACTCCTCTGGCCGCATCTAGTCAAAGAATGGGTGCCCAATATTCTCCAATTCTATCGACAAGAGGGCGCATTCCCTGATGTATTTACTGCTCACTACGGGGATGGGGGTCTCGCCGGTGTCTTGATTGAAGCCGCCACGGGTATCCCCTTCACCTTTACGGGTCATTCCCTCGGCGCTCAAAAAATCGACAAACTGGAAATGACGCCGCAAAATATGGAAAGCATGGACAGGCATTTTCATTTTACTCGGCGGTTGGTGGCGGAACGCTTGAGCATGAATCGGTCTGCGGTGAATATTACCAGTACGCAAACGGAACGCTTTGAGCAATATGCTCATCGGGTTTATCAGGATGCGGTGGATGTGAACGACGATACCCGGTTTGTGGTGATTGCACCCGGGGTCGATGCCAGTATGTTTAGTCCAAATGTCTCCTGCGAGAACGAAAAAGAGATTCAGGACCTGATTGATGAACGTTTGGCCCGGGATATCGACGAGGACCGTCTCGGATATCCGATTATTTTGGCCTCTAGCCGCCTCGCACCGAAGAAAAACCTCTACGGGCTCGTGGAAGCCTTTGCTCAGAGTGAGACGCTGCAAAACACGGCCAATCTGGTGATGATTACCGGGGGATTGGATAATCCCCTGCAAGAAGAATGCGGCGATGACGAAACGGAACGGGTCTTAGCGCCGATTCGGAAAGTGGTTAAAAAGAGTAAGTTATGGGGGAAAATCAGCGCGTTTTCCTTGCCGGATCAACCGGCTTTGGCGGCTTGTTATCGATTTTTAGCCAAACGGGGTTCAGTATTCACTTTAACTTCATTGTTTGAACCCTTTGGACTCGCCCCGTTGGAAGCAGCAGCAGCAGGATTACCCTTGGTGGTGACTGAAAATAGTGGGTTGAGTGAAGTTCTCAAACAAGCCCCGGAAGAATGTGCGGTCCTCGTCGATCCTTGCGATGCGGCAGATATTGCCCGAGGATTAGAACGGCTGTTAGGCGATCAGGAATTGTGGGAACAGATGCGATCGCGCTCTCAAAAGTTGGTCTTGGAGGACTACACCTGGGAAAGCACCGCTAAAGAGTATCTGAAGGTTATTAAACAAATTGTCGCTGCACCCAATGACCGACGGCCGGAAAAGGTTCTGCTGATTCACCCCTATTTCCGCAATCCCAAACCGGCTTTTGATTTGAATTTGGATGATTTACAAGCCCTGTATTTTCAGACTGAAGAAGTGACGGAAGAAAAGCCGGAAGAAAATAACCCATAATAAACCTCTTGCAAAATTCTTTAAAGCCCCCAGGAACTAAACATTTATTCCTCTGGCTTCCCCCGTTAAATAAACATTCATTCCTCTGGCTTCCCCCTTCTTAAGGGGGACAGGAGGGGGATCTAAGGGGGACGGGAGGGGGATCAAGCCTTTTTTTGCAAAAGGTCTAATAAGGGAATTCCAAAAAATAAAACCGTCAAACCCGTTCGTAGTGACTCCGTTACTGAGTCATCTTTAAAAGAAACCCCTGAAGGGGGGACGTTGAACATTTGGATGATTTATTTTTTGGAGTTCCCTAACCGGAATGAGGGTGGAGTTTTATCCACCCTCATAGCTGTTTCATCAAGCAGGAACTTCGATTTTTTGAGTTCCAGCCAGATTGAAAATGGCATGAATCACTTGCAAGGCTTTCACACCGGATTCGCGCTCAACCACGCAACTGACTTTGATTTCAGAGGTGGCAATCATTTGGATGTTGATACGTTCTCTTGCTAGGGCATTAAACATCTCAGCGGCAATGCCGGGGTGATTGACCATGCCAGAACCAACGATGCTCACTTTAGCAATTTCCTCGTCTACAACGATTTCTCCACAGCCTAATTCTGCCGCTAAGGGCACTAAGACTCGACGGGCATCTTTAGCATCATTCCGGGCCACGGTAAAGGCAATATCTCGGGTGGGAACACCTTGGATAATGTGACAGCGTTGGGATTGGATAATCGTATCCACGCTAATATTTTCCTGGGCGAGGACACCGAAGAATTTCGCCGCCATGCCGGGGCGATCGGGGATATGGCGAATTGCGACCCGGGCTTGATTCAAATCCAGGGCGACTCCACGGACTGGGGGAGTATTGGGGGCGATCGCCTTCCCTGGACTAGAACTACCGGATTGTAGGGGAGAGGAACTGACTTCAAACGCTTGGCAAAGGGCATCGATCGCGCGATCGCATTGGTCCGCATCCACCACGCAACTCACTTTCACTTCTGAGGTGGAAATCATCTGCATATTCACCCCCGCCTCAGCCAGGGTAGCAAACATTTTCGCCGCCACACCAGGACGTCCAATCATTCCAGCGCCGGAAATACTGACTTTGGCAATCTGGCGATCGACCATGACTTCTGCCTCTTCTGGGGCCGAATCCAGGCGGTTGCGGAGGGTCGGGGCGATCGCGGCTGCCACTGCCTCTGCTTGATTCACCGATTCCTGACTTACCGTAAAGGCAATATCATTGGTATTCAATTCGTGAATGGACTGAATAATCAAATCCACATCCACTTCTTGCCGTCCGATTTCCCCAAACAACTGCGCCGCCACCCCCGGGCGATCGGGAACCCGCAACAGGGCAACTTTGGCCTGATTCGTATCAAATTCCACCCCATCCACGGGATGCACCAGTTCCAACCCTTCTAGGGGTCTTGCCATTGGTGTCGGCGAACTCACCAGAGTCCCGGGATCATCAGTCCAACTGGAGAGAACCACCAACGGAACGCCATAGTTGCGGGCAATTTCCACCGCCCGAGGATGTAAGACTTTTGCCCCCAAACTGGCTAATTCCAGCATTTCATCGCAGGTAATTTCCGTCATCAGTTGGGCATCGGGAACTAACCGGGGGTCAGCGGTTAAAATGCCCGGGACATCAGTATAGATTTCGCAGCGATCGGCCCGCAAAGCAGCCGCCAGGGCCACTGCCGAGGTATCCGAACCCCCCCGTCCCAAGGTGGTAATTTCCAAGTCTTTCGTATTCGTGATGCCTTGGAATCCGGCAACCACAACCACTTTACCTTCTGAGATTTGTTGCTCAATTCGTTGCGTCTCAATTCGCAAAATCCGGGCCCGGGTATGTGCCGCTTCCGTGACAATGCCCACCTGTGCACCCGTCAGGGAAATTGCCGGTTGCCCCAATTCTTGCAACGCCATACTCAACAGGGCGATGGAAATTTGCTCTCCGGTGGAAAGCAACATATCCATTTCCCGGCGAGAGGGATTCGACGAGATTTCATTGGCTAATTTTACCAGTCCGTCAGTGGTTTTTCCCATCGCCGAAACGACCACCACCACGGAATTGCCGCCCTGCACGGTTTTGATCACCCGTTCGGCAACGGCGTTAATGCGTTCAACGGACCCTACGGAGGACCCCCCGTATTTTTGGACTATCAGCGCCATAATTCTTACCCACTTTTACCTTAAACTCGCCCCGAATCCCAGGGTTGCGCTCCAACTGACATTCAGGTGCGCGTGCGGCCTATAACAATAACTTAATCAAGGTAACAGACTGCTGTTTCCGAAAACCGCTTAATTTGCGAATTGCTTCACCCTGGGGCCAGCCCGGACCACCAGAAATGATGCCCCCGGACTAAACCCCACAGAATATGGCTGTTTCCCCGGGCAGTTTGGGCCAGAAGTTTACTTAACTTAATCTTGTTCAGAGTCAATACTTACATTGATGTAAACCTTTCTTACATTTGCTTGCATCTCCATAAAAACCCGCTAAAGTAGTAATTGAAGCGGAAAACGCTTCCCTGGCAGATTCAAACAGCCAAGTCCACGTTCACACCTAAAGAGGTTAAAGCTGTTCAATTTCACATCTGTCTCGTACCACAACAAACCGAAGAACATCACCCAATCCCCGGGCTGATATTTCCTCAACTGATGCAGTAGGGAGCAATGCGATTGAAACTAAGGTTTCACGGCACCTCCACAGAAGCTCAAAGGAACAGAGGAAATCACTAAGCTAGGACCGATTGGGTGTTGTTTTTTGCCCGAAATTTTTAACAGCAACACCTGGCGCGGGATTTATTCCCTTCCGACTGTCATCGCCCCAGGGAGTCCGCCCAGATTAAAAAATCGTGATGAATTTAACAAAACTATCGGAAAAAATCCCCGCAATTTCCTAAAATATTAAGAGTTGATTGGCTCCAGAGCAATTAAATAAAATCCCTAAACAGACCGAGTTTATCAAAAAAAGTGTTCCATTAAGTCCCCAGTATTTTTGACAGTGGATGACCCCAGAACTGTTAAAAAACTCCACCTTATCTTATGGGTTATGGTGCGAACAAATTTTCCTTACCTGGGGACTTAACCTGAGATTGGCTGCAAGAGGGTTAAAAGAAAAAACTATTCTAAAGGGTTCTTAACTAGCTCAAACCGTAGCTAAAATCAGCCCGATATTGATAAATACACCTTTTTTGCTGCCGCTTTTCTATAAATAAACTCTTACAGAAACCCACCAAATTTGTTGCCAGTTGACCGCAATTTTGTAGAAAGCTTTATCCCCATACTATCCCTAAGAACTCCTTTAAAATCATCTGTTCCGTCAGTTTTAACCGAATGCAAGCTATTAGGCAGCCAACGTTTAAACCCCCGCAGGTTGTCGCTACTCCCTCCCAATTATGCTAAAATCAAATTCAACTCTACCCCATCCCCGCTTTAAAACCCATGAAATTCAAACTAGGGTGTACGCTCAATTATAATGTTGAGTCCCTGAGTACCTTTGTGTTTAATATCCGCGTTGTTGAAACCCATTGTCAGAAAATACTCACAGAACAATTAATCATCGACCCGGATATTAGCATCGATGAATATGTTACCCCCATCGTAGAAAACCGTTATTTCCGCGTGAATGTCCCTGGCGGTACAAATTTGAATATTTTCTATCAGGCAACCGTGGAGATGACCCACTTTTATGAGGATGCCAATACCATTGCTGAAGTACCGCCAGCAGATTTACCTGTGGAGACGTTCCACTATCTTTATCCCAGTCGGTATTGCGAGTCCGATCGCCTCCATTATTTAGCGCTTTCTGAGTTTGGAGACTTGACAACCGGATATTCTCGGGTGACGGCGATTTGTAATTGGATTTATGAAAAGGTGATTTATGAGTATGGGACGAGCAATCCCCATACTTCGGCATTTGATACGGCAACGGAACGGATTGGGGTTTGTCGGGATTTTGCTCATTTGGCGATCGCCTATTGTCGTGCCTTGAATATTCCAGCGCGATGTGTAGCAGGATATGCTTATGGGTTAAATCCGCCTGATTTTCATGCTTGTTTTGAGGCCTATTTGGGAGGACGTTGGTATCTGTTTGATGCCACTCGGTTAGCGCCTCAAAATGGCATTGTCAGAATTGGAACGGGACGGGATGCTTCCGATGTTGCCTTTGCGACTATTTTTGGAAATATTGCTTTGAATAAGATGGAGATTTTGATGGAACATATTCCTGATGAAAATAGTTCAGAGGTCCCGGAATTAACCACCCAGGCCATTTCAATTTCTTGACAATCATAGAGCAAAAGGAGTGGATTCCTCGCAAATTTATAAAATCCAAAAAAGCCCCCCTTCTTAAGGGGGGTTGGGGGGATCAATCCGGATATCTGCAACGATGATGGCGAGGAACTCCCTCCTTATGTGAATTACAAATGAGATTTTTTGAAGGAAGAGAACGACTGAAGTCGTTACTACGAACAGGAGAAGAGAACGACTGAAGTCGTTACTACGAACTGGGATGAATATAGAAGAGAAACTTACAAGCGAAACCATAAAACTTTTCCCGCAACAGGTTCATGTTTGGCGGGTGGAACTCGATCGCAATTCCACAGAAATCCGCCAATTTAGAGCCCTGCTGTCCCAGGAGGAGCAAAAAAGGGCCGATCGCTTTTATTTTGAACCCGATCGCAGTCGGTTTATTGTAGGACGAGGGATGTTGCGATCGCTGTTGGGGAAGTATTTACAGATTGCACCGGACAAGATAGAATTTCAGTACAGTGCCAAGGGGAAACCCATGTTGGCAAATGTTGAGCAGCGTCTGCATTTTAATCTGTCTCATTCGGGGGGATTGGCGCTTTATGCGATCGCCTCGGAACCTGTGGGGATTGATTTAGAGCAAATTCGTCCTGTATCCGATGCGGAACAGTTGGCAAAACGGTTTTTTACGCCAGCAGAAGCAGAGGCGATCGCTGCTTTACCAATGGCACAAAAACAAGCTGCTTTTTTGAATGCTTGGACGCGCAAAGAAGCCTACTTAAAGGCAACCGGCGATGGATTAGCAGGATTGGATGAAGTGGAAGTGTCTCTCATCCCCGGAATGCCTGCCAAATTAGTGGCAATTCAGGGAAATTCCGAGTTAGCATCCCGTTGGTTTATTGCGGAACTGTATCCCCATCCGGATTATGTAGCAGCAGTGGCGATCGCAGGTCAAAATTGGCAGATCTGTTATTTTAAAGATGAAAGATGCAACCCCTAAAGGGGTTACTACAAAAGTTCGTAGTGACTCCTTTAGGAGTCATCTTTAATTTAACCCCTAACGGGGTTAATACAAGCGGAGGATATCATGAATCAACCCAAACAGCGCCTCAGTCCTCGGTGGAAAAAAATCGGGCAATTTGTCTGCCTTGCGGGTTGCGCCTTGAGTCTAATTCTAGGCGGTTATGCCATCTCTAATTATAGCCAAAATCTGAGTAACTCCCTCGAAAATTCTCCCCCAACCTTGCCGAATCCTGTAGCAGTTAATTCCGTAAACTCCCCAGAATCTGTCACCGGAACACCTCCATCGGCAACCTCAAGCACTATTGGAATACTTGCCGCAAATTGTGGGAGTCCCCAGGGAGGACCGACAAATAATCCCATTGCTGAACAGTATGCTAACTCCTCCTATTCCTGGACCAATAAAATTAAATGGAACTGCGTCTATAATATCCAAGATTTTGAGGGAGGAACGATGGTAGCGCGGTTTAATGCAGCGCGAGATGCTGCTACCGCAAATGGGGGAGGCGTGGTTTATTTTCCTCCTGGAACCTACTCATTTGAGGATAGCATTAGTCTAAAAAATGGAGTCGTTATCCGAGGCGAAAGTCCCTCAGTCAACGATGCTAAAAATGCCGGATTTAATCCCCCATCTAAACTGCAATTTCCCAAATATGAACCGGAATTCTCGGGGAATGGAACTCCCAACGACACGGCATTTAAAACCATCACCACCACTGCCGGAGATACGGACAGCAATATTGGATTAGTTCATTTAGATATCAATCGTGCCGCCATTTCCTTGCGGGGAGATATTGATACCGGAAACAATCAAAATATTGTCATTTATGGTATTCGCAGCAACAATGTCGCCGAACCTGACCCGCGCGTTCCTGAGCCTTCGTTTCAAAGTCCTTGGTTGCGCTACAGTTATCGATTTGCTGCTAATATTACAGTCAATGCCAAGGCTAATATTTTAATTGCCAATAATCGTGTTAATGATAACATTACCGACAACTACAATCAACCTAATTATCAAGTTAAACCCATTCAAGGGGAACAAATTATCACTTATAGGGAAGGAAATAAAGTCCCCTTCCACTATGGCAATCACTATGGAATTGTCGTGAATCGGTCCAAATCCGGGGGATTCCAAAAAAATGCCAATCCCACTACAGAACCGGGACTATTTCGCACTGGAATTACCTTGCGAGATAACTGGGTTTATCACACCATGCGGGTCGCCATTTCTGCCTCGGGAGATGGGTTAGTCATCCAAGATAATCAAGTCCGCGACGAACGCGGAAAACAATGGTGGACTGACCCGACGGGGTTAAAAGAACCCCGAGGTGCTGTTACCCTAGAAAATCGGGCTATTGATTGGTCTGGGTCCAATGTTTTGGTGGAGGGAAATCAGTATGAAGTATATCGTCATCGAGTCAGAGATACCAAATATTTGAGTGTAGATGGAGAGGGAATTCTGATTCAAGAATGTTGTGGGGGAACCGAAGTCAATGGTGCGATTCTTCGCAATAATCAGGGCAATACTTATATCGGATTGTACAAAATTCCCTCGATTAAAAATGTGGAAATTTTCGGAAATCGAGTCAATGCTGAACTGACAGATATTGAGCTAATTTATGTAAATGCCGATACTAATAATGCTCCCGGGGTGATGGAAGATGTCACCATTGCTAATAATATAGTCAATGGCGGAATATTAGCCAAAGGGACAGCGGGAGGAAAGAGAAATACTGTAGAAAATAATCAGGGAAATAACTCCGCTGCGTTGACCTATTCCTGCCATGTTGCTGCCAAGGGAAATACGGGGTTTCAGGAACCTCCTTGTTTACCGTAAATTCCTGTTCATTGGGGAACAAAAATCGGTAAAATGGAAGAGTATCTTTTGGAGTCCACAGGAGACTGACCGTTTATACTCGTCCTTTAGCTCGTTTAATCGAGCAACTGCAACGTTTGCCGGGAATTGGCCCTAAATCCGCCCAAAGACTGGCCCTCCATTTATTGAAGCGACCCGATGATGAAATTCAGGCATTGGCGAAGGCGTTAATCGATGCCAAACAACAAGTGGGATTTTGTAAAGAGTGCTTTCACTTGAGTGCAGAACCGACTTGCGAAATCTGTCGTGCACCCAATCGCGATCGCGATGTGATTTGCGTGGTTTCCGACTCTCGCGACTTAATTGCCTTAGAAAAAACTCGGGAATTTAGAGGCAAATATCATGTCCTCGGTGGGGTGATTTCGCCTATGGATGGCATTGGACCCGAACAACTGAATATTCAAGCATTAGTCCGGCGCGTGAGTCAACAACAAATCAAAGAAGTGATTATCGCCATTAGTCCCAGTGTGGAGGGAGAAACCACAACCCTTTATGTGGGACAATTACTCAAACCTTTTACCCGAGTCACGCGCATTGCCTTTGGATTGCCAATGGGAGGGGATTTGGAATATGCCGATGAAGTCACCTTAGCGCGTGCCTTGGAGGGCCGTCGAGATTTAGACTAGAATGCCGGTACAGTAAAGATGAGAAACCGGGTTTCTGTGCAAAATTTCTGCCAATCTGGAGCAAATCTGGGCGGTGAAACCCGGTTTCTTGTCCCCTTCCTCTCATCCCTCACCGGAGATTCTAAGTAACGGATGACATACCCCCTGATCCGGGTTTGAGCTAGGATAGATCGAAACTATGACGAATCAAGCGCCAGAAACGCGACGATTTTTATCTCTTTCGAGCAAATCACGCCCAGCCTGTAGAGTCAATCTACCCCAGGCGTTGCAATTATCAACCTAGTATTAATCCGTCATGAGTCAATTCCTCTCCCCCGTTCAAGGACCCTTGGTATTCGGTGTAATAGAACAATTCAATTCTGTCCTGCTGCCTCCCTACTTACTCGGTTTTGTTCTGAGTTTGATTGTCCTAACATTTTTTACGATATTTCTCCGGTGGGGAGTTTATCAACATTTAATTTATTTAGCCTCTCGGGTTCGGGGTTTAATTTATGACCCAAATCCTACTAAAAAGCCGAGAATTGTTGAAGAAATTGAAATCCGATGCAAGGAATCAAGCCCCGCCTTAGATCATATAAATACCGGGGCGTTAATCGACCAAGTTTATAGTAGACATCTCCTCAAAAACGAACAAATCGATTATTTTTGCCGATTTTTACCCAATCTTTTACTCTCCTTGGGTTTGTTAGGGACGTTCCTGGGAATTACCATGAACCTAGCCGAACTCAGCCAAACCATTAATGATTTTGGGGTGGGGAGTATTGATGCATTGGTTCAACAAGTGCAACGACCTTTGCAAGGGATGGGGGTGGCGTTTATTAGTAGCTTAACCGCTGTTGCTTGTAGTGCTTTGTTGACGGTGGTCAATTTACTCAGAAATACCAGCATTGCCAAATATCAACTCATCAGCGCGTTAGAAGATTATATTGATAATATTTATGGCCCTGCTTTAAATCGCCGATCGCCTTTAGATAAAGCAGTCGATCGCCTCGAAACCCTCTTCGGGACTTTTGTCAGTCAGTTCTCTGTCTCCGTCAAAGAAGCAGTTTCTTCCTCATTAGGCGAAAGCGTAGAGCAAATTACCGAAGGTAACCGCCAAGCGAATCATCTCGCCACGCAAGTTTATAATCGCCTGATGGAATCATCCAGTTCCATGATGTCTGGCGCAACTATGTTTCGGGAATCGGCACAAATTTTTGAAAAGAGCCAATTTGCCAATAAACTAGCCAGTTCCACGGATAATTTAGCCAATACGCAAAGGGATTTAGCGCGTTCCGCCTCGGTGTTAAATCAATCCACCCAGGCATTGCAACTGGCGATCGCCTCTCTCCAAACCACCAGCCAAGAAACCATTCATCTCTCCGAAGAAATCGCCGGATTAAGCAAGAATTCCGGCCAAGTTCTCAACTTAACCCAAAACAATCAAACCGCATTATCCGAAGTCGTCGGAGAAATGCAACAAAGCGCTCAAATCTTCCATTCCGTCATCAAAACCTTAGATACCTTGCAAAAGCGATTAGCAACCCGAACCGATCGCTTTGTGGATGTCCATACCGAACTTTATAAATTAGTCGAATCCCTGAAACTGTTTACCGAAGAAATGAGAGAGGGAATACAAACTTTAGGCGATCGCCTCGTTGCCACCCTCGGCGATCGTAATAACATCAATCCCGCCACCGACCCCGTTGCCACCCGCATCTCCAAACTTGGCAATGACTTGAATGCCGTCCAATCACAACTCACTCAAGTTGTCAAGCATTTAGAATCCGAAGAACAACCCTCTGGAATGGCCCCCACCCGGTTGAGTCCTCCTCCCGCCAACCATTCCAACGACCCCTTTAACCCACAACTCGTCAACTGGGAGGAAGAAGAAAATCCCGACAAATAAGCCTTAATCCTCAACAAACATTTCCCAAAATCCCACCCTCATCCCCAGTTTAACCCTTCACAAATTCGCATTAATTAACGGAGAAATTGCCTCATGAAATCCAGGTCTAGGCGGCATGAAATGCCACCAGAATTTGATATTTGGCCCGCCTTTACGGACTTAATGTCCAATGCATTTATGATTCTCAGTTTCCTGCTGCTGCTGGCAATTATTAAACCCTTAGTCTCCATTTCCAGTATGCGCGAAACCGAAGAAGCCCTCCGCCAACAGCTTCTCCGGACCCAAATTGACCTCACCAGCGCCCAAAACCGCGCCACCTTAGCGGAATCCCAAGTTGCCCCCTTAGTCGCCCAAAATCGCGCCTTAGCCGCGCAAACCCAAACCTTACAGGGACAATTGCAACAGGAAATGGCAACGCCGAAAGCCCCTCCCATTATCGTGATTCGTGATACCGGGGCTTATCAATTTTCTTCGGGAAGTGCTCAACTTCCCGATGCCTTAGAAACTTATGTTCGCAATCAATTAGTCCCTCAAATTGAAGCCAATGCTGCCGCTTATAATATCAATGTCATAGAAATTATTGGACATACCGATGGACAACCCAACAATGCCAGTTCGAGTAATTTAGACCGTTCCTTACCCCAAGTTGCTGCCGGTACAACCCCAGTTAATCAGTTAGTTCCCGGTTCAAATGCGGATTTAGGATTAATGAGAGCCTTAGCCGTGGTGCAAATTTTACAAACCATTCAAGGCACCGAAGGGAAGCTGCAAGGATTACAATTCCGTCCCTATTCTGCGGCGCAATTAGTCTCTCCCACGGGAAATTTTGGGAATGTTAATCCGAACCCCGATGAAAGCAGAAGACGGATTGAAATTCGGTTTACCCGCTTAGGGGAAGAAACTAGCGTTCAATAAAAAAGCCTTGCACCCTGTTCGCTAAGCGTTCCGTTAGGAAAGGGTGAGGCTATCCGAACAAAGCCCGCCTGGGCGGGCTAATCGGGAATTGGGGTTAAATTTCAGGATCCCTTTCTTCCTCATCGGCGATCGCCTCCTCAGATTCCCCCTCCATCTCTGCCGCATCTTCCACAGGTTCTGACTCCGGTTCTGACTCCCGGTTATCCCCCTCCACAGGTTCCCCCCCTTCTGTCTCCGATGCCTCCGGAGTGGGCAACTCCTGGGAGTCTTCAGTGGGGGTACTCTCCAATCCGTCCGGAGTCAATCCCTCCTCTTCCTCCATTTCTGGCGTTTCTACGGGTTGGATGGGCTCCTCTTGCGGTTGAACCTGTTCCGGAACCGACTCTTCTTGCACAGGTTCGGGTTCCACAGCTTCCACAGGGGCAGCCGGTTCCTCTGGGGTTGGACCTGGTACCGGCCCTGGGGCGGGTTTAACTTGGGGTGCCCCATTCACCGGCTTTGAGGGTTCCCCGTCCGGTGATGGGTCCCGCAGTTGTTGGGGTCTACTTGCCGGGGGCTGTTCGATCCGCAAGGTGGGATTGCCCTGTGTGGGTCTTACATCCAACTGCGGAGTGGGATTTTCTCCCGAGGGTTGGGCATCCAACACGGGCGTGGAATTTTCTCCCGAGGGTTGTGCATCCAACACGGGCGTGGAATTTTCTCCCGAGGGTGGGGCATCCAACACGGGCGTGGAATTTTCTCCCGAGGGTGGGGCATCCAACACGGGCGTGGAATTTTCTCCCGAGGGTTGGGGATTATTCAACTCCGGTTGGGGAGTTTGTACCGGAGGTGTGGGGGTCGTCCCTGGGGACGGGGCATTGGTACAGAGTTGAGGCGCATACTGAAACTCAAAGGCATACTGGTGTACTGTCGGTTCACTCACGGGAGCAAACCTCATGTCTTGGACAAATTTTCGAGCAAAGCTATCGAGAATGTCCTGTCCACTTCCCAGTAAGCGCCGGGGTCCATCAATAATTTGTCCGTCAGGATTGACTAACACCCCAAACAGAGCACGCCCTTCTAACTTTTGGGGGCAAGCTTCTAAGGGATATTGGTTCGCTACAGCGATCGCTTTGTTGGTCCTGACTTCGCCGTATTGGGATTCTAAGTTCTCAACCCACTTAGCATAAGCCTCTAACCCTTCCAACATGGCATTTTGGCGATCGCTTACCAACCCCGTGGGGTTATCCCGGTTATTTTCTTCTGTGATTTTGGCCCACAGTTCGCGAACGCTATCGGGATCCGTCCCGATTTTATCAGGAACCGTCGCACCCTCCTGGGGGCGATCGCTTGGCGTGGGAACATTGGGAGGAACCACGGCTTGAGCGCCCTCCTCAATCCCATCTTCTTCACTGTTTCTCGGTTGAGTCTGCAAATCAACGGCACCTCCACTGGCCGCCGGTCCCATCCCCGGATTTACCCCATTGGGTAAATTACCCGAGGGATTGTTAAACTCTGGCGGTGGTGAGGGATTGGCATTGCCTGAACGGGCGATCGCCCCTGGCCCTGGGACATTTTCTGGGATAGGAAGGTCCGCGAATTCCGAGGCATCCGTCTCTTCGTTCATGCCACTGAAAGGTCTTTGCTGATTTTCAGAAGCGGGGAAACTCCCCTGGGGAGGGGGCGGAACATCTTGCAATCGGAATTCCTGGGGTGGGGGTGGCGGGATCTGACGATTTTGTTCAGCTATCAGTCTTTGTTGCCGTTCTCGTTGCTCAATTTCTCGCTCGATTTGGGCGCGTTCTAATCTTTCTAATGCCAGCAACTGCTCGATCGCCATACTATTCGACGACCCCGAAGGCTGAGGATTCGTTAACCTCTCACGAAACTCGCTAGGAGATTGATAATCTTGCAACGAGGGCAGGGGGGTTTTCAGATCTCTCAACGAAGGTGCAGGAGGAAGATCTAACGGCAGATCATATAACGGATTACCGGGCGGCAGCGTCAGGGGTTCAAGCCCTAATTTGCCGGGGGAAGGGGGCAGAGGTCCTAATTCTGGCAACGCGGCTAAAGGTTCCGAAGAGGAGTTCAGACTGCCGGACCCCGTAGCTTGTGGCGATGAAAAATCGGGGAGGCGGCTGATTTCTTCCGGACTCAGGTTGACCAAATCCACCGTCGTCCAAGGATTAGGTTCATTTTTGCCGCTAAAGGGCAAGCGGTCCCAGCTTATACCAACCAGTCCGTGGATGCCCACAGAGGCCAAAACTGCCACGACGGTTGGCTGAGATAAGAGGTCAATCAGGGAGTTTTTCGGCAAAGAATAAGACATGGCAGGTAAGCTTAGGTCTAGACGGGCAGACTGCGATTGTGATGCAGCAGTTTCACACCGCCTGCCGCGTTAATTCAGACATTCGATGCCCCCATCAACCCGGATATGATAACACTGATGACTGACTTTCGTCTGCGGCAAGACAATAGAAATTGCCAGAAGAGCTTAATTTAATCGTAGATTAGTTGAACATCTTAGGGCAATACGGTATAATGACCCAGAAGATTTGAGGACAAACCTATTGCCAGATATGTCAAGCCCAAGGAAGCAGCGGAAATTCTTGGGGTCCACGAAAGAACACTCCGTAGATGGGATGAAAACGGCTCAATCGAGACCATCAGAACTCCTGCGGGACAAAGACGATACAACGTTGAGTCTTATGCTGCCTTCTCAGGCAGTGACAAACGCAAAGTCGTTATCTATGCCAGAGTTAGTAGCCGCGCCCAACAACCAGACCTCACCCGACAGGTTGCCGCACTGTCCACCCTCTACCCCGAAGCCGAAATCGTCTGATGAAATCGGAGGTGGACTTAACTTCAAGCGAAAGAAAATGCTGGCCTTACTGGGACAAGTCTTGTCAGGAGATGTCCGCATGGTTGTCATTGCCCACAAAGACCGATTGGCAAGATTTGGATTTGACTTGTTTCGATGGCTCTGTGAGCAAAACAGGTGCGAACTCGTGGTTCTCAATGAGACAAGTCTCAGTCCAGAACGAGAAATGGTTGAAGACATCCTCGCCATCCTCCACTGCTTTAGCTCCCGACTCTATGGACTGCGTAAGTACAAAACTCAGGTCAAAGAAGATCCGGATTTACCCCAGTCCCGAACTAAATAAAGTCTGGCGTAAATGGCTGGCGGCTTGTCGGTATTGCTACAACCAAGCAATTGCATTATTCAGGAGTGGTAAACGACTAAGCAAGTTAAAGTTACGCAACCAAGTGATGCAGAGTGACTTACCCGAATGGGTCAAAGAAACACCCTGCCACATTCGGCAAAATGCCATATTTGATGCCCACCTGGCATTCATGAAGAGTCCTAATGCCAAGTTTAGAAGTTGCCGTGATAGGTCTCAAGCCATCAAGTTTAATGATGCCAATTTCTCTTCAGGGAGTTGGTATCCACGGCTGACGAAAGGATTGACTTTCACCGCGAGCGAACCTATCCCTAAAACTTGTGACCAAGGAACTCAATTAGTCTTTGCCAAAGGGCGGTGGTTTGCGGTATTTCCTGAACCTGTTGCAATCAACCCGACTGAAGCTACTGGCGTGATTGCATTAGATCCGGGCGTCAGAACTTTTATGACCGGGTTTGATGGCTCACGATTCTTAGAATTTGGCTCCGGAGATATTGGACGCATTACTCGGCTATGCCAACACTTGGATGATTTGATGAGCAGAATTGCCCAAGAACCGAGCCGAAAACGACGACGGCGCATGAGGCAAGCGGCTCATCGAATGAGAACCAAAATCCGGAATTTGGTGGATGAGGCCCATAAGCAAATTGCTCATTACTTGACTAATAACTACAGCGTAATTTTTCTGCCGACCTTCGAGACTTCCAACATGGTTGCCAGAGTGAAGCGGAAAATTAAATCCAAGACGGCGCGAGCAATGCTGACATGGGCGCATTATCGATTCAAACTCACCCTGAGACATCAATCTGAGATAACCGGAACCACAGTTGTAGACGTAACCGAAGAATACACCAGCAAAACCTGCACTCACTGTGGTCACGTTCACTCCAAGCTAGGTGGCTCAAAAGTGTTCCGTTGTCCTGAGTGCGGGTTCACTCTACCCAGGGACTGGAACGGTGATGCATGGAATCTTTCTAAAAGCTTTGCGGGATACCGCCTCTATCACCTTTGAAGGCGATAGTGCTATCGTCGCATTGTCCGGCAATAGCTGGATAAGTGTCGCGTAAATGTATCAGGTGAGCACTTGATCCATACAGATCCCGATTTCGATTTAAAAGTTGCAGTGTGATTCTGGAGGGAAACTCGGTGGTGCAACTTATCCAGGAATTAAATAGTATTATCCCTCCTGTTCTTTCTCCTATGGCTTTATTCTGCCCGTTGATTTTCCCGCTATCCCGATTTCCCGGTACAATCTAATCGTTAAATCTCCTTCAGTCTCGTGCCATCCCCCATCCACCATGCCCTTACCGACCGTCATTTTACCGGGTTTTTTCGCCGCTGCATCGGAATATCGGGAGTTTGAACGCTTACTCAACGAACAGGGATTTCCAGCCCTTTTAGTCCCCCTGCGGAAGCGAGATTGGGTCCCCACCATTGGCGGACGCTCGATCGCCCCGATTCTCCGCCAACTCCATGACACCGTCCAGCAAGCCTTACAGGAATTTAAGGCTGAAAAAGTTAACTTAGTCGCCCATTCTGCTGGGGGATGGATTGCCCGGATTTACCTCGGAGAAAAACCCTATATCATTCATGGGGATGTTGACGAATCGGCTCAATTATGGTATGCAAATCCCTTTGTCAGTACCTTAATTACCCTGGGCAGTCCCCATATCAGTCGGGAACGGTGGACCCTCAAAAATTTAGATTTTGTCAACACCACTTATCCCGGGGCATTTTATCCCAACGTCCGTTATATCTGCTTGGCGGGAAAGGCGGTTTATGGTGCCCGCAAGCGGGGACAATGGTTAGCCCATAATAGCTATCGGATCACCTGTGGCATCGGGGAAACTTGGGGGGATGGGATTACCCCGATAGAAGCGGCGCATCTGGTGGGGGCAGAAAATATTGTTTTAGAGGGGGTGATGCATTCGCCGCGATCGCCCTCGAACTGGTACGGCTCCCCAGAAATCTTACCCCATTGGGTCTCCTATTTAGAATAAAACAGGATTCACCATCCAGACCCCAAGCGGACCCTGATTTACTCGGCAGAAACCTTTTCCAGGGTTTCCTCCAACGCCAGGGACGAAATCGGCACTTCCTCCACCGTGGGCAACTTTTCCAAAGTCAGGCGAGACTGACTCGATCCAGACAGTCGCTTCAAAAGTTTGGGTTTCGGATCATAAAGGAGATAAATAATCACATCTCCCGGTTGCCAAGTATCGGTTGCTGAGACCACCAAAAGCTGTTTTTCTCGTTCAATTAACAAAGGGATTAAATCTCCCGAGCGAATTAAGGCTTGCAAATGAGCCTGTTGAAAGGCACAGCTAGGCTCTTTAAGCACTGTTTCCCCCAATTTAACCTGAGAATCGCTCAGATAATCGTTCCAAGTTTTCAGTTGAAGTTCGGGGATAAAAGCGTGCTGAATTTTATTAGTCTTACTTCCCGCCTTATTCCCTTGCGGGTCAATGGGAAACAAGGCTAAAACGCGAGGGGGAGAAAACTCCTCAGCGGTGCGTTGCGCCAAGACTCGATTCACCTCTCCATTACTGGTCATTGCTAGGAAGGTTCCCATCGAAGCCAGTCCCGCTTCTTCTAACACTTCGGTATCGAGGGCCGAGCTTAAAAAGACGGGCAAATCTTCCCGTTCTGCTTCCTGACAGGCTTCTGGATTGGTATCCAGAATCACCACGGTTTCACCTCGTTCTTTAAAGAGGCGGGCAATTAAGCGACTTAAGGGATTAGAACCGACAATCACGGCACCGGTAGCTTTAGTGGACATCAAACCCAGGAGTTTGGCGACGGAACGGGCGGTGAGACCTTGTAAAACTACGGTCAAAATAATGGTGAGGAAGACGAGGGCTTTGATGGAATCTCCCCCGTTAATCCCGCGATCGGTTAGTAAAATGGCAAACAAAGAGGCGATCGAGGCGGAAACAATTCCTTTCGGTGCAATCCAACTCACGAACAATTTCTGACGCCAGTTAAGCCCGCTATTAATTGTACAAAGCCAGACATTAATCGGACGCACGACTAACATCAAAACCGCAACGGTAACCACACTCCCCCAACCTAGAGCGACCACACTAGCCAGGGATAAATCTGCTGCTAAGAGGATGAATAAAACAGAAACGGCTAAAATCGTCAACTGACCTTTAAACCGGCGCAGCAGTCTTTCATCGGGCACCGCCGAAGCGCGCAGGACAATGCCTGCGACTACGGTTGCCATCAGTCCAGACTCCCCTCGGATCTCTTGAGCGAGGCCAAATAAGCCCCAGAGTCCGGCTAAAACGACTAGATTTTTCAGGTCCTCGGAGAGAAACTGAGCACGTTTGAGGAAATAGCCCAGAGTCCAACCGCCCAAGGCCCCGATCGCACTGCCAATCCCCAGACGAAGGGACAACCCAGCAATCAACCGCAGGGGGTCGGCATCGCCATTTAAAATCACATCTAGGACTAAGACGGCCAGAATTGCCCCAACTGGATCGATGAGCACCCCTTCGCCTTCGAGCAATGCGGCGACGGAACGCTCAACTTGGACCTGTTTGAGTAAGGGTCCGATGACCGTGGGTCCGGTGACGACGACTAAGGCGGCATATAAAAATGAGATGGACCAGGGAAATTCACTGAAGGCATGAGCCGCAATGCCTCCCCCAATCAGGGTAATCAGGGTGCCAATGGTGACGAGGTTCCGCAGACTACCGGAGACTTTATCCAGTTCTTTCAGTTCGAGGTTTAGACCCCCTTCAAACAAGATTAAGGCGACGGAAAGGCTCACAATGACTTCGAGTCCATCTCCTAGGAGGTTCGGATGCAGTAAGCCGAAACCATCAGGACCCAAAAGAATGCCAAACAGCAGCAAAAAGACGATACCTGGAATTTTCAGGTAGTCCGCCAGAACTTGAGCTCCGATCCCTGCAAGGACTGTTAAGACAATCAGCAGGGTAATATCAAAAGGCATTTCCATAGGCTTGGGTGATAAGAGCGAACGAGCTTTCGGTGATTTGGCCCGATCGTCAAATGAGGATGATATGGGTTGTCCTTGAAGGGGGCCGCTTTCAAAGGGGCGATCGCACCGCATAAAACAGCGATATCCGGCTATTCAAGGGACAATGTTTGGCTCAATTCTGTGTTTAGGCACCCAGGGGGCAACCTTCTATCCTCAAAGCCGGTTCTAAAAGAGGGGAATTGATTTGAGTCGAGTTGAGGGCAACCTTTAAACCGGCAGATGGGATGGGATTTTTGACCAGGAAAAACCCTGAGATGGGATTTTGAGTTAGATATTGACCACCAGGATATCACATCTGCTGGGGTTTCTGGCAAGGGATTAGGAGCCGGGCTCAATGGACCCCGGGTTGGAGGCGATGCATCATCTAAGTCTTGGTCCGTTCTAACCCACAGCGATCGCCCCCTCAGTGAAACTAAGGGGGCGTGGGAAGAGGCTCCGGCTGAATTCCCGGGTTTTTATTCTTCGGCAAAGCTGCGATCGACACTCGACAGAAACACGGGTTCCACCCGAATGCCCAAAATCGTAGCGGGTCGCACCACCATATACTCTCCTTGAGCAGTTTTGATCGGCACGTTGATAAACTCTTTTCCGTCGGAGTTGGGGACCAATACCCCTTGATACCATTTCTGGAACTCTTGGATCGTAGAAAAACGCACCTGTTCCTTGTGTCCACCCTCGATCAGGAGGGAAACGCCTATATAATCTGGGGTTCTCGGCATACGGCAAGAATTATCCTCAAAGCACCGAGATTATTATGAGTGTTCAAGGGGGCAATTTCATCGGTGTTTTCAGAAACTATCCGGATCCCCCACCTTTCCCAATTCATCTAAAACCCGCCAACTCCCCTCTCAAAGGATCCCAAAGACGTTCTCTTTCCCAGTTCGTAGTAACGACTTCAGTCGTTCTCTTTCCCAGTTCGTAGTAACGACTTCAGTCGTTCTCTTTCCCAGTTCGTAGTAACGATTATCAAACCCTTCTAAGCGGACTCAAAGCGATCGCCTTACCCCAAAAATTCCCCCCGAAATCTCAAACCAACCCTCTATCCCCTCCAAAAAGAAAAATCCGCTTTAAAATTCACCATTGCCGACATTGCAGCAAACCGATATAAAAACCACAGGAATTTTCCCTTTAGCAGAGAATGAGTTAAGGCAGTTCCATCGGCCAAAAAACTTATATTTGCTTTTCTTATCCCTACCATTAGAATTCCTGTTTAAATCAAGATTTCATAACAAAACTTTCCCCCTAGGGACGGGTAGATTTACCCAAGCTAGTAAAGGCGCTAGAATAAACCCAAAGTTCTGACCTTCTGACCTCGGAGTTGGCTTATATGGACACAACTGCCCATTCCACTACTGAATCCCTTGACAACTTACCCCGTGAGGTGAGGGTCACTCAACTTCAATATCTGATGCAAACCCTGGAAATCGCCGATCGCATCGCCACCAAAGGCTATCTGATCACGAGTTCCGAACTAGCCGACCTCATGGATGTCAATGCCAGCGCCGTCACCAGTCGCGGTGATAACTGGCCTTGGCGTAACTGGATCGTCTCCCGGGTGCGACGAGAAGGAAACCAAATTCTCTGGCAACTAGAACGAATCGATTTATTTAACGGATCCGCTGAGGATGATGGGGCCGCAGAATAACTCCGAATCAACAATTCGTGATGGGTTTCTCAATCAAAGCTCTACTGTCCGGGCTCTTGTATTCCGGTTTTAGAGGCCAGGGTCCAGCCTCCTTTTCTATCTTTGGTTAGATCATGCCATATCCTCAACCCAAGCTCCCCCTGAAGGCCCAGCCTTCGGGGAACTTCTCTCATCGTTTTAGCCTATTGGGGTCCATACTGTCGTCCGCGCCACTGAGTCGGGGTGTGAATCGCGGACAGAATAATTCTCAACACCGCCAGAGGGTCAGCGATTGGAGACAGCCAAAATAACCAGGCTGCTGCTTTTGGGGCCTGGGTCCGGTCATAAGAAGGGGCGATCGCCAAATTCAAAGCAAACCGAATCGCCAACAAAAATAAATTTAACCCCAACAGCAACCGCGACCCTTCCAACCCCAATAACAAATACCCCAACACCACCAACAGCGGCAACCCTTGCACCGCCAGCAAAAACCAAACATCTCCCCAAGTTTGACCCCATGACGCCGCATCCTTGAGGTCCAAACTGCGCCCCCACTCGCGCCAAGTTTCTGCCGCCCCCTCATACATCCGCACCTTAATCACCTTAGCCCCATCCATAAACCCAACCTTAAACCCAGCCTGGGCAATATTTCGAGCCAAAGTCACATCATCACAAAACGACTGACGGGCGCTGCGATAACCTTCCACTGCCGCCAAAACCGATCGCCGACAGAGGAAACATTGACCATTCGCCATCACCCGTTCCGCCGAACTCGCTTCGGTATTCGTCGGACCAAAGCGATAGACCAGGGTCATCAAGAGCGCCGGTTGTAGCACCATTTCCCCCGCCTCCTTGAGAATAAACTGCGGGGAGAAAGACACCAAATCATACCCTTCCGCCTCTGCCGCCTGCACCACTGCCGCCGCCAAACCGGGGTGCGGTTGGGTATCGGCATCAATGCCTAAAAACCAGCGACTCTGGGAGGAACTGGACAAAAATCCATAATTCAAGGCCCAAGGACGGCCCACCCAATCCCCCGGCAAAGGGTCATCAGTCACCAACCGAATCCGGGGGTCCTTTTCTGCTGCCGCCTTGACTAAATCTTGAGTGCCATCGGTGGAGTTGCTATCCACAATGATGATTTCCCGCACTTCATAACTTTGGCGAGTCAATCCAGCGAGACAAGGGGAGAGGCGATCGCGCTCATTTAACGTCGGCACCACTACACTGACAGCACCATAAATCTCCTGAGTCGGTGTAGTCGGTTCAATCGGAGGCTGCCGAAACGCCCCTTTAATCAGCCGAGAAAGCAGAATCGCCGTCGCAGGCAACTGCAACAGTAACAGAATGGTCGATAAAATAGAGAGTGACAAATCAGACAAAATATGGTATAGAAGCAATTCAGATAAAAGGCAAGGAATCGAGAGTTATCAGCGATCGGGATATCTCGGAAAATGTTTACAGGGTATCACTTTAAGCCTCTTCTCTTAACAATACCTTCGCCAAAAAAAGGGAGGGCCAACGGAGTACAATTGTTGTTTACTACAACTACAATTGAAATCTACATTAGCCCATGAAAGAGATCTTACCACTTTTACAGTGCCTTAGCCCAGTTATAGGGACCACAAGTGTAGGTCAGTTAAACTGGATAGCCAAAGCCATACTGGCAATGGAGGGCCGAGTGACCATGTTGGGGATTTCTCGGGGGACCCCAGGTCGGGGCAGTTATCGCCCAGTACAGGCGAATCCATCTTTGCCCAAGCTGACGATTTAGAGATACTGCGCGAGATGATTCGAGATGCCGTTCGCTGCCATTTTCCAGAGGAGAGATATCGCCTGAGACAACTTCACTTGCAAGTTGTTTGTCGGATTCATCCACTGCCTCACGAGAAGCGATCGCACTTCATCGGAGTTCGAGCGTGATTCCAGGAAAAATGGCATCATTTACTTAAATACTGTACTGCTAAAGCTTGTTAGATCGTAGAGTTGCATATTTTCCATTTCTAGACTGGCGAGAGTGTTTGCATTTTCATGCTCCCACTGAATTCGACCGCAAACGTGTGACGAAATTGCTTGCCACTGCATTTGACTACCCCTTGGCAACATAAAAATTTCTGCACCTTCATTCAAAATATCTAGATTTTCTTCTAACATTAAGGTCAGTGCAATTTCCGAAATAATTTCTTCTGGACTGATTTCACATTCTTGCGGAAAGTTACTTACGTCCACCAGTAAATTCATGTCTTCTCTATCCGGATGAGTCGCAATCGATCGCAGTACATCGCCTAAAAATTCCCTGATCGCTTCTTCCGGTTGAGTCCAGTCTATAAAAATAGCAAGGTTAACTTTTCTTAGTTTCAGGTTTTTGACAAAATCCTCTACAGACCCTTCTTTTCTACTTTCCGGCTTAATAACTTTTAAAATCGCTCGAACGTGAACTCCTCCATCACCGGATTCTTGTTGCGATAAATTAATTAGGCTATATTCCCCTTTAAAGCCATAGCTTCTACATAAATCTAGATACGCGGGAAATTCATTACAGTAATACTTAAAAGAATTAATATTCCAAAAGCTGACATGAGTAGGATCTTGAAAAGCTCCTCTACCGTCTGTTGAAGGAACCCAAATATCTACGAGCGCTTCTGGTTTACCAATTCGCCAAATTTCATTCATTGTATGAATGCAATCGCTCAAGTGTTCAATAACATCATAAGCTCTTATTTCATCTATACTATTATTCTGAAATGGAAATTGCCGAGTTAGATCTGCCACAACATCTACACCTTCCCAATCGTAGATATCTACTCCCACAAAACCCTCTGCCTTGCGAGGGCCGCATCCTAAATCTATCCGGATTACCTCCGATTCCGAACTAGGCATCTGATTCAACTTTGATATCATATCTCTTACCACATTTTCATACCTATAATTACTCATTACATCTTGATGTAGCTGTTCGGCAATCTCTTGCCTTTCGGTTTCGTGAGTTAAATAGTAATCAATTTTATAATTAAGTTCTTCAATCGTTCTGTAGGATATTTCTTCATGTACCGATGTCACCTGTTTTAAATCATTTTTCCAGTCGGTGAGGATAAATCCTCCCGCTGCACCTACATCTATGACTCGGTTAACCACCGCTTCATCAAATTGCAAAGAAGTAATGTTTAAGTTTATTTTTGAATTTTCATAAATATATTGAGATTCAGCATAATCTTTGGTCGGGGGATGATATTTTACGCCGTTTTTTTCGATGTTTCTATTCTGGGCTAGTCCAGAAATATATCCCGGATCGCCTCCCACAATATCGACTTCAAATTCATCATTTATTCTTTGAATCAATTCTCCTCTAAAAAATGGGGTCAATATTCCGAGAACATAAACATAATAAAACTTTTTTTCAAAAAACTTTAAACTAGACGTTGACCCAACTATCTGACTGGCAAGATCGTGAGCATAATTTTCCGTTTTTCTATCATGTTTAACTAAACGATTCCAAAATTCAGCAGCCACCCTGTGAAAGAAAGGAGCTTTTAAAATTTCTTTGGTGCTTTTATATATCTCGGCAAAACTAGGTAGAACATGACCTACGAAGGAAATATTATACTCATAGTCTTTTTCATCTTTTGCGTAATCGCTCCCAAACTCTGAAGCGTGAAAAATAGGATAAACTCGCTCAAATCCCATTAACCTTAAATCTATAACATCGTTACACTCTAGACAAAAATGCCAACTTCTATCTTTCACATTCTCTACTGCTTGATAGTAGGCTTTGAAACCGCCTTGTCCCACGAGGAAACTACAGCCACTTCGATCATGATAAACAAAAATTAGATTGGAGGGAATTACCTCAAACACAAATTGTTTGATTTCTCTAATATAAGATTTCAATATTACGGAATTAGAAAATAAAAAGCAATAATCAATTTCATTAGTTTCAAAACTGTTAAATAAAATTTTCCGAGCTTCCTCATCACTTTGATATTGAGTGGGGTCGAAATAGAGGACTTTATGTCCTAGTGTTTCTAAAGCATCCTTGAACCCCCGAGTGATGCGCTGATAGATTGGAGTAGGCGATCGCTCAATTAAAAAAGTGTAAGTCTGTCTAGCTTGCGGTTCGATTTCCATAAAACATCGCTCCCCGGATCTATCTGTTTCTGTTGATTCTATCATACATCATCGGTGGTATCGTCAACCCCTTCAACGCTTCCTCTTTCTCCGCCTCACTCAATCCCTTACCTTGCACCAACACGCCAAACCCTCCCAACCCCCTCGGATTGATCGCCTGATGCAAGACTTCCCGCCAATAGATGGCGAATGTCAAAAAACCGTTCGCGCTGATTCAGATCATTCTCTTCCCATTCTAAATATTCCCCTCTTCTGTTCATCACATTGCCGAAGGCCTCGACAGTGCGGCGAGAGCAGAGCAATTCAACGGCTTCTAAGATAGAGGTTTTACCGCTGTTATTTTCCCCAACTAATAAATTGATTTTATAGCCTTTCTCATCTCCATAAGGTACAGCGATGGCGGCCCCAAACCGTTGGCGGCCTAGAACGGGAGAGGGGCTTTGAAAAGTACCTCATCAGTCCGGGAAACGCTATACCCAGGTTTTCTAGTTTAAAGGATTGGAATCCTCTAAAATTTTGAATGGCTATGTTTTTAAACATAATTTATGTTTAGTAAAGAATACAAGGAAACTATAAACAATAAGGATAAAGTAGGTGATTAACCATAAATAAAGCAAAGTTATAAATCTTTCGTAAATCCATCGCTATTACTGGACTAAAAAAGGTGCGCTACGGTCGGACCATAACACACCTTTTAATTTTACAAGCAATGGAGGGTTATTTGGCGGCGACTTCTACGGGGGGTAGGGAGACTTGAGAGAGGGTGTTTGCTGGAAGAGGTTCGATCGCCTCTTCAATTTCTGCTTCTTCCAGAGGAGAGGCAATCCACCATAACACCACTGCCGGAACTACTCCCAGAACCATGCTGAGTAAGGTGGGAATGACGAAGCGTGAATCTAATGCGACTAAGGTGATGATGGCACCAAAGGCAAAGTTAACAATGTAGGTGATTAATGGTAATCCTAATTGTGAACGGGATAATCTAATTGGTGCTTTCCCCCAAAAGAAGGCGGCAACTGTCATGAAGATAGCGCCGGTTCCCATCCATCCGGTGAGGTTGCGGTAAGGCATTCCGAAAAAGGCTCCCTCTTCTTGGAATTGCCAGAAGGGGAATTGGGTTTGACTCATGGCGGGGTCGAGTACGAAGTCCCAGGCGGTGAGGAGGAGTGCACCGACTGCGATCGCCCCAATCTGTCTAACCCAGGTTGGCAGTTGAATCGATTCTAATCCCGCACGGGCTAAAACATAGCAGACGAGTCCCATATAAAACCAGGACAGGGGAATCGTAAAGGGCACTAATCCGGCAACTTTATAGCCTAAACCACTCAAATATTGATAGTGTCCGAAGGGGAAGCCGGTACTGGTCCCCAGCAGTTCACTCCCCAGGGATAAGACGACCGCAGGGACCATAAAGGTTAACCACAATCGCGTTCCCAATACTCTATAAGCATAAAGGGCGACTGCCGCAGCCCCTAAGATGATATAGGAGACTCCCCCTCCAGCCATGCTCCATTGGAATACTTTCTGGCCGAATTCGGACAGGTTGACGATGAACTCGGGATTGGGTAATACCAGCAGCAGTCCGGCAAGTCCAAAGGCCATTGATAGGGTATGGCTAATCAGGCACAGACGTTCAGCAGTTACAAGTTGCTTCATTGGAATCTAAAATATTCTGATATTCAGAAGGCGCTTCATAATAGTTTACAAATGTTTAGGAAAAATAGGGTTGTGACATTTTACTCAGATGCAGTCCGGTAAGGGGCAGATTTGCAGCATTAGGGTTGCTGCCTCCTAAATATAGGACAAGTCCAGAGAAAAAACGCTAAATGTAGAGAAATTGAGTAAAATTAATCCCTTGTTATGGAAATCATCACTCTTTTATCTAGGCAGGGGTGGGGCTTTGGTGACGGATCCGGAATTAAGCCGATCGCCAGGGAAATATCCGTGGTAAACATTTTTTAGCTTACTTCAGCCTAGGATTGCCCGGAATATACCGGCTACCTGCGCGATTTTTGTACATTTTGAGAACAGGGGGAAACTTGTGGCGATCGCAACCACCATCGGAATCACACTCGGCGCAGCAGCATTGGTCCTGGGAGCCGCTGCCGCTGCCATCGAATACCAATACCGCAGAAGACCCGGAAATCAACTGGATTTGACCCCGGGAGAGTGGCACGAAGAAGTCTTATCTCCGGAACGCCGTCACCTGATTGGGGAACTAGAACTCATTAACCGCACCTCCACCCTAGAAATTATGGTGCCGGAAGTCCATACGGAGGTTAAACTTCTCTCCGGCAGTAGCCTAGAAGGAATCAGCACCCGCACAGAAGTGATTCCCATGCACCCGGATGAAAAATCCCGGGATGATAACTATTGGTTTGGCTATATTGTCAAAATTGGCAAAAAAACTCGCATGAAAGTCGCGGTTGATATTCAGGGACCGAATCTCGATCGCCTGAAAGCCGCCTGGATTGCCGTCACTTATGTCACCTATGGACCCGAGGGCCGCATTCCCAAAACTCGCCATGTGGTCGTGCCCTTCAAATATCCAGACCCCTCCGAGTCTACCAACTGGCGGAAGATTCCCGAAGCGGATTCGGAAATTTTACCGATTAAAACCCATCTGTTGACCAACTTGGATGATCCCGTTGATATCGTCAAGCGGTATGTGATGCCTCATGCTCAACCGGGGGATATCGTCACCATTGGGGAAACCCCCGTGGCGATTATGCAGGACCGTTGGCATCATCCGAGTACCGTTAAGCCCGGATTTGTGGCAAAACGGCTGTGTTATTTCTTCTTGCCGACTTCCAGTTTAGCCACCGCCTGCGGATTGCAGACCTTGGTGGATATTGAGGGACCTGTGCGGGTCGCCTTGGCCTTTTTCATTGGGGCGATCGCCAAAGTCTTTGGCAAACCGGGCGTCTTTTACCAACTTGCTGGAGAACAGGCAAGGTTGATTGATGACGTTACCGGGACCCTGCCTCCCTACGATCAATTTATTGTGCTCGGTCCCGATAATCCCCAGCAAGTCGTCGATACCATCAAACAACAGACCGGGCTATCTGCTGCTATCGTAGACGTGAACGATTTAAAAGCGGTTAAGATATTAGCAGCCTCCTCCGAGCTTTCTACTGATGTACTAGAGCAATCCTTACGGAGCAATCCTGCCGGGAATGCCGACGAGCAAACCCCTGTGGTGTTGATTCGTCCGGGCCGGAAATCTTAGTCCTAAAACAGCGATGGATTATAACGGAGGAAGGAACAGCGCCGATCTTCTGCCTTCCTCCGTGAGGGGGGCGATCGGGCAGGGTGAACGATAGCCACCTCTGCTGTTCCACGAGGGTTGCAAAGCCTAGAAAGCTGTTTGCACGGTGCTGTCAAGCTATGTTGAATAAACAGTCCCTCCAAAATGACCTCACACCTGCCCCAAAATCAAACTCTGACGATCCGCCCTCTGCAATACCGCGACCTGGAAACGGTTGCAGAACTTGCGAATGCAACTGAAATTGAGGCGGGCAGTCCCAGCAGTTCTATTGAAAATGGGTCCCTGGATATCGGGACTCAAATTGATACGGTTCGCCGCTGGTATTGGCCCCTAAAATTGCTGAGTGTATTTCCTAATCCACTCCAAAATCGGTTGTGCGTTCGGGTCGCCCAAGACGATCGCAAAATTCGTGGTGCGATTCAGATTTCACCGTTTAACCATACCCGCAGCACTTGGCGTGTTGACCGAATAGTAGTTCCCCCCAGTTCAGAAAAATTGGGGATTGGGTCCCAACTGATCCGCCATTGCTTAGAGTCCATCTGGGAAGCGCGGATGTGGCTGCTAGAAGTGGATGTGAATGAAAAAGATGAACTAGCGCTGTATCGGCATAATGGGTTTCAGCCGTTGGCGCAGATGACCTATTGGGCGATCGCCCCGGAATTGTTGGAACAGTTAGCTCAACGGGAACCGGATTTGCCCAATTTGATGCCAGTGAGTAATGCCGATGCTCAACTGCTGTATCAACTGGATACTGCGGCGATGCCGCCTTTGGTGCGTCAAGTGTTCGATCGCCATATTCAGGATTTTCATACCAGTTTGGTCGGTGCCGTGGTTCAAGGCATCCGCCAATGGCTGCATAAAACTGAAACCGTGAGTGGGTATGTGTTTGAGACCCAGCGCAAAGCGGCGATCGGCTATTTTCAAGTCCGCCTCAGTCGCAATGGGTCTCAACCCCATGTGGCGGAATTAACGGTTCATCCCGCTTACACCTGGTTATATCCCGAACTGTTGGCGCAAATGGCCCGGATTGTCCAAGAATTACCGGCCCAATCCCTGCTGTTAGCCTCCGCAGACTATCAACCAGAACGGGAAGAATATTTGCAACAAGTGGGTGCACAGCGGATTTCCCACAGCTTGCTGATGTCGCGATCGGTGTGGCACAAACTGCGCGAATCTAAGCCGGTGTCTCTGGAATTGCAATTATCCGAGGTGCTGCAAGGGTTACAAGGCACTCGCAAACCCATTCCCAGCCGGATGTCTTGGCTGAAAAATCCCACCTCTCCCTCCACAGGGGGAAAACAAGAACCCTCCCAATCCTCAATGGAGGATATCGGTTCCTTGTTACCGAGTGAGCAATTGGATATGACCTTGGATGATGATACCCTGAGTTAGAGTCTGGGTCATTAGTCAGCATCTGGCTAATGACTCGACGGCTAACCCTTGGGTCGTCAGGTTTGATGAGGGAATGACACAGAAAATTGCAGCACTTGGATTAGATATTGGTCGCAAACGGATTGGCGTCGCCGGTTGCGATGGCACAGGTTTAATTGCCACAGGAATTACCACCATTGAAAGCAAATCCTTTGCCGATACTCTCAGCCAACTTCAGGCGATTATTGAAGAACGGGGGGTATCGCTGTTAGTCGTAGGGTTGCCTTATTCAATGGATGGTTCCATTGGATTTCAAGCGCGCCAAGTCCAGAAATTTAGCAAACGTCTCTCGGCAGCCCTCCATCTACCCATCGAGTTTGTAGATGAGCGCCTCACTTCCTATTATGCCGAGCAAATGATGATTGAACAAAATGTTTCCCCCTCTCGCAATAAAGGGTTAATCGACCGGAAGGCGGCAGCTTTGATTTTGCAACAATGGTTAGAGGACCGACGCAAAACCATCAAGGCGAAAACTACAGAACAACCAGAAAACAGTTAATCTCTCGTGACTTGGCTCTGCCGAGTCATGCTTATTGGAGGCTCTGCCTCCTGTATCTACACCTCAATTAGGCGGCAGAGCCGCAAAATGCCCATGTCACGGCAGAGCCATGACACGAGAAACAATGTTGATAAATTATTGGGCTTTAAAGGTCTCCGCGATAGGTTGAAGCCCAACCGAAGAGTTTTCTTAAGCGTTGAGATGGGTTGAATTTGAAAACGCTTGTTTCTCCTTCCGGACGAATGTAAAACGTGCCAAAGTTCTTGAGAGAAACGCTTTCTCCTTGTTTGAGGGATTCATAGATTTCAACTAAGGTTGCGTCTAATATTTCCTCGACTGCAACGGGTTCTTTCTGGACCCGTTGGGCTATTTTAGCAATCAGTTCTTTTTTGTCAATCGACATTTTTGTAGATTTAGTTCAGGGGATCATCGGTTAAACTGAGAGATAAATTAAAAGATTTGTCGGCGATGGCTGTTAGGCAATCGTCGATTAAAGCATCCTATCACATTTTTTTTTACCCTTCTGTATGAAACGTTTATTTAATCGTCTGTTGGATTGGTTGCCCAAACTTCCCCTGCAAGTTTGGGTTTTAATTTCTGGTCGGTTGTTGTCGGGAATTGGCAGTGGATTTACGTTATTTTATGCCCCGATATATTTCGTCAATGAGGTGGGATTAACTAAAACGGCGGTTGGATTTGCTTTAGGCATCGGTTCGATCGCCGGAATTGTGGGGCGGATTGTCTGTGGTTCCTGTCTGGATTCACCCCATTGGGGCCGCAAACGCACCTTACTGGCAGCGGCAATTATTTCTGCGATCGCCTCTGCGGTATTAACCGTTGCCAATGGCTTTGAAATCCTAGTTTTAGGGAATATTCTCATGGGGTTTGGTATCGGCTTATATTGGCCCGCTACCGAGTCCGTAGTGGCAGATTTAACCACCGGAGGACAACGCCATGAAGCTTATGCAATGGCCCGACTTGGAGATAGTTTAGGGTTACAAGTGGGGGTGATTTGGGGCGGTTTTTTGATTTCGGTAACCGGAGAATATCGGTTACTGTTTATCATTGATTCTGCCTCATTTTTGCTGTTTTTTGGGTTGATTTGGATGGCGATTACGGAACCTCAGCGCCAGGGAGGTGCTTCTAAACCCCCGTTGCAAGGATGGATGAGTGCCTTTCGCGATCGCACCTTAATGGTGTATGCCTTGGTGAATATTATCTTTACCACCTATATCGCCCAAATTCAAACCACTCTCCCTCTGTATCTCAGTGATTTTGTAGAATCGGAAGACACCGGCAGAGGATTTTCCGCCGGAACAATTGGGGGATTATTTACCTGGCATTTAGCCCTCTGTATCTTGATGCAATTGCCCGTTTCCCGAGTCTTCAAAGATTTGCGACAGTCCAAAGTTTTGGCAATTTCGGGCCTTTTATGGGCAGCAGGATTTATTTTTATTGCCATTACGGGAACGATTTCAACTTCGCCCCTGGTAACAGCAACGATCGCCCTCGGGATTCTGGCGATCGCGATCGTTGTTTATAATCCTGCTGCCTCCTCTTTAGTCGCAGAAATGGCCCCCGCTTCTCTGCGGGGAGTGTATTTGTCTCTAAACTCTCAATGTTGGGCGATCGGTTATTTTATTGGCCCTATTCTAGGGGGATGGGTGTTAGATTTACCTCGTCCCCTTTCTGATGGATTATGGCCCGGATTAGTGATCAGTGTGGGGGTTGTACTTGGGATTTTACAGGTTCTTGATCGGATGTTGGTGCAGCGAAAACGGCTGAGTGAATCGCAAGTTTGATGAGTGGCGACACCCGGCGGGGGTTTAAACCCCCGCCTAACAGCTAAAGTCGGTTGAAACCGACTGATACCAAATCCGAGGGTTAAAACTCGATGTTCTCTATTAGCCTGCCTTCGCAGGCTTCGTCTGTGGAACCCGACCCTTGAGGGTGTGGGTTTTTATAGACCTTTGAAAACCGGATTCCGCATGAAAGTCTTATACCGTGGTGTTGGTAGTCGGTTTTTAACCGACTTGAGCTATTAGGCGGGGGTTTAAACCCCCGCCGGGTGTCGCCTTGAGTTGTTATTTCCGACGCTGTTGTAACTTGCGATAAACGTCTCTCAAATCAACATTATGTTTTGCTAAGGCAACCATAGAGTGATAGAATAAATCAGCGACTTCCCCCGCGATCGCATCGGCATCGTCATCTTTACAAGCCATCACAACTTCCGCTGATTCTTCCCCAATTTTCTTGAGAATTTTATTATCCCCACCAGCGATTAATCTAGCGGTATAAGAATCTTCCGAGGGATTATCCCTTCGATCGCAAATCACCTCAAATACCTGGGAGAGCGTATCTGCTGGCGGTGCAGCAATGTGACCCTCAACTTGATGAAAACAACTGCGTTCCCCAGTATGGCAGGCAATATCACCCACTTGTTCAATGCCGATTAATAGACAGTCACTATCGCAGTCATAGCGTAGCGATCGCACCTTTTGGAGATGTCCTGATGTTGCCCCTTTGTGCCACAATTCTTGGCGCGATCGACTCCAATACCAGCATTCCCCCGTCTCCAGGGTTTTTTGCAACGATTCCGCATTCATCCAGGCCATCATTAACACAGTTCCATCCAGATAATCCTGGGCGATCGCCGGAACTAAACCCTGTTCATTATAGCGAATCCGATCCACCGGAATCGCCGTTTTACTGCTTACCATTTCAGTCTCCGACATAACGGTTATGTAAACTTAACATCTTTGATTTTCTGACTCCAACCCTCGCCGTAATGCTGAACTTCTAAAAAATTGGCATTTTGCGGCGCAGGCTTGTAAACTCGAAAAGTCCGAGCAATTCCCAAAGTTGCCGCACTTTCCAAAGATCCAAAAAAGCGCGAATCCCGGTCCAAAAAGTACGGTTGATTCGCCCATTGTTCCATCTGATGCCGGTTCAGAAAAAAACAGCCCGAATGGGGATTTTCTGCCCGCTTAATCGTAATGGGGTAACCCATAACTTTACCTGTCAGCACTAGGTTATCACTAAAATAGTGAGCAAAATTATCTTTTTTGCCCGTCTTGAATTCTAACTCCGGGTCAATGTAAAACTTTTTAACCGGCTGTTTTTTCACCCGTTCAAATCGATTGGGTTGCAGGACTGCATGATTGCCAATGTAAGCCGTAAACCAAGATAACTTTTGGAAAAAATCCGGGTCACTTAAAATAATATCATCTTCCAAATAACAATAATAATCATAGCGACCTAAGTTTTGTTTTAACACCCCGTGACATTCAAACCCCAACAGCATCGGATGACAGGCAAAGGATTGATGGGTATAGGAATCCGGAGTCACCGGCAATTGTTCCAGCAGATGTAACCCCTGAGTGGTGCAGATGATAATCGACAGTTCCACAGCGGTTTCGACATTCGCCGGGAGGGTATATAACTGCTGGTTGTACTGAAAATAGAACTGCGATCGCTGATTATAAGTACCATGTAACGATTCAATGCACTGAGTCAGGGCTTGAATCCGAGGCTGGGAATCGGGGCTTAACGATGCATAACCGCCCCCTCCTTCGGGATTAAAAACATGAGGAATCGTCACTAAAACCCGCATAGTCTCTGTGGGGTAAAACTCTTTTAACTCGGGGGACTGAGGTTTCTGGGTGGGGAGGAGATCAAGAGGACAAGAAACCAGGTTTCACCGCCCTTCCTGGGGTGTAAAGCCAGTAAAGATTGGGTCAAGAAACCCCGTTTCTAACCGCTCTAAGAGCGCACTAGCCCTCGGGACTGCGATCGGGGTAGGATTAAACATTATAACTTGGACGCTCCTCTTAAACACTTCCCACCCAAAAGCCGTATTCTAAACAAAGTCAACCGTTAAGCCTCTGGCAAAGGAGACCCCTTTGGTTACAACTACCTTCAATACCACAAAATCCGAAGAAATTTTCGCAGCCGCTCAAAAACTGATGCCTGGAGGGGTCAGTTCTCCAGTGCGTGCCTTCAAATCCGTCGGGGGACAACCCATCGTTTTTGATAGAGTCGAAGGCGCGTATGTTTGGGACGTAGACGGAAACCAATACATCGACTATGTGGGAACTTGGGGACCCGCCATCTGTGGACACGCTCACCCCGAAGTGATTGCGGCCCTCCATGATGCCTTAAATAAAGGTACCAGCTTTGGTGCACCCTGTTACCAAGAGAACGTCCTCGCCGAAATGGTGATTGATGCTGTTCCCTGCATCGAAATGGTGAGATTTGTCAACTCCGGAACCGAAGCTTGTATGGCGGTTTTGCGCCTGATGCGCGCCTTCACCGGACGGGAGAAATTAATCAAATTTGAAGGCTGTTATCACGGGCACGCGGATATGTTCCTGGTAAAAGCCGGTTCCGGCGTTGCCACATTGGGACTCCCGGACTCTCCTGGTGTTCCCAAATCTACCACCGCCAATACCCTCACCGCCCCTTACAACGACCTAGAAGCCGTTAAAACCTTATTTGAGCAAAATCCCGGGGAGATTGCTGGGGTAATTTTAGAGCCCGTTGTCGGCAATGCGGGATTTATTCCCCCAGATGCGGGATTCCTGGAAGGATTGCGGGTCCTGACTCAGGAATATGGTGCCTTACTCGTATTTGATGAAGTCATGACGGGATTCCGGATTGCCTACGGTGGTGCCCAGGAAAAATTTGGCGTCACCCCCGACTTAACCACCTTGGGTAAAGTGATTGGCGGTGGATTACCCGTAGGGGCTTATGGTGGACGCCGCGACATCATGGAAATGGTGGCCCCTGCTGGTCCGATGTATCAAGCCGGGACCCTTTCGGGGAATCCCTTAGCCATGACGGCAGGAATTAAAACCCTGGAATTGCTCAACAAACCCGGCACTTATGAGTATCTGGACAAGATTACCCAAAAGTTGAGCGAGGGACTGCTGAAAATCGCCAAAGAAACGGGCAATGAAGCTTGTGGCGGTCAAATTAGCGCGATGTTTGGCTTATTTTTCAATCCCGGACCTGTGCATAGTTATGAAGATGCCAAAAAATCCGATTTGAGCAAATTTGCCCGCTTCCATCGCGGAATGCTAGAACGGGGAGTGTATTTAGCGCCTTCTCAATTTGAGGCGGGATTTACGTCGTTGGCTCATACGGATGAAGATATCGATCGCACCTTAGCGATCGCCCATGAGGTCATGTCTAGTCTATAGCTAATCCCACCGGATTTTCTCTAGCCGTTGAGAATGAAGACAATTAGGAGGCGTAAACTTCCTGATTATCTTCATTCTCATTGTGTTTTTTTTGTGTTAATTTATATCAAATTTCAATTCGCCTTGACTGGAACACCAAAGATAACCATTCCTCACTTAAAACACCAACCCCCATGAAAACCCAACAACAGCCCCACCCATTCCGAGGTAGTACACTTTTTTGGACTGCATTACTGGCCCTCCCCATCACCTTCACGATGCCTGAATCTGCCTTGGGACAACAAGTAAATGAACAGGAACTCCAAAGGATTCTCGAAACTCGACAGATTGCCCTAGATGCCTTAAACAATCGGGATTTTACCAGTATTGAACCCTATCTACATCCGGCTTTCACCATTACCACGGTAGATAACCAGGTATTTCATACCGTCAGCGAATTTGAAGCCTATTGGAATGAACAATTTGATGGACCGATTGAACGGTTGACCATGAGTTTGGAGGGGGAAACCATCCGAACTTTTTTATCTCCAGAAATAGAAGTCGCTTCAGGAGAGGCCCTCTCTACATTCTATTTCCGAGATGGAAATGAGGAAACGATGCCCCTGCGATGGACTGCCGTCCTCCAAAAAGTGCAGAATACCTGGACCATTCAATCCCTCCATTTTTCTGCCAATTTATTAGATAATCCTGTTTTAAATTATACCGAAAAACGGGGGAATTTGATGGCAGTGGGAACATCGGTGGCTGGAGTTTTGGTGGGGTCGCTGTTGATGTTTTTGTTACGACGGTACATGAGATAGTAGAGTCTAATTCCCTATCTTTGAAAGGATAAATATTTGGAAAAAGCTTAAAATTATGGAGATCCCCCCCCGCCCCCCTTAATAAGGGGGGAGTAAGAGGAATCAGTCTTTTGTTATGAGAACAGAGTCCGTTATAAGTCCCCCTTTTTAAAGGGGATTTAGGGGGGTTTAGTGTAGGCAATAAACCCGATTAATCAGAAGTGATACGCTTAATTTAATCCCCATAAGGAAACTCCAAAAAATAAAACCTCCCCGTTCGTAGTGACTCCTTCAGGAGTCATCTTTAAAGAAACCCCTGAAGGGGTTACTACGAACGTTTGAATGATTTATTTTTTGCAATCCCCTAAGTGCTTTGTTCCGCTGAGAAAGGTATTTTTCATTTCGATTCTTATAGAAAATATGCTAGATTTATTAATTAAAAATG
Source organism: Laspinema palackyanum D2a (assembly GCA_025370845.1). Taxonomy (GTDB): domain Bacteria; phylum Cyanobacteriota; class Cyanobacteriia; order Cyanobacteriales; family Laspinemataceae; genus Laspinema. Next base: position 139,589 of record JAMXFF010000003.1, on the reverse strand, counting down.
GGTTAATTTTTGATGGTTTAGGTTCCGCTGCATTTAAGGGCGATATTGGCATCAAACAGGGTCAAATTGTCGCAATTTCTCCTGATATTTCCCTAGAGGCGACTCAGGTAGTGGATGCCTCGGGACTCTGGGTCACCCCGGGATTTATTGACATTCATACCCACTATGATTTAGAGCTAGAAATTGCGCCGGGATTGAGTGAATCGGTTCGGCATGGGGTGACTACGGTGGTCATTGGCAATTGCAGTTTATCCGTTGCCGTGGGGGAACCGCAAATGTTAGCGGATATTTTTCAGCGGGTGGAAACCCTCTCCCATCGCTTGATTGCCAAATGGTTAAACCAGTCCGTTTCTTGGCAAACTCCTGGGGAATATTTGCACCATTTACAACAGTTACCCCTCGGTCCTAATGTTGCCCCCATGTTAGGACATAGTGCAGTTCGTGCTCATGTGATGGGATTGGAACGGAGTCTGACAGTTGACCCCACCCCAGGGGAACTGAATCAGATGGAACAAATCGCTGAATCTGCTTTAGATGCCGGATTTTTGGGCATTTCTATTGATATGTTTCCCTGGCATCGGATGAGTGGAGAATGGCGCGGTTCTACTATCCCCTCGCAACACGCTAAACTTCCGGAATATGCGCGCTTGGCTGATTTGTGTCGGCAACGCGATCGCGTATTTCAAGTTACTCCCAATTTACAGCGATTGGCTTCTTTTGTGGATATTATAGGTCTGGGTTCGGGCATTGGTCAACCGCCTTTACGCTTGACAGTGCTCTCGGCATTGGATGCGGTACATAATCGCAATTTGTGGCGGGTATTTTCTCCCCTTTTATGGATTTGGAATCGCCTGTTGCGGGGGAATGTGCGCTTTCAAACCCTGACGGAACCGTTTACGATTTATTCTGATGGTCCCGTGACTCCTTTATTTGAAGAATTTGCTACGGGTGCACAACTGAATAGTTGTGATTCCCGAGAGGAACGGCAGGCATTATGGGCGTCGGAAACCTTTCGCATTCAGTTTCGGAAAGATTGGTTAAATGGGTGGCGCAAATCTTTTCATCGGGATTTGAAATTGATGGAAATTTTAAGCTGTCCCGAATCCAGTTGGCAGGGGTTAAGTTTTGCAGCAGTTGCGGAGAAAATGCAGCGGGATCCGGTGGAGTTGTTTATGGATTTGTTGCAGCAGTATGATACGGATTTGCGCTGGGTGGCGACGGGTGCAAACGATCGCCTCGAACCCCGGTTGGCGATGATGAAACATCCGCATATTTTGCCCGGGTTTACCGATGCCGGTGCTCATGTTCGGAATTTGGGCTATTATGATGGCGCTTTATCCTTGTTGAAACAAGCGGTAACGACAAATTTTATGACGCCCGAGGCGGCAATTCATCGGGTGACGGGAGAACCGGCGCAGTGGTTTCGTCTGGATGCGGGGGTGTTGAAGGTAGGTGCGAAAGCGGATTTGCTGTTGCTGAATCCTGTGGGGTTGCGTGCCGCGATCGCCCCTCCGGTGGAAATATTGGACCCGATTTTAGATGGAGAACCTCGGATGGTGAAGCGGGGTTCCGATGAAATTATCCAATCGGTGTATATCAAGGGGGTTCCGGTGGTGTCTCAGGGTGAGGTGAGTTCTCGTTTGGGTTCTGAACCTCTGGGGACGGTGTTGTTTCCGTTGGAGGGATGAAGGGAGTGAGGGAGCAAATGAATGGGGATTTTGGATATAAAGTGAGAGATTATCAGGGCGATCGCCTGGAAGATGTTCCCTTTACGGAGTATTGGGATATTTTTCTGCTTAAACATCAGCATCCGATGAATGTGGCGTTGCACGTTGTGGGGATTTTGATTTTTTACGCGGTACTTTTTGCGGCGTTGTGGTTTCAGAATTCCTGGTTCTTGTTGGGGTTACCCCTGACGCAGTTGACGGGATTAATGGGCCATTTTTGGTTTGAACGCAGTGAGATAGAACTCCGGGATGCAGTGTTTTCCTGGCGTGCTTCTTTCTGTTTGGGTCGAATGTTGTGGCGCATTCTTTTGGGTAAGTATAAAGAAGATGTCCGGCAACGGGTTGAACTGTTGAGGGTAGAGAGGGGAAATTTGGGGGAGGGGAAGATAACGACTGAAGTCGTTACTACAAACAAAGATAAGATAACGACTGAAGTCGTTACTACAAACAAAGATAAGATAACGACTGAAGTCGGGACGTTGAACAATTGAAGAGAACGACTGAAGTCGTTACTACAAACAGGGAGGGATGGCGAGTTGAGGGGTTAGGTTTGCTACGGACTTGGGAGGGTGAGGGTGAAGAAAAAAGTGGTGCCGGTATCGAGTTGAGAGTTTAGCCAAATGCGTCCCCCATGTACTTCTACAATTTTTTTACAGAGACTCATGCCGATTCCGGTGCCGGGATATTTGTGATAAGCATGGATTCGTTTAAAGATTTCAAAAACTAGGGGATAATCTTCCTCGGCGATGCCAATGCCATTATCCTGAATGCTAAATTCAGCGAAGTTTTCACAATGGAGGGTGAGAGAGATGTTAATTTCCGGGGTCACTTGGGGACGGCGAAACTTAATGGCATTACTGAGGATATTTTGAAAAAGCTGGATCAGTTGGGTGCGATCGCCCAGGACGATGGGGAGAGGGTCGTGGGTGATACAAGCGCCACTGCCGTTGATATCGTCTTGTAAATTGGCTAAGGCTTCGGTTAAGACTTCTTCACAATCAATAGTTTCAAGTTCCGCTGTCCCCACTCGGACCCGAGAATAGGACAGTAAATCATGAATCAGTTGATTCATGCGCTGAGTGGCTTTAGAAATTTCACTTAAATAATGTTCGCCTTTTTCATCCAGTAGGGTATCATATTTCCAGAGTAACATATCGGCATAGCCCATGATCAATTGTAAGGGCGATTGCAAATCATGGGAGGCGATCGCCGCAAATTGCTCTAGTTCCGCGTTAGATCTTTGTAATTCCTCATTCAGGGTTTGTAACTCCTGATTTTTTTGAAGGAGTTGCCGTTGTAGACGATCGATGGTCAGTTGTTTATGAATTCGCGCCAGGACTTCTTCAGTTTGAAAGGGCTTGGTAATGTAGTCGGCCCCTCCGGAACTAAAGGCTTTGACTTTGGCCGTGATATCATCAAGTGCGCTGAGGAAAATCACCGGAACTTTGCTGGTGAGGGGGTTGGACTGGAGAAATTCACAGACTTCATAGCCGGTTAAATCCGGCATCATGATATCTAATAAAATCAAATCCGGAACCACTTTTTCGCAGGTGGCTAATGCCATTTCCCCGGTTAAGGCTTTGCGGACGTTATATCCTTTGAGGACCAGCATGGAGGAGAGCACTCGTAAATTATCCGGCTGATCGTCAACAATTAAAATAACCGGCTTCTTCAAGTCCACTGACCCTTGAATCATAAATCCTCCGCATAGGTTAAATGCATAATCTGATGGAATTGAAAATTTTCGGCTAATTGGCTTAATGCCCGACCTGCCGGTTCAAAATCGGGAGGCATTTCTTCTATTAATTCTATAATCATGTCATCACTGCATTGAGCAGCAGCATCATAAATTTTTTCTATCCATTGAGTGGGCATTCTTTCTAAATAAGATTTGAGTTGATCCGAGGATATTTCTCCGGCTTCCCGTTCTGAATTTAAGCGGTGATAGGGAGAAATATCTGGGTCATAAATATAATTTACATTCAAATGGGATCCGATTTTTTCAAAGAGTTCATCTTTTTCTAAAGGTTTGCGAAGAAAGTCATCGCATCCGGCAGCCAATACTGCCGAACGATCTTCCTCAAATACACCGGCAGTTAGGGCCAAAATAGCAGGTTTCTGATTTCCGGCAATGGCTTTAATCTGTTTGGTGGCTTCATAGCCATCCATGACGGGCATTCGGATATCCATTAAAATTAAATCAGGCTGCCACTGTAAGGATGCCGCGATCGCCTCTTGTCCATTTTCAGCTTCGCGCACTTCAAAGCCGATATTACCCAGGAGTTGGATGAGCAACAACCGACTTTCTAACATATCGTCCACGACGAGAATGCGTTTACTCGGTTGATCCGGGGCTAACCCCATCACCGTCCCCTTGGATTGAGTCGGGGGGACTTCACTCGCAGGCACAGGTTCAACCTGAATCGCAAAGATAAAGGTACTGCCGACTCCCAGAATGCTGCTGACTTGAATTTCACCCCCCATCATTCGCACAAATTGACGACTAATGGGTAAACCTAATCCCGTTCCTTGGCCGGATTTGCGTCCCATTTCCGTTTGACCAAAACTTTCAAAAATCAGGTTCATGTCTTCCGGTGCAATTCCCGAGCCCGTATCTTCGACTTCAAACTGAAGAAAGCAGGCAGGGGAATCCCGATGAATCCCCGATTCACACTCTCCATTCCGCTGGTGAACCCGCAGAGTGATGGAACCCTTTTGGGTAAATTTAATCGCATTCCCCAAAATGTTAATTAACACCTGGCGCAATTTGGCTTGATCGGCGCGGATGTACAGGGGAACCTCCGAAGCCACTTTGGTGATGAGGAGCAAATTTTTTTCATGGGCTTTAAACCGCAACATATCTTCTAAATCTCGCAGCATCAGCCCCAAATCAAACGATTCTAGTTTTAAAGTGGTTCTCCCGGCTTCAATTTTAGACATTTCTAAAATGTCATTAATCAGTTCCAGTAAGTGAGAACCGGCGCGATTGATAATTTCAATTTGTTGTTGGTGTTCCGGTTGGAGGGAAGGGTCCCCAGCCATTACCTGAGCAAAGCCGAGGATCGCATTGAGTGGGGTTCTCAATTCATGGCTCATATTGGCGAGAAATTCACTTTTGGCATGGTTAGCCATTTCGGCGGCGATCGCCGCTTGTTTGAGGGCTTCTTCCGCTTGTTTGCGATCGGTGATATCGCTGCCGATGCCGAGAAATCCGGTAATCTGACCCATCGTATCTTGTAAGGCGGTAATCGAAAGCCACACCGGGAAGCGGGAGCGATCCTTGCGGAGGTAGGTCCATTCCCGGATATCCGGGACCCCCTGACGGGCTTTGGCAACGATCGCATCAAATCCCGGGGCGATCGCATACCCCAGTTCAGCGGTTAAGGTGGCGGCGCGTTCCTGAAGTTCTTCCCGGGTGTGGAGCATGACCACATTCGCCTGGGCGGTCACTTCTTGCGCCTTATAGCCCAGCAATCGTTCAGCCGCCGCATTGAAGGTGAGAATCGTGCCTTGGGGGTCTGTGGCAATGATCGTATGTTCGGCACTATTCAGAATAGCTTTTTGCAGTCGGTTGGTTTCGATGAGTTTGGCTTGGGTCTGTTTAAGCTGCGTAATGTTACTCGCCGTCCCGGTAATGCCAATCACAAAGCCCGCTTCATCCCGCAATGGGATCGCATTCAGCATCATGTAAACCGGGGTTCCGGCTTGGGTGATATGAGTCGTTTCATATTGAGAAATTTCCTGTTCTTCTAGGAGAATCTGGCGGAAAAATTCTTGGTCCTGACTCCACCGACTGGGGTGAATCAAATCCGTAAACGATCGCCCAATGGCCTCGGAGGGGGTATATCCATAAATCTCTCGAACCGCCGCATTCACAAAGGTCAGCCGTCCTTTTGTATCAATAGTCCAAATTAAATCTTGGGAAGTTTCAACCAGGTTTCGATATTTGCTTTCACTGGTTTTTAAAGCCGTTTCCGTGAGGATTCGGGCATTAATTTGTTGTTGAAGTTGCTGGTTTTGTTGGTTGAGTTTAGTGCGGGCTTGTTTTTCCCGTTTCAGAAAATTGGCTTGGGCGATCGCAATCCCGACTTGAGCCGCAATGGTTTCAATCAGCTCGGTTTCTCCTAAGCTCCATTCCCGGGGGCGATCGTACTCATGCAAGACCAAGGCCCCATTGGGTTGTCCTTTATAAGAGGTCCGCACCAACAGCATAGATTTGACCTGAAACTTTGGGTATCGAGCCAAAACCGGCTGAAATAATGGGTCGCTTTGCAAGTCATTGATGGCAACGGAGCGATCGCTGGTCTTAAATTGGTCGGCGTAGGGAGTTTCATCCAGAGGCAGTTCCAACTCCCGACACCCGTGGCACCCCTGCGCCACGGCGTAAGCGGCAATTTGCAAGGGGGGATTTCGGGCTTCTCGGTAGGTATGAATTTCACTGCAACTCACCCCAAAGGCATCTCTAATTTCTTGCGCCGCAGTATCTAGCAGTTTTTCTAGCTGTAATTCCGAGCGGATTTTTTCGGTAATCCCCCTCAAAAGTTCGCTACGAACTAATTGTTTTTGTAACTGAATTTTGACCTGTTTGCGGGTCGTAATATCTAAAATCGTGCCAAAGATTTGGCTCGGCTTGCCGTTGAGGTCGAGAATCACTTCTCCTTTGGCCTCTATATAAAGAATTTCCCCATCCGGTCGCTGGATTCGCCCCTCGATTTGATAGGAACTCCCCGTAGCGATCGCCTGCTTTAAGGTTTTAGAAAACTGGCTGCGGTCATGGGGATGAATCGTCTTTAACACTTCAGCAAAACTGGGTTTGAGTTGAGGTGGAATCCCCAGAACTCGAAACATTTCATCGGAGAGCACTAAATGCCGGGTCAACCAATTCAATTCCCAGTTGCCCACCCCAGCCACTCGTTGGGCCGTGGCTAAAGACCTTTGACTTTTTTGTAAGGAAACAATTAATCTATCTTTTTCCCGTTCCGCCGCATTCCGTTGCTGAATTTCCCAGCTTAGTTGAAAGTTGCGCTCTCTTAATTCTCCCTCTAATTTTTGCAGTTTCACTTGATGCTCAATGCGGGCTAAGACTTCCGCTTCCTGAAACGGTTTGGTAATATAATCCGACCCGCCCACGGCGAACCCTCTAACCTTATCAAAGGTCTCATATAAAGCACTAATAAAAATAATCGGAATATGGCGACTTTCCTCTTGGGATTTGAGCCTTTTACAAACCTCATATCCATTCAGGTCCGGCATCATAATGTCCAGTAAAATCAGGTCGGGAATATTGACCTCCACCGCCTGAAGTGCTAAGAGTCCATTCGGTGCAGCTCGGACTTTATACCCATGACCGGACAGCAAATCCACTAACAGTTTTAAGTTAGCTACAGTGTCATCAACGACCAAAACCTCGCCTTTATAAGACCGCTCTCCCTCTGTTTTCATTATGTCAATACCTCGCCGATGCAATGAATATGGAAAATGGATGGAAACGGGAAATCCGGGGTCTAGGCAGTTCGGGAATTCAAAGGGGGGATTTATGGCGATCGCCGATCCCCTGAATCGCCTCTCTCATCTATGCGAATGGAAGAAGCCAGAGTCATGCCATCTCCATTAACCCCTCCCCAAACTGCTTCTTTCGGTTTAAGAATCCTTAGCTCTCGGTCTTTAGGGTGAATCTAGGACCGATTGGATAAAGGTTAAGATTTGCTCAAACTCAAAATTTTGGGTCCAGTTCGTTAAGGTATTGGCCAAGGATTCATGGCGATCGCGAATGTCATGCAACAGGGTTACCATTAATTCTACATCACCAGATTTCGTGGCGACGTTAAAGGAATTCAACCAGTCTAGGGGAATGTCACGCCAATCGCTTTCGGTTAAAGGGACCGGGGGAACGGCCAATGTTGGCATCGATGATTCGCCGGGGTCTTCATACACAAAGCGCACCCCTAACTGTTGAGTCAAGCAGTCAAACAGTTCCGTATCCCGAAACGGTTTACGGATAAAAGCATCAAATCCAGAGGAGAGACCAACCGCATTTTCCTGTTCAAGATAACTGGCAGTTAAAGCCACGATCGCGGTTCCTTGGCCTTTCATCGACCCTTTAATCTGTTGAGTGGCCTCATAGCCATCCATTACTGGCATTCTTAGATCCATAAAAATTAAATGGGGGTCCCATTCTTCCCACAGCGCAACCGTCTCCTGACCGTTGCTACACTCTAGCAGTTCAAATCCCAGAGGCTTCAGGCATTTAACCACAAAGGTGCGATTATCGGGGCGATCGTCAGCGATTAAAATCCGGTATTGGGGTTGGTTCGGTTCTAGGGCCAAAGCGCGCCGTTGCGGGGGAATCGGTTTAGATTCACTCGCAGCTGCTACGGTTACGGGGATTTCAAAGCGAAAGGTACTCCCTTCCCCAATCTGCGATCGCACCTGAATGGATCCGCCCATCAACTCCACAAACTTGCGAGAAATTGACAATCCCAGGCCCGTTCCCTCCCGGGCTTCCAGTCCCGTACTGGTTTGCACAAAGGGTTGAAACAGATGGTCTAACTCGTCCAGGGCGATCCCCGGTCCGGTATCGGACACTTCACAAACCAGGTTCAGGGTACTCCCCTGTGAGAAACTGGATAACCCTTCCCGGGATATCCCCTGGATGGTGACGCAGACCCGACCCCTCTGGGTAAACTTAATCGCATTCCCGATCAGATTAATCAGCACTTGCCGTAATTTAATCTCATCGGTGCGGATAGATTCCGGGACCTCCTGTGAGCGTTCTATCACCAAGTCTAATCCTTTGTGTTGGGCCTTAAGGCTAAACATGGATTGTAAATCATCGAGTAGATTAGAAAGATTAAAATCCGTGGGTAAAATTGTAGTTCGTCCGGCCTCAATTTTTGCCAAATCCAAAATATCATTAATTAACGTCAGCAAATGCTCCCCACTGCGGTGAATAATTGCGACATTTTCTTTGGCATCCTCGGATAAAGAGGGATGGGACAGGAGCAGTTGGGCAAAGCCCAGAATGGCATTGAGAGGCGATCGCAATTCATGACTCATATTCGCCAAAAATGCACTTTTCGCTTCATTGGCCATATCCGCAGCTTCTCGGGCTTTTTCTACCTGTTGGTAGAGTTCCGCTTGGTTGAGGGCGATCGCCAGTTGATTGGCAATGGCCAGGAGCAATTCCATCTGGCTACTGTCCCAAGGGGATTCACTTAAATTCCGCGCCAAACATAAAGCGCCCCAGACCCCCGTCCCCATTTGTAACGGTAAAATCAACCAGTGACCGGCCAAGCGGCCCAGCAACTCCACCCGAGGATCCTCCGGATGCGGTTCCCACCCCGATAAAGCCACGGGTTGTAAACCCTTAATCACCTCAGTAATGGGGTTTCCGGCATCGGGAATATCCAGGTCCAGGGTACTCGGGAGGGTATCAAAGGGCTGATATTCCGCCACATTGCGCCACAACCCCTCCTCCGGGAAATATTGAACGATTTTCACCAAATCCGCCCCTAATAGCCGTCCGCTTTCATGGGCCGCACTAAATGAGATCGTCGTCAACTCCAAAGAATTGCGAATACTTTGGACAAATTGACTCAACACCTGCTCTCGTTGCATCTGCGATCGCAGAATTTGTTCCGCCTGTTTCTGAAGCGTCACATCCTGGATTTGGGCGATAAAATGTAACGGTTCCCCCTCACTGGTGCGAACCAACGAACCCGTCAGCAGTCCCCACACAAAATACCCCTGTTTGTGAAAGTAACGTTTTTCTAATTGATAAGACCCGATTTCACCCCGCAGCAATTTGGCGACATACTTTAAATCCATCTCTAAATCATCGGGATGGGTAATGGTTTGGAAATCGAGGGTTAACAGTTCACGCTCGCAATAGCCCAGAATCTCGCAAACGGCCCGGTTAACTTTCAACCATCGGCCATCGAGTCCGACGAGGGCCATGCCAATCCCCGCATAGTCAAAGGCGGTGCGAAATCGTTCTTCACTGTCGCTCAGGGCCAGGACTGTGCGCTTGCGTTCCGTAATATCCAGGACCGTTCCTCGCAGATGGATCACCGATCCCCTCTCGTCTCGAACCGCTTCCCCTCGCGCTTCTAAGTATCGGCAGATGCGATCGCCTTCCATAATCCGCAGATCCATTTGATAGGACCTTCCCTCGTAGATGGCCCGGTTGAGATTCTCTTGCAGTTGGACTCGATCCTCGGGATGAATCGCCTTAAAATGCTCCTGATAGGCGGATTCCGGGTCTGTGGGCTCCACCCCAAACATCTGGAACCATTCCTCCGATGCCGTGAGTTGATCGGTCTTCAGGTCCAATTCCCAACTGCCAATATGGGCGATCCGTTGCGCTTCTCGCAATGCCGCCTCACTCTGGCGGAGTTTGGCTTCAATTTGTTGGCGATCGGTAATATCATGGACGGTGCCCACCCACTTGACCAGGTTTCCCTCCCCATCAAAAACCGGTTCGCCGCGCACTTCTATCTCCCGAATTTCCCCAGTCGGGCGCTGAACCGGCTGGTTCAGTTCCCAGGGTTCACCGGCCCTCAATTTGTCTTGAATTTCCCGTTGTTCCAACCAGGGAGTCTCGGGATGAATCCGGGGGTGAAGGGGTTCTAAAGAGGGGGGGGTGGGACTGGGTTCTAATCCATAAATCCGATAGAGTTCGTCGGACCAGAGGGTACTTTGATTCATCGGATCAAATTCCCAACTGCCAATATGAGCAATCTCCTGAGCTTTAGCTAAATTGGCTTCACTGTGGCGAAGTTTCTCTTGCGCTTCTCGGGATTCGGTGATATCTCTAGCGGTTGCGTAAACGAGATGATCCACGGGAAATGAGCGCCATTCTATCCACCGATAAGAGCCGTTTTTATGGCGATAACGATTAACAAAATTGAGCACGTCTTGTCCATCCCCGAGTTCATCCATCGCCATGTCAGTTCGGTTGAAGTCATCGGGATGGATTAACTCATAAATTCGCATTCCTTCTAATTCGGAGACGGTGTATCCGAGGGCTTTTTCCCAGCCCAAACTCACTCGACGTAAGTAGCCATCCACATCACCAATGCAGAGTAAATCCAAGGCGATGGTAAAGAAGCGATCGATTTCTTCGGTTTTTTCCTGGAGGTTGAGTTCCAGGTTTTTTCTCAGGGTAATATTTTGGATTTGCTTGATGGTATAAAGCGGCTGATTGTCACTGTCGCGCACCAGGGAAGCGCTCAACAATCCCCAGATGATTTTTCCACTTTTATCTTGGTAGCGTTTTTCCAGATGATAATAGGAAATTTGCCCTTGCATCAATTCCTCTAAGTGACTGTTGTCACTGTCCCAGTCTTCGGGATAGGTAATATCTTGAATGTTCAGGGCTAATAATTCTGATTTAGAATATCCCAAGATCTGGCAAACCGCCGTGTTAACATCTAATAACTGCCCAGTGGGAGCGACTAAACACATTCCCACTGCGGCACTTTCAAAGGCATTTCTAAACTGTTCTTCGCTTTGACGTAAGGCGGCGGTACGGTCGGCGACTTGCACCTCTAAGGTGTGGTTGTAGTCGGCTATGAGTTTTTCGGCTTGTTTGCGATCGCTGATATCGGTAAAGGCATTAATGGCATAAATCACCTGCCCGGTTTCGTCAAAAATCGGTGTGGAATAAACCTGAAGGGGAATTCTCTTTTCTCCCCGTCCAATTTCTAAATCTTCGGCCATTACCGCTTCCCCTTGCAGCGCCCGAATGCCCGGGAGTTGTTCTGTGGGATAAAGGCGATCGCTCCCAGCGAGATAAACTTGATAAACGGTGGAGACTTCTTCTAGGGAAATAGGGGCAGGGGTGGGTCCGAGCAATTGCTGTCCCGCCTGATTCATATAATGATATTTCCCCGTGGGATCTAGGGCAGAAATTCCTATGGGGAGGGCTTCTAAAAATTGGTTGAATTTGCTTTCACTTTGGCGCAAGGAGGTATAAAGTTTGGCATTTTCTAAAGAGATTGCGGCCTGGACTGATAAAAATTTTAAAACTTCCAGGCGATCGCTGGGAAATGCGCCGGAAATGAGATTATTCTCCAAATAGATAATCCCACTGAGTTTCATCCGGTCTAAAATGGGCATACAAAGGATGGATTTCGGCTGCAAGGCGCGAATATAGCGATCGCCTCGAAAGGGTCCTTCGGATGTGGCATCGTTTAAAGCCACCGTTTCCCGCGTCCGAATCACATAGCGGACGATCGCCCCGGAGAGAAAGTTCTGCCCGGTTCTTTCTCCTACGGCATTCAAGGGGATTCCCGGTTGCGTCGTGACCAGATTTTCATCAATGGCGGCTTGAACCATCCATTCCCCGTTTTCTTCTCCGATTAAATAGCCTTTTTGCGCCCCGGCATTTTCAATCAGAATTTTCATTAAGGCCCCAAGAAGCTTGTCAATTTCTATTTCCCGAGTCAGGGCTGCGGAGGATTTTAAAACACTGACTAAATCCAACACCACTTCTGGGTTACTGCTGGTTGACTGAATGGTTTCTGACTGATTTCCACTCAGATTCTCGGACTCACTCGGTTTTTGGGGTTTGTCCAACCACTGGGGATATTGGGCGCTTAATTGTTGAACTTTTGCCCCTCCTTGCCATTGTTGATAGAGGGCATAGGCTTTTTGGATGTAAAGTTCAGCAATTTGGCTCATCCCCCTCTGATGATAAAACTCTCCCGCCAACTCATAAGCTAAGGCTTCTTCCTGGATAAAATGATGCTCCCTAGCCCCAACAATGGCCCGCTCATATAATTCCGCCGCTTGCCAATTTTGACCGAGAATCCGGGCTTTTTCGGCAGCGACTAAATCATATTTATGTTGATAAGTCATCGGTCCAGACTGGGCCCAATCTTGCAGGCGCCTTTGATTAAGTTCCACTCCTTGCAGGACCTCTTGTTGCTCAGGTCCCTCCAGAGAGGGATATAATGCTAATCGGGCCAGGGAATCATAAAAGGGTAGTTGACCCAAGGGCATCAAGGAGGCGATCGCGGCTTCATATTCCGAGGCGATCGTCAGACTCTCCACCGCTTTTTGCCCCTCTTTTAAATAATAGCTGAGCATCCCTTGGGCCAGATGGAAGCAAAATAAAGAGGTCTCACTCTTGTTTTGGGTTAACAGATCCAGGTCTTGGATATCATCAAAAGCTTCCCCATTTAAGCGCTCAAATTCCCGGGCATTTCCCCGGAGATTTAATGCCAATTGCAACCAGATTTTCGTATAATAAAATTGAATCTCTTGGTGGCATTTATTAATAATTTGCAAAGAGTCTTCATGCTTTTTGATGACTTTCCCTAGAGGCTCACCACTCAGCAAAGAGTAACAGCTATATTGCATCGTGGCATAACAGGTATATTCTAAATCCCCAGTTTCCCACCCTAGAGGCACCGTGGTCCTTAGACCCGCGATCGCCGCTGGGAGAGGTTCTTTCCAATGTCGGATAAATCCATTAAAAATATGATAGACTTTACAGCGGCTTTCCGCACTCTCGAACTGCTCTAACAATTCTAACGCAAATTGTCCTAACTGATAGCCTCGTTCTATCTCCCCTGCACGGCAAAGATTAAACCCATAATAGGCATAAGCAAAGGCTGCCCAGGGGGAATTTCCATATTCCAGGGAGAGCTTGACCATCGTCAAGGCCATTCTGGGGACCCATTCCGGGGTCACAATGATCGCTGTCCCCCAGACGCTCATTAAAATCTGCATCGCCGCTAATTTATCGGCATCCTCCATCAAGGGAAGAGAGGATAATTCCCCAATATCCCACTGAATGGGGACTAATTCAGCCAGGGAAACCCCCAACATTTCCAACACCATTAAACTGGTATCAACGGCTTTTTGAAGCTGGTTAATCCCACTATACAATTGGATGAGGATTTGATAAACTTTGACCCGTTCTAACAGCGTTCGGGCCTGGTTGAGGACCACCGCTGCCCGGGCTTCTACTTCCGGATAATGGGTGGTTAGATATTCCGCTTCTACCGCTTCTAGGTAAAGCTGGAGCGTGAGGCCATAATGAGTCTGCCAACTCGGGGAGGGTAACAGACTCAACCCGTGGTTTAAATATTGAGCGGCCAGACTATAAGCACTGGATATTTTTGCTTTTCTGCCCGCCCATAAATTGAGATAAGCCAGGTTTATTTTTTCCGATTCTTCCGTCATCAACTCACTCCCCTGATTGAGATGATTAACGATAATAAATAAGCCTTCAGTTAACTCCAAGGAGGGGTCTTCTGGGGAGAGGGCCAAGGGATTGGCGCTACTCCAGAGCAAGCGCCCAATTTCTAAGTGCCGATCGCGAAGTTGAGCTGGGGGGATTAAAGAATAGGCGGCTTGTTGAACCCGGTCATGCAAAAATTTAAACTGAATTTTTCCGGTGTCAATCTCGGGAAGCACCCTCAATAATTTATAATTTTCATTGATGGGAATGACAAATCCACTTTGCAGGGCGGAAAATAAATGGCTTAACACCGCCTCGGGTTGCGATCGCGCAATTCGGCTTAAGGTTTCCAAATCAAAGGGACTGCCAATACAAGCGGCCAACTGTAAGAGAGTTTGGGTTTCAGGGTTAAATTTGACCAGTTGACTCTCCATTAAATCAACCACATTATCGGTGATTCCGAGGGATTCAATTTGGGCCAAACTCCAGTTCCAGGTTTGGCGATCGCCACTTAAATAAATCAACCCGTCCTGATAGAGGAAATTCAAAAATTCCAGGGTAAAAAAGGCATTACCCCGGGTCTTGGCATAGACTAAATCCGCTAAGGGTTGCACCAAGGACCGGGGGGAGTGTAGGGTGGTGGCGATTAAGTCGGCTACATCAGAACCCGTGAGATTGTCCAAGGCGATGGTGATTAGGTTCGGGAATTCGGTTTCCAGATGTGCCTTCGTCATCATCAGGGGATGGGTACCATCGACTTCGTGATCGCGATAGGCCCCAATTATCAACAAAAATTGCAAATCGCGATCGCTCAGAATCGCTTCTAACAAGGTTAAAGAAGCCAGATCCGACCACTGGAGGTCATCGAGAAAAATCACCAGAGGATGTTCGCGATCGCAAACGGCTTTCAAAAAGTTTTGAACCACCCAATGCAGCCGATTTTGCGCTTCCTGTCCCCCCAAATCCGCCATGAGAGGTTGAGGTCCGATAATTTTTTCTAAATTGGGGATTAATTCAATTAAAATCTGCCCGCTATTACCGAGGGCGGCTAAAATTCGACTGCGCCATTGAGCAAAAACTGCTTCAGGTTCCCCTAAGATAAAATTACAAAACTCATTGAAGGCTTGTCCCAGCCCTAAATAGGGAATATTTCTTTGGTATTGGTCAAATTTTCCCGAAATAAAATTACCCCGTTTAGCCGCGACGGGTTTATGAATTTCTCGGACTAAAGCGGATTTACCCACCCCGGCATATCCCGCCACCAGAATCAGTTCCCGATTCCCCTCGGCAGTGCGTTCAAATGCCGCCAATAAGGTCTGAATTTCTCTCTCCCGTCCATACAACTGTTGGGGTAATTGAAATCGGTCCGAAAGGTCCTGCTGTCCCAAGGAAAAGGGTTTGATGGTGTTTTCAGTCTCAATCTGCCGCAAACATTCTTCTAAGTCCGCCTTCAATCCATAAGCCGATTGATAGCGTTCTTCGGCATTTTTAGCCATTAATTTGGCAATTAAGTTGGACAGGGTGGCGGGAATTTGCGGTTTAACCGTTTGGAGAGAAATGGGCGGTTTGGCAATATGACTATGGACCCATTCCATCTGGTCCTCACTTTGGAAGGGTAAGGTCCCGCTTAAGAGGTGGTAAAAGGTTACCCCCAGGGAATAAAAATCTGTGCGATAGTCAATGCACCGATTCATCCGCCCGGTTTGTTCTGGGGACATATAGGATAAGGTGCCTTCAATCCGATTGGCATTTTGGAAAATCGGATTTTCCTTGGATAACACCGCTGAAATGCCAAAATCGATAATTTTGACTTGTCCAGTCTGGGGATTTAAGACAATATTGCTGGGGTTAATGTCTTTATGAATGATGTTCTGGTCGTGAATTTGTGAGAGAATTTCCGTGATATCAATGGCTAATTTTAAAAAATCTCTCAGGTCTAGTTGTCCGGCAATTTTTAACCGGCTTAAGGATTCCGCCCCAAAATCTTCTAAGAGGAAAAACGGACTGTTGCCCTCGTTGCTGAACCCATAGATTTGGGGGATTCCGGATAAGTTGAGCGATCGCGTCACTTCATATTCGCGCCAAAACCACCCCAGCCGTTCGGGAACGGAATAGGCATTTCTAAGACTTTTCAAAATCACGGGTTGTCCCGATGCTTGCAGATACCCGCGATAGACTTCAGAATTACTGCTTTCGTACAGTTTTTGGGTTAAACTCACGTCGGAAAGGGTAATCATTAGACCTCGATTTTCAGCAAAAAAGTGGATTGAATTCTGAGCAAATTCCCGAAGCGATCGCCTTGAAAAGGTCGGTACAGTTAAGCCAAGACCCCAGATCTCACTGATTCATACTCAAGACAGGGCGGCGGTAACACCCGGTTTCTGGTCTATGAAGTCTAATCCTGTACTGACCCACTCTGGCGGTTCCCACCGTTATCCGGTCCATTTATAGGACTTCCCCCGATTTTGACAAGCACCCCTAAATGTAGAGGCGTTTTTTGCGAATCGCCCCTACATTTAGGGGGGCCGCATTCAAACTGCTTCAGTCCTAATTTTTGGGAGTGGGAGCATTTTGCTGGTCTACTCAAAAGCGAGCAAGATACTCCCACGGATAGTAGCTATCCGTTTGTGAGTCCGGGAAACGCTAGATTTGGGCGATCGCCCTGAGCTAATCGGTTTCGCCCCCCCGAGCCTGAACTCGCAATCCTTACCGGAAAATCAAGCTGACTGTTTCCGGGGGGGTGATCACCCTCGCTTCCTCCGTTGCGTCCCCGAGGGCATGGGGTGCAACCGGGAAGGTGAAGGAAGGCAAATCCCTGTATGAATGGGTTTAGCAACGGAATCGGCTTAGAAATCAGCACCCATTGGGCTGGATATCTTGTTCTTGACAGGGGAAAATATTAAACGTATAATTTCTTGTTGGTCATAAGTTACCTGGGGTCTCTTCAGAGAGAGGAAGCATAATTTGGCTATTTTAATTATAAACATGAGGGATTCTTCCTGAATAAAAGAAGTTGCCAATCTGATTTCCCCTAACGGGCAAGCCAGCCCCTACAAAACCCTGGATTTGCTGCTTGCGGGGAAATAACCCTGAGCAGGTTGTTAAGATGAAGTCGCAACAGGGGGAGCTTGAGCCGGTCCTAGCTCTCTAAGTCCGTGAATCTTGATGGCCTGGAATGCACAACGGACGAGAGTATCCCACAAAGATAAAGAACTCATAAAGACCCACAGAGGAACTCCCCGGAAGAAGATGCCCTCATGGGGTTATTCCCACCCCAGCATGGTGGCGATCGTCTGGGAGAGGGTGAGGGAATTGAAGGGTTTAGAAATAGCACCGACGACTTTTAGCTGCTCAAGCTGATGTTGGGTAAACCAAAGTGCTTTGGCTGTCAACAAAACCACCGGAATTGACTGGGACTGGGGATTTTTTTTGAGGCGATCGAGAAAAGCAAAGCCATCCATTCCCGGCATGGAAATATCGAGCACGATCGCATCCGGTTGCTCTGTAGCCGCCAGATTTAACCCATCTTGAGCGGATGGCGCTAATAAAACCCGCCATCCCCCTAAGTCTTCTAAGCAAATTTGTACCACCTCTCGAACCGTAATTTCATCATCAACCACTAAGATGAGTTTCTCATTCATAGCCCCCTCATAACTCCAATAAATATTAGGGAAATGGCGATCAACTGGATTTAATTGTTGTTACTATGGGCTAGATTTTCCACCTCGATGCGATCGCAGAAAACCCTGCCGGTTTTCCCGATTTTTTCGGTTCTCTGTGGTCCCCCTAAAACACTTTTTTTGGGTATTCTCGGCTTCACCCTGATGCAGTCTAGGGAATGGGCGAGATTGCCGTTTCCCCTCCGAGAAAGGATTCTCCATGATCCTGGAGAATTTGTCAATCACTGAATTTGATCCAACCCGTCCGTTGCCGGAATCACCCGGAGATTTAATCCAAATTTGGCCGGTAAAAGTCATCATTTGAAGACAGAAACCCGCTCCCCCTTCCCCGGGTAGGGCGATCGCCTCTCTCCTGGATTCAGCAAGGATTGAGCGGCTCACTATAAGACTTTTAAATCAGAGTGTTCAGGGTAATTTATCCAGGACTGTAATGGCTATGGAGTTAGGGCCTGTGGATCCGCCGTTGCTCACAGGGGCCCGACAATACCCGAGTCCAATTTTAACGGGTCAAAACCGCCCCAGATTTTCCTCCGGTTCACATCTGGGCTTGAAGGTCTTTGGAATAGGGCATAATCTGTGAGATTGAGCATTTTATCCCCCAGGACTGAGGGAGTCAAGTGTATTCAATCCACCGAATCCTTGCCTATTGATGTTGAGATTACCCGCTCAACATGAAGAACTGATTAAGAAACCTCATTTCCCGATTTCTGCCCTCAATGGGGAGGATCGTCCAGGGTAAAGTAAAAGGTACTTCCCTCACCCAGGGTACTTTCGACCCATAAGCGGCCTCCATGTTGATGGACGATGCGCTGACAAATGGTCAACCCTAACCCGGTTCCCCCTTTTTGCCGGGAGTCGGAGGCATCGACCTGTTGGAAGGGGTTAAAAATCATCTCTAGTTTATCCGGTGGAATGCCTCGACCGGAATCTTGGACGGCGAATAGAACCCCTTGCCATTGAGGTTGAACGGTCAGGGTAATGATACTTTGAGGGGGAGAAAATTTAATCGCATTACTGAGCAAATTGGTCAAAACCTGCTGAAGGGCATCGGGAGAGGCCCAGACGGTGGCGGTACCAGGGGGTAAGGAGAAGCGGACTCCGGCTTGGTCGGCGATCGCCTGGAGACCTTCTACAGCTTGGGCGATCGCCTTGGCCGCATCACAGCGTTCCTTGACTAATTCCAGACGACCGGACTCCAGCCGTTCTAAATCCAGAATATCATTCACCAGACGCACCAAGCGATCGCTGTCGGTGAGGGCAATTTCCAACATTCGCTGGACTCGTTCGGGCTTATTTTGATAAATCCCACTGGCAAGCAGTCCGATCGCCCCGCGAATCGAAGTGAGGGGGGTGCGGATTTCGTGAGAAACAATCGAGATAAATTCATTTTTCATTCGTTCAATTTGACGGCGATCGCTAATGTCCCGGGCGATCGTGGAAATCCCGATCATCTTCCCTCGCCCATCTTTCACCGGAGAAATCGTCAAGGCGACATGAATCAACGTCTCATTCTTTCGCATCCGCACCGTTTCAAACTGTTGCACCGATTCACCCTGAACAATTTTCTCTAGCAGGGTGGTTTCCTCAGACTGGCGATCGCTCGGTACGATCAGGGTCAAAATCGACTGCCCGATCGCCTCGGCGGGAGAGTACCCAAATAACTTTTGTGCACTGGCATTCCAGCTCACCACTGTCCCATCCAGGGTTTTGCTAAAAATCGCATCTTCAGAATCCTCAACGATCGCCGCCAGTTGAGATAAGGCCGCTTCAGTGCGTTTGCGATCGCTAATATCGCGCAAAATGGCCGTAAAAATTTGTTCTCCCTCAATCTCCAACTTAGAAATCGACGCTTCTGCGGGAAACTCCGTCCCATCGGAACGACGGGCGGTGATTTCAGTCCCCTCTCCCATTGATCCGGCTCTAACGGAGGTTTTGCCAAAATTCTCGACCCAGAGACGGTGATTGTTGACAAAGCGACTAGGCATCAGCAGGTCCAAGGGTTGACCCAAAACCTCCGCTGCACAATAGCCAAAAATCCGTTCTGCACCTTGATTAAATAAAGTAATCCGTTGTTTAGCATCCACTGAAAGGATCGCATCTCCGGCAATTTCCACCAACCCCGCTAATCGCGCTTGAGAGGCTTGCAGGGCTCGTTCTGCGGTTTTGCGATCGGTGATATCTGTTGCCAACCCCGCCACTCTCACTAATTTTCCCGTCTGATCCCGAATCGGAAAGGCGCGAGAGTGAATCCAACGCAGGGAACCATCGGGGCGCAAGATCCGATACTCTTGATCATATTCCCCGTTTAAATATTTTTGACTCACCCCCTGTTCCACTCGGGGGCGGTCTTCGGGATGAATTGCATCCAGCCAGTCGTCCGGGTTCTGATACAGAGTTTCACAACGGCGACCCCACATCTTTTCATACGCCGGATTGACATAGATCAATTCCTTGGGGTTGAGATCCGCACTCCAGAAGATATCTCGTATATTTTCCGCCAACTGACGGAACCGAGACTCACTTTCGCGCAGGGCGGCTTCCGCTTGGTGGCGACGGGTAATATTGTTGTTAATTTCCAGCACTTGCAGGGGTTGTTGAAATTCATCGTACTGCAAGACCCAGCGCGAAGCGACGATCAACGGGATGCCGTGGGGTGGGGTATGGGTAATTTCCCCTTCCCAGTATCCCACCCTCAGAAGTTCGGCTTCGATTTCAGCTAGGGGTTGGGGAAATTCTGAAGCGAGGAGTTGGTGAGAAATTTGCCCGATCGCCTCGGCTTTGGAAATGTCATACATTCGTTCTGCACCCCGGTTCCAAAAGGTAATCCGACCCTTGAGGTCTCGGGTGAGGATGGTATCGTGAGCTAACTCTAACAACTGGGCTTGTTGTTGCAGGAGTAGTTCGGTCTGCTGACGTTCTGTGAGTTCTTGTTGCAGGCGATCGGTGAGGGCTTTGAGTTGGGCGGTGCGTTCGGCAACTCGGGTTTCGAGTTCCAGATTGGTTTGTTGCACCCTGGCTTCGGTTTGTTTGAGATCGGTGATATCCGTTGCCATACTAATCGCCACTCGCCGCCCATCGGCCAGGATACCCAGGGAGGCACAGGTAAACTGCCAGGTTCGGTGTTCCCCAGTTTTGGTAGTGACGCTGTATTCGGCAGTGCAGATCCGTTCGTGCAAATCGTAGAGTTGGGCTATGCAAATTTGGACTTCCTCACAGCAGTCGGGATGGGCTTGTCTCGTCCAGTCGGCGATGGTGGGAATGTCCTGATGATGGTATCCGGTGAGATCGGTCCAGGCTTTGTTGATTTGGATGACTTCCCCATTTTGGGTATGGATCATCAGGGGCAGGGGGGCGAGATTTAGGATGTTGCGAACCCGATTTTCATCAGCCGATAACGGGATTGAGGTCAGGGATTCCTCCGGCGCGAGGGTCTCCCCGCCCAGGCGATGAACTTCCCGGCGAAGTTCTTCCAGTTCGGCAATCAGTTGTGCTTGGCTTTTATCCCAGTCGGAAATGCCGTTCATGGCTGCTGTTCTTTTGTTTTGTGTTTGAGGGCTTCCAGTTGTTGCCGAAAGCGATCGCGTTCGATCCGGCTGGTAATGCGCGTGACTAATTCGGGTCCCACAATCGGTTTGCCAATAAAATCATCGGCCCCTACGGCGAATACCTGGCGCAGGGATTGAGCATCGGTGTGAGCGGTGACGACTAAAATTGGCAGGTCCCCCCAGTTTGGATCTTGTCGCACGACTTGACAAAGGTCAATGCCATTAAATTTTGGCATCTCTAGATCCAAAATCAGCAGGTGTGGGGCGACGGTGGTCAAAATTTTCCAAAATTTTTCAGGATTGTCTAGGGTGGTGACTTCGAGTCCCCAAGGTTGCAGGAGTTCTTTCATGACGGCAAGGGCCGCTGGGTCGTCATCGACGATTAGGACCTTGGCTTCTGGGGTAGCTTTGGGGGGCAGAACTTGGGCGATCGCCTTTAAAATTTGCTCGCTGGAGGCGGGTTTGAGCAAAAATCCCCGTCCTCCACAGCGGGAAACGGCAACGCGATCGGCGAGGTTATCCAGGGCGGTAAAAACGAGAATCGGCAGGGTGGGAAATTGGTGGGCGACTTCCTGCAACCATCGCAGTCCCGCTTTTTCCCCGGGGGAGGTGCTGGTTTCGGGACAGGCGATATCTAGGAGAATCAGGTCCGGGGTTGTCCGGGCGATCGCTTGACGCGCTGCGGTGAGGGTGAGGGCGCTTTCTATTCCCATTCCTAACTGGGCCGCTTGGGACTTGAGGGCGGTGGCGATCGCGCGATCGGAGTCAACCACCAGCAGGGTCCGCGCTTTGGCAGGGGCCGGGATTTCTAGGCTGCTCTCGGTGGGGGGTTTGGTCAGTTCTTCGGCTAAAGATCGGGTCAGTTGCTCTAACTGATAGGTTTCGGCACTCCCTAGGGGGGTTGGTGACATCAACAGGTATTCAATTTTCCGCGCCAGGTTGGAGCCTTCTAAATAGCCAAAAGGACCCAAGGACCCGGCCAGTTTATGGGCTTCCTGGATGGCTAGTTGCTGGAGTTCGTTGGTGAGTTTTCCCTCAGCTAGAGCGTTGTAGGCTTGCCGTAGGAGGGCAATTTGTTCGTTTAACCGGGGTCGATATTTTTCCAGAATCTGGGCAATGGAGGCGATCGCCTGTAATTTCTTCCCCGGGTTGGGAGTCTTCTGCTTTGGGGTTGTTTCAGTTTCGGGGGTCTCAGGATTGGGCTCGGTGGCGGGTTTGAGTCGATACCCGAGTCCATAGACGGTTTCAATGGGGTCTTTGTCAATGCCGATCGCTTTGAATTTCTGCCGCAGGTCTTTAATATGAACGGTTACGGCATTTTCGGTGGGGGAATCATCAAAGGACCAGAGGCGATCGATAATGGCGCTGCGACTAAACACCCGTTGCGGATTTCTCAAAAACAGTTCCAAGAGTTTATATTCCGTCGCTGTCACCCCCAAGGATTGTCCACTCCAGGTGACTTCCCCAGAAACGGGGTTTAAGCACAACTCCAACCAAGTTAGGGTCTCGGTAACAGGGGCTGTCCCCCGTCGCAGCAAAGCCCGAATCCGCGCCATGAGTTCCGGGAGATTATAGGGTTTAACCACATAATCATCCGCCCCCGCATCTAACCCGGTGACAATATCCTGGGGAGAGTCTTTCGCCGTCAGCAGGAGGATGGGTTTTTGATAGCCTTGTTCCCGCAGTTTCCGGCACAAGCTGATGCCATCGAGTTTGGGAATTACTAAGTCCAGTAAAATTAGGTCGCATTCCAACATGGTTGCGAGTTCCAGGGCTGTTTCCCCATCGGCTGCTGCTTCTACGCTATAATTCTGTTTTCGCAAGGCAACGGAAAGCGCGGCACTCGCGGGTTCGTCATCTTCCACTAAAATTATTTTCATGATTCTGAAGATTTGTATCAGTTGCTAGGTCATTGGGTTGCGGACTTGGCATCTCCTCATACGAGTGGTCTGGGTATAGGGCGGGTTGTTTTGTTTGAGACCAATTTTACTCCAAGGGTGACCGTGCTTTGGCTCCAGTTTACAAAAAGTATAATTTTGGGTAGATTCTTTTCTAGGAAATTTCCCGGTGGATTGGGGTCACCGACCCAGGCTAATCTGGATTAGAATGGCGGTAGTCTATTTCTATGTTCTCCCGCTATGGGCATTCAAGTTAAACAGCTCTATCGCGCCTTTCAACTCTACCAAAAATCGGGGAAATTAGGTGATTTTGCTCTGTTAAAGGCTGATGCTTTAGGTGCCAAAGCCAATCCGAATCTGGCCCCTAAACTGGCAGCGGTAACGGGATACTATCCCGAGATTAATATAGAACAATTGTTACAGTATCCCCCCGGTACTTTCGGACGCGAGTATGCGGAGCATCTCACAAAAAATCACCTAAAACCCTTTAATGTCAGTCCCGAACTTGATGCGATCGCCCAACGGAATGTTTTTGCTCTGCGCTATGCCGTCACCCACGATATTTTCCACTGTTTGCTCGGCTTTGATACCAGCTATGCCGGAGAAATTGGCGTTTTAGCCTTTGCGGCAGCACAAAATTATAGCCATTCCCTCCAAGTTGGCCTCACTTTCGCCAAACTTCTCTATCCGATATTGGCCCCTCGACAGCGCGGGGCGATTTGGGCTAATCTAGCTAAAGGACAAGAACTGGGAAAACAGGCTGATTTTTTACTCGGTTATCGATTTGAAGACCATTGGCACGAACCGATCGCCCAAGTGCGGCAGCATTTAGGATTACGGACCACTGTGGAGCAGCGTTAACGAGAATCCCTTGGCGATCGCAGCATTAAAGGTTA
The DNA here is from genome assembly GCA_025370845.1 of Laspinema palackyanum D2a. Taxonomy (GTDB): domain Bacteria; phylum Cyanobacteriota; class Cyanobacteriia; order Cyanobacteriales; family Laspinemataceae; genus Laspinema. Next base: position 115,653 of record JAMXFF010000003.1, on the reverse strand, counting down.
ACATATAACGTTTCTAATTCTTAAATTTTTATGTAATTTTTATCTCGCATTGCGAAAAAATGTAACAGTTAATCCTTTTTTTTAGGAAATTTGATTACAATAAAGTCAAATCAGCGAGTCCCCATTCCCTCTAAATTTATCCCGATAATAGAGGGATATTCCAGTTGGAATGGGGGGCTAAGATTTAGGGGTTTTAGGCGTTCATGCCTATGCACCTTGGATTGAAACAAACCGGATTGCCGATGAGGAGTGAAGAATTACCCATTGATTCACCACCCATCCCTCAATCCCATGTCGTTAGTTTGATCAGTAGAGGTTGTTTTATGTCATCTGATAACCAAACCGTGCCCCATCTGCATACTCAAAAGGAAGTAGAAGAGGCCGTCAAAGAGTATAAAAATAGCGACCTCAGCGGGACTGAGTTAATGCCTTTATGGCAAGCGATTCACGATGCCTCGTTGGATCTTGCCTCAACTAAAGCCGTTGAGACCGAAGATGAAGTGCCTGGAGAGGATAGTTACTAAGGTAAATTTAGCAGATTAGAGGCGAGAACACTCAATTCTCCCCTCAACATCCCGGTGGGGATGCCGCCGATGCTGAACTGGCGATCGCAGTTCGGTTCTTCGGCGGCACAAAGTATTCCGGACTTACGGTAAATCCGTATTACCCATCAGGTAGCGATCGCACTCCCGCGCCACCCCGCGACCTTCATTTATCGCCCAAACCACCAGACTCTGACCCCGGCGACAATCTCCTGCCGCAAACACCCCGGGAAGACTGGTTGTATAGTTCTCATGTTCCGCTTTGACATTGCTGCGACCATCCCGTTCCAATCCCAAGGAATCTAGTAACGGCTGTTCGGGACCCAAGAATCCCATCGCCAACAGCACCAACTGAGTCGGAACCACCTTCTCAGTTCCTGGAACCGGCTTCGGAGTGAAGCGACCTTGCTCATCCTTGAGCCATTCTACCACCACCGTATGTACCGCTTTCACCCGGCCTTTGTCATCGCCTTCAAACTTCGTCGCCGTCGTGGTATAAACCCGAGGGTCAGCCCCAAATTTCGCCGCTGCCTCTTCCTGACCATAATCTAACTTATACACCTTCGGCCATTCCGGCCAAGGATTGTTGGGGGCCCGAGTTTCTGGCGGTTTCGGCAGAATTTCCAACTGCACCACACTGTTGCATCCGTGACGCACAGAGGTTCCCACACAGTCGGTCCCGGTGTCACCGCCACCGATAATTACCACATCTTTGCCTTCAGCAGAAATAAAACTACCGTTTTTATGTCGGTCTAACACCGCTTTGGTATTCCCGGTGAGGAAGTCCATCGCGAAGTAAATCCCCTGTAAATCGCGCCCTTCAATCGGTAAATCCCGGGGTTTGGTTGCGCCAGTACAGAGAATCACCGCATCATGTTCCTGCATCAGTTGTTGCGCCGAGATATCTTTGCCCACTTCTGTATTACAGACAAATTTCACCCCTTCATCTTCCAGGAGTTTAATCCGGCGTAAGACCACTTGTTCCTTATCCAGTTTCATGTTAGGAATGCCATACATCAGCAATCCCCCGGGGCGATCGGCCCTTTCATAGACCGTAACCTGATGTCCCACCCGGTTCAACTGTGCTGCTGCCGCCAATCCCGCAGGACCAGAACCGATCACCGCAACGGTTTTACCCGTGCGTTTTTCCGGGGGTTCCGGGGTAATCCATCCCTCATCCCATCCTTTATCGGCAATGGTATTTTCAATATTTTTAATCGTCACCGGGGGGTTAGTGATGCCCAGGACGCAGGACCCTTCACAAGGGGCGGGACAAACGCGACCCGTGAATTCTGGGAAATTGTTGGTTTTGTGGAGGCGATCGAGCGCTTCATGCCACAGACCCCGATACACCAGGTCATTCCATTCGGGGATCAGGTTATTCACCGGACAACCGCTTGCCATCCCACTGATCAAGGTGCCGGTATGACAGAAGGGAGTCCCGCAATCCATACAACGCGCCGCCTGGGTGCGTAGCTTGTCATCCTCCATGTGGAGGTGGAACTCATCCCAATTACCGATGCGATCGAGGGGATTTAGTTCAGACGGTAATTCACGCAGGAATTCAATAAAGCCAGTGGGTTTTCCCATTGTTAGTGTCCTCTGTTCAAGATTCGGTGGTTGCAGTTAAAAGGCGGGATCATGCAGACGGTCAAAACTGTACAAGCGATCGCTGACAAGCCGTTTGATTCTACAGGTTTGCCGTATTTTATCATTGCCGTCATTGAAAGTGAATATCGAATTGTTAAGCAAGGCCCTATCGATTCCCGGGGAAAAAATCCAGCCAATCCTCATCCCAAGCGGATTCTCTCCCCCTCTCCCCGGCAACTCTCCCAGGATTCCAAATGTTATCATTTTCCAACATTCTGCCCATCCCGAGGGCATCATCCGACTGGGTTGAGGGGCCGTTGTAGGGTGCGTGCGATCGCCTCTGGATTGCGTTTATCCCCAGATTCTCAGCTTTGAGGCAAGGGGGCGATCGCAATTGAACTCGCTCAATCAGCCAAACCAACAGGGAACGCAAATCACCTCATTGTTAGAGTAACTCAGCATAAATATCATCAGCCGGATCGTCCCAGACTTCCTGCAACGAAACCTGACTAACCCCCTGCCAAAACTCAGCCTCATCAGCAGGAACTAAGGTCCCCAATCCCTGCATTCCGTCCTCCAACTCAGAGCACTCAAGTCGCTCAATCTTCGCAGCTTTAAACCTACCCCAAATTGTTCTAATCCAGTTCATAAGTCTCCTGAATTTACCATCTTAAGTATAACTCATTTCTTCCTCCCTACCTTGTCTCAATCCTCCCCCTCACCCAAGCGCGAAAAGCTTTGATTGCTCTATTTCTACCTTCAACTTTACTTTGCTCTAAATACTGAGGAATCACCTCACTCAAAGGCAACCCAGGAAAATGAGGACTTTCACTCACCTGGACATATTGCCCCCCTTGCAACACATTAATTTCCAACCGCGTCCCGTCAAACCGCCAGAGTTCCTTTACCCCTAATGCTTGATAATTATTAAACCGCGATCGAGCAGTAATATCAATTTCAATCGCCAAATCCGGCGGCGGGTCTACCGTTAAATCAATCCGCTTTTTCCCCCGGATAGCTGCCTCATTTTCAATATAAAAGCAGCTATCGGCTTCTAAACCCTGTTGCATCTTTTCACTTTTAAATGTAGTAGAAGCCAAATTTCTAAACTCAATATCAATTTCTTCCAGTAAAACTTCTACCAAGTTACTAATAATAATTTTATCATCTTCATGTTCCGGTAACGGCACCATAACTTCTACGACCCCCTGACTATAATTAATCCGCACACCCGGGTTTTCAGCATACTCTTCTAACAGTTGCTCGTACATCGGCCAACTAACATCATATATCAAAAATTGTGTACCCGGTTGGAGAAGAATTTGTTTAAGTTTAACTTCCATAGTTGCCTCCAATATAATGGATCATTTTAAATTAATCTCTCGTCTTAATAGGCTGTTCCCGCACTTCCTCAATCAAGCGATTAAAATCAATGTGATTGAGAGGAACTGTATCAATGACTAAAATATCATTTTTGCGATGGAGTGTCGGGTGTATTGATTCAGAAGATTCTGAAGCACTCTGACCCTGCTCAATCTCAGCTTGCAGGAATTCTAAGAGGCGGATTTTTTCAGCGGGAGATAAATTTTTCACGATGGGGAATAATTCAGTAAGACTCATCGGATTGTCCCTCTACATTATCCCTATTCTAGCTTAACCTCGGACCCTCGGTCAATCTTGACCAGTGGGCGATCGCAAGCACTCTTTTTAAGGCGATCGCCTAGTCGTTGATGCCGCCATACTCTGAAAATAACCCCTCATTGGATTCAGAGTCAAACACTCCCCTTCCAGCATTTGAATCACCAGATTTTCCCCCTCAACCGTCATCCCGATTCCCTGATCCGGTAAATCGTCACTGAATCGAATAGAACCACTGGCGTTAAACAGCAGCACTTTCTCCTGAGTCAGAACCGCAATTACATCAGCGATCGCCACAATTTGAACCAGATAATCAGTCAACGGTAAAGCAACAATAATCCGACCCTCATCCAGACTAATCGCCGCTAACTGTTGATCCACCCCTATCCAGACAGTCAGGCAGTCGGGCGATCGCACGATAATAGGTTCCAGGATATCGCTTCTCCAACTCAGTCCATAACATCCCAACGGAACCCCCAAATCAATCGCCGCAAACTTTTGAGCGCAATCATGGGAAATAACTCGCCGACATCGGTCAATTTTATAAAAATCTAATTCAGTAATGGCTGAGATTTGCATTCAAATATTAATACTTCCAGAATCTGCTTGGGAATCCCCAATTTGAAACTCTGCCTCCTAATCGAGTTAACTAATCCGGTGATAATCTCGTTCCCAACTCTATCGGAGAACGAGATTGTTGCGATCGGCATCATGTCCAAGCAAACTCTGTATGCTGCCGCATTTTAGGTTCTTGGAACGCCAACACGATATCTTGTTTCGGGACTCCAACCCGAATTAATTCATTGGCAATTCCCTCTTCAGTCCAGTCCTCTTCAATCCAAAATTTACCGTCGCGAATCCTAACATAAACCGTCATTTCATTAATACGATCGCCTTTTTCCCAACCCAGATTCATCCAGATATAATGATGATTGACCTTATCTGCAATTAAAAAACTTTCAAAATTAGGATTGGGGCGGCGATTGCACAACTCAATATATTCGGTTAAAATCCGCTCAATTAATTGGGGATATTCACTCATTCTATCCATTGCAGTATTTCCTCTAATTCCGTATCTACAATAATCATAGGAAGTTGATGCTTCTTAATAATCAACTGAATCACATCTCGTTGAAAAAATGTGTTGTAAATTAGGGCGCTGATAGCAACATAGAGTTTTCTGTTTATTTTAGTTTCTTCTAAAAGATAACGATAAATATCGTACTGACCCAACGCCTCCTTTAAATCCTGGAACTGGGACGCACTTACAAAACTTTTTACTTCTACAACGATTTTTTCCTGATCGCGTTCTGCGGCGATCGGTCTTTCAGCGCCCAGGTCCGCATAAAGTTTGGTACTCCGATATTGGATAATATAGGGATCATCCGTAATGGTCCAACCCGCTTTAATCAGAGAATTTTTGACAGCGTTATGAATGATATCAAGTTGAGGCATATTAGTTTTAAGATTACATAAGAGCAACTCCAACAAAATCGCTTAATTAATTCATCTCTCCGTGAAAATCTGTGTAATCCGTGGTTCATCCCTCCCCAAATCAAAAGAACGAGGAATTCTGGATAAGACAGAAACTCCCCGTAGTTATCGGATACATCAAAGAGTGGAGTCTATGAACTCGTACTAAACTCATAAACCGGAGTTTCTATCACTCGCTTAGGTTTTTCTTGTCCCCAAATCATTTGCTGAATTCGCTCTACTGTCTCAGGAGAAAAAAACGATTCCCCCGTTTCTTCACAAACTCGGGCGGGGACATTTTCAATCATAAAAAATTTGCCATTCACTTCTAAGGTGTAAGTCACCTTTTTTTCTATCAATGTTTCTTGGGAAAAATCATCAGTCATAATTAGGGTTTCCTTGTTTCAAAATTAATCCAGCGATTTACATCGGGTTCATAAAGGGTAATTATTTTTACTCTAGGTCGGGATGGATAACTACACTGAATATGTAAAGGTCTTTGAAGTTGTGTGTATCCGAATATTAAGCAACTGGGACCATATTTATCTGTGGGATAGTTTTCTATAATATTTCCACTCTCTATGGCTTCTCGAATCTCTAATACACTAATATTTCGGATAATGCTTTGATCAAAGGCGTGTTTGGAAAACTCATAGTTACCTGCTTTTATTTTATCCCGAATTTCTTCTATCATGCCGTTACCGATCGCAGGGTAAAAATTCTGTCCTCCGGAGGGCAGGCAACTGCCCACCCTCCTATTATCTCCTAACTACCCCCAATCCGGGCAACATCTCGGGCATTCTGTTCAAACGCTGCATCCAAGGCATCATCGCCGCTTAAACCCGACGCTAACGCACTTTCCAGCGCTTGCAACACCCGCTTGTAATCCCGTGGCATCACTTTGACAAACTTGGGCACCATTTCCTCCCAGTTTGCCAACACTGCTGCCGCTTTCGGACTGTTGGTATAATCCGCGTGTTTCTGGATCATCTCGCGGACGATCGCAATTTCACTCGGTTCTTCCAACTTCTCCATATCCGCCATCTGCGTATTACACCGGGTGGCGAAATCTCCCGATTCATCTAGGATGTAGGCAATTCCGCCACTCATCCCTGCTGCAAAGTTCCGTCCGGCAGGTCCAATCACCACGACTTTACCGCCGGTCATATACTCACAGGCGTGGTCCCCGACGCCTTCGACAACGGCATGAACCCCGGAGTTGCGGACGGCGAACCGTTCCCCGGCAATCCCTGACAGATACAGTTCCCCACTGGTTGCACCATAGAGGGCGACGTTACCGGCGATGATGTTCTCATGGGGGACTAAGGTCGATTTCTTGGACGGATAAACGATAATTTTACCGCCACTGAGTCCTTTGCCGATGTAATCGTTGCCGTCGCCTTCCAGTTCTAGGGTGACTCCTTTGGGTACAAAGGCCCCGAAACTTTGTCCGGCGCTACCTTGGAAATGCAGGTGAATTGTGCCGTCTGGCAATCCATCCCAATGTTTCTTGGTGATTTCGTTGCCGAGAATTGTGCCAACGACTCGGTTGATGTTCTTGATTGGCAGGGTTGCTTTGACTTTTTCGCCCTTGTCGATCGCATCTTTGCACAGATCCAGCAACACCGTCATATCCAGGGATTTCTCTAATCCGTGGTCCTGCGCCATCTGGCAATACCGACCCACTTCCGGACCCACTTTGGGTTGATACAGAATGTTAGAAAGGTCAATTCCTTTCGCTTTCCAGTGGTCCACTGCCTTCTTCGGTTCCAGCAAGTCGGTCCGTCCCACCATTTCATTCAGGGTGCGGAACCCAAGCTGGGCCATGATTTCCCGCAGTTCTTGGGCGATAAATTTCATGAAGTTGGCCGCATATTCTGGGTCTCCCATGAATTTGGCGCGCAGTTGCGGATCTTGGGTGGCAATCCCCACGGGACAGGTGTTTTTATGGCAGACGCGCATCATAATACAGCCCAAGGTGACCAAAGGTGCGGTGGAAAATCCGTATTCTTCGGCACCGAGTAAGGCAGCGATCGCCACGTCTCGTCCTGTCTTCATCTGTCCATCGGTTTCTACTACAATCCGACTCCGCAGATTGTTTAAAACCAGGGTTTGATGGGTTTCCGCTAACCCTAACTCCCAGGGTAAACCAGCGTGTTTAATCGAGGTTTGGGGGGATGCACCTGTTCCACCATCAAATCCAGAGACAAGCACCACATCGGCGTGTGCTTTGGCAACTCCTGCAGCGATGGTTCCCACACCGACTTCCGAGACTAACTTGACGTTAACTCGGGCGTTGCGGTTGGCATTTTTGAGGTCATGAATCAACTCCGCCAAGTCTTCGATGGAGTAGATATCATGGTGAGGCGGAGGCGAAATCAACCCGACCCCTGGGGTAGAGTGGCGCACTTTGGCAATCCAGGGATAGACTTTCAGTCCCGGTAATTGTCCCCCTTCCCCGGGTTTAGCACCTTGTGCCATTTTGATTTGAAGTTCCTTCGCCTGAGAGAGATACAAGCTAGTAACGCCAAACCGTCCGGAAGCAACCTGCTTGATTGCACTATTTTTGGAGTCGCCTTGTTCGTTAGTCCAGGTATAACGGTCCGGGTCCTCGCCACCTTCGCCGGTGTTGGATTTGCCACCGACTCGGTTCATGGCGATCGCCAAGGATTCGTGCGCCTCTTTGGAAATCGAACCATAGCTCATCGCGCCGGTTTTAAACCGTTTCATGATGCTCTCAATCGGTTCTACTTCTTCTAAGGGAATCGGTTCCTGTGCCTTAAACTCCAGCAATCCGCGCAAGGTGAAGAACTTCTGATTTTGCTCGTTCACTTTGGCGGCATACTTCTTATAGAGTTCGTAATTGCCCTCACGAGTTGCTTGTTGCAAGGCGTGAATGATTTCCGGACTCAATAAGTGAGCTTCTCCATCTTTGCGCCATTGGTATTCGCCACCAACATCTAAAGTATGACCATTGGCATCGCGATCGGGGAAGGCGTGAGAATGACGCATGATGGTTTCATGGGCGATCGCCTCTAAATCCACCCCTTCAATCCGGGAAGCAGTCCAGGTAAAGTACCGACTAATCACCGACTGATTTAACCCGATCGCCTCGAAAATCTGGGCACCGCGATAGCTTTGAATTGTCGAAATCCCAATCTTCGAGGCAATTTTCACCACCCCTTTCGTCACCGCTTTGATGTAATTCTTGACAGCGGTTTTATACTCCACATTCACGAGTAATTTCTCGCGAATCATGTCATCAACGGTTTCAAAGGCGAGATAAGGATTAATGGCCCCACAACCATACCCAATCAAGGCGGCAAAGTGATGCACTTCCCGAGGTTCGCCCGATTCCAGGACTAATCCCACCTGGGTGCGAGTGCCTTCGCGAATCAGATGGTGATGCAGTCCGGCAACTGCTAATAATGCCGGAATCGCTGTCTTGTCCTTGTTCATCCCGCGATCGCTGAGGATGAGGATATTCGTACCCGAGGCGATCGCCTGAGTTGCCTGGGCAAAAATTGCTTCCAGGGCCGCTTCCAATCCCTTCACCCCAGTAGTCGGGTCAAATAACATTGGAATGGTTGTGGATTTAAACTCCCCTTCATTGACTGCCTTGAGTTTTGCCAAGTCTTCATCGGTGAGAACTGGAGTTTTTAACTCAATTAAATTGCAGCTTTTCGGAGTGGGTTTGAGGAGATTTCGTTCCGACCCAATGGTGGTTTCTGCCGAAGTGACAATTTCCTCCCGAATCGAGTCAATCGGGGGATTTGTCACTTGGGCAAACAGTTGTTGGAAATAGTCATACAGCAATTTCGGGCGATCGCTTAACACCGCCAAAGGCGTATCCGTTCCCATCGACCCGATCGCCTCCACCCCATTGGTCGCCATTGGCGTCATCAACAGGCGCAATTCCTCAAAAGTGTACCCGAAGGCCATTTGTCGCTGAATCAACGGCACCGGGTCAATTTCCCGCAATTGGGGAGCCTCTTTCAGTTGAGAAAGGGCGACCAAATTCTCATCAATCCACTGTTGATAGGGATGTTCATTGACAATTTGGGTTTTAATTTCTTCATCGGAAATAATCCGACCCTGTTTCATATCAACCAGGAACATCCGACCCGGTTGCAGGCGACCCTTATAGGCAACTCGTTCTGGTTCAATCGGTAACACCCCTGCTTCTGAGGCCATAATCACTAAATCATCCTTAGTGACGTAATAGCGAGAGGGACGTAAACCATTGCGATCGAGGACTGCCCCCATCATGGTGCCATCGGTAAAGGCGATCGAGGCGGGACCATCCCAGGGTTCCATCAAGCAAGAATGGTACTTGTAGAACGCCTTTTTCTCCGGACTCATGGACTCATGGGCGGTCCAGGGTTCGGGAATCATCATCATCACCGCATGAGGCAAGGACCGTCCAGACAGGAACAGCATTTCCAAGGCATTATCAAAAATGGCCGAATCGCTGCCTTCTAAGTCAATCACCGGATGCAGCTTTTTCAGGTCCTCGCCAAAGAGTTCCGACTCAAACAGGGACTCCCGGGCGTGCATCCAGTTGATATTGCCCCGCAAGGTATTGATTTCCCCATTATGGGCAATGTAGCGATAGGGGTGGGACCGTTCCCAACTGGGGAAAGTGTTGGTACTGAAGCGGGAATGCACCAGGGCCAAAGCACTCTCCATTGTCTCATCATGGAGTTCAGGGAAATAGTCACCCACCTGGACGGGCATTAACATCCCTTTATAAACTAGGGTGCGGCAGGAGAGACTACAAACATACCAGAACGAGTCCAGTTGACTGATATGGATTTCCCGTTCTGCCCGTTTGCGGATAACATACAGCTTGCGATCGAAGGCCAAATCATCGGTAATATTGGCACTGCGTTGGATGAATACCTGGGAAATAAAGGGTTCGCTGGATTTCGCCGTATTCCCCAAAGAGGAGTGATCCGTGGGCACATCCCGCCATCCCAGAACCTTTTGCCCTTCCTCGGCGACAATTTTTTCAAACTGCTGCCTACTTTGCTGGCGAATGGCAGGGTCCTGAGAAGAATAGATGTTGCCGACGCCATATTCACCGGCATTTGGCAGGGTGATGTTTTCTGCTGCTGCAACTTTTTTCAGGAAGGCATCCGGGACTTGGATTAAGATTCCAGCACCATCCCCCGTATTATTTTCGCAACCACAAGCACCCCGGTGGTCCAGATTGAGGAGAATGGTCAGGGCCTGTTCAACGATGGAGTGGGATTTTTGACCTTTTTGATGAACAATAAAGCCAACACCGCAGGCATCGTGTTCAAACTGAGGGTCATAGAGTCCCTGTTTTTGTGGCAGTTTTTGATGGTTCATAACGCTCGTTAAGGATGGAAAATCAGGTCAGAGGTCATTTGTCCTTGGTCCTTGGTCCTTGGTCCTTGGTTGTTGGTCCTTGGTCCCTTAACAAATGACAAATGACAGAGGACAAATGACAAATGACAGGGGACTGTTAAAGGTTCCGCGAGTTTGGGTTTAGGGATTCAACCCTAGGTCTGATGATTATGAGTCAAAAAGACGCTAGGGTATCGGTTCTTAAGGAAAATTCTAACGGATCTACTCTGAAGCGCCGGATCGGTTTTCTATGGTTTTTTGACATTTCCCACGAGGGAATCAGGGTTTGAGGGGGAATTCGCGTTTCTTTGACAAAATTTAACAGTTGGCAAGGGGCGATTTGGTTGGGGGATGAGGGGCGTGGGACCGGAGGTAGCGGGAGATTTTGGGCTTCGTTGTTCAGTGGGGACCCCACCCTAGCCCTCCCCTTGCCAAGGGGAGGGGACCGGAGGTGGAGGGGGATTTAGGGCTTCGTTGTTGATTGGGGACTCCACCCTAGGTAGAAGGGGAGGACAAAGGGTTTAAGAGTTACAAAAAGTTCATGTTGAAAGGATTTAGGAGGGGCGCTCAAGGTTCGCAAACGACTCTAAAACCAATATAATTGTCGAGGTACCCCCGTAGAATGTCGTCGCGACAGGCAGAACGGCAAAGCCTTGGAAGGAAATTCCAAGAACCCCCGCGTACCACCTGTCCAGTTGTTGTACTATTTTTTCCAATCCAAGCACTTCCATCATTTGGTGCGCCCGCATAGTTGTCGTGCCAGTCATCTTTGCACCACTCCCAAACATTCCCATGCATATCGTGCAATCCAAAATTATTGGGTGGAAAACTGCCGACATCCGTAGTTTCTTTACTCTCTTTTCCTATTTTACCTCGGCCATAAATTGCTATTCCATTATAATTTGCCAATTCATCAGTGATGGTTTCACCAAAGTGAAATGGAGTTTGAGTTTCGGCGCGACAGGCATATTCCCACTCTGCTTCAGTCGGGAGTCGGTAAGTTCTTCCCGTTTTCACGCTGAGACGTTTACAAAACTCTATGGCGTCATCCCAATTCACTCTCTCAACGGGACGGTGATTTCCTTTAAAATAGGACGGTTCTGGCTCTAGTCTTCGCTCAACACTCTCATAACTAGCCACCACTCGCCACTGTTCTTGGGTGATGAGATATCTCCCTATGAAAAATTGACCTACTGTCACTGGATGCTGGGGTTTCTCACTGCCATAGTTGTCAAGTTCATTGTCAGGAGAACCCATTAGAAATGTGCCACCAGGGATGAGTACCATCTCTAAACCGATACTGTTGCCTAAAGGTTGGCAAAAATATTGCCCGTTGCGTGTATAGCGTCTGATAAAAATCTGGTTTTCAAGGGATTGCTTAGACCTAACAGATTTTGAATATTCAGCGAACCATTCCGGGTAATTTTGCTTAACCCACTCGGGAATTATATGTTGGATATTGTCGTCTCTCAATTGGCGCTCAAGAGTCTCGATAATATCCTCCATTTCATCAGCCATATCGAAGATAACAATGTTATGCTTATTATTAGTCAAATTAAAATCTAAGTCTAGAAAGGGTTCCGGATTACTTTTAATATCATCTCCCACCCCAATTATTATGACTTTGAGAACATCTGCATTGGGTAGTTCCTCGGCAATCTGATGAATTTGTTCCGCAAAAGTAGAGTGGTCATCTAGCATTCCATCTGTGTAAATGATAATGAATGCGCCATTTTTATTAGATTCTGTTTTAGGGGTTAGCCTTAGCTCGGCTAAACAGGCTTCAAATGTTTTTGCAATATAAGTCTTGTGACGCGGACGATTTTCATAAAATATGCTGCGTAGAATATTAGAACTTTGGTCAATTTCATAACAGTTTCCAATTTGTGTTGGACTACCAAAAAAATACACAGTAACTTTGTCACAAACCTTTCGACCATTACGACCACGCATCAGATCTTGAAGATCACCCGATACATATTCAGCTATAAGTTGCCAACGAGTTTTGTCTTTACCCTGATCTTTTCTAATCATTGACACGCTTTGTTCGATCAGGATATAAACGTCGCGATTAAAAACCTTTGGATTAACACTAAATTCTTCCGGATCTGCCGTCTCAAAGTCCAAGAATTTCAGAATATCTGTAATAATCGCCGGTTCATAATCGAAGGGGTGCAACGGTAGGAATTCAACAATTTTGGCAACTTCATACTCGCGATCTTCTAGGGTGAAATTAAGGGGTTGAGTTTTAGTGTCAGGAGACGGTAATGGAGGAGCTAAACTATCTGCGATCGCCGCAAACTCATCCCCTAATCCTCGCAATACCTTCGCCGTCACCGTCGCGAAAGCGGTGATAAATGCGGTTTCCCCTGGAGTGTTACTGTCTTGATTTGGAGCGCGAAGCAAGGCTTTAAAATCTGCCATCGACTTTCCAAGCCCCTTAGCAATATAGCGGGATACCCGTTCAATGATGATTACCCCATCAAGAGAGGGGACGGTTTGTAGGAGGCGATCGCGCACGCCATCGTCAATGGGTTGATACAGCAACCGTTCTGCATTCTGAATCGTTGGTTTCTCGTCGCTACTCAATTTAAATAATCCGCTCATCAATACTTCAGCCACATGAACGGAACTCGACTCAGGTAATATTGCTCGCTGGATTAAGCGGATAATTGGCAAAGTTATCACAGGAGCAGTTGCCAGTAACCCGCCTAATTCCCGCGCCGTCGGAGAAGCCGTCAGGAAAAAAGTATCAACCCGATCTCGCGGTTTAGACCTAGATGTATTGGAGGGCAACTGTTTCCGATTCGCGGGTAAAGAGCAATGGCTTTTATCCCAAACAATTCCTGCAACACTGGCACGGCGATCACCCACCAAAACTTGCGCCAAATCAAGGAGAAACTCGGGTTCAATCGTGACAATGGGAAGATAAATTTGGGATTCAGGGCGGTTTTTACTTGAAATACGACGGCGATCCCAATAAGAACGCGCTGTGGGAATCAATTGGTTGCTTGGGAGTCCCGCTCGTCGTCCCCTGAATTCCACCGCGATCGCCCGCGCTAAGGCTGTGCGATGCCACAATCGCTCTGGGAATACCTGCAAGACTACAGTGGGTAACTCTTCCGTCCAGACTTTTATGAAATCGTGGATTTTGCCATCATGCCAAGCAGGAGCCACGCAATCGCTAACGATTACCACCAGGCGACGGCGATCGCCTGTGAGCAGTTCGCGAGGGTTATGACGGGTTCCGTTGCGCGATCGCAAACTAACCTTTCCAGAGGAGTCATACTCAAGTCTCCATTCCCGCAAATCCCGAAATTCGCCATACCGTGACAATAGCTGCCGTAAGTCCTTGCCAAATCGCCCCCACAGAGACATCGATGGACTCAAATCGTAAACCAGCGCCACGTCCAACCATAGCTCCATTTTCAGTTTAAGGACGAGTTGCCATACTCCGGTATCCGCAATCCGATCGACTGTCGCCGCTTCATCGAGTATCTGTGCCACACCCACTGGAACCGAACGTGCCAGGAGTCGTAAGGCTCGCGCTTGTTGTAGGGTATCGGGAATGGCAGGTGGATCGGGAACGGGAATCGGTCGATAGTGTTCAGGCAGGGATAGAGAGGATGAGGGTTTAGGGAGTTCCGGGACAATATCAGCTTGTCGTTCTGCTGGTAGTGGGGGTTCCGATGGCAGAATTGGCTCGCTCACCGGCTTTGACGGACTGGAGGGCGTCTCTATCACCTCCTCAAAGGGAACGTCACTCGAAACGCCATCACTATCTACTCGCTCCTGAAGGGCCAGCCAAATCACTTCTGCGATTTCGGTTCCCGTCAGTCCAGACTGAGCGAGTGTAGAGATGAGTCGTCGAGTTGCCGGTTCGATAGTTAGTTCTCCTCGCTGAGTCCTTTTAACAATAATTCCGTCAAACTGTCGCGATCGATGCTTTCGGGTTTGACCTCTGCGGTCAACAAGTAAACCGCATTCAGCAGTTGGTCGGTGGCAATATCAGCGGTTTCCCCTGCTCCTTTAGCCACAAATTGCTGGACTAATTCCTTAATCTCGTCCTGAAGTCTCCCCCAGTTCTCCTCATTTTGGCCTGGTTTCAGATGCGCTTCCACAATCCGTTCCAAAACGGCTTGATTTTGGCTGGGGTCCGGCATTCTCAGTCGCAGACAACGCCGCAGAAAGGCCGGGGGAAAGTCTCGTTCCCCGTTGCTAGTCATGACAACGAAGGGAAACTCGTAACAAAAGACGCGACCACTGTACAGGGTAGCCGGTAGATCGCGATCGGCAGTTCCCACTTCCACCTCAGTCGCTTGATCTTTGAGGCGTACAAGTTCGGGAATTTCATAACGACCTTCTTCAAACAGTTCCAGTAAGTCGTTCGGTAAATTGATGTCACATTTATCAATTTCATCAATGAGCAGCACCCGAGGGAGATGGGAGGGTAAAAAGGCAGTCCCCACTGGACCCAGGCGGATATAGTCGCCGATGATGGGCTTTTCCTGCTTAAATTGGGCATCTTGCAAGCGGGCGATCGCATCGTAACGATAAAGCGCCTCTTCCAAAGTTGATCGCGCCGTCACCGACCAAGACAGCACTGCCCCTAATTTTAACTCCTGCGCGACCGCATAGGCCAGGGAGGTTTTACCTGCACCGGGTTTCCCCGTTACCAGCAGCGGTCTTCGCAGGTAAATCGCCGCATTGATTGCATTAAAGACATCGGTATAGCTATCCTCTAGGAAGAAACTTTTACCCCGTTCCTTACTTCGGTTATCCGCTTCTGCTAACTCCTGGATCTTCTGCCAGCGTTCTTGGCTTTTCTCGCGGTGGGTCTCAAAATCCTGAGCCGACATAAACCGTCGCCATGCAGGAGGTTCTGGCATTGTTGTCAGTGGTTCAGATTGACCATTCCCCAAAAAGAGTTTCCATCGCTTCTGTGTCATGTTCTGTCTCCAATCTTCATTGCGGCCAGGAAAAAAACGGTTCATCCTCGTCCTGGGGAGGAACGGTCGGCACGTAGTTGGGATCTTCATAGAAGACACCCAGATGATAACCGGAATTGGCTACCGATATTGAGGGTTGCCGACGCTCTTGCCGAACACGCTGCAAAAATTCTGAGACATTGCAATCCGTGAGCGAGTTAAAGGTTTGGGCGATCGCCTCTCGGTCAGCTTCTACTTCGCACATCCACAATGCTAGGGGAATCCCAGACTCGACGAGTTTTTCCCAGCGATCGAGATATTTTTCCCCTGATTTTAGCCAGTGACCAAAGCATTGCAGTCCGGCATAGCGTTCCAGGTCACCATTAAACGATTCATCCGGTTGAATCCACTTCACCTGACGAAGTGCTGTTGCAGACTTAGATAGCCGTTCCCATCCCTTTTTTAGTTGATTATGCAACCTCCATGAATCGTCACGATCAGGGTTAAACCGATCTGAACATCCTACAACAACGGGATAGCTTGTAGCGAGCTTACTTGATTCACTACACCAATATTTTAATGAGTAACCTAAGAACTCAACAGGTAGAAACAAATAAATTGTCAGTTCTACAGGATTGATGCCTTTATGAAGCGCTCTTAATTTGTTAGTTGTTACATACTTAACTAACCCATGTAAAACCTCCGGAAACTTTGCGATCGCCTCCGAACAGGTGTCTTCTACTAGAGGTATTAGAGCGATTTCCGCCTCTTTAGGGTCATCATAGTACAGTTCCGGTAGAATCCGAATGCTTTGTTTTCTCTGAAGATCCGGAAAAACTGCAATCGTCAAATGAGCCGATACCTGATGGCATGGATTCACTCGCTCATCTCTTGGCAACCAAACTATATTCATTGGTTGTTTATTTTGAGAAAGTAAAATATTGGAATTTTTCAACCTATTCAAAATCAAGCTGTCTTGGCTTTGATGCAATTTTAATAGTTCTTCTTCGATTTTTCTTTGTAAATCTTCATGCTTTTCTTTCCATGTTTTTAACTCTTCTATTAAATCAAACTCGATGATTGGACCCGATGTTTTTAGAAGGGCTTTTTTAATAACTTTCTGGCCCCTTGTAACACTCTATTAGAAATAAACTTTTCAGTATCTAGCTCAACTTCATAGGATAACAGTCCTGGAACTAACGGGATAGTCCCTTTTAGTTTGGCCGATGCAGATGCCTCCGGTTGATTTAGTTTGGCTTGAATATCTCGGAGAATTTCCATCAATTCATTAGAAGAATTGCTGCTATTAACTCGTTTGATTGCCGTTACTGCTGATTGGATACTTGTCAAGACCTCCGTTACCGTGTGTTCATCTGCATTTTCAAAAACTACCCCCGGATCTTGAGTTGTTATTATCCCCCAAAATTCAGTTTCATAGCGTTCAATTTGAGGTATAATTTCTTTCTTGATTCGTTGCTTAACTTCAAATTTTTGATTGGCGTTTGCACAAATAATGAGTTCTTGTTCAAACATCCCCAACTTTTCATCAAGTAGGTCCAGATTGTCTTGTAAATCTTTGAGACGCTGTTGATTCATGAGTTAACCTTGAAAAAATTCCCCGAAACTCGCTTAACTTGACGCCCAGGCTTCAGAACCCCAAGCAAATGCTGGCTCTAGTTCTCCTTCCTGATTTTAAGGGATTCGGTCATTCCGGTGCAAGGGACTCATACAAAAATTTACAATTCAACGGGATTGTCGCAATTTCCAGTCTAGCTTAAGGGATTCCCCATGACACAAAAGAAGGGTCTACGGGAACGGCAGATGGCAGACGACTCGAAACCCCATATCGTTGATCAGGGTGATGCGCGTACCGTTATCGCGAAAAGCAGAGGAACAGTGTCCCGGGTTACTGAAGTAAGAACCTCCTCGAAATACTCGTCCAGTTCCTGTCCGATTTTCCTCAATCCAAGCGGTTCCATCATTAGGCGCACCTTCATAGTTATCATGCCAATCATCTTCACACCACTCCCAAACATTCCCATGCATATCGTGAAGGCCCCATTCATTTGCCGGAAAGCTGCCAACTTCTGTCGTAGTTTTTCGATACTCTCCTTGAGAGCCTTCATTATCATTAAAAGGATAATTTCCGTTATAATTTGCCAACTCAGTCGTTATCGTTTCTCCGAAATGAAAGGGGGTTTCCATGCCCGATCTACAAGCATATTCCCATTCGGCTTCACTGGGTAAGCAATATTCCCGTCCCGTCTTGGCAGACAATCGCTTGCAAAACTCTGTTGCATAATCCCAGGAAACATTTTCTACTGGACGATTCTCTCCTGTAAATCTTGACGGATTCGGGTCTAAATCTCGCTCAACTTGCGGATAATTTGCCACCACCCGCCATTGTGCCTGAGTAACTGGATAGCACCCCATAAAAAATGGTTCTAGCCTCACTCGATGCTGGGGTCGTTGGCTGTCAAAACTTTCGGGTGCGGTCTCTGGTGCACCCATCAGGAACTCTCCAGGGGGAATTTTCATTAATATTAATATTACGCCGTCTCCAAGGCCTTGTTTAAAACACTTGTTCTGGCGCTTATAGCGGTAAATACTTGGCAGTTCTAATAGTTCTTGGATTTCTCTCTGTAGCCTTTCACTTTCTTTTTTGCATTCTTCTATCTGTTTTTTTAATGTAAACTTAGTGCTTGGATCAGATGTTATGGAAAAGTCTAGCTCCAAATAACTTATCCTTTCTAACCATTTGCTTCTGGCTTTTTTTAAGTCTTGTATAGCTTTTTCTAACACACTCTATATTATCTCAATCTTAATAACTTCCGGCGGAGCGGTTGTCACACTTTGTTAAAAAGAAACTTTTCAATATCTAGCTCTACTTCACAGGATAAAAGTAATGGAACTAACGGGATAGTCCCCTTTAGCTTGGCCGATGCAGATGCCTCCGGTTCATTTAGTTTGGCTTGAATATCTCGAATAATTTCCATCACTTCATTAGAAGAAGTGCTACTATTAACTCGTTCGATTGCCGTGACTTCTGATTGGAGCGTTGCTAAAACCTCCGTTGCCGTTTGTTCATCTGGATTTTCAAAATAAACCCCCGCATCTTGAGCTATTATCTCCCAAAACTCAACTTCATAGCCTTTAATTTGAGGGATAATTTCTTTCTTGATTCGTTGCTTCAGTTCAAATTTTTGATTCGCGTTTGCACAAATAGCGAGTTCTTGTTCAAACATCCCCAACTTTTCATAAAGTAGGTCCAGATTTTCTTGTAAATCATTGAGACGCTGTTGATTCATGATTTAACCTTGAAAAAATATCCCAAAACTCATTTAACTTGCGGCCCAGGTTTGAGAACCCCAAGCAAATGCTGTCTCTAGTTTTCCTCCCTGATTTTAAGGTATTCAGTCATTTCCGTGCAAGGGACTCATACAAAAATTTACAATTCAACGGGATTGGAGCAATTTCCAGTCTAGCTTACGGGATTCCCCATAACGGAAAAGAAGGGCCTACGGGAACGGCAGATGGCAGACGACTCGAAACCCGATATCGTTGATCAGGGTGCTGATCGCCCTCCTCCTCACCCCCATTCTCACCCTCGCGCCGATGATGCCCTCCGGTTGGTCCCAATGGGGTTGGGTGCTTCCCAAATTCTTCTGGGGATTTACGGTTAACTGCCTCAATTTATGTTAACATAAAACATTATTCTCAATTTAAAAACTTTTCATTAGCACCAGACTTTAAACTTAAATAATGAAAAGTTAACAACAATAAATAGGCTATTTTTATTCCAACATTTGGGGAAGCAGGGAAGAACACTCTCAGGGACAATTATGGACATAATTCGGGGTCAGTATGAGCCGGTTTTAGTCACGCTTTCATTAATTATTGGGGCAGTTGCTTCTTACACGGCGTTGGATTTAGCGGGACGGGTTAATCCAAACTCTTCGATGCGATCGCGCTTAATCTGGAGTGTCGGAGGTGCCGTGGCGATGGGAACCGGCATCTGGTCGATGCATTTTATCGCGATGTTGGCGTTACAGTTGCCCGTCCCCACGGCATACAATATCCCGCTTACCCTGTTGTCTTGGGTGGATGCGATTGTAGCTTCGGCTTTGGCGATGTTGCTGTACAATCGTCAGCAGTTGAGGGTCGGCCTCCTGGTGGGAGGGGGTGTGGTCATGGGATTGGCGATCGCTTCGATGCATTATCTAGGAATGGCAGCAGTCCAGGTCCCGGCAACCCTCCATTACAATCCCTGGGGCGTCACCCTGTCTGTGGCAGTCGCCATTTTTGCCTCGACTACGGCGTTAGGGTTAGCATTTGAGGTTCGCGACTCCCTCAGTCCTCATCGGGAATGGGTGAAACTGGGGAGTGCCGGAATTATGGGAGTGGCGATCGCCGGGATGCACTATACCGGAATGTGGGCCACCTGTTTTGCGGCAATTTCCCACCCAGAAGCGATACTGATTCAAGGGGCGGACCAATCCTGGTTAGCGATGCAAATCGGCGTAGGAACGCTGATTTTGCTGATAGGCACCCTGATTACCTCCCTGGTCGATCGCCGGTATCAATCCCGCCTGTTACGAGAACAGGCCCTCCAAGAAAGTGAAATCCGATTCCGCACTTTGGTGGAAAATATGCCCGTTGGGGTATTACTTCTGGATGCCAAAGGCAATATTTTATTAAGTAATCCCCTAGCTAGTGAACTGTTGGATGTCCCAAATTCAGGGTTGCAAGGGAAAAATGCCTTCGAGTTCAATTGGCAAATTCTTTCCCTAGATGGCAAGATTTCCCTTCAAGAACAAAATCCCCTTCATCAGGCAGTCGCCCAGGGTCAACCTGTGCAAAATCAAGTCACGGGAATCTGTCGGTGGGGGAAAAAAGATACAGTCTGGTTGCTGCTGAATATGGACCCCCAACTCGATGCATCGGGCCAAGTTGAACGAGTCGTTTGTACCTTTAGTAATATCAGCGATCGCAAGCAAAGTGAAGACGAAATTCGGCTGCTGTTAGATACCAATCAAGCCATCCGTCATGCACCGGATTTAGAAACAGCGATCGCCTCTGTCTTACGCTCAATTTGTATGACCATTAATTGGGATGTAGCCGAGGCGTGGCTTCCCGATGAAACTCAGCAAATCCTCACCTATCGTCCCGGTTGGTATTATCCAGAACCCGATGTGGAAGGGTTCCGACTGCAACGGGAAACGGTTACCTATCCGTTGGGGGAAGGACTTCCCGGACGGGTTTGGGAGTCTCGGCAACCGGACTGGATTGAAAATTTGACCGAGGAAACTGAACCCCTTGCCGATGCAGTCATGGCGGTAAAACAGGGATTAAAAGCCAGTTTTGCCGTACCCATTATCCGAGGCAATGGGATTTTAGCAGTTTTAACCTTCTTTAAACGCATAGAAAGTCCCCGAGATGACCGGGCGATCGCCTTAGTGGGGGCGGTTGCCACTCAGTTAGGTTCCTCCATCGGACAAAAGGTGGCAGAAGCTGCCTTGAGTGAGAGTGAACGGCGCTTACAATTGGCCTTGGAAGGCAGTGATTTGGGCATTTGGGATTGGCAAATTCCCACAGGCAAAACCTATTTTGACCCGCAATGGAAACGGATGCTGGGGTATGAAGTTGAGGAAATTGACAATTACTATCAAATCTGGGAAGAATTATTACATCCATCGGACCGGAAGCCAACCCTGCGGGCATTACAGGACCATTTACAGGGGATTCTCCCGGTATATGAACGGGAATTACGAATGCGATCGCAGTCTGGGGAGTGGAAATGGATTCTCTCTCGCGGTAAAGTAGTAGAAAGAGACCCATCTGGTATCCCCTTACGCATGAGCGGCACCCATAAAGATATTACACCCCGAAAAACGGCGGAAGCAGCCTTAGAGGAGAGTCAGCGTCGGTATCAAACCCTAGCTGAAGCTTCTCCGGTTTGTATTTTTCATACGGATGCTCAGGGAAATTGTCTTTATGTTAACCAGCGTTGGACGGAGTTGACGGGACTTTCTTTAGAACAGGCGATCGGCAAAAGTTGGATTGCCAATCTCCATCCCGATGATTTAAAGCGGGTGCAATCGGAGTGGTTTTTAGCTGCGGAAACTCGGGTTCCGTTTAAGTCAGAATATCGCTTTGTTCGTCCTGATGGGATTGTAGTTTGGGCGATCGGGCAGGCGATCGCGGAAATCGGCGATGATCGCAAAGTTCAGGGCTATCTCGGCACCATTACGGATATCAGCGAACGCAAACGGGCGGAAATTGCCTTACAGCAGCAGCTAAAACGGGAACGCCTAGTGAGTTCTATTCAGGAACGGATTCGATCCTCTCTTGACTTAGAAGAAGTCCTGGAAACCGCAGTGAATGAAGTTCGCCGCTTTTTAGCCACGGACCGCATTTTAATTTACCGTTTTAACCCGGATTGGGGTGGGGTGATTGCCGTTGAATCCGTAGGTTCTGACTGGATGTCTGTCAAAGGAATTGAAATCGAAGATCGCTGTTTTATTGAAACCCATATTCCTCTCTATGCGGAAGGTCGAATTCGGTCGATTGATAATATTAACACCGCTGGACTTTCGGACTGTCATGTAGAACTTCTCAGTCGGTTTGCAGTTCAAGCGAATCTCGTGGTTCCTCTGCGACAAGGGGAACAATTATGGGGATTGCTGATTGCTCATCACTGTAGCGGCGAAAGACAATGGCATGAATCGGAAATTGAATCTCTCCGGCAGCTTTCCGTGCAATTGTCCATCGCCATTCAACAATGTACCCTGTTTGAGCAAGCTAAAACTGAACTGTTGGAACGCAAACGGGCTGAAGATGCCCTGCGCGAAAGTGAGGAACGGTTTAAATTAGCCGTATCTGGGACGAATGATGGGATTTGGGATTGGGATTTAAAAAATGACCAAATTTATTACTCTCCAGTCTGGATGCAAATTTTAGGCTATGAGGAAGGGGAATTACCCTATCGGGTTAGCACTTGGTTTAACAAGGTCCACCCGGACGATTTGTCTGTGGCGATGCAAACCCTGCAAGACCATGTGCAAGGGCAAAATCCGCTATACTATTATCATACCCACCGCATGGAACGGAAAGATAAGAGTTGGATTTGGGTGGAAGTCAAGGGTAAATGTATCCGGAATGAAGAGGGGGAAGCCTACCGACTCACCGGGACGTTAACGGATATTACGGAACGCAAAAAAGCGGAAGAAGCGTTACAGGAAAGTGTCCAACGGGAACGGGCCCTGTCCCAAGTGATTCAACGGATGCGCGAGACGCTGGATTTGGAAACGATTTTTTCGGCAACCACCCGGGAATTGCGCCAGGTGCTCAAGTGCGATCGCGTTTTAGTTCACCATTTTCATGACGACTGGCGAGGTGAGGTGGTGGCGGAATCCACGGGTCCCGAATGGATTTCTTTAATGGATAACATCCAGGATTTACCCGAAACGGAGGTGAAACTGAACGGGGATGACTCTAATTTACTCGGGGACAACGAGGTTGTACTAGAAGATTGCTATATGCAATCTGCCCGAACTGAAGAGTGGAATTTAGGTTTGACCTATTTGGCGGTTGAAGATGTTTACAATGCAGGCTTTGATGAGTCTTACCTCACTATCCTAGAGCAATTTCAAGCCAAAGCCTATATTATTGTTCCGATTTTTTCGGGGAATAAACTCTGGGGATTATTAGCCAGCTATCAAAATAGCGGCCCTCGCCATTGGAAAGAAGCAGAAATTAAAGTGGTGGTGCAAATTGGTAATCAGTTGGGAGTTGCCCTCCAGCAAGCGGAGTTACTGGACAAAACTCAGCGACAATCCCACGCCCTCCAAAAAGCCGCCCTCGCTGCGGATGCGGCTAACCGGGCCAAAAGTGAGTTTCTCGCCAATATGAGCCATGAACTGCGAACTCCGCTAAATGCAATTTTGGGGTTTACTCAAGTTTTGGCCCGGGATTCCTCCCTGAAACCTGAAAATCACGAGCATTTAAAAATTATTAATCGGGCCGGAGGGCATCTTTTAGCTTTAATTAATGATGTGTTGGAGATGTCCAAAATTGAAGCGGGGAGGATGAGTTTTAATCCGGTCAATTTTGATTTGCTTAATTTGCTGAAATCCTTAAATGAGATGTTTCAGCTCAAGGCGGAGTCCAAGCAACTTCAGATTATTTTTGAGGGGTGCGAGACCCTTCCTCAGTTTGTGAAAACCGATGAGAGCAAGTTACGTCAGGTCCTGATTAATATTGTGGGGAATGCCATTAAGTTTACGGAAACAGGTCGCGTTATCCTCCGGATTGAAGTGAAAGATGCCTTGACGGGGGTGAATCCTGACCCGGGGGATTTTTCGGACTCCGGTAATCAGGGGAAGTTCTTATATTTGGAAATTGAGGATACGGGTCCAGGGATTGCTCCCGAGGAAATGGGGAAATTGTTTGAACCCTTTGGACAAACAGAAACAGGACGTAAATCTCAGCAAGGGACGGGCCTGGGTTTACCAATTAGCCGAAAGTTCGTACAATTAATGGGAGGGGATATTCAGGTCACCAGCACTGTGGGGCAAGGAACGGTGTTTGCCTTTGCCGTGGCGATCGCACCGAGTAGCGAGGGAGAGGTTCAAACTCGCCAAACCAAGCGCCGTGCCGTGGCGATCGCCCCCCAAGCTCAGGGGAAGGAATCTCGCATTTTAGTCGTGGATGATGCTTTTGAAAGTCGTCTGTTGTTGAAGACAATCTTGCAATCCATCGGATTTCAAGTGCAAGAGGCGGAGAACGGCCAAGGGGCGATCGCGGTTTATGAAAGTTGGAAACCTCACTTAATTTTAATGGATATGCAAATGCCCGTCATGGATGGTTATGAAGCCACCCGACATATTAAAAATACCGTTCAGGGTCAAAAAACGACCATCGTCGCCTTAACGGCTAGTGCTTTTGAGGAAGAAAGAAAAATGATTTTAGATGCCGGTTGCGATGACTTCATTCGCAAGCCGTTTCAAGAAGACTTTTTGCTCGAAACCATCGGCAAATATCTGAATATTGACTATATTTTTGAAGACCTCTCCCCGGACCAAAAAGGCTCCCCTCCAGATAGTTCTAAACCCCTGTATTCCCTCTCCCCGGAGGCTTTGAAAATTATGCCCCAAAGTTGGATTCATCAGCTTTATGATGCCGCTATGCAATGCAGCGATGATTTGATTTTACACTTACTCGAAGAGATTCCCCCGGATCTAGCCCCCCTATCCCAAGCCTTAGCGGAGTTAGCCCATAACTATCAGTTTGATCTGATTGAGGAATTGACTCAACAGGAGGGCCAATGAACGCCGAATCTGTTCAACTGCTCCAAAAAGATATTCTAATCGTGGATGATACCCAAGATAATCTCCGCTATCTGGCCACGATTTTAACCGAGGAAGGCTATAAAGTTCGCAAAGCCTTAAATGGTCAAATGGCTCTCAAAGCCTGTCGCGTGGTCGTCCCGGACCTGATTTTACTGGATATTATGATGCCGGATATGAGCGGGTATCAAGTTTGCGAAATTTTAAAAGCAAATGAAGCCACTTGTGAAGTCCCCGTGATTTTTTTGAGTGCCTTAGATGATGCTTTTGATAAGGTCAAAGCCTTTAATGTCGGCGGCATCGATTACATTAGTAAACCCTTTCAATTGGAAGAGGTTTTAGCGCGCATCCAAACCCAACTCCTGCGCCGGGATGCTGAATTAAAAATTCAGCAACTCAATGCGGAACTGGAAACTCGGGTCCAAGAACGCACCCTCCAATTAGAACAGTCCAATCAAGAACTCGTTCAGGAAATCAAGGAACGCAAGCAACTCCAAGAACGGTTACTCCATTTAGCCCTTCATGACCCCTTGACAAATTTACCCAATCGTGCTTTATTTATGGAACGATTGGCCCAGGCGATCGCCTTCCGACAAGCTAACCCCCATTATCAGTTTGCCGTCCTCTTTTTAGACTGCGATCGCTTTAAAGTTGTCAACGATTCTCTCGGTCATCTCGTCGGAGATGAACTCCTAATTGCCATTGGCAAACGCCTCCAATCCGCCCTCCGAGAAGAAGATACCTTAGCCCGGTTAGGGGGCGATGAATTTGCTGTCCTCGTCGAAGAACTCCCCACCCTCGATCGCGCCCAAACCATCGCCGATCGCATCTTAAACTCTTTAACCGAACCCTTTCAACTCTCCCGGTATGAAGTCTTTATTAATGCCAGTATCGGCATTACCCTGGGGAGTTTCTATCACGAAAAACCCGAATATCTCCTCCGAGATGCAGACACCGCCATGTACCGCGCCAAAGCCCTAGGCAAAGGCCAATATTATCTCTTTGATCCGGGAATGCATGACGAGGCATTAAACCGTCTCAAACTTGAAAACGACTTGCGACGCGCCGTAGAACGACAGGAATTTAAAGTTTATTATCAGCCGATTATTTCCCTAACTACGGGGCAAATTTATGGCTTTGAAGCCCTCGTGCGCTGGCAACATCCCACCCGGGGATTTATCTCTCCCATTGATTTTATCCCCGTCGCCGAAGAAACGGGTTTAATCGCCCAAATTGACCTGTGGGTATTAGGGGAATCCGTGCGACAACTCCAAGCATGGCAACATCAAACCCTGATTAATGACACGGTAACTTGTAGTGTCAATTTATCAGCGCGGCATTTTCTGCAATTTTCGTTTATCCAGCATCTGCGGGAACTCCTGGAATCTACACAAATTAATCCGCAAATGATTAAACTGGAAATTACTGAAAGTGCGATCGCCAATAAAAACCAAGCCACCCTAGATATTCTCCATCAAATTCGCGACTGCCACATTGAATTAAGCATTGATGACTTTGGCACCGGCTATTCTTCCTTAAGTTACCTAGAAGAATTTCCGGTCAATGTCCTCAAAATTGACCGGTCCTTTATCCAGCGCATCGATGGCAAGGAACATCAGTGCGGATTGGTTCCTGGTATTATTGGAATTGCTCACACAATGGGCATGATTGCGATCGCCGAAGGGGTGGAAACTCCCATCCAATTAGAAAAACTCCGAGGATTAGGCTGTGATTTCGCCCAGGGATACCTCTTCTCTAAACCCTTAGATCCAGAGGCGATCGGCGAATTATTAGCCCGTTCTCCCCAGTGGTAACCCTCAATTAGGACTTGGCACAGTTGCAACCGGCGGGGGATCAATCGATTGGCGGCCTGTAGGGGCGCTTCGCGAAGCGCCCCTACGTCGGGCGAAACCGACTGAAAACACCACTGCATAAGACTTGCAGTCGGTTTTAACCGACATCTTGCACCCGTAGCAACACCCGGCGGGGGTTAAAACCCCCGCCTAACAGCTCAAGTCGGTTAAAACCGACTAAAAACACCACGGCATAAGACTTGCAGTCGTCTTTAGACGACTTTAGCTATTAGGCGGGGGTTTTAACCCCCGCCGGGTGTTGCTACGGGTGCAAGTCCCCCTGAAATCTGCTGTAACTGCTCTAATAAGCGGCTCACTTGAGCATTGGGTTCTAAAAATGAAAACAAATGCTTAAACCGTAACTTGCCCTCTATATCCAGTACATACTGTGCGGGTAACGGTGCACCCAAAGCTTGTCCCGTCCCATACGCCCGAAACACTAAACAACTCGGGTCGCACAACACCGGCATTTTTAAACCCAAATCCCGGATGACAATTTGAGATTGACGTTCATCGGTACTGGTGATTAATAACACTTCCGCACCGGCTTCTACAAACTGCTCATAAGCCGTATTCATGGCTTTAATGTGAGGAAAACAGAGAGGACAATATTGTTTTTCCGTAAAAATGCGAGTAAAATAGAGAATAACAGGTTGTTTTTCGCGGTATTCAGAAAGGCGAATCGAACCCTCCCCATTGACATGAGGAAGTTGAAAATCAGGGGGGCAAACTGCCGGGTAGAGTTTATTGAGGGCAGGAACCGGCAAAAAATTATTGAAAAAGCGTTGATTGAGTAATCCTCTAAAATCCGTAGATGTCAACATAGTTTAAGCCTCTTGAGCCAATTCATTAAAGAAAATCATTCATAAATTTTAAACCCAACTCAATCCTTGCTGAAGTAGCTGGGGGAAAGAGTTGGGTTTCAAAGGGTTGAAAGGCGATCGCCGATCAAGTTTCCATCGCGATCGCCTCCGGTACCAATCCCAGCAATGGGAATTAGATAGCGGCAAAGAATTCTTTAGACTTCTTGGGATCCGGGTTCATCGTCTTCGCACCGGGTTGCCAACCTGCGGGACAAACTTCATCGGGGTGAGTTTGAACGTGCTGGATAGCTTGCAGAATCCGCAGAGTTTCTTCGACATTACGGCCAAATGCCAGGTTATTGATAGTGGCGTGCTGGATCACACCGTCTTTGTCGATGATAAACAGTCCACGCAGAGCGATTCCTGCTTCAGGATCGAGGACATTGTAAGCGGAACTAATTTCCTTCTTGATATCGGAAACCAGAGGATAGTTCAAGTCGCCGAGACCCCCAGATTTGCGATCGGTTTGGATCCAAGCCAGGTGAGAAAATTCACTGTCAACGGACACACCCAACACTTCGGTGTTCAATTGGCTGAATTTTCCATGACTGTCGCTAAAAGCGGTAATTTCCGTGGGACACACAAAGGTAAAGTCCAGGGGATAGAAGAACAACACCACATATTTACCCCGGTAGTCGGAGAGTTTGATGGTTTTGAACTCTTGATCCACAACGGCAGTGGCGGTGAAGTCGGGGGCCTGTTGGCCGACGCGGATACATCCTTCGGTCATTGTTTGATTCTCCATGTTATGAGGGTTAACTGGCGCGAACAGGCTATGGCGTAGGCTTGAAAAGCACGCTCACAGCGATCAACGCGCCCGATTCTTTACGAACCGTTACAAGAATATCATAATCATAACGATTTTGAGTAGGGTTGTTTGGGGAGAGGGGGGAGATGGGGGAGATGGGGGAGATGGGGAGGATTGGTTATGTTCGTAGTAACGACTTCAGTCGTTGCTCTCGTGGTATGGCATCAGCCATAACACGAGCAATCCCCGGGGTAAACCACAGTTGTTGTTTCCTGTTCGTAGTAACGACTTCAGTCGTTGCTCTCGTGGTATGGCATCAGCCATAACACGAGCAATCCCCGGGGTAAACCACAGTTGTTGTTTCCTGTTCGTAGTAACGACTTCAGTCGTTGCTCTCGTGGTATGGCATCAGCCATAACACGAGCAATCCCCGGGTAAGGCGTTACGAAAGCGATCGCTTTCGTAACGCGGATAACGACTGAAGTCGTTACTACGAACATGAGCAATCCTCCCCATCCTCCCCATCCTCCCCATCCCCCCCATCCTCCCCATCATCTATAATGAAAAAGATTGAAACTGCCCGAACCCGAGTTCTCTGTGGCGATCGGAACGGATGAAAATACCGAACGTCTGTAAGTAATAGAGATTACGAAAAAAGCTTTTTAAACCCGAAGGGGAAAAAATCTATGCAACTACCCACTCGCTCCCTGATTGCTCCTTTGTTCGCGGTGCTTTTAGCTGCGATCGCCCCCCATCGACTTCATGCAGAAGTGGTCCAACTGCAACCCCAGTTCGGTAGCGATCCGATCCAACTCCAAGGGACATCTGGTGGATTGCAAAAAAGTGACTGTGGTAGCATTTCTGAGCAACCGAGTCAAACCCTGGAAGTCGGACAGCAGTTTCCCTATCTCCGGTTAAGAGTCGAAAGTGCCGGAGAACCCACTTTATTAATTGAAGGTCCCACGGGACGGTTCTGTGTACTTGCCGATAGTACCGTGGGAGAACAACCGGAAATGTCCGGTTTATGGACCGTTGGGACTTATCAAATCTATATTGGCGACCTCGGGGGAGGACAGCATAGCTATACCCTCTCGATTACCCAAAATCCCAACTAGCTAGATTCCCCCTGTTGCAGTTCCCAGTTCAGTGCCGTTTTGACCCGTTGGTATTCCGTAATCAGGTCAGAGAAAATATCGGTGACTTCTGGGGGGGGAGGGGTTTGGGTGTTGTGATGCGATCGCCCAATGGATTCAAGTTGCTGACTCAGATCTGCCAAACTCATTGCACCCACTGCCGCACTCGTTGATTTCAGCGAGTGCGCTGCTTCTTGCAGTTCAAAACTATCATCCTGGGCGATCGCCACCGTGAGCAGGTCAATCAGCTTGGGAGACTCCTCTAAATAAATCTCGATTACCTCTTCAAGGGCCTCAATATCCCGTAACGAGGCTAACATGGCCTGATTCAGAACCGGGTCTGCGATCGCCTTGGACGGCGAACCCGGAGGCGTTTCGGGGTCAGACCCAGATAATTCCGACCTTGGGGCATCCGAATCCCCTGGGGATAAAGTCGGCATCATCAGGGGGGAATGGTCGGAATCCAACGAACAGAGGGCCAGCGCTTCCACCAATTCCGGCATTCGGATCGGTTTACTAATATAGTCATCCATCCCCGCTTCCAGACAAAGTTCGCGATCGCCCTGCATCGCATTCGCCGTCATCGCAATAATTCGCGGTTTGTGCAGCAGTCGGCCATCTCGGGCATCTTCACAAATTTGCCGAGTTGCCGCCAACCCATCCATTTCCGGCATATGAACATCCATCAGGACCACATCGTAATGCTGGCGGTCCAACGCTTGCAACACTTCAATCCCATTCCCCGCCACATCAGCACGATAGCCCAACCGATGCAAAATTTGCAGGGCCACCTTTTGATTGACTAAATGATCCTCCGCCAACAAAATGCGTAACGGTTTGTGTTGAGCCATCTGGGGGTCAATGGCGAGGGCGTTCATCAGAACTGGACGAGAAAGAATCGGCACTCCCCCAAAAATTCCCGCCAACACATTGTAGAGATAGGATTGTTTAATCGGTTTATTCAGAAATGCAGCAAAGGGGACCTTATGAGGCCAGTCCACTTCCTGTCTGCCAATAGAAGTCAGCATCACCAGGGGGAATTCACGATTTTTGACAATTCCTCGGATGTAGGACGCCAACGTAATGCCATCCATTTGAGGCATTTGCATATCCAGAATGGCAATGTCAAAGATTTCCGAGTTTTGCAGCCAATCTAGGGCTTCCCGGGCCGAACTCGCGGCCTTTGGCTTCATCCCCCAAAACAAGGCTTGACGGGTTAAAATTTGGCGGTTTGTGGCATTATCATCCACAATCAGCACCCGCTTACCCGCCAAAGAGGGTTGAGTGCCATTTAGGTCCACCGGCAAAGGATTGACTGCTGGAGTTGCCATCACCGTGAAATAGAACGTCGAGCCCGTGGGTGGGGTATCGGGATGAGCGGATTTGGCATCGGTCAAAGTAAAGATACTTTGCTCGGGGTCGGTTCGAGGGGAGAAGTTGTCAGGAATGGCGGGGGCGATCGGCCATTGAAAGGCCGGGTCCGGGTCGCCACCGACTCCCTCGCCACTGACCACCCACATCCGACCCCCCATCAATTCGCTCAGACGCTTGCTGATGGCTAAACCCAACCCCGTGCCACCATACTCACGAGTGGTTGAGGAATCCACCTGGGAAAAGGACTTAAACAGCCGATTCATCCGTTCTGGGGGAATACCGATGCCGGTATCGGACACGGTAAATTGGATTTGACAGGGGGGGGTATTCGTGCTGAGATCCTGGATCAGATCCTTGGGGAGATGACCGTTCTCCGTCTGCTGATCCTTGAGGATTAAACGGTCAGTCCCAATTCCTACAGCCTGTTGCGGGTGAATAGTCGAAGCACTCACCGAGACCACCACTTCCCCTTTTTCTGTGAATTTCACCGCATTACTGAGCAAATTCACCAAGATTTGACGGACTCGGGTGACATCGCCGATAATCATTTCCGGAGTCGAGGGTTCGATGAGATAGGCTAACTCGACGCCTTTTTCGGCGGCTCTGGAGGCGAGTAAATCTAGGGAATCTTCTATACAAGAGCGCAGGTTAAAGGGTTGCTGTTCTAGGTCGAGTTTCCCGGACTCGATTTTGGAGAAGTCGAGGATATCGTTAATAATGGTGAGCAGGGCATCCCCACTGGCGCGGACGGTTTCGACAAAATCGCGTTGTTCGGGGTTGAGGTTTGTATCGAGGAGTAATCCGGTCATGCCAATCACGGCATTCATGGGGGTGCGGATTTCGTGGCTCATGGTGGCGAGAAATTCGCTTTTAGCCCGAGTGGCAGCGAGGGCCTCGTCTCTGGCCCGGGCTAAATCCGCAGCGGCAGCACGACGCTCGATTTCACTGCCAATCCATTGAGCCATCAGTTTGAGCAGTTCTTTATCCACGGCTTTAAACGGGCGTCCCAGGGGGGTGCTACTAGAAAAGCTGAGGGTGCCATAGATTTTGCCCCCGACAATCACCCTTGTCCCGATATAGGCTTCTTGGGGAAAGGGGGTTTGGGTGGGTTTGTTGTGCCAGCGGGTCACACTGACGGATTCAAAATAGAGGGGTTCTTTGAGGCGGAGGGTTTCGCGACAGTAGGTTTGACTCAAGGAGAAGCGATCGCCCGGTTGGAGGGTATTGTCTGGGGATTCAACGGCGATGATTTCATAGCGATCGCCTTTAATCCGAGATAAAATCGCCACGCTTAACCCAAACCGCCGTTTTCCCATGCTCAGTAACCGTTGCAACCGTTGCTCAAAGCTGAGTTTACGGGAGGATGTGATTTTATAAAGCGCTCGAATCGAGGCTTCACTTTCCCGCAGTTCCTCATCGGTTTGATGGCGTTCGGTGATATCCCGGGAAATGGCGACTAATTCTTCGATTTCTTCAGTCTGGGGATTGCGAACCGTGCGACTGGTACTTTCAAACCACAGGTAATGACCATATTTATGGCGGATCCGGTAGCTAACCGTATAACTAACTTGACCTTTGACCATTGCCAAGTAGGATTTGGCCAGGGTCTTGGCATCCTCGGGATGGAAAAAGTCATAGAGGTTACAGCCGATCAGTTCGTCGGGTTCATATCCCAATAACGAATGACAAGCGGGGGAGACGTAAATAAACTTGCCTTTTGGAGTATGGCGGGAAATCATGTCGGTGGAGTTTTCCGCCATCAAGCGATAGCGTTCTTCACTTTCTCTGAGCTTATACTGGGACTCTTGCAGGGCTTTGAGCATCCCGTTGATGGTCATCCCTAAACTCGAAAGTTCATCCTGACCTACAATTTTAACGCGCATGGACAGGTCCCCTTTGTCCCCGATGCGTTCAACTTTTCGGGTGAGCACCGTCAGTCGCGAGAGGACTAATTTTTCAAATAAGAGCAGGGTTAGACCACTAAACCCCAGACTCACCCCTAACAGAGCCCCAATAAAATAGCGGACGCTGGTTTTACCTTTGGCGTAAATCTCGCGATTGTGGGTGACTTGCAGTAGTAAACGGTTATTGCTGGCGATCGCTGGAATGGCGGTATAGGCGGCCATTTCTGTCTCGCTGAGGGCTTTGACTACGATGGGCGACAAGAGCTGGCGGCTCCCTAAGTCCATCCTCTGGAACGGTTCTGAGGGAGTTGCGGAGGGGTTCGACTCCTCTAACTCAGTTCTCACCCCGTCTAATTCCGGTGGCAAAGCACTCATCGGATAGACCAAAAGGGATAATTGGGTCAGATCCGCGAGGCGATCAATTTCCGGCTGATTCAGAAAGCGTCCGACCCATAAAGTCCCCCGGTACGGACCCTCTCCTTGACTGGTGAGAATGGATTGAGCCGCAATCAGGGCCGGTCCCTGGGGGAGGAGGACAATGCCACTGAGGGGGTGGTTGTAGTGTCCGGTTTCGGTGAATTTTTTCTCAAGTTGTTGTTGATAAGCCGAGGCTAAATCTTGAATGATCCCTGGCATAGGGATTTCTACCTTTTGTTGAAAATCAAAGGCTTTGCTAAAAACAGGTTTTCTTTGTTCGTCCAGGATTAGCAACAGATTCAGCTTTAATTGAAGGAAGGTTTCATTGCCAAAATTGGAGTTAACGTAGTTGGGGTCTCCTGGGGTGATAAAGCTGTAGGTATCATCCCATTCCGCATGATAGCGAGCGATGGATTCCAGTTCGTTAATGGTTTCCTGGAGGGACTGTAAGCCTCGGACTGCATCTTGATGGACGACTTTCTGTTCTAATTCTTTGAAGTCTCCCAGTAAAATACTCGATGCTGTAGCGTACAGCACGACATTTAGACCTAACAAGGTCGTGCCGACTATAATCAGTATTTTCTTTCGCAATTTCATAGAATGCTGACACCCTCATCTTCGTTACTCAACCGATCCACCAAAACGGTAGTTCCGGCGAAGAAATCGTTTATGTTGGCACGAGGTAACTGCACGGAATAAGAGTGGCGCGATCGCTCCATAATTCTATAGATCGGTGATCGGTTCGCTATATGGCCTACTGTATCGCCTAGTTAGGAAGTGGCGGCATCGTCCACCCCCCTAGAGCATCGGTTCCTGATTCGCTTCACTGGACCCGAAATTCGGTTTCGGGTCCAAATTTACTGCTAATGAGTAGAGATATGGTCAAGAAAACAGGTTTTCTTTCCTCTACTATACTGACGCCCTAGACCAGGATGCGAGCCCTAAACTGTAGCTTCATCCTTCATCGGTCGATCTGCGATCGCGCATCTTGCCCAGGGAGTTACCCTAGGGTTAAGGTCCCTCTATCCGGGGTGCCTTTGTCAGTTCGATCATCCCGTTGCCGGACCGGGGAAGCCTCAGACCTATAATGCCCAATCCAACTCCCAAATCAGCATAATTATGATTATCGCTTATGGCTCCAGGGAAGTAAAGAATCCAGATCTGGCAAAACCCGAGGGGGTCCCGAAATCACGTCCGGTGAGTTTTGAGTAATTGTGCGGTTTGCTCCGGTTCCACCAGGGTGTTGGCACAGAGGATTCCCGATGCTGCTACCGCTGGCACTCCAATCCCAGGAAGGGTGCTATCCCCCACTCGGTATAATCCGGCAATGGGAGTATGAATACTGGGAAATGTCCCTTTCCCAGCGGCGATCGCCGGACCATAAGTCCCTCGATCGCGCCGCAGGAATTTGGCATGGGTGAGGGGAGTACCAATCAGTTCGAGGACGATGCGATCGCGCAGATCGGGAATAATCCGTTCTAAGGCTCGAAATAGCGATTGTGCTCGCAGTCGCTTCCGCGCTTTATAAGTGACATCAGACTGCCAAGACTGGTAGGGTTCCATCGTATAAGCATGAATCCCATGATGTCCCGCTGGGGCCAGATTGGGGTCCCAAACCGAGGGAATGGAAATCATACAGGTATTCCCCGGTTCGGTAATGTCGCGATCGCCGTCATGAACCACCACATGATGTCCCGTCAATCCGGTTAATCCTTCCGCTCTAATTCCCAGGTGCAGATGCATAAAACTATCTAAAACCGGGGTTTCTAGGGCTTGACGGCGATAAGATTCCGGGAGGTCCTCCGGTGCCAGCAGATGGGTATAGGTATCCCAAATCGTGGCATTAGAAATGACAATCGGTGCTTTGAGGAGGGTGCCATTTCGCAGACGCACCCCGGTGACTCGCCCCCCCTCGACTAAAATGCGCTCCACATGAGCATTCAGGCGCAGTTCCCCTCCCCATCGGGTTAATCCCCGCACGAGGGCTTCAATCAGGGCGGTACTCCCGCCTAGGGGATAGTCGATGGCGCTGCGACTGCGTTCTCCGAACATAAAGGCCACTTCTGGGGCGATCGTGCCATGAGCTTTGAATCCGGAGAGTAAGAAGCATTCCAGGTCGATTAAACGCCGCACGAAGGGGTCTTTCACATCGCGATCGAGGAGTTGACCCACGGACCCTTGAATCTCCCGAAGATGGGGCAGTAATTGGAGCAAGGCGGGCCAGTATGACAGGAGGACGGGAAGCAGCTTGCGATCGCTGCGTAAGATTAACGTAGGTATGCCTTTGAGCGCGTCATACAAGGACAACATCCGCCGTTCAAACCGTTGAAGTTCCTTGGCTCCCGTGGGGGTAATGGCAGCAATTTCCGCCCGATAGCGATCGCAACTGCCGTAAATGGGCAGGGTAATCTCCCCGAGGTGATAATGTCCCAAGGGGTCGTAGGCGATGGTTTGCACCGTTTCTCCCAGGAGTTCCAGGACTTGGCGCAGGGGGTTGAGGCTGTGGGAATCTCCTAATCCGCAGTAAAAGGAGGGTCCGGAGTCGAAGTGAAATCCCTGGCGAGAAAATCCATGAGCAGCACCTCCGGCGATCGCATGACTCTCACAAACGAGTACGCGCTTGCCATACCGAGCCAGTAAGGCTGCTGTGACTAACCCGCCAATTCCACTGCCAATGGCGATCGCATCATACTGGGTCATCTGCCTGTTCTCCCTAGACTATTCGCTCACGGTTTTTTATACTACAAATGGGCGATCGGTTTAATTCTGCACATCCCCATTCGGCATCGTCGTCTGACTAAATAACGCCCCAGCCGTATTCGCGCCGCTCATTTCTGCTCGGATTAAGCTCGCTTTAGTCAAATTGGACCGCATTAAATTCGTTCGGGCTAAATATGCCTCACATAGATTCGCCTCATTCAACAGCGCATGAGACAGATTCGCCCGACTCAAATCCGTCCGAGATAGATTCGCCCGGGTTAAATTTGCCCCGGATAAGTTGGCTTTCCCCAGTTTGGCATCAGTGATGATCGCCACATCCAGTTTAGCTCCCTCCAAATTCGCCTCGCCCAATAGCGCTCGTTCTAGCTTGACATTGGTCATACAAGCCCCGCTCAAATCTACATAAGATAGATTCGCATCACTCAAAAACCCTCCGTTAACAATTGCTGAGGCCATTTTTGCCCGTTCCAAATTCGCCCCGCGCAAGTTGGTTTCGGTGAGATTTGCCCCACTTAAATCCGCCTTTGTCAAGTCCGCACCGCTAAGGTTGACCCCGCGCAAATCCGCACCCCGTAAATCTGCACCCCGCAAGTTCGCCGCACTGTAGATCCGCCGTTCCTCCCGGAAGTTGGCCCCGCGCAAACAGGCTCCGCGCAAACAAACCCCGCTCAAGGTGGTTCCGCGCAAATCCGCATCGCTGAGGTTCGCATCCAGTAGATTGGCTAAATTGAGGTTTGCTTTCCGAAGATCGGCACCTTGGAGGGTCGCCCCATGTAGGTCCGCATCGCTGAGATTGGCACCGGAGAGATTGGCTTGATTGAGGTTGGCACCACTGAGTTTGGTACTAACTAAGTAGGCAGCACTCAGGTTGACTCGGCTCAAGTAGGCAAAAATTAGGTCCGCTCCGTGGAGGTCCGCTCCCCGTAATTTCGCCCCAATTAAATCCGCCCCGCGAAGGTTTGCCCCCCAGAGACTGGCTCCGTTAAAATTGGTTTCTCCGGCTGTATAGCGCCGCAATAATTCTTCGACATTCATCAACATTATCCCTCTTTCCCCGCTTTTTCCCCTGACATGAATCCCTGGATTTAGGGTTGCATTTGTTTATCTCGGTGGGTATTTAAGACCCCGAGTTATCTTCTCGTTCAATGGGTTGGTTTCTTTCGGCTTCTTCTAAGTTTATCAGAAGTTCTAGGAATTGAGAAGTAGCCTGTTTGACTTGGGTGATAAAATCTCCCATCGTTTCATATTTGACTGAAATTCCGTCTTCAATGTCTAGGGGTTCGAGTTCTTCGCTAATTTCCCGTTCGAGATGATTTAAGCGATTTTCAATAAATTGCACAATTTCTTCCACACTGTGGTTGACTTTAAGATTTAGTTTTTTCTCTAGTTCTTGTTTTTGTTGAACCGGATCGATTTTTTTGAGGGCGCTTAAGGAAAATTTGCGATCGCTACCGTTCAGAGTTCCGGAATTCGTGGAGACGGGGGGTAAGACTTCGCTCAATATATCGCTACTGTCCTGACTTTCATCCATGATTTCACTATAATCGCGATCGTCATCATCATCTGGGATAAAGCCTTGACTAGCACTGCTGTTTTCTTCGCTCCCCGGGATGCCCGGTGCAGCATTCCAGCGATCGCTCCCGGGGGCGATCGAGTCCGGGAGGGGGGGGAGTTTTCCGATTGGGGAATATAACGGCGTCATGTACTGGACAATCACCCCAGCCGATTGATAGTTTTCATCTGCTTCGGGGAGGTTTTTGGCAGTTTCATACAAGTGAGATTCGAGAGCCTCAACACTGGGACAGAGTTCATAAATTTGCTGGAACAGTTCGTCTAGCTGGATTTTTTTTAAGTTGAGCCAGTCTTCATCCCGATTAAATTCAAAGAGGCGATCGAGGGCCGAGAAGATGAGAATTTTGGCCCGTAATGGACTCGTGTGCTGAACTACTTTGAGCCGCAAATCAAATATTTTTTCTCGCGAGATAGGAGTCAGAGATTCAGGGTAATTCGGCAGGTCAAAGTCAGTCTCATTGGTAAAGTCAGACACAATGACCAGGGTATTGGCGAGATCCGGAGGAGGGGGAAAATCTGAGAGTCCGGACTGGGTTGAACCCTCTTCATAAAATTTACCCAAAGTTGAAATTAAAATTTTAGCAACTAACGTATATTGTTGCGGTTTATTAATATTGCTGACAATTCCATCTAAAGAAAATTTAAGATTGTCTAAAGTTCCGGTGACTTCGCAGACTTCAATAATTAAGTCGCGTAAATTCAAGGCGGACAGTAATTCAGCATTGTTTTCCCATCTTCCCTGACATAGACAAAGCATTAATTTTTTAATGCGAGTGAGATTGGCTTCCTGCTCTAAGTTGCGAATGGTTTCATCGAGCAACTCTAAATTTTTCATCTTGGCCTCCGTGTATTGCCAATTAAGGACTGAGGTTGACTGGAAAAAGAAGCTATAGACAAAGGGTTACAGTTACTTATTAAACCATGAGATGGAGAGGGACTAAAGATTTTTTAACTTTTCTCAAGGGAACTGTCCCTTGGATGGGCGATCGCCTCTTTTCCACGCCGCCAGAAGGGGTCTGGGGTATCCGTGAGCATGAGGGGAGAACACCGGGTTTCTGGGGGATAAATGGGGGGAAAAGTCCCCACTATCGCTCCTACAACCGCCTTTCTGAACCGGAATATTTTTGGGGGTGCCGATGGGTTAGGTCAATGAGGGGTAAAACCCCTAGGGATCCTAAAAAAAGGGAGGGTTGTCTCGGGCGATCGGTCTGACAAACGGAGACCAAACAGTAATCCTTCCCTCAAAAAAACTAAATCTGGTGTCGGAAATGAAGGGCTTCTCATCTCCTAATACTTCAGTGAACTGGTTTTTTCCTCATCAGGAAACATTTCACTCAATTATTTTATAATATTTTAAAATGTTAGAATGTTCCCGCAATTCTAGGAAACTTTTCACCGATGATCGACCTCTATACCTTTCCGACTCCCAATGGACACAAAGTTTCTATTTTGTTAGAAGAGTTAGGCCTTTCTTACAATGTCCATAAAATTGATATTACCCAAAGACAGCAATTTTTACCGGATTTTGTAGAGATTAATCCTAATAGCAAAATCCCGGCGATTATCGACCATGATATAGAAATAACGGTGTTTGAATCGGGGGCTATTTTAATGTATCTGGCGGAAAAAACTGGGAAGTTGCTGCCTAGGGAGACGAAATCTCGCTATCAAGTGATGGAATGGTTGATGTTTCAGATGGCAAGTGTGGGTCCGATGTTTGGGCAGTTTAATCATTTTAATCGGTTTGCGCCAGAAAAAGTTCCCTATGCGATCGCCCGTTATGAGCAAGAAACTTTACGATTGTATGGGGTATTAGACGGACAATTGGCCGATCGCCCCTATATTGCAGGGGAGGATTACTCTATTGCGGATATTGCGCTTTATCCTTGGGTGGCGAGTTACCCGTTTATGGGGTTGACTTTGGAACAACATCCCCATCTGAAGCATTGGGTAGAAATACTACAGGAACGTCCGGCAGTGCAACGGGGTATGGCAGTCCCCGCATAAATTACTCTTTTTTAAGAGAAAATTGTGCGGGAGAAAAGGAAGCGGGTTAATTTTATAGGGGATGGGGAGAACGACTGAAGTCGGGACGTTGAACAGGGGGGAACCGCTTTGGGGGGTGATTTGAGAAAGTTTGTTATGCTGGGATTATCTGTCCAGTAGGATAATTACAGGTATGCACGGGTTTTTGACTGGATCGTTAAAAATTGAACGGTTAAACGTGGCGATCGCCGATTTACCCACTGATCTCAGAGGGACAAAGTTAGTCCAGTTATCCGATTTTCATTATGAAAACGAGGGATTGTCGGATAAACTCTTGGCGGAGGCGATCTGCGCGTCCAATCATGCTGACCCCGATTTGGTCCTGCTGACGGGGGACTATATAACCCATAATCCTGACTGCATTTACCCTTTGGCATTGAAACTCAAGCATCTCCAAAGTCGCCGGGGTATCTATGGTATTTTAGGTAACCATGATATCAAATTGCCTCATTCTAAGTCAACCATTATTGCCGCATTCGAGAGGATAGGAATTCCGATTCTCTGGAACGAAGTAGTCTATCCTTTGGGGCCAGGTTTAGCCGTTGTAGGGATGGCAGAGGTGCAGTCGGGTCAGTTTAATACTCGGGCAGTTTTTCCCGGAATTAATCCGTCAATTCCTCGAATTGTTCTTTCCCATAGTCCCGATACTGCCGCTTATTTACAAACTCTGAGAGTGGATTTACAGCTATCCGGTCATACTCATGGGGGACAAATTATTTTACCCAAAATTGGGCCACTTCCAGCTTATTTCAAATGCTTCCGTGAAAAAGTTCCTAAAGGGTTGAGGCAATGGATTCCTTATTTATCCAAAAACTCTTATAAAATTGTGGAGCGATGGGAGTGGTCTCAAGGGTTTCATCCGGTTGGAAACAACCAACTTTATGTGAGTCGGGGATTGGGGACTTATTTCCCAGGACGGCTATTTTGTCCCCCCGAAGTGACGATTATTACGTTGCAGTAAGATGAGGATACCCCAAGGGAATAAAGTGGTTTTCTCATCTCTAGTATTCCCGAAGAAAAATCGCTCAGGGTGCTGTCTACAAGGGTTTGCCTTGAAGATAAACAGAATGTATTAGACTGGTATGAAAAAAGATTGTATGGATGCGATAAGACCGATCGCGTTACTGGGTGCAGTGGCGATCGCCATCCTAGGTGGGATGGCACGATTGGAGGGTTCCGAAGCTTTGTATGCTCAAATTCCAGCCATCAATATGAGGGAGCATACAGCCGTCGATCCACTGTGGATAACTTTGAATGGAGGATTAGAAAATACGGTGGATACTAAACCCATCATTGCAGCCAATACTCGCTTTGGTATCAAGTTGTTTTCTCAAATTTATCAGCAAGAAAAGGCTAATAATATTTTTATTTCTCCCTTGAGTTTGACCCTGGCTTTACAAATGCTTAATGGGGGTGCAACGGGTGCAACTCACGAGGCGATCGCCTCGGTTTTGGAAACCCCAGGAATGGAGCAAGAGCAAATTGATTCTACCCTATCTGCACTGCAAACTTACCTCCAAGAAATGGATTCGGAAGTAGAATTAGCCATTGCCAATTCTTTTTGGATGAGGCAAGGTGACTCTTTTAATTCTACTTTTATGGAAAGGACTAAAACCTGTTATCAAGCCCTAACTCGTGAAATTGATTTTAGTAGTCCCGCTACTACTGCCCCTGTAATTAATGGGTGGGTAGCGGAAAAAACGGGTCAAAAGATAGACCATATTTTAGATCCTCATGATTTCGATAGTGGTACGATCGCCCTGTTGGTAAATGCGATTTACTTTAAATCCGCCTGGTTGAGTCCATTTTCTGAAGCAGACACTCGTGAACACCCATTTGTCTTAGCTGATGGACAGATGAAACCTCATCCCCTGATGTTTCAAACCCAAGATTTTGCTTACTATGAAAATGCCTTGTTCCAGGCGATCGCCTTGCCTTATGGCAATACAGCAGAAGTAAATTTATATATTTTCCTGCCGAATTCTGGAGTGGGTTTAGATTCGTTTTTAGAGCAACTGAATCCTGAAAACTGGAATTTATGGCTTAAAGAATATTGGGAACACAAACCTGTCAAATTGGGGTTTCCCCGGTTTAAGATAGAATATGAGATTGAACTGAAAAATATTCTAACCACAATGAATATGGGCATAGCCTTTAGCCCCGAGGCAGATTTTAGCTCAATTACTCCCGAACCTTTCTGGATTAGTAAAGTTAAGCATAAAACCTTTGTAGAGGTGAATGAAAAAGGAACGGAAGCTTCGGCAGTAACCGGAATAGTGGGGACTCGCGGTGGCCCAGTGGAAATGATTATTGATCGTCCGTTCTTTTTTGCAATTCGGGATGATACCACCGGAACTTTACTGTTTATGGGGACTTTGGTTAATCCGACCCTTTAAGTTTTAAAAAGTTAGATTGAGCAATTTTAAATTATTCTGCTCATGCCCTTAAAAAAGGGATCATCTTTCTCCCTGACTATCGCAAGGAAGGAAGATGATCCCATGAACTTAAGAGAACGACTGAAGTCGGGACGTTGAACAATTAAGAACGACTG
>JAMXFF010000003.1:53818-73480 GCA_025370845.1 Laspinema palackyanum D2a | reverse complement strand
AAGTCGTTACTACGAGCAATTGGAACGACTGAAGTCGTTACTACGAGCAATTGGAACGACTGAAGTCGTTACTACGAGCAATTGGAACGACTGAAGTCGTTACTACGAACAATTAAGAACGACTGAAGTCGTTACTACGAACAATTAAGAACGACTGAAGTCGGGACGTTGAACTTGGAGAAGATTAACGAGGGGGGATTATGGGTGTGATGTACTTGGAATTGGCGCGAATGAAACAATTGCTTGTTTGTTCGGGTCCGTTGCTACTTTCTACAAACATCCAGGGTTGATTGTTGGCATCAAAGGTTAAGACAAACCCACCTGGAGAAAGTGCTGCTTGGAAGGTGGAATC
This sequence comes from Laspinema palackyanum D2a, assembly GCA_025370845.1. GTDB lineage: Bacteria > Cyanobacteriota > Cyanobacteriia > Cyanobacteriales > Laspinemataceae > Laspinema. The sequence goes on along the minus strand of JAMXFF010000003.1, from coordinate 73,128 downwards.
GGGGGGTAATGTTCCTGTTACGGACCAAGTGCCGATATCTAAGGCCCCGGCAGAGGGATTCCAGACTTGATCAATGGTCCGATCGCCCATGCGACAGTTCAAACCGTTGGGGTCGGGGTCTACGACTTGCCAATAGATATGGTCAGACTTACCTGTATAATCCCCTTGGGCATTGTTTTTAGGGAAAATCGATGAAGCGGTCGGGATCTCGTCCGGTGTGTCGCTGCCGCGATCGTCCTGGATGGGGGGTGAATTGGGATTAACTACCGGAGATTGGGGGGATTGGGTAGATGGGGGAGATGGGGGCGATTGGGGAGATGTCGTACAGCTTACGGTAGTCAGGGTGACGATCGCCAGTAACATCGGCAACCCTAGAGGCTTAAATCTACCGCGATCGCTGCCCGATTGAGTCAGCGTTTTCCACAAATAATCCAAATACATAACCTTCTGTTTCCCAATGCTAAATCAGTGAATAGTTCAATTTTCTGTTCGTCAGACTTAATTCGGGATATCCTGATTCCGGAGTCTAATTTCTCGCCGGAATCATCCGCCTAAAATCTAGTCGGGGCCTGATGATGAGGAGGATTCTCCCCCGGACCCAAAACGATACCCTTTGCCATAAACGGTATGAATTAATGGCACCTCCCCGGGGGCTTCAATTTTGCGTCGGAGGAGGCGAATTTGGGCGGCGAGGACGTTGCTACTCGGTTTTTCCCCAGTAGGCCACAAATGCTGATAAATTTCGCTATGGGTGAGTAATTGTCCGCTGTGGCGCATAAAATATTCCAGGAGGGTGCTTTCTTTTTCCGAGAGTTCGATGGTGCGCCCGCCTCGGTATGCTAACTGGTTTTCACGGTCGAGTTCTAGGTCATCCCGGTGGAGATGAGTCTCAGGGTCCGGGGTTTTCTGGGTGACCGATCGCCGCAGTTGTGCTCGCACTCGTGCTAATAATTCTAGCAATTCAAACGGTTTCACGAGATAATCATCGGCCCCAGCATCCAGTCCTTGAACGCGATCGTCTAAGGTATCTTTCGCCGTCAGAAATAGAACCGGCGTCATATCCCCTTGACTGCGGATTTCCTGACAAATCGCTAATCCCGATTGATGGGGTAACATCCAATCTAAAATCAGCAAGTCATATCCCCCTTGTCGCGCTAATTCGGCCCCGGTTGCGCCATCGGAGGCGACTTCTACTTGATATCCTTCCCGGGTCAGAACCCGAGTTAAAGGTTCCGTGAGTTGGACTTCATCATCCACTAAAAGAATTCGCATTATGTATGATTGGTGAGGGTTAAAGGTTAGAAACGAGGGCCAGAATCCCGGTTTGTTGTCCCCGATTCTAAATCTTGTCCCCATTCCCCAGTAAAATCTAAAACCGATATTCTCATTTTGTCTTATGCTGACCGTCGCTTTACCGAAAGGATCGTTGTTAACCGATAGCATCCGACTGTTGCAGTCGGTGGGATTGGATTTTAGTGCATTTCTGGATTCGTCGAATCGACAGTTGCAAATTTTAGACCCCACCGGGACCGCCAGGGCGCTGTTAGTCAGGACCCATGATGTGCCGGTTTATGTGGAGTACGGTCAAGCGCAGTTGGGGGTTGCCGGTTATGATGTATTGCGGGAAAAACAGCCACGAGTCGCCCAAGTCCTGGATTTGGGATTTGGCAAATGTCGGTTGTCGGTGGCGGTGAAGGAGTCGAGTCCCTACCGGCGATCGCTGGATTTACCGGCCCACGGACGAGTTGCCAGTAAGTTTGTCCATTGTGCCCGGGAATACTTTCAACGGTTGGATTTGCCCGTGGAAATCGTGCCTCTGTCGGGTTCGGTGGAACTGGGACCGATTACGGGAATGTCGGAGGCGATCGTGGATTTGGTCTCCACTGGACGGACTCTCAAGGAAAATGGCCTAATCGAAATGGAAGTGTTATTTCAAAGTTCGGCCCGATTGATTGCCCATCCGATTAGCTATCGTCTAAATACCGATGGCATCTGCGATCGCATTGCCGCCATCCGCGAAATGACAACAACCGCAGTCTAATCCCGGGGGTCCCCAGGGGCGATCGCCTCGGGGATTACGCTAGAGTGGGATGACATCTGTCTTCCATTGTCCATAAGGTTTATCGATGACTCGCTTATCACCGCCCCCAACTCCCAAAGAAGGTCGATCGCCCCGTCGTGAAAATGATTGGCGTTTATTTCTGCGCTTGGTTCCTTATGCCCGTCGCAGTGGTCGTCTGTTGGGAATTTCCCTCATTTTATTAGTCCCCTTAGCCTTTGCAGGGGCGGTCCAACCGATTATTATCGGACAGGCGATTTCCCTGATTCGGGGCGAACCCACCAATCTCCCGTTTTTGTCAACGGTGACCCTGCAACAAGGTTTAAATCTCCTTTCTGGGTTACTTTTGTTCACGATTACGGTTAGATTTGCCTTACAAGCCATTCAGTCTTATTTCGTTCAGGAAGTCGGGCAGAAAATTACCGCCGATATCCGCAATGATTTGTTTGATCATGTCACCTCTTTGGCGGTGCGTTTTTTCGATCGCACTCCTGTTGGACGCTTGATTACCCGCCTGACTAGCGATGTGGAAGCCCTCGGGGAGGTGTTTTCCACCGGCGCAATTGGGGTTGTCACGGATTTATTTTCCATTGCGATCGTCTTAATCATCATGTTTTCTCGGCAATGGCAACTCGCACTCCTGCTGTTGCTGATGCTGATTCCCATCGCTTCCTTAATTATTTATTTCCAACAGCAATATCGCCAAGAAAACTATAAAGCCCGAGAAGAACTCTCCTCCCTCAACTCTAAGCTACAAGAAAATATTGTCGGCGTTGGCGTGGTCCAAATCTTTCGCCGGGAAGCCTTTAATGCAGAAATCTTCCGGGTGAATAACCAGCGTTATATTAAAGCCGTTGATAAAACCATTTTTTATGATTCTGCCGTTTCTGCAACCTTGGAATGGATTGCTTTTGTGGCGATCGCCGGAGTCTTGTGGTTAGGGGGTCAACTCGTCCTCGGTGATACGATGACGGTGGGGAGATTAGCTGAGTTTATCCTATTTTCCCAGCGCTTATTTGACCCGCTGCGCCAATTTGCCGAGAAATTCACCGCCATTCAGGCTGGATTTACCGCCATTGAACGGATTAGCGATATTTTCAACGAAACCATCGAAATTCGCGATCCGGATGTGAAGGAAAGGGCAGTGGGTGCCCCGTGGCAAGGTGCAGTCTCAGAGAATAGTTCTCTGGCGATCGCTGACTCCAACCCTCATACCGGAGAAATTCGCTTCCAGAACGTTTCCTTTGCCTATAAAAATGATGAATACGTTCTCAAAAACCTCGACTTTACCATCAAACCGGGCGAAAAAGTCGCCCTAGTCGGTCCCACCGGCGCGGGAAAAAGTTCGATTGTTCGGTTGTTGTGTCGGCTATACGAAGCGAGTCAAGGTCAAATTCTCGTCGATGGCGTCAATGTTCGAGATATGCGCCAAGCGGAATTACGCCAGCATATCGGTGTAATTTTGCAGGATGGATTTTTATTTGCTGGGGATGTGAAAAGTAATATCAGCCTAGGAGAAACCTATAGCATAGCTGAGATTCAATCCGCAGCAGAACGAACCAATGTGGCTAGTTTTATTGAGGATTTACCCCAAGGATACAATACCCAATTACGAGAACGGGGAACGAATTTATCCGGGGGACAAAAACAACTGTTAGCCTTTGCTAGGGCAGCAATTCGCAACCCGAAAATTTTAGTCCTAGATGAAGCAACCGCCAGTTTAGATGTAGGAACTGAATCGTTAATTCAAGATGCCTTAGACCATCTATTACAGGACCGCACAGCGATTATTATCGCCCACCGTCTCTCGACCATTAAAAATGTCGATCGCATTCTCGTCCTCAAGCAAGGTCAACTGGTGGAACAAGGCAGTCACGAGGAATTGCTACAACAAGGTGGACTCTATGCCGGTTTATATCAGTTACAGATGTTAGGAAAGTAAACATATCTTTCTTAGTTCGTAGTAACGACTTCAGTCGTTCTCTTTCTTAGTTCGTAGTAACAACTTCAGTCGTTCTTAATCTTAGTTCGTAGTAACGACTTCAGTCGTTCTTAATCTTAGTTCGTAGTAACGACTTCAGTCGTTCTCTTCCGAGGTTTGTATAGCGCATCTAAATAAATTTGTCAGAGAGAAAGCGAGCAAGATGTTTGTGCTGGCGCACACGCTACGCGAACGCACTACAAGACTATCAGGTTTAGAGCCACAAAACGAACAATCCGGAAACGACTGAAGTCGTTACTACGAACGAAGAAAGATAACGCCTGAAGTCGTTACTACGAACGAAGAAAGATAACGCCTGAAGTCGTTACTACGAACAATCCGGAAACGACTGAAGTCGTTACTACGAACAATCCGGAAACGACTTCAGTCGTTACTACAAACGAAGAGGGACAACGACTGAAGTCGTTACTACGAACAGGGGCGACAGGCTATATATATTGCGGCACAGATTCCCATGATACTAATATACACAAAACACGATCGCCTGTCAAGAGGCGATCGCCTTTTTTTTGTGAGTTAGCAGCCAATTAGTATAATCGGGTGCAACTCCGTTCGAGGTTTATAGCAAGGGATCAAGCTTGAATTTCATGTAACAAGGCTTGGAATCGCAGATCATGGCGAATCGAGTCCCAAGTTCCATCTAGGCGAGTCCGTTCTTGACATTGTTCTGGGGCTTGGGAAATATAAGCGTGAAGATGTTCGATCGCCCGTTCAATTTGACCCAGGAGGAGATGACAGGTCGCCTTGGCATAATGGACTTCAGGAAAATCCTCCTCAATATCCAGGGCCTCGGCGTAGTTAGCGATCGCCTTTTCATACCGGCCAAACCGTTGCCAGGTTTCCCCGCGACGATACCAGGCCCAGCGATCGTTCGGACGCAGGTCTAAGGCGCAGTCATAACTATCTAGCGCTTCTTCATAGCGATCATGTTTGGCTAAAACTTCCCCGCGACGATACCAGGCCCAATAGTCATCCCGGCGTTCTTTGAGGGCCTGGTCAAAGCTGGCGACTGCCTCCTCAACCCGTCCGAGTTCCCCTAATGCTTTACCCCGTTGATACCAGGCCCAATAGTCCCGGGACCGCAATTCTAGGGCTTTATCGTAATTGGCAACGGCCTCTTCATGGCAGTTTGTATGTCTTAAGGCATTCCCCCGGCGATACCAGGCCCAATAATCATTGGGTTTGCTTTCCAGTGCCTGATCATAAGAGGCGATCGCCTCTTCATACCGCTGGAGGGCCGCTAGTGCATTGGCCCGTTCATAACAGGCCCAATAATCATGGGGGCGGATTTCCAGGGCCTGGTTATAACTGGCGATCGCCTCTTCATACCGCTTCGAGTCATGGAGAACGCTGGCCCGCTTATACCACTCTTGATAATCCTGCGGTTGGTCTGCTGATTCTGGCCTGAGTGCCGTCGCGGTGGCGCTGTTCCCTAGATCTGTTGAACGGTCTAATCCCATTGAGTCTTGATTTTCGCTCATAATAGCGCTCCAAAGCAGAAAATATCTGCGCTTTGTGGATTGGTTCCCTCGATTCGGGCTATCTTTTTGCCATTTAGCTGCTTGTCTGCCCTTTCGATAAGCGTTTATACTGACCTGGCTAAATTTTAAATCCGAGGTTACTGGGGGTCCATTCACGGTAAATCCCCACTAGAATCTTAAAGGATTTTTGACCCTTTCTATTCAATTAAATTAATCTTTTTCTTTCACGAATTAAACGCACTTGATTCCCCAATTTTAGAGAAGTTTTGTCAGTAAATCTTGACAATTTGAACCCAATGAATCGTCGGTTACCTTGATACCGGAGACAGGGGATGAAACGTGAAAAATTTAGGCCAGAGTCTTTCAACGTTCCACCCCAAGAGTCTATGCTCTTAGTGCAAGATCAGCCGAAAGAAAGTTACATCAACCCTTGAAAGGAGCGATCGCCCCGCAAACCGTCAAATTCCCTGTCTGTGGCAATTTTCTCCAGATAGGAGTTTCCCCCCCAGTGAATCGCCTGTTCCAAGCTGGCAACAGCCCCGGGGCCATCCCCTTGGCGAATCAAGTAGCGGGCCAGGTCGTACCAAATTGCCCCATCTTCCGGTTCGATCGTCAGGGCTTTTTGAAAACTCATAATCGCCTCATCGTAGCGACAAAGCTCCCCTAACGCGATGCCCAGGTCATGCCACACCCAACCGCTTAACCCCTCATACTCTTCACCCCACCGGGTCCAGTTCGGTTCACACTCCAAGGCGCGGTCAAAGCTGGCCACAGCCTCCTCGTAGTTGCCTAACTGACTATGGGCGTTCCCCAATTGATACCAAGGCCAGAAATTATCCGAATAGATAGAAATAGCCCGTTCGTAGCACTGGAGGGCTTCTGCCGGACGGTCTAGGTCATCCAGGGCAATGCCGCGATCGTACCAAACCAAATCATCCTCCGGGTCAATCTCCAATGCCCGGTCGTAACTGGCGATCGCCGCTTCCGTTTCCCCTAACAAATCCAACATTTTCCCCTGGCGATACCAGGCCATCTCTGCGGTGGGTTTCATATCCAGAGCAAAATCATAACTTGCTAACGCCTTCTCATACTCCTGCATCATTTCCAGGGCAATCCCCCGGCGATACCAGGCCCAATAGTCTTCCGGACGCACTTCCAAGGCCCGGTCATAGTTGGAGACAGCCTCCTCGTAGCGACAAGCCCGGACCAGGGTAATTGCCCGTTCATACCAGGCCCAATAGTCTCCCGGACGGGCTTCCAAGGCGCGGTCATAGCTGGCGACTGCCTCGTCATACTCCCGCAATTGCCGGAAGGCGCTTCCCCGTTCATACCAGGCCCAATAGTCTCCCGGACGGGCTTTTAAAGCGCGGTCATAGCTGGCGACAGCCTCCTCATACCGGCCCAACTCATCTAAAACATTCCCAATTTGATACCAGGCCCAATAGTCTTCCGGGCGATATTCCACCGCTTTATCGTAGCAACTGAGGGCATCCTGATAATGACCTGCATCCCGCATAGCATTGGCCTGTTGATACCATTCCCAATAGCTATCGGGCCGACACTCTAAAGTCCGCTCATAGATAGAGATGACACGACTCATTGTTTGACTCATACTTTTATTGCAAAATCTATTAAATCTCTCCAATATTAAGGATACTGCGATCAAAGCTCACTCTGCTCGGTAAAATTACTTTGAATTGTTTAAATTTTCAACAATAAGCCCAGAAAGATTTGATGAGCGAACAATCTGAATTAGACTACCGCATAGAACGTGATTCGATGGGAGAACGGCAAATTCCCGCCGCTGCCTACTATGGTATCCAAACCCTGCGGGCCACGGAAAATTTTCCCATCAGCGGACTCAAACCCTTACCCACCTACTTGGATGCCTGTTTGCTGATCAAAAAAGCCACAGCGGTTGCCAATGGTGAACTGGGCTGCATTCCCCCAGAACTGAGTCAGGCGATCGCTGATGCCGCCGACGAAATCCTCAATGGCGCATTACGGGATCAATTTGTGGTAGATGTTTACCAAGCTGGTGCCGGAACCTCTCACCACATGAACGTTAACGAAGTGCTGGCAAATCGTGCCTTGGAACTGCTGGGGGATTCTAAGGGCAATTATCAGCGGATTAGCCCCAATGATACGGTCAACTACGGACAATCCACCAATGATGTCATCCCCACGGCCATTCGCATCGGGGGACTGTTGGCGTTGCAGCATAGTCTTTATCCTGCCCTGAATGCGGCGATCGCTGCTTTAGAAGCCAAAGCAGTGGAATTTCAGGATATCGTCAAATCCGGCAGAACCCATCTACAAGACGCGGTACCCGTCAGACTCGGGGAAAGTTTTCGCGCCTGGGCCTATATACTTACGGAACACCGGACGCGCATCGAAACTGCGGGGAAAGAACTCACCGTACTGGGGATTGGGGGAAGTGCTGCGGGAACGGGTTTAAATACTCATCCGAAGTATCGCCAACAGGTGGTGAAGATTCTCTCGGAGTTAATTAATATCCCCCTGACTCCGACACCACACTTAATGGCAGCCATGCAAAGTATGGCCCCCTTTGTCAGCGTTTCGGGATCATTAAGAAATTTAGCCACCGATTGCCTAAAAATTTCCCATGATTTGCGCCTGATGGATTCGGGACCGAAAACGGGACTGAAGGAAATTCAATTACCCCCAGTGCAACCCGGGTCCTCGATTATGCCAGGGAAATATAATCCGGTGATGGCAGAGATGACTTCAATGGTGTGTTTTCAGGTGATGGGATATGACAGTGCGATCGCCCTGGCGGCACAAGGGGGACAATTGGAACTGAACGTGATGATGCCGTTGATTGCCTATAACCTCATTCACAGCATTGAAATTTTAGGTCATGCGATCGGGGCCCTCAGCGAGTTTTGTCTTCAGGGGATTACCTGCGATCGCACTCGTTGTGAACATTATGCTGAAGGCAGTTTAGCCCTCGTCACCGCCCTCAACCCCCATATCGGCTACCTCAACGCCGCCGCTGTTGCCAAAGAATCCCTAGAAACAGGTAAATCCTTAAGGCAAATCGTCCTAGAACGGGGTCTAATGACCTCAGAACAGTTAGCGGAGGTTCTGGACTTACAGAAAATGAGCGCCCTCCCGCATTAAACCGCGAATCCTAAGTTCGTAGTAACGACTTCAGTCGTTCTTATCTTAGTTCGTAGTAACGACTTCAGTCGTTCTTATCTTAGTTCGTAGTAACGACTTCAGTCGTTCTCTTCTGTTCGTAGTAACGACTTCAGTCGTTATCTTTCTTAGTTCGTAGTAACGACTTCAGTCGTTCTCTTTCTTATTTCGTAGTTAACGACTTCAGTCGTTCTCTTCGCAGGACTTACGCATTCCCACTAGCCGTAGGGTCGATTCGCTGGTTCTGGGGAATCCGGAAACGACTGAAGTCGTTACTACGAACTAAGAAAGAACTCCCTTGGGTTCTGGGGAATCCGGAAACGACTGAAGTCGTTACTACGAACATGGAGAAGAACTGGTTTGGGTTTTGGGGAATCCGGAAACGACTGAAGTCGTTACTACGAACATCGGAAAGGACTTCAGCGGTAGTGGGGAGGTGCTCCACTGGGAACCTCCTTCCCTGGAAGCCTGTTTCTTACAGGACAGGCTTCCTGTTAAATTAAGTAGAGGTGGTGGCATACCACCGAAATTCACAAAATTGTCAATATGGAGTGCAATTATGGCGAGAGGTTCATTTGCCACAATGCAAGCTCAATCGAGTACGGAGGTGACGTTTTATTATGAAAACGGTCATACAGACTCTTTTAAGGTTCCCGTTCCCGGTGCCCAATTCCAACAGCAGTTACCCCAGTTGTTAGCCCAACCCTGGATTACTTTTCATCTGATGGATAACACGGTTATGGTCTCAACCGCTAAGGTTATTAAGGTAGAAATTAATCCACCTATTCCAGAACTGCAAGGTCCCGGGGTTATCAATAATGGAGAACGAGTGACGACCATGCAGCGTGGTGCTATGGGACGTTTACCCCAGAGTGGTTGAATTTTCAATCCAAAATGCTGGGAGTTTTTGCATCGGATCAGGGTCATGCCTGGGAGGGGATTCATCACTCTAAAATGTTCCCCCCTCCCAGGTAAGAGTTGACTCTTTTTTAAGAAAATTAGCTCAATTTATCTCATGACAATTGTTAGTTTAATTCGCGCCAACTCTTATGAAAAAGCTGTTCTCCGAGAGTCTATAGAGACTGTCTTAGCGCCTCTGGGGGGAATGGCTGCCATTGTCAAACCGGGCGATCGCGTGCTGCTGAAACCCAATTTGCTCACGGGGTCCCGTCCGACGAAAGAATGTGTAACTCGACCCGAAATCGTCTGCTGTGTGGCGGAAATGGTGATGGAGGTGGGAGGAAAACCTTTTTTAGGAGATAGTCCTGCTTTTGGGAGTGCGCGGGGGGTGGCGTTTGCCAATGGATATCAGGAGATTGTGGAACGATTGAGTTTGCCCATTGTAGAATTTCATGGCAAGCGATACCCCACGAATGCCACTGAATTTAATCATTTACGATTGTCTAAGGAGGCAATGGAAGCGGATGTGGTGATTAATTTACCGAAGGTAAAATCCCATGTTCAATTGACGGTGACAATGGGGGTTAAAAATTTATTTGGCTGTGTCCCAGGAAAGATGAAAGCTTGGTGGCATTTGGAAGCGGGAAAGGATGTAAATCGCTTTGGAGAAATGTTGGTGGAAACGGCGCGGGCGATTTCTCCTAATTTAACGATTGTCGATGGAATTATTGGCCATGAAGGGAATGGTCCGAGTGGGGGAGAACCCCGGCTGCTGGGACTGTTGGCGGCGTCGGAGAATGTGTTTGCTTGCGATCGCGCCCTGTTAGAGGTGCTGAACGTCCCACCGGAACTCGTCCCCACTGCTGCGGCATCTTTACGATTGGGGGTCTGTCCGGAACTGGCAGAGATCCAGTTTCCTTTGTTGAAACCTGTGGACCTCAAAATTGAGGATTGGAAGCTGCCAGATGCCCTAGTTCCGATTGATTTTGGAATGCCTCGGGTTCTCAAGTCTACGTTCCGACATTTGTACATTCGGTTTATTAAGGAACCGATAAAATTGTATGGGAATCGGTAGCTGTAAGGCAGCAGGTTAAGATAATATTTCAGACATCATAAACCCGGTTTTTAAGTGTTCCTCAAAGGACAATAAACCGGGTTTTTCTGGGTTGTTAATAGGGGATAAATAACCAGGAATTGGGGAAATCAATTGGTTTTTTAACGGTTACTGACCCGTGAAAATTTAGGCTTCTCCAATTAAGGTAAATGCCGCCCAGTCTCGGGGGTTGGGATACTGTTCCATTGTTGTTAACATGGCAGTTCTGAGGGATTGAGCTTTATCACAGGTTTGCCGGAATTGGTGATAAAATTCGTTCATAAAATCTAGGTTGGAGGGGGTGGGTGGCAACCAGAGAGACATCAGTAAAGTGGGTACTCCGGCGGTGATAAAAGCCTGAGATAATTCCACAACCCCATCTCCCCAAATGCGACCTCTGCCGGTATCACAGCCACTCAAAACGACGAGTTGAGCTTGGAGATTTAAGTGGAGGATGTCATTAATGGTGAGGAGTCCATGAGTATTGGGACTCGGTGCCAAGGCGATCGCGGATTGCAATCCTTCGATATCATCGAGAAACACATGGGTAGCCAGATGAATGATATCGGCAGAACGCATTTTTTGGAGGATCGCTGATTTGGTGGCGCGATCGCCTGTAATCGGTTGAGTTTGCAGAATCTGGGCGATCGCCTCGGCTTCTAGTTGAGTCCCGGGAATTTGTAGCAATTGCACCGGAGGTTCCCCAAATTCCAAACAAATGCTGGGCATGGTGGGGTTTCCGACGACAAGGCATTCTTGAGGAGATTCCAGGATAGGACAGCAATAAAGGCTGCTATGACTGCCGACAGTCTGAAGAGCGAGTTCCCGTTCAAGGATGGGTTTTCGCTGGGAATGAGTGACCCCCAAGGCTTGAATGGAGGGGGCGGTGAGCAGGGTATGCTTTTCAATGGGATATTGACCGTTGGAATCGATTAATGCCGCAAAGGGAACCAGGAATAAGAAATCTTGGGGAATAATCGTTACCCGTTTTTGGGGATCCTGGGGCAATAAATCGGCGATGGGTTCTAGGAGGATTTGATACAGCAACTGGAGTTGCTGACGACAAAGCAACCGTTCGCGATCGCTATAGCCGACATTAATTAATTCCCGGACGCTGCGAACCACTCCCGCGAGGGAGGTATTATCTTGATACCATAACGATTGCAGGTCTACTTGACGAAAGCTAACTTTTCCCCCGGGCGAAATCACCCAAATAAAAAGTTCCGTGGCATAAGCATACAGGGTATTTAGCCCGATTTGCAGCCGGGACATTTCATAAAATTGTTGATAATCATAAATCAGGGAATAATAAACTAAAGTCGAATTTTGAGCTTTAGCGATTTGTTTAATTTTATAAAGACTAGGGGGTTTTACGGAGCCGTGGCACTTACCCTCTGGTCCTAATCGGGAGGCTAATAGATGCTCAACCGCTTTGGCTCGTCCTTGTTCGGCGACTTCTAAGGCAGATTCAGTTCTGCGTTGAATCACTAAAATTCGTTCAAAGCCTCGGTAAATATCCGGTTGTCCCTCATTCGCAAAAACGTTCATGCTTTGCCCCTAAATTCAGCATTCAATGCGATCGCCTTGACCGGGAGGAAACGCCGCGTTATTTTTAGGCGATCGCTTCAATCATACTCGATTCCACCCGTTATGAATAGCTTGTTTTTAGGCGTTTTAGGCAGTTTTTTGTTGCGTTTTGTTGCGTATTCACCGCGTTGGGGAGAGCGGGGTTCAAAGTTTAGAAGAATCGAGGGTTGCTCAGGAGAGCAAATCCAGAATTTTTAGATCCAGTGGAGTAGGTCCCTTACATTATGCACTCTAGCTCTAACAAAGGGACCTTACTCCTGCTCCAAATTTGAGGAACACTCAAACTGGGCAGGACCTGGGGAGATGTTAATGAGGGGATTGCCCCTAGGGGATCAGTGGAGGTTCCGGAGTGGATGGCTCGAAAACGGGAGCAACCGTTGGATTGAGGGTGGGCACAGCAGGGGACAAGGGTTTTGCCGAGAGGGTATTGGCGACCAAAACATACCCTAAGTAAGCGGGTAAAACCATCGAAGTCACAGCGGCGATCGCCCCCACCACATTCAGCCATCCCGTAGCGGGTCCATAATGAGAGCGATAGGGGTCGAAATTGATCCCCTCCTGGTTGAGCATCGTCCGCCATGCGATCGCCCGCTTGAACCGGACCCGGCGATCGTCCAGCTTTTCCAACAGCGTCCAACCCGCTTGTAGTTCTTCCTCACACAATCCCTGAAAAACTTGGGGATCGCGAAACAGATCGAAACTCGCCCGCACGATTTTATACTCCCATTCTGTGCTCTGGGAATCCCTAGAGACCCCGACAGTCGCCTCGGGCAAAGGGGGACGCAAGGCGGCAATCACCGCAGTCACTTCCTCGGGTTTAGGCGGTACTGGAAATTGTTCCGCACTCTTGCCGCCATTCAGAGGCAAGGACGTGGGTAGGTGTTCGACTTTTGTTAAATTTCGATGATTTTGATGATCCGTCACAAGTTCTTCCTCCTCCTGATCTTGTTGCCGCAAAAGCAGTTGCCGCCAGCGCAACCATCCCCCGGCAACCACTGCCTCAATGCCGAGACTCCCCACAAATACGCTCCACAACACAATGACTTGCATATTTTTCCTAATTCAAAGGCGTGAGATCAAGAATCAAGGATGAAGGATGAAGGGGACAGTCTCAGGGCGCAAGGATTGGCTAACCTATCAAATTTTATCGGGGGGTTAAAATTTGGTGATTTTTATGCAGAACTCTGACCCTTGAGCTCGAACCCAGGACTCTCTAAAATTAGGGAGGGCTTCGTTCCCCCCCTCACCTCAGAAAAAGCCCGGTTATGGCTCTTGAATTGTCCCTTAAAACTTCATCGTTTAGACTTCATCCTGATTCCTTCAGTTTTAAATACCCTTCAACTAAACAGTCTGTTCCGATCGTCCGCCATTTTACCCGGTCTAAGGTTAAGGCATCACCCATCTGAGTTAAGCCCAAATTTCCGACTGGCGAGGGGGCCGACTGACCCCCGACAATTTTGGGAGCAATAAACGCGAGAATTTTTTGGACTGCGCCATCTGCGATCGCCCGCGCTGCCAACAGTCCACCACATTCCCACAGAACCGACAGAAACTCCCGCTGATAGAGGTACTCCATCGCGATCGCCGGAGTTAAGGGATCAAGCTCTATCACTTCAACGCCTTTATTCAAAAGCCACTGCTGCATATCCGGATTTGCTCCTCTCTGAGTCAGCACCAGGGTCCCTGCCTCGGAAACCTCCCACAGATGGGCCGACTCGGGCAAATCTAGGGTGCGAGTCATCACGACTCGTAAGGGGTTCTGAGTGCCGATATGGTGACTGGTGAGCTGAGGATTGTCCTGACGCACCGTATTTCCACCGATGATGACCGCATCACACACTGCACGCAGGGTATGCACTTCATGACGCGCTTCGGTACTGGTGATCCAGGCGCTGTGCCCTGTGGTGGTGGCAATTTTGCCATCTAGGGTCATGGCATATTTTAAAATTCCAAAGGGACGATGGTAGATGACCCGATGGAGAAAGGCTTCATTCAGCTTGCGACAGGCTTCTTCTTCGACGCCAACCACCACTTCGATTCCTGCCGATCGCAGGCGATCAATACCTCCACCGGACACCCGGGGATCAGCATCGACCATCCCAACGACCACCTTGGCGACTTTCGCCGCAATCAAGGCTTCGGAACAAGGGGGGGTGCGTCCATAATGATTGCAAGGTTCTAGGTTGACATAGACTGTGGCACCTTGTGCCTGTTCCCCGGCTCCTTGCAGAGCAAAGACTTCCGCATGAGGCTGTCCCGCACCGGGATGAAAGCCTTCTGAGATGATCTGGCCTTCTTTCACAATCACAGAACCCACTAAGGGATTCGGTGCAGTCTTTCCTAATGCAAGTTGAGCCAACTCAATACAGCGACGCATCATTGAGCGATCAAAGTCGCTAAACTCACTCTCGCCACTGGGGTTTGAGGGGGTGAAGTCTGGATTCGGGAGTCCTGGCACTTGAGGGGTCACGGGCAAATGTTCCTTGAACTGCTGTCACTAATGAAGCTTAACCCTGAGTGTATCGAAAAGGCGGACGTTCCAACAGCCACGCAGTATAATCTAGTCGAAGCAAGGTTAAGTTTTGTAAAGTTAAAAGCTGACTAATTTATCATGGACAGTCAAAAAAGTCAAGATATGAAACCAGCTAGAACCGGGCGACTGCCCCTAGTGGGTAGAAAGATTGCTAAACGGATCGGGCAAGGGATGGCGATCGCGGCGCTTCAGGTGTTGAGCCTCCAAGTTGGCCCTGTCCCGGCGGCGATCGCCCAGATTCCACCGGAACAATCTAACCCCGAGGCTTCCACCGAATCTGAAACCACCGACACTGCGGCAGAATCACCGCGTAACTCGTCCACCACAGCAACTCTATTATCTGTCTTCCCAAACAACTGGCTATTGGAAGACTGGTTTTCTCCATATCGGCATCGTCCCGTCCGCCTTGATGGCAGGGCCCTATTTCCCGTGGCTCCCATCGAACTGGATGAGGGTTCTCGGGTAGAGGCGATCGAGCGACAACTCCAGCACTTGCTGGAAGCACTCAAAACCGAACTTGAACAGAATCCGCCGACGCAGAACCCTGCTGGAATCTATTCATCCGCTGAAATTACCACCTTCATCAATCAAAATCTGCAAATTTACAACAATCCCCTGGGCGGTTTGCCCGTCATTTATGCCCGGTGGGGGCGTGCGGAAACCCAACAAATTCGACTGCTAACCGTAACCGCTGTAGATGCCGAACGCTTAGGAATGCCGCTGGAAATGGTGGCCGATCGCTGGCAACAACAGATTCGCCAGGGACTGTTGCGAGCGTTGTTAGAACGTCAACCGGACTATCTCAAACAACAGGTCGTCTGGTCCGTCTCCATCGGTTTGGCGATGTTGCTCTCCAGTTTGATCCTGTTTTACTACCAGAAACAATTTAAACGGAAACGGGAGCAAATCCACGCCACTCCTTATCCCCTCCCCCAGGAGAGAGCCCCAGTCCCTCCCCGGGAAGTCCCGCATTCAGAGGACTCTGTTCCCGTCGCCGAATCTGAATCCCTTGAAGTGCAGCAACAAACCGAATCCATGCGGGAGTTGCAGTACAAGATGAAGCAGCAGCAACAGCTCAATGTCAACGATATTCAGCAACGCTTGGCACAGTTTGGGCA
This sequence comes from Laspinema palackyanum D2a, assembly GCA_025370845.1. Classification (GTDB taxonomy): domain Bacteria; phylum Cyanobacteriota; class Cyanobacteriia; order Cyanobacteriales; family Laspinemataceae; genus Laspinema. Next base: position 57,193 of record JAMXFF010000003.1, on the reverse strand, counting down.
AGTTGTCATCTGGGGAGGCGGAACTTATAGCATTTTGGGCTTGTTTCCCATGAGTCGAGGCATCCAAGTGCTGATTTTGTCTTTACTTCCTGTGCCGTTGCGGTTGCTGGGGGTGGTGTTGAGCACTTATGTGGGGGTGCGCCTGAGTGCGATCGCCATTGATCGGTTCTTTAGCGTCTTGCAAGAGGGTAAATTAGTAGACTTGGATGCGTCGCGACGGTTGGCATTGCGGTTTTCGACCTTTTCCGGCGTGTTTAAAAGTCTGACTGCCGCCGTTTGCATTAGTATCGGCATTCTCATGACTTTATCCGTGATTGGCCTCGATATTGCGCCGATTCTCGCTGGGGCTGGGATTATTGGTTTGGGGATTTCCTTGGCCTCTCAAAGTTTAATTAAAGATACGATTAATGGCTTTTTGATTTTGTTTGAAGACCAATATGCGATCGGGGATGTAATTCTGGTAGACAATGTAGGCGGACTCGTGGAAAATATGAATCTCCGCATTACCCAACTTCGCAATGGGGAAGGACAGTTAATTACAATTCCCAATAGTGCAATATCCATTGTCCGCAATCTCTCCAAAGAATGGGCGCGAGTGGATCTCACGATCACCGTCGCTTATCAGAATAATGTGGATCATGTGTTGGAAGTGCTGCGACAATTATCATCGGAGGTTTATAGCGAACCCGAATGGCAGGAAAAAATGGTTGATCCCCCGGAAGTGTTGGGAATTGACCAGATTGATTACACGGGAGTTTTAATTCGGATTTGGATTAAAACTAAACCTCTGCAACATTGGAGTGTGGGGCGAGAGTTTCGCCGCCGGATGAAGATGCGGTTGGATCAACATGGAATTGCGATCGGTGTCCCGCAACAATCCGTGGTGTTTCAGAGTTCATTGGAACTGTTGAAACAGGCGCGTAATGGCAATGGCGATCGCTCTCCTAAGATCCTCATGGGAAATTCTGATCATACGTCATCCTAATCCGGAATCGATTTCGCGGGTCTCGGTACCCTAGACGGGTTGCAAAAACCGATACCTATGAGGTACCTCATAACGGTGTGAACCGCGCTATCTACACAAATCCCCCACCTGTTCAAGGTGGGGGATTTTTCAGCCCTAATATCAACCCAATTTAGGATAACCGGGCTTACTTACGCTGTTGATTTAAGTATTGAATCAGGTCATCCGACCCTCCAATATGCTTACCATTGATGTACACTTGGGGAACCGTCGTTGCTCCAGAAATAGCCCGCAAAGAACGGGTGGTAATATTGTCTTTTAAGACAATTTCTTCATACTCAAACCCATGTTCTTTAAGAGCCGCTTTAGCGCGAGCACAATAGGGACAACCTTCTTTTGTCAACAGAGAAACACATTCGGGTTTTTTCGCTTCCGGGTTGATATACTTGAGCATCGTCTCGGCATCGGAGACTTCAAAGGGGTCGCCCTCAACCTCGGGTTCGATAAACATTTTTTCGATGGTTTTATCTTTAACTAACATCGAGTAGCGCCAGGAACGCTTGCCAAATCCGAGGTCTTCTTTGTTGACCAGCATTCCCATTTGTTCTGTGAATTCGCCATTTCCATCGGGAATGAAGGTGATATTATCGGCTTTTTGTTCTTTTTTCCATTCATTCATCACAAATGGGTCATTGACGGAAACGCAGATAATATCATCAACGCCATTGGCTTTAAAAGTCGCCGCTAATTCATTGTAGCCCGGAACGTGAGTGGAGGAACAAGTGGGGGTAAATGCGCCCGGTAGGGAAAAGACGATGACGGTTTTTCCAGCAAATAGCTCATTGGTGGTGAGCGTTACCCATTCTCCATTTTGACGGGTTTTTAAGGTAACGTCCGGAACGGTTTGCCCTTCACGATTTTGTAACACGATAGATTTCTCCGAGTTTGTGATTTAGTAATGGATGGCCGAATTTAGAGTTAATTCAGACAACAAAACCCCTCGTTGTTCTCTTGGGCTAGAGTGGATAAAACCCAAGGCAACGGTGAGTAGCTTTCGTTTCTGTAAGGGTGGAAAAGAAAGCCAGGGATTTGATGCTTCACTATTGTAGCGAATCTCCGGGACTGTTCAAGTATCGGGCAAGGGTAGGGGCAATCCGTGGCTAAAGACGATCGCTTTATGTCTCACGCTCCTTGACAAAAATCAACATTTGAGGTAAGAGCCTCTTAGGGAATAAATGGCAATAACTCGCGCTGTTGCCAGAGCATTAATATACCTGTAATTGCCATTGTTGCCAGCGCCAGGTGACGAAAGTGCTGGTTACTCATGCGGAGGAGCACATGGCGACCCAGGAGGTTCCCGGGGGCTGCGGCGAGTCCGATCGCCAATCCATATCCCAGGTACTGCGGTGTCATCGCACCAAAGGCCAAATAAATCACAATCTTGACAATATGAATCACCACCACATTAGCGGCTTTAGTGGCAATCATTTCTTCTTTGACTAATCCATATTTGAGGTAAAGGGGATTTAACAGGGGACCGCTACTGCCGATGAGTCCAGAAATAAAGGAATACAGAAATCCGGCAGGTAAAAAATACCAGGTTGCAATGCGGAAACTACTTTCTTGTTTTTTCAGCCCAAAACCGACTACGCTCAAAATCAGGAATAAGCCGATCACAAGTTGCAGCCATTCTAGGTTCATTTGGGTAAACAAATACGCCCCTAAAATCGCCCCTAAAATCGCACCGGGTAGATACCAGAAAGTAATTTTCCAGTTGATATCCTTCCAAAATAAAACGATCCGTTGGGAGTTTCCCAGCAACATTCCAATGGTAATCACGGGTGCCACTGCGCCAGACCCCAGCAAAAGGTTAACCAGTGGTATTAAAAGAAGCGGACTGCCTGCGGCTGCTAAGGTACTGGTAAACCAGGACAGGAAACTAGCTAAGGTTAACCAAACAAGGAGTATGGACACGAATGGGACGGCTGTTAAAGTTCTTTATGTCTTATTCTCCCATCTTTAACCGAATTTTAACCTAGGAAGTTTCCCAAAAGGAGTCGGTTTTGGAGGGAAGTCACGCCGTCTGGGGAAGAGAGGCAGTTAAATGGACCTTTTGCATAAATCTCTTAAGCCCCCCTTACTAAGGGGGGTTGGGGGGATCAATCCGGAATGTTGCAAAAGGTCTAGTCAGGACTGACTCGGAAAATAAGAGTAAGTTCTATCACCTTAACCCTTTTGAGACGGAGGGACCACTTTGGGCTTGACACCTGTGGAAAGGGAAGTCCCCCTCTTTTGAGGGTTGGCCCTCCAAGTATGGGTCAGTGGCTGTGTTTTGAATTGATGGAGAATGGGGCTTGGGTTTTAATGAGTAGGAACTGGGAATAACGACTGAAGTCGTTACTACGAACATA
>JAMXFF010000003.1:0-53718 GCA_025370845.1 Laspinema palackyanum D2a | reverse complement strand
AGAAAAGATAACGACTGAAGTCGTTACTACGAACATAAGAAAAGATAACGACTGAAGTCGTTACTACGAACATAAGAAAAGATAACGACTGAAGTCGTTACTACGAACATAAGAGAAGATAACGACTGAAGTCGTTACTACGAACATAAGAGAAGATAACGACTGAAATCGTTACTACGAACATAAAAAAAGATAACGACTGAAGTCGTTACTACGAACATAAAAAAAGATAACGACTGAAGTCGGGACGTTGAAATGGGGAGGGGATTTGTCTACCCTCCGATGAAACGTTTGATAAAGTTCAACTTATTTTTATAAGGGGGGTAGCGGAAATCTAAATCAAAGTGGAAGGACTTTTCTAATACACTTTTCCGGTGAGAAAAGGTATCAAAACTGGCTTTGCCATGATAAGCTCCCATGCCACTTTGCCCGACGCCTCCAAAGGGTAATTCAGAAACCCCCAGATGCATGATGGTATCGTTGAGGCAAACGCCACCGGAAGAGGTTTCTCTGAGGACTTGTTGTTGCTTTTGTTTATCGTTGGAAAATAGATAGAGGGCGAGGGGTTTGGGTTTTTGGTTGATGAGGGCGATCACCTCGTCTAGTTTGTCATAGTCCAAAACCGGCAGAATTGGCCCAAAGATTTCCTCTTGCATAATTGGGGAGGTGAGGGAGATGCTATCGATGACGGTTGGCGCAATATAGCGATCGCCTGCATCGGTTTGACCCCCAACCAGAATTTCTCCCTCCTGGAGTAACCCCTGTAGGCGATCGAATTGTTTATGATTAATAATCCGCCCATAGTCCGGATTATTGGCGGGGTTTTTGCCATAAAATTCAGTAATGGTGCGTTCAATTCCGGCTAACAAATCACGTTTAATCCGACGATTGACCAAAAGATAATCCGGGGCGATACAAGTTTGACCGGCATTCATGAATTTGCCCCAAACAATCCGCTTGCAAGCGGTGGGTAGGTCAATATCTGCCTCGACAATACAAGGACTTTTTCCGCCCAGTTCTAGGGTGACGGGGGTGAGATGTTTGGCTGCCGCTTCCATGACAATTTTGCCAATTTGAGTCCCCCCGGTAAAGAAGATATGGTCAAATTTTTGAGATAATAAATCTTGGGAAGCTTCTACCCCGCCTTCCACTACGGCAATATAACTCGGGTCGAAGGTTTTGCGGATTAAGTCAGCGACTAGGCGCGAAGTATGGGGAGAAATTTCGGAAGGTTTTAAGGTGACACAGTTCCCGGCAGCAATTGCTCCCAGTAAGGGAGAAATAGTGAGCTGAAAGGGGTAATTCCAAGGGCTAATAATCAAAACCACGCCTAACGGATCGGGATAAATCCGCGCCACACTCGGGAATTGGTCAATGGGACGGGCGACGGTTTTAGGTTTGGCCCAGGATTTAATATGTTTGAGGACATAATTGACTTCTCGAATGACGCCAATTTCGGTTAAATAGGCTTCAACTTCTGACTTTTTCAGGTCTTTATTCAGGGCATCGATGACGAGTTCTTTGCTATCAATAACGGCTTGTTTTAGCCGTTCCAGTTGTTCGATGCGAAAATCGAGGTCTTTGGTTTTACCTGTGGCAAAGAATTGGCGTTGAGCCTCAATCACGTCAGGAATGCGGGATGTGGTCAGCATGAAGGATATCCTTAATTGATGGTAGAGGTGAACCCAGGGCAGTCGCCCCTCTTCTATTGTATCTATTGTAGTGGCTGTTGGAGGGTTGCCGAGCTTTAAGCTCAATTCCGGATTGATAAAAAGATGTTATCCTCGGGAGTTGACGACAGGGATAAACAACCGGGCTTCCCCTCTGGGTACTGTTACAAGGGGGTTTTCGCCAGAGAATTCTTCGGAGGTTTGGTTGGGGTAAAAGGCTGCAACCCTTGCTGGGACTGCTGAATGGCATGGTTTAAAGCGGTCTGATAGGCGGTGATTTTTGGGGCGACTAAGGGATGTTTACTATGTGTGGGAGGGACGGATTGCAGGAGTGCGATCGCCTCTTGCCATTGAGAGGCGATCGCATTCCAGTCATAGAGGGAAAAGGCGGATTTTGTGAGTTGGCTGGCCGTTGCTGCCGTAGCAACAGCGCGCTCAAAGGGGTCGGTTTGCCGGACTTGTTGTCCTGCGTCAGCCAGATTGACCTGGGATTCGGCTAAGAGTTGTTCCGCCACGGCACTTTTATCATGGCTGGGAGGGACGCTTTTGAGATGAGCGATCGCCTTTTGCCACTCCCCCCTCACGGCTTCCCATTCCCCCATTGAATTCGCCGTTTTTTCCAGATTTCTGGCGCTTTCTACTTGGGCGACTGCCCGATTATACGGGTCTATCTGGGCAATTTGCTGATGGACCTCAGTGAGATGACTTTCATATTCTGTGATTTTGGGGGCTGCTAAGATTGCCTTGTCATCATCGGGGGAAATACTCACTAACAGGGCGATCGCCTGTTTCCACAATAGGGAAACACTCTCCCATTGTTCCATCGTTGAGGCGGTTTCAGCCCGTTGTTTGGCTTCCTCTGCTTTAGCCATTCCCTGATAAAAGGGGTGAAATTGCAAGAGTTGTTGTTGAGAAAACGTGAGATTTCTCTCATACTCAATCCGTTTTTGTTGGACAAGGGAATACTCGGGATAGGTGGGGGGAATGATCTGCAACTGCGCCACTGCGTCATTCCAAGCTTGTACTCCTTCGGTCCAGTCGCGTTTATCAACGGCAAGGCGGGTGAGTTGGGAGGCGCGTCCTCCTTTGATGAGGGCCGGTTTCAGGGGGTCTAATCGGTCAAATTGCTGGCGGGCATAAGTGAGGTTTTTTTGATAGACGGGAATTCGTTGTTGGGCAAAATCCCCGTGATAATGTTCCCTTGATACCGTTTCCAAGCGGGCGATCGCCTCCTGCCAATGCTGTGCCACTCTATCCCACTCTTCCCATGTCCTCGCACTTTGGGTTAAATGAGCCGCTGCAGTTGCCTGGGTGACTGCTTCCGAAACCGGGTCGGGATTCTTCTCAGCAGACTGGGAAATCGACTCTGCCGAAGGTGCAGCAGTTGCCGTGAACAGGATGCTGTGATCACATCCGGCAAGCATCACAGACACCAGGGCGATCGTAATCGGTGGAAGGGCTACCCCCAAGCAGGCGGGGGATATGCCATTAAATGGGGACAGACTTCGCAGTTGCATAACCTGATTGGAGAAGGATCTCGATAGAGGCAATTGATGCTCTTTAGTCTGGTTTTAGCGCGATCGCAAGGCGATCGGGTTACTCCTAGCAATTTTTATGCCTTTCGACCTATATCTACCTCCATCTCTAGGTGTTATAAATTTACCTGGGCGGTGATTACATCTATCTACAGACATAAATTACAGCCTTCCTGTCCCTCCAACCCACGAGATGGGGACAAGGATTAAGGCAAGATTATGGGAAATACCCGAGTCAAATCCAAACTTACCCCTTCAACTCCAGGGATAGGCGTTGTTTCATTCGGTAACTTGACTTGTTTTTGTCGATAATCAAAAGTTCCCGTTGATTTTTGGTAAGGCGTCGTATAAATTTCTAGTTGCTTTTCTAACAAATTGACAATCCAATAGTCTGAAATTCCCGCTTCAGCATACAAGGGTAATTTCACCAGGCGATCGTAGTCTAAGGAAGAATCGGCAATTTCAATCACCAGCAAAATATCATCCGGCATCGGATGATGGGACAGGTAGTTATCCTCGCGGTTTCTTACCAGGGTAAAATCAGGTTCCGGTTCGCTATGATTCGGCAGGGTAATTGGGTCCTGACAGCGAATGGTGGCACGGTCTTCCAGTAACTTAGAAAGTTCCCGAATTAAAAGACTACAACATACGGCATGGGGTTTTCCTTTCGAGACCATCTGGATTGCTTCTCCTTGAATTAATTCAGTGCGATCGCCTTCGGGGAAAAAACCCAGTTCGATGAGACGGTGATACTCTTCTATGGTAAAGCGTTTGGCTGTAGCTAGGGTCATTATGAGTGAGGGGGGTGACGACTCTTGTTATTCTACCATAGCCTTTCCCAAATTTTAATTCTTCCGTTACAATTAAACCAGTCAAATTAATCGACTCAATTTATGAAACGAATTGTTTTAATTGCAGGATTTGAATCCTTTAACGCTGACTTGTACCGGCAGGCAGCACAGGTGGCAATTGCGCGCTGTCCTGAGTTGGATATTCGGGTCTTTAGTGACAGAGACCTCACCGCCAAACCCGAGGAGGTCGCAACGGCACTTGAAGAAGCGGATGTATTTTTTGCCAGTTTAATTTTTGACTATGATTGCGTCATTGGGTTGCGGGAAAAAGTCCAGCAGATTCCCATTCGGTTGGTTTTCGAGTCGGCGTTGGAACTGATGAGTTTAACTCAGTTAGGAAAATTTGCGATCGGGGACAAACCCAAAGGAATGCCGAAACCTGTCCAATTCATTCTGAGTAAGTTCTCTAGTGGCCGAGAAGAAGATAAACTGGCCGGATATATTAGTTTTCTTAAAACTGGACCGAAACTGCTTAAATATGTCCCCGTCCAAAAAGTTCAGGACCTCCGCAATTGGCTGATTATTTATGGATATTGGAATGCTGGAGGTGCAGAGAATGTCGCCGCTATGTGTTGGACTTTAGCGGAAAAATATCTAGGATTAACCGTGGGAGAAATTCCTCCTCCTGTCGAGACTCCTAATATGGGATTACTCCATCCTAACTATTCCGGATATTTTGAATCACCCCGCCAATATTTAGACTGGTATCGCCGTCAAAATCTATCCGTAGACTATCCCGTTGTGGGAATTCTCCTCTATCGCAAGCACGTCATTACTCAGCAACCTTACATTCATAAATTAATTCGCTATTTTGAAGAAGCAGGATTAATTCCGTTGCCGATTTTTATTAATGGAGTTGAGGGTCATGTTGCGGTTCGAGATTGGATGACTTCCGCTGATGAAACCCAGCAACGACAGCAGGGAAACAACACAACTCGGTCCTTATCAGCAGAAGCAGTGGAAGTGGATGCCATTGTTTCTACTATTGGATTTCCCTTAGTGGGAGGTCCGGCGGGTTCAATGGAAGCGGGACGGCAAATTGAAGTAGCGAAAGGTATTTTGGCGGCTAAAAATCTCCCTTATTTTATCGCAGCGCCGTTATTAATTCAAGATATCCATTCCTGGACTCGCCAAGGCATTGGGGGATTGCAAAGTGTCGTTTTATATGCTTTGCCTGAACTCGATGGGGCGATCGATACTGTTCCCCTTGGTGGTTTAGTTGGGGAAGAGATTTATTTAATTCCTGAACGAGTCAAGCGGTTGACAGGACGGATTAAATCCTGGATTGAACTGCGAAAAACCCCCCCAGCAGACCGCAAAATTGCGATTATTTTATATGGATTTCCCCCGGGTTATGGCGCAACGGGAACCGCTGCCTTGCTGAATGTCCCCCGCAGTCTCCTCAACTTCCTCCAATCCCTCAAAGATAACGGTTATACTGTGGGGGATTTACCGGAGGATGGGGAAGAGTTAATCCGACGAGTTAAGGTGGCCGATGAGTCACCAATGGAGACCAAATTAATGCGATCGCAAGGCACTATTCCGACTAAAGTCAATGTCAAAACCCTGGATAAATGGTTAGGATATCTCCTCACCCGGCGGATTGAGAAGCAGTGGAAATCTCTGACGGGAACAGGCATCAAAACCTACGGCGATGACTATGCGATCGGGGGGATTCAGTTGGGCAATATTTGGATTGGAGTCCAACCGCCTCTAGGCATTTCCGGGGACCCCATGCGGTTAATGTTTGAACGGGATATGACCCCCCATCCTCAGTATGCCGCCTTCTATAAATGGCTGCAACATGATTTTAAGGCCCAGGCATTGGTCCATTTTGGAATGCATGGCACCGTGGAATGGTTGCCTGGGTCTCCCCTGGGGAATACGGGATATTCTTGGCCGGATATTCTGTTGGGAAATCTACCGAATCTCTATATTTATGCCGCCAATAATCCATCAGAATCCATATTAGCCAAGCGGCGGGGATATGGGGTTCTAATTTCTCATAATGTGCCGCCTTATGGTCGGGCGGGATTGTACAAGGAGATGGTTTTACTGCGGGAATTGATTGGGGAATATCGAGAAGACACGGGTAAAAATTCGGCATTGCGAGAGGCGATCGCCAAAAAAATTGTCGATATTGGCCTAGAAATGGACTGTCCCTTTGCTGAAGCCAAAAAATTAGGCATTGACTTCACCCCGGAAACAGCAAGAATGTTTAGTAGTGAAGTATTGAACTCCTATTTTATCACGATTTATGACTATTTACAAGTCGTCGAACAACGCTTATTTTCCTCTGGACTGCATACCCTGGGAGAAACTCCTAATACAGAGGCATTAAAGTCTTATCTTGATGCCTATTTTGACCAAGAGTTGGATGAGGAAATCATAGAGCAACTCACCACTGGCAACTGCCCACAATCCCTCTCTCAACTCATACAAAATCCCGATGAAGCGGTGCAAATTTGCCAATTATTAAGGCAAACCTCCGACGAAATGACCAATCTCCTGCGCGGATTAAATGGGGAATATATTCCCCCTGCACCCGGTGGGGATTTATTGCGCGATGGACCGGGAGTTTTACCCACGGGACGGAATATTCATGCCTTAGACCCCTATCGAATGCCCTCCCCGGGTGCCTATAGCCGAGGGCGAGAAATTGCCCAAAAAATCATCGCCCAACATCAGCAAGAAACCGGCAAATATCCCGAAACCGTCGCGGTGATGTTATGGGGATTAGACATTATTAAAACTCGGGGTGAATCTTTAGCAATTCTGTTAGAATTAGTCGGGGCAGAACCCATCAAAGAAGGAACTGGACGGATTGTCCGCTATGAACTCCAACCTTTAGACCAAGTAGGACATCCGCGTATCGATATTTTAGCCAATCTATCCGGCATTTTCCGCGATAGCTTCGTCAACATTATCGAACTGCTGGATGATTTATTTTTACGCGCTGCTGAAGCAGATGAACCGGAAGACCAAAACTTTATCCGTAAACACGCTTTAGCTTTAAAATCTCAGGGAATCGAGAATGTTTCCGCCCGGTTATTTTCTAATCCTGCCGGAGATTTTGGATCTTTAGTCAATGACCAAGTTATTGAAAGTAATTGGGAATCTGGGGATGAATTAGCCCAAACCTGGCAAAGTCGAAACGCCTTTAGTTACGGACGAAAAGACAAAGGTCAAGCGCGTCCGGAGGTGTTGCAACAGTTACTTAAAACTAGCGATCGCATCGTCCAAGAAATCGATTCTGTGGAATATGGACTCACGGACATTCAGGAATATTATGCCAACACTGGCGGATTAAAACGCGCTGCCGAAACCCAAAGCGGCAAAAAAGTTACCGCAAGCTTTATCGAAAGTTTCTCCAAAGATACCACACCGCGTAAATTAGAAGACCTCTTACGCTTAGAATATCGCACCAAACTCCTAAATCCCAAATGGGCCGAATCAATGGCAAACCAAGGGTCGGGTGGCGCTTATGAAATCTCCCAACGGATGACTGCCTTAATCGGATGGGGAGGGACGGTTGATTTTAAAGATAATTGGGTGTATGATGGCGCATCAGAAACCTACGCTTTCGACCCAGAAATGGCCGAAAAACTGCGAAAAGCTAATCCCGAAGCGTTCCGCAATATTGTCGGTAGAATGCTAGAAGCGCACGGACGCGGATTCTGGAATCCAGACTCGGAGAAGCTAGAAAAACTGCAAGCATTGTACAGTTTAACTGAGGATGAAATCGAAGGCGTGGGAATGGAGTAAGATGAACGATTAATCGGGGATATAACCAGATTATCCCCTGGTTTTTGGTAATACAATAAGCCTAAAAATGGGCATTTACATTTAATTGGGTTTTGGATCAATCATGAATTCTGAAAAAATTACTGAACTTTTTAATGGAATGATCTCCCTAATCGAGGCCGTAATCTGGCCTGCTTTTGCGGTATTTTTCGTGGTTTACTTTGGAGACTCTTTAAAGAAACTCATCAATACCATCAGTCAATTTACCTTAAAAGCAGGGCCATCGGGGGTGGAGGCGAGTCTTACCCGACAACTGGAATCAGCGGCCATGCTGGGTGCAGCTTCGGGACAAAAGAAATCTAGTCAAGAGTCCTCAAATAACGGTGAAAATGCCGATGCTAATCAGGAATCTCGAAAAATTATTCAGGCGATCGAGCGCGTTTCTGACCCCAAAATTTCTGAGGAATTGCTGACTAAAAAGGTGCTATGGGTGGATGATTGTTTGGAAGAAAATACTTATGAGCAAAAAGCCTTAGAAGTCTTAGGGGTTCAATGCAGTTTTTCTCGGAATACCGAAGATGCGATCGCCAAGATAAAAGCGAGTCCCTATCATGCAGTCATCTCAGATATCGAACGTCCCCCGGACGATCGCGCCGGTTACACCTTGCTGGAAGAAATGCGGCGATCGGGCTATTATATGCCCTATATCCTCTACGATCGCACCATCCTCCCTGAACACCAAAGGGAAGCGAAGCGTCTCGGTGCAAATGGTTGTACCACGCAACCCACGGAACTCTTTGAAACCATCATTTCTGCTTTAGTGGGCGATCGCAATTAACCCAGGCGATCGCATCCCTAAACCCCCAGCCAAATTCTGCTATAATTCAATCAGGTTTTATTGAAAATTACCCAAAATCCATGATAAAATCTGTGACTAAACCCCGACGCGATCGCCAACCTCTAGGATTTATTTTCCTCGTGAGTCTCGTCAGTTTATTCCACGCCGATCGCCCATTACAGTCCCAATCCATCGCTCTTTCTCCCGAATACCAAGCGGCATTAGCGGCGCTTAATATTCCTGTTGCGGTTCCCACCTACATCCCCGATGGATTTACCCTTTCTCAAATTAAAATTAACCTCTGTCCCTCGGATATTCCCCAACGGGGCGAATGTCGAGAAGGAACCTCCTATCAGATTATTTATCGAAATCCCGAAAATACCTGTTTAATGATTGAGGCCATTGGGGGAGGACTAGGCGGACCGGATAGTGAATTTCATTATACCACTCAAACTGCTCTTTTAGGAGAAGTTGAGATTAGATTTGGGGAAATTCCCGGAGATAGAAACACCCCCATTTCAGAACAATTAAGAACTCCCCAACCGGGATTATATAATTTCCCTGCCACCGGGCGATCGGGTCGTTCTCCTTACTATGCTTCGCGAGTGGAAGAACAGGGTTATTTGTGTGGCAGCAATACCAGTATTTCCCCTCGGGAATTCGAGCAAATTCTTCAGTCTTTGGTCTTATTGGAATAAGGGGTTAACTGGAAAAAAGGGCGATTCTCTGTAAAAAAATCGCCATTTTCCCCGATTACCACGGACTACCAATGGTGATAAATCCAGACCAATAGTAAGGATGGGAAAGGTCCATTCCATTCAGGTGTTCTAATTCCTTCGGCAAGGCGATCGCCGCATCAGAACCCACCAATTGTCCCCCCTCAAACCGGACTTCCCCCCGCAAGAGTTGCAGTTGTGCGCGGCGCAATCCTTCCGCACGAATGGGGGCCGATCGCAACTGCTGGTACAATTCGCTCATTAATCCTAATGTTGCCTCATCACTGACATACCACACCGAGGCGATCGCAGATTTCACCCCGGATTGCAATGCTAACCCGGCAAATCCTAACTCTGCCTGTTCATCTCCTACCGCAGTCCGGCAGGAACTTAACACTAATAATTCAACGGGTGGGTCACTCCATTGCAACTCCTTCATCTGTGGAAACTCAACCCGTTTATCCCACAATTGAATATAAGAATTTTCCGGATTTCCAGGTTGAAAATCCGCATGAGTCGCTAAATGAATCATCCGAAAATCTCCCGAATTTCCGCGCTGCGTCAGGTTGTTAAACGTAAAGGATTCATTGAGAAACACCTCACCGGGCCAACAGTTATTTCGGTTCGCCTGATTGGTGCAAATAATTGTATTTAATTCCACAGCAACTGAAGGCAAGGGAGGTAAACTATCAAACTTACTCGAACCCATTGCCAGGACTCGCTCATTTTTTAAATTCGTATAGCGAGGTTGAGTCAAACTAAAACTGGGAACCAAGGCCATACTGTAATCTTCAATCAGAAAATTTTCCCCATTATGGAGTGCCGCAAAGGGAATCGATCGCAATCCAGCATCAGGAATAAACACGAGATTTTGAATGCCGCGTTCTTTTAATGCCGGTTCAATGGGTTCAAGGACTAAGTGATGTAATGCTTGAGCTGTTTCTAAATAATTCTCCGTAAACTGTAGCTTAAAATCCGTGACTTGGGTTCGTAAGTCCAGGGCCAATTGTTCCACTAATTCGCGATGCGCTTCGGGGATTTGAAAGCGCAGGGGTTCTTCAACTCCCGTCACGACGAATAACTCGACGGGATCTTCGGGATGAGGGTCACAAGGCGATCCTAACTCTTTTTCCCAGGTGCGATCGCCGCGATCATCTTCTAGGCGATCGCTGGTGGGACAAAGCAGTGCTGAATTTTCCTTAAAATCCTTTCGCCCAAACATGATATAAATCACCGCTGTTTTGACTTCGGTGATCTCCTCCGTTGCTAGAAGCACTTCCTGGATCTCATCAAGCGATAAGAGTTCAAGGGTATCATCAGGATAGTCAAAATAGGCCATATACTCCCGAGAAAACGCTTCTTCCAGGGTCATAATCTGGGTATCTAACTTGAGCGGGGCGATCGCCACCTCAGTCCGGTCATTAGAGCGTCCGGAGACTTGTACCCGTGAGAAAGAGCTTTCTATATTCTCTATATTTTCTATAGTATAAATCGGTAAACGTTCCCCGACTACAGCATTCGGTTCCGGGTCAGGGGTAATTTCCGGAGGTAGAGTGGCACTGACTACAGGTTCGGGTTCCGGAGGAGGCGACAACAGCGGCAGACTGAGGGGGGGAGAACCTGTGAGAATCGGTTCCGGTGTAATCGCTGGTGCTGGTGTAATTCTCGGGGGTTGGACGGGTTCCGGTTGTGGCAAATTGTCATGGACTGCCAGTTCCTGGGGAATTTCCGGCGTTCCTGCAGGTTCCAGTGGGGAAATGGGTTCCTGGGGGACAATTTCCGGGGGTGTCGGTGCCGATACGGGTGGCGGTGTTGAGGCGGGTTCCTCTGGAAGTGTCTCTGGGAGGATGGGATTCTGAGATGTTGTCGGTGTCCCTGTGGTTGCCGGTTCCGGTGTCGGTTCCGGTGTAATATCATCAGTTGTAATCGTAATATTTCCCCGAGTAAAAGAATCTGGAAAGACTTCCCCCAGATTGAGGACCGATGTCCCTGTAATCACCACATCCTCAGTGCCGTTTAACGCGGGATTCCCTATTTCAAATCCTGCAATCGGATCGCCAGCATTCCCTCCGGCGTGGTTCAGAGTGATACTCCCACCACCCGTCCCGCCAGCGGTGGAAATACTAGCAAACCCGGTGGGAGAATACTCACTGGCAAAGGATTCCCTAGCACGGAAATATCCCCCGGTGGTTTGGATAAATACGTCACCGCCTGTACCATTTGTTCCCCCTTGTGCGTTAATCCAGGAAACTTGGATATCCCCAATCGGGTCCAGGAATACATTCCCGGCATCTCCGAGGGTGGCACTGGAGTCAATCTCTCCAGCAGTAATGGCAATTTCAGCAATGATAGTAATATCTCCCCCCTGGGTTACCCCGGATGCGGTGAGATTTCCGGTAGTAATTTCCCCTTTCTTACTGGTGAGTGTAATTGCTCCGCCCGTGGTGGCAGAAGATGTATCTAAATTACCAGTAGTGACCCTTGCAGTTTGACTTTCCAGGTTTAGCGGTTGTCCGTTAGTTGTCATATCAGCAACAGTCAGCAGATTTTCAGACTGGATTTGGACTCCCAGTGCAGCAGTGGTGGTTAAGTTCCCTTGCAGCGTAATCGTTCCGCTACTCAAGGCGCGGAAACTTGCTGCTGATATTGTATCCAATGCCGTAATATTTCCGGCATTCAATATATCCAAATTACCCAAGGGTTGCAGACTGCCTACGGCATCGTTAAACATAATCGCCCCAGTTCCGGCACTCAGGGTCAAATTTTGCCCCTGGTTCGTCTCACTGTCAACAGTTCCAGCAAAGGTGATATTTCCCCCACCTTCTCCTGTCGAGAGTTGTAGCGCTTCAGCGAGGGCGATCGCACCATTAAAGGTGATATCCCCTCCATCGGTCGTCACATTTCCTTGAACCGTCCCCCTGTCACTCGTCACCGTTACACTCTGTAACGGCGTCCCGTTCCCCAAATTTCCCCTGAGATTAATCGCACCTGTTCCGGCATTTAAGGTTAAATTGCGGAGCGGCATATTGCCCGAATCGCTATCAATATTTCCAACAACGGTAATATCACCCCCTTCGCTATTCGTGTTGAGATTAATATCAGTTCCCAGAATTACATTTCCAGTCAAAGCAATATCATTATGCGCCGTGATCCTATCAGAATTTAGCTTAATGGTAGTCGCATTCAAAGCAAGAGAGGCATTATCTGAACCCGTAAGCGTCCCATTCACCACCAGTATCCCCGAACCTGCTTCTATCGCCACCGGGTCCAGAAATGTCAGAGGATTAACAATAGAAATCGTCCCCGATGAGTCAGGACGTCCCAAGGTAATGGAGGTGAATCCATCTTGGATATACTCCAACTCCGTGCGGGTTAGATGTAAGCTTTCTGCGTCCAAATTATTATCCCCCAGAGTCATATTCTGGGTCGTTGTTGCCGGTTGCAACGTCAGAGTATTGCTTCCAGTAACGGGTCCATTAAACTCAATTTGTCCGGCAGTTAAGGTGAGGGGATGATTCCCCGCATCCAGAGGAGAAGTAAAAACTAACCCCCCGGTTCCAGCATTTAAACTCGCCGCTCCGGTTAGGGTGACAGGTGCAGTAAACTCGATATTATGATGGTTGGTTGTAATTTCGCTGTTGAGGATGACGCTTCCCATGCTAGTTTGCTGGAAAGCACCCTCTAAATTCAAAGGTGCAGCAATTTCTAAAACTTCTGCATTGTCCAGGGTTACGCCACCGCCTCCCGTTGTCGTAATCGGAGCATTAAACCTCATCTGATTGGTGGTCAGATTAATCCCATTTGCGCCAGTTGTCACAATTTCGCCGTTAAAGATTGTGCTTCCTGTCCCCGCCAATTGAGTCAAACTTGTGGCGGTTATAGATTCAGTTGTGACATTGTTGGCATTCAAAATGGTGAGGTTACCTAACTCTGATTGACTGCCTACAGCCCCCTCGATAGTGATATTGCCGCTGCCCGAATTTAAAGTAAAATTAGAGTTTCCATCAATAGTCTGCGTAAAGGTAATATTCCCCGAATTAGTGGTAAATGTCGCAGGATTGACAAGATTAACCCCTCCCTCTAGGGTCAGATTCCGGGTATTTGCAATAATGCCTCCATTGACATAAATCCCTTGACCCGTTTTCAGACTCAGGTCATAATTAGCATCACTAAGGTCAATGGTTTCATCTAAAGAACCGAGATAAATATTGCCGATTGTTTCCGAACCCAGGGTGAGAATGCCACGGGGAACTTCTAACATCAGCAATTCTTCGGTAGTGATATCGTACTCGGCGGTAGTATTATTGATGGAAATATCACGACCGGGGGCGATCGGTTCTAAAGTGAGCATACCATTTGTAAAAATGCGAGTTTCCCCCATGAGGCGGATATCGTTACTGCGGAGAATGACATCGCCACTGCCAGTTCCCATCGGGTTGATAAAGCTATTATTCAATACAATCCCTTGCTCCCCATTTCTACTCAAACCTTCAAAAATAATAGGTTCAGTCCCGTTGGATTGCACCGTGCTGTTGGCTTCAAAATTAATACCAATATTATTCAATTCGGTACCATTGGCTATTCCCTCCAGATAGATTCTTCCGGTTTTAGATAGCACAGTAACATTGTTATCTAGTAAAATGCCATGATTATTATTAGTTCCCGCTCCTCCTTCTCCTCTAATTGATAAATAACCCTCGGTTGTTACCTCAATGTCATTTTCGAGAGCAACCCCTTGATTACTTTCTCCTGTTCCAGCACTAATTCCTCGAATTGTAATTTCCGATCCAGTTATTGCAACATTATTACTAGCTACTACTCCATCATTATTTTCTAACCCTGAATTTACAAATCCTTCTATTTGGATAATGCCCTCTCCACTTGTTCTCATTACTGTATGACGTAAATGAACTCCATCATTTAAACTTCCTAAACCATTGGTGGTTCCCCGTAATTTAATATCGCCCTCTACCGAAACAATTTCTATATCTTCTATCATTATCCCATCGTTATTGTCAAGCCCATTGAAAGACTCTCCCTCTAAATTAATATTTCCGGTACTCGTGGATACTTTGCTTTCATTACGCACCCAAATACCTGTATTTAATAGCTCTGTACCGTTTCCAGTACCTCGGATATTAATATCGTCATTTTCAGCATTTAAGATGGTGTTGTCAATTAATACACCATGATTTCCCTCCGTCCCATTACCACCCTTACCTGTAATCGCGATCGCCCCCCCTGTGGATTGCACCATGCTACCCCCTAGAAGACGAACACCTTGGTTATTGTGTCCGGTGCCGTCGCCACCACTGCCAGTGAGAATAATATTTCCGCTCCCGAATATGGTGGTTGTGTTATTAACCCCTATCCCAATGCTCTCATTGGTGCCAGTGCCGCCTCTGCCTTCGATGGTGACTGTCCCACCTGTAGATACAATACTATTACTAAGGCCAACACCGGCGTTCTGTTGTTCCGTGCCGTTGCCACCGTTTCCAGTGAGGGTGATATCTCCCTTCCCGAATAGGGTTGTGCTATCAACAAATATCCCGAGGTTTCCAAACGTGCCCGTGCCGCCTCTGCCTTCGATGGCGATCGCCCCCTCTGTGGATTCCACCCTGCTGCCACCTTCAAGGGTAACACCTTGGTTGTATTGTCCCGTGCCTTCGCCACCAGTGCCGGTGAGGGTGATATCTCCTTTCCCTAATACGGTTGTGCCGGTATCAACAACTATCCCAGTGTTGAGATTGCTGCCAGTGCCGCCTCTGCCTTCGATGGCGATCGCCCCTCCTGTGGATT
Organism: Laspinema palackyanum D2a; assembly: GCA_025370845.1. GTDB lineage: Bacteria > Cyanobacteriota > Cyanobacteriia > Cyanobacteriales > Laspinemataceae > Laspinema. The sequence continues at coordinate 38,565 of JAMXFF010000003.1, read as the reverse complement.
CCACTCTGCTGCCATCTATAAGATTAACGCCTCGGTTGAGTTGTCCGCCTGTGCCGCCGATACCAGTGAGGGTAATATCTCCGTTCCCTGACTTAATAATTGTGCTAGTCCCTGTCTCTGTACCAACTAATATCCCGTAGTTCCTATCTATGCCAGTGCCGCCAATACCTGTGATGGAGATCACCCCTCCGGTGGATTCCACTATGCTGCCATTTTGAAGAGAAACACCTAGGTTTAATTCTCCCGTGCCGTCGCCACCAGTGCCTGTAAAGTTGATATCTCCGTTTCCTAATACGTTTGTTTCTACACTAACAAATATCCCGATGTTCTCATTTGTGCCAGTGCCGCCTCTGCCTGTGATGGCGATCTTCCCTCCGGTGGATTCTACAATGCTACCACCCTGAAGACTAACGCCTCTGTTGATTTGTCCCGTGCCGCCGCCAATGCCCGTGAGGGTGATATTTCCGTTCCCTGAAACTATTGTACTTGTATCAATCAATATGCCGGTGTTTCCATCAATGCCGTTACCACCGGTGCCTTCTAAAGTAATCATACCGTTGCCGATGGTCTCTACCCTACTGTTATTGTCAAGAAAGATACCATAGTTATTGCTAGTGTTAATATCATCAAATCCCTTGCCTGTGAGGTTAATATTTCCCCCGGCAGCATTTATAACCCCCTCATTAAGATAAATTCCCTCACGGAATGTAGCAACATTCCTCGTCCCCGTTGCGGTGAAATCCCCTCCCCCAGTATTAATTCTGGCAGTGTTAATGACAATTCCACCCCCTGCACTTAAGTTAATATCACCTTGATTCAGGGTAATATCGGCATTGACTTGAATATCACTTCCAGCTTCAGCAGTTAGCCCTACTCCTAAATTCTGATTATCAATAGCCGCATTAAAAGTAATGTCATTAGTAGCTTGTAAGATGACGTTAGCGGTTGCATCATTGATAGCGGTTACGTCTAATCTAGTCGTCTCTCCAATACCTATATCAGGGTCGGCAAAAGCTTCATCGACATCAGTTAAATCAGTTGTTTCGCCTGTCCCTGGGGCAACTATTTCTATATTGGTAGGGTCTAATAATAAAGTGCCGAGGTTTCCATTGGGGGCAAAGGTATCAACTTGACCTTGGTATTCTAAAAACTCTAATCCTGAAACTTCTACAAATCCGCCATCTCCGAATTCTGTGCCACCTTTTGCGCTAATATTGCCAAAGAATTGGGTGGTTTCATCGGCCCAAATAATGACTCGTCCCCCATTTCCGCGTTCTATGGCATCGGCATGAATGGTGGTATTGGGACTAATAAAAGTTTGTACCGCATTCGGAATTGAGCCATTTCCTTGATAGTCACCGCCGATGAGGATAGTCCCTCCGCCATTGATTCCCGATGCGTTGATATCGGCATCAATGACAGCAACTCGATTTCCTAAGAGGGCAATTTGTCCTTGGGAGGTGGTGATAGTTCCTGCGGCAATATTATCTCCAGTTTGGGTTTGAATGGGAATTTCTGAACTGGATAACTGTACGCTTCCGTCCGGGTTAACAGTGACTTGATTGGCATGAGTTACCCCCGAACCTGTTAGCAATTCGGGTAAAGATTGAGGGGTAGGAAGTTCTAGTCCGGATATGCCGGTTCTGATGTCTAAACTTAAGAGGTGATTCTCTTGAGAAATCCGGACGAGACTCTCTCCGGGAACTGCTGCAATGGTTATATTGCCTCCCGGGGCAGATAAAGTGCCGGTGTTGAGGAGGGTTCCGCCTAATAGGGTGAGGTTTTTACCCGGTTCTAGGGTTAAGTTTCCTTGGTTAATAATTGCACCGGGTTGGAGGGTGGAAAAGGCAAATTGAGAGGGGGTTCCGATTAGGTTGGACCAAGAATTATCGCCTACGGCATTAAACCAATTGCCTTCACTGAATCCGATTCCCGTGGCAGTGGTGGCGAAAAAGTCAGCGGGGACATTTAACTGAGCATTGGGTCCAAATAATATCCCGGCAGGGTTCATGAGGTAGAGGTTAGAATTGCCGCCGGTGAGTTGAATTAATCCGTTAATAATGGAGGCATCTCCCCCAGTAATTCGTCCTAAAATGTTTTGAATATCGGGGTTGGAGAGGAAGTTGGCAACCTGTCCGGCATCGAGTCCAAACTGTTCAAAACTATGGAATAAATTTGCACCATCTTTGGAGCGTTGTCCCCCTTCAATATTAAATTGTTGTCCATCGGGATTGACAATTGTGCCGGTGCCATCGGCAGCAGGGGTGATGGGTTGTGCATGGGTGTGGTTTGCGGTTCCAGTTAGATAGGAGAGGAGGAGTAGAGATGCGATCGCCCTGAGTTGGTTGTTCATAATTTTGACTCAATTTAGCTCAATAAACAACAAAGCATTCTCTAAAATTGTGATTGAATTCAATTAATTTTTTCGAGGGGTTTGCTCCCAATAGGTTCACCCCTGCCAACGCTTCTCCAACGCGAAATCCCATGAGGGTCTGCCAAATCTCCCCTCGGTTTGGGACTTGAGTACACTGCTGTGTCTTGCCCGATCACGTATCTCCTGTTGAGGTACAACAAGGCAGGGCCTCACAAGGTTTTATCTCTTGGGGTCCTGGGATATGGTGCAAAATACGGGGGATTTAAAGTAGTTAAGAGCCAATTATACCATACCACGCCCTCCCTGTACCTAGCCAAAAGTACAACTTTTTAAAGGATCCTCGATAAATGTTTAGGAAGGGTCAGGGAAAATCACACCGGAAGTCCCAGGGGTGGGGGCGATCGCTTTTGCCAAATCCTTGGGGGAGTGGTTGCGATTTTCAGAGGATAGAGTTCTGTTGAAAGTTGGGTGATGTTTTCTCGCTGCAACTGTAGGGAATTCAAGCAGAATTTGTGCTTGTCAATCCCGAAGAAAATGCTATAATATAGATGTGAAATTCAAATTTAGGGTTGCTGTCGCCTGGATACCAGACGGGGGCCTGTTAAACTCTGGGACAACGCTCAGGGTGCAGTAATTGTCCGTAAAGGAGAGTTAAAGCACTATGAAAGAGATCAATCGAGATCAAGTTTGGCGCTGGTTGGGAGGATTGGGACTAGGGGGAATGACTGCGATCGCCGTCATGTGGAATCAACCGAATGTAGTTGCTCAACCCCGACTTAATTGCAACAATCCGCGCAGTCAATCTGAAATGAATGCTTGTGCGGGGGAACGGTGGCAGGCGAGCGATCGCGAACTTAATGAAATTTATCAAGCGGTGATCCCGGAACTGTCCAATACCAGGCGGCAACAATTAGTCACGGCACAACGAGCTTGGGTTACCTTTCGGGATTCTGAATGCACCTTTTACAGCAGTTTCGCCGAAGGCGGAACGATGCAACCAATGCTGCGATCGGGCTGTTTAGCGGATTTAACGGACATTAGAACCTTTGAGCTTTATCAGTATAGTTGGGGCGAAATTCCACCAGCGGAAGGACAAAGTTATCAAGCGGTTGATAACCGCCTCAATGAGGTTTATCAGCAGGTGATGCGACAACTCTCAGGGAAACGCAAAGAACAGTTAAGGACCGCACAATTGGATTGGATTAAATATCGCGATGCTCTCTGTGAGTTTGAGCGCAGTGGTGGCGGGAATGCCGGATTTAATATGTGTCAAATTCGGCTGACTGAGGTCCGGACGGCTCAGTTGGAAGAGCATTTAGGATACAGTGGATTGTAACCTTTGAGGGGTTTTGGTAACAGGTTTTTAAGGATTTTAGACTGGGGGAAATTAGGCTATTCCCCAGTCTTTTTTATATATATCCTGAAGTGAGAGAGGTTTTTGATAAAGGTATTAGGCGGCAGAGCCGCAACAGGGCCTTGTCACGGCGGAGCCATGACAGGAGAGGAGGTTTTCCAGTCCCCTCCCCTCTTTCCAGTCCCCTCCCCTCTTTCCGGTCCCCTCCACTCTTTCCGGTCCCCTCCCCTTAGCAAGGGGAGGGTTAGGGAGGGGTTCCCCGCCTCACCCCCAATCCTCCCTATACCCTCCGCAAATCCAAGGTGAGAGGATATTCCCGACTGGGTAAAACCGATCGCAACTCAATCTCCCCCGGAGTATGTCCCAAGGGAACAAACCGCGTAATCAGTCGGCTATGAGCTTCCCGGGCGTTGAGCGGGAAACTGTTCCAGTCTACACCCCCTGGATGTTCGGCGTAGTAAGTACAGCCTCCGATCGCTCGCCTTTGCCAAGTATCCACGATATCAAAGACTAAAGGAACATGAGGGTCGATCGCCGGATGTAATGCTGCTGCTACGGTGCGGGCACGATATCGCACTCCTGCTACACATTCTCCCGCTGTATCCGTCCCTTGTAAGGGCACGGGATAGCCGTTACAGGTGACACTATGCCGTCCTGGGGTAGCATTCCTCAACAGGACTTGGACGCGCTCCATTGATGAGTCTACATACCTTGCTGTACCCGTGGTTGTGGCTTCTTCTCCTAGCACATACCAGGGTTCGATCGCCCGTCGCAGTTCCAATTGTACCCCCTCGCGGACGATCGCCCCATATCGCGGAAACCGGAACTCTAAAAATGGCTCAAACCACTCCCACTCCAAAGGATAACCGCTATCGGTTAACTCCCGCAGGATATCGCGAAAATCCAGGGCGATGTAATACGGCAATAAGAAGCGATCGTGTAAAATCGTTCCCCAGCGCACCAAATTTCCGGTGTAGGGTTGTTGCCAAAAGCGGGCAACCAGGGCGCGAATCAGTAATCCCAGAACCACCGCCATCTGCGGATGAGGGGGCATTTCAAAGCCGCGTAGTTCCAGCAATCCCAGTTGATTTTTCCAATTTTCCACCGGATACAGTTTATCGATGCAAAACTCACTGCGATGGGTGTTGCCGGTGACATCGATTAGGAGATTCCGTAATAGGCGATCGATGACGTGGGGGGGAATCTCGGTTTTGGGGACTAAATGTGCGAGGGCGATTTCTAGTTCATATAAATTTTCAAACCGCCCTTCATCGACTCGCGGGGATTGGCTGGTGGCCCCGATAAATAAGCCGGAAAATAGGTAAGATAAGCTGGGATGGTGCTGCCAGTAAGTGATTAAACTCCGCAGTAAGTCGGGACGCCGGAGTAAAGGACTCTCCTCTAGGCTCGGTCCGCCTAGGGTGATGTGAGAACCGCCTCCGGTGCCGATGCGGATTCCATCTTTGGTGTATTTTTCTGTATCTAATCTGCTGAGTCGGGCTTCTTCGTAGAGACAGGTTGTGGTTTCTACGAGTTCTTGCCAATTCGCGGCAGGATGCAGATTGACCTCGATTACGCCTGGATCTGGGGTGATTTGAAAGCCTTGCAGACGCCGATCGCGGGGTGGGGTAAATCCTTCAATGTGGATGGCATAGCCGGTTTCAGTGGCAGCATCTTCGATGGAGGCGATCGCATCGAGGTAGTTTTCTGCTGCACTAATCGGCGGCATAAAACAGTACAAGTTCCCCTCTCGCACTTCCACACATACCGCGACTTTAACGCTGTTAACGGTATCCACCCCGTGAGGTTTCTCACCTACTCGACTGCGAACTCGGGCCAAGATATCCCCCAACGGGTGAAAACTGTCCTCGGGATTGACTTCGGCTTCGGTTTGCAGTTCTTCCTCCGCTGCCCAATTCATCGCACTCAGGGGTAAGCGAAACCCGGCGGGAGAATCTCCGGCAATTAACGAGAGGCGATCGCCTGGGGGATGCCAAGGACCTGTTACCCAGCCCTCTGTCCCATCCCTTTTGGTCCAAATTAAGGGCAGAACATAAGCACAGAGGTCTTTTTCTGGATTTTTGTCATAAGCGGCGATGATACAGTTTGTATCCACCCCTAGCCGTTGGGCAACTGCGGTGATGAAAATTTGAGCATCTTTGGGGGTATAATTTGTATCCCCGGTTTCCGGAAGGGGACTGCGCCAAATCGGGATGCCATCCTTGCGCCAATAACAGCCTAATGCCCAGCGGGGTAAGGGTTCCCCGGGATACCACTTGCCTTGCCCCTCATGCAATAGTCCCCCGGGGGCGAAGCGTTTGCGTAATTGGCAGAGCAACCCCCAGGCTAATTGGCGTTTTTCTGCCCCTAGCGCCCCAGTGTGCCATTGAGCCGACTCGCGATCGTCCTGGGAAACAAAGGTCGGTTCTCCCCCCATTGTTAATCGCACATCAGCGGCTTGTAACTGCGCCTCGACTGCCTCCCCTAACTGGGTGATGACTTGCCATTGTTTCGATGTATAAGGTTGGGTCACCCTCGGTTGTTCTTCCATCCGGGTTACGGTGACGGAATAGGTTAACTCGCTCTCACAAGGACCGATTGAGCCGGTGACAGGTTCGGCATTTTTGGGGTCAGCCGCTGCCGCGAGGGGAATATGTCCCTCAGCGGTGAGGATTCCCGAGGTGGGGTCGAGTCCAATCCATCCGGCACCCGGGAGATATACTTCGGCCCAAGCGTGTAAATCGGCTTTATCTGCCTCGGGTCCCGGAGGACCTTCTAAGGGGGTTTCATCGGGTTTGAGTTGGATTAAATAGCCGGAAACGAATCGCGCCGCTAACCCACAATGCCGGAGAATTTGGACTAATAACCAAGCGGTATCGCGACAGGAACCGAGGCGTTTTGAGAGGGTTTCTTCACAGGTTTGAATTCCGGGTTCAAAGCGGACGGTATAGGCGATATCCTGTTGAAGTTTTTGGCTGAGGTTGCCAATAAATGTGGTGATGAAGGGGTTGGAGTTTTCCAGTTGATTCACCCATTCAGTTAACAAGGGTCCCGATTCTTGAATTTGCAAACAGGGTTGCAGTTCAGCGGCGAGTTGTTCCTCGTAGGTAAAGGGGTAGGAACTGGCGTACTGTTCCACCAAGAAATCAAAGGGATTGATGGGATGAAGTTCAGCGATTAAATCCACCTGAATTTGGAGGTGACTGCTCATTTCAGGGAAGTTAACGCGGGCCATAAAATCACCGAAGACCCCTTGTCGCCAATACAGGGAATGATTCTCCGGTGTAATGGTTAAGGCATAACTTTGAATGGGGGTGCGGCAGTGGGGAGAGGGACGCAAGCGGAGGACATGGGGACCCAAAACCGCAGGGCGATCAAAACGGTAGATTGTTTGATGGTTGAGGGCAACTTTAACAGACATTTAGGGTGACGCAGGGAGAGTGTAGTGGAAAGAAGAGGTGGGGGGAATTAAATGGGCGATCGCCTAGGATAACCGCTGACCGCAATTCGCACAAAACCGGTCATTTTCTTTCACCGGCGCACCGCATTGGGGACAAAAATTTTGCCGGTAGGATGGGGTCGATTCTTCCATATTTGGGGTGGATTTTCCCATACTCATCCCCATATTTCCCATCCGCATTTCCATCGGATTCATTCGCATTTCCATATCCCCCATTTTCATAGGTTTCATGGGTTCCATAGGTTTCATGGGTTCCATTGGTTTCATGGGTTCCATTGGTTTCATGGGTTCCATTGTCGCCGTTGGGGGGTTTTCTGCGGTTTGCATCGGCATCACTTCAGCAGTCTCCAAATTCGGGGTCGTGCCGATCGCACTCATGGAGGACCCTTGCAACTGCACATAATGCGGACCGCGATCGCTTTCTATTCGCAAAATGAAACCCCCGGCATTGCGATATAAAATCGGGAGGGCGGTCCATTTTCCCGTGGAAAATCCGCTACTTGATTGTTGCTGTTGCCCGGGAACAGTCCCACTGAGGGTCACAATCGTTTGATTGTCCTGATTGTCAACAAAAACCTGCTGGCCATTACCCAGGTTACACAAATATGCCATAACCGAACCTCAAACGTTATTAAACGAGGATCTTTTCTAGTTTAGGATAGTTTGGGACAGAAACAACGCTTGAATCGGAAACGAAACAAATTGAAATTAAACGCAGGATTATTTAATAAACCAACCCCCAAATTTTCAGATCCCGTTGGGTTCGCTAGCAGAACCTGCCCCTGGTATTGTCACTGAACCCGGTGAAGAGTTGAGAGGGTCTGGGAAAGGTTTCTCGATATCAAGAAACGGTGACAAAATGCTGAATCGTTTCCGTGAAGAGTTGCCAAACATCAAGAATCGGTGACAAACCGTGGGGCTTGATAGAGTTTGGGAATAAGTCTAATAAAAGTACAGTGAAACTGACCCGAGTCAGGAACCCAATTATGGAAACGGGCTTGATGAGGGGTAAACAGGTCGTCTGGTAACTAACATCAACCGTCGGTTTAAATATATTCGTTTGGGGGCCGATTATTCACTCCACCACTTTAATTGATCCTCGATGTAATCCCTGATAAATTTTATCAACTAAGTCTTGTTCTCGTTCTCCGAGATAACTGCCGCAGAGGAGGCGCATCAATTGGGATTGATCTTGACGGCTAATTCGACGAGAATTCAGAATTTTTTCCGTCAGTTCGCCTATGGTAGATTCTGATGACCGATGAGAGGCGGACATAAGTATAATCACGGTTAAATTACAGGTTATTACTTTTCTAATTTATGTGTTTTTCCCCTTGACGGGTGTGATGTTTTTGGTGTAATGTCGCGATCGCGATCGGTCAGCGGGAGTGATAGGAGTCACTGAAAACCATTCCCATCAAGGGATTGTGGCATTATCTGTGGATCATTCGCCTCCCCTTCCTTCCCCGGGTTTCCCCAGGTTTGTGAAGTTTCTTAAAACTTCGCCATCTGATTTCAATAAAATTGGGGCAAACAGGACTTGCCCATGATTTAATATCAACCCGATAGATGTAGGGTTGAGGGGCAAGTCCGGGCACAGAGGTCCCTTCCCTCTCAAGTGACATGGAGAGGACAGCCAAGCTCAACTGACCTGCTGCCCATCAACGGTTTGAGGCGCAGTCTCCCTTGCCGGTTGAGGTGGGGAGACTGCGCCTCAAGGGGTTATCCTATCCTAATAACCCTCAGATTTAGGCTTGATTCCAGAGTTGCTTCACCTTACCGGGTAGCCATTGGGCAATTTCTGCAATTCGTTCACTGGAAAGTTGCTCTTTAGTGGCGGCAAATACCGCTTTAACCACTCGTTCTGCATCGGTGAATTCCGGCATCGAACCTTCCTGAGCAATCCGGAATAAAAAGCGATCGTCTTTAATAATTAAAGGCTGACGGATGCGGCTGATAAATCCCACAAACGGATTCGTATCTTTCCACAAATCTGCCACTTCCATGTTCAGGGTTTTATCGGCAGTAGGCTGGGCTTCAGTATGGAGTTCTGCGCCAATGCGATCGGCAGCTTCTGTTGTCATCACATCTCGCATGACCCGATACACCACCACGGTCAAATCCCGGGCATCAAAGATATCATTCAGGTTCGCTTCTAGCATCACCTTTTCCAGAAATCCCACATTCTCAGTTGCAATGGGAGCCCGGGGACGGCTAAACCCATCCGCAGGAGAATGAGACTCCATTTTTTGTAGGGTTTGGCGACCTTTATCGGTTAACGTGGCTTGTTCCAAAATAATAGGAGCGGGGGAGTTGCCCTCCTCTGAATTGCCACTAAACTGAGCCTTAATATAGGCTTTCTCATTCAAGTAGTCTAAGTTGTCGAGCAATTCTTTTTTGGTGATTTCTTGCTCAGAAAAATCTCTCAAGTTCAAGTTGACTTGAGCATCTGCCTGATTTTGGCTGCTTTCCTTAATTTTTTTCAAAACGATGTAAGCTACATCATCGCGAAGTCCGATTGTCATAAAATTCTCCCAAGTTTTTTACCGGCAATTCCTAGGTGCGATCGCCCGGGTAATTCCCCTGACTTCAGAAGGTCAACATCACCGCAAAATCCACCCTGTTCGGTAAAATTCTGCCGCTACTGCTAACCCCTAATTTTCAGAGAAAATCCGATTAAGTTCATTTAAAACTCATCCCGGAGCAATGAACCAAGGATTGCTGACATTTATTTAGTCTTTCCCTACCCTATCGTTCGGGCTAGAAAAAATCCTCTGCCTGTAGGATGACAACCCCTTCAGCCTACAGAAGGAAATTAGGGAACTTGGGATTTTTATTGGCCTCGGTTAAAATCCCTGGAATTCAAGAGGAAATCCCCTTAAAAATCATTAGAATTATTCAAAAATACCCCCATTTAACCCGGTTACTGGGAATAACAGGGCATCCTATGACTTGGGTAATTTCATAGAGATACCCTATTCCTGAGTGAGTTGGGTGGAGGTTTTTCGAGGAATTCAGGGAGGTACAACCCTGTGATCCCCCGTCATCGTTGCAACAGGAACTGATCGCCGTAACTTAATAAATCCTCCAGGGTTTGGAGACGATTTTCCCAGGTTTCAATCTGATAGGGTTTTTGCAAGGAATAGAGATTCATCCAACTCAAAAACTGGCCGCGAAATTCCCTCAAAACCGAACGGGCTTGCTCAAGATTTGGCCCGGAAGGATTACTCGCCAACTCTTCCAAGGCTTGAGTTAATTGCAATCCTTTCTCCTCAAACTTGTTCAAGTCAGCCTCTCTCATAGACAATTCTTCAGTATCCCGCAGAAATTGCCATTCCCGTTGCAATCCGGTAAATCGAGCAGCAGCAGCAGCAAAGGGTTCGCGGTAGGGAATGGGAGTGCGATCGCCTAAAGCAGAAGGTCCTTGAGTCCGCTGAAAAATTCCATTCAACACCGGATTCAGATTTTCTGCCGCAAACAGCGCATATCCTCCCACGGACTGATTCCTTAATGCCTGGATTTGGTCTAAGGCAATAATCTCCGGTAAATCCAACAGCCGAATCGCCGGTAAGATTAAAGCCGCACCTAGATCTTCCTGATTAATCCAAGGTTGCGCCAACTGTTCTAGGCGGTTCGTATCCATTGCATAAGTCATGGGTACAACTAAGTCAACCTCCCCGCGACGGGCCCATTCTTCCCAATTTTGTTGAATTTTGTTGCGGCGATCGTGAGGATTCAAGGGAAACACCGCCACGGACAAGATTAAGTCAGAACGCAGAGTCCGCAGCAGTTGAGAGGCATCGGAGACAAAACTATCAATTTGACGCACCCGAAAATCAGTCCATTGCTGCCACAAATCGCGATCGCTCGGACTAATCGTCATCGGGTCCACGCCGGTTAAATTCTGAAACTCCTGGCGCGCTACCTTGCCATATCCATAAGTGCGTTCCGCACTCGGGTCTTGAAAAGGATAGCGAATATAATCTAACTGCACCCCATCCACGTCATACCGAGTCGCAATTTCCTCCAAGAGATTTAACAAATAACTGCGAACCTCGGGATTTGCCGGGTCCAGAAAAGGCTTCGTTTGTCCGGGGGGAATCATTTGTCCCTGGTTGGTATAACCCGCCCAATCAGGATTGGCCGCAATTACAGGACCGGGATAATTCGGGTCTAAATTGAGTAAAACATTGTGTCGCTGATTCCCTGCCGCAAAGGTCCAAATCCAAGCGTGTAACTCCATGCCGCGCTCGTGAGCTAGTTTGACCGCTACAGCGAGGGGGTCCCAATTTGCAATTAAAGGATTCTGCTGCGGTGCCACCTGGGAGGGATAAATGGGATATCCGGCATTGACGGTTTCAAAAAATACTGTATTAATCCCCGTAGCGGCGAGATTGTCAAAAATCCGGGCTAGACCCTGTTCTGACCCCGCCCGCACAATGGAACCGCGATCTAACCAGATCGCGCGGATTTCCGGTTGAGCGAGTACGCCGTTGGTGGGATAGTTTTCCCAAAGGAGGTCGCGAATTTCCACCCATTTAGCCCTAGCACCGGCATAGTTCTGTTCCTGAACTAATTGGGGGAATTCCAACAGCAGCGATCGCGCCGTGGCGATCGCCTCATGAGTCGGAACAAACGCCTGTTCTATCTGAGCGATCGCCTCCCCAGTTTCCGTCTCTTTCTTCTCCCCCACCGAATCCAGGGATGCAGAAGCGACGGAAAATTTATCCGTCCTCTCCTCATCAGTCTCAAAACGAGCTTGCTCAGGACCTTGAGCATGGACGGAAGCCGTAATCAGAGCAGTTTCCACCCGTCCTAACAGATTTTCCAATTCTCGCCGCATCTCGATCGCCTGGAATGAGGGAATCGGCAATGGCCCTTGCTCCACCCTCAGCCCCGGAGGTGCCGTTTCTTCCGCCGGATCCAGTCCAGGGGGGGAAACTGCTTCTACTCCTGTGGTTCCAGATGGGGAGGGAACCGCACTCCCAGGAAAGGAGGGGAGAGTATCCGAGGGAGAGGGACGCGCTGGTGCTTGGGGGACTGGCGCGGGTGCTGGAACCGGACTACTGGCGGGGGCCGCTTCTGGCTGTTGCCTCCGTTGCATCTGCGCTTCCCGCAATTGTTCTGCCTCGCTTTGGGCGGGAGATGACGGGGCCTGGGATTCAGGCGGGGGTGGGGGATTCTCCTGACCCGCTACTGTGCGATTGACTAGGGGTCCCCGTTGGAGTTCACTTCGCAGGAGGGCCGCCCGCAACCAGGCGCTATCATACTGTACATCCGCATGGTTGCCCCACTCCCAACCAAAGAACGTGGTGCGATCGCTAACCAGAACCGCTGGATTCCCCGGTGCCGGACCCCAGGTGGTCATCACTTCAGTGTTATACCCACTCGGCGCTAAAATTCCCCCAGGAATGGCGATGCGGTTAACCTCGGGGGGAATCCAATTGGAGGGACAAAGCATTTCAGTCCGGCAATAGAGGGGTTCCATCAGGGTGGGTTGGGACAACTGCCCTTGCCAAGTCCCTCCCAGGGTGGCGGTTAAAGCGTGACGAATTCCGGCTGCGGAGTTCACTCCTAACGGTCCTGAGACGATCGCATGAACCCCTTGACTCAGTAAACTTTCCAGGGCTAGGGCCTGTTCCACAGTCCAGGTGGAAATATTGGGGATAAACAGGACTGTAATATTGGCCTCGCGGGCATCATCCAAGAGGCGATCGAGTTCAATAGTCTCATAGACCAGTCCTGCCGCCCGTAAGCGGGCATCGATCGCCTCCCATTGGGCTTGATTTTCCGAACTGCGGACCACTCCTAAGCGCAACGCAGAGTTTTCCGTCAGGGGTTGGGAGGGAACTCGACCCGGAGTCATTTCGGGTGCCGTTTGACTTGGGGAGGTTTCAGGAATGTTCGTTCCTGGTGGAGTCGGCTGTGCGATCGCCCCGGGGACTGGGGTACTCAGTAGACCTAAACTCACCACCACAGTCCCCATAACCCATTGCCCTCGGTTGGGAATCGATGGCCCCTTGCCCCGGTGGGTGTAGATGATGGGGTCGAGCCAGAGTTGCACCTTTTTCAAAGATTTTCTCAGATGATAACGGCGATCGATCATCACACTGTTGTTCCTTATTCCTGAGTCAAGACAGTCAAGGAGCAATTCTAACAACTTTAGGCGCGAATCCGATAGAGTGCATCCCTCACCCTAAATCCCTCAGAGTGATTTGCCTTTCTATTCCCTACTCCTTTGGTCCCCTCCCCAAGACACAGGGGAGGGGACCGGAAGTGATTGGGATCAGTTCCTATCTATGGGATATCCTGTGAAGCGAGAATACTGCACATTTCCTGATTGATTGGGGTCCGATATGGCGGCCACTCCCTTACGTTTTTTCTCGAAATAGATGATTCCCCCAATCTCGTTTTCCACCAAAAAACTCCCATGAATAAAATTATATTCAGGAATTTGAATTAGCAAAAGGTTGTAGGGGTCTTTCTTGAACAGCTTCTGAGTGAGGAGCGGGATGATTTGTTTCAAAAAAGGATGATCAACAGGTGCGCCAAAGTCCAGAAATTCCGGATGGTCGATAAATCGGTCCATATAAAATCCCCAGAACTTCCCTAAATCTTTTTCGTTATCTAATTTTAACTGAAGTTCTCTTAATTTATGCAGACTAAATGAGGGTTGTGGGCTAGATTTGGGCATGACTAATTTATCCTAATGAGTAAGATGGACTCCTGATGCGATAGATATCGGGAAAGAATGGATTCCTGGTTTGATATCCTTTCTGTATTCCGTTTTAGGAAGCGAACAGTCCTTTGGGCATAGCGAGTGCTTACCGCTTTTTTGCCCCAAGCCAAGAATCCGGGTTTCTGCTTGTAGATCTCAGAGTGAACCGTCGGACCGAGAAAGAACCGGATTTCTGGAGTTTCCCAAGACGGCAAACAGCCCTTTGAGCATAGCCGATGCTGACCGCTGCTTAGGAAGCGATCGCCTAGATGAGCGAGTTTAAGGGTTAGAATAACATAAAAAAACATCACAATCAAGGATGTTAGAACAAGTAACCGTCCCGGGTTCAGTTTTTTATCCCGAGACTCCCCTAAACCTAGAGCCCAATAGCCCTGATCCAATCCCGATTATTTCTCAAGAAAACCCAACGGAACCAACGGATAAAAATGCTGGGGACCTGCTATAGCATTCCTAACTGATTTGTGACCGTTGTCTTCTCCTGTAAGATGTTCTGGGCCGCCAACGAGAAAGGGGCCGCCGACATCTTCCACAACCGCACGCAAGGACTGCTATAGAAGAGAGGGTAGGAACCTATGAAACACCAGAAGATGGGTCTAGGGAATATGATTACTATTTAGGGTATTCCACCCATAAATCATCCGAATCCGTTTGATGGAGTTCTCTTATCAACTCCCCTTGGCTAAAGAACGAACGGGAATGAAATTATGATTTTGTTTTCCGTTGGGTGGATTTTGTCAAGGGGGTTTGTTGACGGGTCATTTTAGTATAAAGCTCAAACAGTTTTTCTAGCCGTTCGGTGTCATTTTTGAAGCGGCGACCGATGTAGATGCGTTCGATAATTTCATCATTGCGATCGTGCGCTTCCCGGACTCGGGGGAATTCCCTATCCATGCGTTCTGGGTCGTACATATCGGCAATTGTAGCAGGGAAATAATGCTCTCGGGCTAATAGGATTTCTTCCGCGCAACGGGTCATATCGATTTTATTTTGTTCCGTTAAAGTGGGGACAGGGAAGGTATTCCAGCCGAGAGTGTTGGAGTAGCGAAAATCGGTTTTTAGCTTGCCGCAGACGGTGGCGATCCAGACTAGGTGCAGCCGTGAGGCGATTAGCGCCATGTTCCAGAGGGGTGCATCGTAGAGAGCGAATAGAAGATCACTGGCGATCGCATTACCGTTCAATAAATCAACCGGGATATAATCTCTTTTCTCCGATGATACTTTTGCAACGACCAAGGAGTGATCTCTTGCAGTGCCAGCGATTTGGACGAACCGATAAGGACGCGAAGCAAAATCCCGTGTAGATCCTGCTTTGCTCGCTAAACGAAACTGCCTAACCTTTTCTTGCACTTCTTTCAAATAGGGATGTTCACTGGCAATGGCTGAATCGGAATTTTCAATCCAAATGCACCACCTGCGCTTACCCTGGATCATTTCTTCGGCTCCCAAATAGGGACGAATAAAGCGCTCAAGAGCAGAATAAGTTTTCAATATATTCCCTCGTTCATCACCATTCAGAATGAAATTCCCCCCGTCTCTTGGCATATTTCCAAACAACATAGGCGATACTTCTGACAGTGGATTCCGTATTTGTTCAACCATACAATTTGAAGCGGGGACGAGATACGCATTGATGTATCCAACACTGCGCTCAACAAGTGTTTCTTCGTCAGTGATGGAAAATAACCGTCGCATAGTCGGAGGCTCACTCGCAATTCCAATAATAGAAACCGTCACCCCAGCGTTATGGCTGGCTAGATTCGCCCATTTAAAAGAAGTATGTGCGAAAGCAATCTGATGTCCGGTTTCAAAAATTAGCGGCCATAAAATCGGCACTTGTTGCCCTTGACAAATCGAGTTAGTCGATACAAAAGCCGCCGCTGAATGGGTCTGAGTTCCATAATCTGCCGCCTTCATAAACCAACCCGACACATAATCCAGCGACTTCCAATGTTTTGTCCGACTCTCAAAAATTTGTTTTAAATCATCCTTCTGTTCCTGCGATTGCCACTTGGAACCCAAATAAGGTGGATTCCCACAAATATAAGTTTCTCCCCCCTCATTTTCAAAATCAATTTCTGCCTGCTCTCGCGTTTCCCCCGACAAATCCAAATCCTCACGCTGCATCTTCACCCCCCTTCCCGTGGGTGGAAACAAACTCAACCAATCCCACCGCAACGCATTCCCACAGGTAATCCAATTATCATTTTTCAGGGGCAGAAACTCAAATAATGCCAACTGTGGCCCCCGATACAACACCTCACACTGAAACTTAGCAATAATCAACGCCAACCGCGCCACCTCTGCCGCAAAATGGCGAATTTCTATCCCCCGAAAATTGGTTAAAGGAATCTCAGAACGGCGCTCTAACTCTCCCCGACGTCGGTTAATTTCTGCCTCAATTTTCCGCATTTCCTTATAAGCAATCACTAGAAAATTCCCCGACCCACAAGCGGGGTCAAAAACCAGAATTCGCGCTATCCGTTGCCGCAAATTCAACAACTTCCTGCGATTGTCCCCCGCCTGCTCCAACTGACTCCGTAAATTATCCAAAAACAACGGATTCAGCACTTTGAGAATATTCGGCACACTGGTATAATGCATCCCCAAAGCGCTGCGTTCCTCCTCATCCGCTACTGCTTGAATCATCGACCCGAAAATATCGGGATTAATCTTTTTCCAGTCCAGATTCCCCATATCAAGCAAATAAGAGCGGGCAATTTTGTTAAAACGGGGCACCGCCACATTGCCGGAAAATAGCCCTCCATTCACATCGGGAAATACATTCGCCCAACTGCAAATCCCCGCTGCTTTTCGGTCCTTTAGAGGAGTATTCATCGCCCGAAACACCTCGGAGAGTACCTCATGGGTATTAGAAGCATCAGAGGCACTCATCTGGGCGATCGTCTGGGTAAACAATCCCTCACTATGGAAAATATTTGTATCTTCTGCAAAGAAGCAGAAAATCAGCCGCGCCATAAAATGATTGAACTGTTCCTGACGTTCCGCCTGATCCCAGTCTGGGTTCTGCTTCTGTAACTCCAGATACAGCCGATTCAGGCGACCCGTTGCCTTGATATCAAAGGCATTCTCGCGGATTTGCCGCACCGTGGTAATCCCCGCCAAAGCCAGGAAAAAACCAAAATGGTCGGAAAAATTCCGGTAATCGCAGGCGACTGTTTCCCCATCCGCCAAATTTTCCGCCTCAAAACTTTTGCCATCCGTCGCGAGGATAAACTTAGCTTTGTAGCGAGTCGTAGCGGGACTCTCGCGCAATGCCGTCAGAGTGGCATTAACTTCCCCTTCCGGGCAAACTTTCAAATGAATATTATTACGCTGAAGCACCCCACCGGGTAAATCCGATGGATTGGAACTCCCACTTTTGATCCGCTTGATCGTCGTCGCCTTGCTCCCAAACGCCTCCAGGAAGGCAAAGGGGAACACTTCCGGGTCAAAAGGTGTTTCTGCGAGTTGGGAAACGGCTTCTTCGATTTCAACGGGGTTCATACTTTGATCAGACTTGCTGTTTCCCGATCATATCGGAATTGCTCAAGGGTTCCGTCCTGGATTTTGTCGATCGCCGCCTCGATCGCCTCTAGTGGCACGAGAAACCACTCCCTAGGCTTGACTGGCATATCAAAGCGATCGCGCAATTCCAAATCTAATCGCACACTGGCGAAAAACTTTTGCAAAATTCCCTCCAGTTTCTTCCGGTTGATATTGGCCAATTTAAAAGTTGCCACAATTTCCACATCCGCTAACAGATAGGTCGGGTCCTGCTTGGCATTAGAAATCCGCTTTTTGACATCCCCACCCGTCACCCCAATTTTATGAATAATCGACCGATTTTGAACAATAAAAGGATGCTCAGACTCGCTCCGCAACACATAAATATAACCCGTGCTTAACTCCTCTTCTGCTGCAACTTCGGGTTCAGCCTGAAAGGAAAATAAAGGGCCTAAATCTAACTTGGTGATGCGACGGCTCGTTTTATCTTTATTTAAAGCGCGCTGAAAGGAGCGAAATAGGGGATTACTCTCGGTGCCATTGTCATAAATCACCCGCATCCGGCAATTTCTAAGACCATAGTCACTGACAAACATCTCTCCCATCTCGGCCACCCAAACTTTCTGCCCATCAAAAATAAATAAATCCTCGGGATTAATCGTGGCATTATCCTAATATTTCACCGTTTGCCGTTCCCCAGTCTTTAACTGACGGGCAACTTCCTCAAAATTGGGTTTAAATTCATCAAAATCCTCACAGGGAAACCGCTGGGCAACTTCCTCCGATGCCTTGATTTCTCGACGGGAACGCACATGAGTTAACTGAGTCCCATCATTTTCTCAAGCAGCATCAACCCCAAGGGAAGCCAACAGTGCCGCATCAATTTCGTCTTCTGTTAGGTCTTTTTCTAAAGCCCAACTGGCATCATTTTCCGCATTTAAAAGTCCTTGGGAGTCCAAAGGTTCTAGGAGGGCGCGACATTCTGCCGACTCTCGCAGGCGATCGAGTCGCACCGCATAAAGGCGATCGAAAATATCCCCCTTTTCTCCATGTTGAGGCAGTCGGCCTTTTTCTGCGACAAACCGCTCAATTTCCTCAAAACCTGCAATAATCCGCTCTTGTCTAGGTGAATGTTGACGAGTAGGTTCCGGGGCGATATCTATCCCCAACTTAGCCAGCAGTTCTAAATCTTCCTCAGTGGTAGATTTGTTGGATTTGGATTTAGGCATTGTTTTCCTCCTGGTGTTCAGATTCAGCAATGCCGTCCGGTTGTTGTGGCGGGTTTTGTAACTGTTGGAAAACCCAACTCGCAGCAGCGGTGTTGGTTTCGGTATTTAGTCGTTCTAGGGTTTGTTCTAAAAGGGCGATCGCCACCCCAGTCAACACCTCAGACTGCGCGATCGCTTCATAATGCCCCAATGGAGTCAAGCCAAAGGCAAAAATCCGCAGTCCTTTCACATCAACCACCCAATACTCAGAAATCCCTAAGCTGGCGTAGAGTTGCTTTTGTTCATCTAGGTCAAGGGTGAGGGACGTATCGGCAATTTCCCCCACCAAGTCGGGCAAACGGTGCCGACGCAAGTCAATCCGGCGCGGTTCTCCGGGTTGCCATCTGGGAATATTATCACCCTTGTACAGCACTAAATCTGGCGCACAGGCGTGGGTATCCGGGCGTTCAATCACACAGCGACCATAAGATTGCAAGACAAACTCAGGGTGCAGAAGTACCCAGAATCCAAAAATCATGGTCATTAAATCACTTAACGAAGCATGATTTGGTCCTTCTTTGCCCATATCTACCCACAACCATCCTTGATGAAATGAGATTTTTTGCCAGTCTATATCCCGGTTGTCCCGGATAGCCATATAGTCTTGCCAAGTGGCGTTGTGGCGTTGGAGGATGGAGTTTGGGGGGGTGGGTTTTTCTAGGGAGAGGGTCATGGATTTTCACCTCCAGATGAGCTATAAATTGATTTTAGGCATTTTTTTCCTCCTTAACTTTCCGTAGTAGGAAGGCAAGCAGTCCTTTTTGAAGCGCTGCGCCCGTTTTGCTAATTCTCGCGCTTCTTCTAAAGAGAGATTGACTCGCTTGGCGGCGATCGCCTGTTGGCGGACCGCTTCTCGATCCTGTTCGGAGACTGGGGTACTGATACTCCATCCGGTTGTGATAAACCTGGAAAAACCGGATGAAGTATCAAAAATGGATGCGTTCTGTCAGTCCGAACCACAGTAAAATCAGGATATCCCAAATTCGGGTAGGCGTTCCATAGACCAACGAACAGGCGGTAGGAAAAATGGGTCAACAGGGTAAGGATTTTGAGATTGAGTTAGAGTTAGAGCAATTGCGTCAGGCGATGGAGATGGATTTAAAGTTAGCGCAGTTGCCTCAGGCGATCGCACCGCCATCGGCAGCAGAATCGGCGCAAACTGAGGCAGACGATCGCCCACAAGCGTCACCGAATCCAGTCGCCTCGCGTTCTTCCCGAAAACCCAAAGCATTCATCGCCGCGATCGCCTTGTTGGGATTAGCGGTGGGGGGAAGTGCGATCGCCGCATTCAAGATCCAGCAGTGGGCGCTCACTACCTCAACAAACATTGGCACTGAGATAGAAACAGCGCAAAAAAGGGTAGATATTGACCTCCTGAAACAGCACCGGAAAACCCTGAAAACTGCCACGGCTATCCTAGAAAAAACTCCTAATTTACCGGGGTTCAACTATCAACAAGCCCAGGCTAATTTACCCCCATTGCGATCGCTCCAAACTACGGTACAACTGGACCTAACCGCAATAGAACGCCTCAAACGAGCAGAAACCCTGGCAATGGAAGCGGCATTGCTCGTCCAAAATCCTCCTCATCCGGTGCAAGTTTGGGCCAAAGCACGGGAGAAATGGCAAGAAGCGATCGGGCAATTAGAGAGCATTTCTCCCGATACCATTGTCAGTTCAACCGCAAAACAAAAATTATCCAGCTATCAGACTAATCTGAGCAATATTAAGCAGCGCATGGCGACTGCTCAAAAATCTGTAGACTTTAATAATCGAGGCGCTGCGGAAATTAGTAAACGAGACTATCAGCGAGCCATTCAATATTTTCAGCAGGCGATCGCCTTGAATGCCAGCCAACCAGAAGCTTACATCGGACAAGGAATCGCTTACTCAGAACTTGGAAATAATCTCCAAGCCATTCAACACTACAACAAAGCCATCCAACTCAATTCTAACTTTGCCGAAGCCTACTACAACCGAGGGTTATCTCATTATGAACTCGGCAATGAGGAAAAAGCCCTAGAAGACTACAATCTCGCCATTCAAAACCAGCCCAATTATGCTCAAGCCTATCTCGAACGAGGTGGCGCTCACTATGCGCTAAACAACCCCTCCGCCGCGATGGCAGACTTCCAGCAAGCCGCCCAACTGTTTTCTCAGCAAGGGGATACCCCAAATCAAGAATTAGCTCAAAAAATCCTCGACTATTTGCAAGCGACGACAGCATCTAATCTCGATGAAAGCGATCAGATAGACTATCAAGAATGCTGGGACACTTCGGGAAATCCCTGCAATGAAATTCATTACTATGTACCCCCGAGAAGATCCAATAATTCCGGTGTGGTGAACGTTCCCGAACCGCCACGAAACTCAAACTCCATTCGCACCCCCGCTCGTACTCGTGGAGGTAGCTTCCGCAGTCGGCGAAGGAGGTAATTAATAGGGGTATTTTATGGAACGCGGCTTGTAGAAATTGGACAATTTTTACACAGGAGTGGGAGCATCTTGCTCCCTACTACTTAGAGGGAGCAAAATGCTCCTACTCCGCTAATTCTGAGGAGCCTTCAAACCACTGCCAGTGGCCTATCAGCGATGTATCGCAATCAGGGGGTTGGTAGGGTAACGGGATAAGTTATGGTTAGGCAATTAGGCAGTCACGAGCTGGCCCAAGTTTGAACGAAAATATCGAAATACTTACATCTCTAGCGGTGATTTCTACAAAGCAAACACAGTTCTCAGAGCATTATCAATTTTTAGCAAAAGTTCGGATTTAAGTTCACCTCGAAGGGCAACCAAGCGAGAGCGATAATCAATCGGGCGGGTTTGCAAGCAATCTGCAATAGATTGTTTAATCAATCCATTCCCTGACGAGGGCAAAATCTCAACATTGGTTATAATCCTAGCTTTTTTGTCGCTCCATGCCGTAATCGGGACAACTTGAATAACGGGTACTCGTTCATTGTAAATGTTATTCGTGACCACAATACAGGGTCTAATTTTTCCCGTTTCTGAACCTTTAGTGGGGTTAAGATTAACATCAATAATTATACCCCGGTAGAGTTCTATTCTTTCGGCCATTCTTCTAACCCAGATTCAGCTAGGGCTTGTAAATCTGGATCTTCTTCATAGAGTTCCGCATAAAGGGCGGCTGATTCTTGTAATTGAGCGGATTCTAAAGCCGATCGCAATCTTTGCAGCGCTGTCATAACAAGCGCCCTCGAATCTTGAAACCCATAGTCTTGGAACTGTTCAACAAATTGGCTGATTGAATCATCCAATTTAAATGTATATTCTTTCACCTTCTCAATCCTCTCGAACAAACGGCTAATCAACAAAGTTGTTTTTGTTTCTTAGCCCGCGCAGGGCTCTGGTGAGCACCGTCGAACCACGGGCTTCGTTTGTATAGCCCCACCCTTGAGGGTGCGGGTTTTTATTGCTCATTATTAATGCAGAATCTGGGATAAAACTAACCCTCCCCGATATTTTGGGGAGGGCGATCGCACCCCCAAACCTGAACCGTTTGAGGAGCCTTCAAATCCCCACCAATGGCTTAATCCACTGTCTCATTCACCGGGAAGCGATTAATCAACTGAATCGCCCGATAAGCATTCACCTTTAACTCCTCAGAAATATGAGGAACATAAGGAATCTGAGACAAGAAATCTAAAGTCCGGCGCAACATCCGCACAATATCCCCCTCATCCAAACTCGTATTCGCACAGAGTTCGGTCCATTCCACTCCCAGTGCCCACTCTTCCACGATCGCAATTAATTGTCGTTCTAACCAAATCGGCAGGGTCACACGATGCCGGTGTTGCAGTTGAAACAGTTTCCGTCGTTCTCCTTGCAGTTGCGATAACGCCCCATCCACCTCTCGCGACAGATTATAATTCGTCCAGTTATCCGGACGGGAAACCTCTGTCACCAAAGCGGCACAAGCGCAGGCAAACTGATGGGGTTGTAACCATTCTAAACAGCCGGACATCAGGGCCAATCCCAACCATAACTCGTTATCTCCCCGAATCGCCGCTGCGCTTTCTCCCAATGAAGTTACCTCAAAGGTCAGATTTTCGATCGCATCTTCATCCCCATCGGTTTGGGTTTCCAACTGTCGTAAACATCCCACCTGTTGGAGAATATTAATCAAATCCAGAAACTCTTCCCAGTGCGCCGTCAGATGGCTATCCAGCTTGTTTTTAACCTTAGATAGGTCGCTTTCTAGCTTCTTATAGCGTTTGAAATGTTTAACCAGAGTCCCCGGATGTCCATATTGATTGAGAGGATGGTCCTTGAGTTGACCATCGAGGGCCGCAATTCGCCGTTCCTGTTCCGCCACTTCTGGCGCATAAAAGGTGGGAACTTCCAGGGGAATCAACTGAGCGATCGCCGCTGTATCTTCATTCCCCTTGCGCGATTGTCCCGGTTTCAACACCAATTCCCCCGGAGGTATCGGGGATTCAAATTGATTCCACCTCGGTAGTGGTTCATGCAATTCCACCACATCCAATCCGGTCCCCACATACCAGCGATTGCTTTGACTCAGACAGACCAAAATCGGCGATTTCCCCGGTCCCGGTGCTTTGGCCACCAAAACCGCCAAAATGGGCTCTTTGGTGACAATATGACGGCCTTTGAGACTCAGGAGTTGTCCCGGTTCAGCCATTGGCAGCGCTTGAGCGGCGATCGTCCGAGTGGATTCTAAAGCTTGCTCCTCTAAGGTTTTCAGCAGTTGCCGTTCCACCTTCATCCGCTCTCGTAGTTTTTGATATCCCTTGCACAGGTCCTCATCCACCCCTTGTAACTGCTTTTTGAGGGTTGCCAATTCCTGGGTTTGTTTGGAAATATCTTGGAGTTTCGGTTGCAGGTGCAGGGTTGCCAAATACTGCCCAAAACTCGATTCCACCAGTTCTTTGGTTTCTTCTAAGGTGTGGGTTTGCAGCAGATTTAAGACCATCCCGTAAGTGGGAGTAAACTGACTCACCAGGGGGTCCGGTCCCACTGTGGCTAAGTAGGATGCTTCTTTTGCCCCTTCAAACCGGGTCTGCACCGTGACCACATACCCCCGTTCATCCATCCCTCGACGACCGGCGCGACCGGACATTTGCAGGAATTCAGAGGCTTTTAAGAGTCGATGTCCATCATCGGTGCGCTTGGACAAACTGGAAATCACTGTGGTTCTAGCAGGCATATTAATCCCCGCCGCCAGAGTTTCTGTAGCAAACACGACTTTAATTAAACCCGCCTGAAAGAGTTCTTCGACTAATCCTTTCCAAGCGGGCAGAATTCCGGCATGATGGGCCGCAATTCCCCGCAGCAGGGGTTGCAGTTGTCCTGTGCGTTCCGCTTCTGGGTTTTTGTCTAAAAATTCATGGACTCGTTTGTGCAGTTGGGCCGCTTCTTTCGGCGTCACCAGACTCAGGTCAGACACTTGGGTTACTGCATCATCACAGCGCCGACGACTGAAGATGAAGTAAATCGCCGGAAGCATATCCTTTTCGTGCAAATGGGTCAATAACTCAATTAACCCCGGTTCGTCTCGACTCGACCCTCTACCTTTGCCTGGGGTTTTAATCAGGCGCTGGTTAATCTTGGTCTGGTCTTTACTCAGCAGGGGAAATAATCCCTTGGCGCTGCAAAAGTAATATTCCAGAGGAACGGGTCGATAGTCGGAGTAAATTAACTGGGTGGGTCCATGTACCTGGGAGATCCACTCGGTTAACTGTCCGGCATTGGCGACGGTGGCCGAGAGGGCCACAAGCTGAATCTCCGGAGGACAGTAGATAATTGATTCTTCCCAGACGGTTCCCCGTTGGCGATCGTTCATGTAGTGGCATTCGTCCAGAACCACTGCCTCGACCCCATGCAAGGAAGTCCCCACGGCCCCAATAGAGGTGCCATAGAGCATATTTCTAAAAATTTCCGTGGTCATCACCAAGACTGCTGCATCCCGGTTGATGGAGATATCCCCGGTGAGGAGCCCCACGTTTTCTTCCCCAAACTGTTGCCGAAAGTCGCGCAGTTTTTGGTTGGAGAGGGCCTTGAGCGGGGTGGTGTAAAAGACTCGTCCACCCCGTTTTAAGGCGCGGTGGATGGTGTATTCTCCAATTAAGGTTTTCCCGGAGCCCGTGGGCGCACAAACCACCACGGACCGGCCTGCTTCTAAGGCGCCGATCGCCTCATGCTGAAATCGATCTAACGCAAAGGGAAACAGGTTGTTTGACTCAAATTTTTTCAAGATAGGGGTACTGTTCACGCCCAAAAATTCCTAGTGCTTTTGTTTACTGTTTTTTCAAATCGGTTTGCCTGGGTCGCTCATCTGAATCTAGCGGTTGCTTTCGTTAGCAGTCGGATCCGTTTTTTTTAGCGTTCTCCTCCGCTGCCCTTAGAATTTGCTCGCTTCCCAATTGCTTGACCGATTTTGGCGGGGGTTTGCCCGTTGGCTGGCTCTGACCCCCTCTTCTTTATTAAAATCCCATTATTCTTTGGTGATTATTATAGCAATCTTCTGGGTCATCCTTCGAGTTGAGTTTATACCTGTTCTGTTTTCAAAAAATCGCCGGGTCATCTCGCCAATTCTTGGCTTTAATTGTTCACTTCTTGAATTATGACCTTGGGGGTTTTCCTTGTGCAGGTATCCCCTCGGTTCCGGTCTCTCCCCTCTGTTAAACCTGTTAGCTATTAACAATTGTCAACCTTCAAAGAGAGATAGGCCAAACTGGGTTACAAGCGGCGCATGAGTTCGCTTAACAGGGAACCGGGGACTCGCGATAATGCCCGAGTTTGGCCCTCAATGCCAAATTCCCCATAAATAGTGCGGACAATTTGGACAATATAGGCCCAGGCATTTTGATGGCGTTCCGGTTGGTCTTGAGTGGCAGTCGCCCCTT
Source organism: Laspinema palackyanum D2a (assembly GCA_025370845.1). Classification (GTDB taxonomy): domain Bacteria; phylum Cyanobacteriota; class Cyanobacteriia; order Cyanobacteriales; family Laspinemataceae; genus Laspinema. The sequence goes on along the minus strand of JAMXFF010000003.1, from coordinate 12,979 downwards.
GGATATAATGATCCAGGGCGGCATGGAGATGTTGAGCGCGGCAGGTGGCATCGGGGATGGCATTGGTTTGGGTCACCAGTTGATAATGAGCCAATCCCAAGTTGGTATGAGCGGCAATCAAGTCAAAGGCTAGTATTTTTGAGGGAGAAGACTGACTCCCGGCCTGGTGACAGAGGGTTTCTCCCAAGGTAATGGCGGCATCGTAGGCGGCGATCGCCTCTTGTAAAAATTCCGCCCGCAGTTCCGGTTCCGATTGCGAGTGATTGGCCAAATGCCAATAGGCGGTTCCTAAATTATTTTGACTCGCAGCATGAGCCGCCGGAACGGTCTGTTTTGTCCGATACATTAAAGCAATCTGATAGGCGGCGATCGCCAGCATCAGATAATCTTTGGGTTGTTCATATTGCGCTAAATTCCAATAGGCTGTCCCCAAATTATTTTGAATCATCCCATATTCTAGGGGTTGTTCCGATCGCGAGTGATGACGCAACGCTTCACTATAGGCCGAAACCGCTTGTTTTAAATTCTGCACCGCATCCCGATGTTGGGCCAAGTTCCAATAGGCGGTTCCCAAATTATTCTGAGTCGCCGCATAAGGCCGCATATCCCCACCGGGTTCCCCCTTGCGATAGTCTAAGGCTTGTTGGTAGGCCAGGATGGAACGCTGTAAATTTTCCTGACGGTCTTGATACCGGGCCAATTCGCTATAGACTGCCCCTAAATTATTTTGAATCCGCGCCCAGACAGAGGGTTGGGCCTGGACATCCAGATGTTGCAACCCCTGGTGATAGAGTTCAACGGCCTGGAATAAGTCCGGTAGTTTCTCCTGCGGTTGCGATTGATAGCGCGATCGCATCCAGTGACAATTTCCCAAGTCATTCGCCAAATCCCCCCACTCCGGCGCATCCTTCTCCATCAAGGCGATCGCCTCTTCATACGCCAGAATCGCCAGGGTCAGATATTGCGGCAACAACTCCGGGGCGACTGTCGCCCCATTTTGACTCCCACCATTCCCCTTGGATAACCCATCCCGATAAAACGACCCCAATTTTACATAAGCATGGGCCAGTTCCCCCCGAGAGGTCCCGCTACAGTGCAGATGTTCCACCTGTTCCAACAGTTGCAGGGGGAGAGCATTGGACCCAGAAGGCACTACTTCTGCCTTGACATCGGCGCTGATTCGTGCATTAACTGTGGCCCAGACTAATTCCACCAGCTTTGCTGGAGGTTTGGGGGGAGATGGGGGGGATAGGGGGGATGGGGGAGATGAGGGGGATACGGGGGATGGGGCGGTGAGTAGGGGGGTGGGGGTTTTTAGGGGGCGGTAGTCGCCTTCTGTCTCTCGGTGGGATTGTTCTAATGGGAGTAATGGTCGTGGTGGGGGATTTTCCTGGGGTAACCGGGGGATGACGGGGGATGCTTCAATGGTGGTTTGACTGTACTCTGGAGACTGGGCGACGGGGGTGGGTTCGCCTTCAAACTCAAAGAGTCCCGTGCGACAGTGCCAAAATTGGGGTGCAGATTGGGCAATGGTTCGACCCCAGGGACGGGAGACCCAGAGTAAAATACTACAAGAAAACAGGCGATCGCCTGGATCACTCAAGCGGGCCTCACTCGCCTCTAAATCCGCCAAAAACGACCATTGCACCGTAGGAGTCGCCTTGGTTAATTTTTCTAATCCTAGGACCTGAAACACTGGCAAAGGCGATCGCGGATCCGGTAGAGGATGACGAGTGATCCATGCCTCAATTTGGGCGACTGGATTGGGGTCCTGAAGATTTAACTCCAAACTGACCAATCGAGGATATTCCGATTGGCGAGTTTTCCCCCCGCCATTCTCCGGGACTTCCCCGCTTTCACAATCTGCTTTCAAATCCGCAGCTAAACCTTTTGCCAAGCGGTTTCGCAGAGGCAAGTCATCACAGACCGCCACAAAGACTTGACGGCGTAAATTCAGACTCAGCGCCAGTTTAAGCTGCTTGTAGGTTTGCCGATTAACGTCCAAAACTGTTAGGGGAAGAATATCCGTTACGATCATCGTATCAGGATCACGAGTGCAGGGCATAAGGATACAAACTCTGCCGAGGGTAGACTGAACACTTAACTCCAGAGGCAAAGTCGGCGTGAACAGATACTCTTTCCAGGAGTTCCTCAAAGGTTCAGGAGGGATAACACCTGGGCGATCGTCCGGACAAATTGCCAGAAGAAACGACTGAAGTCGTTACTACAAACATTCAGAAACAACTTCAGTCATCTCTTGCTTTGTTCGTAGTGACGACTTCAGTCGTCTCCCCCAGTTCGTAAAAGAGGTTCAAAAAGGCTGTTCTAATTAGCTGAGGTTAGAAATCAAGGCCGTTAAGACCAATAAACCGCTGACTAATAAAAGGCCCAAAACCGCCTGGACCGCGTAGTTCCGTTTTTCCGTGGTCGTTGGAGGGGTGGCGGTGTACATTTTCGGCTCTTTTGCAAAATTATTGAGCAATCCGCCTTCATCTTCACTATAGGGCATTTGTTAAAACCTCAGTCTTTCTACCTACCTAATTTTACTCTACCAGATGGCGGCAAAGATTGATCCCGGAATCATCATCAATTTTATGGACAACCACATCTTGGAGGAAGGATGGGGGAGATGGGGGAGATGGGGAGGATGGGGGAGATTGTTCGTAGTAACGACTTGCTGTCGTTGCTCTCGTGTCATGGCGATCGCCATGACACGAGCAATGGAAGAGTCTACCACCTACCTGCTTGGGGACTGGAGGTAGAGCCTCCAAGAGAGCGTTACAGGGCCTAAGCCATGTAACGCGGAAACGACTGAAGTCGTTACTACGAACAAGAGGAAACGACTGAAGTCGTTACTACGAACAAGAGGAAACGACTGAAGTCGTTACTACGAACATGAACCCCATCCTCCCCATCCTCCCCATCCTCCCCATCCTCCCCATCTCCCCCAGACCTCTGGGAACACTGCCCGGTCCTTATCGTTATAGATAGAGAGAGTGTTAGGTATTGCCAATCCCGAAGCCAAATTTAAGAACCCTCTCTACTTAATCATTGGCTTCGTGTCCCATCAAGGGTTGGAAATTGCCTCGCAGTTCATATCGGAGTAGAGAATCTCCTCACACCCCCTTGACAAAATACCCCAAGTATGTATAAAGGCTAGGCTCTTGATTTCCGTCGGATCATCAGGCGAAGTTATCTAAAAAAAGCTATAGGTAGCCTTATTTAATATTCCGAACCCCAGGACAAAGCGGGGACCTTTAGCCAAGGAAGAGGGGAAGAACACTGAATGGAAAATCTTCAGCCTCGGTTGCCGTTAAAAAAAGCTAGGTACCCCGGATAGGGTGTGATTCCCATAGGGATAGGGTATGATTCCGGTAATTGGGATACCTGTAGAGCAAAAGTTCAAGGATGCTTTAGTCCTTTGAGTATCAGGAAGGAATGCCAGAGCGACCCTGGGCTATGGAGACTCAGCTCTGATTGTGGGTCTTCTTGAAACAATGGCGGCAGTCTGAACCCAAACCAATTTGGGGAGCGCTTCAACGCAACTTTACACCGGGTATCGTCTTTATAAAGCCTTAGTAAAGTTAGGCTAGTGAGTATAGACAAGTTCTCACGGGGTTGTTAATCTAAAAAGCATAAGGGGAACAGGCAATAACAAACGAACTTCCCTACCATCGCACGCCAGATTCAGATACATAAGGACCACTAGGAGGGTTTGCTCAGATGAAACTTAATTTTTCTACCGTATTAGGTTCTGCTTTAGTCACCACAGGGTTCGTTTCCATGATTGCCGTTGCCCCGGCAGCTGCAGCAAGCACCGCAGGAATCTGTAGTATTACGGATGTATTATTAGGGAATATTCCGGCTACCGCTTGTGAAGGAGCCTTTGAAGGTAATGACACAGGAAGCAAGAGTACATTACTCAGCGACTTAAATGACAATATTGCATTCAAAGATTTGGTGGCTCCTGGTACAACCTGGTCTTTAGGTGCAAAGTCTGATGATGCCGGGAGCTGGTTGAGTGCCGACCAAGACGAAAATAGCGGCGATTGGAGTTTGCTGAATGCTATCAGCAGCGGCACCTTTGTCCTGAGCCTCAAAACGGCTGGCTATTATAGTACCTATCTCTTCAAAGACATTGATTTCACCAGCACTGGTTTGCAAGGAATCTTCGACACTATAGGTGTATCGTTCAACCTCGATAAGAAGACTGGTGATCGTACCGCTCAGGATTTATCTCACGCCTCTATCTTTGTTGCCAGTGGCGGCACCACAGTTCCCCCCGTCACCCCAGTTCCTGAACCCGCTACTCTCCTCGGTTTGGCTGTAGTTGGTGGTGGACTCTCTCTGTCTCGTCGTCGCAAATCGACCTCCTGCTAGGGATTGATCAGCTAGGGTGATCGTAAACTAGCTTTTAATAGGTCAATCGCTATGGGCTACAGCCTCTAGCGATTTGCTTTTTTTGGGGCAATCATTCGGTTGAGGCATTTTTCGCCAGTTCCCCGACTCCTCTCCAAAAACCTGGGTACAGGAACGGGAAGACAACCGGGTTTCTTGACAACATTTCTGATGGTTTTGCCAGCAAGGTCCAGAAACCCGATGTCTATGTCTTGAGTAACCCTACAGATAGAGGGGGGGAAATTCTATCTATCAAGGGGCGATCGTGCCCGTGAGGGGTGAACTCGCACTAGCGGCAGATTTAATGGGAATACGACCGGCGAGATAGGCCAGACGTCCGGCTTCTACCCCTTGGGCCATAGCCCTTGCCATTGCTGCGGGATTTTGGGCGAGGGCGATCGCGCTATTAATTAGGACCAAATCCGCCCCCATCTCCATCGCCAAAGCTGCCTCGGAAGGCACTCCAATCCCCGCATCCACCACCACCGGCACTTGAGCATTCTCAATAATAATCGCAATATTCGCAGCGGTACTAATTCCCTGTCCCGACCCAATCGGTGACCCCAAAGGCATCACTGTAGCACAGCCCACCTCTTCTAAGCGCTTGGCTAACATCGGGTCCGCATTAATATAAGGCAACACTGCAAACCCTTCTTTGACTAATTGTTCCGCCGCTTGCAAGGTCCCGATCGGGTCCGGTAACAGATATTTCGGGTCGGGGATCACCTCTAATTTGACAAAATTATTATCTTCTTGGCCCAAAAGTTTAGCCATTTCTCGACCCAATCGGGCTACCCGAATCGCTTCCTCAGCAGTTTGACATCCCGCAGTATTCGGCAACATCCAGATTTTATTCCAGTCGATCGCCTCGGCTAATCCCTGATGTCCCGGTGCATTGGTTTGGACCCGACGCACCGCCACGGTCACGATTTCACAACCACTGGCGATAATACTGTGCTGCATTTCCTCCATTGACCGATATCTGCCCGTCCCAGTCATTAAGCGCGACTGGAACGATCGCCCCGCAATGGTTACAGGTTGATCTAACTGCTGTAACAAAGATTCCGGAGAAGGGACAGAGGGTTTGGCAGTGGCGTAGGTGAGAGAATTAGTCATGGTAGATGGGTTTGGTTGAGGAGATGAGGTCAAAAATCGCTGACTATTAAAGTGTGGCAGTAGGGGATCAGTATTCTCCCGGAGAATACAATCAGCAATCAGGGCAGCGGTAATCGGTGCGAGTAAAATACCGTTGCGATAGTGCCCCGTGGCTAAGGTTAAATGGGCGATCGCACTTGGACCCAAAACCGGCCATTCATCCGGGGTCGCCGGTCGATATCCCCACCAAAATTCACTAATCGGATAATCCGCCAGCACTGGATAGAGTCGCATCGCCCGTTCTAACAAGAGTTGGATTCCCCCAGGAGTGTTACCCGGAGTAAACCCCACATCCTCACTGGTGGCACCGATAATAATTCGGCCATCCCGTCGCGGAACGATGTAGGTTTCAGGTCCAAATAAGACGCGAGTTAGAGGGGGCACCGGGGAATTCTGTGGGACTTGCACCGACAGCATCTGCCCTTTTTTAGGATGAACCGGAATCGGCAGGAGTTGATGACTCCAGGCCCCAGTTGCCAGGACATAATGGGAGGCGTGTAATTCTCCCTGATTTGTCCGCAAAGCGACTGCCTGCTGTTGTCGCTGGATAATCCCCTCAAGGATGACACCCTCGCGAATCTCCACTCCCAATTCTCGCGCTGCCTTTAATAACGCATTGGCAAGGGCGCGATTATCCACTTGTCCATCTTCGGGATACCACCACCCGCCAACTACCGCCTCACCTAAACCCGGTTGATACAGGTCCAGGTGACATTTGTCAACCCAAGTCGCGGGAAATCCTGAATCCAGAGGGGCGGGTGTCCCCGGTGGGGTGGGTTCATAAACCGGGGCGAGGATACCCCCGGGCCAATAGCCGGTTGAGACGCCGCTGAGGTCTTCTATTTTGCTAATCCAGTCCGGATAGAGCGATCGCGATCGCAAGCACAAATCCAGCATCGGTCCCGGGGGAATCGCCTCCGCTTGTGGGGCCAACATTCCGGCTGCTGCATAGGTGGCTCCCTCCTGTAGCGATCGCGTACAAACCGTCACCGATGCCCCGCGCAGTTTCAGGTCAATGGCAATGGAGAGACCGATAATGCCACCGCCAATAATAATGATGTCGCTTGATGTCTTCATTAAAAAATTAGGGTAATTTTTTTTTATAAAAATAGGGTTTTTGTCAAGTTGCAATCCCGAAGATTAGGTTAAATTTTTACTAGATATGGCACGCCGTGGTGTTTAATGAATCCGAAGAAAGCAGGATATAATTTAGACGAATGCTTTGCCAATCTGAGAAAAAACTGCCTTGAAATTATTAATTCTTAATAATCAATGCGGTTCTAGCCTTAACCTTCTGCTGTCCAGACCGGATTTTCCCCTTGTCCCCAGAACCCGTCATATTTTGTCAACTTTACATCACCTAAAACTTGAGTTTGACAAGCTAATCGGAGATTTTTTGCGGGAGAATGAGGAGGGAGCGATCGGCGAGTTCGGTCCCGCCAATTGGGAGCCGAGACTTCCCCTTCAATCTCCACCGCACAAGTTCCACAACTACCCAGGCCCCGGCAATTAATCAATTTGGCCTTGCCATTGTACAGGTCAATTCCATTGTCTAACAAAACCTGCCGGAGATTAGCCCCGCGATCGCACTGTAAGGTCTTTCCCGCCACTTCTACTTTTGGCATCTCAACTGACTCAAAGCATTTCACTCTCTATTTTTACACTTTTTGGGGAGATGGGGGAGATGGGGAGGATGGGGGAGATGGGGAGGATGGGGGAGGATGGGGAGGATGGGGAGGATGGGGAGGATGGGGGAGATTGTTTGTAGTAACGACTTCAGTCGTTACCGCGTTACTTGGCGGACGCCAAGTAACGCACCCCGGTCCGGATCCTCCAGACACCCGGCGGGGGATAAATCCCCCGCCTAACAGCTAAAGTCGGATAAATCCGACTGAAAACACCACGGGATAAGACTTGCAGTCGTCTTTAGACGACTTGAGCTATTAGGCGGGGGATTTATCCCCCGCCGGTGTTGAGAATGGTGCAAGATGTCGTGACTACGAAATGAAGAGAACGACTGAAGTCGTTACTACGAACTAAGAGGGAGAACGACTGAAGTCGTTACTACGAACTAAGAGGGAGAACGACTGAAGTCGTTACTACGAACAGCCTCACCATCTCCCCTGTCCAATGACCAATGACAAATGACCAATGACAAAACCTATGAACGCAGATAGCACCAACCGGATTTGGATCTACGACACCACCTTAAGAGATGGCTCCCAGCGCGAGGGGATGTCGCTGTCTATCGAGGATAAATTGCGAATTGCTCACCGCCTCGATCGCCTGGGGGTTCCTTTTATCGAAGGCGGATGGCCTGGGGCCAATCCCAAGGATGTCCAATTTTTCTGGAGACTTCAAGAAGAACCCCTGCAAAACGCTGAAGCAGTCGCCTTTTGTTCCACCAGGCGTCCGGGAAAAACTGCGGCAGAGGACCCCATGTTACAGCCGATTCTCTCTGCCGGGACGCGCTGGGTAACGATTTTTGGCAAATCCTGGGATCTTCATGTGATTGAAGGACTCAATACGACCCTAGAAGAAAACCTGGAGATGATCCGCGATACCATTGAGTTTTTGCGGAGTCAGGGACGACAGGTGATTTATGATGCCGAACACTGGTTTGATGGCTATAAACACAATCCCACTTATGCGCTAAAAACCCTAGAAACAGCGATCGCAGCCGGTGCGGAATGGATTGTTTTCTGCGACACCAATGGCGGCACCCTACCCCATGAAATCAGCCAAATCACCCGCACCGTGATTCAAACCCTCCGCCAAAATACCGATATCCCTATCAATTTTGGCATTCATACCCACAATGATGCAGAAACTGCTGTTGCCAACGCTCTAACTGCGGTTCTGGAAGGAGTTCGCATGGTTCAAGGCACAATTAATGGCTATGGCGAACGCTGTGGCAATGCCAACCTTTGCTCTTTAATTCCCAATCTTCAGCTTAAATTGGGCTATGATTGCATTGACCCGAGTCACTTGGTGAAACTCACGGAAACCAGTCGCTATATCAGCGAAGTAGCCAATCTCGCCCCGGATGATCATGCCGCTTTTGTTGGACTTTCAGCCTTTGCTCATAAGGGGGGAATTCACGTTTCTGCGGTCCAGCGCAATCCCTTAACTTATGAACATCTACAACCGGAATTAATCGGCAATAAGCGCCGAATTGTGGTTTCGGACCAAGCCGGGATGAGTAACATTCTGGCAAAGGCGGCGACTTTTGGGATTGACCTGAACAAACAAGATCCAAAATGTCGGCAGATTTTGGAGAAGTTGAAAGAGTTGGAAAATCAGGGCTATCAATTTGAGGCGGCGGAAGCGAGTTTTGAATTGTTAATGCATGAAGCAGTCGGCGATCGCCAGACGTTTTTTGAAATTAAAGGCTTTCACGTCCATTGCGAACAACTCGAAGGCATGACCAATGTTTTGGCAACAGTCAAGGTCGGAGTGAATGGCAAAAATATTTTAGAAGCGGCTGAAGGCAATGGTCCAGTTTCCGCCTTAGATGCCGCATTGCGGAAAGCATTGGTTAATTTTTATCCGGCTTTAGCTGACTTCCAACTCACGGATTATAAGGTGAGAATTCTGGATGGCGGGGCCGGAACTTCTGCCAAAACGCGGGTTTTAGTGGAATCGAGCAATGGTCATCAACGCTGGACGACGGTTGGGGTTTCTACCAATATTATTGAAGCCTCCTATCAAGCGGTGGTGGAAGGATTAGAATATGGGTTAATTCTGCAAACCCAAGGTAAGGAAGTGGTAGCGCTTTCTTAGAAGGATATTCAACTAAGGGGATGGAAAAACATCAATCCTCCAAACGTTCAACGTCCCCCCTTCAGGGGTTTCTTTAAGATAACTCCTGAAGGAGTTACTACGAACGTTGAGGGGATTTTATTTTTTGGAGTTGCCTTATCGCGTTTAGGTGAGTTGCTCTCTTGTCTTGACTCCTTTTTTTTAGGGTATTTTTTCCCGTGCTGAAGGTTGGCAAATTTGGAATCTATCTCTGGATAGAGAATAAATTAAGGGGGAGAATCACGGGGTCAGTCACTTGTCAAACTGTCACAGACGGTCCGATAGTTGCCTGGGACTGGAATAATAATTAAAGTGATTCTTGAACGTCTAGGATTTTAGCCCTCATGCAGCGCTTAGAAAATTCCACTGCCTCTGAAATCAGTTTTTCTCAGGTTCCCGAAGATCCTCGCATTGAACTTTCGGTTGCGGAAAGGTTGGGAGAATGCCAGGAAAATTTATTACGAGTTTTAGTGGTTGCCTCTGGGGGTTGCACGGCGTTGAGTTTGTTGGCGTCACCAATGGTGGGACAAATTGAAGCGGTGGATAGTAATCCGGCGCAGTTGCATTTAGTGGAGTTGCGCCGTCAGGCATTGTTGCACTTACCATTATTGGACCAGATGGCGCTGATTGGGGGCGATCGCACCACCACGACACGGGAACGACTGGACCTCTACAAAGAATTACGGCCCTATCTTCCAGAAGCGACGTTATCCTTCTGGGATGCGCGACTCGAACTGATTGCTGAGGGAATCAATCAGGTGGGCCGATTTGAGACCCTGACGACTCAGTTATCGGCCCAATTTTCGGCTTTAGGATTGGATCCGCTACAAAATCCAGCCCAAAGTCTAGCTCATCCCGGATGGCAAGATTGGGTTGAGTCTATTTTCACCCCGGAGGAACTGGTGAAGGTGTTTGGGGAAATTCCGGTGAAGGGGTGGCAGGGACTTTCATTTGGGGAGCATTTTGCTCAGAGGTTGGGGGTAGCCCTCAATAAGATGCCTCCCCAGGAAAATTATTTTATGACCCAACTGTTTGCCAATTCTTACGCTGAGGGGTTAAAAGGGGTCCCGGTTTATTTACAAGATTTTGCCCAAGGGACGATTTTGGCCCTGGGTACCCAGCGCCTCAAACTGCATGGCGGACAGTTTTTAGAAAAAGTGGTGGAACTCGGTCAAGCGGGGGGATTTGACCTGATTTCTATGTCAAATTTTGGGGATGGGATGGCCCCTGATGAGTTAGGGGGTGCGATCGCCAAGATGACGCAATACTTAAATCCCGGTGGCGCTTTAATCGGACGCCGACTCCAGGGCAATTATGATTTAGGGGCGCTGATGGGCCACTCGTTGCACGTGGATGGGGAATGGAGCGCTAGATTAATGGAGATGGAACGCTCTTATCTCTATGAAGAGGTAGTTTTAGGGTTTGCCTGATCCGGTGGCGATCGCTGCTGGGTGATGGGGACCCCAAATTGCCTGCCCCGGGGAACCCTAGACCCGGACTTCACCCTGAATTAATCCCCACTTTACCCCCTCTGAACGGCTGTGCAGTCGAAGGCCCTGGGTCTTCAACTCATTTTAGTGAGGCAAATTCTCCACAACCTCATTGTTTCCTCACTGAAGCGAGATAAAATTGGCAGTGAACAAAAGCTCACTTATTTGCATCTAAGACCAAGGCAACAGTCGTCGTTACATAAGGGTGAGAGAACTGCTGTGATTCCTCAAGACTTTTTAAAGGTAGTAACAGTCGAACGGGGCGTGTCAGACTCGGAAATTCAGGTTTTATCTTATGCGCTGCATGGTGAATCCATCGCCGCGATCGCCATTAACCTGGGCATTCGACCCGAAGCGGTCCGCAAACGACTCGGTGAAGTGTACAAAAAATTTAAAATCGGGGGCGCTGGACCCGGTAAAATGGCCAAGTTACAACAAATTCTGGTCAGCGAGTATCAGGTCCATCAGACCGGGACAACCTTGAACAGTCATGGACTCCAGAATGGGTCCGCCTGTTGTGTTAAATCCATCTATGATTGGGGAGAGGCACCGGATAGTTCGATTTTTTATGGGCGAAAACTCGAACTCGCTACCTTGGAAGAGTGGATTTTAGAGCAAGAGTGCCGGGTGGTGTCCATTTTGGGGATGGCAGGGATGGGCAAAACTGCACTCTCCGTCAAACTGGCTCACCAACTCCAAGATCAATTTGATACGGTGTTTTGGCGAAATTTGCACCAGGGTCCACCGCTGAGAGACCTCCTAGACAATCTACTCAAATTGATCTACCCTCATCAGGGGCCTAATTCCGTTCCGGAACTCCATGATAAAATTTCCCTATTCCTGGAATATTGTCGCCGTCATCGCTGTTTATTAATCCTCGATGGTGTGGAAAACCTGTTACAAGGGGGGGAACTCTCGGGACAGTATCGCGCCGGTTATGAAGAGTATGGAGACTTTTTTAAACGGCTCGCTTGCCAACCCCACAAGAGCTGTGTGCTGATGACCAGTTGGGAAAATCCCAAGGAAATCACGTTACAAGAAGGGGATTATTTGCCCGTTCGCTCTCTACAATTGACGGGGTTAAATGTAGAGGCATCTACTCAAATTTTAAAAGATAAAGGATTGATTCCCGAACCGGCCTGGGCCAATTTATGTGATTTATATCGAGGGAATCCTTTAGAACTAAAAATTGCAGCGCGGACGATTCAAGAATTATTTGGGGGCCAAGTTGCAGCCTTTCTGAAACATGGCACGTTAGTGTTTGGGGAAATCGGTGAGTTGCTCGGCCAACAGTGCGAGCGCTTGTCCACCTTAGAAAAAGAAATTCTCTATTGGCTGGCGATCGAGCGTCAACCGTTATCCCTGGAGCATCTGCGGCAGACCCTGTTATTGCCGATGCCGTTGCAGGAATTATTAGAAGCGGTGGCTTCTCTGGGACGGCGATCGCTGCTTGAAAAAATAGCAGACCCTGAGCGGGCCTTATTTTCCCTGCCGCCGGTTTTGTTGGAATATGTAACCACCGCTTTGATGAGTCAAATTTTTGATGAATTACACGAGGTTTTTAACACCAAAAAGCCGGAAAAATTCTTGCTGTTCCGCAGCCATGCTCTCGTGCAATCGTCGGCAAAGCCCCAGGTTCAACAGGAACAACTCTCTCAGATGATCACGCCCCTAGGCGATCGCCTCCGACGCACGATTAGAAGTGAAAGTCGGATCGTCGATTATTTAACCCAAATTGACACTCTCTTGCAAGGAGAACCGCTCCTAGAAGTCGGCTATAGCCGTGAAAATGTCAAGAGTCTCCTGAAATCCCTCCAACCGGAGAAAAAATAAGCGATCGCCCTAGACCGCTCAAGACACAAGCCCCCAACCCATTTCCCGGGAAGGGGGAAGCCGAAAGCCTTATTCCCGGTAATTTTTGATGCATCTACTTCCAGTCCCCTCCCGCCCTCAAAACAAGTGGAGGATTCTCCCTCTCCTCTGAGGCCCTCCCCTCAGAGGAGAGAAAAAGGGCGAATGCTTGAGTCCCCATCCTCCCCATCCCCCCATCCTCCCCATCTTACAAGAGTAGGTTTTTCACACTTAACTGCACTTCCGGTCCCCTCCCCTTGGCAAGGTCCGGGTTAGGGTGGGGT
>JAMXFF010000044.1:15657-63658 GCA_025370845.1 Laspinema palackyanum D2a | reverse complement strand
GCCTCATTCTCGTTCTAGCTATTGATTTTACGGTCGTTACTCCCTCTATGTTTTGTTAGAATGAAACAGCCCTACCTGTAAGGAGATTGGTCAACTGCCGTTGAGACCTACCGCCCGACTGACCACCGAACAAAACCGGCCCCAACCCAAACATGGAGTGGCCTTATTTGCGATAAAGAAGATGCCTTTTTCCTTGGGGACGGATCGGCCAGCCACTACCAAACCGATCGCCCGCCTGAACTCCAACCACAACAGGCCCCTAACTCAAAACAGAGTGGTCCTATTTTCCAGGGAGAAGAATGGCTTATTCCTTGGGGCGATCGGTTAGGCATACCCAGACCGATCGCCTGACGGAACCCAAACAAGACTGGCCCCGAGCTAAAACAGAGTGGCCGTATTTTCCAGGGAGAAGAATGGCCCCGTCGTTTGAGGCGATTGCAAGTAGGCATAGCTGCGCTTACCGTCCAGCAAATATCAAACCGATCGCCTGAGTGATACCAAATCCGGTTGTCAAAAGTCGGTTTTCTCTTTAGCCCGCGCAGGCGGGTTTCGTCCCTGTAGCCCCAGGCTGGACGCTGCGGGTTTTTGCAGACCTTTGACAACCGGATTCCGTATGACCCCCAACGAGGCGAGCGGTCAGCCACGGAATGATTGCCTCACAGAAGGCAGACCACCCTTCTGGTTTTTACAAAAATGGCCCCGTCGTTTGAGACGAACAGTCAACTGCCGTTGAGGCCTACCGCCTGACGGAACCGCAAAGAAAATTGGCCGCGCCCACAACGCGATGGCCCTATTTTCTAGGGGAAAGATATGGCCTATTCATTCGAGGTAATCGGTCAATCAGTAACGAACTGACTGAAAAATGGCTCCTTCCTTTAATCTGACTGGCTACCTGCGAGGGACCTGCTATGAACTCAATAAGGGTTCTGATGGGAGCGCTCGTTTTTCAAGTGCTCATTTTGAACACTTGAAAACTTCGGAGCAGTTGGGCAGATGGCCCCTGGATTGGAGGCGATTGGTTAGCAATTACCAAGAGTTCCGAAGCCAGATCGTGCTATAGGCAATGGAAATAATTTTTCCTTCGGGGTGATCGGTCAGCTACCAAAGAACTCACTGGACCCAGCCACAAAGACAACTGGCCCCGAACTGGTAAGGGTTTGCGATTCTTTTAAAAAAGATGCCGGTTCTACCAATAAGATGAGGTTGTGCCGTCCCACTACATAAACGATTTCACCGGGAAGCAAGGTAATATTTTGTTGGCATAAGGCCGGCCACCAAGAACTCTGAAATCTTACCCGTCCGCCCAAATGCGGGACAATGGCTTCATCCACGATTGCTCTGTTTTCTATCTCCTCTAAATTGGTTCCCGCAGTGGAGTGGACACCTGTGACCCCCATAACTTTTCCCGCGTTTGAAAAAAGTCCGGCAAACATTATCTGGAATGGATTTGACTTCATCATGATCCTGTAATAGCCAATGGCACTTATCGCAATCGAGCAACCTCTGTAGTTTCTTCTCTCTGGAGAAATCCGCAACTTTTACGAGTGACGGATCGATCTGTAATATTTCTTTATACTCCGACTGAGAGACCTAGAGCGATTGCCCTACAACATAGTTAGTGGGATTGATCAACACCAAATATGCAGCGATAGACAAATTTTCCCCTCAGTGAGTTACAGATTATTAATAAGATACTCAAGAGTGGGTGTGGCTCCCGTCGAAATCCCGCTGCTGCATCTGCTAGAGTCAGCAAACATTGGCAGCATCCTTGCATAATTGGCGGCTGAGTCACCTAGTAAATTAATAGCAGTGAAAAATTACATTTCCGGTACTTCACATTATTAGTGAAAAATTACATTTCCGGTATCTCACATTATTTTTGAAGCGAGAACGAGAATGTTAAATCCTTTTAACCGCGATAGCCAGATTCCCAAACCACAACTGTACCCGAAGAATGGGTAGACAATCCCAACTAGATCGGAGATTATTATTTAGCGGTGAGCATCAGTTTGGAAGGGGATGAAGATGACTGTTGGATGCAAGTGTGGGGGTTTGCCACTCATCGACAGGTGAAAAATCACGGAAAATATGATGCAAACAATCGCAGTTATTTGGTGCCAATCGCAGAATTAACCTCTGACTTAACCGTAATGGAGATAACTATAGGACTTCAAGTACGCAAAGCGGTGAAACCGTTGCTTCAGTTATCGAAAACAGAAGAAAAACAATGGGTAGAGCAGTTAGAGGATGCCTTACTGTATTCGTCGGGTTTGCAACTGTAGGTATTTTTTGATAAATGGGCGGCGCTGATAACGGAGGATCTCCTTAGACAAAAATTGTACGCTTGGTGCATGGGAAAATTAGAAACAGTAACAGCAAAAACAACGCCGGTGAAATTACGACAATGGTTAAAGAATATGCTGGAATTTGGAAAAAATGTGCTAAAAAATGGATGGCAACAGTTTGAAGCGTTAGTATCTCCACCGGAACCCAATGCAGTGCGAGAAAAAAGCGACGTTATGGGTGCAATCGCGCCAGTAATTCGTTTGTTGGAACCCGACCAAATCGAACAGACTCGCCGTCACGCTGCTGGGGTTTTAGGAGAACTTGGAGTAGGCAATCCAGAAGTGATCGATGCCTTAACCCAATTGTTGCATACCGCTCGCGACGAAGAAACCCGTAGGCAAGCGGTGCTGAGTTTGGGTAAAGTTAGTCCGGGTAATCCTCTAGCAGGGATTAGAAAAGCCAGATACCTGGATTTCGGGATGCAGTTAGAGGGTCATTCGGTGGCGCTAATTGTGGCGATTATGCCCAGAAGTAAGGATAAACTCGATGTGTTTTTGCAAGTCCAACCGATAGAGAGAAGGAAACTACCACCCCATCTAAAATTGAGCGTGTTTTCGGAATCGGGGGAAATCAAGCAAGAAGTGGAAACTCGAAGTAATGAGGAAGGAGAAGAGAAAGATAATAAGATAATAGATAATTCAATTCAATTACAGTTTAGTCTGCCTTCTGATACTCGATTTCAAGTAAAAGTTTCAGTGAATGAGGTTAGCGTTAGGGAGGAATTTATTACCTAAAATTTGCTTTGCGAGCTATATGCCTCCGCAGATTAATGAAAAACTGAGGATGACTGTGTCCTGATTAAACGCTCAGGACACAGTACCCATTGCATCAGATTACATCAACAGGAAGTCAGCGCCATAATTCGGGGCGGATAGGAAGCTCATGTTCCCCACATTGTCCCTAAAGGGGCTAACAAATGCCTCACCTAACAGGATTTCAGAAGCTGGAGAGGCGGCTCCGTTCGCAAAAATGTCAGTCCAACTGGTCTGTGCGGTAAAACTCCGCAACCCTCCACTATGAATCGCCCCGGGCGTCAGTTGATAACTCTGACTCCCTTGAGAGCTTCGGGTGATTTCATCTTCCCCTTGTTCCTCACTATCCGTAGAGGGGGTTGGGATAGGGATTCCGGGTGCGGGACCGGCGACCGGGGTGGGTCTTTGTGGAGTGGTTGAACCAGGCGGCGGGAGTGGAATAGGGATTCCGGGTCCTGGACTGGCACTCGGGGTAGGTATTTCAGGAGTGGTTGAACCCGGCGGAGGGGGTGAGATTGGCGGTGGTGGGGGTGCAGCCGGACCGACTCCCGGTATCGGTTGTTGGGGTTCGGTTGTGCCGGGACCCTGTGGTGGTATCGGTGGGGATGGTCCATCGGTTGAACCGGGGGTGGGGATTCCTGGGGGGGTGGCAACAGGAGGCGGAGGTGAGATTGGCGGTGGTGGGGGTGCAGCCGGACCGACTCCCGGTGTCGATTGTTGGGGTCCGGTTGCTTGGGGACCCTGTGGTGGTATCGGTGGGGGTGATCCAGGGGTTGTGCCTAGGGCCGGGTTGTCTGGGAATGGGGGCATCCCCGGAGGCTGGGGTGAGATAGGCATTAGGGAGGGTGTGCCCGGACCCACTCCCAGGGTCGGTTGTTGAGGTCCGGTTGCCTCGGGACCTGGTGATGGGAACGGTAGGAAGGGTCCAGGGGTTGCGCCCGGGGCGGGGTTGTTGGGTCCGGGGGGTAAAGGCGGAGGTTGTAGTGAGGTAGGCGGTTGATTCGGAATCATTGGTGGGATATAAAATCCCATTCGTCCTTCTGGGATTCCGTGAACGATGTAGTGGTCTAAGGCTTGCCGGTTATTGAATCCCGCTGCTTGTAAATCGGGGTTAGAGCCGAGATAAAAATTAACATTAAATAAGGGGGAAGCTTGACGGCCTTCCTCAATCCCGAAGGTCTGAAAATGATTGAAGAGTTCAGCGTTACTCAGTCCGGCTGCCTGTAAATCAGGAGCATTTTGTTGATAGAAGTTGGCTTGGAAAACCCGTGAAAACGCTCGCCCTTCATTGACTCCGAACACTTGCCAGTGTTCATAGAGTTGTTGAGTAGTGGTCAAGCCTGCTGCCGCAAGGTCAGGGTTGATACTTCCATAGAGATTGAGGTCGAGAAATGGAGAGAATTTCCGTCCTTCGTTTAACCCGTGATTGATTAAGTGGTCAAAGGCTTCTGAGTCGTTAAATTCAGACAAATCTGAGTGAATAGCGCGGTAAAAGGTTGGGTCAAAGACATTAATTTCCATACAGTCACCATATTCAGTTAAGTTTTGGAAGTCTTGGGGCTTGGTTAGTGAGCACCCCACCTAAAAGTACATTAGGTGTGTTTTTGGTTTTTTATGCAATAGGGTTCCCGCATCCTAAGAAGTTGGGCGGGTAAAATTTTCCGGGGACCGGAAAGGCGAGGTAATCTGAGCACTTCACGATGTGCCTATGCTTTCTGATGGATCAGCTCAAAACCACGGTTTTGTTCAGGAAAAAATAGGTAAATTATCTGAGGGTTTCTTACTGGATTCTGGGAAGACCCCAACCATGTATGAGGAGAAAAATATCTCTAGAGACTGTTTGTGGATGACTCTGCGAGAATTTTTCGAGGATTTTTTAGCGGCTTGTCCAGGATCTTCCCACAGTTAATCTGCATTTTTTTCCTGATTTGAGCCCCAATTACGGACAGTGCTGTCCGTAATCAGGGAGCGGTTTTATTGATCGCCCCCGCCTCCTGTAAAGTTTTCCCAACAAAATCCAGCACTTCACACAATTTAGCAAGGTTAATCCAAATCAAGACGGATGATTTAGAGGTAAAAATAGGGGTTCGGTAGAGTAGATGGCTGGATTGCGAGCTTAAATATTAAGTTTTGTAACAAAATGCGGGTTAACCCGTAAAACTACAGGGGACGGGGAGAGAGAGAAATTAGAAGCGGATGAGGAGGCAAGAGTAGGAACCTGTAATGCCTGAGCGAGATAGAAATAGACAAGATGAGGAAATGCAGCACTATGCTGAGTTAGCACAGGGGCATCCTCCCCAGAGTCGAGAACGGCAGCTTGCTTTGACAAAGCTAGTAGGGGCGATCGCCGGTTCTGGGAAGCTATCCCGTCCCCGTCAAGGTGAATTTATCGCGGTGTATGAGGAAATTTATGCTGAGGCCCTCTCTCGATTGTGGTTGTTTGTTTGTGAGAATATTGATCGCTATGATTCGGGACGGGGTTCGGTGATGACTTGGGTCAATTATCTGCTGGATAAGCGATTTATCATTGAAGGGATTAAAACCGTTGTTGGCAAAAAGGGCGATCGCCCGCTCTCCACTGCGGAAGTCGAGTTAATCCCCCAACCGGAAACCCAACCGTCTCCATCCCAGCTTCTTCAACAATATATTGAGGAGGATCGGGACGGGCTCTTTCAACGCACCCATTTAAAAAATCGACCCGATGTCAACTTTCAACAGATTGCTTTAGCTCGATTGGCAGGAATCAAATGGAAAACTCTCTCGGTTGATTTAAACGTTACGGTTTCTACTCTCAGTTCTTTTTATCAACGCTCTTTAAAGGAACTGTCGGTCCCGCTTCAAACGCTCTTTATTGATGAATAAACCGGCTCAAGTTAAGTGAATTTATGGAAATGAACATCGAGCAACTCACTTTTACGACATCGTTGATCCAAAAATACCATAAAATGGCTCAACAGTTTGGTCAGCAGCACTTAACTGCGGCAAAATCCGCCCAGGTATATGAGAATACCTTGGCAGTGCTGGCGGTTAATTATTATTGTCAATGTTTAGGCATTCCCACCCAGTTAACTGCTAGTGATAGCTGGAATCCCGTCATGCAAAGTTTACTGGATATTGCAGATTTACAGTTAGGGAATGGAGGAAAAATCGAATGCCTCCCGGTTCAGGTTGAGGCTGACTGCGTGGAAGTTCCCCCAGAGGCTTTATCAGAGAGAATCGGCTATATTGCCGTGGAAATTAATCCATCCCGGACCCAAGCTAGATTACTGGGATTTGCTGAAAAAATTTCCAGCAACCCTTTTCCCTTGTCCCAGTTTCAGGGGTTAGAATGTTTTATTGACTGCCTTCATTCTAAGCCCTCAACTCAACGGATTCATCTGTCTCAATGGTTGCATCACTGTTGGGATGCGCGATGGAAACGGGTGGAAGAGTTGTTAGAGGTTCCTCAATTAGAATTGGCGTTACAGTTTAGAACCACTCAAACTGCGGTGAAGGGCGGAAAGTTACTCGACTTGAATTCAACTGGCGATTCCGTGGCTTTATTGGTGGGAATCAAACCCACAAATCCCCCAGAAATGGATATTTGGGTGGAAGTCTATCCCATTGGAGAACAAACCCATTTACCCCGGGATTTGCAGGTGATGGTTTTGGATAGTTCCCAAGTGTCTGTGATGCAGGCACAAGCGCGCAGTACGAAAAATATTCAACTCAATTTTAGTGGTGAACCGGGAGACCAGTTTAGTATTAAACTAGAGTTAGGGGATGTCAGCGTTACGGAAGCGTTTATCATCTGAATTACAGCTCAAGTCTGGGGGGACTGATATGGCTAAATTAGTGGTGATTAAGCTAGAGGGGGATTTCCATCGTCAGGGGTTTGGCGTGACATTAGAAATTGGGACAGAAGGCGATCGCCCTTCTATAGAAATCCCGGGAAAATTACCCCCTGCACCGGATCTGCCGATTCGCTTGCAGCAGTGGGAAGCGAAATATCGGAATCTTGATACTCGGCGAGGACTCAAACCGAAACAAATTATTTATAATGGCTCGATGGTTCAACGGGTTCAAGAATGTCGAGATGCCGCCAAAATTTTGAGCGACTGCTTCCAAGATTGGATTGAGTCTAAAGACTTTTTACCCCTGGATAAAACTCTACGGGAAGAGTTAAATCGGACTGAAATCGTGCGCGTGTTGATTCGCAGCAATCAGTCTTTAGTACAAAAGCTGCCTTGGCACTTATGGGACTTTTTTGAACGCTATCCTAATACGGAACTGGCGCTCATTTCTCCTAGTGCGAAACGAGTAAATTGTTTGAAAATGGCTCAAAATGCAGTAAAAATTCTGGCGATTTTGGGACATAAAGAAGGGATTGATATTGAAATTGACCGCCAGGTTCTGGAAAACTTACCCGATGCGGCAGTGACTTTTTTGGTGGAACCGACCCCTGAAGAACTGAGCGATCGCCTGTGGGAAGACTCCTGGGATATTCTCTTTTTTGCTGGACATAGTGAAACCCAAGGGGAGAGTGGCCGAATTTATATTAACCCTCAAGACAGTTTAACCCTAGAAGAGTTAAAATATGGATTAACTAAATCTGTCGCCCGAGGATTGCAAATTGCTATCTTTAACTCCTGTGATGGGTTAGGATTAGCGCGGGAATTTGCTGAGTTAAATATCCCCCAAACCGTGGTAATGCGGGAACCCGTTCCTGACTGCGTAGCTCACAGCTTTTTACAGTATTTTCTAGCGGCTTTTTCCCGAGGGGAATCGTTTTATTTAGCAATGCGAGAAGCGCGGGAAAGATTGGAGGGGTTAGAAGGAGAATTTCCCTGTGCGAGTTGGTTGCCGGTGATTTGTCAAAATCCGACGATGATGCCGCCAAGTTGGGCGGATTTACGGGGAAAATCTAGGGAACAGGAACGGGTATCTCCGTTATCGCCACTGCCTCAAATTCCCGAGAAGCAATGGCATTTTAGGCCGAGGTATTCTGTTCAGTGGATCACGGGAATTATCCTAGCGAGTCTGGGAATTATCAGTTGGCAACAAATTGCTCCAACCCTGGCAACCAGGCTGAATAATAGTGGGATGGATAGTTATGAGATAGGAGATTTATCGGACTACTGGAAAAAGCTAGATTTAGCTTTGGTGTTCGACCCTTATAATCCCAAGGTATATTATAATAAAGCTTGGAATTGTGAGACGGTACGGGATTATGAATGTGCGCGATTCAACTATCAAAAATCTGCCAAATTAGGGTCTACTGCCGCTTATAATCAACTAGGTTCTATCTCGATGAATGTGGATAAAGATTATCACACTGCCCTGCATTTTTTCACCCGTGGATTAGAATTGGCGACCCAGGAACGGGACAAATTCGCCCTGTACAAAAACCTGGGGTGGACTCAACTGAAACTAGGTCGAGAGGTGGAGGCCGGAGAATCTCTGGAAATGGCCTTGAATTTAAACCAGAATTATGCATCTCCCTATTGTTTGTTAGCACAAGTGCGGGAGAATTTAGGGCAGTTTCCCGAGGCGATCGCCCTCTGGGAAGAGTGCCAAACCCTTGCTAATCCCCAGAAACCGGAGGAATATTTATGGTTAGGCATGGCAAAAAAACGGTTATTGGAAATTTCCCCTCCCCAGAATTAGCTGATTGCTCTCTATCCCTCCTAGAAAAACTAGGTGGTTTCATGAAATGAAGGACAATGATATTTATTTCCTTTGTCATCAAAGCAAATTTCCGAAGAATTTTCTGCTGTGCTAATTTCCATTGCAATTAGCCCCAGATGGGAGCCTAAAGCAGCAGAAGTAACCTCTAAAGTTGAAGAGGGTTGACCCATTACGATTAAACCCAAGAAAAGAGAGTTGAGAAATATTGAATCATTCATTGTTCTGTTCTTACCCACAATAAATTTGAACAAAAGCTGCTCAATGGCTTGGTTCAAAGTCGCAAAGTTTGCATTTTAGAAAATCACAGGCCGCTAACAACTCATGGAATCACTTGAGTTTCAACGGCGGTTTCCTGCTCTATTGATATCAGTGGGGAGAATTGCGAAATTTATGCACGAACCCAATAAATGTTTCTCAGTTTCAACCGAAAAAAGAAGACGACTCTAACGCTACCCCAAAAACAAAAGACAAGGCAATACCTTACCTTGTCTTTACAGGGAAAGAACCATTTCATCAGTTGTGGGGGCAATTTATGAACAGGATTTACATATTTGGGGAGAGCCAATCCTAAAGGTAGAGGCTATTCGCTTTCTCACCTCTACATTTATTAAGCGGTGGATTAATCCACCACCCTTGCCACCGATACCAGAGATCAGGTTACCCCAATATTAACCGTTGATCAGCGGTGACAAAGTTATCTGGAACCTGGAGTTCGCTGGAGTTGACATTGAGTACCAGTCCCAGATAGTCCCCAGTGGCCCAGATGCGGAGGGCGATCGCTTGTTGGGATGCTCCATTGACGGCGATATCCAGTTCTTCAAAGGTTAAATCTGACAGGGATAAGCCATTATTTAAGCCAATGCGATCGCCTTCATTGGGATTAAAGTCGGCAATCATATCCACTTCTGTCACCAAGTTCGATATATTTTTGAGTCCATCCTGACTGTCGGATCGCAGCACAAAAACATCACCGCCCAAACCGCCAATTAAACTATCTTGTCCAAAATCCCCCACCAGGAAATCATTCCCCGCTTCACCGAAGAGAATATCATTATTTTTTCCCCCTCTTACAATGTCATCCCCTGCACCGCCATATACAGTATCGTCATTATTATTCCCATTGAGAATATCATTGGCATCCTCACCCCAAATCACATCAAAATCCTTACCCCCTCGGATGTAATCGTTGCCAATTCCCCCTTGGATATCATCATTTCCCCGGTTGCCATTAATATCATCATTGCTGGTGGTTCCAAGGACTGTATCATTGCCATTTAAGGCCAAGACGGATGTTCCTGTTGCATCGGGCCAGTCTGCTAAATTAATGCGATCGCTACCATCGGATAGGCTAAAAAACTCGCCGAGATTCGTAAAATCCGTTACGCCGGAGGGAGTGGCGATTTCTGGAGTTCCTCGACTGGGATTAAAGGCAATCTGAGCATCGGGGACTGCTGAGGGGAGGGTCGGCAGAGAACTGGCATTTGTATAATTACCGGCTAAGGTCATCACGGACATAGTTCCCCATTGGCCATGAGGTCCGCTATCAATGCCGATAAACCGATGTTGTGGGTTAAAAATGTTAGTTCGGTGTCCGCGACTGGAAACATTGTCGTCAATCAGCAGTTGTAAGACGACATCGCGAGCGGTTTTTTTGCCGTAACTGATATTTTCTGCCGCACCAGTTTGCCACGTGCCATACCGCTCTAGGCGATCACTCATGGTGCTACCATCGGTGCCTTGATGTCCCATTAACCCTTGAGGACCTTTATCATTCACATGATCCCGCGCTGCCATTGTCATCCCTTGAGACAATTCCAACGGCGCTAACGGCGATTGCGATCGCAGGAATTGAATCGTTTCAGTGATCACACTAGGCCCTTCTATCGTGGTTAGAGAGTTGCGGATCTGTTCCAAATAGGCCGCATAGGCACTGGGGTTAGTCCGGGCGCGGTTGACTTCATCAATGATGCCTTTTTCTAAAGAGGAAAGGTAAGGTGCTTCGGTGGGAGTGAAAGTGGACATAATCGGAACCTCAAAACAATGACGAACGATGTAAACGGCCTAGACTGGGATACCCTGATTGCCTTCTAAATGATTATTAGGTGAATTCCTCGGAAATTATGCACAGTGATGTTGAGGAGGGGATTTCGAGGACAGAATCTCCTAAATTGGACCCTATTGGAGACTTATGGTGCGATCGCGCCTTGCTTTTTTCGGGTTAAATGTAAAGTTTTGGTAAAGATAGCGTCCCCATTAATCCTTGTCGATTGCGCTGTTTCGGTCGGGGCAGAAAGCCCTCAATTCGGCTATTTTAGGCGGTCTTAGTTCCTGTCGCTCAGGTTTTTGTCTGACGAATTTTCAGAGGACTATATAAAGTTTGTGTAAAGAGGGCGGGAATTCGCATAAAACACCCCCCATCTTCCTAGAGAAAGGAATAGATCTAAACGATGGGTCAAAACAGGGCTGTTCAAATGAATGGTAGTCGGATCCTGTCAACGTTTAGATGGCGATCGGTTCAAGTGGGCGGGTATTGGCTTTACAGAATCTTCATCTAATCAAGATTTTTGTAAAGAATTGGTAAAGCTAGACCAGAGGAGGATTGAATTGAGGCTCTATAAATGAAACGTCCAATTATGAGGCGTCAGGAAACCGTTTAACGGGTGAACAGAAACCAAGGGTGCATAGGAGAACGATGATGCCGGATAATTTGTTGGGGAATGAATCAGGAAGTTTTTCTGGTTTTTTATCGGAAGAAAATCAGAACAATACTTTCACGAACCTAGAGGGTGGAGACCCAAAGTCTCAGGCGATCGCGCCCTTAATACCGAACGAACCATTAGAAGTACATGACCCATCCCTTAATTATAACCAGGAGGAAACGGCGACTCAGTTAAAACAAGCTGCTGACCAGTTTATTACCCAAGCCGAAACTGATTTTATCCTAAATTCTTCCTTGGACAATTCTCTACAGTCCTTGGAACCTCATGAAATTAAAGCAGAAAATGTAATTACAGACAAAGACCCCCTATTAAGAAGTGAAGTTGGCACAGGTGACTATGATAGTTTAACCGGGGGTGAACAGATAACTGAACGAGAAGAAAGCCCCTTATTAGCA
Organism: Laspinema palackyanum D2a; assembly: GCA_025370845.1. Classification (GTDB taxonomy): domain Bacteria; phylum Cyanobacteriota; class Cyanobacteriia; order Cyanobacteriales; family Laspinemataceae; genus Laspinema. Next base: position 51,778 of record JAMXFF010000044.1, on the reverse strand, counting down.
AACCATCAACCCAGCGAAAATCAAACCCCGTCTAGCAGTTCTACGGTTGAAAAAAGCCTGAACTATCAATCAGGATTCTTTACAATTACTGACCCCAGCGGCCTAGTCACCTTTGACCATTTATTTGATGGCGGTGGCTATAGTCACGGGGAATTGGCTATCTTTAGTCTTGCTGGACTGAAACCCAATCAACTCAGTTCGAGTGAATTGGTTAAAGAAGCAGCCCGTCGCGCCTTGAGCAATTCTGAAGAGGGTTATGTCGTTATTTCTGATAACCAAGAAGGAGCAAGGTTTTATGGAGAATTAGGAGAACCAGATTATAACCAAGGGGAATATTTAGGGATTAAATCATTTCAAATGCGCCCGGGAGATACCTTTGGATTAATGTTAGTCCCCAATGGTTCCGTTGCCGAACTGTTGGAAAATCCGCAACTGGGGGGAGTAAAAAAGCCGATATTTTCCATGAGTTTGGAAAATCCCCACAATATTGAACAATTCAGCCAAGTTGTGGATATGAATGTGTTTCAAATGGCGGATGTTCTCGGGGATGGACATACCTTTGCCCTGGAAGATATCCGAATTGTGAATAACAATTCTGACCAAGATTATAATGATATTATTTTCCAAGTCCGTGGGGCTACAGCTCAAGCGTTACATCTCGATCGCCTCTTAGAAGAAGGTCTCTTTAAAAAGGATTGGCGTGAGTTAGAACTGGGACAATCTATCCTCGGTTATGCCCAATTAGCGGTTGCTGCCGCCAATGATTTACTCGACGAACCCCTGACGGCTGACTTATCAGATCCCGTCAGATATGGCGTTGAACGGGCTGAAAATTTAAACAACTATGACCCCGAACTCTTAGAAGCACAAACCGATTGGGTGATTTGGTTTGCCCCCAATCCTTATATTGAAGTTTCGCAAATTGCCTCGCTTTTAGGCGCAGATCTAGTCAAGGCCACTGGACAGATTGAGCATACCTATATTTGGAAGTTTCCCGAAGCAATTAGCGCCCAAGAAGTACAACAACGATTAGCCGATTTAGTCGGCGGTGACTTTGCCTATCCCCTGGTTCCCATTGAACTGAAAAAACCTCAATTTATCCCCGATGAGTCTTTACTAAAAGACCAATGGCACTTGCCTGATACCAGCGAAGTGAATGGCAACGCCAGTGAAGGTGCCAATGCCATTAATGCCTGGGATTGGTCTACGGGTAAAGGCGTAGTAATTGCCATTGTTGATGATGGGGTCCAACAAGAACATCCGGATTTAATTGATCGGTTTAAATATGCCACGGAAAATGGCTTAAACCTCGATTTGAATGACATTGAAGACGCTGGGGGAGACCCGGTTTTTGCTCAGGTGGAAACCACCTTTGCCACCTCCACCCGGATTGAGTTCTCTGATGGTCCAGTCGAATCAATTCAAGACTTATTTGGACTTTCTAACCGTCTGCGGTGGATGAATGAGGAGATGTCCTGGAATGAGTTATTTGGCCTCTCTAATCCGATTCGCTGGTCTGATGAGGAAGAACTGTCCTGGAATGAATTATTTGGCCTCTCTAATCGGATTCGTTGGTCTGAGGACCCGGAACAGTTTTTAGAAGGATTATTTGGACTGTCCAATCGGATTCGCTGGGCCGATGATAGCGAGATGAATTTAGAGGAATTGTTTGGACTTTCTAATCGGTTGCGGTGGGCGGAAGACGCCGAATTGCTGCAACAAGACTTTGCTGGATTAGGCGATCGCACTTTAATTTGGAGTGAGGGTGACGAACAAGATGAAGAAGTCTCCCTAGAAGAATTATTCGGACTCTCCAATCGCATTCGCTGGTCCGGTAATACCGACCAATTCCTAGAAGAATTATTCGGACTCTCTAATCGCATTCGCTGGTCCGATGGCAGTGAAGTCACCGTCGAACAGTTATTCGGTCTTTCCAATCGGATTCGTTGGTCCGAAGACCCGCAACTGCTCCTAGAAGACTTATTTGGACTCTCGAACCGAATTCGCTGGTCTGATGAGGCACTAGCAGCCAATTGGGAGGAGATTTTCACCCAAGCAGAATTCTTACAAAATATCTCCGACCCAGAAGCATTTTTAACGGCCTTATTTGGGGAAGGGGATTGGATTCAATCGGAAGATGGTACTGCAATTTCCTGGGATGAATTATTCGGACTTTCCAATCGCATTCGCTGGTCCTCTGAACCCGAACTGTTCTGGGATAGTTTATTTGGACTTTCCAATCGGATTCGCTGGTCCGAAGACCCTGTATTGTTCTGGGATACCCTATTTGGAATGTCCAATCGAGTCCGGTGGATGGAAGATTCCGAACTGAGTTGGGACTGGACCGAATTATTTGGACTGTCTAATCGAATTCGTTGGTCCGAAGATGCTGGGTTATTTTTAGAAGACTTATTTGGACTATCGAATCGGATTCGCTGGTCCGACGATCGCCCCATTGATTGGACCGAATTAGTCAGCAACCTCCATGAAATCTTGGCCGCCGAACCGGAAGAACGTGCCGAACTCTGGGAAACCTGGTATGGGGGAGAAAATGCCCTGATTTGGTCTAGTGATAAAATCCCCGTATCTTGGCAGGAACTAGGGGCAGTGGTGACCGATATTGATTGGTCTAAAACCCTTGATGAATCCTGGAGTTGGAAACAGTTATTCGGACTTTCCAATCGGATTCGCTGGTCCGAAGATGCACCCCCACCCCCCTATCATCCAGCGGGAATGCATGGCACCGCCGTTGCCGGGGTCGCGGGGGCCGCTGGCACCCAGCGTGGAGGCGTCAGTGGAGGTGCACCGGATGCAGATTTGGCGGCAATTCAACTGACTGCGGACAAAGTGACTGATGAAAAAATTGCCACCGCCATCTCTCACGCTTACCACGGCATTGATATTTATAACAACAGTTGGAAACCCGCCGATGCCTTTGTCTCTCCGGGATTAAGTTTAGCAGCATTGGAAAACAATGCCTTAGAAGGGCGCGATGGACTGGGGAATATTATCATCTTTGCTGGCGGAAATGATGGATGGGATGGCGGCGATGTGAACTATAACCCCTTTGCCAACTCACGTTATGTGATTCCCGTCGCGGCGATCGACTATCAAGGTCAACAATCCTGGTATAGCGAACCCGGGGCCTCCCTCCTCGTCTCCGCCTCTTCCAGTTCCGCCTATCGAGATGGCACTAGCGTCGGCATTACCACCACAGATTTAGTCGGGGAACAGGGATATAGCGACGGCAACTATACCGATCGCTTTGGCGGAACCTCCTCTGCCGCCCCTTTAGTCTCCGGCATCGTCGCCTTAATGTTAGAGGCCAATCCCAATCTCACTTGGCGCGATGTCCAACATATTTTAGTAGAAACCACCCAGAAAAATGACCCCAACCATCGCGATTGGGTGCAAAACGGTGCCGGGTTGTGGGTGAATCATAGTTATGGATTTGGTGCAGTGGATGCCACCCTGGCAGTACAAGCGGCGATGAACTGGGAAGTTGTCCAACCGGAAATTGCCATTACCTCCGGGGCGATCGATATTGTAGGACTGGATGCTGATGGAAACATTGACCACACTATCCTTGACCGTTTGCCCCAAAATAATAGCACCGGAGTTGTCATCCCCGACTTTGATGCCACCGGAATTACCGATTCCGTAACCATTTTTGAAGACATTAAAATTGAAAAAATCGAAATCGTCTTCGATGCCACAGGATTGTATCGCGGCGACCTAGAAATCGTCTTAATTGCCCCCGACGGTACCGAATCCGTCCTCGCCCAACCGCGCTTTGATGACGGAACTGCATATCAAAATTGGGTATTTACCTCAGCGCGCCATTGGGGCGAATCCTCTCTGGGAGAATGGCAACTACGGGTTCGAGATTTGATGAGTGGGGATGTAGGAACTTGGAACGGATGGAAACTGAACTTTTATGGAACAGAAAATGATGCCACTACCGTCAGCGTCACTGCCACCGATGCCAATGCCACAGAAGACGGCAATGCGGGACAACTGGTATTTACCCGTGACGGAGGAGATATCAATAAAGCATTAATGGCGCGGTATTCTATTACTGGAACTGCTACTAATGGCACCGATTATCAAGAATTAACCGGAACAGTAATTTTTCAACCTGGTCAAACCAAAGTTACAAAGGGAGTCGTTCCTTTCCATGATTATGAATTAGAAGGAAATGAGACTTTTGAAATTACATTAAGCGATAGTATTGGATACAGTTTAGGGACAAAAATTAGCGATATTGTTACGATTGGGGACAGCACAACAACAGAGCGTTACGGTTCCTTCATTTACGTCAATCCTGCCAACGGCCATCTGTATCTGTTAAGCGAACCTGATACCTGGTTCGGCGCACAAAACCAAGCAGAAGCACTCGGTGGAAATTTGGTTTCTATTAACACTGCTGACGAACAGCAGTGGATTGTAGATACCTTCGGCACCAGTCAAGTTTTTCATATTGGCTTGACAGATAGTGTAATGTATGGCAATGAGGAGGGCAATTTTAAATGGGTAAATGGCGACCCGATAACCTATGAAAACTGGAAAGAAGGAGAACCCAACAATACTCCTTTTCTCCCAGAAGGCGAAGACTTTAGCGTTATTAATATGCACGTAGCTGGGAAATGGAATGACCGCACTCATCTCGGTACCTTCCCTGGCATCATCGAAATTGACCCGGCGACCCTAGACCAGCCAATTGTCAATATCATGGTCACGGATTCCCTAGCGGGAGAAGATGGCAATGCCGGACAAATCGTGTTTCAGCGCATTGGCAAGTTAGACCAAAACTTGAGCGTGAATTACACCTTGGGCGGTGATGTTACCAATGGCAGCGATGTTCAAGCCTTAAGCGGCAACATCATCATTCCAGCAGGTCAAACCTTAGTAACTCTGCCGATAATTGCCCTTCCCGATGATGAAATAGAAGACAACGAAACCCTCGTGGTTAACTTAGCGGAGGGGGATTATGAAATCGGCACCCACCCCAGCGGTCACGTCATCATCACCGACCAAAATCCCATCAATCGGATTGCCAATGAAGTTATCGGACGCGACGTTTCCTTATTTGAACAGTGGATGGAACGCTGGCAAAACGGCGAAACCTTAAAGCAACTGCGTCCGGCAATTATTCAATCGGCAGTTGATGGACAAGGAAACAACGACGCTGAACTGAAAATTGCAGAATTTTACCAAGAAATCTTAGGACGAAAAGCCGAAACCACAGAGATTGCTTATTGGCGATCGCGCTTAGAAACAGGTGCCACCCTATCACAAGTGCGGCAAGAATTAGAAGGCGCAGACTTTATCGATACCACCAGCTACGTTTACACCAATCCCACCACTGGAAATCGCTATTTCCTAACTACACCGGACACTTGGCTAGGCGCACAAGAACAAGCGCAGGCACTTGGCGGTAACTTGGTAACCATTAGTAATACAGAGGAAAATCAATGGCTATTTGATACCTTTGGCAGTGGCCCAAAATGGATTGGCTTAAATGATAGCCCGATTTATGAAAATACCGAGGGAAATTATCAGTGGGTGAGTGGAGATGCAGTCACATTCGTAAACTGGGGTAGTACACCGGATAACGTTCTTCATACTCCCGAAGGCGAAGACTTCACCGAGACCAATTTTTATGGTGTTGGCACTTGGAACGATATGCCAAGTCAACAAAATTGGATTCGGCAAGGCATCGTGGAAATTCCAGCACCCATTCCCGATAACTCCTGGATTCGGCAATTAGGCACGGTCAACACCGACCAATCTCGTGGCGTTGTGGTGGATAATGATGGAAACGTCTACATTGCTGGTGCTACCAATGGTTCCCTAGATGGCAATGCCAACGCCAGCGGTATTAATGCCAACTTTTCTGATCCGTTCCTCACCAAATATGACGCCGAAGGCAATAAACTCTGGACGCGCCAATCGGGTTCTACCGGATTTGACTACTATAACGGCATCGCCAAAGACTCCAAAGGCAATCTCTATACCGTTGGCTATGATGATGGCCCCGGTCAGAATGGCAGGGGCGATATCACTCTGACAAAATGGGATAGCGACGGCAATAAACTGTGGAATCAATTGATTGGTACTGCTGCCCATGATTGGGCCAGTGGCGTCACCGTTGATACGGCGGGTAATGTGTATATTGCCGGTTATTCTCAATCTTGGTCAATCGGAAGTCCTGCCGATGCCTTACTTGCTAAATACAACAGCAATGGCAATCTGATTTGGCAGCAAACGCTAGGGTCTGAAGGTGAAGATATGGCGCGTTCTGTGGTGACAGATGCTGCTGGAAACGTTTACGTTGCTGGCGTCACCACAGGGAACCTGGATGGCAATACCAATGCTGGCAGCACGGATATCTTCCTGACCAAATATGACACTTCTGGTGCCAAACTCTGGACGGAACAACTGGGAACCCCTGCCGCAGACGGTTATGTTTACATCCAGAATGTCGGTGGAGAATATCGTCGCAACGTTCAATTAGCGATTGACAGCGACGGTAATATCTACCTCTCCGGCACCACGGAAGGCGACCTCAACGGCAATACCAATGCCGGACGTCAAGATGCCTTCTTGGTGAAATACAACCCCAACGGCAATCAACTGTGGACGGAACAAGTAGGAACCGCAGGGAATGACCGAGGTTGGGGTCTCACCGTCGATCGCAATGGTATCGTCTCTTGGACTGGGACAACCCAAGGGTCTCTCAACGGTCAACCGCATTTTGGCAGTAATGATACTTTTGTCACCACATTGGATAGGGACGGCAACTTTATCGCCAGTCGGATCATTGCCACTGCCAACGACGATTTCGTTCAAGATATTACCAGCGATCGCAGTGGCAACATTTACACCACTGGCAACAGCACGGGTTCCGTAGCCAATACTAACGCTGGCAATTATGACGCCTGGGTGTCCAAAAACACCTTTGTCAACATCGGGCCAATTATTAGCGAGCAACCCACGAACCTCATCCAAAATGGTGACTTTGAAGCCGTTGACGTGAGTGGCGATTGGGCATATTTATGGCCGAACACAGTACCCGCAGGCTTTAGTTGGTCAGTTGCCAATGGTTACGCAGAACTGATTAATCAAATATGGAGCGGGGTATCGGGGACATTTAACCCTGATGGGTTTGACCAAACAATTTCTTTAGATGATGCCACCCAAATTTCCCAAAATTTTGCCACTGAAATCGGGAAAACTTACGAACTAAGTTTCTGGTATGCCCACGATCCAGCGTTGAAAAATGAGTCATCCACAGGACATATCGACGTTACGGGTAACAATTCCCTCTTCTCAACTACTCTGACGCACGATATTCTATCAACTCAAGACGATCTCCAGTTTGTCAAATACACGACTACCTTTACTGCCGACAGCAATAGCACCACCCTGTCATTCCAGGGAGATGCTGCCAATAGTGCAACCGGGTTTGTCATTGATGACGTGCGGGTTGTTCCCGTCACCGAGTTAAACTATGAAGACTTTAGCTCGCTTGAAGGGCTCAACCTCATCGGTAGCACGGTACAACTCGGCCACACACTCCGCCTCACTCCAAAGAAAAGTACAGGTGGCGCTGGCGATCAAGCTGGAGCAGTGTGGAACGCGACTCCGCAATCAGTGGAAGACGGGTTTGAGACTACTTTCCAATTCCAGATTAACGATTTGGGAGGATCCGGTTTGGGAGGCTCCGGTGGAGATGGCTTTGCTTTTGTTATTCAAAATAGCAGTGCCGATGCGATCGGTGGTGGGGGAGGAAATATTGGCTATAGAGGCATCGATAATAGCCTCGCGCTGGAATTCGATACCTATGATAACAACGAACCCGGCACCGATTACCCCAATGGAAATCATCTGAGCGTTCACACCAATGGTACAGGACAAAACAGGTCTTTGGGTGCTACGAGCGATATTCCCAACTTATCCGATGGGGAAGTTCACACAGTTAAGGTGAAATACATCCCCGGCACCCTGCAAATTTTCATGGATGACCTATCTACCCCGGTTTTAACCGTGCCAGTAGACTTAGGAACCACCTTAGATTTAGATAGCGGTAAAGCTTGGGTTGGGTTTGCCGCAGCCACAGCCGGAGCATGGGAAAATCACGATATCCTCAACTGGACATTCTCCAATCCACCTATAGACGAAACACCTGCTGAGGAACACAGCTACAACTGGACATGGACCCACTCCGGCGAAGATCTGCACAGTGGCGCTAATTCTGTACGACTCGCAAGTCTTCCCAACACCAATAATGCTCGCGATCAGTTCCTTGCCAATCTCATCAACATTGAAACTGTAGATTTTGAGAGTTTTGCTCATAACGATACTCCTAACACCCTAGACTTCGGTAACACCACTGCCACCCTATCCGGCAACCTGAAAGTTCAGACTCTTCCTACCGGAACCAATGGCGGTATGTTCCCCACTTCTGGAGATAACTATCTTCTCAGCAGCAATGATGAAAGCTTTACCATCAATTTCAACACTCCTCAATCTGCGTTTGGCTTCACTGTGACCGATGCTGAAGGAGACCCATTCGTTCTTACCCTGCACCGAGAAGATGGCACAACCAGCGAGTTAACTATCCCAGTTACTGCAAGTTGGCCTGCGAATTCCGGTTCGGCTTTGTTCTTTGGAGTCACGGATACCGATACCCCCTTCACTGGCGTGACTATTCGCAAACCAGCAAATACCGAACGGATCGGAGTAGATGATTTAATTATTGGACAGGTGAATCCGAATCGGATATCTACACCCACACCACCCAATCAAACCCTCAATCTGACCTATACCGAAGACACGCCTCTCAACCTCAGCGATGTCGTTGTGAGTGACCCGGATGGCGAAAGTACCGTCACCCTAACCTTGTCCAATCCCGCTGCTGGAGTCTTGACAACAGGTATCGGAACCGGACAATATAATGCCACAACCGGCGTTTGGACGGCTAACGGTGCAGTTGTGGATGTGAATGCGGCGCTGGCAGATTTGCAGTTTGTACCCACAGCCAACTTTAACCAAGATATCAGCATTGCGCTTTCCATCACCGACGATATTGCTGCACCCCTAACCGGCGCGATCGCCCTGCAAGGCATCCCTGTCAACGATGCACCCACCGTCACCACCTCCAACCTCACCCTCACAGGTGCCACAGAAAACACCGGATTTACCGTCACTCACGCGGACTTGGTGGCGGCGACGGGTGCCACTGATATCGATGGCGACCCCCTGACGTTCCGCATCCAAACCGTCGGATCCGACATTCCCACCAAAAACGGTGAACCTGTAGAAGCGGGTGTAACCACCTTATCCGCAGGTGAGGCGATCGTCTGGACGCCCACCACCGTCGGGAACGCACAACCGGCATTCACCGCCACCCTCACCGATGGTAAAGTCACAGTGGCAACCCCAGTCACCGTCAGCATTGATGTCAATCCCGTCACCGTCAGCATCGAAGCAACCGACCCCGATGCCACAGAAGGCGGCGACACGGGCGAATTCACTTTTACTCGCACGGGAGATACCACCACTGCGATGACGGTGAATTTTACCATCGAACCGTCAATCCATTGGGGGCGTCCGCAAGCCAAGAATGGTACTGACTACGCCACAATTCCCACTAGCATCACCATTCCGGAGGGTGAAACTTCCATCACATTGACCATTACATCTCGGGAAGACACAGAAACAGAATGGCCGGAAACGGTGAGGCTGCAACTTGCCGAAGGTGATGGCTACGAAATCAACAGCAGCGAACACCTGGATACGGTGGTAATTTGGGACAATGAAACGCCGCAAGTACAGCTAATGGCAGAATGGTATTCCGGTCAACCGACGAATTTCCATCGAGAATCCTATGCTTCGGAATCTCGAAATGACGAACACTTCCTGTTGCGTCGGATCGGCAGTCTGGCAGAAGATTTAACGGTCTATTACTCCCTACCGGGAACCGCAACCAATGGGGAAGACTACGAAGAACTCCCTGGAAGCATTACCATTCCTGCCGGTAAACATGATGTCTCTTTCACGTTCATCCCGATTGATGATAGTGAAGTGGAAGGGGACGAGACGGTAGAAGTAACTTTGACCCCAGATCCAACCTATACATTTATGAACCATCAAGGTCGGATTTGGGATCGGATTCCTCTGACTCTTGTGGATAATGACGATAAACCCACCGTCGAGATTACCGTCAGCGACAATCAAGCCTCTGAATATGGCGATCCGGGTCAATTCACAATTAGCCGCACCGGGGACACCAGCAATCCGTTAACAGTGGATTACTGGATTTCTACCGGGTGGTGGCATAAAGCCAAAAACGGGATTGATTATGAACTTATCCCAGAAAGCATCACCATTCCGGCGGGTGAATCTTCCATAACCATTGACATCAATCCCATTGATGACAGTGAACTCGAAGAAGATGAAATTGTCGATATCTACTTAAAGAGCAATCCCAACTATGCGATGCGGGGCACGTATTACGCACAGTTGAAGATTCTTGACAATGAAACTCAATCCCTACAGTCACAACAACAGTTCGGCACTTCAGCGGATGATGTTGCCAATAGCGTCGCTGTGGATAGTGCGGGTAATACTTACACCGTCGGTCACACTTCTGGCAACTTAGGCGGAACCAATGCTGGTGGTAGCGATGCCTTTATCGTCAAGCGCGACAGCAATGGTAGCGAACTGTGGGAGATTCAATTGGGAACTGCTGGCGATGATGAAGCGAAACAGATTGCGGTGGATAGTGCCGATAATTTATATGTTCTCAAATGGAGTGGGGACCCGTCAAATAGCTGGATTGCCAAATACGACAGCAACGGCACTCAACAGTGGCAAAACCCTCTAGGCATCGCAGGTTATGACATAACCAACGGTGCTTTAACCCTTAGCAATGACGGTAGTTTGTACGTTACGGGACGCACCACTGGCAACATTGATGGCACGAACCAAGGGGCAACGGATACTTGGGTTGGCAAATACGACAGTGATGGTATTCAAACCTGGGTGAAACAGTTGGGTAGTATCGATGAAGATGAAGCCCTGGGAATTGCTGTAGACAATAACGGCAACGTTTACATCACTGGCGAAACGAAAGGATCTTTAGCTGGAACCCGCGAAGGGGATGGGGATGCGTGGGTTGCCCAGTTAGATAGCAGTGGCAATTTGCAATGGCAAACCCAGTTGGGAACCACTGCGGTGGATATTGCCCGTAGCGTTGCTGTGGATAATAACGGTCACGTTTATCTGGGGGGTCAAACCTTTGGCTGGTTAGGCGAAACATACTCGGGGAGTGCCAATGACTGGGTAGGCGATCGCGATGCTTGGTGGAAGGGAATTCACGGCGACAAGTCCGGTTTAGGTGGCACTTACTACGGCAACGGCGATGCCTGGGTTGCCCAATTGGATAGCACCACTGGCAGCGTCAATTGGAAGCGACTGTTAGGCACAACAAATGCCGATAGTGGCAGTACCGTCGTTGCCGATAGTTTGGGTAACGTTTACTTAACTGGAACCACCGAAGGTCAACTCGGTGATACTCAATTTGGCGCTAACGATATCTTCCTCGCTAAATACAACGTCGATGGCGGGTTGCAGTGGAAACAACAATTCGGCAGCGACGGCGATGATATTGTCAATGACATGATTTTGGATATCACCGGCATCTATCTTGTGGGTGACACCACCGGCGATTTAGACGGTTTGAATCTCGGCGAACAAGATGCCTGGATCCTTAAGTTGTCATAGTACAGGCAAAGGGTACGGCAATGCTGTGGCCTTCCATCACAACTTTTGTTCATTACCCCACAATAGTTATGGATTCTAATTCATTTGTAACGATCGCTGACCAATCTTTCTCCGTAAGGATTCAGGTCTAAAAAATGGGACCACTGTGAGACCGAGTAATCAGAGGTCAGCAGAGATGATGAAATATTAGCGTTCTCTAACGAGAGCGATAAATTAAGTCAAACAGAAACAACCCGAAGTTATCATCGGGAAAAAAGGGATAAAAACTTAGATTCATGAGTGTTCGTATTTATAAAATCCACCCCAATCGGAGGTTATGTCGGGACTGGAGGAATCAAAGTGGGGTAAGGTAATTCTGGGTGAGCGCTAGCCGAAAGTGCTTCTTTTAAAAACTCCATAAAGGAGCGGCCCTGAAATCGACAGGTTTGAACCACACTCAACAATTTGGCTGTCTTTTCAAATCTTGCCATAGACCGAGAACCCCCACTCACCTTACGTTTAGTCACGCCTAATCGTAAAGCTCTTTCCGCTAAATTATTATCTGGAGGAATCTCCGGATGCTCTAGAAAGTACCACCATTGTTCGGCTTTTTCTTTTAAATTACGCAGCAGCTTTCCGGCCTCGTAACCCGCTTGAGGTAACCATTCGGTTAGAGCTGCTTCCACCCTCAACCTAAACTCCTTTCCCCAGGTTCGGTATGAAGAATCATCCCCAGTTTCACGCCACAGGCGATGTTGCCGAAACGCTTCATCTACCAAAGACAGGAATGTCTTTCCAATAGTGACTTGAACTTTGTTGTCAAATTTAATCAATTTTTTGAGATGGCGTCTCATATGGGCTAAACATTTCTGTTGGGCCGCAGCCGGATACCCGTTATATACACTGAAATCATCACTTACGAGTACCCCGTTGAATTGTTTACCTAATAAGGTTTCTAGTTCGACTCGGCCTCGGGTATCTGCGGCATGGAATAAACAAAAATTCGGATGGGTAGCTACCCATAACCACTCTTTAACGCCTTTAACTATCCAGGGCGTTTCATCGACATGGATGTGTGACACAGAGGGTAGCGCCAAAGCCAGTTCATTGACGGCATTGGTAATAGTTGTGGCAATTCGGGCGTTGGTATTAACCAGAGTTCCTACGCCCACCTCCCCAATACCTAGTTCACCCAAGAGTTCGGCTTGTTTTTCATAGGAGATCTGTCCATAACAACCCAGCCATCCGAGTAATGCTTGTAAACCGGCATCCAAGTCTTGACCGGGAATGACCCGAAGAGGCCATACTCCTGAACTCTCTTGCTTGCAGCAACTGCATCGAAGCCGTGACTGACGATACTCGACTACTTCAATGGGGCGCAAGACCAATTGAGCTACTTGTTGCACTTTGACCGACACGGGTTCGTCCTCAAAACGGCTGCCGCCACAGTGGTCACAGTGGGTTGGAATCAATTCTTCTGTGCGGTCAATTCTATTAAACCCTTTGCGCGTCGAACCTTCATGACCCGGTTGCCCCCCAGGTTTACGTTTTGGCTCTGGGTTCGTTTCGGCTAAGACTTGCTTTTTAGGTTTTTCTGATTTCTTGAGAACGTCTGTAGACGGAGGCTTCGATGATGTCTTACTATCCAGCCGCTTAGACACATGGAGCCGTTTAACTTCGGCTTTTAACTCCTCTATGACCTGGAATTGTGCCAACAGCATATCCACCAGTTGCGTCGGTGACAACTGTTCAAGGGTTGAACGCTCTGGTTGCTGTGGCAGGTTATCTAGATTCATATCCCCACTTTACTCAAAAATCCCCTCCTGTCAAGCCCCTGACCTGAATCCTTACCTTTCTCCTTTAAACAAGTCTGCCAAATGCTGAAAGTATCCGGCGGTTTACAACGAATGCTCGGCGACCTCAAGCAACACTACGTTCTCACCCAAGAACTGGAAAATCGTTCGGACATCAAAGCCACTAAATTTCAAATTAACGAAGCCATTTCCAATTTTACCCGACAAGCCAATCTCTTAGATCCCAGCAAGTTTAACGAATGGCTATCGAAAAATCATCTAACTTATGATGAGTTTTGCGAGCAACTGGCGTTTGGGATTAAAGTGGAAAAGCTCAAGATAGCGATCGCCAAGCCGGATCTCGAAAAACGGTTTGAGGAACAGCAAAAATTATGCGATCGCGTGGTGCTTTCTCGAATCCTCGTCAAAGATAAAGAAACCGCCACCCAACTTAAAGAGCAATTGGAGAGCGATCGCAGTCAATTTGAGGCGATCGCTAAAGAAAAAACCATTCTCGATGAAGATAAAACCGTTGGCGGTATGGTGGGTACGGTACGAATCAGCCAACTGCCGGTCCCCCTGCGAGAAGCACTCCAAGATGCCAAAACCGACGAAATTATCGGACCTGTGGATTTAGACGGACGATATTGCTTGTGTTGGGTGCGCGATCGCTTGCCTGCCTCTATAGGTGACCCCATCATCCAGCGAGAACTTCGCGAAGTATTGTTTCAGGAGTGGTTGCAAAAACAACTTAAAGAAATAAAGAAACTACTCTTCGCTTAGATTAATCAATTAGGGTGGGCCATGCCCATCCTATGTTTTTTTAATATTTAATGATAAAATAATTTTGTGTATTTCCACAATCATCAATGACAAGATTTATTCATGACCAATTCGCTAAACAATATTTAGAAGAACTGCTCAGTCCATTTGGAACCGTAGAAACCGGCAAAACCATTGCCGCAGAAGTCCAGGAGGTAGATGTCTTGTTTATCGCCAACCCTGAATCAAACCGAGACCGGACTTCCTTGGGACTCCTGGGACAAATCGCAGGTAACCAAACGATATTTGAACCTTTTCGCAATGCAGTTCAACCCAAACAAATCCGCAGTTGTCTCGCTAAACTCTATGCGATTCAGTCCAATGAAGAACGCAAAGCCAACCGAGACAATACCCCGCTACCGGAAGAAGAAGTCATCACCGGGTGGATTTTAACGCCCACCGCCTCCAGCAGCCTTTTAGACTATTTTGGTGCAACAGAAGACCCTCTAATCGGAGTCAAGGGAGTTTATTCTTTGGCTAGGGGGTTAAAAATGGGCCTAATTGCCATCCATCAACTGCCTGTAAACCCCGAAACCCTGTCTTTGAGACTATTAGGGAAAGGAAGAGTGCAACAACAAGCGGTTAACGAAATCCAAGGGTTACCGGATGATAATCCCTGGAAGTTAGCTGCGCTAGAATTACTGTATAATCTGCGGACAATTTTAGAAGTCCGCCAAGACTTAGAACCGGATGACCAGGAGTTAATTATGGAACTATCGCCACTGTATTTGCAACGTCTGGAAGATGCCACTCAACGGGGGCGTCAAGAGGGCCTCGAACAGGGAGTTCAACGGGGAATCCAACAGGGCCTTGAAGCGGGAGTGCAACAGGGAAATCAACAGGGACAACGGTTGATGGTAGAAAGTATGCTTCAGGTGAAGTTTGGGGAAGTTGATGCTGAATTGGCACAAATTATTGACGGGTTAATTGAACTGCCTGCTTTGGAACGGACTCAGTTAATTATGCAATTGTCGCGGGATGAAATTTTAGCTCGATTTGCGAATAATTGAGAATTAAGGTAGGGATTTTAAAAGCGATCGCCCTCTTTGTTACAAGGCGATCGCTTTTTTTTGACTCTCAACCCAGGGCGATCGCCCTTGGGCTGCTACGAGGTCCCCAATATCCAGAAACCATTACATTATCACCGATGCACTGCAACTCGTTTTTTCCGGGGAATTCTCGGGGAATTCCCTTGATATCAATGCCACAACCCGGTTGCTGGTTGGAGATGCCAGGGTCCTGTACGCCAAACTGGGGTTGAGCAGGGGTTGCAAAAGTGACATCAAAGGATTAATCTTCCCTTAGATATCAGGCGATCGTCTGGGTGTCTGCTTTCTATGCGGATCCCTGTCTTTTCTCAGTCTGCATAACTTTTCGATTTTTCTCCCATAACATCAGTACCCGATGTTTACATGACGCTATTCATGAAACCACTCCTTTTCCCCGTCGCCCTCGCAGGCAGCTTAACCCTCTGCTGGTTTGGGATAGCACCCACTCTGACTTCAGCACAAATTGTCCCCGATCGCACCTTACCGGAAAATTCCCGTGTCACCCCAGACAGCAACACCTTTATTATTGAAGGTGGGACTTCCACCACCAGCGGGACTCTCTTCCACAGTTTTGAAGAATTTTCTGTCCCCACAAATACCGAAGCATTATTCAACAACACGGATCAAATCAACCAGATTCTTACCCGGATCACGGGTGGTTCTATCTCCAATATTGATGGGATTTTAAGGGCAAAGGGCAATGCCAACCTGTTTTTCCTCAACCCCAACGGCATTGTTTTTGGTCCCAATGCGCGACTACAACTCGGGGGGTCTTTTTTGGCAACAACAGGTGATCGCTTTGTCTTTGCCGATGGTTCATTCTTTAGCGCCAGCAATCCCCAAAGCCTACCCCTCCTCACCGTAAATGCGCCGGTTGGATTGCAATTTGGCACCACCTCTGGACCCATTAATGTATTAGGAATCGGTCATAATTTAGAAGTCGATGAATTCGGTGCAGTCGATCGTAGCGATCGTTCCGATGGGCTCCAGGTGAATCCCGGTAATACCCTGGCAATTCTCGGATCATCCGTTACCCTTGATGGCGGCAACTTAATCACAGAATCGGGACGCATTGAGGTGGGAAGTGTGAACGCAGGCAGCAATGTCGGTTTAACCTCAACGGCACAAAATCTCTCCTTCGATTATCAAAATGTCACCGGATTTCAAGATATTCAACTCACGGAAGCAGCCTCAATTGATGCTAGTGGTCCCGGTGGGGGAGATATCCGCATTCATGGACAAAATATTAACCTCAATAATTTATCGGTTATTTTATCTTTAACTGAGGGAGGAGAAAGGGGCAGAACCTTAGAAATAAATGCTGCTCATTCTCTCAATTTAAGTGAATTTTCGGCGATTCTTGCTGAAACTTATGGTTTTGGGATCGGGGCTGATTTAACGATTAATGCGGGACGGCTATGGGTTGGAGATGGCGCAACGATATCCACTGGCGTGAATGGAGGGCAGCCAGGAAATTCCTTGAATATCGAGGTGCGTGAGTTAATTCTCGAAGAAGGGGGACAAATTTCTGCTTCTAGCTTTTTTGAAGAAGGACAAGGAGGAGACATTAATATTAGAGCCTCCGAATCGATTATGGTTAGTGGAGAAGGGGAAGATTTTGGAGGTTTTCTACGCTCAAGCGGTATTTTTGCCACTCAAAACAATGTAGTTGGCACAGGTACAGGTGGCAATATTAATATTGAATCCCACCGGATTATTGTAAGTGCTGGAGGACAGATAGGCGTTGGAACTATTGGACTTGGACAAGGAGGAAATATTATAATTCGAGCTTCTGATTCAATCCAATTGATTGGAAGAGCATCCAATGACGAATCTCCTAGTCTTTTATTTGCTTCAACTTTAGGTTTTGGAGATGCTGGTGATATCCAAATAGAAGCTCGTGAATTGATTATACTAGATGGGGCAAGAATTTCTGTTAAAGGTCAATCGATAGAAGATTTAGAATTAATATTTGGAGAATCCCCTCTGGAAGACATAGATCCAGTCCTCTTGGAGTTGATAGGTCTTCCAGATTTGTCGGAATTGGAATTAGGAAAGGCTGGTAATTTAACCATTCAGGCTGATTCCGTTTTATTAGAAAATGAAGGGATAATTAGAATATCACCAGAAGACTTAGTGAATTTTATTAAAAATTTTACAGAAGAACGACAAATAGAATTAGGAGCAGCAGGAAACGTGAATATTTCTGCTGATTCTATTTTATTAGATAATGAAGGAAATATTACAGCGACAACTGCTTCGGGCAACACTGCAAATATTCAAATTACCACAAATAATTTACAATTACGCAGAGGCAGTAATATCACAACTAATGCGTCAGATTTTGCCACGGGGGGGAATATTACCATTGAGACTCAAACCCTGGTTATGGGAGAAAATAGTAATATTACTACTCAAGCGGAAGATGGCCGAGGGGGAAATATTCAACTGAATACTACAGCGGATATTCGGTCTTTTGATAGTGATATTGATGCCAGTTCTCAACGGGGAATTGACGGAGTCGTGGCAGTTAATCGCCCGGAAGTTGACCCGGATGCTGCATTGGTTGAATTGGAAGAGGACCGGATTAATCCCGTTGCCCTTGTTCCCCGAGGATGTGATGTAGGGAGTAGTGACAATAGCAGTCGATTTATTGTTTCGGGATGGGGAGGATTACCGCCATCGCCTCGCGAACCTCGGTCCGGTGGTAATTTTATTGATAATTTAGACCCGCTTCCTGAGCGAAATTCTAGAGGGTCTGGGGAGAATTTAGGAAATTTTTCCCTTGGGGAAGCTGTCCCAGTTCAACGCATTTCAGAAGCCTCGAATTGGCAATTAAATGAGCAGGGTGAGGTGGTTCTGATTGCTGCTGTTGAGAAGAGTTCACCGGATTTACCGGGGATTGGTTGTGATGGGGAGGCGCTTTCTCCCGGGTTGAAAAATGTGGAGACAGGGGCATCGGGTATCCCAGAATCGATTACGGTAGATCGATTTAATGTGGTTGGTAATTCGGTGTTTTCTGAGGCGGAAGTTAGTCAAGTTTTAGCGCCTTATACGAATCGATCGCTCTCGTTTGCAGACCTGCGAGAGGCTCGTTCGGCGGTTACCAATCTCTATGTGGAAGCGGGATATATTACGACGGGGGCCTATCTACCGCCCCAAACGGTGCGGGAGAATACGGTGCAAATTGCCGTGGTTCCTGGGATGTTACGAGAGATTCAGGTGAATTCAAATCGCCTGGATAATTATGTGCGCGATCGCCTCTGGGTTGCGATCGGGAATGAACCCGTGAATGTGAACCGAATTGTCGAAGCGTTACGCTTACTCAGACTCGATCCATTAATCCAAGACGTGCAAGGGGAACTCCGCGCTGTCCCTATCCCTGGACGAAATATCCTAGAGGTGAACATTATTGAAGCGTCCCCCTTTTCCGGGACCCAATTGGTCTTAGATAACCGCCGATCGCCGGGAGTGAGTACCTTTCGTCAGCAAGTCCAGGGTAACTATAATAACCTCCTGGGACTGGGCGATCGCCTCTTGCTCAGTTATGCCCGCACTGAGGGTAGCAATACCTGGGAAGGCAGTTATATAGTTCCTATCACTCCCCGTAACACCACCCTCGGATTCCGCTACAGCAACGGCAACAGCCAAATTGTCGAATCTCCCTTTGATCGCCTGGATATCGAGGCGAACTCTCGTCTGTATGAATTCACGTTGCGTCAACCCTTCCAAAGGGCGACTCCTGAATATACCCGCGAATTTGCCTTGGGGTTGACTGCTTCTCGGCAAGCAAGTGAGACCTCTTTATTGGGCGATCGCTTCCCCCTCTCTGCTGGGGCCAACAATAATGGGGAACTGCGTGTCTCTGCCTTACGCTTCTTCCAAGAGTGGACCCACCGCCAACCGGAGGAAGTTTTAGCCCTGCGATCGACGTTTAGTTTAGGAGTGGATGCCTTTGATGCCACCATAAATAATAATGCCCCGGATAGTCGCTTCTTTGCTTGGCGGGGACAGGGACAGTGGGTGCGGAGTTTCGGACGAGATACCCTGCTGTTTGTGCGTGGGGATGTCCAACTGTCCCCGGACAATCTGGTATCCTTTGAACAAATCGGTCTCGGTGGACTGGATACCGTGCGCGGTTATCGTCAGGATACCCTATTAACCGATAATGGGGTGTTGGGTTCCGTGGAACTCCGCTTGCCGGTTTTCCGCTTTGCTGGCGGGAATGGGTTGGTGCAAATCGCTCCTTTTTTGGATGTGGGTACCGGCTGGAATAGCGGGGGACAACCCAACCCCGATACAACTTCTCTCGTCTCTCTGGGTGTGGGACTCCAGTTAGAGTTAGGCAATCAATTGAGTGCTCGTTTAGATTTTGGTAAACCCCTGGTTGATATTAATTCGCGAAACAGAACATGGCAAGAAAATGGCATCCATTTTTCAGTAAAGTACAATCCTTTCTAAACCAGGGTTGGAAATTTATTCTCCTCAGTATTTTCGCAACGATTACTATCTTAAATCTCCAAGGGGTTTCACCCGTGGTTGCCCATCAAGCGGGGGCTGAAACGGTCGCTCAAACTCCGATTTCTAACGGAGAAAGCCGGTTAGAGGAAGGGACTCAGTTATATGAAAGTCTCCGGTTTGCTGAATCTGAAACTGCTTGGCAAGCAGCAGTCGGGTTATTATCGGGAGAGGAAAAAGCATTAGGGTTCAGTTATATGGCTTTAGCTCAATTGCGCCAAAGCAAATTGGATGATGCCGAAACCTCGATTCAGGAAAGTATCAGACTGTTAAATCAGGTGACGACACCAGGAACATCCGAGCGCAAGCAAACCATTCATGCTCGGATTTTGACTACATCGGCCCAGGTTAATTTGGCGCGAAATCAACCGGAATTAGCAGCTCATGCCTTAGAACAGTTGGCTGAAGCGACTGCAATTTATGAGCAGTTAAACCAGGAAAAATGGATGATTGCCAGCCAGATTAATCAAGCTCAAGCGATGCAGCAATTGGGAATGTATCGGGAAGCATTGAAAACTTTAAAGAACTTGGAAGACCCGATTATTAATCATTCTGAACCGGAGATTCGATTGAGTGGCATCCTCAATTTGGGGAAAACTTATCGGGCGATCGGGGTGTTGGACCAGTCCTACTGTGTTTTACAACTTGGACAGGGAAATCCGGAGATTGTCCTGGAATTGGGAAATACCGCCCAGGCAATCGGCAAGCGGATTAAAGACCAATTGGATTCTATTACAGACGAACAAACTGACCCATTTTTTACGGAAGAAGGGACCCAGACTTGTGAATCTCCGGTGGAATCGAAGAACTCTATTAATGCTTTGTATTTTTATAAAAAAGCCCAGGAATTTTATGAACAAGTCTGGACTTTACCGGCAGTCAAAACCGAGACTCAAGTTCAAGCGATGGTGAACCACTTGAGCCTCGCATTGGACTTAAAAGATGTCGAAGGATTAGAGGACCAAACCAGTCAGTTAGAGAGGCAGGCGAATGAATTAGCCCCTCAAGTTCTCCAACTGATTGAGATTCTGCCCTTGAATCGGGAGAAGGTGTACGATCGCATTCATTTAGCACGGAGTTTAACCCGACTGAACCGAGAATGGAGCCAAAATCAGTTAGAAACTGCCCTTGCTGAAGCGCGGGAGTTAGCAGATAAACGTGCCCAAGCCTATGCGATCGGTGAGTTAGGATGGATGAAACAACAGCAGGGTAATTGGACGGAAGCGGAACAGTGGACCCGACAAGCCGTTGCGATTACGCCACCGGATGCGATCGATATCCGGTATCAGTGGGAGTGGCAGTTGGGACAAATTCTCAAAGAAGAGGGGAGAACGGAGGAAGCGATTCGGCATTATACGGAAGCGGTGGATTTGCTGCAAAGGGTGCGTCAAAATTTAGTGGCGATCGCGGCTAACATGGGTGAGATGAATGCGGACCTCCAGTTTGATTTTCGCGATCGGGTCGAACCCGTCTATCGGGAGTTAGTCGGATTACTCTTAGACCCCCAAGGGAATGAAGTCACCCGTCAAGATCATATTCAAACCGCTTTAGGCGTCATCGAACTCCTGCAAGTGGCTGAATTAGAGAATTTTCTCCAATGTGACTTGCAACCCGAACCCCAAATTCAGTTGGCCCGCAGTGTTGCTGAAGCTAAACAGAAGGTTGCTGAAAAATTAGAATTGATCTTCCAAAAAGATCCAAACTATGCCCTGATTTACCCCATGATTTTGCCCAACAAGCTAGAAGTGATTTTAGCTTTAGCAGAACAGCCCTTAGTCCATCATTCAATTCTCAAGCCAGCCGCAGAATTTAAAGATACCATAAATAACTTAAAATCTCGATTTAAAGACAGGAGTCAATCCGAACAACTTCACCAGTTATCGGATGAAGTATATCAATGGTTAATTGAACCTTGGGCAGCCCGCGTTCAGAGCAAACCGTTAGTTTTCATTCTGGACATTCCCTTTCAAACTATTCCGATGGCAGGATTATACGATAAAAACACTAAAAGATATTTAATTGAAGACCATGAAATATCTTTGATGACTACTCTACAATTGCTAATAAAAAAGCCTGCAAACAATAAATTAATACAAGTCTTGAGCGCTGGAATTACTCAAGGAAGAATGGAACGAAATATCGCATTTAATGACTTATTTTTTGTAGAGAATGAGCTAACTAATATCAGCAATGAATTCCCTGAAACCCGACAGTTTTTTGAATCCAGTTTCACAAAAAATAATATTAAAGATACCATTGAAAATAATTCCTTCTCCATTCTTCATTTAGCCACTCATGGACACTTTAGTTCGCAACGGTATTTTACATTTATTTTAGCTGGAGATGGAATTATTGATTTAACTGATTTTAATAATTTGTTCAGAAGCAATCAAAACGCTATAGCCAATCAAATTCAGTTATTAGTTTTAAGCGCTTGTAAAACTGCCGAGGGAGACCGTAAATCTGCTTTAGGAATTGCCGGAGTAACGGTCAATAGTAGAATTAATAATACAATTGCATCACTCTGGTCTGTCAATGATGAATCGACTTCTATACTGATGAATCAGTTTTACAAAAATTTGAATCAACTACCTGAAAGTTATGAAGATACAAATGTTCATATTTCTCAGGCCCTGCGCCAAGCCCAAAAATTTGTAATTGAACAAGGAAAAAGAAACCCTCGTTACCGACATCGACATCCCTATCATTGGGCATCTTTTATCTTGTTAAAAAATGCTTTGTAATCTTTTTTATTTTTCAACTTTGATAAAATCCACCTATCGAATATCAAGATAGGTGGATAATCAATTTAAATACCCGGACAGTTCATCGGTTGATCTATTACATTATTCCAATAATTCCGGCGATTTTCGTCTAGTTGATCGGCAACGGAATATAAAAGAGTTTCCCATTTTTGTTTTAAGTCTTCGTTGGTATTATCCTCGCATCGCTCGACGGCGAGGGAATCTACCTGATCGTACCAAAGTAAGTAGTCATCGTCTAACAAGTCATTTTCTTGAATCCGGTGAATCCATCCTTGAAGGACAATATTTTGACTTTCATCTTGAGGATTACATATCACGGATAAATACCAATTGTAGTCAAGATTTTTATCCAGTATATATTTTTGGGGAATAGATACTTTAAAAAAACCAGGAGTTTTAGGTAAAGCTATCTCAATCGGGTCAATAAAATTTTTATCGTCTTCTTTAAGCATATTAAACCTTGCTGTAATTTGATGCTCTAAACTATAAGGAGAATAAAACCAGAAACTAGGTTGACTTTTTAGCGTTTCTCCTATTTGTACGGACGGAGCTAATGCGGTTAGTCTAAGGTTTTCACTAGACTCAACCCTACAGATTCCACGACTTCCTGCATCTACAACATCACTGATTGGCTCTTCATCCTCAAAGTTTTGCTGCTCACCCTTTTGATTGGATAAAACATTCATCGGTAGACTGAGAAGCAGAATTAAAGCAGGAATTAGACTGAAACCGATTGTTTTGTGAAATAAGAGTGATTTAGTTTTCATAATGTTTCACCTATTTAGGTTAAAATAAAATCAGATTGGGTAGTTTCTGTAGAATACCAATGTTCCAGTTGTTAAGATTAAAGCAAAAGCCGAAGGAATCAGAGGAATCCACCCTCCTTGGAGAAATAAAACCCAGCAGACTCCGCCTAAAATGTAGATGGCAGTGATGCTAGATAATCCTAAACTTAGTGGCGATCGCACTTTCCAGACTAATAACCCTCCGATTAAAGACCAAGAGCCAATCCAAACAATTTCTTGCCACTCCGACCACCACCAAAAAAGTGGTCTTCCATCTAAAACTGCACTTATAATTTGACTGATTTGATGAGCTTGAATCTCCACTCCAGCCATGTTCTTGTTCAAGTTATTTCTAAAAGGAGTTCCATGACTATCCAACTCCGTTGCTCCAATTAAAATAATACGATTATGAATTAAATTGGGCAACTCTAAATCATAAACTCCTTCAAGCAAATCTCGAAGAGAAATTTTATTAAAGTCAGCATTTCGATAATTTAATAAAACTTGATATCCATTAACCCGATTGCTCGGCAATTGATAGCCCCCCGCATTAAATTCTAATTTTCTAAAGAAAATACCCTGAATTTCTCTTTGTCCATCCGATAAAGTTTTCATAACCGAACTTTGATTTAAAACAATTTCTAAATATCGTAAAGCAACCCGGAGATTTAAAGAAAAACTGGTTGGGCATTTATCAGTTGATGGAGCGCCAAATAATTGCCGACGAATTAAATTGTCAGGGTCAAATGGCACATCGGTAAACCCAATACTTTGAGGCTGGGCAAATGTCTCATTAATCCTAAGAGAGGGAACCTCTTGAGAATCCCCAATTCTACACACCCCGATCATTCGTTTTTGCTTGATTAGGG
The DNA here is from genome assembly GCA_025370845.1 of Laspinema palackyanum D2a. Lineage (GTDB taxonomy): Bacteria > Cyanobacteriota > Cyanobacteriia > Cyanobacteriales > Laspinemataceae > Laspinema. The sequence continues at coordinate 27,408 of JAMXFF010000044.1, read as the reverse complement.
TTTCTATGGTCTCGGATAATTCATTGTTTGTAAATGACTGCTCTTGATAAATATCAAGTCCAACTATTATGGGCTGATAAGGTATAATTTTTTGGTTAATTTGATTAAATGCTTCTTCAGCTAAAGAAAATCGATTCGTAAAATTTTTCTCTTCGTATTGGTAGTCTATATCATCATCATCTATCGTGATCAGTAAAATGCGTTCATCTGGTGCTTCTGCCGGTCTCGAACGCAGAAAAAAGTCGTAGGCAGCTAACTCCGATGATTGAAACAACCCTAAAATCCTGGCTAAGACGACAATAAAGGTACAAACTAAACTGGTTACAGTGGCTTGCTTCAATGAAATTTTATTATATAAATCCCCCCACTTTAGGGGAATATGGGCTGGATTTTGACAGACAACTGGCAGCCAGTTGAGTCCAGGATATTTATTTTGAAACTCTTCGGCAATCCGCTCTTTAGCACGGCGAACTGCAACATACAAAGGACGGTTATTATCTGCATATTCAAGCAGATAATATTCTAAAAATTTCTGAGCGGCATCGTCAGGAATTTGTTCGCGCATGGCGATGACGACGGGTATTTTGAATTCTACCACCAGTTCGTATGCAAATTCCAGTCCTAAGCAGGAATTTAAAAGGACTATTTTTAAATTGCGGTCAACAATAGCGCTTTTCAAAGTATTTTTAAACTCCGAGGGAGTTAAAGACTCAGTAGAGTTGAGATAAATTTTACCTTTTTGGGAATTTTTATCTCGGTCTCCATGTCCAGCAAAAAAGAAAATATCCCAGGATTTATCCCATAATAAATTTCTGAGATGATCCACGCTGGGTTTGACAATCAAAGTGGGTTCAGCGCCGACAGATTTTAAGCGTTCAATTTGTTCCCGATCCGGTTTGGTATTAATATTATCATCGCTGCCAAAAACGGATAAAATTTTGACGTTTTTTCTGGGGGTGACTTTAATCGGTTTTTCTCCATATTTGGCATCGAAGGAGCTAAAGACGACTTCGGCATTGGGATGGGTTTCAAAAAATATCCACGCAGACCAAGGAATTTGCCAGAGTTTATAATCGCTGGTTTTAATTAAAAATCTTATGTCTTCTTCGGGGTTTAAGTAAGTGAGTATGTTATCGGCGATCGCCCTAAATCCTGGAGCATCTAGCCAGTCGTTAATTTTCTGTTCCAGGGTTTGTGATAGTTGTTGACATTTGGCTAAAGAAACATTAGAATTCGTCTCTACTCCTAAAAATCTAAATTCTCCCCCTCGATAAATCCGGTCGAGTTGTTCATAGTTTTGTTGCCAGGTTTGATAACATTCGTAAATCTCAGCGGCTGGGGGGAGTTTTCCCCCGATCCCTTCGATGATGACTTTGCCATCCCGTTCTTCTTCGGAAATTTGGATTAACTCGACTTCATAGCCCGAGGTTAGGTCTCCCTCTAATGACAGTTTGACTAATTTTGCCATCCTTCTATTCCTCTTAATGTTTCCTCAACGGTTGAATGCTTAAATGGTAAAGTATTCGAGAATTGTTTGGTGGTCTAGAGTGATACTGAGAACAAACTTGGTCCCAGGTGAACTACAAAAGGGTTGGGGGAATTGGAGAATATTGGTTGTGGTTTCTGATTGCACTTCAACTTGAGTGGTGCCCTCGTCGTCTAATAAGGCGAGTTTTAAATTGGGTGATAAGCATTCGGTCCGATCTCCGGGATTAAAGGGCCGCAGTTGGGGTAAAATCCACAAGTTGCCTTCCGTATCCTCCATTAAATCAATCACCAGGGCGATCGCCTCCTCACCTAACTCCAATTGTTTTACCCGACTCACGATCGCTGTCGGTTCTACAGGGGCACGTCGGAATGTTCCCGCTAATTGGGACCCACCAAAAACTTCGTGATAAAGTTGCCAACCGATCGCAATGAGTTCCGTGGCGATCGCACTCCCTTGTGTCTGGAACCATTGGGTTAAAGCAGGAGGTTTGACTCGCTGCTGATACAGTTCCTTGCGCCAGGTTTCGTTTGCCATGATTCCCCCCCATTGGGCAAAGGGAAGTTGCAGTCGCAGTCGTGGCGATCGCAATGCTGCTGGGGACAACCCGCTCACTGCATCTTTGACCGTAGTATAGGACATCACGGGCAACGGAGAAACGGGTTTAGCTTGATGAATCCCCAGGGTTTCCCAGAGGAGAGTTAAATCTTGATGCCAATCCTCTGGTGATAAAGCATAAAGGCGACTACTACGGGTGTAGGTTGCCCGGTTTTCCAACTCTACATCCGTCACAAACCCTCGCACACAAATCCAGCAGTTTTCTTCTTCTTCATCCAAGTTGACTTGAATTGACAGATAATAATCTGCCCGCAATTCAGGAATATCCATCCACTCCCGAGGCACGATTAAATCATCCGGATTCAAGGTTTGACTGGGAATCAACACCAGTCGATTCTTTCCCAAGGCAATCGGAACTCCCTCTATAAATTCCCAGAGACTTTCTAAGTGGTTGACATAGGGTTCCACGAACTGAGAGTTCCCATCAAATCGTTCCGAAACCCAACTCATAAACCCCTGCAAGCATAAGTGTCCGAGATAAGCTTGATTTCGAGCAAGGGGGTTAGAATGGCATCGAGACTTTTGCCATGCTTGAGCCTGCATTTCCACCGATAAATTAACATACAGTTCATCGGGAGCAATCGGGGGAATAGGATGGGTCACATTGGCATTCATTTCAGTTTCTCCTTATTTGAAAAGATTAAAACCATTTTTTCAGAACTTTCTCTAAATCCCCCTGGGTAAGGGAGACTGCTAACTGGTGTTGGCACCAATACTGGATAGCCTCTAAAAATAGTCCTTCCGCTTGAGAGAGTTGGTTGACCACCTCCTCAACGGTAACCTGATAGCCAACACTCAGGCGACTGGCGATTTTTCGAGGTTTCAAACGTTGTTGATAATACAGGGCCAAAAGTTGATACTCCTCGCAATACCGGCTGGAGAATCGGGGAAGAACTTGGGTTTGACAATGAGATTTTAACCAAGTTTTGACCGTAGTGGTGACCAATTCCGTGAGCTTGAGGTGCAAAATTATCTGCAATTCTTTCAGGGATACCGTAAGCTGACGGGTCAGATCATTTGGAGTACAGTTTAACTTTTGAGTGACCTCTTCCTGAGATAATTGGGTGCCATAGACATATCGGAGGATTTTTTGCTGTTGTTCGGTTAAAGTGGCAACCCCTTCTAATATTTTATCAGAAAGTAGGTTAGGGGAGTGAATGGAATCTTGATAAGATTGCCTGATAAGTTTTTCAGTAGAGGTTTCCACCCACAATGCAAGACACAGCACTCTTCGCAAGGGATGTTTTGCCAGGTCTAGGGCCTGCTCTACTTCCCAATTTTTAAGCTTATGTTCCGAGGCAAGTTGAGAAATAGTCTTCTGCTTCTGATAGTGTTTTTCTAACAGAGTACGTTCGGGCTTAGATAGCGATTTAGCTAGAGTTTCCATCAGAAGTTCCTGAATTTGAGTTGAAAATTTCGGATGAGAATATCCTCCCGATAACCACTGCTCTAAATCCTGATTGATTCGTTCTAAACTGACGCCTTTTTTATCGGCTAACCACTGGCAGAATAAGGAAAGGAGAGTCTCGATATAGTCGGACTCGCGGCGGGAAATTTGGCTTTGATGAACCCCAAAAATTTGCCCTACATCTTGTTGGCTCAGTCCCAGACCATAGCGCAAGGGTAAAAGTTTGACGATATAATCGGGTTTTTCTCCCTGAGCGATTGCCTGCGCAAACATGGAATTGAGTTGCTCCAGGTTTTTAGCCAAAATCTCCTGAACATTTCCCAATAAATCTGAGGGATTTGAGGAAGAAGTCGGCGAAACAACTGACTTTTGAAGACGGCGGTGATCTAATACATCGGGATTGTTAATATTGACTTCATCAAGCAGCGCACTGTCTCGCAAGGCTTGGACTGATTCCTGCATCCACTGGGCGATCTGTTCTGGGCTTCTGGTGGTATCTTGAAATACTGCTAAAGGGACTCCAGTTAATTCTTTTTCTTGATTATAGTACCGCGAAACTTCGGCAAAATCTTCCCGGTGAGGATTCGGCCATCGATCGCCTTTTTTGCGCCCGGGATGATTCACTCGGTTATCTTTATAAACCGATTTAAAATAATCCCAGGCAAAAATATATCTTTCCATCACTAGATCCGAAGTGCCTTGTTTTTGTAAAGATTGTCTTAACTCGCTTTCGTTAGCCATACAGAGCAGCCTCCAATCTGAGGCTCGGGAAATACCAAACTGTTCCAGTTTCTCTAAAATTTTGTACTCAAAAGCCCGTTTAAAATAGAATTCCATTGAAACTTTCCCCTGGCTTTCCTGGGCAGCACGGAGAAAATTTTCAACAATTCTAATAATTTCCTGGGGGTTGTTAATAATATCTTGAATTTGAAAAAACCAGTGTTCCCAGGTATAATTTTTCAACCGCTTCCAACTTTTAGATGTTTTTTCAACGGCTCGGTAAGCGGGTTCATTGAGATAAGCACAGAGTAGGGGGTAGAGTTCATGTTTTTTGCTCCAACCCTTTGCCCTTTGCCTCGGCTGTCCCGGATAAACCCCAGCTAATTGCTCTGCTTGCCAGAGTTGAGCTAAATGAATAACAAATTTATTCCAATCTTCCGGTTCACCCTCGGCTTTATAGAGGTTTTGGATAGAATCATCGGTTTTTTTGATGTATTCAAGAGAACGATGAGCGTCAGTTTTGACTCCCCAGTGGGGCTGATATTTGTTATGGTAAAAGCCAATTTCCAGGCTAGTGGTTAGTTTCTCGTCGAGAGAAGTGCGGCAGCGGACATGAGGTAGAATAGGCATCGTCTTGATTTTCCCTGAGCTCATAAATTAATTTGAGTAGAGACCCTGACGAACAGTGTAATGCACAAGTAAGCGATATAGAAATAGAGGAGTTAACCCACCGAAGTTAACCCATCGATTGTTTGATTTTTGAACGGGAGTGATGGGTAGCGAGCGCCTGATCTAATTCATCCAAAAATCCCCTGGGCATTTTTTCTTGGAGCATCAGCAAGACTTGCTCTCCCCGTTGACATTGCACTGGGTCAACTCCTGTCTCCATTACCGAGTTGAGTCGCGGCAAGGCATCTTGAATCAGTTGAACTAAACTACTGATGCATCGGTAAAACTGTGCTGATTCGAGTTCCGCATCTTCCAGGAGTAATTCAATGCCAGCACGAACTTCTCCTCCCAGAGAATCGTATTCCCAGCGGAGCATTTTCGTTTCCCAGGATAGGGAGAGCAGGGTACTCAACAGCAACTCCCGATAGGGATGCCGATGAAACTGGAGGAGACGCGGCACATAAATCCGGCAAAATCTACCTTGTTCTTTTAACTCGATCACAATCTGCAAGGGATTGATAACTTCTGAACGAACCGCTGTAATAATTCGCGAATTCGCCCGATCAACTATATAGTTCCAGTTCCAGGCGTCAAGGTACGCCTCTATCCGGGCCAGGGTGGTTCCCATCTGACTCTTTCCTAAATCGCCTACATCTTTAGTAGTGGGAAAAAAATCAAAAAGTTATGCACGCCTTGGAGAAATTCGTCCCAACTCCTTACCAGGCAAGGATTTGGGGCAATTCAATCCCTATCAAGATTCAAATTGTCAAACTGCAACTCCCCCAAAAGAGAGGTCCCGCAGGCAGATCAAACTTCGGAAGTAAGCGCAAATTCAATCTACCTTACACATTCCGCAGGTTAGATAAGGTATTAACAAATTTAGGAGGTTTGAGGCTCTATCGAAGGCTCCCACCTAATTTTTATTAAAAATGACACTCAATCAGTCGACCAAATATTTTTTCACAGGTTTAAGGCGATAACGCTGATAGGGTCAATATTTTGGGCTTTTAATGCCCCAAAATTTATTGACAATAGAAATAGGCTTTCGGAATGTGGGTTAATTTTTACGCAAATGTAAAGAAATATTACAAACTCATCCATCCCGCATAAAAGTTCAGGATTTATCCAGAGACAAGAAACAAGAGCCAATGAGCGATCGCCGCTGAAAGGTCTTAAATCCCCGGAGGCCATCCCAGGAAATGGAATCCGTTCCAAATTAAATTGGAATCATCCAAGCCCCCACGGGTTAAGGGTTTCATGGTGTTATCCAGCCAATTTCTGGGAATTTTTTTGAATGGTGATGCATGATCCGTGCATAATTTCCCCGACTCCTCCCCAATTAATCAATAGGAGACAAAACTCGGTGATTCCGGCGCGATCGCATCCAACGGATACAACCGGAGATCGCCTAGTCAACTCTCTATTTAAACCACTGATTTGCGAACACGCATCCTCCCGACATCTATCTAACCAGGAGCCATCTAGTCATGTTCAAGTTGTTTTTTGGGTTTCACAAGCGTCCTCAACCGAATGGATTCCAACCTCAATCCAAACGGTATCAAGGACCGGCAATGCGCTTAGAAGAAATGAGAACCCCCAGTGGCATAGTCTTGGATGACACCGAAACAACCGATGACTCCGGATCGGTGGCAAATAGTGATTTAGATTTCGAGGATTTCGAGTTCCCCTCACAAGAGAGCGACATGGCCGAGGAATTACCTGGGGAGGAATTAGACCCGGAGAGTTTGGACGTCGCGGAAGATGGCAATACCGAAACGAATTTGGCGGAAGAAGACCTTGAGAATTTACCTTATTTCTACGGGGATATCGACGATGAACCCAGCAGCGAATCCGACGGGGACCTTGTAACGGATATTGCCGAGAGTACCGATGCCGAACCCCAGGAGAGTTCCTCCGACGAAACTGCTGAAATTGCCAGCGACAGTACCGACAGTTCCAATAGCACTGACCCAGAATTTGAGGAACTGGACTGGATTGAGGCTGACGGCGCTAGTGATAAAAGCATGGGGGATGAAAGTGAACTCAACCCTGATGATGAAGTGAACACCGAAACCGTTGAGGAAGCGGTAGAAGAAGAGGTACTAACCGCAGCACCCCAGGCAATAGAGCCGGAAGTTGAAGAACCGGATATCCTGGGCCCACTTTCAGAAACTGATACCCAACAAAATCCAACAGAAGAAGCGATTGAGACCAACGGTTTAAGTGAGAAAAGCATGGGGGATGAAAGTGAACTCAACCCCGATGACGAAGTGAACACCGAAACCGTTGAAGAAGCGGTAGAAGAAAAAGTGCTAACCGGAGCAACCAAGGCGATCAAGCCGAAAGTTGACCAACCGGATATCGTGGCCCAACTTTCAGAAACTGATACTCCGGAAGACACAACTAACCCTGAAATCGAAACTTTAACGCCGGAATCGGACTACATCATTACTGACGAAATTGAAGCTGAAGATAGTAGTTTAGGGGCCGAACCTGACGAAGGGGGAGAGTCAGAATCCTACAGCAGTTTTGCTAAACTCAGTGATAGTGATGCGGCAGGAACTGGTGAGGGAGTAGAGCCACAAGTCGATAACAGTGGGGGTGATTCAGAGAACGAACCCCTCGTCAATGAAGAAACTGAGACCCACAGTGACGATGAGGGAGTAGAGCCCCAAGGCAATACCACTGTTGGTAATTCAGAGAATGAACCCCTCGTCACTGAAGAAGGCGAGACCAACAGTAACGATGAACCAGAAGATTCCGCCACCAGCGAAGCCGAAGAAACCCCTGACGACAATGAGGCAAAAGAGAGTGGTTTAGTCGCCGATGCCAAATTTACCAACCTCAAACCTAAATTCGAGTCGGGGACCTTCAAAGTCGGAGAGACTGGTCAAGTTGAGGTAGATTTCATCTTTGATGGCGGTGCCTATAAAGGACAAGTGGCGATCGTCAGCCTGTCTGGAATGGAAGGACTTGACCCCACCTCCCGAGAATTTTTCCTAGAATCTATCTCCCGCGCTGCCAGTAATTCTGAACTGGGTTATATGGTCATTGATGACAACATCGAAGGCGCAAGATTTGAGGGACGCTTAGGGGAAGGGAATTATAATTCTGGAGAATATCAAGGAGTAAAATCCTTCTTGATGCGTCCGGGAGATGAATTTTTCCTGATGTTAGTCCCCAATGGAACCGTACAGCAGGTGTTAAATAATCCCAACGCTGGCGGGGCATTACGGCCCTTATTTTCTTTAGCCACCGCCAACCCGAATGATGGCTATCACTTCGGACAAATTGCTGATATTACCGGAGATGGCAGCGCCTTTGCCTGGGAAGATATTCGCATCGATGGAAACAGCGACCGCGACTACAACGACATCGTTTTACAATTCCGGGGGGCCACCGGCAAGGCCGCATTAATGGATAATGTAGTCGCCGCAGGTAAAGATTGGCGAGGCAGCGACTTGGGTCAAGCCGTGATGGAATATGTCAAAACTTACATTACCCCAGAACCTGCTAACTTGGATGCAGCCCTTGAGGATTTATTGGCGGATTTAGAAAGTCTGTTTAATGAAGCCGATAGTTTCGATGAAGACCTTAATTTGGGCGCAGATCTAGAATTGGAGGAGGAGACTTCCCTAGCCGACGAAGTGACTGAAACGGACGTAGAGTTCGAGGCGATCGCATCTGAGGGCGAAACCGAGGTAGCCAACGAGGTAGAGGAAACCACTCTTGAAGAAGAGGCGATCACAGCCGAGGGCGAAACAGAAACGGACGTAGAGTTCGGGGCGATCGCAGCCGAGGACGAAACATCCGTCACCGATGACGCAGAGGAAACGGATGTTGAGGAAGAACTAATCGCTGCTGAGACTGAAACCGAGGTAGTCGATGATGCAGAGGAAACGGACGTGGAGTTCGAGGCGATCGCAGCCGAGGACGAAACCGAGTTAGCTGACGAGGTGACTGAAACGGACGTGGAGTTTGAAGAGATCGCAGCCGAGGGCGAAATATCCGTCACCGATGACGCAGAGGAAACGGACGTTGAAGAAGAACTAATCGCGGCTGAGACTGAACCCGAGGTGACTCAAACGGACGTAGAAGAAGAGGCGATCGCAGCCGAGGGTGATACCGATGTAGCCAACGAGGTAGCTGAAACTACCCTTGAAGAAGAGGCGATCGCAGCCGAGAGCGAAACCGAGGTAGCTGATGAGGTAGTTCAGACTCCCGTCGAAGAAGAGGCGATCGCAGCCGAGGGCGAAACATCCGTAACCGACGACGTAGAGGAAACGGACGCTGAGGAAGAAGTCGCTGCTGTTGACGAGAATTCCTCACAAATGCCGGTAGAAGCGGAAGAAACTCAGGAAACTCAGGAAACTGCATCGAGTTCAGCGGCGGGTGACACCGAGCCATCTAGCCAAACTCGTCCCATAGAGACCCAGGAAATCATTCCGACGCCAGCGATGGCCACCCCAGATTTATCCCCGAATGATTTGGCTAAAACCGAGTTAATTTCCCGGTTAGATAATCTCACTCAAACCTTAACGATTCAAGCCAATAACAGCCAGACCTCTAGTGTTTCTGTTAATCCGGCCCTGATAGAACGACTAGAAACCTTAACTCAAACCCTGCAAACTCAAAACAGTTCGCGATCAATTAGCGAAAGCACATTCGCTTTAGTTTCTCGGTTAGAAGAAATGGTTTGGCAGTCCTCACCGGCGCTTCCGGTCCCTGCACCCAGCTTTAGCTTCGCCACAGCCAATCAGCCCTTAGTGGGAGTTATTGACACCGGATTCTCTGGAAATAATTCTGATATTGACTACTCCCGAATCACCTGGGGACGAGACCATATTGATGGCGATAATGACCCCACAATAGCCGACGGAGAAGGTAACGAACATGGCACCCACATTTTAGGGATTATTGCCGCACAACGAGACAATGACATTGGCATTGATGGGATTAATCCTAATGCCCCGATATGGGCTGGACGGGCCGTGGGTTCAGGGAAATGGGCCGAATCTTTGGTTGAATTTGTAGATGCAGCACGGGAGTCTGGTCAACCGAATGCTGTGGTTAATTTGAGTTTAGATTTAACTCAGACGAACTCTGATGGCAGCGTAACGACCCGTTATGAGTTTACCCCCCAAGAACGAGCGGCGATCGAATATGCGCGGCAACATAATGTCATGCTCGTTGTCGCCGCAGGAAATGATGGTGGCGTCATGTCGGCTTTGGGCCAATCTTCCCAAGAGTTTGACAATATTATCACCGTGGGTGCATCGGAACGATTGAATGACGAAATTGCCCTTTCTAAAGCCTATAACCGCACTGAATATTCCAGTTATGGTTACGGGTTAGATATTGTTGCCCCAGGAGGCACTATCGACAATCCTCACTTATCCCTGACTGGTGAGGGAGTTGGAGCAATGGCTGGGACATCTGTCGCTACGGCTAAAGTAACCGGAGCAATTTCCCAAGTTTGGGCCGCCAATCCCAGCCTCAGCTATCGTCAAGTCATTGAGATTATCAAAAATACTGCCACGGATTTGGGTGCAACTGGTTTTGACTTAGAAACAGGTGCAGGGTTGCTGAATATGGTGGCAGCGGTGCAGTTAGCGAAGGTAACCTCTGGGGAATGGTATGATGTCTTACCAACTCTGATTCCTGATACTTGGAGTGGCGAAGGTAAGGTAACGCCTGGGGAACGAGCGGTCGGTATTTTTGATCAGTTACCGTCTGGTGGAACTACCGCGATCGGCGCTGATGAATTACAACGACTCAACCAGATTAAATCAATCATTGTCAGTGTTGCTAATAGTTTCAATATTCATCCAGCAATTGTTGCAGCCATTATTAGCCGAGAAACTAATACCCGTAACATTATTGGAGATGGAGGACGCGGGCATGGCTATATGCAACTGGATATTGGCACTTTCCCCAATATCAAGAATCAACCTTGGAGCGATCCAGTTTGGAATATCCAACAAGGCGTCAACCTCCTCATCAACGACAAATATGCTTACCTGAAGTCAAGGTTGCCAGCATCATTGCATCTGCGCGGGTCATTAGCTGCTTACAATTCCGGACAGGGGAAAGTTGTGACTGCTTATCAAAAAGGATTGGATGTTGATGCCTATACCACCGGGCGGAACTATAGTGCGGACGTGCTTAATCGCGCTCATTGGTTAGCTCAGAATGGATGGGGTAGTAACAATAACACCACACCCGGCAACAACAATCAAACAATTGGTAGTATTCCACAGCCGTGGCAGATGAGTAGCTCTGCAAAAGGAGTCGGACAAGTTGCAGTGGGTCGCAATCAAGATGGTCGTCTTGAAGCATTTGTTATTGGCCCTGATAACAAGGTTTATCAGTCTTGGCAAACCACTCCTAATGGTGGTTGGAGTAACTGGAAACAGCTTTCCGGAGGGATTGCCAAAAGCTTAACTGTCTCCCGCAACCAAGATGGCCGCCTAGAAGTGTTTGCTATTGGCACGGACAACAAAGTTTATCAGGCTTGGCAAACCACTCCTAATGGTGGTTGGAGTAACTGGCAGCAGCTTTCAGGAGGGATTACCGCTCAAGACCTAACCGTAGGACAAAATGCAGATGGTCGCCTGGAGGTATTTGCTATTGGCACAGACAACAAAGTTTATCAGGCTTGGCAAACCACTCCTAATGGTGGTTGGAGTAACTGGCAGCAGCTTTCAGGAGGAATTGCTAAGACTATTACAGTGGGTCGGAATCAAGATGGTCGCCTAGAAGTGTTTGCGATCGGCACAGACAACAAAGTTTATCAGGCTTGGCAAACCACTCCTAATGGTGGTTGGAGTAACTGGCAGCAGCTTTCAGG
>JAMXFF010000044.1:0-15557 GCA_025370845.1 Laspinema palackyanum D2a | reverse complement strand
AGGAATTGCTAAGAGCATCGAAGTTGGGCAAAATGCAGACGGTCGCCTGGAGGTATTTACTATTGGCACAGACAGCAAAGTTTATCAGGCTTGGCAAACCACTCCTAATGGTGGTTGGAGTAACTGGCAGCAGCTTTCAGGAGGAATCGCTAAGAGTGTAACCGTTGGTCGCAACCAAGATGGTCGCCTGGAGGTATTTGCTATTGGCACGGACAATAAAGTTTATCAGGCTTGGCAAACAACTCCTAATGGTAGTTGGAGTAACTGGCAACCCCTTTTACAAAGTGGCTCGGTATCCGATCTGACAGTAAGTCAGAACCAAGATGGCCGATTAGAAGCCTTTGCAATGGGTATGAGTGGTCAACTTCAGCACGCTTGGCAAAATCAACCGAATTCGAGTTGGATTGGTTGGCAGTCTCGTAATCTACCCAGTCCAACAACCTCGACTTACTCACCTCCAGGGCAACCCGGTCAAAGTCGGCAGTATGTTATCAAGTCAGGTGAGACACTGTGGGGCATTGCTCAACGAGAGTTAGGGAATGGCAACCGTTGGCGAGAAATTATGAAAACTCCCACCGGGGGGACTTTTACCGATGCGGAAGCCAAACTACTTCGAGTAGGTCAGTCGGTTTATCTGCCAGTAAATTATGATGTTCCGGGAACTGTTACGCCTGTAACACCGACACCTAATCCGTCTCCTGTTCAGAATATTATTCTGAACCGTGCAAAGGTATGGGTAGACGGGCAAATTCCTTATAACCAAGGAAAATATTACCAAGGTTATCGCCAAGACTGTTCGGGCTTTGTTAGCATGGCTTGGCAATTGCCCGTCAGCGCAGTTACTAGCACTCTACCTCAATATGCTATTACTCTACAGAGTAAGGAACAATTGCAACCTGGTGATGCAATCAACAATCGTGGTATTGGTAACGGTGGCCATGTTGTGCTTTTTGTTCGTTGGGTAGATAAGGCTAAAGGCACGTTCATTGCCTATGAAGAAAATGGTTATTATGGTAAAGCCCTTCAAACTCAACTTACTCTCAAGACCGATACAAAGGGTTATTATATCCAGGAGTATTCTGGTATATCTAAGCCCTGGTATCTAGAACGAAAGAAATCCTAAAAGACATTTCAGTAGGGGTACGGTGTGTTAAGTGGGAATAAATTTTGAACTTAATCATTCAATTAAAAAGCCCGACGTAACACACCAAACTTACACAGAGAGAATCAACCCGGGTTCAGTGTTGACGCGGGGAATATAATTTACTGGACTGTGGTTCAATTGAGTTCCCCACTAACATAGCCTACCGCGTTGCCTCTTTCCCTGAAAGGCGATCGCTTCAGTTTTTCTGAAAAAATGAAAGGGTCCTATTTGAGGGTGACTCCTTCCTTCGCGGCGATCGCTCAATAGTCACTAAACCGATCGCCTCACAGAAGGGCAATCTTTTGGCTATAAGACCCCTCTAAGCTAACCAGTTTCTGAATCCAGATCGCCCCACCTACTGTAAAGTTTTGCAACAATCACGCCTCGTCTGCATAATTTAGCAAAGTTGATCCTAATAAGACTATAGAAGCGTCACCCAGTCGCTTTTCTGTAGAGTCTCGAACCCTTGATGTGATTCCTTAAAAGGACGCAATGCGATCGCCATGAATCCCCAGCCACTAAACCGTCAAAACAACTATGACCACTGGATTTGCCCGGATCTCGGCACTTACTGGCAACTAGCCAAGGTTCGAGGTTCGGATACGGTGGTGTTGAAGTCCCGCCAAGGGAAGGGTCAATTTCCGTTTTCCCCGGTAGAAGGATTTGCGTTACGGCATTTCACCGGGAACCTGGCGATCGCCCAAATTCAACGGCGTTGTCACCAGCAATTTGGTGAGTTGGTTTCTGAGACTCTCGTCTGGGAACTGCTGCAAAAACTCATCGAATTCGGCATTTTAGCATCGGAGGAGGAAACCCCGATGGATTGGATTTGTCCAGATTTAACCCCATACTGGATTCTCGCCCCCATTCCTGATTCTGACCAGATTCTTTTTAAAGCAATAGAAGGCAATCTGCGGGTGATTTTTTCGGCTGCTGAAGGGTATGCTTTAGCCTGTTTTACCGGAGAATACACTATCCTAGACATTCAAACCCGTTGTGAGCAACAGTTTCCTGGGGAAATTTTGGCTGATTTTATCGAAGTTTTACTAGACAAATTGATTGAACTCAATATTTTAGCCCAAGAGAGTCCAGGCGGGGAAGGAGGTTCATCGGATGCAGAACAATCCGGAGGCGATCGCCCCCCAAATTCGCATCAACTCAAATCCTGTGTCCATTGGATTAACCATGCCGATGGGCATTGGATTCTTCGCAATCCCGAAGATTTCACCTTTTTGCAGATGAGTGATTTCGATAAGGTGATTATTGACCAACTCGGACGGCGCTCTCCCTCCTCCATTATTGAAGAGTTCTGCATTACGCCACAAGAGTTGAAAAACTTGCTGCGACTATTGACCACCTCCGCCATGTTGGAAGGGACGACTCTGCCAACTCCCCCTCGGGGCAAGTTTAACCCCATGCAGTTGCTGTATTTTCGCATTCCTTTATTCAATCCCGACCCTTGGCTGAACCGACATATTGATGGTCTCCGCTGGATTTGGACTAAGCCGTTTGCTTTGATTTTATTCGTTTGTTTAGGCGCTTCTGCCATCCTGGGAATTCGCCAGCAGGACTTAATCCTCTATACTGGGCAGCAACTCATCCAAGCGCAGGGTGCGGCTTTAATTATTCCCTTTGCCCTCCTGTCAATGCTCGTAGTGGCTTTTCATGAGTTAGGTCATGCGTTTACTTTAAAAAATTTTGGCGGCGTGGTTCCAAATATGGGATTGCTACTGATGATGTTTATGCCCGCCGCTTATACCAACACGACAGATTCTTACTGCCTATCTCGGTTTAAACGGGTGTTGGTGGTGGGGGCGGGGTTGTTAGTGCAATTCGCCATTTGGGCTGCCGCCTTGTGGTTGTGGAATTGGACGAATCCCAGTAGTTGGCTCCATACTGCTAGTTATTTACTGATGGTTGCAGCTTTAGTCACTGTGGCAATTAACCTCAACCCAATGGCAAAGTTTGATGGGTATTATCTTGCCGTGGCCCTGACTGGAATTAATAATCTCAGAACTCGCTCATTTGCGTTATATGCCCATCTGCTACGAGGAAAACCTTTAAGAGAAAAATCTGGAGATATCTTAATATTAACCATTTATGCTCCCCTGAGTCTGGCTTATATTTATTTTGTTTTTGGGTTTTTATTCGCCAGAATTGCCGATTGGAGTTTAAGGAATATTCCAACAACTGCCATCTTACTGTTGACAGTTTGGTTAGTATATTTTTTCTTACCCCGCAACAAAGATTAATTTTCTAATAGTTTCAAAATCAGGAAATTTACTACCATGACTACCACAAATAATCAACCGCAAAAGTCTCCTTTGAGAGTCGTCCCGCCACAATCTATTGCTCAACCTCAAACGGTAGTGGCACCAGCAGCCACGCCCACATCTGCGGCGGATTCCCCTGCCAAAGCACCGACTGCATCTAAATCTTACGGGAAATGGTTGATGATGTTGATTTTGGTGGCGGGTGGGGTGGCGGTTTCCCGACTCTCAATACTCAATCATGTCGGAGCGGAAGGAGAAGTTACTTCTCGCACAGATGAGAGGCATCGCATCCTCATGCCTATGTCGGGTATTGTCAAATTAAAAGTGGGAAGCAATGAACCCGTTGAAGCGGGTGATGTGGTGGCAGAAGTTTTTAGTCAAGAGATAGAAGGCCAAATTGCCGAGGCGGAACGGAGTTTGCAACAAGCAAATGCCAGTCAGTCTACGGCTGAAGAACGCTTAAAGATTGCTGAAAAGGAACTTGATGCTGCTAAATTAGCGGTGGTGTTAGCTCAAAGACGAGCAGACAAACAACAGCAGGAAATACAAGCGATTATTTCTGGAGAAAAACAGCCCAAAATCCGGGAAATAGAACAAGAAATAAAAAGCGTGGAGAGCGAAATAGATGCAATCCAGAATGTAATTGTAGGATTGGAAAGTCAAATTAGTGGGGTTAAAACTGAAATTTATGCAATAGAGCTAAATCGTTCCAGTTTGGAACGATTTTTGGGGATTAACCAAGAAAAAATAGCACGATATCAACCGCTTTTAGAAGAAAAAGCCTTAGCAATTAACCACTGGGAAGAAGCTATAGAGGAAGAAATTAGACTGAGTAGCCAAATTGACCAATTAACCTCTCAGATGGATGTGAAGCAGTTACAGATTGACCAACTACAGAGTTCAATTCATGAGCGAGGCAACCTCATTGAACAAAAAAGCCGCTCCATAGCAGCTAAACGTGAGCAAATCAAGGCTGTAGAAAAGCAAGTGGAAGACTTACGCGATGAGCGAGACAATGATGTTGAGCAATATACAGCCGCTCAACGTTCGGCAGAAACCAAAGTAGCAGCAGCTTTTTCGGAAGTTGAGAATGAAATAGAACGGGTAGCTCAATCTGAATTAGAACTTCAACGAGTGCGGGTGATTCAAGATGATTTAGTAGTCACGACTAAGACCACAGGAATTATCTTAACTCCGGATTTAGACCTGCGCCATAATACCCCATTATCCGTGGGTCAAGAGTTGATGACTGTGGTAGATTTAGCACAACTTACAGCCCAGTTACAAATTCCTCAAGAAGATGAAAATTTAATCGATCTGGGTCAAACCGTCATTTTTAAACTTGCCCAGCCTAACAGCATTCCCTATAAAGCAATAGTTGAGGACATTCAGCCTCTCATCACCCCGGATGTATCGGGAGCAAAGCGCATCATGACCGTCACAATTTTGATTGACAATCATGACAACCGATTACGGCCCGGAAGTAAAGGATTTGCTCATATAGAAACAGGGGAAATGCGAGTTTACAAAAAAGTTCAGCATGAACTAAATAAAATTTTTAATTTGGATAAATATTTTGTGGGTTTTTCCAAAAATTAACGCCCCACACCGTTGGGATTGTTTATGTGTTTGAGGCGAGCAGTCCATCAGCAGCAAACCGATCGCCTGAGAGCAAAACTACTCATTTTGCTTTGGGCATCCTTCGGGCCTGAACGAATCTTTCGCAACCTAAGCAAATCGTTGAACCTCAGAACTGGCTCCCAACCAAAACAGAGTGTTCCTAAGTTCGAGTTAACAAGAATGGCTGTTCCCTTCGAGGCGATCGGTGAACTAACACCAAACCGATCGCCTGACCAAATTGCTAACGCAACTGGCCCCAGCCCAAAACAGAGTGGTCTGATTTGCGAGGGAAAAAATGCTGCTTTATTCGAGGCGATCAGTCAACTGGCATCGCACCTATGTCAATACCTATCAACGCAATGGCGCAATTCCCAAGTTAGGCTATCCCATTAATAATGTTAATGTATGGGAGCGAGGACACACTCAATATTTTGAGGGGGGTTCCCAAGGCCGAGGAGCTATTATGAAGTCCAACGCCAACGATAACTCCTACTGGGTTGGGGGTAAGGTTTGGACGGAATTCCTGGAATTGGGTGGCGCAAGAACAACTGGATATCCCTCAACTGATTTAATCCGGGTATCCGGTGGCTTAGATAAAACGGGTGGTCATGTTCAGCGCTTCCGAGGTGGACCAGATGGGATTCCCACTAATATTTGGCTGTCGAAACATGGCGCACATCCCACTTGGGGTGCAATTGGCGGACGTTATGAACAAATGGGTGGCCCCTCTAGTTGGCTGGGTTTCCCCACTAGCCGAGAACAAGGTATTGGCAATGGTTGGGTGAAGCAGGACTTTGAAGGGGGGTACATACTGTGGCATTCCCAGCATGGAACGATCGCTTACGATACCAAAGCAATCGATACATTACCCCCCGATAGTGGCAACAGCAGCACATCCAATTGGCACGCTCAATATTGGAATAACAAAAACCTGACGGGTTCCCCTCAATGGTCAAAATACGAAGAAATGAGCGATTTGCGCTTCCATGCGGGAAGTGGCGCACCTGTGGGAACGCGAGGGATTAAGGAAGATGAATTTGGGGCGCGTTGGATTACCACTAGCTATTTTGATGGCGGAATTTATAACTTCATTAATCAAGCTGATGATGGGGTACGAGTTTATGTGGATGGCAAGTTAATTATCGACAAGTGGAAAGATTCACCCTTTGAGGAACGACGGGCTTTTGCTGCCATTGAACCGGGCTACCATCAGGTGATGGTTGAGTATCATGAAAATAAAGGTGGTGCTGCCAATTTGCTTCGGTGGGAACAAGCCAATCCTCCAAAAGAGTGGGCTATTGAGTTTTTCCGGGGTCAAGATTTGAAGTCGGAAAACCTGGCAGGGCATCGGGGCGGAGGAACAGCTTTCCTGAATAATGACTGGGGGCAAGGTCATGAATGGGGTGTACCTATTGGTGATGATGACTTTTCTGATCGATCAACTACAACCCGTTATTTCAACGAACCTGGTGTTTATGAGTTTACCAGTAAGTCTGATGATGGGGTCAGGGTATGGATTAATGACCAATTAGTGATCGACCAGTGGAAGATTCAGTCTTTGGCAACTAATAAGGTGTTAATACCTTTAGATAAGGGATATCATCGGATTCGTGTCGAGCATCATGAAAATAGAGGCTCTGCGGCAGTGAAGCTCGACTGGAAGAAGGTGGCGGGCAAAGCCAATATTTTTAAACCAGCCTGGGCCAATCCGAACGATCCACATAATCCTCTAGATTCGCGATGGTCTCAACCTTGGGTAGCTGAATACTACAACAATCTTAATTTGGAAGGTGCGCCCGTAGCCACGCGCATGGTTGATGGAGGAGCTTCCGGGTCCTTGCGTGGTTTTGACCTCAGTTGGGGAACCGGAAGTCCCGATCCGAAAATTTCCACCGATAATTTTTCGTCTCGTTTAACGACTCATCGCGATTTGGTCGGTGGAGTTTATAAGTTCAACTTGAAGGGTGATGATGGAGTCCGGGTTTATATTAATGGCGAGAAGGTCATAGACCGCTGGGATAACCCGCCCTTTGGTACACCTCACCAACAATTGATTAGTCTGCCTTCAGGAATGCATCGAATTGAAGTAGAGCATTCTGAAAAGACTGGGCTGGCTTATGTCGGTTTAGATTGGGATTATCTATCGGCTGGTTCAATTCATAAGATTGCACCGGAATTAACTGCAATCCACACTCACCTAGAGCAACAACTCGGTAAGGGAGCAGTTGGGGTTCCTGTTCACAACCTGCAACAGCAATACTATTCGCCACCTATTCCACCTGGCTTCTATGGCCCAACCCAGATGTTACCGGCTTTTTATCAGGAGTTCCGAGGAACTCAGGGACGTGGGGCAATTTTTGCGGGTACGGGTCACTATGTCTTTGGGAAGTTGTGGGAATCGTATCAAAATGGAGGGGGTGTCGAGCATTTTGGTCCTCCTGTGGCTCCTCAAAAGCATTTGGGGAATGGAGCCTATGAATTAGAGTTGCGGAATGGACGCTTGTTCTGGGCTCCGGGGATGACGAACCCGACTTATTATGAATATGCCCAAGGCACACAGAAGACCCTGACGATTCCCGCAGATGCGTGGCGGGGTGAGTATTTTGATAATCGAAATTGGGCGGGCAATCCTTTAGTCGTGCGCCAAGATAGTGCTTCTCGTGGCCATCTAGATAAATACTGGAATTCATCCCAAAGTCCTGCCCCTGGAATGCCCAAGGATAATTTCTCGGTGCGGTGGACAACGAATCGACCGTTTGACCGGGGCACGTATCTCTTTAAAGCGGCTCACGATGATGGCTTTATGGTGTCGGTGAATGGTCAAAAGCCGATTGACAAGATGATGGAGATAGCCACCCAGACGACGGGATATGCCACGTTTACGAAGGGCGGGCAGTATCCGGTTGAGGTGAAACATCGGGAGTATGGGGGTGCGGCACGAGCCAATCTTGAAATGCAGAAGGCTTCCAGTTATGTGGTGGGCTTAGACCCGGCTAATAATGCCAGTCCTACTTTGGTGGATGCTTTCAATAAGCATGGGGGTTATGACCGAGTTGGGCTACCGATTAATGATGTTCACCTCTGGCATCATGGTTATGTCCAAGATTTCGATTATGGCCAGAATGGTCGTGGCATTTTGATGCGGCGGCATAATACGACGACTTTCTATTATGTTCATGGCAAGATTTGGGATACTTATTTGAAGGAAGGAGGCCCTGCTAAGTTAGGTTATCCTACCAACGACCCCTTTAATGATGGACATGGCAATACTGCCCAAGAATTTGAAAATCACCGCATTACCCGTCGTCCGAATGGGGAAACGTTCTTAGGGGGTTATGTCAATGGGCATTTACTCCCTGGAGATTTTTATCGAGTCTGGAAGCAATACAACATGGGTACGCCCACTTCTGGGGTACAGACTCATTCAAGTGGTGCCAAGTTTCAAATGTTTAACACGCCCGGTCTGGGTACGTCTTCAATTGTTAGTAGTTCATATGGAACATTCCCGCTCTATGGTGGAATCCGCAGTTATTTTGTGAACATCACGAGTGGGTTAAATGGGCCGTTAGGTGCGCCTAAGAGTGCCGAATATTCTTGGGGGGGCGGAACTCGCCAAGATTTTACTGGCGGCTATATTCTCTGGAAAGGTGGTAATGCGGTCGGCTACAGGCCTAATGGGTCGCTGTTGTATCCACCTCCGGTTTCTGGTGGCGGTGGTGGTGGGAGTGTCGGTAGTGTGACTAATCCACTCCTGACTCGACAAAATGCAAGCTACTTTAATGCTCGTCCTCAGTTCTATACGACTGGTAACATTTTTGCTCAGGGAGGTATTTATGGTTCTAGTCTTGTGGGTGGTCGTGGCTATACCGAAGGGAATTGTACTTGGTATGCTCATGGTCGAGTGAAAGAGTTAGGAGGCAATGTTGCAGCTTTAAACTCAATGGGGGGTAATGCTAATGAGTGGCATACACAACTATCTAATGGCGCACATATCGTTAGTGACCCGCAACCAGGAGATATTGCTCAATGGACAAGAAATGGGCAAAATCATGTTGCGGTGGTTGAAAAAGTTTACTTCCAAAATGGTGTGAAGCGAGTAATCCTTTCAGAATCACACTACAGCAGCAATTACGATGGCGGTGGTATAGGGACACTACATCAAATTGTTGATTACACAGCAAGCAATCCAGATCGCTATATCCGTGTTCCTGGAGTTAAAGTAGAATCTGGCAACTCAGGTGGGGGCAATTCGGGTGGTGGTAATTCCGGTGGTGGAAAGCCTGAGGACAATCAACCTATCGACCTTAAACCAGGTGATTTGGACGCATCTGTGTCTGTTCCTTTTCTTTACCGCCCTGTAAGCATGAAATTTGGGCCTTATCTGATTGAAGGTGAGTTAGAGGCTAAGGTGTTTGGAAAGGTTGTCTATGAAGGATCAGGACATTCGGCAGAATCAATTTCTGTTGCTTTAAATAATGCAAAAATTGAACTGGAGAGAAGTATCAAATTGAGTCCTATGAGTTTAGCTTTAAGTGGTGATAAACTATCCCTTTTATTGGGCAATGATTCATTGCAACTAGGAACCACAGGAATTAAGGGTAATCCTTTTACTGGAACCATTAACCTGCAAGCCAAAAAGTCATTGGGATCCCGAATTGTTAGCCAAAACCCTAAGATTAAGTTTGAGGGGTCTTTGGAAGGGAGCTTAGATGCTCGATATCATATGAGTCTAAAAGCTAAAACATCTTTGGAATTAGTAATTGAATTTATGCGCATAGTTGAACAATCAGGAGAATCAGCACAAGTTGCTTGGGATGTTTTTCTTCGTCACTATCCAACTGTTCTTGATTGGATGAAAACGGCTGGTTTAATTGTTTTTATCGTTGCAGTATTCGCAGCTCTTGGTTTTTCAGTTGCTTCCGTTTTGGCTGCTATTCCTAGTGGAGGCTTATCTCTTTCAGGCTTGGCAGCTGCTCTAGGATCTGCTGTTTTTGCAGGAATATTATTTGTGGGTTTGCAAAAAGTTTACAACATATAATCTCCAAGCTCTAGCAGAGTACCCATTGCCCACCCTATAAGTTATTTAGGATGGAGGGGGCAATATTTTTCAAGTTCAAGTTGCGTGAGTTGACATGGGCAATTGCAAGCCCAATCAAATAGGTATTTCTCTTTGAACCACCTGGACAAACTAAAATATTTCCACTGATGCAGAGAGAAAACTAAACCATGTTTTACCGGATTGTAATGAATGCAATTTAAACAGCTTTCTAGCTAAGCTTCGCCCAGTAAGTAGGGTGGGCATTGCCCACCCTACCTGTTTATTGTACCTAATGAAAGACTGTTGGTGGGCATTGCCCACCCTACCTATTTTAGGTGCTGTGAAGCTCAAAAATTGGGCTGTTTTATTGACAAGAAAAATGATTTTTGATATTTTGGAAACAATGTTAAAGGTAAATTGTGCGAGAACAAAACAAGCCGGTTTTCTGCGGTGAATATTAGAGTTAACTGTGGCAGGGATAAAGAAACCCGCTTCCTAGACTCCTAGGTGCGATCGCTCTTTACGATGACCCCAAAACTTGACCGATCGCCCCCCTGTCTGTAAAGTTTTGCAACAAAATTGTTCAGCCTGCATAATTCCTCGGGATTACTCCTAATAAAGAAATAGAACCGTAACCCACTGGATGAACCCCTAGACCCTCTCACCCCGGATGCGATCGCCATGAACCCTCAGCCACTAAACCGTCAAAACAACTATGACCACTGGATTTGTCCGGATCTCGGCACTTACTGGCAACTAGCCAAGGTTCGAGGTTCGGATACGGTGGTGTTGAAGTCCCGCCAAGGGAAGGGTCAATTTCCGTTTTCCCCGGTAGAAGGATTTGCGTTACGGCATTTCACCGGGAACCTGGCGATCGCCCAAATTCAACGGCGTTCTCACCAGCAATTTGGTGAGTCGGTTTCTGAGACTCTGCGTTTGAGGCAATTGCAAGTAGGCATAGCTGCGCTTACCGGCCAGCCACTACCAAATTGATCGCTGGACTGAATCACTTTCTCAAACTGCCACCCAACCTAAAAGTGGTCCGATTTTTCAAGGAAAAAAAGGGTTTCTCCGTTCGGGGCGGTCGGTCACTCAGCAGTAAACCGATCACGTGAAAGAAGGCAGGCAACTCATCTGAGTCTGGGAAAAAATCGCGCCGTTAGGGAACTCCAAGAAATAAAATACCCAAAAAACCGCAGCGTCCAGCCCGGAGGCTACACGAACGAAGCCCGCCTGCGCGGTGTCATACAGTCGTGTTAGGTGCGATCGCATCCCATTTGAATGATTTATTTGTTGGAATACCCTTATTTGAGGCGATCAGTGAACCGCTACAGTTCCTATCACTTAAAAACTGTCCAATTTTTGTCCTAGCCGCTCGCCCCGAAACTCCCACCTCGACTCGCCCGGTCGGCTCCCCACTCTAACCTATCCGCACGGGAACTATCGAAGTCAACATTTATTAGCGATCGCAACGGGGAATTGGAAGTTATGCCGTAGCCGATCGCCGGTCAAAACCCTTGCAAATGCGGAATTTTCCTCTACCTGCGAGGGTCCAAGGATGAACTCAATCAGCGCCCTGATGGGGGCGCTCGTTTTTCAAGTGTTCATTTTGAGCACTTGAAAAGTTTAGAGCAGTTGGGCAAACTCTTTAAGGGAACTCCAAAAAATAAAATACCCACAAAACCCGCAGGCTGAAGCCTGGGGCTACACGGACAAAGCCCGCCTGCGCGGGCTAATACAGTCTTGTTAAGTGCTTAACCATCGGGATTTGGATGATTTATTTGTTGGAACACCCTAAGACTTGAGCAGATCGCCCATGCCATAGGCAAGCGACAACCCAGGCTATTTCATTTTAAAATTTTGACCGCGCCAAAACCCTGAATGGGAGAATGGGAGAAAGTTTCACCCGCTTTTTTCGGGCAGCATCCTGCATCCTTAATCTCCAGGGAAAATGGCCCCTTCTTTTGAGGCAATCACTCAACTGCCACGGAGAGCTACTGCCTGATCAATCACCACTACAACTGGCCCCCAGTCAAAGCCAAGTCGTTCTACTTCCGATGAAAAGGGTGGCCCCTTTTTTCGATGTGATCGGTCAATTGACATCAAACCGATCGCATCGAAGAAAACCCCAAATAAAACTGGGCCCAACCCACAACAGAGTTGTCCTATTGGCGATGAAAAAGCTGGACTTTTCTTTCGGGGAGATCCGTCAGCTACCGATGCGATCGCCGGACTGAAGGCAGGCAACCCTTGTAGTAGTAAAACTTGCTCCTTCCTTTGAGGCGATCGGTCAACTGCGACCAAACCGGTCGCCCGACTGACCCCCAAACAAAACTGGTCCCCAACCTCAACAAAATGCCCCTCTTTTCCTTAGAAAAAAGGGCTTCTTCATTTGAGGCAATCGGTCAACTGCTACTAAACCGATCGCTCGACTGACCCCCAAACAAAACTGGCCCCGCCCCAAACATAGAGTGGCCCTATTGGCGAAGAAGAAGATAGCCCCTTCCTGCGGGGCAATTGCAAGTAGGCATAGCTGCGCTTACCGGCCAATCAACAGGGAACCGATCGCCTGACGAAACCCCCAGGAAGACTGGTCCTAGCCCAAACAGGATGTGGTCCTATTCGGGAGGAAGAAGATGGTCCCTTCCTTTATTGCGATTGCAAGTAGGCATAGCTACGCTTACCGTTCAGTCAGGACCAAAACCTTCCGCCAAACTAAAACCCAAAGACCACTGGCCCCCAACTCAAAACAGACTGGTCCTGTTTTCCAGGGGAAGGAATGGCCCCTTCCTTCCGGGCGATCGGTTAGGCAATACCGAACCCCAAACGATGGCCCCTTCCTTATGAGGCGAGCGGTCAGCCACCAAGCCGATCGCCTGAGACGATCGCTTTCCCCAACTGCCCCCAAACCTGAAAGGGGTCCTATTTCCAAAGGAAAAGATGGCCCATTCCTTCGGGGCGATCGGTCACTCAGCACCGAACTGAAGCGGAAAAAATGACCCCATCCGTCCGAGGCGATTGCAAGTAGGCATAGTTGCGCTTACCGCTCAGTCAGTACCAAGACCTACCGCCTGAGTGAACCCTAAAACCAACTGGCCCCCAACTCAAAACAAAGTGGCCCTATTTTCCAGGGAGAAGAATGGCTCCATCATTTGAAGCAGTCGGCTACCTGCGAGGGACCTGGGATGCACTCAGCTTCAAGTGCTCAAAATGAACACTTGAAAACTTCGGAGCAGTTAGGTACAGGGCCCCTTGATTCGAGGCGATCGGTTAGCCCGTACAAACCGATCGCCTCGAAGAAATAGCAAGCTGAAGTGGCCGCCGACCCAAACCAGAGTGGTCCTATGGGCAACCCATAAGCCAGTTAGACGTTAACTCGAAGATGTCAGGGGATCACCATTCTGGGCAGGAGAATCTTCTGCGCGCTCATCCGCCTGTTCCCAATCTGCCAATCCACCAAAATCGCGTTCCACCAAAGCTTCTAAGTCAGATTGACTCCAAGGAGATCCGTCCGGTTGCCGGGTGGATTCCAGGAGCGCTTCGATCGCGACGATATCCAAATGAGTCGGTTGCGCCCCCGATGCCAACTCTCGCAACCGTTGCGCGTCAAGGGTTGATTCCGAAGCCAAAATCTCCCAACCGTTTTCAGCCCGTAATAGTCCCCGGCTTCTCATCTCCGCAATCAGCAGATCTTGCACACCTCCCACGGGAATCAGATCCGCGATCGGTTCTACCCCTCGAACCATCCCCATGCGATCAAGATGTCTGCGGAAGGGTTGGAAGGCTTGAAGAATCGTTTCGTTGAGCATTTCCCACAAACGCAACCGATCCGAAAATTTTAAATAGGGCAAACGCTCCAGGATCTGCTCAAAAGCTACCGCTGAGTTGGGGGCCGTCATGACATTCTGCACCAGCTTCGTTAATGGCAATTCCCCGTTGATGTAGGCATTGAGTTCATCCACCGTCACGCCTAAAAAGTTCACCAACGCCTCTCGATTGCGCTTATAGACATTCGTGCTTTCCCCAGCCTTCAATCGATGAAACGCAGTGCGCTGTATCCCAATCCGCTGTGCCAAGGCTGTATCGTTCGGTTCCCCCAACACCTCCCCAAGAAACGTAACCAATTGCGCCAGTCGTACCTGCGGCGTGGCTTGCCTATCCTTCTGTTCAGTCACCTAGCACTCAATAGTAATATTGCTACAAACTGGCCCCTCAAACGGGGGTGGGTTACATTTCTTTACACAAGAATTTCTACATTCTCCTTGACAAATTAAAGGAGATTGGACTAATCTGGCAACAGAATGAAAAATAAAAATTCGTTTTTTCATTTACCTTGAACGCCTGGGATGTTTTTGTAGCTCTCAACTCTCTAGAGTTGGAATTTCAAGCAAAAACAGGGGGGCGGATCCCCTTGATTAACCCAAATCAGTGATCGCGATTGTACCATGCCTGCTATTTCTATCCCGAGCGAGCAAGGTAGAGGGACTCTGTTCCGTCCCCCTTCCAAAACTGCGATCGCCCCCGGGGAATGGAACTTCCTCTACCGCATCCCGAAAACGTTAGCTGGCCTTGGCTAAACCGCCGTTTGCTTCTTGTTGAGCAAGACCCATGACAAATTCTTCCTCTAAATCTAGTGCCCTGGCAATTCGGACCAGATCGGCTTCGGAGGCAACTGCCCCAGCGGCGATCGCCTCCAGTCGAGCCTCTGTAATCGTGGTTTCTTCTTGTAAAACTTTATAGTTGTCAAGAACTAAAGCAGGCAGAGTGTAGTAGTTGAGGGGAGGGGTTGCATAGCCGCCCTCCAGGACCGCCGATTTGATGGTTTCTTCTATCCAGGATTGGATCGTGACACCTTCATCAGCCACCAGGCGCTTAAGCCCTCGGTGAATCCACTCAGGCAGTACAAGATTCAGACGTTTGTGGTTTTTTGGAGTTGCCATTGAAGAAAAGGGTGTTCTGGTCACAAGAAAAACATGGGAAGGTTAGAAGCCTCGTCTCTTTAGAGCGAGGAAGAAAACCGACCCAAGCGGTTTTAACCGCCTGGTTTCTTTTGGAATCCATAAGAATAACCATCCTTTTTGTGAATTGATTGACAATATTTATGGCTAATTCCTGCTACTCTACCGTTTTGTGTGGCCATATCAAAACTGCCAGCTCCCAGGCAAAGAACTCGACCCAGATAACAGCCTATTTTCTTGCCTTTGGTAACAAAAGCTTTAACAATATCGCCCGTCTGAAAGCCTTTATGAATCTGCGTCCGTGAGCGATGTCGTGTTGGAAATCCATATTTATCAGTACCACACATTTGACGAGTACCACGTCCAGTTGCCTGAATTAATAAAGGTTTATTGGTTAAAACCTTTAAAGTTTCAACTTTCCCAACACAATCTGCATCTAACCAGTGGGATTTAGGTAGATTTAATCGGGTGCGATTGAATTTAGTTAACCCTCCAGAGCCAGTTGAAATAGGTAAACCCGTTTC
>JAMXFF010000043.1 GCA_025370845.1 Laspinema palackyanum D2a | reverse complement strand
TCATTCTCGCTCTAGCTATTGATTTTACGGTCGTTACTCCCTCTATGTTTTGTTAGAATGAAACAGCCCTACCCTTAGCAAGGGGAGGGTTAGGGTGGGGTTCTTCTGGATTTACCAGACTTCCGGTCCCCTCCCCTTAGCAAGGGGAGGGTTAGGGTGGGGTTCTTCTGGATTTACCAGACTTCCGGTCCCCTCCCCTTGGCAAGGGGAGGATTAGGGTGGGGTTCTTCTGGATTTACCAGACTTCCGGTCCCCTCCCCTTGGCAAGGGGAGGGTTAGGGTGGGGTTCTTCTGATGTAGCGATCGCCACGTCACTCACTCTTAACAATTTAAGCGCCTGTATGGAGGCCGGAAAACGTCTTTCTCCGCGCAAGGGCGATCGCGCGTGAACTCACCACCCACTCATTCATCTTGACAGGCGATCGCCTGTCAAGAGGACCCCACCCTAACCCTCCCCTTGCCAAGGGGAGGGGACCGGAAGTGTACTTAAATCTGAGGTCAATCCCCTTGAATGTAACAAAGAGGACCCCACCCTAACCCTCCCCTTGCCAAGGGGAGGGGACCGGAGGTGTAGTTAAATCTGAGGTCAATCCAAAAGCTACTGTTGTAAGAGGTTACCCTTCCCAACCTCAATTCCCAACCACCTCCTCAGCAAAACTCGCTATCCGCTTGTTAAACACAAAAGGACCGGCAACGGAACCCCAAACCATCTCATCGGTGTCGGGGTCCAGTCCGCGATCGTGACTGATAAAGACATTTTCATCAATTTCAAAAGTGCTATCCAGATAAGTGGTGCGACCCTTGCGAACCACAATGCAATTTTTGCCCGGTTCTACCTCGCCCTTGAAACTGGATCCAGTCCATTCCGTGATGAAACTGGACCCGGGAATTTTTTCTAGCTTGTCTGGGGTGAGGGATTGCAGAAGCTGGCGATCGCGGGCGGATCCGTAGAAAGACGCTTCATCCTGGACCTTGTAGTTTTCGATTTCAATGCGATCGCCCTTCGGGACCAACTTCAACACCCGCACCCGATAGGGCTGATCCAGCATATAATCATAAGCCTGCTCTAAATAGAGACTGACCCCATCCAGGAACTCATAAGGCAGGGGCCGCATACAGACCCGAATATGGGCAAAAAACGGCGGATTCTCGATCGCCTGGTCAAAATTGCTAAAATCTGACGCCATCCAACGCGCCAAAGTCAGAATATCAGTGGAATGAGTCATGGAAATTTTACGTTCTTAGAGTCTGGAGAGTTCTGCCTATTTTACGACAGCAGCGAATGTTCCGCGCCCCCCCTTCACTCATTCTCCCCAGTTCGTAATAACGCCTGCACTCATTCTCCCCCGTTCAACGTCCCGACTTCAGTCGTTCTCCCCCCACAAATAACCAAACCCACCCCCTTCATAAAAACCCGACCCTATCCCAGACTCACCCAATGGACAGCAAATCATCAGGCGGTAGAGTCTCAATACTAGAAACTGGAACCGTGACAAGGGCGATCGCATCTCCCCGGGTATTAAACACTTCTAAAATAGCCCCATCTTCGCCCCCAGTCGGTGAAGGTACATAATCAATTAATGTCGCAATATCCCCCCGATGCAGATTAAATTCCTCCCAATCTTGTGTCAAGGCAATTTCTTGATAAAGTTCAGGTTTCATCAAATTAACTCCAGTTGAGAAATCACAGCAATCCATTAAAATTTATGGTCTATTTTTGGTGTAGCAAAACCATCACCATATCAACAGTCACCTGACCCAATTACTCTTGATTTCCCTCCTCTGCAAGCTGCTTCGCTTTAGCTTCTGGATCGAAATCTAACCCTGCATTCCACGCCAACGCCTTGCGGAACGTCGCCACTGCCGTATCCACCTGACCCGCTCTAGCTTGCGCCTCCCCTTCCCGAACTAAAACCAGCGCCGCTTCTGCCAAATTGGATGGCGTTTGACAAGTCTTTAACTTTTCCAATTCCCTGGGATGGGTAACCAGATAATCTGCAAGCCAATCACACCCCCACTCCAGCAAGTCATCCAAACTTCCTATAGGCCAGACTCGGACGGTGTTGTCATCAGAGGCGGTGAGGATGCTCTCCCCGTCTGGGCTGAAACTGGCGCTGATGACCCTACCCTGATGGCCTTTGAGTTCGGCAATCATCTGGCCACGACGGTCCCAGACCTGGGCGGTCTTGTCATCAGAGGCGGTGACGATCCTCTCCCCGTCTGGGCTGAAACTGGCGCTGATGACCCTACCCCGATGGCCTTTGAGTTCGGCTATCATCTGGCCCCGGCGGTCCCAGACCCGGGCGGTGTTGTCATTCGAGGCGGTGACGATGCTCTCCCCGTCTGGGCTGAAACTGGCCCTGTGGACCGGACCCTGATGGCCAGTAAGTTCGGCTATTAGCTGGCCACGACGGTCCCAGACCCGGGCGGTGTTGTCCGAGGATGCGGTGAGGATGCTCTCCCCGTCTGGGCTGAAACTGGCGCTGATGACCGGACCCTGATGGCCCTTGAGTTCGGCTATCATCTGGCCACGACGGTCCCAGACCCGGGCGGTGTTGTCATAAGAGGCGCTGAGGATGCTCTCCCCGTCTGGGCTGAAACTGGCCCTGTAGACGCAATCCTGATGGCCCTTGAGTTCGGCTATCATCTGGCCCCGGCGGTCCCAGACCCGGGCGGTGTTGTAAGAGGCGGTGACGATACTCTCCCCGTCTGGGCTGAAACTGGCGCTAGTGACTGAATGCTGATGGCCCTTGAGTTCGGCTATCATCTGGCCCCGGCGGTCCCAGATCCGGACGGTCTGGTCAATCGAGGCGGTGAGGATGCTCTCCCCGTCTGGGCTGAAACTGGCGCTGATGACCCCACCCTGATGGCCTTTGAGTTCGGCTATCATCTGGCCCCGGTGGTCCCAGACCCGGACGGTCTTGTAAGAGGCGGTGAGGATGCTCTCCCCGTCTGGGCTGAAACTGGCCCTGGTGACCCAAGCCTGATTGCATTTGGGTTCGGCTATCATCTGGCCCCGGCGGTCCCAGAGCCGGGCGGTGTTGTCAATCGAGGCGGTGAGGATGCTCTCCCCGTCTGGGCTGAAACTGGCGCTATCGACCCAAGCCTGATGGCCCTTGAGTTCGGCTATCATCTGGCCACGACGGTCCCAGACCCGGGCGGTGTTGTCATTCGAGGTGGTGACGATACTCTCCCCGTCTGGGCTGAAACTGGCGCTCCTGACCGTATCCTGATGGCCTTTGAGTTCGGTAATCATTTGGCCACGGCGGTCCCAGACCCGGGCGGTGTTGTCATCTGAGGCGGTGAGGATGCTCTCCCCGTCTGGGCTGAAACTGGCGCTGGTGACCCACTGCTGATGGCCCTTGAGTTCGGCTATCATCTGGCCCCGGCGGTCCCAGACCCGGGCGGTCTTGTCCGAGGCGGTGAGGATGCTCTCCCCGTCTGGGCTGAAACTGGCGCTAGTGACTGAATGCTGATGCTGAAGTTGATTGCGTTCGGAGATCTGGTTGATGATGGTGTGCAAGGCCAGCATCGGAGTTACAGTTGGATAATCCGCGAGGGAACGCTCTCCAACCAGGGCTTTTAAGTCTTGCCCCGCTTGCATGGCTGAGACTAATCGATCGAGTTGGGACACTTCAAATTGTCGTAAGGCATTTAACCCCTGGCGTTCAAGTGCCGTCCACTCCCGCGCTTCCTCAAGAATGCGGGTGGCGAGTTGGAGTTGTTCTTTTTTCTTCTCCAGTTCGCTCCTTAACCGTTCTAACTGAGGCTGTTGTTGCTTACGAATAAACTCGGCTAAATAATCATGAACCAGTTGGTAGCGTTCTTCGGGCTTTTCCTGGATTAGCAACACTAAACCGGAGTCTACAAAAATTTTCAACACCAAATCTAAGTGGCTAACCTCTCCCGTCAAATCGGCGGCGAGTTCCTGTAACTCCCCCGCTATTTCCTCCCGCGTTTTCAGGGGACGAGTGCCTTTTTCATCGGTCAGCAAGTACAGAACAAATTCACCCATTTGCTGATTTTCGGGTCCACAGGCTTTCACCACATCGTCTAAGTAGCGCTTGACGAATTCAGTTTTTGGTCCCCGTTCTTGATACTCGGCTAAGGTGGTAATATTTTCCGCTTGCAGTTGTGCGCCGACGATTTGCAATTCAATGGGACGCACGGCATCGATTTCATCGGCTAAGTCTTGAACTAATGCCTGAGTTAACTCATCGGACAACCAAAATTGGGTTTTTCCCGTTAAACTTTGGATGATTTTTTCTGCATCTGGGGGGGAAAAGTTGCCGAGGGGATAGCGGACTTTGCGGGCTAGGATATCATTGTTGATACTCTTCATGCTTTCTAGGCGATCGCACTCTAGCAATTCATGCAAATAATCCTCTCGCAGGGATAGGATAACTTTGAGACTCGGAATCCTCAAGCAATCCCCTAAAAAATCAAAAAATTGCCGCCGTTCTCTGGGGGTGGCACAGGCAAAAAAGAACTCTTCAAATTGGTCAAAAATTAGGATAGAACGCCTATTTCGGCTTTCATTCTCCTGCAACTGTTCCAGGAACCATGCCAGTTGCCCTTCTCCCGGGACAGACCTAATTTTCACCCCTTTTTCTGCCAACGCCTCAGCCAAGCTACTGGCAAATTCTTCCCTCCAGTTCGTATAAACTCGCACCGGAATCGGTAAATATTCCTGATATCCACTCAGTTGTTCCTTTAACTTGGGAATGATTCCCCCATTCACCAGGGAGCTTTTTCCCACACCGGATTGTCCATGAATCACCAGGATTCGGGAATTATTCTCCCCAATTTCTTGGACAATTTTTTCCACATCCCACATCCGCCCAGAAGCCGCTATTTCCGGGGCCACGGATTGCCGTTTATCCACAGGAGTTAGACCAAAATTCTCCTGCCGTTGCGGTTGAATCCAACAAGCCCCGACAAAGGCTCTTAATCCATATTGTTGCTCAATGGAGTAGCGGTTGAGTTTGAGTTCAAAGGCTTCTAAATATTGTTTTTGTTCAAAATACAAGTCTTGTAACTGACAGAGAATCTCCAGATAAAGCTGGGTATCATGCTCAGGACTACCTATTTGTTTCGCTGCCTCTAAATGAGCGATCGCCACTTCTGGATGATTTAACTTCTGCTCGGCTTGGGCTAGAATAAAATAATACAGGCTGGCATCAAAACCCAGGGTGATTTCTCCCGGCGGTTCCTCCATCTCCATCGGAGGATTTGAATCGGAAAATCCCGGAACTGCGGCTAAAATCTCTAGGGCTTTTTCGGCTAATTCTTGAGCCTCGGTCCAATTGGATTGGGATAAAGCCACTTCCGCTAAAAACCCATAATCTCGGGCCGATTCTATGGGCTGATTTTCCGCTTCATGGATGGATAAGGCATCGGTTGCCAGGGTTTGGAGGGTCTCCCACTCTCCCAACTGTCGTAAGATTTGGCCGATACTTTCTAGGGAATTTGCGATTAAATCAGGGTTTTGGGTTTGTTCAAAGGTGGCTAAACAGTGGGCGACTGCTTCCCGAGTCGGTTGCCAATCCGAGGGGTTTAAATTGCGTTGTTGTCGGGCTTTGATATAATGGCAAACGGCAATTTGATGATAAACTTTCCCCAGGGGTTCTAACTGCTGAGATTTATCCCACCATTTCGCCGCTAGTTGATAATGGTCGAGGGCCAAATCCGGTTGACCGAGGATGAATTGAACCGCCCCAAATAGAGTTTCTAAATGGGCATTCAGTTCTTCATCTAATCCCCCTTGGCTGATTAAATCCTGTTGCGCTGCTGCTAATTCTCCTTGCAATTTTTGAGCAGATTGGCGGTTGAGTTGCAGTGGATTGGCAAACCAATCTTGGGCGGTGGCGGTGACAAAAGAGGCGATCGCCTCTCGATTCATCGTCAATTGCACCGGAATCGCCCAACTCTCCAAATCCGGCGCAATTTGGCGGATTTTTTGCTGCACATCATCATTCACCCACAGCACTAAGGGAAAATGAAACTGTTTCTGAAACTCCTCCCGGACTTGATTCGCCGAACTCAACAGAGAATTAATCTCCGTCACCGTTTCTAACCCAAACACCATCAGCGCATCCGGGGGTTTGTCCCCCAATTCCGCCCGGATTCGGCTATGCAGCAATCGGTCCCCTGCTTTGACTTCAATACAGCGAATTTCCACCTCACAAAGCTGTTGCAATCTCTGAACCAGCCGCGAGCGCAATTGGATATAATTACAGCGGGCAATAAATAGCTTAAACTCCCCGCGAGATGCCTCCAATGCCCAAGCCAATCGGGTTAAAGCCTGCTCATTTTCGGCGATGATGGGTTCCAGATTCACCGGGTCAGTCATGGCTACAATACCCCCGCTTCCGTTATCATTGGATTCACATCAAACCACACTTGACCATTATCGCGATATTCAAATACAAAGCGACTTCTAATTAACTGTTGATAGCCGTTATCATCATTGACTTTTTGGCGAACTTTCACCTGACGCAATAACTCCCATTGCTGCTCAGAAATGGCCATGATCACATCCTGTTTAGAGGACTGAATCAGTTTTTCTAAAGTTGGACGCTGGAGGGTAAATTGCATTTCTTCCATAATCCAGAGATTCAGCAATTTCAGTAAATCCCGAACGTGACCTCCACTAATCTGGCAGAGGCGATCTAAAGTGTCGGGACTGTCAAAAATCAGGGGAATCGCCTCTAACCGTTGTTGTTCATCTAAGTCGGGAAAAGCTCGGGCGAGGACCATTTGCCGCAAGAGTGCCATCCCCGCTTGATGTTCCTTGCCATCCTGCGATCGCACCGGCACCATTGGCAACACTTTCGGGTCTTCAAATCGCTGAGTCAACATTCCATAACTATTGGAAAATTTCAGCGCCAAAGGGACAGTATAAACCAGATGGCAATTGAGCTTACTTAAATATTCCCCCTGGTCCACAAACAGATATTCTTGTTGCGGTTTTCCCCAGGGTTTCGGACTGTTATCCAGGCGGTCTAAGTTGTCCACAATGGCAACTAATCCCTGTTTCCCCTGGGCTTTTAGTTCCTTAATAGCCGGTTCAATCAACTCCTGATTAATCGCATCCAGCAGTTGTTGTTTTTGCGGACCTAAAAACTGATTCAGTTTTTGCCGCAAGGACGAATCTTGTTTAACTTTGGCGGTAATTTCAGCAATTCCCAGGGACAAGGTAAAGTTGTCTCCTTGTCCGCTGATTCCCACATCGCCAATTTTGGGAATTTTAGCTTTGATACCCTGAATATCCGCATTCAGAACCCGTGACGCCTCTTGCAGCAAATCTTTGAGTTTGCTGGTTTTGGTGAGTTGAATCGTCTCTAAACTTTGGGAAATGCGAGAGGCGATCGCCAGCAACACATCCACAATATCCACATCCGTCAGTTCCAAGTCTTCACTGGAGGCAAAATACACCACATGAAACCCAGCCTTTTCCAGTTCCATTTTCAGCCGCAAAAGTTCCGTAGATTTCCCGCAACCAATATGGCCGGTAAACAAGGCACAAGTGGGGCTATCCGGTTCAAAAAAGGTGATTTTTTGCTTAAGTTTATCAATAATTTCCCCACCGCGAACCGTGGAAAAGTCAATGTAATACTTGCGGTCCTGGGGGTCTGCACAAACCAGGGCGTGATCGGGTTTCGTTGCACGATAAAAGTCACGGATATCAGGGGTCATGGTCATGATGGTGGTGGTTTTGCTGTGGGATGGAAGGAGGGAATGCCGCCTCAGCAATTTTCGGGCTGAGTTCTTTCCCTATTATCTAATGAAACCTCGAAATTGGGTAAATTTAGGTCAGGTTTATCGGGATACAGTGACTGGGGGGCTTTATCATCAGGGGCACAGATGCTTTATAATAGTGAAATTGCATCCAATCAGGGAGGCTGTAACAGGCCAAATCACCAGCAGATTTCAATCCTTCCCGTTTAGGGGGTTTAGGAATTGCCCCAAAGCATCACAGTCGGCAGAGAAAGGAGCGTTAACGGTGACCATTGTCATCATCATGGGAGTATCGGGTTCAGGGAAAACCACCGTCGGGAAGCGTCTGGCAGAGGCGTTAAACTGGCAGTTTATCGATGCCGATGATTTACATTCCCCGGAAAATGTGGAGAAAATGAGTCGGGGAATCCCTTTGGATGAGAGCGATCGCCTCCCTTGGTTAATGGCAATGCGTCAACAAATCTCCGCCTGGTTACAGCAAGATAAAAATGTAGTGTTAGCTTGTTCGGCTTTGAAGCAATCTTATCGCGAAATTCTGGATTGTCCTTTGGAACCGATAAAGCTGGTTTATTTGAAAGGTTCTCAGGCGGTGATTGAGGAACGAATGCGATCGCGATCGGAGCATTTTATGTCACCGGATTTGCTGAATAGTCAATTTGAGGCTTTAGAAGAACCAACGCCAGAAGAGGCTATTCATTTGGATGTCTCTCTACCTATTTCGGAAATTGTGGAACGGATTGTCAGCCTGGTGCAGGGTCCGGCATAAGGGGGTTTCCCGGGTAATTTTTCCTCTCCCACTGGGGCGATCGCCTCCGGGTTACCCACTGGCAAACCCTGTACATTGTCTTAATTTTTATCCGATCCCAACTGTCGCGATCGCTGCTTATGTAACGCAAGTTATCTCGAATTTATACCGCCACTTTTCTATCAAAAGAAAGAGGGCAAATCACCAATTTTTAGATGCAATGAAAGTAGACCCTGGGGTAATTTTACCCAGGCGCTTGGCTATTATTTCCAGCCGCTACCGCAATTTTAGCGGGACGCGGTGGATTTTTAGTTGAGTTCACACTGTCATAATCGGAGCCTAAATTTATGGATTTTTTATCTAAAAATGACCTTAAAACTTTATTAGAGCATCACGAACAACCGTCCGTCTCCCTCTATATGCCCACGGTAAAAGTCGGTTCGGAAACTCAGCAAAATCCGATTCGCTTTAAGAATTTAATGAAAGAGGTGGAATCCAAACTGGAAGAGATGGGAATTCGTCTCTCGGATGCATCCGAATGGTTGGAACAAGCCAAAAAACTGGATGATTTAGAGTTTTGGGAACACCAGGAACTGGGTCTGGCAATTTTCATCTCTCCGACAGCCTTTCACTACTACTGCCTCCCTATTGAGGTGGATGAAATTGTGGTGGTGAGCGATCGCTTCCACCTCAAACCGCTCATCCCCTTGGTCAACAAAAACGGACGCTATTTTATCTTAGCTCTCAGTCAAGATAATGTCCGCCTGATTGAAGCAACCCAATTCAGTGCGCGGGAAATTCATGTTGAAAATATCCCCGAGAATATCGACCAAGCCCTGATGTATGATGAATTCAGTAATACCCAATTCCGAATTTTCACATCGAGTGGGGGAACCCGAAACCCGGCACCGGAAGCGGGGGCTTATCACGGACAGGGTAGCCCGGATGTGGATAAGATTTACCTGGATATTTTGCAATATTTTCATCAGGTGGATAAGGGGATTTTCGATCGCCTCAAAGATGAGGATGCACCCCTGGTTTTGGCCGGAGTGGAGTATCTGTTGCCGCTGTATCATCAGGCCAACTCTTATCAGCATTTGCTCGCCGATGGCATGACAGGCAATCCGAAAATGCTCAAACCGGAAGAATTGCAAACCCTCACTTGGGAGATTGTTCAGCCGTATTTTGAGCAGTCCTATACAGAGGCAGTACAACGCTACCACGACCTCAGCGGTGCTCAACCGGAGAAGACAGTCACCAACCTAGAGGAAATTGTTTCTGCCGCCTATTATCAACGTCTGGATTCTCTATTTGTAGCCTCGGATTACCATCAATGGGGACAGTTTAATCCGGAGACAAATACGGTAGAAATTCATGATGAAGCTCAACCGGATGATGAGGATTTGTTAGACTTTGCTGCGGTTTATACGGCGCTGAATGGGGGGACCGTATATGTGGAACCCCAGGACAAAATGCCAGCCGAGGGTGCCGTTGCGGCGATCGCCCGCTTTTAATTGACCCCAACCCCATCAGAATGGCGATCGGGGACAATACCCCAGAACAGTCTGATGGAAGAATCACGGTAAAGTCAATCTGAACTCCCCAGGGGTGAATCCAGTGTCTCCATTGCCTAGATAATAGAATTATCCTTCCCTATCCGTGCAATGGAGACGAGAAACCCCTATGAATCGCCCTCTAAAGTTTTATGATCCTGAACAGCATCCTTGGCCGAATTCACCCTTAGAGCAAACCAGTATTCTCGGTCATACGACCCCCACCACGGTCCGTCTGTGGTTTCGGGTTTCTGAACCGGGGGAATACTGGTTAGTGGTGTCTTCTCGTCCCATTCCGACTCACGGAATTCCGTTATTGATTTTAGGCGATCGCCATGAATACCAGTTACGCTTGACCACCCCGACTCAGACGGAAGAATTTTTCCCGGAAATCGTTCTCCCCGTCTCACTTACCCCGGCAACCGACCTCACCGGGGTGATGGAACTGCTCAATCTCACGCCGGATACTCGCTATTATTATGCGTTATTTGACCCAAACCGGGATTCTCCCTGGGAGTTGGGACATGATCAACTTCTGTGGTTTCAAACCTTTCCGGAACATCCGAAAACCATCAATTTTGGCATCTATAGTTGTCATATGCCTTACGAAGGGCGTCGTCTTGCCAATGTGGAGATGTGGGACAGATTTAACCAGGAACTCTCCAAGGTGAATGCGCGATTTGTGTTAGCAACGGGAGATCAAGTCTATGTCGAT
The DNA here is from genome assembly GCA_025370845.1 of Laspinema palackyanum D2a. GTDB lineage: Bacteria > Cyanobacteriota > Cyanobacteriia > Cyanobacteriales > Laspinemataceae > Laspinema. The sequence continues at coordinate 53,499 of JAMXFF010000043.1, read as the reverse complement.
GGTAACCCCGAGTTGAGTATCTGGGAATGGTTGCGGAAAGTAAAATCCCAGAATCCGACTCGTGAGGATATGATTACCTGGTATCGCGATATTTATCGGGGATATTGGGGAATTCCGGAAGTGCAGCGCATTTATCAGCGCTTTCCCACTTATATGATCTGGGATGATCATGAAATTGTAGATGGATGGGGTTCTTATACTCCCGATGAACTAGCGGGATTGCTCGATATCTCCTGGCAACTGCGAAATAAGTCACAACAATTGCAGTTTGCTGAGGAAATGTTTGAAGCGGCCCGACAGGTTTATTGGGAATATGAACATTCTCATAATCCGGAAACTGATTTTGCCCATAATCAGTTTGATTATGGATTTGATTGCGGACGCTGTGGGTTTTATGTTCTTGATATGCGCGGAAATCGCAATTATAATCGTGAACACCATCGGTCGTTAGGATTAGAACAGGGGAGTCGATTTGAAGAATGGATTGCTTGTCACTATCAATCCGATGCCCAGGTTTTATTTATTGTGTCTCCTGTTCCGGTGGTTCATTTAAGTAGTTTTGTGATTAACAAAATTGATTTAACTTTGTTTGGATATCAAGATGACCAACGGGACCATTGGGAACATCAAAGCAATTGGGATGAGCGGAATCACTTGTTAAAGTTAGTCTTTGAGTTTTCTCAACAAATGCACAAACGGGTAATTTTTATTAGTGGGGATGTTCATATTGGGGCAGCATTTAAACTATCTCACCCCGATTTTCCTGGGGCCAAGGTTTTTCAGGTGACCTCCAGTGGGATTGCTTATGCCCATTTGAAGGAAATGGAACGGCGGATTTTGGAAATGTTAGTTAAACCGGAAGGATTTTTAGGCGATCGCCCGGGAAATATTCCCTATCATTTTGAGAATTTAGCAATCTGTCGTTATAATAATTTTGGCATCCTCCGAGTTACGGAAGAAGACTCGGGAGAGATGGAAATCTGCTTTGATTTGTACGGCGGAAATCGGGATGAGGCGGGAGTGCTTTCTTTGTTTAAAACCAGTATAAATCTGGAATAAATTGGAGACCCCACCCTAACCCTCCCCTTGCCAAGGGGAGGGGACCGGAGGGGAATTTTAAATGAGTATTATGCTGGAATAAATTGGGGACCCCACCCTAACCCTCCCCTTGCCAAGGGGAGGGGACCGGAGGGGAATTTTAAATGAGTATTATGCTGGCATAAATTGGGGACCCCACCCTAACCCTCCCCTTGCCCTAATCTTGTAGGGGTTTTGCGTCAGGTAGGGAAGGAGTCTTCAGGGTTGAAGGGGACTCCTCTAACCAGTGTATCGCCCAGTAAAGGCTGGAGGGTCGGGTTTCCCGAGAGGATGTATCATCATTTACATTGAGGGCCCTAGCTATAGGAAGTCAGACGGGTGGTTCGGACGTAGCTTCAGCTCAAGTCAGACCCGGGTCATGTTTAGTCTGGCGGTGAGTTAAGGATCCGCCAACCCGTTTGACCCCTCATAACCCAGCTTCATAAAGAAAAATCTCTCAAGGGCAGTGGCGAGAACTTTCACCCCCGGAAACGGTTGTTTTTTCGACGGTGCAAAGCCTATAAGTTTAGCCAAAGCTAAAACCGCCTCCCCGATGGAGACAATTTTTGAAGATGAGACTTTTTGCAACAACATCACCTCAGACTCATCAAACACCGCCCGGGCACTTTGGTCAGAGTTTTTCCTAACCGCATGAGTTAGAGCCAAGAGCTTCCAACCCACCACCGAATAAAAAGCCAACGCATTCACCAAAGTATGAATGTCATCAAATTGTAGTTTTTCCACCTGTAAAGCCCCGGACTTAAGGGTGTAATGAAAGCGTTCGACTTGCCATCTCAAAGCATAAAATCGAGTCACCCTGATCACTTGTTCTTCTGTGTCAATGGGTAGACTCGTCAGTAAATACCAGATGGCGGCTTCTTTGGGACAGAAAATCTCTTCTTGTGTTTTGGGATCTAGACAACCGATTTCCTCGGCAACAACCAAAGATAAACCTTGGGTTTTATGCTTAGAGGGACTCCAATCTTTCTCCGGATAAACATTAACAGCTCCGGCTCGCAAGCGAAGGGTCAACTCCACTTCTCGGTTGTGACGATAAATCCTGACTCGCTCGGTTCCATAATCTCTCAAATGAGATGAAACTTCGGGTAATTTACAGACGACTTGGCTGCCGACGACTTCTAAGTTACGCCATTGATAGACCCTCACGAGTAGCTCGACATTGCTCAGTCGTGGGGCCTTAAAAAGGCTAAAAACGTCTCCTTCTCTATCTTCTACGGCCACAAAGCATTTGCTCGATTGACTCGCTTGCTGATTGATGGCATCGAGTCCCTTGAGCCATTTACTACTTTCTTTTTCACCTTTTGGTAGATTTAATCCCCCCTTTCGAGTCCAGTATTGTTGCCCTAATAGCCCTAAGGGGAGTCCCGACTCGTTGACCAAGAGGACATTGTGTTGCATAAGCCCTCGGACTTTTCCTTGGATTACTCCTAAGCCTGACATCTTTTTCTGTCCTGAGTAGTTGTAATAGGTAGTGTCTTGGGGGGCAATTACATAGTCCCCTTCTGTGTTTTCCACTCGTTCCCTTGTCGCTTCAATATGTCCGGACAACATCACTTCTGTGTTCATTTTTGCATGAGAGAATAGACCTGAAACCGTTTGACGAAAACTGTTACCCATACATTGGGAAAACGATAGATTCGACTTATTTACTGCCAAGTGATAGGCTTTTGCTAGACTTTTTTGGACTTGGGGTCGAAAAGTTCCTTGGGTAATAAATTCACTCATCGGAGGATTCACTCAACGTCAGCTACCTGGTCATTTTCTCAGAAGTTAGGCGTTCTTTTCAACCCTATAAGCTCATCCCGATGACCGTATGGCAACACTTTCCAACTGAAACTTGGTATCGAACGCTCGGGAGTCTCAGAACTGAGGTAGGATCCGTTGTTACCGGTCGGGTTCCTTTTTGTTCTAGCTACTGCCAGTACCCGTCAGTGGCGGCCCTACAAGTACCGATTTGCTTAAGACCCTTAGTCTGCGTGAGCAAACCCCTACAAGATTAGCCCTTGCCAAGGGGAGGGGACCGGAGGGGAATTGAAGTGAAGGAAAGCTGAACATATTGTCAAAAATATGTTAAAATTCTGTCTGTTTTAAGCGATTCTAACCACTCTAATATCTCACAAAAGGCTCTCTAAATCCAGTTCCCTCCCCTTAGCAAGGGGAGGGTTAGGGTGGGGTTCTTCCGGTCCCCTCCCCTTGCTAAGGGGAGGGTTAGGGTGGGGTTCTTCCGGTCCCCTCCCCTTAGCATAGGGTGGGGTTCTTCCGGTTCCCTCCCCTTAGCAAGGGGAGGGTTAGGGTGGGGTTCTTCCCCTAAAACCCGAACCCTATTTAAAAATCAAACATATCTAATTGTTCGCTGGGTTCGGAAGAATTTACTGTTTCTTTCTTCGCCCCTTTACGGAGTCCAACGGCAATTTTACTATGCTTTTCAATCTGACTCATCACCTCTTTTGCGCGTTGAATCACCACTGGAGGTAACCCCGCTAACCGTCCCGCTTCAATGCCATAAGAACGGTCCGCACCTCCGGGTTGGACTTGGTGTAAAAACACGATTTCATCAGCTAATTCCCGAACTGTGACTTGATAGTTTGCGACATTAGAGAGAATGGATGCTAGTTCATTCATTTCATGATAATGGGTGGCAAAAATCGTGCGAGAGCGAATTTCTGTGGCTAAATATTCAGCAACGGACCAAGCAATGGATAATCCATCAAAAGTGGCGGTTCCTCGGCCAATTTCATCAAGTAAAACTAGGGATTTAGGGGAGGCATGATTGAGAATATTGGCGGTTTCATTCATTTCCACCATAAAGGTGGATTGACCCGTTGCTAAATCATCCACTGCGCCAACTCGGGTGAAGATGCGATCGCATATTCCTAAAGTGGCGGAAGTTGCTGGAATAAAACTCCCCGTCTGCGCCAATAACTGAATTAATCCCACCTGTCGCAAATAGCAACTCTTGCCACTAGCATTGGGTCCTGTTAAAATAATTAAATCCGGCGCAAGGCGATGATCGCTTTCAGATTTGCCCGGATCTTCGGCATTCCCTAATCGGGTGGAATTCGGCACAAATAATCCCGCTGGAATCGAATATTCTACCACGGGATGACGACCATTAGTAATTCTCAGGGCTCGATTTTCTACCATTTCAGGACGGCAATATCCCCGGTCGATCGCAATTTCTGCCAACCCCGCTAACACATCGATCGCCGCGACTGCTTTGGCCACATTGCGAATCATTGCCGCATATTCTCCCACCTGCGATCGCAACTGGACAAAGAACTCATATTCTAATTTATTCAAATCCTCCTGTGCGGTCAGAATCCGTGATTCTCGTTCTTTCAACTCCGGCGTAATATACCGTTCCTCATTGGTCAAAGTTTGCCGACGCACATAATCGGACGGCGCTTGTTCGCTTTTTGACCGCGAAATACTGATATAATATCCAAAAGTCTTATTATACCCCACTTTCAAGGTAGAAATTCCCGTCCGTTCCCGTTCGCGCACTTCCAAATTTGCCAACCATTGCTGATCCCCTTCAACGAGCGATCGCATCTCATCCAACGCCTCATACACATTCGGACGAATTAACCCCCCATCGCTTAAATGTAGCGGCGGTGATTCCACAATCGCCCGTTTCACGCGCACCGCCAACGCCTCCAGTTCTGATGGCACCGTTTGTAACGGTTTCAAATAGGAAGAATTCCCTTGTTGTGCCAAGACGGAGAGTTCCGGCAATTTCGCCAAAGAATCGGCCAACGCCAGTAAATCGCGGGCATTTGCCGTCCCCGAACCCGCCCGAACCGTGAGACGTTCGATGTCATAGATTTCTGATAACAACCTTTGAATTTCTTCACGCAGTTCCGTTTTTTGGACTAATTCCTCCACCGTATCCTGTCGCGCTTGAATGCCTTTAATCTTCAGCAAAGGTTGCAAAATCCAACGCCGTAATGCTCTCCCACCCATTGCCGTTTTGGTGCGATCAATCGCCCATAACAACGACCCATAAAACGTACCATCGCGGACCGTTTGGGTAATTTCTAAATTGCGGCGAGTTTGTGCATCAACAATTAAATAATCTGCTAAGGTATAACTGCGAACCAATTGCAGGGGAATCCGATTTTCCTTTTGAGTTGCTTCCAGATATTCCAATAATCCCCCGGCTGCACGCACCGCTAAGGGGAGATTTTCACATCCCACCCCCTCCAAACTCCGGAGTTTGAAATACTGGAAAATCCGCTGCCGCGCTTCTACCAGGGTAAAGGGTTTTTGCGATCGCAGAGAATAGCAAAAGCACGAAGGGAGATACTGCGAGAGATGTTGAGACTTTTCCCCGGGACGCAACAATGTGCCAATATCCGGTGCATTCGTCGGAACTAACACTTCCGACGGTTGCAGACGCATTAACTCTTGTGCGAGATGTTCTAACTCTTCCGCTTGGGTGGTGAAGAATTCCCCAGTGGAAATATCTGTATAGGCCAATCCCCACTGATTTCCTGCCATGACGACTGCTGCTAAAAAGTTATTGGTGCGCGCTTTGAGCATTCCATCTTCTAGGAGTGTACCCGGGGTAATCACCCGAGTCACTTCGCGTCGGACTAATCCTTTCGCTTCTGCCGCATCTTCGACTTGATCGCACACGGCGACGGAGTAGCCTTTTTCCACCAATTGCATGGCATACCGTTCTAAGGCATGATGGGGGACTCCCGTCATGGGGACTCGTCCCACCTCTCCCCCTTGTTTACTGGTGAGGACTAATTCCAGTTCTCGCGCTACCACGATCGCATCCTGGAAAAAGGTTTCAAAGAAATCCCCCACGCGATACAACAGCAGGGAATGGGGATATTGATCCTTGACTTCTGCATAATGCCGATACATCGCCGAGAGGCGATCGCGATCGAGTTCGCGATAGTCAGCATTGGTAATATGGGTCTGGGTAGTTTTAATCCCAGTCATATCAGTCGGGGTAGATGCAGAGGGACGATCGCTCATGGGTTTATCCAGAATCCAAACAGAGGGTAAGCCATTGGGCTGTTTATAGATGATAAACTGCTGCTATCCCCGATATTCTAAAAACTTACGGAAATCTCCCATCGGTTACCCTTCGAGGCGATCGCCACAGGTTGAACTCTGCCGCAGTTGCATTGGGTCCCCGATTCCTCTATAATCCAGACTTTCTCAGACGAAGAAGCATCCCCACCCTGATCATTCCCACCATGAGTGAAAGCGCATTAGCCAGAATTCGGATCGTACTCGTAGAACCGGCTGGCCCCTTGAACGTGGGTTCAGTGGCCCGAGTGATGAAAAATATGGGGTTGTCTCAGTTAGTCTTGGTCAATCCCCAATGCGATCGCCAGGATGAATGGGCAGTTAAAATGGCCGTACATGGGGCAGATATTTTAGAATCCGCCCAAATTGTCAACGAACTCCCACAGGCCCTCGTGGGATGTCAACGGGCGATCGCAACCACCGGGCGTTCCCGGTCCTTACCCACAGACTTAGAAACCCCCCGAATCGCCCTCCCCTGGCTGTTAGAAACCCCCTCCGCCTTAATTTTTGGCAGGGAAGACCGAGGATTGAGCAACGATGAGCTCAACTACGCCCAGCGATTCGTGCAAATTCCCTCCAGTCCCGAGTATCCTTCCTTAAACTTGGCCCAATCCGTCGCCGTTTGCGCCGCAGAACTGTACCAACAGGCGACTGGACTGGCAGAAGACCAAACTACCATCCCCTCCCCCTTCATCAGCGCCAGTTCTAGCGTTCCCACCGCCTCTTTGGAGGAATTAGAAGGATATTATCAACACTTAGAACGATTGCTCTTAGAAATTGGGTATCTTTATCCTCATACTGCGCCCCGGAGACTGGAAAAATTCCGACGGTTGTACAATCGCGCTCAATTATCCACTCAAGAAGTCGCCATGTTGCGGGGAATCTTGACACAAATGGAATGGGCATTGTCCCAAGGATCCGAGGTTGGTGATAGGCTATAGGCGTTAGAACCCTTGAATAGAGAAATTCTCAAGCAACCCGGGTTCGGCCCCAAAATTTTGGCCCAAGGTTGTCCAAACGATCGCTAAAACAGTGCATCAAGGGGTTACGATTGACGGTGCTGCGGGCAAAACTGAGCCTAAGAAATGGGACTTAGGGAGTCGGTTCGCCGAATAAGCAGCAAGAACGAAACAACAGGAGTGTGGTGTGGCTCAAAGGTCTCCAATTCGGTCATTTTTGTCGGTGGTGCCTTCGGAAAAAACGGAGTCCGGCGAACCGACAAAGCGGGTAAAAAAAACCAAAACTAAGACATCGGGGAAAAAAGCAACCAAATCAGATACCCGCAAATCTGTCCCCGGGACCCGTGGCGATCGCCCTTTGGAAGCGCCACCCCGGAACCCTAGAAAAACAGGATCCCCCATCCCGACCTTGGGTGATGGCGAACCGGCACAACCGGCCCAATCTCGCTCTCATCAGGGCCAACAACAGCAACAGTCTCAACAGTTAGCTGAACAATTGCGAATGGGCCGGGTCCCTCGTTCCCGGAACCAACCGGATTATGCCAGTTCGGACAATCCCCGTCCTCCCCGTGGGTCAAAATCTCGCGATCGCCTCGCCGAACAACAACCCTCTACCTCGACTCGTTCTACCCCCCTGAGTCGTCAGATGGCCCAGGAAGGCTCCGACTCTCCCCGGGAACGAGTGCCCGGGCGAAAACCCCCAGATTCGGGAAATAAACCCCCCCGCAAGCGGACTCCGAAAGCTCAATCTAAACGCACTGCCCGGACTGCCTCCAAAACGAGCCTCCCCAAAACTAGAACCCGGAAAACCACCGAGAAGAAACCGAAACGGACCAAAATCTCGCCCCTGATTTATGGGGCGCGGTTGCTGATTCTTGGGGTGGGACTCGGGGTCCTCGCGGGCACCCTCTTATCCATCTGGAATCCTGCGGATAACCACACCGTTGGGGCGGCTGGAAATGCTGAAACCCAAGAAGAACAGCAGGAACAGGTCACGGCTGCTTACAATCTCCAGGCCCTGCCTATCAGCCAAGAAATCACGACCCTCAAACAAAAATTGCAGGAAATGGCGGCAGAACATCCGGAATTGACCCCGGGGGTTTATGCCATTGAATTGGATACGGGGGCCTATCTGGACTTGAATGGCACCCAGAGCTTTTCCGCTGCCAGTACGATTAAAGTGCCGATTTTAATTGCATTTTTTCAGGATGTGGATGCGGGAAAAATCACCCTGGATGAAATGCTGACCATGAAACAGGAGCATATTGCCGAAGGCTCCGGGGATATGCAGTTCACCGAACCGGGGACGCAGTACAGCGCCCTAGAGACGGCGACTAAAATGAGCGAGATTAGCGATAATACGGCGACGAATATGTTAATTGAGCGGTTGGGGGGTGCAGCGGCCCTGAATCAGCGCTTTGCATCCTGGGGATTGAGCAACACCACGATCGCCAACCCTCTCCCGGATTTAGAGGGAACCAACACCACCAGTCCCCAAGATTTGGTGCAGGTGATGGGACTGGTGGAACGCGGACAGGTGCTGTCTTTGAGAAGTCGCGATCGCCTCTTCAAGATTATGCAGGGTACGGTGAATAATTCCCTACTCCCCCAAGGATTGGGTTCCGGTGCCGCGATCGCCCACAAAACCGGGGATATTGGGACCGCCATTTCCGATGCGGGATTGGTGGATATGCCGAATGGGAAGCGTTATTTAATGGCGGCGATCGTCAAACGTCCCCACAACGACCCAGCAGCAGAGGAGTTAATCCGGCAAATGTCCCAAGTGGTTTACCAATCCTTTAGCGGAGAACTCTAACCCGCAGACCCTGACCCCTTACAAGGGTAATTGTGGGGATTTACCTTAGATTAACTGCACCTCCGGTCCCCTCCCCTTGGCAAGGGGAGGGTTAGGGTGGGGTCCTCCGGTCCCCTCCCCTTAGCAAGGGGAGGGTTAGGGTGGGGTCCTCCGGTCCCCTCCCCTTGGCAAGGGGAGGGTTAGGGTGGGGTCCTCCGGTCCCCTCCCCTTGCCAAGGTCCGGGTTAGGGTGGGGTCCTCCGGTCCCCTCCCCTTGCCAAGGTCCGGGTTAGGGTGGGGTCCTCTTGACGTGGTGAGATTCCAGTCACGAAGAAAGAGGTTGGCACCCGGCTCCATACAGGGGCGATCGCCTCATGAAAGTGGGTGACGTGGCGATCGCCCAAGAAGAACCCCACCCTAGCCCTCCCCTTGCTAAGGGGAGGGGACAAGAGGTGCAGTTACGCATAAAAAATCTACTCGGGTGACGTGGCGATCGCCCAAGAAGAACCCCACCCTAACCCTCCCCTTGCCAAGGGGAGGGGACAAGAAAGGAACCTGACCCCGAGGGTTCTCTATTCTGCGGAAGAACCCCACCCTAACCCTCCCCTTGCCAAGGGGAGGGGACAAGAAAGGACCCGGACCCCCAGGGGTCTCTATTCTTCCAGGGATTCTCCCGGCAACATTAGCGGTGTCGATAGCGGATGTGCCAAAATCCAGATAGTTAACAGACCCGGATTCAGGACAACCCATCGGGACCGCTTTTTTGTTTGCCAGGAGAAAATTTTAATGAAAGTTGCTATCCATCCAGCCCTCAGTGATGCCAATATAGACGCGGGTCAACCCAGTTCTCAGCGTCAACTTTCCCTATCCATTTCCGCGATCGCCGCCGGTTTAGAAACCTCAGTTCCCCTGAACCTCTGCCTGATTTTGGACCATAGCGGATCCATGACCGGACGCCCGTTAACCACTGTCAAAGAGGCTGCCTATCGACTGATTGACCGACTCAAACCCGGCGATCGCCTCAGCATCGTCGCCTTCGATCATCGCGCCAAAGTGATCATCTCCAATCAGGCGATCGAAGATACCGATCGCATCAAAAAACAGATTGAAAAACTCAAAGCCGATGGCGGGACGGCGATCGATGAAGGCATGAAAAAAGGCATCGAAGAACTCAAAAAAGGCGTAACCGGCACCGTCTCCCAAGCCTTCATCCTCACCGATGGCGAAAATGAACATGGCAGCAACGATCGCTGTCTGAAATTAGCCTCCGAAGCGGCAGATGCCAACCTCACCCTCAACACCCTCGGATTCGGCGATCACTGGAACTTAGATGTCCTCGAATCCATTGCCACTGCCGCCCGAGGTGCACTGTCTCATATCGAACGCCCGGAACAAGCCGTTGAAGAGTTTAGCCGCTTATTCAGTCGGATTCAATCTGTTGCCTTAACCAATGCTTACCTGCAACTGAAGCTAATGCCGAAAGTTCGCCTTGCCGAACTCAAACCCGTCGCCCAAGTCTCACCGGAAACCATCGAACTCCCCGTAGAAGCCAAGAATGGACTGTTTGAGGTGCGCTTAGGGGATATTATGACCACCGAACGGGTGATTTTAGCCAACCTATATATTGGTAAATTTGCCGAAGGTAAACAAACCCTCGCGGAATTGCAAATTCGGTATGATGACCCTTCCGCAGGACGGAAACAGATTCTCAGTGATCCGTTCGTGATTGATGCCAATGTATTGAGTGCCTATCACCCGGCGATCGACCCCACGGTACAGCAGCATACCCTCGCCTTAGCTAAATATCGGCAAACCCAAATTGCCGAACAGAAAATCCAACAAGGCGATCGGGCAGGTGCCGCCACCATGTTACAAACTGCCGCCAAAACCGCCTTACAAATGGGCGACAAAGGTGCAGCAACCGTCCTCCAAACCAGTGCCACCCGCCTCCAAGAGGGACAAGAACTTTCCGAAGCCGATCGCAAAAAAACCCGCATCGTCTCCAAAACCATTTTGCAATAAGGGATTTCCATAAAAAAAGTTCTGCATTACAAGTTTTGCAGAATTGGAAAAGCCCCCCTTTTTAAGGGGGGTTGGGGGGATCTCTCCTAGACGATTTTATTTTTTGGAGTTCCCTAACATCAACCCCATCACCCTCAAGAAACCCGGTTTCTGAACCCTTGGGAGTAGCTCAAGAAACCGGGTTTCTGTCTAACATTTAGCATAGATAGAGCAGAGGGAATCCTTCTGAAGAAGCGGCGATCAGGGGCCTGGTGAAGCGCAAACACCCCAGGCAAGGTACAATTCACAATTTGACGTCGCGCAGCTACTGGATGAAATGCAAATCAACTGGCAAACCGCCAAAACTTACGAAGATATTCTCTATGAGAAAACTGATGGGATTGCCAAAATTACCATCAACCGGCCCCACAAGCGGAATGCCTTCCGTCCGAAAACGGTGTTTGAACTGTATGATGCCTTTTCTAATGCGCGGGAAGATAGTCGCATTGGGGTAGTGTTATTCACCGGGGCGGGACCTCATACTGATGGCAAATATGCGTTCTGTTCCGGTGGGGACCAAAGTGTGCGGGGGGAAGCGGGATATATTGATGAGGCGGGAGTTCCGCGTTTAAATGTCCTGGACTTACAGCGGTTAATTCGGTCCATGCCGAAAGTGGTGATTGCCTTAGTTGCCGGATATGCAGTCGGGGGGGGTCATGTTTTACACCTAATTTGTGATTTAACCCTAGCGGCAGAGAATGCTATTTTTGGGCAAACGGGACCGAAAGTGGGGAGTTTTGATGGGGGATTTGGGGCCAGTTATTTGGCGCGAATCGTCGGTCAAAAGAAAGCGCGGGAAATCTGGTTTCTCTGTCGGCAATATAACGCGACTCAAGCCTTGGAGATGGGGTTGGTGAATGCGGTGGTGCCGGTGGAACAACTGGAGGCGGAGGGGGTCACCTGGGCGAATGAAATTTTAGAGAAAAGCCCGATCGCCATTCGCTGTCTGAAAGCTGCCTTGAATGCCGATTGCGATGGTCAAGCGGGGTTACAAGAACTGGCGGGAAATGCCACGATGCTGTACTACATGACTGAGGAAGGGGCGGAAGGAAAACAAGCATTCCTAGAAAAACGGCAACCAGATTTTCGTCAATATCCCTGGTTGCCATAATTTTTTAATTGCCTAGATCATTCACTGCCTTGAAATCATGCAACCCGGTTGGATTTCCAAACCGGGTTTTTACCCCTGATGTTTAAAAGAAGCGATCGCGATCGCCTCTGGAGTTTAACCCTAGAAGCGCGAGTTGCTGAGTAATACTACTGAGCGATTCAACCCAATAATGCGATCGTTTAACTTTTAGGAAATGAACGTGAATGTTAAATGTGTTGTAGCGTTAGCTCACTCAGAGAAAATGCTCACCGTATCTCCGGCTTATTGAGGTTGGTCGCGACAACTACCGAGTCAGGTTGACCATTGTATCGCTCTGCTGAGGGTTGGTAGAATGCCCGTTCTAGGGATAGAGTCCCCTCCACCCGGAGGCGTTGGTCTTCCAAAATGATCATTTCGGGTTTAATGTCTTCCCACGAAGGAGCAAAGGGAGGTAAAGCTAACGAACAAGCTTTCCAGCCTCCACGAACCAGGACACCGAGTTGTTGGCAGTTTCCACCCCTGCGGCCTTCCGGGGTATAGAACCGACAATGGCGACAGGATGATGATTGGCAATTTGAGGTCTTCATTATGGGTGCTTGGGGGACAATCAAATGATGCTTCTATTATGCTGTAAGGTAATTTTACGCAAGAAAGGCATCAAGGCTTTATCCCGTATAGCTTTAAGCGATCCCCAATAAAAATTTACCTTAATAATTTCTTTATTATTCTGTAAAAAATAGCAACAATTCAGTTAAGTACCAACTCATCTCGACCCCTCGTAACTGGATGAGTTCAAGCTAAAAAATTATGGGGATCAACATTTTAGCCACTCGTGCGCCTCACTGACAAGGGGAGATTTCAGAGAAGATAGCCGCCATAAAGACCTAGAGTTTGCCTTGTAAGTCAGCAGTTTGTGGTCCAAATTGGAAATAAGTCAAGGTACTCAAGACCGAGATTTGAGGGAGATGTTGGCAATGGAGGTGGGGGTATGGGTAGTTCCGAAACCCCCGTCGGTTGGTGCCACGGTTGCTAGATCTCTGCATCAGCCAGAATGGAGGATTTGAATTGCCTTCAGGAAAGACCGGCGATCGCCCCTACCCGGACCACTGTTTCGCAGCACAGAGGGCGCAAACCGCCCAGCGATCGAGTTCCCCGGGAGGGGTGGGACATCCACAATGGGGACAAAGGGGCAACCCCTGTGATCGGGCTTGCACCCCTTGTGCCCAGCGATCAAAAGTCCCTTGAGCATTCTCAACCTCATAACCCTTGGGAGTTCCGGCATCAGCACTTAACTCAGCCAACCGAGAAGGATGATCCTGCCACAGTATTTCTTGCTCCGCCAAATCTGGACATTTCACGTCAGATTTAGACCAATCCTTGGGAGAAAATCGAATATCCGCGATCGCCTCGGAGCGTCCCACATTCAACCGTTGCAAAATCCGTCGCCGCTCAAACATCAGGTTCTGCGCCCAAGCGGCACTCGAAGTCGCCACCCGCAGCACCCCCCGTTCCACCGCCAAGGGACGAGTATGTTGATTAATCTTCGGCCCCACTGCGATCGCCCAAGACTCCACCAACTGCTGATATTCCCGTTGCTTTTGTCCCAGGGTCTGAGCCGCCAGGGCACCTAAAATATGATCCAGAGAGTTAAAAGCCATCGAGTCAAACTCAACATTAAACTGAATTGAACTGAAACATTTAAAATGTGGTGCAACAGTACAGTCTGTGACTTGCCATGCCTTTTATTATAAGAATGGGCATCGGCCAGAATCAGTCAAACTCCCCATCTTCAGGGAGCAACCCACAAGGCGAAATCATCACGAAATCACACAGGAGAGACGGCATGAGCGAACGGTCCCCCAAGGCGAGTCCCGCCCCAGTTTCCCCAGAGCAGGGATTAAAACCAGTATTGCAGTCGGTACTAGAGAGTTTAGATGTCAAGCTAGAGTCAGAATTAACCCGATATCGACGACAAAAACGGGGTGATGCCGTGCAACCGTCCTACTCCGGGAATGGGTTGACCCCCCCTCAAAAAACCGCAGTGGATTTAATTACCCTCTCCCCGAGTAGCACGGGACCCCAACAGTCTCCTGCCTTAGAACTGCCCAGGGCTCAGACGTTGAAATTTGAATCTCTCAAACCGATGCCCGGACCGGACGCGCCAAAAACGCCGAGTGCTGCGGTTAACGGGAGTCAGAATCAGCCCTTGGGTATTCCGGCGATCGCCACCTCCACAGACAACGGCAACCCCCCATCGGCAGACCATCCAGGAACTGCCAATGGCATCGGCTTATCTACAGAAAGCCCCGGTGCGATCGTTGGACCAACTCAGGGAACTGACCCCAAGGATCCCAATGAGTATCTCGACTCTTCAGAAAAATTAGTCAGTAGTTTAGATCGAGAAAACGCCAAAAAACTGGCCGAACTGCGAGCTAGACGAAAAACTCGCTCCCAAAATAGCTTCCTGAGTCCCTTGGGAATTGGGTCAATGCTGTTATTTGTCGCAGCCAGTGCCACCTTAGTTTATGTCGTGACTCAGATGGGAGAGGGTGAAGCTCCAGGCACTCGGCAACAAGCCAATGGAGGGACAAATGCCAATAGTCAAGTCTCGGACAGTAGCTCAACGAATGAAGCATCCCCAATTACCCCAGATTTAACCAATTCCCAGTTTAAACCCTTGGATTTAGGCAATCTCGGAACCCTGGAGGAAAAACCGCCGGTTGCAGTTCCGGCCCCCAGTCCCCAAGGGTCTGTCCCTCCACAGACGGTGGCGATCGCCCCAACGGTCACTCCCAACTCCGCCCCGGTCACTCCGGCCCCAACTTCCCCTGGGTTGAGGAATCTGACCACGGATTATCTGGCTGGATCCGGACAGCCTGTGGTGACTCAACCGGCCACGGGAACCGCCCCGACCGTTGCTCCGAATGCGGGGACGGGAGCAACGGGAGCGCCGGGAGCGCCGGGAGCGCCGGGAGCACCGGCAGCAACGGTCGGAGCGGGAGCACCGGGAGCACCGGGAGCACCGGCTACAGGGGTGAGTCCGGCGTCATTCCCTGGGTTTTACTATGTGGTGATGGATTATCAGAATGATGAGAGCCTATGGAAGGCGCGAGAAGTCGTACCGGATGCCTACCTGCGCGAATATCCCATCGGGGTTAAGATTCAGGTCGCAGCCTTTGAAGATCAAGCCTCAGCTCAAGCAATGCTCGAACAAATGAAGCAGCAAGGGATAACGGGGCAAATTTATAAGCCTTAAGGGATAGACTCCACAGGCTTTATGAGACTGCGATAGCATAGGATTAGGGTTTGTACCGGGTCCGCAACCGGCAGGATGTGAGCACTAGAGTCTGGGCGATCGCCCCTTGGGGGAAGGTGGTTTAAAAAAATGGCCAGCCCTCGGTAACGCGATAGAACGCGATCGCCTTGTTTTAAAATCCTCATATTTGAGCCGGGGACCCGGGGCGACCTTGGAGGCACTACCCAACTTATATGGAGTCCGTTATGGGATTGTTTGACCGAATCATGAGGGTGATTCGTGCCAATATTAATAGCCTAATTAATAAAGCCGAAGACCCCGAAAAGATTCTCGAACAGACGATGATTGAGATGCAGGAGGATTTGACCCAACTGCGACAAGCCGTGGCTCAGGCGATCGCCACCCAAAAACGCACCGAGCGTCAGTACAGCCAAGCCCAGTCCACCGCTGATGAATGGTATCGACGGGCGCAGTTAGCCTTGCAAAAGGGGGATGACAACCTGGCCCGGGAAGCCCTGACCCGTCGTAAATCCTACCAAGATACCGCGACGAGCATGAAAGCACAGATCAACCAACAAACCGGATTGGTGGAACAGCTCAAGCAAAATATGCGGGCTTTAGAAGGTAAAATCGTCGAAGCGAGGACAAAAAAAGACCTCTATATCGCTCGTGCCAGGTCCGCCCAGGCATCCGAGCGACTTAATGAGATGCTCGGAAATGTCGGGACGGGGAATGCAATGGCGGCTTTTGAGCGGATGGAAGAAAAAGTCATGCAACTTGAAGCGCGATCGGAGGCAGTCGCGTCCCTCGGTGGCGATGACCTAGAGAAAAAATTTGCTTCCCTAGAATCCGGGGGAGACGTAGATGATGAATTAACGGCACTGAAAGCGCAAATCAGCGGGAATAACTCTGCTCGTCCTGAACTTCAGCCCGTCTTTGCTCCCCGAGATCCGGAAATAGAAGGAGAACTCCAAAAACTCCGCGATCGCATGGACGACTAATGCTGGCAAGAGGGTTTCTTTTGCCTCCGTCCTCAAGGAGCCCCTCCCACTAGCCAGCCTCCGGTTCCCCTCTGAATTTAGGGTGAATTTGCCAGAAATCCGTTCCGTTGCTTCCCGTCAAATTTGATAATATTGTGAATTGGCAAGCGCTGATGAACTATCAAAACTTTAAGCCTTACCCTTTAAGATAGGAATTAAACCCACTTAGAAAAACTCCCCAGGCGCTGATATCCCCTATCCCGTTCCCCTTGACTCAACCCGGAACGCTTGCAGCAGGGCCTTCGGAGTCAGTATTCCAGGCAGTCCATCCACCCAAAAATATATCGGGATGTAGCGCGAAAGCGGATGAAGTTTTTACACTAGATTCAGCAAGAGAGTCTCGGGTATTCGATCGCCGCAGTCACCTTCTGTCTCCGGCTGACACCGAGTACCATCAAAGGAGATGGAATGGGTAAGGACCGTTGCCACCCAATCAATCAACCGGGGGATCTCAGACCAGCAGCCTGTCCATAAAAACCTACCTTGTAAACCCCAAAAGGAAAAATAGCATCATGGGATTGTTCGATCGCATTAGCCGAGTTGTCAAAGCCAATCTTAACGATCTAGTCAGCAAAGCAGAAGACCCAGAAAAAGTCCTAGAGCAGTCTATTATCGATATGCAAGAAGACTTGGTGCAGTTGCGCCAAGCCGTTGCCAGCTCCATTGCCAACCAAAAACGCACCCAGAAACAGTACGAGCAGGCCAATACCGAAGCCAATACCTGGCAAAGTCGCGCCCAACTCGCTCTCCAAAAAGGGGATGAAAATCTCGCCCGTGAAGCCCTCGTTCGCAAAAAATCCAACGCTGAAACCGCTGCCATGTTAAAATCCCAACTGGATGGGCAGTTAACTCAGGTGGATAGCCTGAAGCGGAATTTAATCGGTTTGGAAAGCAAGATTTCCGAAGCGAAAACCAAGAAAAATATGCTCAAAGCTCGGGCCCAAGCGGCCAAGGCGAACGAACAGCTTCAAAATACCCTCGGTTCGCTCAACACCGGTGGCTCAATGGCAGCCTTTGAGCGGATGGAAGAAAAGGTCCTGCAAATGGAGGCCCGTTCTCAAGCGGCTTATGAAATTGGCGGCACGAATCTGGAAAATCAGTTCGCGCAATTGGAGGCGGGAAGCGATGTGGATGATGAACTTTCGGCCATGAAAGCTCAACTCACCGGCGCTTCTCCGACTCAAAGTCAACTCCCCAGCGCCGGAAATAGCAGCGCGCCCAAAACCGCTGTGGATGATGAATTGGAACAGTTGCGATCGCAACTCAATGACAGTTAACTAATCCCCCAATTCTCCACAACTCCCTGATGTTCATCAGCTTGTCTTTAGTTCTCATATCAAATCCGGTTGTGATAGGTCTATAAAAACCCACACCCTCAAGGGTGGGTCTATACTGACGAAGCCCGCCTACGCGGGCTGGAGAAAAAAACGACTTTTAACAACTGGATTTGGTATGACTAAGGCGGCCCTCTACCCAGGGAGTTGTGCTTTTTTTTATAAATCCCCCATCCCCCCATCCCCCCCATCCCCCCCATCTCCCCATCTCCCCATCCCCCCATCCCCCCCATCTTCCCCATCTCCCCATCTTCCCCATCTCCCCATCCCCCCATCTCCCCCATCTCCCATTGCCTCCCCTGCTGTAAAATAATCAAAGTTTAATAACAGTGCGCGATCGCCACTCTGGGACGATCGCCTAGTACCTAATATTTGAAAGCGGTGGGCATGAGTAGCATTATCAAAGTCACAGATACTGAGTTTGGAACCGAAGTAGAACAAGCAGCAACCCCAGTATTGGCCTATTTTTGGGCCAGTTGGTGTGGGCCTTGCCGATTGGTCTCCCCCTATATAGACTGGGCCGCCTCAGAATATGGCGATCGCCTCAAAGTCCTGAAGCTAGAAGTCGATCCCAATCCTGAATCGGTGAAAAAGTGCGGCGTTGAAGGCGTACCGGCAATCCGTGTATTTAAAGATGGGGCGATCGTGGAATCCTTTGAGGGAGCCATTACGAAACAGGCATTAGCCACCCTGATCGAAGCCCATCTCTAAAAACCCCCTGGAACTCCCTAACCGGACCTGCTTTATGATGAGAGCCTGCGTAGGCAGGCTTTGTTAGTATAGCCCCACCCTTGAGGGTGCGGGTTTAGCAGTCCCAGGTAAACCGGATTCCGTATCCGTTGCACTCCATCAGCTTCTCACCCGTTAACCATCATGCAGTTTGCTAACCGTTTAGAACCCCTGCGTTCCAATGTCTTTGCAGATATGGATAACGCTAAAGCTAAGGCAAAAGCCGCAGGATTGAAGGTCATTGATTTATCCTTGGGGTCCTCGGACCTGCCCCCGGCCCCCCATATCGTTGAGGCGATCGCCTCATCTTTACCCGATCGCAACTCTCACGGCTATGTCCTGTTTCACCGCACCCAAGCTTTTCGCGAAGCTGCCGCCCAGTGGTACCACCAGCGCTATGGCGTTAAAGTAGACCCCCAAACTGAAGTCCTAGCCTTAATTGGCTCCCAGGAAGGCACCGCTCATTTACCCTTAGCGGTTTTAAATCCTGGAGATTTTGCCCTCCTCATGGATCCGGGCTATCCCTCCCATGCTGGTGGAGTGTACTTAGCCAGTGGTCAAATTTATGGGATGCCCCTGCGGGAAGAAAACGGATTTCTGCCCGTCTTTGAGGAAATTCCCCAAGGGGTTCTAAACCAAGCGCGGATGATGGTCCTCAGCTATCCACACAACCCCACTACCGCGATCGCTCCCCTGTCGTTTTTCCAAGAAGCCGTTGCCTTTTGTCAGCACCATCAGTTAGTCCTGGTACACGACTTTCCCTACGCGGACTTAGTATTTGATTCCCCGATTTCTGTCCCCTCCATTTTGCAAGCGGACCCAGAAAAAACCGTTTCTATCGAGTTTTTTACCTTATCCAAATCCTATAATATGGGCGGATTGCGGGTTGGGTATGCTATTGGCAATCCCGAACTCATTAAAGCACTGCGGCAAGTCAAGGCGGCAGTGGATTTCAACCAATATCAGGGGATTCTTAACGGGGCGATCGCTGCCCTCACGGGACCCCAAGACACCGTAGGCGAAATGACCAGCATCTTCCGGAAGCGTCGAGATGCTTTCGTCAACGCCCTCCATCGCATCGGCTGGCAAGTGCCGATGCCCGAGTCTACCATGTATGTCTGGGCCAAACTCCCCGAACAGTGGGCCAACAATTCCATCGGCTTTTGTACTCAAATGGTCGAAAAAACTGGCATCGCCGCCTCTCCCGGTTCCGGATTTGGCAAAATGGGTGAAGGGTATGTGCGGTTTGCCTTAGTTTGGGATCCGCCGGTATTGGAAGAAGCAGTGGAACGAATTGCCCAGTTTTTGAATTCATAATTTTACCGAGTCCCCATTCCCACCAAAGAACCGATGAGACAGTCTCATCGGTTCTTCGCTTTGAATCGCTAAACCGGAAGGGAGAAACCGAAAAAATAGGAAGGGCAAATTGTCTGGGGTGAGCAATTCTTTACACCAGAGTCCGGATAATTTGAGCAACCCCTCCTCAACGGGTTGAGTTTTCCTGGAATGCTTGACCGACTCACAGAGATGAGCGCCTCATTCGGTCATTCATATCCTCACACTATCCGGTGAGTATTCTTTACAGAAACTTTACGGAAATCCATCATAACTTTATTAGAAGTCCGAGAATTTACGGATACGATAATTCCAGCTAGTATTTACTCCTATTTTTCTAAGGAACGCTGAGGGTTAGCCACTCTGAAGTTCAGACTGTGGCACCGAGGTGGAAGTCTTGGTCAGTGTCGTTTCTGACAACTTCCAAACCCGTGCGGATTGAGGTGATGGAGACAGGAGCCTGATTCAAAGGCAGCCGTTTAATCACAACACTAAAGTACCGCATTCCTAGAACCTAATTGGATGAATCACCCTACTCTGACTTACACAACTTTGAGGATACTGCGACTATGACCAAACTCTTCCAAAAGCTCTCCATCACGACTTCCCTTGCTGTTAGTATTGCGGCGATCGGTAGCGCCCCCGCCCTTGCAGGTACCTTAATGAACCCCCTGTTTGGAGGGACTGACGCCAGCGAATATTCCCGATACTGCTCTAATGGCACCAGCACCTTCGCAGGAAGTAATTGTACCGATTCCTTAGAAACTATCCTGTCCGGCAATAGCACCACCCCAGGGGGCCATATAGAATTAGCCAAAAGCAGCGAACAAGTCGGGTTTGACTTTACTAAAAACACGACTTTAACGGGTACAATCGGCGGCCAAGAAATCGTGATGAGCAGCTTGACGGAAAGTGACTGGCTGACCGATATGGGCAACGGGAAGACCCTGCTCAGTCAATGGTTAGACGATGTATTTCTCTCCCACAACGTCTCTATGACCCCTTTCATGAAATCGGCAGTTGAGAATGCTTTTATCGCTAATGGCGGAAGGCAGCGGTTCAGTGACCCCAAAATTTCCTACGTCAATCAAGATGACACCACCGGGGAAATCAGTATCGGACTAGCTGGACATTTCAACGCTTCCGAGACCCTAAAAGCCGCTTTGGGAGACACCACCATTCAGGGGTTTAAACTAGCTGACTTCATCCCCAGTCAAGTACAAGCCAGCGAACTGGTTAAAGTTATCTATAATAATGGACCTGTACAATACTTGTATAGTTTTGTTGCTACGCAAGCGGGTACACAAGACTCTGCTCGCAATGGAAACTATCAGGTCAGCTTAGCTGGTAACCTCCCGGTGACATCAGTTCCCGAACCCTCCACGATGTTGGGTCTGATGGCAATCAGTGGTCTGGTTGCTGTCCAGAAGCGCAAGTCTGCAACCAAGGCATAAGTTTCCCGAATTCAGGGATTGCACGGTCTTGACAGACCCAGGAAGCCTAGAGGCTTCCTTTTTTTATTCCTGAACCTCTTCTTTGATTTCTCCCTTTTATACTCAATCGGATTGGGAAAGACTTGTTTGATATTTCCCAGGCTGAGGCTGGCTCCAGACAAAATACGGACATCCTCAAGGGTGTAACTACAGGAACCCTGCCTCTCCTGCATTAACTTTGAGCCACCGGATTTTATAGAGAGTTTGGATTTTTCCAAGATAGCTCCTATTTGGCGATTATTCATCAGGGTTGGAGCCAGGGGTTTGGGGGATGTAAAGAAATATGTCACAAAGGGTTAAAGGACTGATGCAAGTGAAGCCAAAATTGCGTGTTTTTACGGAGATTTTTTAGCAACAAATCGAGATTTTTCCAAATAAATCAGGTGTTTTTACATCAGCTCAATCCTAGATAGGGCAAAGGGTCTGCGAGGAAATACTGAGTAAGGCCCAGGTTGAAAAACTCTTTACAGAAACTTTACCGAAATCTTTCATAACTTTATGGGCAGTGATAGGATTTGCGGATAGGATAAGAGGAAGAAATAACAAATCAGTTGTGATACCTCAACATTTAAGGTCAGCCACTTTTAAAATCAGACGGTGGCACGGAGAGGAAACTCGTGACGATCGCAACTTGAGGTGATGGCGATCGCCGCCTCATTCAGAAAGCACAAGTTTAATGGAAACAGGGCAGTATCTCTAACACCTAACCGGATTACGCAACCCACCCTTCTTTAGAACAACACTCAGGAGACCCCAACCATGACTGGATTCGTCAACAAACTCGCACTCGCCACTTCCGTTGCCGTGGGTATGACCGCGATCGGTAGCACCTCCGCCCTTGCCCTGAGTTTAGCCAACCCCCAATTTGGCGGAACGGCTGCCAGCGACTTCTTATCATACTGCTCCAATGGCAAAAGCACCTTCGCCGGAGAAACCTGCACGGATTCCTTATCCACCATTCTCTCCGGCAATAGCATCGCTCCAGGTGGCAACATTGAACTAGCAAAAAGTAGCGAACAATCTGAGTTTGATTTTACCAAAAACACTACCTTAACAGGGACAATTGGCGGCAAAGATATCGTCATCAGCAGCTTAACCCAAGCCGACTGGAACAGCGTTCAGAGCAATGGCAAAACTTTACTGTCTCAATGGTTAGATGATGCCTTTTTAGCGAACAACGTCACTCTCACCCCTACCCAGAGAGCAGGGGCTCAGCAGGCTTTTATCGCCAATAAGGGAATGCAGCGCTTCAGTGACCCTAATATTTCCTATGTCAATAAAAATGCGACAACAGGCGAAATCAGTATTGGACTGGCAGGACACTTCAATGCCTCCAATCTGTTGAAAGCGGCGCTTGGAAACCATCCCGGTTTATCCAGCTTGATACCCGCCACCGTCCAAGCCAGCGAACTGGTTAAAGTCATCTATAACAGTGGCCCCGCTCAATTCCTATATAGCTTCGCTGCCACCGCTTCGGGTCAAGCCAACAACCTCGGCGGTGGTAATGATGGGATATCTCATAACGGCAACTATGAAGTTAAACTAGCAGGCGTCCCAGTCCCCCCAGTCACTTCAGTTCCAGAACCCTCCACCATGCTTGCTCTGATGGCAGTTGGAGGTCTATTTGCCACAGCCAAGCGCAAATCCGCCAAAAACGTATAACTTGGCTGATGGTATAAGTTTGACACATCCGTAGAAAAAGGAAGCCTCAAGGCTTCCTTTTTTTTACCCCAGGCATCAGACAAAGGATAAAGGGGAAGCTTCCCCCGTTCTGAGTAACGACTTTAGTCCGTCTCGGGTAACAACCTTAGTGGTTATCCCCCATTACAAACTAGCCTGCAACTTATCCAATAAGCCCTCAATATAGTCCAACGCACTGGCGATCGTCTGGGGATTTTCGATATCCACATCCACATACTTCCGCAACGCCTCGACCTGATTGACACTCCCACCGGCAGCCAATAACTCCAGATACCCGGGAATAAAATCTTTACCTGTTTCGAGATACTTCTGATAACAGGCCAAACTCACAATGTTGGAAGCAGCGTACTGGTAGCAATAAAAAGGCTTAAAGAAAATATGCCCAATCCGCGCCCAATCATACTGGTGTTCCGGTAATAATTCTACGGCATTGCCACAGAGATTGCGATACAACTCCATCCACTTGTCGTTGACAAACTTGGCATCAAAACTGCCTTCTTTGGCGCGATCGTGAATTGCTAACTCCAAACGACTAATCGTACTTTGCCGGAATAGCAAATTAAACTGGTCTTCCAACTGCCGAGTCAGCAACGACTTCATCAGCGCCTTATTGTCTGCCGAAGTTTTCAGCAGATAATCCAGTAACAGCAATTCATTAAAGGTCGAAGCAATCTCTGCTAAAACCAAAGGCGGATTGCTATTATAATAGGACTGAGCATCATCAATCCAAGCAAAATGCAACCCATGACCCATTTCATGAGCCAGGGTAAACAAAGAATTGTAATCGTCCGTGTAAGAGAGCAATAAATAACTATGTTTCCCGTGAGAGTAAGCGCAAAATGCCCCACCCCGTTTACCTGGACGGACCTTGGCATCAATCCAATTTTTCAGGAAAAACTCTTCTGCACGGCGCGCATAATTGACATCAAACTCTTGTAAGGCATTGAGTAAAGTTTCCACCCCGGTTTGATATTTTAACGGGGGTAAGGGTTCCTCATCCTCAGTCGTCCAAGGTGCATAGAGGTCACAAATGCGGATTGTTTGACCGAGTGCCTTTCCTTTGAGTTGATAGTAGCGCTCAAACAGTTCAAACCGACTCGCTGTCCCGTCCATAATGGCACGAAAAACAGGTTCAGAAACTTCATCCGCTAACAATTGCTTATGCAAAGTAGAGGAATACTGGCGCATCTGACTTTCGATGCGATGATCCTGTGTGACGGTATTCAGAATGAACCCATAAAGGGAGTTGTGCTGTTTGAGGACATTTCGCACGGAGAGATAGGTATTGTACCGCACTTCCGGCGAGGGATGAAACAACAAGGCACTTAATTCTGCCTCGTTGCTGGCACTTTTGCCATCGGGGGTGGTCACGGGTTCATATTCTTGTTCTCCCAAATGCACCGATCGCAATTGGATAAACGCTTGCCGACCCGTGAGACTGTCTTGATTGCGCGTTTGTTCGATTTCTTCGGACAGGGTGTGAGGACGAAACTCGGCAATGCGATGGAGATAATGGGTATAACTGGCTAGTTCCGCAGCAGAGAGTAATTGATTGAAATTCTCTTCAGAAATCTGCTGTAATTCTAGGTCAAAAAACAGCAATTGATTTTCAATTGCCGTCAGAGATTCCATTACCTGATCCAGCAGTTGCTTCGCTTCCGTATTGCGCGTATCTGCGGAAAAAGTTAGAGAAGGATAGGCATAGACATAACCGGAGACTTGACCGATTTCTTCCAATTCTTGTAAACAATCGGCGATTTGTTCCGGGGTGAGTGCAGCAACATTGCCGCGATAAGTGCGACGAAACCCCGCAGCACGATGCTGAAGGACTTCTAAATCATGCTCAATCTGCGGGTCATCAAACCCTTGATACAGGTCTGATAAGTCCCACTCTTGGGGATTTTCCAATTGAGCGATCGCCGGGGATTGAGGGGTTTGAACCAAAGTAACACTCCTTTGTCACAGTTTGCTACTTCTATTATGAGGGAAATTTTCCCCATTATCCACACCCAGTCCGGGTACGGCAATCCGAACGGACTCCTTTATCCTATCAGGCGAACGAATTCTGGTCCAGGTAAATTAATGTAAACCCTAGGAATTATCATGGACCTTTTTATCCTAAACTTAAACATGAAACCTGATAATTAACCTCAAGGATCATGCCGATTGACAACTTATGTAAATACCTTGCGGCGAAATATCCACAACGCTTTGCCGCGTGGATATTGCGAAGAATCATTACCTCACCCGTGGAGGTGTTAAAAACTGAATTAACCCTAGAACCCGTGCGGGCGGATTCCGTAATTTTTTTGCGGACGGACGAGGAAATTCTGCATTTAGAATTTCAGGTAAAAGTCCCGAAGGATAGACCGATGCCGTTGCGGATGTTAAACTATTGGGTGCGGCTACATAGGCAATATGGACTGCCAGTGAGACAGGTGATTATTTGGCTCCAACCCACCAGCAATCCAGCGGTGTTTGAGACGGAATTTGTCAGCGAAAATACGCGCCATCGATATGAGGTCATTCGGATTTGGGAGGAATCTCCCCAACTGTTGCTCGAAGACCCAGTATTGCTACCCTTGGCGGTGTTAGCGGCCACTCAAGAACCGAATCAACTCCTGGCTCAAGTTGCCCAGGAAGTTGCTAAAATAGAAGAAACTGAACTACGTCAAGAAATTGCCGCTTGTACTCAAGTTCTAGCGGGTTTACGGTTTAATAAAGATACGATTGCTAACTTTTTCCGGGAGGAAATTATGCAGGAATCCGTGATTTACCAAGATATCCTTCAAAAGGGACTAGCCAAGGGTCTCGAACAGGGACTGAATCAAGGGAAAAAGCAGGAGGCGATCGCCCTACTTCAGGGGATGCTGAACCGCCGTTTTGGTGACATGGAACCCACTATCCAAGAACGCCTTGAATCCCTGACACTAACTCAATTAGAACAGTTGAGTTCGGCCTTATTCGATTTTACAGAAGTCACTGATTTAGTGACTTGGTTGCAGTCCCGTTAGCAGGTTTTTCCAAAAAAATGCCATGAGGGACAAGGCACTGCCTTGTCCTTTTTGCTATGATATTTGCTAAGTTATTAAGTCAAAAATTAGGCTTTAAGGTGCGATTAAATGCTCCTCAGAACGGCGATATTGGGCTTTGAGACGCGATCGCTTGATGGGAAGCCAGACCATGACTCCAATCACGGGAATGCCGGTGATCGCCGCAGCAGCGATGAGTAATGGGCTCCCGAATCCTAATTGTAAAGCAATGCCGCAACTGATGCCAGAGGCAGCAGTGAGTAGGGAGAGCGCAGTGGCGATTTGTAGTCCAAATTCCTTGGTAATCCCCGAGGCGGCTAAGATTAAAGCAACCCCGGTAACTGCTGTACCGGCTAAGCTGCCAGCGGTGGCCCAGGACCCAATTAGACTGGCACCGGCAGCCATTCCTAGGGTAAATCCGGCGATCGCTGCCATCAGGGTTGTGGCGACGGCAGTGAGCAGGAATTTCACTACAAATCCCTGCTTTCCCGTCAGTTTAGCAAGCCCCGCCCAAGCTAGAAATCCACTGAGGGCGATCGCAATCGGGGTGGCGATCGAATGAAGCGCTAACATCCCTCCGGCACCAGCGGCTAAAAATAACAATCCTAATGAACTATAGGGTAATTTATGAGTTGAAATCGGCATGGGAGCGGTGGTGATTTTTAGGGGAATTCTAATCGGATTGGGTATCCCATTATGTTCTAATAAAACTTCTCTTTGATAGGTCTCATTAGCGCGTAAAGAGCTCGTATCAATAAGAACTTGAGCATCCAAACGATTCTTCTTAAAATGAGCAGGAGAAAAGGAAATCCAAGCATGACCATCGGGACTATGAGGCGGGTCCTGGGAATGGGGTGCAACCTGCCATTTTCCTCGGAGTCGGGTGTCGGGAACCGGGTTTTTAATCGAGAGGATTTGGGTGATTTGTTCTCCGAGGGTTGAGGCGGTTGCTGTGATGTGAGTTTTGCTCAGATGAACTTCCGGTGTGCGGACGACATAAATCGGTTCCAATGCGGCCAAGGCCGTTGCTGCATCGGGGAAGCGACTACTCGGATTGGGTTGGACCATTGTTTCCAACCATTCAATCCAGCGCCAACTTACTTTAGGAGTGAGATGCTTGAATTGGATGCGATAATCATCATCGACCAACTCGGCGATCGCAACGGATCGCGT
Source organism: Laspinema palackyanum D2a (assembly GCA_025370845.1). Taxonomy (GTDB): domain Bacteria; phylum Cyanobacteriota; class Cyanobacteriia; order Cyanobacteriales; family Laspinemataceae; genus Laspinema. The sequence goes on along the minus strand of JAMXFF010000043.1, from coordinate 26,358 downwards.
TCCTGTCAGTAAACAAATCAAAGTCGCACCCAATCCGTACAGGTCAGACGCAGCAGACAGTTGACGGTTCAGCAGTTGTTCAGGGGGCATAAATCCCATTGTCCCTTTGACCATACTGCTCATCGCCACCTCTTCGGAACCGAGTTTAGCAAAGCCAAAATCAACGAGATATAACGTGAGGCGATCGCTGACGAGGATATTTTCCGGTTTAATATCTCGATGAATCACCAACGGGGTCCGGGTTTGCAGATAAACTAAGATATTTAAAGCAGCGATCGCCAGTGCCTTGACCTCATCCGGGTCAAAACTGCGCGGAACTGCCAGGGATTGAGCATTTTTATACTCCTGGACCATACAAAACCCATCGGCAGTCTCAAACGAATCCAAATATTTGGGAATCCCGGGGTGATTTAACTGTTGCAACACCTCAATTTCCCGTTCCACCGCCCGATAAGCGGACCAGTCGGAACCACTGGTGGCAAACTGGAATTGTTTAATGGCAACGGATTCTTGTCTCTGCTGATTAAGCGCCAAATAAGTCACCCGACCCCCGGCACGATTATGGCCAAGTTCTCGGATAATTTTATAGCCGTTCGCGCTAAAGTCGGGAAAATCATTCATAGTTGGAAATCGCTAGGGGCTGTTTTTATTGTAGGAGATTGGAAGAGGGGGAGGATGGGGGAGATGGGGAGGATGTTTGTAGTTGTTTGTAGTAACGACTTCAGTCGTTATCCGCGTTACTTGGCGGATGCCAAGAAACGCCCCCATCTGCGGATCTTCCAGTTCCTTCCCAGGTAATTAATCTGCTCATAGTGCGTGTCATGGCATCCGCCATGACACGAGAGCAACGACTGAAGTCGTTACTACAAACATGAACTCCAATCTCCCTACGATCGCAACTGTTTCAATAGCGATTTAACCTCCTCGGGAGTCAAATCTCGCCATTGTCCCGGTGGTAACCCCGCTAGGGAGAGGTTGCCGATGCCCGATCGCACTAGGCGCAGGGTGGGAAACCCCACGGATGCAGTCATGCGTCGGACTTGGCGGTTTTTGCCTTCTGTGAGGGTGATTTCTAACCAGGCGGTGGGGACGGTTTTGCGAAAGCGCACTGGGGGATCGCGGGGGGGGAGTTCGGGTTCCGTGGGTAAGAGTTGCACCGTTGCGGGTCGGGTGCGATAATCCTGAATCTGGACGCCGTTGCGGAGGGAGTCGAGGGCCTGTTCGTCGGGGATGCGTTCCACCTGGACCCAATAGGTCCGGGGATGGGCATATTTAGGAGAGGAGAGGCGATGTTGGAGGGCACCGTGATTGGTTAACAGCAACAGTCCCTCACTGTCTAAATCTAGGCGACCGACCGCATAAATGTCGGGGATATCAATGTAATCTTTTAAGGTCGGGCGTTGAATGCCTGCATTGTTGCCCTCGCGATCGCTAAATTGGCACAGCACGTTATAGGGTTTGTGGAACAAAATATAGTGATAAGACACAGTTCAATTCATTGATAAAACATAACATTCGGTTATAAGTGAGGAGTTTACCTCAAAAAGACGGTCCGCCCTTGGTCATCGGAGGAACAAGCGCTTGTTCCTCCGATGAATCAGAAAATATTAGGCGTTGGAGTTCCCTGACGCACTGGTTTCTAACCAGTCTAAAATCAAGGGATTCACCACCTCTGGACGTTCATCATGGGGACAGTGGCCGGTATTGGGAATCGACTTAAAGGTAATGGTCCGGTCTGGGTGAGACTGTTGGAAAATTTGACTTCCGGCGATCGGTGTCCAAGGGTCATCTTCCCCCCACAACACCAATAACGGATGGGTAACATTCGGTAAAATCTCCGAGGGAGGTCTTCCTGGAGGTGCGGTCAAAATGGAAGCAAACACTTTTTGCGCGCCCACATCACAGGACGGTTCGTAGAGCAAATCCACCAACTCATCGGTAATCGCCTCCCGGTTGCGATACACTTGGCGTAAGGTATTGCGAATCCGGTGTTTTTGGCGAATGCGGTTAAACAGGAAATTTCCTACCGTGGGAGAACTCACTAATTTGCTAAACGTACCCATCACCAACCGCAAGGGTGGATTGAGTTCTTCTGGGCGATGATTTAACCCCCCAGCACAATTGATTAAAACACCCCCTGCTGACTTTTCGGGGTGATTGGCAACCAGCATCAGACTCAGCAATGCACCAATGGAATTGCCGATAAATACCGTGGGTTCCTGGATATGTTCTGTCCAGAAATCCGTAATCAGTTCTTCCCACAGTTCCAGGGTGTAATTCAGGGGGGCTTTATCGGAACCGCCAAACCCCAGCAAATCTAAGGCAAACACGCGATATCCCCCTTCGGCAAGGGCGGGAAGGTTCTTGCGCCAATGGCCGATCGAGGCCCCAAATCCATGAATCAGGAGGAGGGGACGACCGACCCCTTGGACGGCATACTGAACTTTATGGCCGTTCCAAATCCAGGTTTCCTTGGCGATCGCAGTCGGTAGTCTAAGCTGTTGTGTGGTCACGGTCTCTATTATTAAGTTTAGTAAACTATCCTTATCATAATCTAGGACATCCAGACTTGGAAGGGCCAGAAACCCAGGGACCCGAAACCGGGTTTCTAACCCCGATTGTGGTGATGTCGCAGAGATTAGGAAAAGAAACCCGGTTTCTCACCCCTTTTATCGAGTAATCAATGAGGGAATTGAAATAGTCCGGGTGGTGAGTGGGTATCGCGATTTAAGCTCACTGCTTTCTGATGCCGATGAGGGAAACCAAATCAGACTGACAACAGAAAGAGTTAACGAAATTGAGAGAAAGAGGTAAATTAACCATGTTGTTGATGCCACTTCGCCGTAAAATTGATAGAGTAGCGAGTTGAAAGTCATGGGAGAATGGGTACAGCGTTGCAGTCTCAGCAGAATCGGAGTTATGCCATTATTGGCACCGGGGCGATTGGCGGATTTTATGGCGCGAAACTCCAGCAGGCGGGGTTTGAGGTTCATTTTTTGCTGCATAGCGATTATCAGTTTGTGCGGCAGCGCGGATTAAGGGTGGATTCGGTTTGGGGGGACTTTACCCTCGACTCCCTGAATGTTTATAATGATGTCCACCAAATGCCGCCTTGCGATGTGGTCATTGTTGCTCTCAAAACCACCCGCAATTCTTTACTAACCACTCTGCTGCCGCCAGTTTTGAAAGAATCGGGGGCGGTGTTAATGTTACAAAATGGTCTGGGTAACGAAGAGACAGTCGCCCCGATTGTTGGTCCTGCTCATATCCTGGGTGGATTATGCTTTATTTGTTCTAATAAAGTCGGAGAGGGCCATATTCACCACCTCGATTATGGCGCGATTACCCTCGGGGAATATGCACCGGATTATCAACCGTGGGGAATTACTGCTACACTTCAAAACATTGCCGGAGATTTTGAAACCGCCGGGATTCCCACTCAATTTGCCGAAGATTTACTCCTCGCCCGGTGGAAAAAATTGATTTGGAATATTCCTTATAATGGCTTGTCCGTGGTCCTGAATGCCCGCACGGATGAAATCATGGGGAATCAATACACCCGCCTTTTATCCGAACAGTTAATGCGCGAAGTCGCAGCGATTGCCGCTGGCTATAATCGGGAAATTCCCGAAAGTTTTATTCAAAAAATGCTGGACCATACGGCCAAAATGAAGCCCTATATTACCAGCATGAAATTGGATTATGACCACCACCGACCCCTAGAAGTAGAATCCATTGTTGGTAATCCTCTACAAGCAGCGATCGCCAAACAAATCCCCGTCCCCAAAATAGCCATGCTTTACGCCCAATTAAACTTTATCAACACTCAAATCAAAGCCCAACAAACTCTCCCCCGTTCGTAGTAACGCCTTCAGGCGTTATCTTCTCTTAGTTCAACGTCCCGACTTCAGTCGTTATCTTCAGTCGTTCCCACATCTCCCCCCCAACCCACCCCGCACAATTATGGATGAACGCTTAGTCAAACCCGGACTCCCTCAACCCCCGACATTCGATCGCCTCAGCGATGAAAGATTATATCGCAAACAACGCTTGGCAGGCGCATTTCGCCTATTTGCTCACTTTGGATTTGATGAAGGCGTAGCGGGTCATATTACAGTCCGGGACCCGGAATTTACTCACCAATTCTGGGTCAATCCCTTTGGAATGTATTTCGGTCAGATTCGTGTCTCGGACCTCGTATTAGTTAACCACCAAGGGGAAATTTTAGAAGGCGATCGCCCGATTAATGCTGCTGGATTTGCCATTCATTCCCAAATCCATCAAGGGCGTCCCGATGTCATCGCGGCAGTACACGCTCATTCCCTCTATGGCAAAACCTGGTCCACCCTGGGACGACTCCTTGACCCTCTCACTCAAGATGCCTGTGCCTTCTACGGGGATCATGCCTTATTGGATGACTATACCGGCGTGGTATTAGAGATGAGTGAGGGCGAACGATTAGCGCGGACCTTGGGAAATGCCAAGGCGATTATCCTTCGCAATCATGGATTACTCACCGTGGGTCATTCCGTGGATGAGGCAATCTGGTGGTTTATCACAATGGATCGGTCCTGTCAAAGTCAACTGATGGCAGAGGCAGCAGGAAAACCCATCGCTATTGCGCCAGAAATTGCCCAATTGACTTATACTCAGGTGGGAAGTCATTACATGGGGTGGTTTAGCTTTCAGTCGCTTTATGAGATGATCGTTCGTCAGCAGCCGGATTTATTGGAATGAAGGTGGCGATCGCGTGAAAAAATCTGACTTGATTCTCCCCAGGAAAAGTGAGGAAGTTTCAGGTTAAACCTGATGGCAATTCATCCACATCACCGATGAATTGCTATCGGACTGGGAGAGCTGTAATTTAATCAAAAATTAACTCAGTTTATGATGTAAAGAATAGCATCGCGGGAAATTTTTAAAGAGTTTTTATTCCGTGAGAAAGAGTATAGGTTTTAAGGTTTCATCCTTTTGATAGAGAGAACAATCGGGGGGATTGTAGTAAAAAGGAACTCTGAATCTCAACCCAAAAATTAGCTATGCAACTAACCCGTGTTGATGGGATCGCCCGAGGACTAGCTTTAGAGGCGATCGCTTCCTATAAAATCCACCTTTCTCCCAGAAAAGGGTTTGCCTGCGCTCATCGGATATTACATCAAGACGAGTCTTGCTCAGATTATATTTACCGGATGTTTAGCAGTGAGAATTTTCTGGCTGCCGTTGCCCAGTCTGGGGAACGGTTCCGCGCTTGTGCTAACGCGCACCAAGCTTTAAAAGGAACGTCGAAATCTAGTTTCGGCTGTATTGTGCTTCCCTGCTGTCTCCCGTTATAACAACTGAAAGTGTCAATCAGCAGGCGTCATCCGGGTAGAGGCGGGTTTTTTGCGTCTCTACCCTTGTTTGCAGCTAACTGGAGGCGCTAGTATAAAACCGGAGGGCAAACCGCCAAAATGCCATCGAAGCCAAGAAGAGGACGATCGCCAAAAGAGCGGCCCCGGCAATCCAACTGACTTCGACCCGTCCCAAAACCGACTCTGCCGGTACAGTAGTGAGAAAGGCGACGGGGACAATGAAGGTGAAGAAAAAGCGATAAGCAGTGGGATAAGCCACCATTGGAAATCGACCCGCTTCGAGTAATCCTCTGAGCACTTGAGTTACATTATAGATTTTTACAAACCAGATACTCATCGCACCTAGCATAAACCACAGGCTATAGAGGCTGATGGCCCCAAAGAGGAGGGGAATGAAACTGACAAGATAGTTAACCGGGGGTAAGTTTAGGTTGCTGCCTGCATAAAAAATCAGGAGTAAGCCTAAAATAATATCTGGTAGGCCCCACAGGGAAATCGTCCGTCCCGATAGCCAAAATTGAGAACTGATGGGTTTAAGTAGTACAAAGTCGAGAGTGCCTTCTTGGACTTGTTTGACAATAGTATTGAGATTAGGGGCGAGGAAGGTGGAGGAAAAGCCTTGGAGAATGGTAAATACTCCTAAAACCACGAGGGCTTCTTCCCATTGCCATCCGGCGAAATTGTAGTCAGTGCCGTAGAATAGAGACAAAGCAAACCAACTCCCGGCGAGGTTTCCGAGGCTGCTGAAGGAGGCGATCGCAAAGTTGACCCGATATTCGAGTTCAGCTGCGATCGCAGTTTTCCAAAATAGGGCGAGGGCGGACAAATATCGGTTCATTTTAAGGGGGGATTTCAGAGCAGCAATTGGGACCGGTCAAAATTAGTCGGTTTTTTATTAGGGTAGCGCAGCGATCGCCCCTTGAGGAAATCCAAAACTCCCCAGGGGCCTCGATTCGCCAACAGCGGTTCATCTTCCAAAGCTTTAGGTCATTCAAAGGAGTCATGTTCTAATCAACATCTCCAAAATGTACCTCGAAACCCTTGATACAGCTAGACTAAGAGCCATTGGGAATGTCTAATCAATTTAGCACAGCAAATAACAAATGAATGACTTTAGCGAATTATTAAGAAATAAAAAAAATTTAATTTTGGAGCAATGGATTATCTTGGTTCGCCATGAGCAAGGGATGGGAACAGCGAGTGAGGTCCCTTATCAAGCAATTCTGGATACTCTACCTAAAATCATTGAGGCGATCGCGTCTCTCCTCGATCCGTTGCAAAAAAATGATCACCGCACTCTATTACAGGCCGCTTTAGATCACGGATTTATCAACCTGCAACCGGACTACAAAGCTCAAGAAATTGTCCGTGAATATGGGTTAGCCCGAGAGACAATTGTAGATGTAATTGAGGAACAACTCGAACAGAGCAATCCGAAAGAAGTGATTCGGGTCCTACGCCAGATTGATCATGCAATGGATGAAGTCATCAGACTCTGCTTTAGCAGCTATAGCGAAGAACAATTGCAAGAATTACAGGTTTTATACGCACAGCTCAAGCTTACCAATCAAGAACTGGCGCGATTAGTCCGGGCGAGTCAAGAAAATCTGGCCCACCTTGCCCATGAATTGAAAACCCCCCTCACTTCGATTATTGGCTATTCCGATCTCTTTTTACGTGAACAGCGGAAACATTTAGCGGAATGGGAGAAGCAGGTTCCTCATTTAGATCATATTGAAAAAGTGCTTCGCAACGGACGACAGTTACTCCAGTTAATTAACGATGCATTAGAACTTTCGCGCTATGAAGCGGGGGAAATGCCGCTCCATTTGATGGAAACCAATGTGCGTAATGTCATTAATTTAACCGTAGAAATGGTTGAGTATATGGCCCACGCTAAAAATATCACAATTGAGGTAGACTGTGACCAATCTTTTAATTTAATTGTGAGCGACCCCTTACGATTACAGCAAGTGCTCACCAATTTAGTCACTAATGCAGTTCGTTATACCGACAAGGGAACAGTCCTCATTCGCTGCCAAGTGCTCTCGGAAGAGAACTGGTCAATCACTGTAAGTGATACCGGGATTGGAATTCAGGAAAAAGACCAATCTAATATTTTTGAGCCCTATTTTCGAGGATCCGGCTCCAGTAACACATTTTTGGCGAATAGCACGGGATTGGGACTGGCGATCGTGTCTCGTTTAGTGAAGTTGTTGCAAGGCACCATTGAGTTGGTTTCAGAAGAGAATGTGGGTTCTAGTTTTACAGTAATTTTGCCCTGGCAAATCCAGTCCTCCTCAACCCCCAAAGCCGGGTTTCAATGAGTTAGAAACCGTTCGGGTCTCTCCCCTGCCCTAGACTTCAAACCTCAGCCTGTCTTCTTGATCCAGGCCCCACAACTCCGGGGTTTTTAGTCTTGACAATTTATAAGTATTGTGCTAGGATTATTGGCTTATTTTTATTTCTATCAACCTAGATCCCAACCCCGAATCAGCAGTCCTAAAGTTCCGCAAAAAAGCGGATGTCTGATAGGTATCTTTTCCTATAAAATAAGAAGTAAATCCATAACTCAGGTAACCAGACCGAAACGCGTAAACGTTGGGGGTTAACCACCCTAGTCTTAAAGAAGAAAAGTGACCGAAGCATAGAGAATTCTCTATTTATTCAGGCTGTCGAGGGGACTCCACTTCGGTCATTAAGGGTTTTTTTAAAATTTCAAATGCATCTCGAACAAATTAGTCCTTTCCAGTGAATTTGGAGATTCCAATGATTACTCAACTATTCAGCAAATTTCAAAATAAGCTCTTGGTTTTACTTTTCTTGAGTACATTAATTCCGGTGGCGATCGTCGGCGGATATAGTACCCTGTCCTACCGAAAGGTTTTAACCGAGTTACTCTATAACCAAATGGTGCGTCAAGGGACCGATAGTGAATCAAAAATTAGTTCTTTTCTAAAAAATGTTAAGGCTGATATTTTATACCTCAGCCAAACCCCTCCAGTTCAAGGGATAGTGAGAGCCCGAGCCAATAAAGGAATCGACCCCCAAGATAAATCCTCATATCAAGACTGGAAAAATAGATTAGAAATCATTTTTAATTCTTTCCTGGACTCTAAAGCCTATTATTATCAACTGCGATATTTGGATGAAAATGGCAATGAGTTAGTCCGGATGAATTCAAAAAATGGAACGATTCAAACTGTACCGGATTCTCAACTTCAGAATAAGGCCACTGATGACTATTTCATCGAAACCATGAAATTAAGTTCTGGTGAAATTTTTGTTTCTCAGGTTGACTTGAATCGGGAAAATGGAGAAATAGAAGATCCTCATATCCCCGTGATTCGCTACAGCACCCCGATTTATAGTGCATCGGGAGAAAAAAAGGGAATTGTTATTGCCAATGTATTTGCCGATAGCTTTTTAGAAATGGTGGATGTGAAAACGGGAGAACAGTCCCATGAAGCCTTTATTATCAACCCAGAGGGCTACTACATTTATCACCGAAATGAAAGCAAAGAATGGGGATTTGACTTAAATAAAGAGGAGACGGTAGTCCAGGACTATCCTGAAGAAATTAGTCAAAAATTATTATCATTTCAACCGGGGTTTATTTCTGAAGGAATTGATTGGGTAATTAGCTATAATCCAATTTTTCCCAATACTCAAAATCGGAAACATGGTTTTGTTCTCGTCTATGCCGCGCCGAAAGACGTAGTTTTTGCGCCGATTAATAACTTAAGCACGGTTGCCATTCTGATTACTGGGGTTGCTTTGGTGGTTGTCCTGCAAATCGGGAGTATGATTTTAAAGAATTTGCTGGGTTCTATTCGAGACATTACGGGGGTGGTTTCCTCCTTTTCCATAGAACTGTTAGCAACCATTGAACAGCAAGAACGAATGACGGTGCAGCAGTCAGCATCGGTACAAGAAACCACCGTAGCGATTGATCGGATTAATGCTGCTTCCGCAGACTCAGCGCGACAAGCGCAAAATGCCGCTATTGGGGGAAAACACGCCTTAGTTAGAGTGGCAGAAGGGAGCAAAGCGGTTTCCCAAACCTTTGAGGAAATGGAAACTTTGAAAGAAAAAGTAGAGGCGATCGCCTCCCGGAGTTTCAGTTTAAATGAGCAGACGAATAAAATTAGCACCATCTCCAATTTAGTCAGCAATTTAGCCACGGAAACCAACCTGTTAGCGTTGAATGCAGCCGTAGAAGCAGTTCGTGCAGGAGATCAGGGGAAAGGGTTCGGCGTAGTTGCTTCGGAAATTAGAAAACTGGCCGATCGCAGTAAACAATCGACCCAGAATATTTCCACCTTAGTTCAAGATATTGAACGGGCGGTTAATTCAATGGCCCTGGCTGCTCATGAGGGCCAAACCAATGTAGAAACCGGGGTGAAAATTGCTCAAAATACCGCAGAAGTGTTTACAGATATTGCCAGTGGTATGGAACAAATTGTGGAACATACCCAGCAAATTGCCCTGACTGCACAACAACAATCCCTGGCGATCGAACAGGTGATGACTGCGATGAACGATCTCACCCATGAAGCAGCAGAAACGGCAACGAGTATGACTCACGTTAAAACCGGGATTCAAAAACTCAACGAAACCGCCTTAAATCTGAAATCCATGATTTGAGTTCAAATCAAGCCCCCATCCCGGAATATTGGCGCAACCCGCGACGCCACAACCAGCGATTGATGATTAAAAAGATTGCCACCCAACCGCACATGATGGCAAGACTGGGGAGAACATTCACAGGTAATCCCACCAATAGCGCCGCTGGAAAGTGAATCATATAAGGAAATGGTGTCCATAACACCACTTGGCGCACTGATTCCGGGAACACCTCTAAAGGAGCAACCATGCCGGAGAAAAACAGATAAAATAAAAACCAAAATTGCTCGATCGCATTCGCCCGTTCTATCCAAAAACACAGGAGTGCAAAGGTATATTGAATCACAAAACGCAGGATAAATCCTAATATAACTACCCCAATCCAGAGCAAAAACTGTCCTAAATCGGGCAGCCAAAACGCATCGGGATATAAGGCAAAAAAGACTAAAATTAAGATGCCAATAAAGGGGACGCGAGCACCCCGTTCCGCCACATGAGCGGCCACATGATGCCACACCGGGTCCAACGGTTGTAATAACCTCATGGAGAGTTTTCCTTCCACCACTTCTTTTTCAAACTCCCAAACCACCCAAACAACATTGAATTGTCGGACAATAAAGGCTACCAAAAAATAACGAGCAAATTCCACAGGATTTAGAGCAAAACCCCCGGTTTGAGAGGCTTCTAACCAGAGGCCCATTAAAATAAACGGCAACGTACCTGATAGCGCCCATAGCACAATTTCGGCGCGGTATTCCAGCATATAAGCATAATGAACGGAGAATAAGGTGGGAGCAATTCTTAAAAAACGTCTCATGAATTTTAGGGTTTAATGGATTAGGGTATGGGTCCAGGGAAAGGGTTGTTTAGGCGATCGCCCCAGCCGTAAAGACTCGTCCAATCACTTCTTCAATCGGGGGTTCAGTCACCGTCAAATCTAAGATTTCAAAATCGATTAAAATCTGACTCACCGTAGCTGTTAGCGTATCCCGACGCACCAGTAATCGCACCGACTGACCCGCAATTTCTTCCACTTCGCCATACTTCGAGATTTGCTGTCGCAATTTCTCCGGGTCAGAAACCGGATTCGTTAACTCTAACTGCACCTCCCGATAGGGGGCAAATCGTTCGACTAAACCATCTAAACTGCCATCATAAATCAATTGACCCGCATAAATCAAAATCACGCGATCGCAAAGGGCAGTAATATCCGCCATATAATGACTCGTTAACAAAATTGTCGCCCCGGTACGCTGATTATATTCCCGTAAAAATTCCCGGACTGATGCTTGTCCATTCACATCTAATCCCAGGGTCGGCTCATCCAAAAATAGCACATCTGGATTGTGCAATAAAGCCGCCATCAATTCCGCTTTCATTCGTTCCCCGAGGGACAGCTTTCGCACAGGTTGATTCAGTTTCCCTTGCAGAGAAAGCATTTCCGTTAATTGACCAATCCGTTCCCGACATTCTTTCTCCGGAATCCCATACACCACCCCATTAATTCGCAAGGAATCTAAGGCGGGTAAATCCCAGAGTAACTGTTGCTTTTGTCCCATAACTAAGGTGATTTTTTTTAAAAACGCTTCTTGGCGTTTAAAAGGAACATGACCCGCCACTTTCACGAGCCCAGTCGAGGGATGAATTAGCCCGGTTAACATTTTTAAAGTTGTAGTTTTTCCGGCACCATTAGGTCCTAAAAATCCCACTACTTCCCCGGGTTGAATTTGAAAGGAAACATCTTTCACCGCTTCAATATTCCGATAGGTCCGGTGAAAAAAGTGATTCAAAGTCCCTTTGAGTCCGGGTTCTTTGATGGCAACGGGATAAACTTTACTGAGGTGTTCGGCAACAATGATTGACATAATAATTATTTTTACTAAAATCGCAACTCATCCGGTGAAATTTTCATCTAACCCCGCCGAGGTAGACTGGGTTAGAGTAGCCCCATGCTTGAGGGGATAAGTTTATTTTAGCTCAGGGGAGCAACTCTTTTAACTCAACAACCCGAACCACGGGACGCGGATGGGTAAAAATCAACCCATTATGGCGATAAACGAGAATCAATTGCACAACCAGACGCTCAAGAATCTCGATGATTCGACCGAAACAATGGCGACTTTTAAAATGTTCCAGCGGGGAGGGAGTCCGCTGAATCAACCATTCGGTGAGGCGGTATTTCCAGGACCGAGTTCCCCGTTTAGAGATTTGCAAAATTGTCCCGGGAATGAAGTCCCCTTGATTGGCCCAAAATGCGTAACGTTCTCCGAGGGTAAAGTAATGAAACACCAAGGGATGAGGGCTAGATTGGGCTAACTTTCGGCCAATTCCTAATGGATTAAAGGTGACAACGGACCGAATGCAGTCGGGGTATTTAACCGCCAGTTGTTGAGCGATTTTGCCGCCCAGACTTTCGCCGATCACATCCGGGCGATCGCCTTGTTGATATTTTTCCGTAATCCAAGCGACTGCGCCTTCCGTTTCCGCCGCTTTCGATTGCCAATCCAGATGAGCAATAAACACCTCGGGAGTATCTTGCAAAACTCCATCCAATGGATACCAAGACCCATATCCGCGAATCACTAAAACCGGGGGTGCATTACCGGATAAAGCAACTCGACCCTCCGCATAAAATCCCGTCATTTTATCATCAAAAACCCTTTCAACTTGATAGTTTCCTCGAACCCTTTGTCCCTCGGTATGACGGACATAAATCGAGGGTTCGTCTTTTTTTAAAATTAAGGTCAGTTGCGGTTTGCTAAACTGTTCATAAACCACATCGAGGGGATGGCGAGGGGTTGGGGACGGGATAAAATCAGGGAAGTTAACTGAATCAGCGGGTTTTTGACCGAGTTGAGCGCGTTTTGAGTTGGATTTTTTGCGTTTAGATAGCACGAATTCATTCCCCTTGCATACCGAGAGGGTCATTACCCGGTTATTTTTATAGAGCATAGCCTAAGAAGGCCCACAACGGGGAGGGGAGGGGCAAAAAAAACCCCACCACCTCATCAAAGTCCCTCTCCCATCTTGGGAGAGGGATTTAGGGTGAGGGTTCTAGGTTTAGGGAAAAATTTCCCCTGCTTTCACCGTGAGAATTTGAGCAGAATTGATCCAATCATGTTCAAATCCACCTAAATGAGTCGTTGCAATCACCGTTTGAAATCGGTCTTGAATCGCTTCCAAAAGTTGGTTTTGCCGCTTGGGGTCTAACTCAGCAAGCACATCATCCAGGAGTAACACGGGGGGTTCTCCCACTATCTCCTCAATCAGTTTCAATTCTGCCAATTTTAAAGCTAAAACTAGGGTGCGTTGTTGTCCTTGGGACGCGAATTGTTTCACCGGGAGATCGTTGAGGGTGAACTCAATCTCATCGCGGTGAGGACCAACCAGGGTTGTGCCTTGAAATGATTCTGCGATCGCCCGGGATTGGAGTTTTTCTAAAAAAGCCTGCATCGCCTGTTGGGGATAATCTCGCAACGATTTATCTTGCATTCCTTCCACATTTGGGGCATAATGAATACATAAAGATTCCACTCGCCCACTAATCGCCGCGTGCCAAGTTTCAGCAATGGGAACCAATCGGTCTAACGCTCGCGATCGCCGCTGCATCACCCGGACTCCAATGGTTGCTAATTGGGCATCCCATAACCCCAATTGCGCCTGATGTTCCGGACCGAGATAAGATTTTTCGCCCCGAGACTCTGCACTTCTCATCTCCTTTAATAACGCATTTCTTTGTTTTAAAACCTTATTATATTGCTGTAAAATATGAGCATAAATTGGCTCAAGTTGGACCAATAATCCATCTAACCAATTGCGTCTAGTTTCCGGACCGGACCGAACCAACTCCAAATCTAAACTTGAAAACTGCACTACATTTAACAACCCCAAAAAATCCACATTTCGCCGACAGGATTCTTCATCAACCGATACAGTTCGCCGTCCACTCCGACGCAGGACGACTCCTAATTTAACGGATCGATATTCCCGAGACACCATCCCGATAATTTGTCCTTGGGGTTCTCCCTCCCGAACTAAATCGCGATCGCGCGAAACCCGAGAACTCTTCAACGTCGAAAGTAACCCCAACGCTTCCAAGACATTGGTTTTCCCTTGAGCATTATCCCCCACTAAAATAGTCTTCGGGGCATTTAACTCTAAGTCTTGTTCTCGATAATTTCTAAATTGTCTTAAATGCAGTTGGTTTACAAACATAATTAAATCAAATTTATTAAAATAAAATCCACCCCTAATCCCGATAAAAAATCCAAAGGTGTTATCCCCCTTCGTTCGTAGTAACGCCTTCAGGCGTTATCCCCAGTAGCGACAACCGCAGGGGGTTAAAACCCCCTGCTAATAGCTAAAGTCGGATAAATCCGACTAAAAACACCACAGGATAAAATGAGCAGTCGGTTTCAACCGACTTTAGCTATTAGACGGGGGTTTTAACCCCCGTCGGTGTCTTTAGCGATTAGACGGGGGTTAAAACCCCCGTCGGTGTCTTTTTCTTCCCATAAAACACCCGAAAAAAGACCTTCTCCATCTCCACCCAAATAAACAATAAGGAACTAAATCCTAAACATATTGCCAACTCAGTCGGCGTCAACCAATGAGTTCCAAAAAATGCTCGTAACGGTTGCACATAAATCAACAGAAGTTGGAGAATCGTGGTAATAATCACCGCCCCAAATACAAACGGATTTGATAACGGATTTAACTGAATGGTTAACTGAGTATTGGACCGAACCGCGATCGCATGACCCATCTGAGCAATACACAAAGTCGTAAACACCATTGTTTTCCAACGGTCCGGAGACAGTCCATCTACTAGAACTTCATGAGTGTAAGAATACGCCCACATCATCAAGGCAATAGAAATAATCGCAAACACAATCCCAATTCGCACCATATACAACCCCAACCCCCGAGCAAAAATATTCTCCCGAGGACTAAAGGGGGGACGATTCATGACATCTGGTTCTGGCGGTTCAACGGCCAATGCTAACGCGGGAAACCCATCGGTAACTAGATTCATCCAGAGAATTTGTAACGGCGTGAGGGGAACACCGGGTAATCCCAACAACGGTGCAGCGGCGATCGTCAGCAGTTCCCCAATATTAGACCCGAGAATGTATTTAATAAACCGGCGAATATTGGTATAAACCACCCGCCCTTCTTCCGTCGCGGCAACAATGGTCGCAAAATTATCATCTAAAAGTACCATGTCACTGGCTTCTTTACTCACATCGGTTCCCGTAATCCCCATTGCAATGCCGATGTCTGCTTGTTTGAGGGCCGGTGCATCGTTTACCCCATCCCCGGTCATGGCGACAAATTTACCCCGTTTTTGCAACGCTTGGACGATTCTGAGTTTATGTTCCGGAGAGACTCGGGCATATACACTAACGTGATCCACCTCCCGTTCTAGCTCCTCCTGGGGCATTTCTTCCAACTCTTGACCGATGAGAACCCGATCGCCCTCTTGCGCAATTCCCAAATCCTGGGCAATGGCGATCGCGGTGAGTTGATGATCTCCCGTAATCATAATCGGTCGAATCCCCGCCCTGCGACATTTCACCACCGCCTCACGCACTTCCGGGCGGGGTGCATCTAACATTCCCACCATTCCCAACCAGACTAACTCCTGTTCCGTCTGGTCTTCCGAACTCTCTGGCGGTTCTTCCCTTAACGGTTTATAAGCAAATCCGAGAACGCGCAATCCCCTAGCAGCTAAATCATTATTTCGGTCTAAAACCTGCTGCCGTTGTGCCTCAGAAAGGGGTTGAATCTGGTTACCAATCAGAACTTGACTACAACAGTCTAAAGTTAACTCGGGAGACCCTTTGGTAAACATCACGAAGGGCGTTGAATCCTGACTGAGAACCTTAGATTCGGGATTGGAAACTTGACAGATGACACTCATCCGTTTGCGTTCCGAGGAGAAAGGAAACTCACTGATTCGAGGCAGTTGGGAAGAGAGGCGATCGCCGGTGAATTCCAACTTACCCGCTAAAACCAGTAACGCCCCTTCCGTCGGGTCCCCCACAATTGCCCAGTCATTATTCTCATACTGCAATACCGCATCATTGCACTGCACACAACTCAGCAGCAGGGTTTCCAGTTCGGGATACTCCCCTAACTCACCTACCCCAATTTTTGTCTGATTTGCCCCTAAAAAATCCCCCGTGGGTTCATATCCCTCTCCCGTCACCGTCAAACTGTGACTCGGAGTTTCCACCCCTTGGACCACCATTTTATTTTGAGTTAAGGTCCCGGTTTTATCCGAGCAAATTGTGGTTACACTCCCCAAGGTTTCCACCGCAGGTAATTTGCGAATTAAGGCATGACGCTTAACCATGCGTTGGGTCCCCAGGGCCAGGGTCACGGTAATCACTGCCGGTAACCCCTCGGGGACGATCGCCACCGCCATACTCAGGGAAATTTCTAACAGATGATTAAACGCTGACATTCCCTGCACCAGGGTCCCACCGATGACCACGATCGCCACGAGAATTAAGGACCCAGTGACCAACACATTCCCCAGTTGAGTCATCCGTTGTTGCAGGGGAGTATCTTCACTTTCCACCCCCTGAATCAGGGTGGCAATTTTGCCCAATTCGGTACGCATTCCGGTCCCAATCACGATCGCCTTGGCCCGTCCCTTGACCACTTCCGTGCCACAAAAGACCAAATTCAGGCGATCGCCCAGGGATGTATTCTCTGGCAGATCAATAGGCGCATCCTTTTCCACTGCCTGCGCCTCCCCAGTCAAGGCAGACTCGCGCACTTGCAGGTTAGACTCCTCTATCAGTCTGCCATCAGCGGCCACCTGCACCCCCGCCTCCAAAAACATAATATCTCCCGGGACCACGTCCGTTGAGGCGACTTCCAGCAGTTTGCCATCCCGGAGAACCCGGACCAGAGGAGAGGCCAAACTTTTCAACGCAGCGAGGGCTTTTTCCGCCCGGGTTTCCTGAAGATAGCCCAATACCCCATTCAGAATCACGATTAGCATAATCGCCACCGCATCCTTGGGGAACTCCCCCTGCTGAAGGGCCAAAAAACCTGAAATAAAGGCCACCGCGATCAGCATCAATAACATAATGTTCTTGAACTGATCGAGTAAAATAATCCACGGACTGCGACCACCCGTTTCTTCCAGTTCATTAGGGCCGTATTGCTGCAAGCGTT
The DNA here is from genome assembly GCA_025370845.1 of Laspinema palackyanum D2a. Taxonomy (GTDB): domain Bacteria; phylum Cyanobacteriota; class Cyanobacteriia; order Cyanobacteriales; family Laspinemataceae; genus Laspinema. The sequence continues at coordinate 9,190 of JAMXFF010000043.1, read as the reverse complement.
CCAATACCTCCGCAGCGCTTAAACCCGTCGCGGGATCAACCTGAAGTTTTTCCAGGGTGGTATCGATGTCGAATGTATGCCAAGGGACCGGCGTATTTTGCCTAGAAGAATTTGCAGACATGAGTGTAATCAAGGTGATGAGCGGGGGAGAGTGGCAGCGCGGGACCTGGAGAGGTTGGCAGAACAATTGATTAAAATTGCCAGTCTCCTGACCCGTAACCCCGGACAGATTCTACTCGGAATTGGACAGCATTCTTCCTAAATCTGTAGAGGCGATTTGCAAATCGCCTCTACAGGATTTAGGGTGGATTCTCAAAATAAGTCTCAGTCCTGTGGGAGTTGGATTTGGAACTGGAACAACCTCCATGAGGCAATCTTATCCGTTGAGAGTCCCCTCAGTCGCCAGTCTTGCTTTGATCTGTTGGAGGTAGTCCCATCCCCGTTGCAGTGCCACCGGACGGGCAATCCGTTCCGATATCCACTCTGCAACAGTGCGACTATTCCATAATCCGCCATTGGGAGGAGGGCCTTGGAGTGCTTCCCATAATTCGGTTTCCTGTTGGGGAGACAGCAACGGTTCGGCACCCGGGTTCTCATGACGGCGATCGCCCAGTCCGGCGCTGCCTTCCTTATTATAACGACGCGCCACCTGCCGGATCCAATCTCGACAGTACCCCGTCACCTCCGCCACCTGTTCTGTGGGGAACCCTTTTGCCAACAACCAGATGATTTGATAATGGGTGCGTTCTACCGGGTCTTTGGAGTGGCGATAGCGAGTTTCAAGTTCTGCTACGCTCAAATGAGCTTGAATAGTGATGCGTCTGGGCATAGAGCATCAGAATGAGACAGCATATCATCACTATACGCTCCGATTTAGAACCCTGTCCAATTTCCCCCTTTCCTGGAAATTCCTGGGGGAAAAACCCATTACATTCGCAAGGGTCTTACAAGAGTAGGGTTTTTAGGTTGAGGGTGATTCTCCGGTCCCCTCCCCTTAGCAAGGGGAGGGTTAGGGTGGGGTCCTCTTGACACGCCCTTGCGTGTCAAGAGGAATGAGTAGGTGGTGAGTTCACGCTTGCGCGCGATCGCCGCGTCACGAAGAAAAAGGTTGGACCAACCTCCATACAGGCGCGATCGCTGTCAAGAGTGCGTTAGGTGGCGATCGTCCAAGAAGAACCCCACCCTAACCCTCTCCTTGCTAAGGGGAGGGGACAAGAGGGAGTTAATAGTTCACGGGGACCCCACCCTAACCCTCCCCTTGCTAAGGGGAGGGGACAAGAGGTAGTTAATAGTTCACGGGGACCCCACCCTAACCCTCCCCTTGCTAAGGGGAGGGGACAAGAAGGACTCCCGGGGTTCGGTTGTTTGTTCGGTGACGGAATCTTAGGAGAATGTCCTGTATGTTAAGACGGTTTATTAAAAAGGAAGGGCAATCATGAACCCCAATCGGGACTTGCACACGGCAAAACCCCATCAGGTTAACTATCGGGATTGGACCATTTTGGTCTTTCCCGGAACTGATGGATACCGTCCCTTGTGCCTTGCCTCAGAAACGGAGGTCCTCAGCGATACGAAACCCTATCCCACTCCCGAGGTGGCGATCGCGGCAGGGAAGCGTTTCATCGACCGGGCGATCGGTCATCAAGAGGTGGCGTAATTCACCGGATTTTGTGATTTATTCCCCCATCATGACCCGACTCAGAGGGGAAGCGGTTAGTTTTTCTCAACTCAGGATAGGGTTACATCAATTCGACGTTTTTCAGGATATTACGAATCATAAATTCTTAAATGATTGGGGGCGCAAGTTATGCGCCCTTTCGATTTTCTAATGACTGGGGGGAACGACTAAAGTCGTTACTACGAACATTGGAGAACGACTGAAGTCGTTACTACGAACTTAAGAGAACGACTGAAGTCGTTACTACGAACTTAAGAGAACGACTGAAGTCGTTACTACGAACATTGGAGAACGGTTCATATTGTGGGATAATGGGGACTAGGAGGGTGAGTTTCGGAGGAGCCGAAATTCATTGCTCTAACTAGGGGTTATCTTTCTTTGGACTTTTCATGCAATATCAACAATTACGACAGCAGCTCAATCAATTGGATGGCCGGAGTTATAAGGCGTATAAAGATATCCAGGGTCGCTACAAATTCCCGGATTTTACCCTATCTATCGATTATGTTCAGGGAGACCCATTTGCATCCCCGAGTAAACTTTCCGTGCGAGTGCCTCAATCAGTGGCCGGTTTTCCCGAGGAATTGTATCACTCTCCCAGTCGAAATATTGCCCTGGGAGATTATCTCACGCGGGAATTTGCTCAGGCGGCAAGGCAGGTTTCCACCCGACGAGGAACGGGGAAAAGTGGTCAAATTGCGATCGCCAAGGTCACCCAAGAGGTCCTAGAACGCAGTTGTGCTACCCTCAATTCCGATGAGATAGAAATTCGCTTCACCGTCGGACTTCCCGCCCAAGGACGGCGAATTTTAGGCCATCTCGCCGGGGAAATGCTCTGCGATGATATCCCTAAAATTGTAGAAAAGGCGCTGTTTTACCGCAATTTGAATCAGTCGAAAATTCGCACCCAGGTGGAAACCATTGAAGATGCCGACTGGTTGCGCGATCGCCTCAAAGAACAAAATCTAATCGCCTTTATTGCCAATGGTGCCATTTTACCTCGACGCAGTGGGGTAGACGATCGCCCATTAAGTGCTACCGAAGCAATTCCCTTTGTCTCTCCCGAGTCATTACAAGTCGAATTCAACTGTCCCAATCGCGGCCAAATTACCGGGATGGGAATTCCCACGGGAATTACCCTCATTGTCGGAGGCGGTTATCATGGCAAATCGACCTTACTGCGGGCGATCGAAGTTGGGGTTTATAATCATATTCCCGGCGATGGTCGAGAATTTGTCGTCACTGATCCTGGGGCGATGAAAATCCGGGCAGAAGATGGTCGTAGCGTTGTCGGAGTCGATATTTCACCCTTTATCAATCATTTACCCCAAGGTCGTTCTACCCAACAGTTTTCTACTACAAATGCCAGCGGCAGTACCTCACAATCTGCTAATATTATGGAAGCATTGGAAGCAGGAACCACCGTATTATTGGTGGATGAAGATACAGCAGCGACTAATTTCATGATTCGCGATCGCCGGATGCAAGCGTTAATTGCGAAAGAAAAAGAACCGATTACGCCGTTTATTGATAAAATTAAATCCTTGACTACTCTAGGCGTTTCAACCATTTTAGTTATGGGAGGCAGTGGCGATTATTTTGATGTGGCCGATCGCGCTGTGGCAATGGATAATTTTGTCGCTTATGATGTCACCGATCGCGCCAAGGCAGTTGCCGCAGAATATGCCACGGGTCGGCAATCGGAAGGGGGACAAGAGTTCGGGAGTATTCCCAACCGCATCCCCATCCCGAATAGTCTGGACCCGAGTTCGGGGAAACGGGATGTGCGTCTGAAAGTGCGAGATGTGGATGAAGTGCGCTTTGGCGTGGAAGATATTGATTTGACTGCCGTTGAGCAAATTGTGGACCCGGGACAATTACGGGCGATCGCGGCGGCAATGGTGTATGGGAAGGACCGCTACATGGATGGTAGGCGATCGTTACGGGAGATTCTCGATCGGGTGATGGCGGATATTGATGAACAAGGATTAGATGTGTTAACTCGGTTTCCGGAAGGGGATTTAGTGCGGTTTCGTGCTCTGGAATTCGCGGCGGCCCTGAATCGGTTGCGGACTTTACAAGTGCGATGATTAGGGGGGGGGATGATGGGTTTTTTTTTGGGATAACGACTGAAGGCGTTACTACGAACAATTGGAGAGAACGACTGAAGTCGTTACTACGAACAATTGGAGAGAACGATTGAAGTCGTTACTACGAACAAAGATAAGAACGACTGAAGTCGTTACTACGAACAATTGAGGAGAACGACTGAAGTCGTTACTACGAACAATTGGAGAGAACGATTGAAGGGGTTTAGATGGGCTGTATCATGATTTTTTTAGGAGATAAAAGACGTAACCAAAGAACTCGCCATAGCGATCGCAGATGTCGATTTCTTGTTCAATTTCGGCGAGGACTTGGGATAATGCCGGGGTAAGATTGCCTGCGGTGCGTAATTGTTGGACACGATCGCTAACTGGCGTTAGATATTCATCCCACCAGGCCGATCGCGGTAAAATAAAGGTATCCAACACCTCATACCCGGCCTCGGTTGCTGTTTTAATATTGTCCTCAATAGTCATCATTTCTGGATATCCCACTTGCCAATAGTCCCAGACTTCCCGAGGTGGATTGTCCTGAATCCAGGTACATTCACTCACCACCAGCAGTCCTGCGTCCCGCAAGAGGGGACGCCAGAGGCGCAATCCGTTGGCAAACCCCAAGAGATAGATGGCCCCTTCTGACCAAATCAGGTCAAAACTGCCTGGAGGGTCCTCTAAGGCCCCCATATCTCCGTGACGAATCGTGATGCGATCGCCCAGTCCCGCTTGTCCTGCCGACACTTCCAACTGTTGCAGAAACGGTTCATGCAAATCCACCGCTATCACCGTCCCCTTCAACTCCTGCGCCAACACCATACTCTGCCGTCCGGGACCACATCCGAGGTCCAAAACCCGAGGCGATCGCGGCAAGGAAGGCAACCGGCGAATCGCCTCCCGCGTCGCCTCATCACTTCCCGGTCCCTCTCTCGGCAGATTGCAGTGCACCGTAAAAAATGCCTCAAAATCCATCCCTTCCCCACCTCCAACTCCGTGAAAATCCGTGAAATCAGTGGTTCCCTTCCCACAAATGCAAAAATCGGATAAGCTAAATGCAATCCTTTCATGGATCATCCATTCTGGTAATCAATGATACGAATTGTCATCCAGATTACAAATAGCCTAAACTAGAAATAACAGAGCGGTCTGGAATTCCCGGACCCAAATCTTTTTTCGATATTATTGATACATTTTAACGCGATAAACCCCGGTCAATCGGACCGATTCAGAGCAACTAAAGTCCAGGATTAAAGTAGAGTCAATATGGTAGTACAATCTGCAACCTCAAGCGGACCAAAGGCAAGAACATTAGGCAAGGTGTATTTAGTCGGCGCAGGACCAGGAGACCCGGGTTTGCTGACGATTAAGGGCAAAACCCTCTTAGAATGTGCGGATGTGGTGATTTATGATGCCTTAGTCAGTCCGCAAATTCTCGCCCTGATTAATCCTCATGCTGAACAAATTAATGCCGGAAAACGCCGGGGACGGCATTCGTTGAAGCAGGATGAGACGACTCAAATTTTAATTGAACAGGCGCAGATTCATGCGGTTGTGGTGCGGTTAAAAGGCGGGGATCCGTTTGTATTTGGTCGCGGTGGCGAAGAGATGGAGGATTTAATTGCTGCGGGGGTGGCGGTGGAGGTGGTCCCTGGAGTGACTTCAGGAATTGCGGCCCCTGCTTATGCGGGAATTCCCCTAACTCATCGGGGATATAGTTCTTCGGTGACGTTTGTCACGGGACATGAGACGGTAGGGAAATATCGACCCCAGGTGAATTGGCAGGCGATCGCCCAAGGTTCAGAAACCATCGCCGTCTATATGGGGGTGCATAATTTACCCTATATTACCGGGGAATTGCTGAATGCAGGGCTGAGTCCTGAGACCCCGATCGCCTTAATTCGCTGGGGGACCCGCCCGGATCAAGAAGAACTGATTGGCACCCTAGAAACCATTGTCCAACGGGTTGAAGAAACTGGATTTGAGGCCCCGGCGATCGCGGTGATTGGCCAGGTGGTCAATTTACATTCCATTTTATCCAGTAGTCGTCCCGCCGTTTTTGGGTAAAAAATGCCTAAAAAAAAGGAATCAGTTTCCCCTTTCCTTCGGTGTTTTGAGGGTTAATTTCCAATTCTTAAGGGTAAGGAGTTGCTATCTACCCATTCGGGAATTTCTTGCAACTCCAACTCCATCCAAAAGATGCTCCCTTCGCCGACACGACTGATGACATGGAGTTCTCCTCCCATCATTTCTACTAATTTTTTACTAATCGCGAGTCCCAGTCCGGTTCCTTCTGCCATGCGGCTTTTATCACCCACTTGATGGAAGGGAAGAAAAATTTCGTTGAGCATTTCCTCGGGAATGCCGATGCCTGTATCTTGAATTTCAAAGCGAATTTTTCGGGGGGGTAAATGTCCGATGTTATGCGGTTCTGCTTGAAGTTCCTCCGGGGTCCCGTTACTACTGGGGAGGGAATAACAACCTGGGGGGCGATCGCTCTTACACCACTGTCCATTCACCGCATAGCCCACTTTAAAAGCAACTAAACCGGAATCCGTAAACTTAATCGCATTTCCTAATAAATTAATCAAAATTTGCCGTAATCGTTTCTGATCCGTGTAAATCCCACTGGGTAAAGGAGTAACCCGCTCACAAGTAAACGCGATCCCCTTTTGTTTAGATCTCATATCAAATAAATCGCAAATTCCCTTAAGGAAGAGGGGAAAATGAAATTCTTGGGCATCGATTTCTAATCGGCAAGCTTCGATTTTAGCAATATCCAGAATATCGGCAATTAAAGTTAAGAGATGTTCACCGCATTGATAAATTTTAGTCAGGTCGAGTTGTTGTTGTTCCGTGAGGTCTTCTTCTTCTTCCAACATCAGTTGGGCATAGCCTAAAATCCCATTTAAAGGGGTTCGCAATTCGTGGCTCATATTCGCTAAAAATTCGCTTTTAGCACGGCTGGCCACTTCTGCCACCTCTTTGGCTTTTAACAGTTCTGCTTCGATATTATCGCAGTGTTCCGTGGTATTCTCCAGTAGGATCTCCAGGTCATTTTTTTCCTGCTTCAGCATTTCTACCTCCCGGCGCAGGGTCTGGACCTCCAAAAGGAGCTGTTCTCTTGTTACTGTCTCTTCCCACATAGACTTAATCTCTTCCTTTGGCGATCGCGTGACGTTTGCCGCATTTACCCCGTTATACTCGCCTGGTTCAAGCCTGATAAAAGTTCTAGCGCTAAAGCGCCGGTTGAGGGTCGCTTTAAAGTAGTTTTGCAGACTTGAAAGAGGATCAGGGATTCAACTGAGGGCAATCAGCCGCTTTGACCCTTGAGCTACCCTTGTTAAAGCAGTCCCCTGTCGCCTACGGGATAGCGACGGGTGTTATGCCCCTTATCACGAGCCCCTCCCCTGGGGTCTCTCCCTATTCCCATTCGAGTTCTAAAGACGGCATCAGTCGCTGTAAGTTCTTCAATGATTTTCCCTGCCACAGTAGCTTCTTAGAACCTTTGACAATCAGATTTACATTCTTTTTCTGCCGTACTTTAATCACAAACTTGGAAAGCACGTTGATCCCCGAGCTATTTAAAAATTCTAGGCCCTTGAGATTGAGAATCATCGTCTCCGGTTCTTGGTCGATCGCGCTTTCGAGGAGTTGGATAATGGGGTCATATTCATCCATACCATTCAACCGCAGGGAACCCAGGCAGTTTAGTGTCGAGGTTTCATTCTCATACCACAGGCGATAATCGTCAGTCTTAATTTCCATCATCAGTAGTCAATCGTTAATAAGGGATCTCGGGTTAAGGTTATAAGGAGTAAGAGGGTCAGATTGCCGCTCCTAACCGTAGTTTGCCCAGATTGGATTGCCTCCTCTCTCGTTTTTCTGCGGTTGTAGTCGATGCACTCACCCACTCGGACCACTGCTCGCGGAATCACTCCCTAGTTCATGGTACGGGACAATGCCGGGATACTGTTCAGTAAAATTACCCCTCCAGTTCATTGATAACAATGGCCCTGGGAGATGTGAGCACCTCTGATCACTTGCGCGGCTCTGTGTTGGAGCAACTGTCCCACCGGCAACCTGATAGAAACGGATAGGGGTCCCAGAAGCGCCATATTAAGGAGTCTATAATAAGAGTTGTACCATTGTGGTTACGGCGATCGCTTTTTGCTCCCCGTTCATATCTTGAAATTTCCACCCTATCTTAGCGTCATAGTCGTTGATCATGGTCAGAAAACCCACTCCCGATGTGCTGCTGCTACCCTCTTGGGCATTGTTTTCTACTTGCTTAATGTAGAGTTCTAGGGGATCCTCAGTGCTTAACAGTTTTAAAAATTCCTTAAATTCCCGCACTTTCTCGCGGCAAATACTATTAGTGGTAACAAAAACAATTCTTTCAGGATTTAAGTGGAGTTGAATACTAATCGGAGTTCCCGGAGTCTGTGCACTAAACTTCATGGCATTTTCTAAAAGTTCATTGGCAATGTAGCTGACTGCACATTTGATTTCGGCTTTTTTATCTCGAAGTGAAGCGGTTTCATCAGTATTTGGAAAAAACGTCGTTAAATAGTCTGCCAGAAAATCCGCCGATAATCCATTGTTTCGCCATCGCTGTTTGAGGGGAATCGAAGCGGGAGAAAATCCCAAAATCAAATATTCCGTTCCCGAGGGCAACTCCTCAATGAAGTCTCCAAATATTTCGGTCATAAGTGGGTTTTAGTGGCTACATCAGTAATTTATAATGGGCAATTCAGTTGAAATACAACAAAAACATAGAACCGGGAGATTTTTCAGCAGATCTACTCGGGAAACGGATCAGATCAACGAACGATGGTTTCACCAGAATCGGGGCGATCGCAGTCTAACTCGGAACGGTTGACTCTTGAACAATTACCCTACTCTCTCGGAATCAGCCAGATTGTAGATGTCAAATGGGTGAAGTGTTGCAGTCGGACCATTCCTCAATCCAGGGATTGTTCGTTTGAGAGTTGCCTGCGGTTAGAGGACCTGGGCGATCGCTCACTCATCCCCATCATAAACCTTTCGGGTAAAGGCGCTCGGGATTAAGAACATAAGACATAAGACACCCATCGGGATCATCAACCTTTTACGGTAAAGACACCCCGGCCTTGTAATTCACCCAGATACTTTTATTGTACCCACAACTCATCCGGCGCGGCAAGATACCCCCTCTAACTGGCGTTTTCCCGTAGAAGTGGGAGACTCAGATTTTCCAGACAACCCACAACCGATCCGAGTCTCCCACGCCTATTAGGGACTTCCATAGAAAAAGTTCTGCATTAGAAGTAATGCCGAATTATTCAAGCCCCCCTTCTTAAGGGTAGGGCTGTTTCATTCTAACAAAACATAGAGGGAGTAACGACCGTAAAATCAATAGCTAGAGCGAGAATGA
>JAMXFF010000042.1 GCA_025370845.1 Laspinema palackyanum D2a | reverse complement strand
CATGATAGATTCGGATGGTTAAGATGAGTCAGTTCTCCTATGTATTGTACCTCATGAGTCCGGGAACCGCTATATATCCTTAATTCCTAGCTTTTATCCTCGTGACTTGGCTCTGCCGAGTCACGCACTTCTGGAGGCTCTGCCTCCAGTCCCCATACAAGCCTTGAATCTGCCAATTATATGTTTCCCCGTATAGCCATGACACGAGAGTTACTCTAAATTATGCCAAGTCATGCGCCCATGTCCGGCTTCAACTTCAGTCCCGATACAGGCGGCAGAGCCGCTGATCGTGCGTGTCACGGCAGAGCCATGACACGAGGAAAAGTTGAGAGACCTAACTCCCTAATCTGCTACAATTTCGATTTTAGAGTTCAATGTTCTGGCAAAAATTATGCGGTCAATTGAGCAACTGACTGAGGAAATATTATCCCTGCCTAGTGAGTTGAGAGCACTTCTGGCTGATAAGTTAGTGGAAAGTTTGGAGTTTAGTGCTGACTCAGCAATTCAGGCAGCTTGGGTGACTGAAGCCCAGCGCCGGAGAGAGGAGGTCCGAAATAGCTCTGTTGAGGCCATTTCCGGTGAAGAGGCTTTAGCGCAAGTCAGACGGATGATTGAGTCATGAAGGATGTCTTTCATTCTATTCCCTGATATCATAGGCAAATCCTGTCCTGAATCTCTGAGCAAGCAACCGTGACTCCTGTCTCTCAACCCTTGGATTCTGTCACTCCCCCATCTGAAGAAGAACTCACCGATGTGGTGGTCATCGGGAGTGGTATTGGCGGATTGTGCTGTGCTGCATTATTGGCGCAGTATGGGTTTGCGGTGACGGTTTGTGAGAGTCATAGCATTCCGGGGGGTGCAGCACATGGATTTTCTCGGAATGGTTATACGTTTGATTCGGGTCCATCGTTGCATTCGGGCTTGTCTGACTCTCCCTCTGCTCACCCGCTTAAACAAGTGTTGGATGCGATCGGGGAGACGGTGCCTTGTCTGACTTATGATACTTGGGGTTGTTATCTTCCGGAAGGGGAATTGAATATTGAGGTGGGTGCGGACCCGTTTTGTGAGGTGCTGCAAGCGTTGCGAGGCAGGGGTGCGGTGCAGGAATGGCGGAAGTTGCAACAAGTTATGGCACCGTTAGCGGCAGCAGCGAAGGCGATTCCTCCGACTGCTTTGCGCTGGGATTGGGGGGCGGCGATCGCCACGGCACGTTTTGCACCAGGGGTTTTACCTCACTTGAGAAACATCGTCAAACTCACCGGGCCCTTTAGTCGCATCATGGATGAGGTGATTCAGGACCCGTTTATCCGCAACTGGTTGGATTTGCTCTGTTTTCTGCTCTCTGGACTGCCTGCATCGGGGACTAGCGCCGCAGAAATGGCCTTTATGTTTGCGGAATGGTATCGACCCGGGGTGGTGCTAGAGTACCCGATTGGCGGCAGTGGCGCGATCGCAGATGCCTTGGTCCGGGGACTGGAAAAACAGGGGGGACGGTTGCGCCTGAATGCTCATGTAGAACAAGTGCTGGTAAAAGGCGATCGCGCTGTTGGTGTGCGTCTGCGGGGAGGGAAGGTGATTCACGCCCGTCAAGCGGTGGTGTCCAATGCGTCGGTGTGGGATACGTTGAAATTGTTACCCGAGGATGCGGTTCCAAAATCGTTTCGCGATCGCCGTCAAGCCACTCCCGCTTGTGAGAGTTTCATGCACCTCCACCTCGGCATTGATGCTACTGGATTACCAACAGATTTAGCCTGTCATTATATCATTGTTAACGACTGGAGTCAAGGGGTAACGGCCCCGCAAAATGTCGTTTTAGTCTCGATTCCCTCGGTGTTAGACCCCTCCCTCGCACCACCGGGAAAGCATGGGATTCATGTTTATACTCCCGGGAATGAACCCTATCATTTATGGGCGGGACTTGAGCGCAATAGTGCCGCTTATCAAGATTTGAAGCAAGAACGGGCGGAGGTGATGTGGCAAGGATTAGAACGGATTATTCCGGATATTCGGCAGCGATGTGAGGTGAGTTTGTTGGGAACTCCTCTGACTCATGAGCGGTTTTTACGTCGGGACAGGGGTTCTTATGGTCCTGCTATTGCTGCCGGAAGCGGCTTTTTTCCAGGTCCAACGACGCCGTTATCGGGGTTGTTTTGTTGTGGGGATTCCACGTTTCCCGGCATTGGGTTACCTGCGGTTGCTGCCAGTGGTGCGATCGCTGCCAATACGATCGCCCCCTTGAACAAGCATATCGCCATGCTAAAGGCGATCGGTTTTTAAAACCCATAAAACCTGATTGTTCTTCATGTTCGTAGTAACGACTTCAGTCGTTTCCGGATTGTTCGTAGTAACGAATTCAGTCGTTATCCCGGGCAATTACTGTGAAGCAAAAAAAGAGCGATCGCCTTCGGAAATGCTAGAATAACGACTGAATTCGTTACTACGAACTAAGACAAGATAACGACTGAAGTCGTTACTACGAACGAAGAAAGATAACGACTGAAGTCGTTACTACGAACTTAGAGAATGAGTTAAACCCTCGCGATGGTGGGGTTCCTGTAAGTTGGTGATAGTGGGTCCTAATGGAATAATTCCCCCGGGATTTAAGGGGAAGAGATTGCCGTAATAGTCTCGTTTGATACTATCCAAGTCGCAGGTGTCTGCTACTCCGGGCAGTTGATAGATATCCCGGAGATAGGGTCCGAGGTTTTGATAGTCTTGGATGCGGCGTTTATTACATTTAAAAAGGCCGTAATAGACGATATCAAAGCGGAATATGGTGGTAAATAGGCGCACATCAGCTAGGGTTAATGAGTCGCCGCATAAGTATCGATGGGTTGCCAAGACTGCATCTATTTCATCTAAGGTATTAAACAGTTCCGTGCAGGCGGTGTCATAAGCGGTTTGACTTTGGGCAAATCCGCAGCGATAGACGCCGTTGTTAATGGCGGGGTAAATTTTATCGTTCCAATATTCTATTTTATCTTGCAAGTGTTCGGGATACAAATCCAGTTCGGGATGGGTGCTAAATTCATTAAATTCTGCATTGAGCATGATGATAATTTCAGCACTTTCATTGTTGACAATGGTCTGGGTTTGGGTATCAAATAGGACTGGAACGGTGCTGCGTCCTTGATATCCGGGACGGGCGATCGCATACAATTCCGGGAGGGTTTGACAGCCGTATTCCGGTTCATCCAGAACCCAGATTCCGGCATCGGGGGAGGGGGAGACAGTGGCGACGGAAATGGCCGATTCTAATCCTTTGAGCGATCGCACCACTAGGGTCCGATGCGCCCAAGGACAGCCTAATCCCACATAGAGGCGATAGCGTTCCTTCGCCGGGGGATAGGGGTTGTCCGGTTGGGTTCCCACAGAATTTCTAAACTCGCTGATGGGACGAATATATTCCCCAGTCTGATTGCGCGGGGCGAGTTTTGACATCATCAGTTGCCAGATAGTTGTCCAGACAAACTTGCCCAGTTTGATAATAACTTTAGACGGCAGCTTTTTCCCTTTTGTTGGGGAAACATCGGTTTGAACAGAGGGAGTTTCTAAAGACATAATGAAGGGAGTGAAAAGGATAAAATCAAAAAACCTATTTCCAGTTTTACAACTTTTGGAATGCACCTCAAAGTTGTTGTCTATTCTAGTCCGGCAATTGTTGTTTCAGGGAAGCAATCATCTCAGCATCTAGTTTGAGTTTGACCTCGATTAATCGGGTAGTATCTCTTAAAATTAAGGTTTGATTGTCTTCTACAAAAATTTCTGCTTCTTTCAAGGTCAAAGTTTGATATTTCAAGGCAGCGAGTCCGATCTGCATAACGAGGGTGGGTTGAGATTGGGGATAAATGTAGAGTTGCTGCCGTTTGGGGTCGAGTTGGAGTTGTCGGACGGTGGTATTGCGTTCGTCTGGCATTCCGGGTTTTGTCCAATAAAGGGTAATGCCGCGTATATCAGGATTGGCGATCGCAAAGGTTTCGTCAAAGCGTTGGGGTTCCCAATCCAAGTCTCGCACATCCCCGGTTTCGGAGAGGATGCGCTGGCGCAAGTTGATCTCTTTGCCATTGAGATTGCGCCACCATTGCCGAATTGTCTCGAAATTTTCAACTGTCTCAGAATTGCTATTCCCAGACTGCCAAGTGATGAATTGCACGATCGCCCTCCTGATTACTATCAATAATCCCCATTTTAGAGTTTAAATTAGATTTTAAAGTGGACTGCACACCGGCAACCCTAAACCTCCCCTGACATGGACTTACCCATCGTTTATCATCCTGACTATGTGGCCCCTCTACCTCCGTCCCATCGGTTCCCGATGGAAAAGTTTCGGTTACTCTATGAAATGCTGTTAGGCGATCGCGTTGTCACTCCGGAACAGTGTCACGCGCCGGAATTGCCCCCCCAGGACTGGATTGAGTCGGTTCATGACCCAGAATATGTCCAGGCATACTGCCAAGGCACTCTCGACCCCAAAGCACAGCGTCGGATTGGGTTACCCTGGACTGAGGCGATCGCCCATCGTACTTGTATCTCCGTTGGTGGGGCAGTTTTGACCGCTAAACTGGCATTAGAGTATGGATTAGCTTGCAACACGGCAGGAGGAACCCATCATGCCTTTCCCGATTTTGGATCAGGATTTTGCATTTTCAATGATTTGGCGATCGCCGCGCGGATGATTCAAAAATTAGCAGGAATTCGCAAAGTCTTAATTGTGGATTTGGACGTGCATCAAGGGGATGGGACGGCATATATTTTTAGAAATGACCCGGATGTATTTACGTTTTCTCTACACTGTGAGGCCAATTTTCCTGGGCGAAAACAAACCAGTGATTTAGATGTGCCTTTGCCGGTAGGAATGGAGGATGATGAATACTTGCAAACCGTCGCCGGTTATTTACCGGATTTACTCGGCCAATTCCAGCCGGATTTAGTCTTGTATGACGCAGGCGTTGATGTTCATGCAGGCGATCGCCTGGGTAAATTAGCGTTGAGTGATACCGGGATTTTTCGGCGGGATATGCAGGTATTAAGCACCTGTCTCGCCGCTAAATATCCCGTCGCCTGTGTTATTGGGGGCGGATATTGCGAGGATATGCGCGGATTAGTCTATCGTCATTCGCTCTTACATCGTGCTGCTGCTCAACTGTATAGGCAGTATCGACTTTAGGGTAAAGCAATACCGGGCGGGAGATCGGGCGATTCGCGAATCGCCCCTACAGGTTACAGGGTGGTCTTTTTAGTCGGTTTTAACCGACTTTAGCTATTAGGCGGGGGTTTGAACCCCCGCCGGTCGGGCGATTCGCGAATCGCCCCTACAAACCTTGGCGATCGGGCGATTCGCGAATCGCCCTACAAACCTTGGCGATCGGGCGATTCGCGAATCGCCCCTACAGATGGTTGATTTAACCCCCGCCTGGTGCTACTACTCCCGTTCCAAAATTCTCACCATCCCTTTCGCACTACCACTAACCAAAAATTGTCCATTCGGACTATAAACTAAAGACATCACCGCCCCACTTTCTTCCGTCAAAGCACAGACTAATTTACCCGTGGGTAAATGCCAGATTTTGACCGTCCCATCGGCGCTACCTGTAGCAAAACTGTTGCCATCGGGGGCGATCGCAACTGCGGTTACAGGTCCTAAATGGGCGCTCAAACTCCACAGCAGTTCTCCGGTTTCCAAATTCCAGAGTTGAATATTGCCGTCGCCACTGCCACCGATGAGGAGTTGTTGGGGGGAGATGACGATCGCTTCTACCGCCTCTAAACTGCCATTGAGGACCGAAATCGGCTGTTTGGTTTGGAATTGCCACAGGGTAATCGTGCCATCCCCACCGCCTCGGGCGAGAATTTGACCATCGGGGGAAATGGCGAGGGAAAAGATGGGTCCGGTATAGTCCGTGAGGGTATCGATTAATTCCGCTTTGGACAAATCCCACAATTTAATTGTCTCGTCAAAACTGCCACTCACCAGGGTGTTGCCATCAGGGGCGATCGCCAAGGCGCGGACGGAACCCCCATGTCCCGTGAGGGTTTGTTTGGGAGTTCCTGTGGGGAGTTCCCAGAGTTTGATGGTTTTATCCCAACTGGCAGAGGCGAGGGTTTTGCCATCGGGGGCGATCGCAATCGAAAATACCCCGCGTTTGTGTTCGGCGAGCACTTGCAACAGTTCCCCGGTGGAGAGTTTCCAGAGTTTAATACTGGTGTCAAAACTGCCGGTTGCCAGGATTTGACCATCGGGGGTAATTCCCAGCGATCGCACCCAATCCGCATGGGCGGGCAAACTGTGGCGACAGATCCAATTCTGGGCCGTGGGTTCCGAAGGTGCAGCAAAGGACGGTAGGACGACTTTGGACGAGGGCGGTTTGGATTTGGCGGGTTGAGAAGGGGGTGCCGACTTGGGGGGTTCCGGTGTCGCTGATTCCGGCGTCGCCAGTTCCGGTTGCGGGCGAGGTGGGGGCGAGGGGACCACAATTTGCGAGGTCAATTGCGACATCGCCTCCTCCACTCGTTCTAAGCGGTAGGCAAAGGATGAGCGATTCAGATAGGCGATCGCATTGCCCAGACTTTCATCCAAAAGGGCATATTGCTCTTTCAACCCCGCGATTTCCCTTTGAATCTGGGAGAGGTCCACGGATTCTAACTTACCCAATCGGGTTTGCAACAAGGCCAACTCCTCCGGGGCCCCCGTAGCTACAGGGGGGCGAGTGCCTTCCTCCCCTTCGACTTGAGGGAGGGGAAATTGCTTCTGAGCTTCCACTCGTTGGGTGAGCATCTCCAGTTCTTCCGCCCATTGGCGATGCAGTCGATTTGTGGTGCCACTGACTCGGCGAGTTTGGTGTTCCAGACGATACCGGCCGATCGCATTCAAAATCAGGGCACTGCAAATTAGCAGGGCGGCGACATAGATGGCCCCATTAAAAAAGACTGCCACTATCGACGCCACCACCGACGCGAACAAGGAAGCATATTCTACAGTTTCTAGCCAATGACGGTGATTTGACATGGAGTCCTTCCCACCCACCGGAGCCTATATTACAATTACCATTTTATCAAGAATCCCCCTTATCTTTCCATTTTATGGAGAAATGTTGATATAAGGGGGATAAAAAAAATTTTTCAGTCCAACCCGACACAATTGATAATGAATTGCCCAAAAAATTGTCATCCAGACTAACAAAGATTCCTCTAGTTTCAACCGGGAGCATTTGAGCCTTAAAAATCGGATAGAAAATGGATAAACCGTTTAATCAATCCGATTTCTGGGGTTTGGCCCCATCGTTATTGATTCAATCTGCTGTGACCCGCAGAAATCCCCACCCTGAAAGCAGTGGAGTGGGGAAAATTACAATCCTAGAAATAGCCTCGCAATATTAAAGTAAATGAGAACTCCCAAAACATCGACAGCCGTTGTAATAAACGGCGCTGACATCAGGGCGGGATCTAACTTGATGGCGCGGAATAAAAATGGCAGGGCGGAACCGGAGACCGATGCCAAAATTGAAATGGCAATCAAAGAAATACCGACACAGAAGGCCACCTGGAGATTGACTTGCAAGAGGAAAAAAGCCCAGATGGTGGCGAGGGTTCCCAAAATTGTCCCGAGTAATGCCCCAGCAATTCCTTCTCGCCAGATGACTTTGAGCGGTCCGAGTAAGCGAATTTCATCGGTATTCATCCCGCGAATCACCACCGTGGAAGACTGGGCACCGACATTCCCTCCCGTACCTGTAAGCAGGGGGATAAAGGCGGTGAGGACGACGACTTGCTGCAATAGGTCTTTTTGGGAGTTAATAATTGATCCCGTAACGGTATTGGTAAGCAATAAGACGAACAGCCACACGACACGCCGTCGCGCCACTGTCCATAAACTCATTTCAAAATAATTATCCCCATCGGTTTGGACCCCACCCAAGGCATAAATATCCTCAGTGGTTTCCTGTTCCATGATGTCGATCGCATCATCGATGGTGATGACACCGACTAAGCGTTGCTCGCGATCGACCACGGGGATCGCTAGGAAATCATAGCGTTGAATCAGGCGCGAGACTTCCTCGCCGTCGGTATCCGTATGGACGAATACCACATCCCGAGTCATGATTTCACTAATTTTTTCTTCAGGGGAACTAATCACCAAGTCACGCAGGGAAACGATTCCGGTTAACCGGCGTTCACTATCCATGACATAGAGGTAATAAATAATTTCCGCCACTGGCGACAGGGTGCGAATCCGTTCCAGGGTTTGGGAAACGCTCATATTTTCCCGGACGGAAATATATTCCGGGGTCATGATTCTCCCGGCAGTTCCCGATTCATAGCCCATCAACAGGGCGGTAGACTGCCATTCCGTGGGAGACAGTTGTGCCCGCAATCGGCGCACGACTTTCGACGGCAACTCATCCAGTAATCGGGCGCGATCGTCCGGGGACATATTGCCAATGATATCTAGGACGTCCTGGCGCTTGAAGTCTTCTAAAAGCACCTGTTGGACGCTGGAATCGAGATGTTCGTAAACTTCCGTTGCCTCAGATTTGGACAACAAGCGAAAGGCGATCGCCTGCATCGCTTCGGGCATTCCTTCGATCGCTTCGGCGATATCCACAGGTTGAACCGGGACTAAAATCGCTTTAGCCCCTTGGAGGTCCCCCTGTCTGAGGAGGGCTTCCAGTTGCGATCGCACTAAGTCAGGTATTTCTCTCCGCGACAGGGTCCCGAGGGGAGAGGATATCGGTTGAGGTTCAGTCACGTTTAACTCCCTGGATCCAGTCCGATCACTATTCTATACAATTTAGGGGAAGGCGAACTCGTTACCCCAGGCGAAACAGGACAAATTGAATGGGATCTCTCCAGTGGTTTCCCAGTCATGCCGCACCTCCCAAAAGCTGCTGTGCCACCGTTAAATAAATTAACACCCCCAGGACATCCACTGCGGTGGTAATAAAGGGCGCTGACATTAATGCCGGGTCAAATCCCACCCGATAGAATAAAAACGGCAGGGCGGACCCGGCGAAGGAGGCGAGGATGGTAATCCCTAGCAAACTCACTCCCACGGAAATAGCAACTAGCAGATTTCCCGCCAAGAAATAGGCCCAAATGGCGACAGCAATGGACAGCATTACTCCTAATAACCCCCCGGCAGTCGTCTCCCGGCCAATAATTCTCCAGGCTTGTCCTTCCCGAATGGCATTGATATTTAACCCGCGAATCACCACGGTGGAGGACTGTGCACCCACGTTCCCTCCGGTGTCAATTAATAAGGGAATAAATGCTGCAAGTGCCACCACTTGTTGGAGAATATCTTCTCGGGCGCGAATCACGGCTGAGGTGGCTGTATTGGTAATTAATAAAATCAACAACCACACCACACGCTTGCGCGCCACGGTGAATATATTGGTTTGAAAATAGTTTTCTCCCCCACTTTCCACCCCACCGAGGGCATAAATATCTTCTGTGGTTTCGGCTTCCACCACATCCATAACATCATCCACGGTGATAATGCCCACGAGACGCTGTTCGCTATCAACCACCGGCAAGGCTAAAAAATCATAGCGTTGAATTAATCGCGCTGCTTCCTCGCGATCAGTTTCTGTGGAAACAAAGACGGGTTCTCGCCGGGTAATTTCTGATAACAGTTGTTCCGGTTTCGACATGACTAAATCCCGCAGAGAAATCGTTCCAATTAAGTGCCGAGAGGTATCCGTGACGTAAAGATAATAAATGATTTCACTAACATTGGCTAAATTTCTAATTCGGTCTAAGGCATTTTTGAGGGTCATATTTTCTTTGACCGCAATATATTCCGGGGTCATCATTCTCCCGGCACTATCCGGGGGATAGCCTAACAGCAACGAGGTGTTTTGGCGTTCTTCGGGACTCAGTTGTTCGAGGATGCGCTTGACTACTTTGGCAGGCAATTCATCAAATAAGCGGGCGCGGTCATCCGGGGACATTTTATCAACAATATCTAAAACATCCTGGCGCTTAAATTCTTCGATTAAGGCATATTGAATGCTAGAGTCCAGATATTCATAAACCTCGATCGCCTCTTCTTTGGATAACAAGCGAAAGGCGATGGCTTGCATCGTTTGCGGTAATCCTTCAATCGCCTCGGCGATATCTGCCGGTTGGACTGGAACCAATAAGGCTTTAGCGCCTTGGAGGTTATGTTGTTCGAGTAAGGCTTGCAATTGCGATCGCACGAGTTCGCGTAATGCTTCTCGGGTTGTCGGCTGGACGGACGGCAATTCAGTATTATTATCGGTCATGATCCACTCTCTAATCGGTTCTATATTTCCGAGTGTGGTTGGGGGGTTTTTTCCCCAATCTATAGAGTCTAATGCAGGGAAAATCAGGCAACAGAATCTCTAGGTTTGTTGCGATCGCGGTTGCAAAATTCCCATTCATAAGAGTCCCCAGCGCATCCAGTTCGCGAGTGACCAACGGTTTGTTTCCATAGGCGATCGCGACCCAAAACGCTAACCGAAATCAGCAGCAGGGACTGTAAATTTGCATTCGGGATTGGGTTAGGCTAACCAACAGTTAACCTAACCTTCACCCTTCGTTTAAATCATCAAGCTTTCGGTGATTCATAGTTCATCTCCATTCCTAACATGACCGCCGTCTTCCCCGGGGGTCACGAGATGAACTATGAAAACTCCCAGATGGAGTCACCCTAGGTCATTTCACTGACTAAACCGCCCGGTTGTGGGGAAACGGTCGAGGTTCGTCTAAAGGCTCGTCAGCCATTGAGTCTGCCTGAGTAATCGTTGCAATACAACTACTACCAGAGCTTTCCACTTGAGTATTCCTTACTTGTTTAAGTTGCGTTTAAGACCGGGAAGTTCAGAAGAGTCTGAAAACCCTTTTTCCTTATACCACTCTTCAGAAAACAGGTCAAGCTTTTTTGGATTTTTTTTACCGGAAAGATTTTCCAATGTTCCCACCGGGTCAGAAGTGGGGTGGAAATTCCCCATACTTCTAACCGTTTGCTGAACTCTAAAACTCCCCCTGAAAATCCCTCTATCCCGGTTTACATCGAGAAATTTTTATAGAAAAACTGCTTTGTTTTTGAGCAGTTTTCCCGGCAATATTCTAGGTTTTGACCACCAAAACCGGAACGAGACTCCCCGCTAAAACCCCTTGAGAAACTGCTCCCCCAGTCGCCCCTTCTCCCTCGGGATTATGGCGTTTCCCCACAATAATTGCCGTGACGGGATGAGCTTTTGACCAGCCTAGGATGCTCTCCACCACTGCACCTTTTTCGGTGATAAACTGATGCCGAATATCCGCTAAAACTGTTTGAGTCATCTCCTGAATTTCTTTAATTTCTTCGGGTTTGTCTTCCGTGACCACATACAAAACGATCGCCTCTCCATGACTACGCCTAGCTAACTGGGCGGTTTGTTTTAATACGGCCATTGCTACCGGGGAACTATCCACCGCTGCCAAAAACAGCGTCCGAGCATCAACGGTCACTTTTGTTGGGTCTACTTCTCCTTTTTGTAGCAATTTTGGAGCAAAAGTTGGAATCGCCCAAGCCCCCAAAGGAGCGGTCACTAAAATTGCCAAGGCAGCAATGGCAAGAATAATTTCTCCCCCTTCAATACCATACGCTAACGGTAACGCACCCAAGGCCGCCTGCACTGTTGCTTTCGCCGAATTTCCCGGTAATAGAAACAGTTTTTCTTGCCAATTCCAATTACTTCCTGCCGTAGAAAGTGTCCACCCAATGGTGCGTCCGATTAATAAACCCACGGCTAAAATCGTCAAGCCCGGTAAGAACATCTCTCCCAAAATTTGAATCTGAATACTCGCTCCCATCAACACAAATAAGAAAATTTCCGCCACAATCCACAGGGAATTAAATCCATTGCGGAGTCGGCGGGCCAGGGGTGCATCCAGTTCGATTAAAAAGAATCCCATCGACATCACCGCTAGATATCCAGAAAAATAAGGGAATTCTCGGGCAGCAATTACAGCAAATGCGGCGACAACTGCGGCAATTAAGACATCTTGGACGGGATTTTTACTCCAGTTTTGCCGTTCTAGGAGGGAGACTAATAATTGGGCGGCTAAATAACCGGCCAGAATTCCTAAAACAACCTGGATAATGGCTTGTAGGGGAAGTAATAAAAGCGGATTCAACGAGAATCCCCCGGGTAAAATAATTCGCTCTAGTTCCCCTTGTTGCAGGAAATTCAACAGTAAGCTGAAGAGGAGTAAGAGGACAACATCAGAGAGGGCAGACCCGGTTAAAATGGCATCGGGAATGCCTTTTTTGACCCCCCAACCCAATCGTTTGAGACGCAACATTCCCGGGACAATCACGGCGGGAGATTCGGCGGCAATAATGCAACCGAGGAGCAACCCGGTTAAGAGGTCAAACTGGAAGAGAAACATTGCTGCAATGGCGATCGCCCCGGCTTCCAGGATAGCGGGTAAAATGCCCAATCGCAGGGCCACGGTTCCCTGTTCCGCCAACTTGTCGCGATCGAGTCCGAGTCCCGCTTTCATGAGGATAATCATCACCGCCAGGGTTCTTAAATCATCGGCAGCGGCGAGAATTCCGGGTTCTAGGCGATTGCCGACTTCGGGACCGAGGATGATTCCCACCAAAATCATGCCAATGAGTGGGGGTGCACCGAGGCGAAGGGCGAATTGACCGGCAAAAAAGCCCATCCCTAAGATCCAAATTGTACTGATTAACATTCGTTATGCTCCTGAACAGGTGTGAAGTGGCTGGTCCAGGAGTGGATTGAGCTTGCGCCCTACCTCCCGGCATTCAGCCCGGACAGGTAGGAGCCATCAGCCCTTCAGCCTCCCATTGGGATCGCTGAATCGGCGGTTCTGGCGAGCTCCATCGCCTTCAATCTTAAATCAGCACTTAATATAGCATAAATTTCAGCAACAATCCATCGATTGACTCCTTTTTGGCTCCGGTACAGGGATTAAAAATCAGCCCTCCCCCTGGCACAATCTCTTTCTGGAGATAGAATCCACCGGAGGATTAAGTTTTGTAAAATTCACAGCAAGCGGGAATTTAACAGGAGTTTTTTGATGTCCCAGTACGATGTAATTATAATTGGAGCCGGTCATAACGGCCTAGTTTGTGCTGCGTACCTTTTAAAGGCGGGTAAAAGTGTTTTGCTATTAGAAAAACGCTCAGTTCCCGGGGGTGCAGCAACGACAGAAGAATCTTTGCCGGAAGAAGCACCTGGCTTTAAATTTAACCTCTGTGCGATCGACCATGAATTTATCCATCTCGGACCCGTGGTGGAAGAATTAGAGCTGAAAAAATACGGATTAGAGTATCTGTATTGCGATCCGGTCCTGTTTTGTCCGCAACCCGATGGGAAATATTTCCTGGGTCATAAATCCGTAGACCAGACTTGTCGGGAAATTGCCCGCTACAGTGAGCGTGATGCCCAGAAATATGGAGAATTTGTCGAATATTGGCAGCGAGTTTTGAATGCGATCGCCCCCATCTTTAATGCGCCGCCTAAATCAATTATCGATATCACGGGCAATTATAATTTCGATAAAATTAAAGACTTGCTATCCTTACTGGGAAGTCCCGATAAAATCCTCGATTTTGCCCGAACCATGCTCAGTAGTCCTCAAGATATGTTAGAGGAATGGTTTGATACCGAAGTGGTTAAAGCACCCTTAGCTAGACTCGCCGCAGAAATGAGCGTCCCTCCCTCACAAAAAGGGATGTCTGTGGGTGCAATTATGATGGCAATGCGGCACAATCCTGGGATGGCAAGACCCCGAGGAGGGACCGGCGCACTCACCCAAGCGTTAGTCAATCGAGTCACCAGTCTCGGGGGTGAAATTTTATGCGATCGCGGCGTTGAACGCATTTTAGTCGATAATAATCGCGCCGTTGGTGTCCGGGTGGACGGAGGTCAAGAATATCGCGCCAAAGAAGGGGTTATTTCCAATATTGATGCCAAACGAGTCTTCTTAGATTTAGTCAATCCAGGAGATGTTGATTCCAGCGACCCCAACTTACGCGATCGCGTAGACCGCCGCATTGTTAACAACAATGAAAGCATCCTCAAACTGGACTGTGCTCTCTCAGAAATGCCCCGATTTGAAGCCTACAATCACAAAGATGAGTATTTAATTGGGTCGGTCGTTATTGCCGATTCCGTTCATCATGTGGAAGAAGGTCATAGTCTCTGTCAACTCGGCAGGATTCCGGATGAAAATCCCTCCCTCTATGCCGTCGTCCCCACGGTTCTTGACCCCTCAATGGCCCCAGACGGAAAGCATACCCTGTGGGTCGAATTCTTCGCCCCTTATCAAATTCACGGCGCAGAAGGAACCGGACAAAATGGCACCGGGTGGACTGACGAACTCAAAAACAAAGTGGCCGATCGCCTGATTGATAAACTATCCGATTATGCGCCGAATATCAAAAATTCCATTATTGCGCGCCGGGTAGAAAGTCCACCGGAACTGAGCGCTCGCCTCGGGTCTTATAAGGGAAATCACTATCATATTGACATGACCTTAGACCAGATGATTTTCTTCCGTCCTCTCCCAGAAATTGCCAACTACAAAACCCCCATTGATGGGTTGTTTTTAACCGGCGCCGGTACTCATCCCGGTGGCTCAATTTCCGGGATGCCCGGACGCAACTGTGCCCGGGTCTTCTTATTCCAACAGCAACCGATGAGCCAAACCTTAAAAGATGCCACCAATTCGGTCAAATCAATGGCAAGTTCGGTGTTTAATTTGTCCAGCTAAGGCTCATAAATTGTTGACTTTAAGATTTACAAAACGAATCTAAAGCCCTAAGAATTACCCAGTCTTACTTCTGGAATGGGTTGACAAATAGCTTGACTCAATCTTCCGCATCCTCCCCAATTGGGGAGGACTATGGCATTTCATTGTACTAAGAAACCATAAACCGGAAGGTTTATGGTTTTTTTAGTCCTATTTAACCGGGCAATAAATAGCATAATTTCATCCGTTATTAAGATGATTTTTTGTCTCGAATGTTGGTAGAAACTTTCGCTAATTATTCGTAATCTTCCTTCATTAACAAAAAAGGTGTAATCACTTTGGTAGACATTTATATTCTCGATATGCTGGCTATCGGTTTGTTACTGCTCTCAGTGACTGTGTTTTCGGGGTGGATTAAGCGATTGCCGCTTTCTTATGCCCTGATTTATTTAGCCGTTGGTATTTTCATGGGTCCTTATGGAATGAGATTAATTCTGGTGCGCCCAGATGCCAATTTTCTGGAGCGATTGACTGAATTAGTCGTGATTATTTCGTTGTTTAGTTGCGGACTAAAAATGAATCGTCCGCTCAAATTTTGGGCGTGGCAGACCACGGCCCGATTAATTGGACTTTTGATGCCGATTTCTATTGTAGGGATCGCCGTGGTTGGGCACTTGTTTTTGGACTTGGATTGGGGGGCGGCGATTTTACTCGGGGCCATTCTCTCCCCCACGGATCCAGTTTTGGCATCAGAAGTTCAACTGGCTCATGTTGAGGATAAAGATGAACTCCGCTTTGGCTTAACCTCTGAAGGGGGTTTAAATGATGCGCTGGCTTTTCCGTTTGTTTATTTTGGGTTATATGCGTTAAAAGATAGCAATGTCAACAACTGGATTTATGAGTGGTTGGTGATTGATTTAATTTGGGCGCTCGCCGCTGGTATCGGCATGGGAATTGTCGTCGCTTCGGCCATTGTTTGGATCGAAAAACAATTGAATCGCGTTCGTCCCGTGGATGAACTGATGCAGGATTTTATTGCCTTGAGTACCATTTTACTGGCCTATTCCCTGACAGAAGTGATTAATGGATACGGATTTCTGGCGGTATTTGTCGCGGGAATGACAGTCCGCAGAAGCTACAGCCGCGATTCCGAACGAACCGAGTCTCAACTGAGATTGACGGACCGGGTAGAAAAACTCCTAGAAGTAGGAACTATCTTGTTAATCGGTTCTATGTTGAGAATAGAACCGAGCTTAAAGTATGCCGCAGATACTTTAATCGTAGCGGGATTTTTGTTGTTTATTATTCGTCCCCTGGGAACTTGGATTAGTACCATTGGCTCAAATTTTCATCGCTCAAAACGGGTATTGATGGGGTGGTTTGGGATTCGGGGCGTCGGTTCGGTCTATTATCTCACTTATGCGATGGGCGAAGGGTTAGAAGGAGAAACGGGGGAAAAAATCGCTTGGGTTGTGTTTCTCACTCTCGTGATTTCGGCCATTGTGCATGGAATTAGTGCGACTCCGTTGATGAATTGGTATGGATCGAGGTTGGAGAAAAGAAAGGTAACCCTCCGGGGCGATCGCCTCTGATCCGGCAAATCCCTCCTCCCTGAAGGATGTTCTATAGCTGCCCTAAATTTAAGGCAGCTATTTTTGCAAAACCCTGGTATTGAGGCAAGGAATCCAAGACTTGAAGGCAAATTTAGGCCACCATTCCTCTGGGGTTGGGCGAAGATGACCCTTGATTCCCTGGAGTTGAGGAAAGTCCGGCCCACATCAAATCCAGAACCCATTCTGTACTCACTCCCTGGCGATCTTTCTTCGTATAGATGCCAGATTTAGAGAAAAATGTTGCAATGAAGATATTGTTACGGATTAAAGACATGAGCCAGCGAGTTTTGATTATTGGCGGACGGGGACGCATCGGCAGCAGCATTGCCCAAGATTTGATCGCCCATACCGATGCAGAAATTACGGTCACCGGACGGGACAAGACACCGGGAAAATCCGTGGATGAGACTTTAGGCGATCGCGTCCAATTTCGGGCGGTACATTTAGACGATCGCGCCGGATTATCCCAGGCGATCGCCGAAAGCGATCTCGTCATCCATAGTGCCGGACCCTTCCATCACCGCGATGCCCGAGTCCTCCAACTTTGCATCGATCGCGGCGTCAACTATACCGATGTTAGCGATAACCGAGGATTCACCCGCAGGGCCCTGGCATTGCAAGACGCCGCCGAAAAAGCAGGGGTAACCGCCATCATTAATACCGGCATTTTTCCCGGAATTTCTAATAGTATGGTTCGCCAAGGAGTCGAACAACTTCAAGAAGCCGATCGCATCCATTTAAGCTATGTTGTCGGGGGTTCAGGCGGTGCCGGAGTCACCGTCATGCGAACCACCTTTTTAGGCTTACAAAACCCCTTTGATGCCTGGGTTGATGGTCAATGGAAACCGGTGAAACCCTATACCGATCGCGAAACCATCGAGTTTCCCCCACCCTACGGCAAGGTGGGAGTTTACTGGTTTGATATGCCCGAAGCCTTCACCTTACCCGACTCCTTCCCGGTCAAAACCGCCATTACCAAATTCGGCACTTCCCCGGATTTGTACAACCATTTAACCTGGATGGTAGCAAATTTATGGCCCTCAGCCGCCCTGAAAAATTCTGCTGTAGTCGAGTTTTTATCCCAAGTCAGCTACCGGATGACGGGAGTCACGGACAAATTTAGCGGGACCGGAGTGGCAGTGCGATCGGAAGTCAACGGACGCAACGCCGAAGGACAACCCGCCACCATTTGCAGTGCCGTGGTTCATCATAGCGCCGCTGTTGCCACCGGAATCGGCACCGGGACGATCGCCGAACTGATGCTGAAAGGAAAACTCACTAAACCCGGTGTATGGCCCGTAGAACAAGCCTTACCCACCCCGTTGTTTGAATCAATTATGACAACTCGGGGAATCGAGATAGCTCATCATTGGTTGTAAGCTGTCCCTATCTATCTTAGCCCGGATTAATCATGCACACTTGTCTGAATTATATTGAGGGTCACTGGTTACCCCCCGCCTCTGGGGAAACGATGGAAAGCCGCAATCCCGCCCACTGGCGCGAACTGGTTGCCACCTTTGGGCGATCGGGGGATATTGATATAGAAATGGCCGTCACTGCCGCCCGCCATGCCTATCGCACTTGGCGACTGGTTCCGGCACCTGAACGGGCGGAATTTTTATACCGCTTCGGGGAATTATTGCGCGATCGCAAAGCCGAACTCGCCTACTTAATGAGCCAGGAAATGGGAAAACCCTTGACTGAAGCCAATGGCGATGTCCAAGAAGGCATTGACTGCGCCTTTTATTATGCCGGAGAAGGTCGCCGTCTGTTCGGACAAACCACAACTTCGGAAATGGAAAATAAATTTGCGATGACGGTACGAATGCCCATCGGCGTCTGCGGGTTAATCACCCCTTGGAATTTTCCCGTTGCCATTCCCTGTTGGAAAGCAATGCCTGCCTTAGTCTGCGGCAATACCCTTGTTCTGAAACCGTCCGAAGACACCCCGGCGGTGACTCACTTGCTGTTTCAGGTTTTCCATGATGCCGGATTTCCCCCGGGGGTCGTCAACCTCGTGCATGGGTTGGGAGAAGAAACGGGAAAAGCTTTGGTAGAACATCGCGACGTCAATTTAATTTCATTAACCGGGTCCTCACAAACCGGCGCAGAAGTAGCGGCAATCTGCGCCAAACAGCACAAGCGGGTTTGTTTGGAATTGGGGGGGAAAAATGCCCAGGTGGTGATGGAGGATGCGGATTTAGAATTAGCCCTGGAAGGGGCAGTCTGGGGCGCTTTTGGCACGAGTGGGCAACGGTGCACCGCCACCAGTCGTCTCCTGCTGCATCGGGATATTAAGGATAAGTTTACCGAAATGCTGGTCGATCGCACCCGGAAACTCCGTTTGGGTCCCGGAACAGACCCCAATACGGACATCGGGCCCATTGTCAATGCCACGCAACTGAATACCATTGAGGAGTATATCGAAATTGCTCGTCAAGAGGGAGCCCAGATTTTAATCGGGGGCCATCGCACAACCGAGGGCAACCTCACCGGGGGATTCTTTTTTGAGCCCACTATCCTGGATGGAGTAACGCCCAATATGCGGGTGGCGCGAGAAGAAATTTTCGGTCCAGTGGTGGCGTTGATAGAAATTTCTTCGTTTGAAGAGGCGATCGCCATTCTCAATGATACCTCCTACGGTTTATCTTCTTCTGTTTATACTCGCGATGTGAATCGGGCGTTTCAAGCCATGCGCGATATTGAAGCCGGAATTACTTATATTAACGGTCCAACCATTGGTGCTGAGGTGCATTTACCCTTTGGAGGAGTCAAACAAACCGGCAACGGACATCGTGAGGCGGGGACAGCCGCCCTAGATGTGTTTACGGAATGGAAAACGGTCTATGTAGATTTTTCCGGACGCTTACAACGGGCGCAAATCGATAATCGCGAGTGATTGGAGTTCAGAGTACCCCGGGATGAGTCCTTACAAGAGTAGGTTGTTTACGCTTAAGAGCACCTCCGGTCCCCTCCCCTTGGCAAGGGGAGGGTTAGGGTGGGGTTCTCGTTATGTGCTTATCCGGACGCTTACAACGGGCGCAAATCGACAATCGCGAGTGATTGGAGTGCAGAGTACCCCGGGATGAGTCTACTTGCAAGAGTAGCTTGTTTACGTTCCTGGTGATTCCCCGTTATATTAACTACACCTCCGGTCCCCTCCCCTTGGCAAGGGGAGGGTTAGGGTGGGGTTCTCGTTATGTGGCGATTCCCTACGGGATAGCTCCGCTTACCGCCACATAACGCACTCTCACGAGGCGATCGTGCCTGTATGGAGGCCGGGAAAACTTCTTTCTTCTTGACGCGCTTAAGCGCGTCAAGAAGACCCCACCCTAACCCTCCCCTTGGCAAGGGGAGGGGACCGGACCGGAAATGAGCTTAAATGTGAGGCAAATCCCCCTGAACGGAAAAACCTACTCTTGTAAGGGATGAGTCGGGGAGGAAAATCAAATCAGAACAATTCTGTCCCGGGGCGATTTGGCCCACAAATGGGCTATGATGACTTCTGGGCTAAGTCCCTTTGGAATCATCCATTTTTGAACGAACAAACCGTAGGAGTAACGATGTCTAATCCCCCCAAAATTCTCGCCTTTGCCGGAAGCGCTCGCGAAGCGTCATTTAACAAAAAACTGGTCCAAATTGCCGCCAATGGCGGTAGAAAAGCCGGTGCAGAGGTTACTTATATTGACCTGCGAGATTTCCCCATGCCTCTGTATGACCAAGACTTAGAAGCAGCAGAGGGAATGCCAAGATATGCTCAGGAGTTGAAATCGCTTTTCTTTGCTCATCAAGGCTTGTTGATTGCTTCTCCGGAGTATAATAGCACCATTAGTCCCCTGCTTAAAAATGCGATCGACTGGGTATCTCGTCCTGCTCCCGGTGAACCCATGCTGGCGGCTTTTTCCGGGAAATTGGTAGGAATTATGAGTACCTCTCCCGGTGGTTTAGGGGGATTACGGGGTTTGGCTCAACTCCGCGAACTGCTGGCGAATATTAGTATGGTTGTTTTACCGAATCAAATTGCTATTCCCCAAGCATTTGAAGCGTTTACAGAATCGGGGACGTTAAAAGACCCCCAACAGCAAGAAGCGGTGGAAAATATTGGTGCAAAAGTGGCAGAAATGTTAACCAAGTTGAACGCTTAAGTTGAGAACAAGGGGGGGATCAGAACCCTGACAAGAGTAGGGTTTTGACGTTCAGGGGGATTTTCCTATGCAGTGATACCCCCCTTGGTTATTATGGCTCAATCTGTTGGCGGATTAAGCGTAGTAAATCGCGGGTTTTATAGGGTTTAGATAAATAGGTGGGGGAAGTATTTTCTCCCGATTTAGAGAGGGGAAGATTGCTGACGAGTCCGCTCACGGCAATAATTTTAACTGAGGGATTAATTTTTTGAAGGGCTTTTAAAGTGAGCGCTCCATCCATTAAAGGCATCATCATATCCAGAATCACCACGGCAATTTCTGAGGACCGTTGACTGTAGAGGGAAATGGCTTCCATGCCATCAGCAGCGGTTAAAACATGATAGCCAAATTTTTGCAGGAGGGCTTGAGCAATTTCGCAGATGGCAACTTCATCATCTACGACTAAAATTAACTCACCGGAGCCAAAACAGAGTTCGGTGGGTTCTGAAGTGAGAGCTGGAGTTCCCTGAATTGCAGGCAAGTACACGGTGAAGGCGGTGCCTTTCTCAACTTGACTGGAAACCAATAAAAACCCGCCATGATTTTTAACGATGCCTCGAACCGTGGGCAACCCTAATCCGGTGCCTTTTCCTAATCCTTTGGTGGTAAAAAAAGGTTCAAATAAGCGGCCTAAAATTTCCGGAGGGATGCCGGTTCCGGTATCTCGAACCGTGAGTTTAATATAAGGGCCAACTTTAGCCTCCGGGTCTAGGATTAACTGGGATGGGGTGAGGGTGATATTTTGAGCTTCAATGGATAAAATGCCCCCGGTGGGCATGGCATCGCGAGCATTGACGCACAGATTCATCAGGATTTGATGGAGATGAGTCGGGTCCCCGGAAACTAACCAGAGTTGGGGGTCGATCGCCGTGGAAATTTCAATGGATTTGGGAAAGGTTTCCCGGGCGATCGCCGTGATTTCATCAATCAGGTGTTTGAGTTGGAGCAGGGTGCGATCGCCATCTAACCCTTTAGCAAAAGAAAGCACTTGTTTCAGCAGGTCCGCGCCGCGCAAGGTATTAATTTCTAGCATGGAAATTAAGCGCATTTGCTGGGCGTTTAAGGGAAACATTTGCAGCAGTTGCACCGCCCCTAAAATGGGGGTGAGAATATTGTTCAAATCATGGGCAATGCCACTGGCTAAGGTGCCGATACTTTCGAGGCGTTGCGCTCGCAAAAACTGGGCTTCTAGTTGTTTTTTATCGGTAATATCCGTATTCACCGCGAGGATGGCACGGGGGCGATCGCGCTCGTCCCGCACCAGGGTCTGGCGACTGGCAACGGTGATGCATTTACCCGATTTGGTGACTTGCTCTAACTCTCCATGCCATTCCCCCGTTGTGAGGACCGTTTGCTCCACGCTGTTGAGTTCTGTAGCGCTTTTAACATCAAACAGCTGACTGCTGGTTTGGGCGATCGCTTCCTGGCGGGTCCAACCATATAATTTTTCTGCCCCTTTATTCCAAAACCGAATATTCTGATCAAGGTCTTTGACCCAAATTGCATCGGTGGCAACGTCCAGGAGGGCGGCCTGCTGGCGCACCTGTTCTTCGGCGCGTTTGCGCTCGGTGATATCATATAACGCCCCCACAATTTCTTCACCCTGCTTCGGTCCCCGGCAAATCAGCTTCATTTCATCTCGCACCCATCCATAGCTGCCGTCGGAGTGCTGGAACCGATACTCGCTGAGGGAATGACCCGTCTGGTACAACTGTTTGATGCTGGAGAATAGTTCCGGTGCATCATCGGGATGAAGGCGATCGCGCCAAAACGAGCAGTCCCCGATAATTTCTTCCGGTCGATATCCCAGATGTTCCAGAATATTCTCACTCACAAAAGTCGGACAATAGGGCTGATCATGGGGGCAGGTATAAATCACTGCCGGACTAGAAGACAACAAATATTGAAACTGGGTTTGAGTCGCGATCAGCGCCGATTCAGTCCGTTTTAATTCCTTAATTTGATGTTGGAGTTCCGACTCCCGCAGGACCCGTTCTGTAACATCTTCAATAGTGGCGATCGTGCCAATCACCCGAGATTCTTCCACAATCGGAGCAATCCGGGCACTTTGGAGCATATAAGGCACACCCTTATAAACATCGGCGGGGAGCATGGGTAACAAAAATTCATGTAAGCGCTGAGAGAGCAGAGCCACTTGTCCGGCGAGAGCTTGGTGAAAAAATCGATCTAATCGCCGGTGCTTTAATTCCGGATAAATTTCTAGTAAATTTCTCCCCACCACCCGCTCCCCATTCAACCCACTATAAAGTTCCAGCCAATGATTCCAACTTTGGATATTCAACGCTGCATCGGTCGTAAATATTCCTCGGTCGGCTAAGTCATTGACCCAGTGAAGGAGGTCCTGATTAGAGTTTAAAGGGTCGGTGATCCTGCTCATTTTCTATAGCCCTTGTTGTCAGCTCAATATGATTATTCCATTATGAAGAAATGGAAAGGTTAGGGGGCGCTATCTCCTCACTGGCCCACTTATCAATCTCTTCGAGTAATTTCTCTAAAGAGACCACACTCAAGACCATAACTAAATACCCGTGAATGGAATTTTCCTTCATCCGAAATCCGGTATAAACCACCATTGCATACCGCATTTCCGCCTTACCAATGCTCAGAGAATGGAGTAACCCATCTAAGGCTTCTAAATGTAACCGAGGAACGGAAAAGGAGATTTGCATTTGTAACAAATTTCCAAAGACACTCAGGCAGGCGTTGAGTAAAATATTGCCAATTTCCGTGAGCACTTCTGCCGCCGAAGCATCGAGGCGATCGCGATGGATATCTTGTTCGGGAGTGACCAACTCGGTCAGTTGCACCGCCCCATCATAGTTCAACAATAACAGGGCATTGCCTGAAACCCGTCCCGTAAAAATTTGCTGGACTGTGGCAATTTCACCCTTGACAAAGGTCCCGAGTTTGGCACTGAGTGCTTCAATCGGGTGAATGGAAACCTCGGGAACCTCTAATAACACCCGATGACCCGTAAGTTCTGAGAGGGCCGAGGCGGTGCGAGCGAAACCCATATTCAGCAGTTCGCTTAAGGCATCCTGTTGGGTTTCTGTCAGCTTCATCCTACCCCTCCCGGGATTCCTTGGAGGACCTGATTGACCATCTCCAGAACCGCATCGGGATTATAGGGTTTAGTCAGATATCCCAATGCTCCGGCTGCCATCACGGAAGCGCGGGTCAGTTCTTGCAGGTCAGCAGTTGCCATCACGATCCGGGCGCGATCGTCGAAGGCGAGTAATTTTTCCAGCACTTCGGTTCCCTGCATATCTGGCATCGCGATATCTAGTAAGACGAGATCGGGTTTTTCTATATAGTAACTCTCAATGCCCATCAATCCATTTTTGGCCTCAATAATCGAGTAGCCTTCGGTCTGGAGGATGCGACGCAGTATTCCCCGAGAAAGGGTAGAGTCATCAACAATCAAAATTTTTGCCATTGCCTTGCGTCCTTCTATCGGATTGGCAGTCAAGCTCTAACCCTGAGATTGAGGGAGCCAGCTTTATCGCGGGTCCGCTTCATTTCGCCCCGAATTTGTTCATGCCCTTATCTTAACTCTGAAGGGGAATGGTGGATAGCCGGATTTTCCAACTCCTCTTTCACAGAGTCGAGGCTAACTGAGCGAGGACTTTCGCTAATTGGGCGGCTTCTACAGGTTTAGGGAGGTGTTTTTGAAAGCCTGCTAGGAGGGATTGGGCGCGGTCCTCCTCCGAGGCAAATGCCGTCAGGGCGATCGCCGGAATATGACTGTTGCTGTCCCCTTCATACTGGCGGATTTGGTGAATTAAGTGATATCCGTCTTCTCCGGGCATTCCAATATCGCTGACTAAAACATCAAATTTGAATTGGTCCATCAGGGCGATCGCCTCAGAAACCGAAGTCACCACCTGAACCCGCACCCCGTAATCCGTCAGCATTGCCTCCATTAAATCCCCGGTATCCGGGTCGTCATCCACCACCAACACCTGCAACCCATCCAGGGCCCAGAGTTGACTCGACAATCCCTCTTCTTGAGAGGAAGAAGTCTGGAGAGCCTGCTGTTGCGGCGGTTTGGGCAGAATCGGTAACTGGACAATCAACGTGGCCCCTTGGCCTTCACCCTCACTCAGCGCTTGGACCTGGCCCCCGTGGAGTTCCACTAAGTGACGGACGATGGTCAATCCTAACCCTAATCCGCCATAAGCGCGAGTGGTAGAACTATCTGCTTGACGGAATCCATCAAAAATATGGGGGAGAAAGTCTGGATGGATGCCAATTCCCGTATCCTGAACCTGGAGGGTAATATAGGAATCCGTCTGGGCGATCGCCACGGCAATTTGTCCCCCTGACGGGGTAAACTTGATCGCATTAGACAACAAATTCCAAGCCACTTGCTGCAAGCGATCGCTATCTCCTGAAATCAAGGCGACTGCTGGATCAAAGTTAAAATCAATTTTAATTTTCTTAGATTCAGCAGTCGGAATCATCGTATCCAAGGCCGCTTCAACAATCGGAATTAAATTTAACGGACGCAGTTGTAAGCGAATTTTGCCGCGAATAATCCGAGAAACATCCAGGATATCCTCAATCAGATTAACCTGTTGTTTAGCATTGCGCTCGATGGTTTCCAAGGCTTTCTTCTGCATGGTTTCATTCAGATTGCGAGTCCGCAGCAACTGAGTCCAGCCCAGAATCGAATTGAGGGGCGTGCGAAGTTCATGGGAAACAATCGATAAAAACTCATCCTTGATTTGATTCGCCTTAACTAATTCTTCCGACTGTTGCTGTTGGAGAATCAGGGCGGCTTCCAGTTCGCGCTTATGTAAAGCCAGTTCCGAGGCGAGGACTTCTACATCGGAGTTTTGAGAAGTCAACTCCTGCTGTAACAAATCCCGCACCCGTTTAATGGCGATCGCATTGCCCACCCGCGCCCGCAGTTCTTCCACGGAAAAGGGTTTCATCAGATAATCTTGGACCCCTTCGCGCAATAACTGTACCCGCAAATCATCATCATCTTTCGCCGTCAACATGATAATGGAAACATTGGCGAAATCTGGATTACTGCGTAATAAAGACACCAGGCGATCGCCGCCAATTTCGGGCATCATCACATCACTCAGGATTAAATCCGGATGCAGAGTGAGTGCCTGTTCCCACCCTTCCTGTCCGTTAAACGCCGTAGCAATTTGATAGTCCCGTCCCAGGATATCGCAGACAAAGCGGTTCATTTCCCGGTTGTCTTCCACAATTAAAACCAGGGGGCGAGGGTCATTGGCAACGAGAATCGAGGGAGTTGTCTCGACTTCGAGCTTCAGTTCCGCGAGCGCCGATTCAGCCAACTCCTCCCAGAGGGAAGATTCGGAAGCGGTTTTAGGGAGATCTGGGAAAACCTCTAGGGGAAGCTGGACCTTAAACATCGCCCCCCCTAGGGGTGCATCGGAGACGGTAATGGTCCCCTGATGAAGTTCTACAAATTCCTTGACAATCGCCAATCCCAACCCCGTCCCGCCAAAGCGACGGGTACTCCCCCCTTCAATTTGGCTAAACCGCTCAAAGATGGTTTCGCGCAGTTGCGCGGGAACCCCTGGACCACTATCTTGGATGGCGATCGTCACCGGGTTGTTCTCTCCCTCCCCCTCTTCCAGAGACAGGGAACAGTCAATTTGGCCTCCCGGGGGGGTGAACTTAAACGCATTGGAGAGTAAGTTTAAAACCACCCGCTCGATTTTTTGGCGGTCCAATTGAGTCCCCAAGGACTCGGGAGTCTGGATGCTTAGGGTAATTTCCCGTTCGAGGGCTAAAGCGTCAAAGTTCCCTGCCACTTGGCGGATCAGACTCGCCAAGTCCAGGGGAACGGCTGCCAGTTCCATCTTGCCTGCTTCTAGCTTAGAGATATCCAGGAGATCATTAACCTGTTTGAGCAGCATTCGGGCATTGCGTTCGATTACCAGCAGGTCCCGGCGTTGTTCCTCCAAGAGTTGGCGATCGCCGAGTAACTTCTGAGTCGGGCCTAAAATTAAGGCCAGGGGGGTTCGCAATTCGTGACTAACATTGGCGAAAAATTGGCTTTTGAGTTGATCCAGTTGCTTAAGCTGACCATAAAGGGTTTGCAGTTCTTGGTTTGCCCGTTCCAGATTCAAGCGGCGTTCTTCAGAAACCTGCGCCGAGTCCAATAATTTCAAGGCTCGGGGAATTAACGGGGGTAAAGAAATTGCCGTGGTAACTGAGGCCAGGGCGGTGAGTAATTTCACATTTCCCGATAACCAGTAGGTGGGATTCCATAAGGTCCAGACTGCCAGAAAATGGGTCATGCTACAAGCGATAATAAAGGCCCCAAAGGCCAAAAACATCCAATGGAAGGGGATATTTGGCCGCGCCTTATAAACAAAATAAGCAAGGCTAGTCGAAATGGCGACATAGGCGACGGCAATCAGGGTATCTGATGTCACATGAAGCCATACTAACGAGGGCTTCCAGAGATAACAATGGCCGTGGGGAATAAACCCATCCTTTGCGAAGAGATTCGCCAGCAGGTCGGGCCAGAGCAGGAGAGTTAAGAGGGCTAGGAACCCGACTATACTACTACCGAATAAGATTTTTTGGGGCTGGCTACTGTTGGGTTGGGGGGGATTTTTTAATCCTATTTCCTCAGTTTCTGGACTAAAAGTAGCAAGATTAAGATTAATTTTTTTCATAACGTTTTCAATCATCAATCATTAAATTCATGAGTCTTTCCACCCTCGTTTTTGACATTGAAAAAGGTTAAATTCATGAAGTCGGTTACAACCTAAATACTCTTCCAGATCCCAAGGGCAGGGATAGGTTTTAATGGGGAGAAAATCCCCCGAGTCTGACTTTGAGAACATCGCCTGACGACGAACGGGTGCTTCCCTAATTTTAATTCTAGCGTTGAAACCGTCAGAACTTCTGCGTATCAAGAGGGAATCTGAAATTTTGGGATTAGATTAAGCCTGTTTGTTGGGCAATTTCCGCGAGGGCAGTTGCTAATTTCAAGGGTTCCACAGGTTTAGCAACATGAAGATGAAATCCGGCTAAAAGGGCCTGTTGACGATCCTCTTCCCGAGCGAAAGCGGTCAAGGCGATCGCCGGAATAGGCTTAGAGTATCCCGCCTCACGCTGGCGAATTTTGCGGAGCAAAACATAGCCGTCTTCATCGGGCATTCCGATATCGGAAATTAAGATATCATGACGCGATCGCTCGGTAGCGGCTAAGGCTTCGGCAGCCGATAAAACTACCGTCGTCTGGACTCCATATTCCGCTAGGACTTGAGCAATCAACTCTCCCGTATCGCGATCGTCATCCACCACCAGCACCTGTAAACCGGCGAGGTTGAACGAATGGTTCGCCATTGCTTTCTCGTCCCAAGTCACGGAATCGGGCTCGGGGTGAGAGTTCTGGGAGATTCCGATGGGGAGTGCTACGGTAAAGGTTGAGCCGGTACCTTCTCCCAGGCTGAAGGCAGAGATGGTCCCCCCATGCAGTTCGACAAGGTAGCGCACAATAGTTAAGCCTAGACCGAGACCCCCGTGGGTGCGGGTGGAGGAACTGTTGGCTTGGCGGAAGCCCTCAAAGACGTGAGGTAGGAAGTCCGGACTAATTCCAATCCCGGTATCCTGAACCCGAAATTCTAGGTAATTCCCCACCCGATCAATCGCCACCGTCACCCGTCCGTCATTGGGGGTGAATTTTACGGCATTAGAGAGCAGATTCCAGACAATTTGATGGAGACGGCTACTATCCCCTAAAATCGGCTGTCCGTCGGAGTTGAACTGGGTATGGATTTCAATGGATTTTGCTTCCGATGCCGGAGTCAGGGTGGCGATCGCCTGTTCCACCAGAGTTTCCAGATACAAGGGAACTCGGGTGAGGCGAATTTTTCCGCGAACAATCCGCGAGACATCCAAGATATCGTCAATCAAAGTCACCTGATGCTTGGCATTGCGTTCGATGGTTTCCAGGGCTTTATTTCGCGTCTCTTCTTTCAGGGTGCGCGCACGGAGTAATTGCGCCCAGCCGAGAATGGAGTTGAGGGGAGTCCGCAATTCATGAGAGACGATCGCCAAAAATTCATCCTTGAGTCGGTTGGCTTTTTCGGCGCGATCGCGGGCTTGCTGCTGGGCCTCATAGAGGTTGGCCCGGTCAATAGCAAGTGCGACGCGATCGGCCACCAGTTGCAGCAAATAGACATCTTCTGCCATGAATTCTCGCGACGACTCGGTACTGACATGGAGTACCCCAAGCACCCGGTCTTGTAACAGCATCGGTGCCCCCATAATCGACTCGATTTTTTTATGTCGGAACAGTGGACTAAGGACTTGAGTATGAGCATTGCGCTCAATCAGCATCGGTTCCCGAGTCTGGGCAATTTTTCCCGCAAACCCTAGCCCGATCGGGATGGGGATACTAGCACAGAGGGGTTGCTCTAAATCTAAGCCTTTGGTGGCGGTCACTATTAGGGCCGTTTGGTCCTCATTGGTCAATAAAATAACGGCAGCATCGACTTCTAATACCACCGTGAGGCGATCGAGCAACTCTTGGAGCAGATCATGGAGAGACAAAGGGGCGATCGCCACATCCACAATCGCTTGTAACCGATGCACCATTGTCGTCGCCCGTTCGGACAAAATTCGGGCCGCTTTCTCCCGTTCCAACAACTCCATGCGCTCTTGCTGTGCCTCCTTGCGTTCGTGAATGTCCGTATTCGTTCCAAACCACTTGACAATCTCCCCCTGATGATCCAGCATGGGCACCGCTAATCCCAGATGCCAACGGTAAGCGCCATCGCCACCCCGACGCATCCGCGCTTCTATTTCATAAGGTTGTCCGTTTTCCAGGCAAACGGTCCACTTTTCGCGACATTCCGCCAAGTCGTCAGGATGCACGATCGGCTCCCATCCCCAGCCTAAAAGTTCCGTCTCGCTGAAGCCGGTGTACTCACTCCAGCGGTGACTCAGGTAATCTACGGTCCCATCCGGTAGGGCGGTCCAAACCATTTGCGGAATCGCTTCGCTCAGAAATCGATAATACTGCTCACTGGCTTCGGCTTGAGTTCGGGCCGCTTGTTCCAGTTGCAAGAGTTGAATCCGTTCCGCTTCCCCCTGTTTGAGGGGGGTAATATCGATCACCGACCCAATGAACCCCAGTAAATTGCCCTCGGGACTCAACCGGGGAACTCCCGTTTCTAGCACCCAGCGATAGGCTCCATCCGCTCGTTGCAAGCGGTATTCTTGGGTAAAGGATTGGCTGGCTTTCACCGCTTGTTGGTAACTCAAGAGGCACTGGCCCTGCTCCTCGGGATGGATCCGACCCCAATGGTTGAGGTCAGGCTCCCCTTCCAGTCGCGCGCCAATGAAGTTTAAGCCCCATTTATTTAAAAAGGTCCACCGCCCCTGGCAATCCGCTACCCACAACAGCACCGGGGCCGTATCTGCCATATCCCGGAACCGTTTTTCACTGTCGCGCAGGGATTCTTCGGCCTGTTTCCGTTGGGTAATATCATAGCGGATGGCTAAATATTGGAAGGGTTTTCCGTGACTATCTAAAAACGGCACGATCGCCGTATCCACCCAATAATAAGTCCCATCTTTAGCCCGATTCTTAATTTCTCCTCGCCACACTTCCCCGCGAGCAATGGTTGCCCAGAGATTGAGAAAAAATTCTTTAGAATGATAGCCGGAATTGACCAACCGATGGTTTTGTCCAATCAATTCACTTTGGGAATATTTAGAAATTTCACTAAATTTATCGTTAGCATATTGAATCGTTCCTTTAGCATCAGTCGTCACCACAATCGCTGATTTATCTAAAGCAAATTGGAAATCGGATAATTCTTTCAAGGTTTGTTGGAGTTCCGCTTCTGCCCGTTTGCGATCGCTAATGTCCCGCACCGATGCCATCCATACGGAGTGACCCAAATAGAGGGTCGGTTGCATCACCGCTTCTAGGATCACCGTTGTCCCATCTTTTTTGATCCCGACCGCTTCCGATGCTCCCTCCTGTGTCCATTGCCCGTCCTCTAACATTAAGGCGACCGTCTCCTCGGTAAAAATATAGGCTAAAGGCCGTCCGTTCAGTTCGTCCGGGTCATATCCAAATATTTTTTCCAAGGAGGGATTTACGGCCATTATGCGATCGCCCTGATAAAATAAAATCCCTTCCACTGTCGATTCAGCGAGGGTTTTAAACCGTTGTTCACTAGCTCTGAGTGCCGCCGAAGCCTGCTTGCTTTGGGTGATATCCCGGCTAATTTTAGAGAACCCATAAAGATTACCCTGGTTATCATATAAAGGCGTAATCACTTCATGGACCCAAAAGCGGGTTCCGTCCTTTCGCAGTCGTTCTCCTTCTTGTTCTAACCGTCCCTGTTCTACCGCCTGTTTTAAGTCTCGTTCCGGTTGACCTTGGGCCACCGCTTCTGGGGGATAAAAGCAGGAAAAATGTTGGCCAATAATCTCCTCGGGTGCATACCCTTTGAGGCGTTCTGCTCCAGGATTCCAGCTATTTACTCGTCCATCGGGGGCGAGCATATAAAGTCCATAATCTTCGATGCCCTCTACCAACAACTGAAACTGCTGTTCGCTGCGCCGAAACGATTCGAGATGTCTTTGAGCAGTTTTAGCACTTTGGGAACACTGTTGTTTCTTTTGTTGCAATGAACCGATGGCGATCGCGATTGCCGAGCCTTCCATTAGAAATAAAATTAACCGGAATGTTTGGCCCGGACTACTTTCTATCTGGGGATAAAGGGGAGATAAAAATAAGTAACTGCTGACTAATCCTGCCCCAAGGGTGGCTATCAGTCCCGCTTTCTTGCCCCCAAACCACGCACTGACCATAATCGCCGCAAAATACACCAAAAATGGGCTTTCCCGTAAAATTAAGGGTGCTATGGCGCTTTTAATCGCCGTGGCGAGGGTGACACTGACAAGGGCAATGCCCAGTGGGTACAGGAATTGTAGCAATGGCGTTGAATACTGGTTTCTGGGGTAGCAAAGCTGAGGCAGTTTGCTCAATAGACGCAGGAGGACCGATGGACTTATTTTCATTGGGATTCAGAGGAGTCTCGATCTTGGGGATGGCACTTTCAATGCGCGAGCAGGAGAACGTTAAGAAACTGCTTCATCATAGAGAGAGGTGCTTTTTTCCTTGTTTTGTGCTAACCCCAGGTTCCGATTTAACCTCAGCCTCTTTTTCGTTCTATGCCTACCATTTTAGAATTTTGACTTGATTTCTGGGGAAACCAACGGATAAAACCCACTTAACCCGGATTTACCCAGTAAATATACTTAGCTTGGCTGGCTTTATTTTCTCCTCAAATTGTTCTGAAGTCAACTCCACTTGCTCCCCGGGTAAGTTTAATTACATTAGACCTCTTGCAAAATTCTTTAAAGCCCCCCTTGTTAAGGGGGGTTGGGGGGATCAATCCTTTTTTTTGCAAGAGGTCTATTAGAATCGCAGAATCGCGTCGAGTAGGCATTAATAAATCATTCGAGTGGAATGGCTATGGATAAAATTTTAACGGACCAATCCTTACCTCGGAGGCCCCATCTGGTCACCCCCTTACCGGGACCTCGCGCCCAAGAACTGGTCCAGCGCGATCGCGCCGTGACTTCTCCCTCCTATACCCGGGGATACCCCCTAGTCGTAGCCCGAGGAGAGGGCTGCTCGATCCAAGATGTGGATGGCAATGTCTTCCTTGACTTTACCGCAGGCATCGCGGTAACCGCCACCGGACACGCTCATCCGGTGGTGGTGCAAGCGATTCAAGCTCAGGCAGCCCAGTTGCTACATATGTCGGGGACCGATTTTTACTATGAACCAATGGTGGAACTGGCGGAACAGTTGGCAAAACTCGCCCCCTTTCCCGCCGGTGCCAAGGTCTTTTTCAGCAATTCTGGGGCAGAATCCAACGAAGGGGCGCTCAAATTAGCCCGCTATGCTACAAAAAAGTCTCAGGTTGTCGCCTTTCTAGGAGCATTCCACGGGCGCACTTTTGGGGCCATGTCTCTCACGGGTTCAAAGGCAGTGCAGCGCCAAGGATTTGGGCCCTTGTTACCGGGAATCACCCATATTCCCTACGGCACTCATGCTAGTTTAGATTACCTAGAGTTTCAACTGTTTAAGACAGTGTTACCCCCGGAGGAATTGGCGGCGATCGTTGTCGAACCGATTCAAGGGGAAGGGGGATATCTGGTTCCAGAAGATGGATTCCTGGCCCGAATTCGGGAAATTTGCAGCCGCCATCACTGTTTGATGGTGGTGGATGAAGTACAATCGGGCATGGGTCGCACGGGCAAGTTGTTCGCCGTGGAACATTGGAATGTCATGCCCGATATCATTACCCTGGCGAAAGGGATTGCTAGTGGATTACCCCTCGGCGCAATTCTTGCTCGTCCAGAATTGATGACATGGCCCCCGGGTTCTCACGCCACTACCTTTGGCGGGAATCCCGTTGCTTGTGCCGCAGCGAATGCGACGTTACAGATCCTCACTCAAGGGGCGATCGCCAATGCCACCGAGATGGGTGAGTTATTACAGGATGGGTTGAGGAAATTAGCCCACTGCTATCCCCAACTCTCA
The DNA here is from genome assembly GCA_025370845.1 of Laspinema palackyanum D2a. Taxonomy (GTDB): domain Bacteria; phylum Cyanobacteriota; class Cyanobacteriia; order Cyanobacteriales; family Laspinemataceae; genus Laspinema. The sequence continues at coordinate 31,414 of JAMXFF010000042.1, read as the reverse complement.
CAACCACGAGGGAAAGGGTTAATGGTGGCGGTGGATTTACTCGATGAATCTGGGGGTTTTGACCCGTCCTTACGCGATCGCGCGATCGATGAGGCATTCTATCACGGACTGTTACTGATTGGCTGTGGCAAATCCGCTATCCGCTTTTGTCCCCCGTTGGTGGTTGATGCTGAACAAATTCAGGTGGCGTTAGAGATTCTCGACGCCTGTTTCGCCAAACTGTTGACAACAGGGTAATCCCTTGGGGTTGTTGCATGGGTCACAGGGACAAGAAACCTGGTTTCTTAACCACAATGTTGGGGATTACTGAGATCTTGCACCCGTTGCAACAACCGGCGGGGGTTTAAACGATTGGCGGCCTCATAGCTAAAGTCGGATAAATCCGACTAAAAACACCATCCCATAATACTTTTAGTCGGTTTCAACTGAGATCTTGCACCATTCTCAACAACCGGCGGGGGTTAAAACCCCCGCCTAACAGCTAAAGTCGTCTAAAGACGACTGCTCGTCTTATCCCGTGGGATGTTTAGTCGGTTTTAACCGACTTTAGCTATGAGGCGGGGGATTAATCCCCCGCCGGTTGTTGCAACAGGTGCAAGATGTCAGTTTCAACCGACTTTAGCTGTTAGGCGGGGGTTTTAACCCCCGCCGGTGTTTATCTCACAATTCCTGGAGGCATGACGATGAAACCTGCATTAATCGCCCAAGCGCTATGGCATCAACTCTGGCTAGACTACAGTCACCGTGTTCCCTACGCCCGAATTTACGAGACCGCCATCTCTGAAGCGGGGGGAACCGTTGCTAATGATCATATCGCCTTTCGTTCCCTGGCCCTCTCCATTGAAACGGCGATGGGAACGGTGAATTTAGGTATCCCTCATTTGGAACGGGTTCTGGATGGGTTGGGTTATGTGCAGATGGGAGAGTTATCTTTCCCCTCGCAACACCTCTATGCGCGTCACTATCGCCATCCCCAACAGGATGAGTTTGATTTGCCGAAATTGTTTATCAGTGAGTTAATGGTGGATCAGTTGCCGTCGGAGGTGCGATCGCCTCTGGAAACCAGTGTGCAGTCGGGTTTAGATATGGAGGGGTTATTAGAGTGCCAGTCTGCTATTCAAGACTTACGGGGGATGGACAGTCACCCCACGGACCCTCACATTCTGGCCCAGCGACTCAAATGCCTGTTTGTTCGTCCCTGGATGCCTCCGTTGCGATCGCACCTGGAACAGGTCAATGCCGTGAGTCAGTATGGGGCTTGGGTGTTGCTGCATGGCTATACCGTCAACCATTTTACCGGCTATGTGAACCGCCAAAATACCCCCGCTTACCCGGATATCGAAACCACGGCCCAAGCACTCCGGGATAGAGGTGTTCCCATGAAGGCGGAAATCGAAGGGACTGCGGAAGTCGGATTACGTCAAACTGCAACCCAGGCGGTAGAGGAATCCGTCACCGTCCGCAGTCGGCCCGAGGGTCCTTTTCTGCAAATTCCTTGGACTTACGCTTATTATGAAATCGCCCAACGATTTGCGATCGAACCCACCCCAGGACATCCTCAACTCTTTCAAGGGTTCCTAGGCCCCAACGCCGCCCAACTCTTTGAAATGACCCGTTCTCAGGGCAGCATCCATCCAAGGTGATTTTGTTAAATTTTTCCATAATTTTAGTTAACGGTAACTTTCAATACAGTTTGACATTCTGACTTTTGCTAAAACTTATTAAATAGAAAGCATTGCAGAACTAAAAACTGTTGCTAACGGTAAAGCAGAGAACTTAATCCTTAATAGAATTCTGATTTGAATTGACGAATTTAAACCTGGATTCAAAAGAATTGAGTCAACCTCGGAGTGGTTCTGTTTCTAAAGTTTACGTTCAGATTTTAGAAACAGTTGTTGGTTACACGGCGGGATAAAAGCCCGAAAGATAATAGCAGTAAACCTGTTACTATCTTTCGGGCTATTTGTTTCTCTATTCCCCCCGTTCAACGTCCCGACTTCAGTCGTTCTCTTTTCCAATGTTCAACGTCCCGACTTCAGTCGTTCTCTTTTCCAATGTTCAACGTCCCGACTTCAGTCGTTCTCTTTTCCAATGTTCAACGTCCCGACTTCAGTCGTTCTCTTCCACAAATCTGATTGTTCGTAGCCAACAACCGCTGGGGGTTAAAACCCCCAGCTAATAGCTAAAGTCGGTTAAAACCGACTAAAAACACCACTAAATAAGATTTTCACAGTCGGTTAAAACCGACTAAAAACACCACTAAATAAGACTTTCACAGTCGGTTTCAACCGACTTTAGCTATTAGGCGGGGGTTTTAACCCCCGCCGGTTGTTGCAACTTAAAACCCGCCGGTTGTTGCAACTTAAAACAGAAAATACCGCTGCGCCAAGGGCAACACTTGTGCCGGTTCACAGGTGAGTAATTGACCATCCGCCCAAACTTGATAGGTTTCTGGATCAACTTCAATATAAGGCAGGGTCTCATTTAATTTCATATCCCGTTTCCCCACCTTCCGCGTATCTGAAACCGCGATCGCCTGTTTTCGCAATCCTAACTGAGTGGGTATTTCTAACTCCAATGCCGCTTGGGAGACAAAAGTAAAAGATGTCGCCGTCCGAGACCCTCCAAAACTGGCAAACATCGGCTGTGCATGGATCGGTTGGGGAGTCGGAATACTAGCATTGGCATCTCCCATTTGGGCATAGGCGATCGCCCCCCCTTTGATCACCAGTTCCGGTTTCACCCCAAAAAATGCCGGACGCCACAAACATAAATCCGCCAGTTTGCCTTCTTCAATCGACCCTACATAATTAGAAATCCCATGAGCAATTGCGGGATTAATCGTATATTTAGCAATATAACGTCGCGCCCGGAAATTATCATGTTCTGTGGTACTGGGAATCCCATCTTTCCGGTCATCCGGGGACAAAAACCCGCGCTGTACCTTCATTTTATGGGCCGTTTGCCAAGTGCGAATGATGGTTTCTCCCACCCGTCCCATTGCCTGAGAATCGGAGGAAATCATACTAAACGCCCCGAGGTCATGTAAAATATCCTCGGCAGCAATGGTTTCCCGACGGATGCGGGATTCAGCAAAGGCGACATCTTCGGGAATACTGCGATCGAGATGGTGACACACCATCAGCATATCCAGATGTTCTTCTAAGGTATTAACGGTATAAGGACGGGTGGGATTGGTGGAGGAGGGGAGGACATTTTTTTGTCCGCAAACCTTGATAATATCCGGGGCGTGTCCTCCGCCCGCCCCTTCCGTATGGTAAGTATGAATGGTGCGGTCTTTAAAGGCGGCGATGGTTTGTTCCACAAATCCCGCTTCATTGAGGGTATCGGTATGGATGGCAACTTGCACATCATACTCATCGGCAACTGTCAGACAAGTATCGATCGCCGCTGGAGTGGTTCCCCAGTCTTCATGTAATTTTAATCCCATTGCACCCGCGAGAACCTGTTCCACCAAGGCGCGGGGTCTGCTGCTGTTGCCTTTTCCCATAAATCCGAGATTCACAGGGAAGGCATCGGCTGCTTGTAACATCCGGTGAATGTTCCAAGGGCCCGGGGTACAGGTGGTAGCATTTGTCCCGGTGGCGGGTCCAGTTCCCCCGCCTAACATGGTGGTAATTCCCGAGGCGATCGCCACCTCAATCTGTTGGGGACAAATAAAGTGTATATGGGCATCGATTCCCCCGGCTGTGAGAATCATCCCTTCCCCGGCGATCGCCTCGGTTCCCGGACCGATAATAATATCAACATGATCTTGGATATAAGGATTTCCCGCCTTACCAATTTTAAATATTTTGCCATCCCGGATTCCCACATCGGCTTTCACCACTCCCCACCAATCCAGAATCACCGCATTGGTAATCACTAAATCCACCGCGCCGCTATCATTGGCAATGGGAGATTGTCCCATGCCATCGCGGATGACTTTCCCCCCACCAAATTTCACTTCATCACCGTAGGTGGTAAAGTCTTGTTCAACTTCAATAAATAATTCTGTATCGGCTAACCGAATGCGATCGCCCACCGTTGGGCCATAAGTTTCCGCATAAGCGCGGCGGTCCATTCTATAACTCATTGACGTTCCCTCACTCCATTCTCGCCCCTCATTTCAGGGTTCCAATTAGTTTATCCCATTTGAGGAAGAATTAACCCGGCGTTAGTTTTCTTGAAAACAGAAGGAAGTAAAACAGGGGAATAAAGTGACCAAAATTCCCAGGAATCGATGACATCAACCGGGCGATCGAGACGCAGATTTCAGAGTAAACACCCCACACCGTTGCGAGTGGGGGTGTTTGTCAACCTCCGAAAACCGGATTGGGTATCCGTCCTAATCGGGTTAATTCCAGTTCCCAATCAGGGTAAACGCAGACCAATAATAAGGGTGAGATAGGTTGATCGTTGATTGTTCCGCCAATTCCGGGGGTAGGGGGACGGTTTTGCCATTGGAGAGAACTAACATCCCATCTTCTATGCGAACCTCTCCCCTTAACAGCGCCAGTTGGGTTTGCCGTAAAGCTTCCGCTTTCAGTGGCTTTTCCCCTAATTGGGAATAAAATTCACTCATTAATCCCAGAGTTCCGGCATCGCTGACATACCAGAAACTCGCTAAAGATGCCTTCGCCCCAGAAAGTACAGCTAAACCCGCAAATCCTAACTCAGCCTCTGTATCTCCCACTGCGGTCCGACAGGCACTTAGGGTTAATAGTTCAATGGGAGGATTCTCCGAGGTATTCCACCCGAGTTCCGTGGCTAAGTCTCGAATTTGATTGAGTCCGACTCGGCTATCAAAAAAGGTGATATAAGAGTTATCCAAATTTCCCCCTTGAAATTCTGCATGGGTTGCCAAATGGATAATTCCAAAGCGTTTTTCCTGGTTAATTTTTCGGAAATTATCAGCCGTGAACTGTTCATTCAGGAAGACATTTCCTTTCCAGGGATCGCTCACAATATTTTGCAATTCAGTCGGCACCGCAGGGAGGGGATTGAGGTCTTGAAAAATAGCAGAACCCATCCCTAATACTTCTCGGTTCCGGATATCGGAATAGGTGACATCAGTTAAGCCAAAACTGGGGACTAAAGCAACGGCATATTTTTCCAATAAAAACTGTTCCCCATCATGCAATGCCACCAGGGGAAGGGTTCGTAAGCCAGAATCCATCGAAAAGACTAAGGTTTCAATCCCATTGGCTTCCAGTTGTGCTTCCATTGGAGCAATTAGGGACTGATAAAGTGATTGGGCGATCGGTAAGTAACTTTTACTGTTGAGCCTTCGGGGATTAGTCAGTTCCGAGCGCAAGTTTTGCACCTCTTCAAGAAGCTGTTCGCGCGCGACATTGGGTACCGTTTCGCGAACCGCTACATCCGTGGTTCTCTCAATCAGTCCTTGGGCTAAATCCGCCGAAGCCACTAAGTCATAACTGCCCCCCGATACTCGAAAATTCTGGGGGAAAATCATCACCAGTTCTAATTGGTCCGCTAACGCTGAGACATAAATAAATGAACTCTTGTTACCTGTCGCTTGCCACAAATCATACAAAGCTTGAGCAATATCATCGGGAGTCGCCGTTTCCCCAAATAACTCCACTTCTAAATAATTACTAAACTCCATTGCCTGATATTCTTCCAACATTTGAACCGCCACCCCAATATCGGCCGCAGCTAACTGAGTTTCATAACCTGGGCGATCAACTTCTTGGTCCGATAGACTACTCAAGGGCTGTGCTTCTCCCGTTGTGCTGGGAGCATCTTCGAGAATCTGATCCTCTATGGAATTGGTACTTTCATTTGTGGGGTCGGGTTCTGAATTATTCTCGCTCACCGGAGGAGGAATTTCCTCCTCAAGGGGAATCTCTGGATTCTCGGGGATGACAACCGGGCCCGTGGGTTCCGGGGACTGAATGTTAATCGGTTCCTGGGTTTGAACGGGAATCGGTGTCGGCACTTCCACTGGACTGTCAACAGGGATTACTGGGGTATCACCAGGTGGTGTGTCTGTGGGAGTTTCTGTGGGAGTTTCTGCGGGAGTTTCGGTGGGAGTTTCGGTGGGAGTTTCGGTGGGAGTTTCTGCGGGAGTTTCTGGGGGAGTTTCGGTGGGAGTTTCGGTGGGAGTAGGTAGAGGAGTGATGCTTCCTGTGGGTGCGATCGTTGGCGTTGGCGTTGGCGTTGGCGTTGGCGGTTCCTCCGGTAGGGGTTCCTCCGGTAGCGGTTCCTCCGGTAGCGGTTCTTCCGGTAGCGGTTCCTCCGGTGGCGTCTCGGTGGGTATGGGTCCACTGACATCGGATTGGTTTCCCGTCTGGGTGATGGCAGGATCAGCAGCGATCGCCACCAATGTCATAGCCAGAAACAATTTCATCCATCCCTTAAACAGTTTCATTGTGAGAATCCTTCTATAAATAAGCCTGTACTACAACCGATCGAAGGTCAAACCATAACCAATCCCCAGAATAAACCGAGTGCCATCTCCCGCACTTCCAGTTATGTCCGTAATCGCGGGAGAAATCACCAAGGGAATATTCCGGAACGGCACAACGGACACCCCCAAAGTGAGGTCCTGACCCGTCCATTCTGCGATCGCACTGACGGGAGGTGCAACCCGCAAAGCCACGGATCCAAACAGTCCCACAGTCCCCTCTCCCGCCTCGATATCCGACTCTGATCGGTACTGTCCACCTCCGACCCCCAGGGTCACATACACTTGGCTCCAAAGGTTCTCGGGTTCATCTAAAACGAAGCGTTTCGTCACCACGCCATACCCAGAGGTCCCCCCATCGGTTTCCCCCCAAGTGAGAGCTCCCTGTATCCCTGCCGCAATGCCAAAATCGTTCGGCAATTGCCGATGCAATTTTAAGCTAACGCTGCCATCCTCGAAGGCATCACCCCATAAATCCGTCACCGTTACACCCACGGTTAAGCCAATATTGTCCCGAGGATTTCCAAATCCGATGCCGAATCCGGCAACCCCATCGCTGCTATCTGTAAACCGAGTTCGTTCCTGTAAACCCAACCCAAATCCCGCACTTCCCCAACCGGCACCATAGCCCGAGGGGGTCATCACCGTAATCCCCGGAGAAGCAACGTAGGGTTTGCTTTGAGTGGTAATATCCGTGCGCGGGCGAAACGGGATGCGTTGGGGCATGAACGGTTGTTCCCCGGGAATCCCCCGATGTAAGGGAGTCCCTGAGCGGGGGGTCGTTTCCTCCGGTGCTGTGGCGGGGTCTTCTTGGGCAATCTCACCTTGGTGGGGAACTGTCCCCTCCCAGGCATCCGGTTCGGGAAAAAGGACCTCAACCTCAGTGCGATCGCCCTGAATGGGTGGGAACAATAGAGGCCCCAGAGGGGCAGCATCAGCAGATAATTCCAGATTGTCCCCGAACCCCTCGGCTTGCCAGGGTTCTACCTCGCCCGCTTGGGCGACATCAAGGGGAAATAAAATCCCGAGGAGAAGTAACTCAACGATCATACATTTCATTAGTGGCGAGGCTAAACAATAAAATACCCCTTCGAGGATTGTACCCGTTCTGATCGGCAAAATCACATTTTCCTTTCCGTGAACTGAAGACTGTGATGTTTCCACTTCATCTCTGGCAATCAGCCTAGTTAAAAATACTTAATCCTATTCTTTTATCTCCGATCAAAATGTGAGGGTAATTGTAGCCATTCGGAGTCAAGCGATCGCCGTCATCCCTCTAGGGTGATTTCTCCCCTGGCGATCGCTCGATCCAGATCACTTCATCCCGGAAATCCTTGTTTATAGTAGAACTATCCAATCACCTATTCTCTGCCTAGAGAATATTCAAAACATGAGTAAACCCGATCAACTCTCCGAAAAACCCACCTCAGACTCGGATTTAGCCAGTGGAGTGATTCGTCTTAAACCTCAAGAATTTATTCATGTTTTAGATAATAATACGGGAATTACTCGCCTAGAAGTCGGACCCCAAACTATCACCCTGCGAGATGGGGAACGACTCATTTTAAAACCCCAAGCCGCTATTGTTGTTCCCCCACGCCATTATTGCATCGTTGCCAATCCAGTCATGGTAGCTGAAAATGGCGCACCCCTCACCGACCCTCGGGGACAAATCCGACTCCGTTATGGCGATCGGGAAATTCGTTTATCCCAAGAACCTTTTCCCCTATATCCAGGGGAAGAACTTGCAGAAAGCGTCACCCAATTGCAAGTCGTTGAAACGAATCAAGCCTTGCGATTGCGCGCCTTACGGGATTTTAGCGAGACCCGGGCAATCCCGGGGGAAACCAATCCAACCCAAATTATTGAGCGGGTTGCTGGGGATGAATGGCTATTTGAAGGACCGGGAACCTACATCCCTCGGGTGGAAGTTGCGATCGTTAAAACCGTCCAAGCCACTATTATTAAAACCAATCAAGCCCTGCGATTATTCTCCGGTCAAAACTGCATCGATCGCCAGGGAATTCACCGCCGCGCCGGAGAAGAATGGTTAGTCCGAGAAGAAGGGGCTTATTTACCCGGCATTGATGAAGAAATCCTCGGTTTAATTGAGGCTTATGTCTTAACCGAACGCAAAGCTTTACACCTCAAAGCCAAACGCAGTTTTACTGACATTTTTGGACGGCAACGGAAAGCCGGAGATGAATGGTTAGTCACCTTAGAAGATGCAGAAATTCATATTCCCGACGTCTATGAACAAGTCGTGGGAGAAGTCGAAGTCACTACCCTGAATGACCGAGAATGGTGTATTGTCGTAGACCCCATCGATCGCCAAGGCAAACCCCAATTTGGGATGAAGGAAGTCCGACAAGGGCGACTTACCTTCTTTTTACATCCCGGAGAATCCCTCCACAACGGCATCCAAAACCTGTATGTGCTGGGGGAACAAGAAGCCTTGTTACTCTGGGCTTGTGAAGCGTTTACCGAAGGGACCCCAGAAAACCCGATTCATCATCAACCCGGGGATTTGTGGATGATTCATGGGCCCCGCGATTATATTCCTCCGGTACAAGTCCATGTCGTTGAAAGGCGCAAAGCGATTCCCTTAGATAAAAATGAAGGAATCTATGTGCGAGATATTCAAACTGGGGAACTTAAGCTGGTGAGTGGACCCCAAGCTTATCTGTTAGCCCCCCATGAAGAATCTTGGGAAAAAGAGTTACCCCCGGTGGTGGAAGAGTTGCTGCAACGCAAAAGTGACCCATTAGGCGATCGCGGGGAATATAGCGGTAGTGGTGAGGAAACCCGGGGACGAAACCAGAATCAGCGCAAACAACGGGATAAAACTCGTGCCGTCGTCTTTCATATTCCTCAAAATGCCGTGGTGCAAATTCACGACTATAAAGAACGAACCGCCCGGAATGTATTCGGTCCTGATTTAGTCATGTTAGGGCCCGATGAAGCCTTTACCGTGTTAAGTTTATCGGGGGATAAACCCAAACGACCCAATGCGATTAAATCTTTGGCTTTATTATTAGGTCCGGATTTCATGACGGATATTTTCACCGTGGAAACTTCGGATCATGCGCGGCTGCAATTACAATTATCCTATAATTGGTATTTTGAAGTCGATAAGAATAACGAAGAACAGACGGAGAAATTATTTCAAGTTCCCGATTTTGTCGGCGCTGCTTGTAAGGCGATCGCCTCCCGAGTGCGCGGTGCCGTTGCCGGAGTCCAATTCGACGAATTCCACCGCAACTCCGCCCGCATCATTCGTCAAGCCGTCTTTGGCGTCGATGACGAGGGACATATTCGGGAAGACTTCCGATTTCGGTCGAATAATCTGGTGATTACCAACATCGACATTCAATCTGTCGAACCTGTGGATGAAGAGACCTTAAAAAGCCTGCAAAAATCCGTACAAATTGCCATTCAAATCACCACCGACGCCCAAGAAGCCGCCGCCCGCCATGATGCAGAACGCATTGCCCAACAAGCCAAAGCCAGACTAGAACGACAGGCGATCGTAGACAAAAGCGCCGCCGAAGCCGAACGCCGCAACCTGCTGGAATTAGAAGCAGAAAATGCCGCGATTTCCTCCACCGGACAAGCCACCGCCGAAGCCCGCGCCAAAGCCGAAGCCGCGCAGATTCAAGGGCAATTACAAGTGAATTTAGCCACTCAAGAAGCCGAAGCCACCCGCATCCGCGCCGAAGTCGAACTCGCCCAACTGCGATCGCGCCAAGAAGCCGAACTCGCCCATCAACAAGCTCTCACAACCCTAGAAATAGAAAAAGCCCAACGGATGGCGGAAATTACCAGTACCGAATTCGCCCAAAAAGTCGCCGCCCTAGGACCGGAAACCCTGCGGGCGATCGCTCAAGCCGGACCAGAAATGCAAGCCCGACTCCTAGCGGGATTAGGTCTACAAAGTGTGCTAATCACCGACGGCAAAAGCCCGATTAATTTGTTCAATACCGCCAATGGCTTAATCGGAGGAATGCCATCTAATCCAGGGGGAAATGGGAGAGAATAGACTTAATCTGGAATCCGGTTGTCAAAGTCTATAGCCCACAAACAAGGAGAAAAGCTACCGCACAACTCATGCACCCATCTGATATTTAAACTCCATTCCTCTTCTGTTTGTAGTAACGACTTCAGTCGTTACCGCGTTACTTGGCAACAGCCAAGTAACGCCCAACCTGGGTTTGCTCGTGTTATGGCTCCTGCCATAACACGAGAGCAACGACTAAAGTCGTTACTACAAACAAGGAGGAAAGCTGCCGCTTCTGTTTGTAGTAACGACTTCAGTCGTTCATGCGTTCTTCTCAGGACTTGTTGGTTGTCATGGATTTTAAAAAGCCAGTAGGGTTTCCAGCTATTGTAGCGCAAGGCTTGAAGTGCCGATCGCCCGATGTGAGGATGCAGACACTCATCAGAAAAGGTTTCTGACTGTAGGCGATATGGCATCTGCAATTGGAAGGCGATCGCTCAAAAGCAAAATCATTCTATTTTATTCGGTTGCTGGGTCTTTTTTCACAAGTCATCCTCGGTGAGATTGGCTACTTTCATCAATGCCTTTAAAGTGCCAAATTTTAAGTCCTGATTACTAGGGACAGGAATAGAGAGAATTTTTGGTTCTGGGGGATTGTCGTAAATCTACAGAATTCCTGTAATTCTCTGTAAAAACCAGCCCTATTTTTCCACAATTTCGTCTGTGGGTTCTGTTTTTTTCAGGCGATTATTCGCAACACTCAGCCAACCCTCAACGGCGTCTTGTAAATTCTGCGTAACCTCTTCCAAGGTATCTCCTTCGGTAATGCAGCCGGGAAGGGCTGGAACTTCTGCCCAATAGCCCCCTTCTTCTGCTGGATGAATAATGGCTTTAATTTTCATAAACTTAGCTTCATCACTTTTTTTAGTTCACTATAGCAGGATTCAGGGATTGACATGAACTGCCAAAAGTAGCATAATTGAGGCATGAGTGAATTACTAAAACCAGTGGAGTGGGTTGGCAGTTCTCTTGAGGATTTAAAAGAGTTCCCGGAGGAGGTTCGGCAAGGTGTTGGTTATGCGCTATATCTGGCTCAATGTGGTGAAAAGCACCCGTCTGCGAAACCACTCAAAGGCTTTAAGGGGGCTGGGTGCTTGAAGTTCTCGAAGATTTTGACAGAGACACTTATCGAGCAGTTTAAACTTTAAAGTTAGCGGGTGTGGTCTATGTCCTACACGCTTTTCAGAAGAAGTCAAAAAAAGGGATTGCAACGCCTAAGCAGGATATTGAGCTAATCGAGGGAAGGCTTAAACGTGCCAAAGAACATTACTCAGAACATTACATCAATCAGTAGTAAAAATATGAATCACCCGATTAAAGTACAAGCAGGGAGTGGCAATGTATTCGCAGATTTAGAGTTAGAAAATTCTGATGAATTACTGGTCAAGGCAGAACTTGCCAGGAGAATTAGCGGTATTATCGCCGCCCAAAATATGACTCAAACTGAGGCGGCAGAAATGTTAGGAATTGAACAGATTAACTTACGGTTCGCTCATTTTTAAAGAAGTACAAAAGATGGCAATTTAATCCTTTCCTTATGACTAGAAAATAACCGAGCGTTCATTCAAAAATAGGAGGAAAGTTAAAGGAAGAGAGACTTGTATTAAAAACTCCAGATGGAGTTGACCAGCTTTTAGTGTAAAATAGAGGATTATCTTAACATCAGGACTCCTCAAGAGCCTGGGTATTGTAGCTCAAACCTTTGTAGTGTAGGCAGGACATAGGGATGAACAACAACGAAGAATTCGACGTCGAAAGAGTAGATGACATCCCTGTATTACTAGCAGTATTGGAGCGAATGGGAATCCAACCGCTACTAGACAAACACTTCATGACTCATGGGAACTGGCAAGGAATAAGTCTAGGATGGGTAGCTGTAGTATGGTTGAGTTACATTTTATCACAGGCCGACCATCGATTAAGTCATGTTCAGTCTTGGGCAGAAAATCGGTTAGAGACGTTAAGTATTTCTACCGGGACTGCTATTAGAGCCTTAGATTTAAGTGATGACCGATTACAAGCCGTATTGCGATACCTAAGTGACTCCTTGCATTGGGAAAAGTTTGAGCAAGAACTGGGGGGTAACCTCATACAAGCATATGACTTAAAAGCCGAGAGAGTCCGCCTAGATCCTACCACTGCATCTTCATACTGTGGCGTGAATGAACAAGGATTATTTCAATACGGGTACAGTAAAGATCATCGACCCGATTTAGCTCAAATTAAAGTGATGCTGGCCACCCTAGACCCCTTGGGAATGCCAGTGGCCACGGACATAGTAGCGGGAAATAAAGCCGACGACCCTTTATATTGTCCGGCCATTACCCGAGTCAGAGAAACCCTGAAAAAAACTGGACTATTGTATGTAGGCGACAGTAAGATGGGGGCAATGCAAACACGCTGGTTTATTCATGAACAGGGAGATTATTATCTAGTTCCCTTGAGTGCCACTCAAATTCCTGAATCCGTTCTCACCAGTTATTTAATGGAGCGAGAACAGACCGCTCAAGAATTAACCGAGGTTTATAGAGATTTAGATTCGGGTGAGCCGACTAAAATAGCGGAAGCCTTTGAAATAGAAGTCGAGCAGATGGCAGAGTTTGAAGGAAACAAAATCAACTGGAAAGAACGACATCTAGTAGTCAGGTCAATCAAGATAGCTAATGCGGCCCAAAACTCGTTAAAAGAGCGAGTCCAACAAGCTCAACTAGAACTGGAGCAATTAAATCAACCCAGAAAAGGTAAAAAACGGTTGATTGGTTTAAGCTCTTACCAGAACGAAGTCGAAAGAATAATCGAAAAATATCAGGTAGAGGGATTGTTGAACGTTGAGTATGCGACCGAGAGGAAAATCTCTCAACGGAGGGCGTACAAAGGTCAACCGGCTCAAATCATTAAAGAAGAGTTAGTAACTTTAAGTGTCCAGGTATTATCCGAGGCTTTAACCCAAAAACTCACCAGTTGTTCTTGGAGAGTTTATGCTACTAATTCACCATCCGAGCAGTTGTCAGTCACTGATGGAGTCCTAGTTTATCGGGATGAATATTTAGTTGAAAAAGGGTTCGGCAGAATGAAAGGATTCCCTTTATCTTTGACTCCGATGTATTTACAAAGAGAAGACCATATTATCGGGCTCATCCGATTGCTATCCATTGGATTACGCCTCTTAACACTTTTAGAATTTGAGATGCGCCGAAGTTTGAGTAAAAATGATGAAAAAATTTCAGGAATTTACCCCGGCAACCCCAAACGGAAAACTGCCAGACCTAGTTCCGAACTCTTGTTGGCAGCCTTTAAAGAAATTAGCTTGGTTTCGGTTCCAATAGCTCTTGGAGGCAATCGCTATCTTACCAAATTTTCTCCCATTCACCAACAAATTTTAATTCGTCTAAATATTCCCCTAAAGATTTATACGAACTTGGCCGACGATGAGGGGCCACCCCCTTCCACTTCGGGTGAGCCTTCTGTTATGGTTTCCCATCTCAGGGAGTAGGGTCAAAAATGAGCGAACCGTAAGGATTAAAGTGGCGGCATTAGTGAATGGCAAGCTATCGGCTTTTTCCACTACTCGGTTGTTTCGTTTTTTAAATGCGTTGGGTCGGGATGTAGAAATCGTAGTAAAACCCAAGTCTTTCAGACAAGCTGAAACACGAGTGGTGGGGTTGTAATGGCAGATTAAAGGCGATCGGTATATGCCGAGAAACCGGGTTTCTAGTGACACCTCGCTTAAGAGAGTGCATCCCCAGGAGAAACCGGGTTTCTATATCTATGTTACAACCATTGGAGGATGGGCGCGATCGCTTTTACATCCCGGAGGGAATGGTTGAGTTTCTATGGTAAATATTTGTGGGCATTGGGTTTCCTTCCTCAACCCAACCTACCCCTCTAACAAAAGGCGATCGCCTTGCTTTTACTCCGGTTGCCCAAACCGGCCTGTGACTCGTTCGTATTTATCTTCCAGCAACCACATTTGACTTTCTTCGTAAGTATCACTGGTAAAGATAGATTTATAGTTTTCTGCGGGATTTTGAATTGAGAATTTACCGGATTGTTCTTTAACTAACATCAGAATATGAGGGGGTGAAAGCCAAGGGTCTACCCAGATTTCGGCAAACTCCCATTGTTTTTCTTCTATGGTCGTAATTTGCGTTTTGGCGTTTTCAGAATTTTGTGGTGCGCGGTTTGGTGCGAGGGATGACATGATATTGCTCTGTGCTTTTTTTTATTTTTATTTTTCCATAGTGGAGAGGAATTCTCGTTCCATATAGATACTGGTCAATGTTCTCTGACCAATCTGGCTCGCCTTGTAACTGTAAGGACAGGGCTGTTTGTAGAAATGTCTTGGGGGTGTCTTTGGGGTCGAATAGGGTTTCACAGTAATTTTCACTCTTCTACTTCTAGGTTTAAGGGCGATTCTAATTGCCAGGATTGGCCATCAAATATGGCAGTGATTTCTTGACTGTTCATATAGATATTGTCTGGACAAGCAGGGTTGAGATTTTTGGTTTACAGCAATTGTACCTCAGAAACCAATTTCCTGGCAAAATCTCTGTGAGGATGCAGAAACCATCAGAGAAACCAGGTTTCTGCATTAACCCACTTCAAATTGTCCATTTCTGATGAGTCTAATACGGACTCATCACCTCTGCGAATAGCTTGCCCTAATGCGAGGATTTCTTCAAAAGCCGGTTCATCCTTGAAAGAGCCGCTAATTTGCTGTAACCAGTTGCTCGATTTCGGATGGGCAATCTCTTGTTGAATTTGAGTAATGGCTGCTTCTACTGCTGCCATGCGTTCTTCTAGGGAAGTGTTGGGTGTCATGGATTTAAAAAAGTGGGTAGGGTTTCCAACTATTGTAGCGCAAGGCTTGAAGTGCCGATCGCCCTCGGTGAAGATGCAGACACTCATCAGAGAAGGTTTCTGAGTGTAGGCGATATGGCATCGGCAATTGGAGGGCGATCGCTCCCCCGGCGGCTAAGATTGAAGCAGGAGATTTCAGCCCAGGAGAGTTCCCCATGAGTTTAGTGATTTCCGATGACCTAGTAAAAGCGAGTGGCTTTTCGGAAAATGAGCTATTGTTGGAAATTGTGCTGATGTTGTTTCAGCAAGATAAAATTAGTTTAGGGAAAGCTAGTGAGCTATTGGGTCTGCATCGGATGCAGTTTCAAAAACTGATTTCTGAGCGAGGTATTTGCGTCCACTATGATATTGATGAGTTTCAGGAAGACCTCAAAACCTTAAAGGAAAGCGTCTTGCCGGGAATCGATTGATCATCGGCTGCCCTGAGTTGTTAGACAGGCAAATGCTTGTGTAGGTTGGGTTTCTGCAACTCAACCCAACCTACAGCTAGGCTGATTTTAATAGCCAAAGCCTAAACTAATGGAGATGCAATTTTATCCCTTGTTCCTGCATACAGAATCTGAATCGTTTCTAAAGTTTTGCTATGAAGTAGGGCTGGGATAGTTTGTTAAGTCAAGGCAATCAATTTAACCATCTTGAAAGCTTATTCCAAATGGATGAAACCGCTGTTCGTAACTTATTCCAAATTTTGTCAAACTTGTTCCAAATGTTTTGATCAACAACTGGTCCTGTTGACTCAGGGGGCGGAGGATTCTGGAATTTATTCCAAGTGCCCTTCTCAGGTGGTTGAAAGTTATCAAATTTATCCCACGAATTCGATGAACCAGTGCCAAGTTTGCTCCACGGATCTGAAGCAGATACCTTTGTTTTAGGTTTAGACGTAGGTTTTAGAAAAACATCCCAAGTCGAGTTATTTGAGTTAGTTACAGTTGGTGTTTGGGCTGGAGCAGATAAGTTGATTTTTGCACTAGAAAAATCCAAAGAAACTTTAGAACCTCCGTAGGCATTAACCAAATATTCAAGCGGTTGAAGCGAATGAATATCTGGTTGCTGGCAAAATTTCTCTAGCTCTAGTGTAAAATAAATAACTTCAGGGGAAAATTGTGTGGCTTTAGTAAGCTCCGCAAACATAGGAGATGAGCGCGGATTAATTAAATCTGCTTTAGAAAAAAGTAATCTTTCTTCTTTCTCTATACTTTTCCACAAGCTTGGTTTCTCTGAAATCACCAGCAATGATAAGTAAATAATAAGTTCTGAAAAATAGTCAGATTTTGGGCTAAGTTTGACTAATTTACTTCTATTCCTGTGTTGATAGCCATCTAAGCCCTTAATTCTATCTTCTTCATTACTTAACGCAGGAATATACAAACTATCATAGTCAATTAAACATATCTCTCCAGTGTTTCGCACCATAATGTTGCCATGCTGCAAATCTCCATGAGAAATTTTATTTTTATGCAACGAATTTACCATAATCAAAAATTTATCAGCACAGTCACGAATACAGCCAGAGTTATTAAGATTATTAGATATAAATTTTTTAAAGCTTATACCCTTAACCCATTCCATTCTGACCGTAGGAAATCTTTGGCCGTTGACTAAAATCCCTTGCTCTTTATAAGAAAAATCAACAAAATAAGGTAACTTAACTTGGTGAAGATACTCATCTATTGCCTTGTAGCGAATTTTAAGATCTCCCAAATCTTCTATCCAACATTTGAGGGCAAATTTGTGGGGATTAGTTTCTATTTCATAAACAATAGCTTTTCCCCCATTATATGAACGTAATAGATGAGGATTATTAGCTTGCATCACGGGCTTTCCGTGCTTTAATACTTTATCAAACACGAATTTATCAAGGTTTCTGACAGCGGTGTCATACTCACCCCTAAGTGGGTACTTCATTGGGCGATATACCCCACAAATCTAAATTTATGCCAATTGGGGATTGAGTTAAACTGTAATTTTTTAAATTTTGTATTTTTGCTCAATTCTCCAAAAATATCTCCAGGACTTTCACTAGGAAACAATTGAATATTTTGGGCGGACCGTATTTCAAGTTCATCCCCAGAACAGCTAGGACAGGGATTTATAGTAGTGTGATATGCTGCATATAGGTCTAATTGAAATTTAATCCATCTATCCCCCTCTTCAAGAATTAACCCTTCAGATAAATTAGACAATGACATTATGAGAGGTTCTGTGAGTTGTTGATCGGCATAAATTTTTGATGTTACTTCAAGTTTAATATAGCGGGGGCTTAAATTAGAATTATCTATTGTTTGTGTTGTTGGTTGATGTGGGTTGCTGCTAAGTCTACCTATCCAAAAGGATAAAAGAGGTAAGCCTACCGCCAATAAAATTAAACAAGCTCTCTGCTGCTTTAAATGATTTATTGTTTTTGAGTGATTTTTGCTGGAATAAGATGTACACTCTTCTATTTTTTGACTCGTCGTCGGGGGGATAGAATGTTTAACAGAACTTAAATTGAAGTTTGGATCTTGTGTATGGTTTATTTTTTCGGATGTTTCAGGGTGATGAAAATCCTGCGGAATAATTGATGATTTAGATTCATTTTGGACGAAAAGACTGGATGTTTTAGGTGAATTGTAGGATGATGCAAAATTATATCTAAGAATTAATAATGTAACATCATCATTTTTCATTTTTATAGCTTTATGTCTTGCAGATGCCACAAATTTTTCCAGCTCTTGTGGGGATACTATATTTAGTAAAGTGTCGAAAATATTTATGTTTTGCTCATGTTCATGGCATTTTAGGATATATTCTGAAAGAGCATCTGTTGCAAGAATAATATGGCTATTATCAGATTGCTCCAAGTTGATATCAAAAAAATGAGGCTTAAAATGGTTGTCCTTGGGGTAAGTTGCAAAATACTCCGGACGATCATTAAAATCTTCTGAGCGTTTCAATGGATATGATTTGAGTTGTTTATTTGTCAGAACAAATAAACAACTATCTCCGACAACACAAGCTTTGATTTTATCTTCGCTAAATCTTAAACCTATAAATGTAGAAGTTGCCGACCTCTTTGCATTTAAGCCATTGTAGCCTTCAATCCAAGTCGGCTTACCTTGTAATTTAGCCGTTTCTACTCGTTTCCTTACTTCAACAAGCCACTGTGCTTGGATAGGCTCAAGCCAGTTTTTCCAATTTGAGTCACTAATTTCAGGATACTCACAAAAGTGCTGTACGAGCAATTTTGCCCAAATAGCCGGATAAAACGACTGGCTCGCGCCGTCAGCGATCGCGAAACATCCTCTTGCTTCATTGATTTCAAAATAATCTTGGCAGTCTGTGATGGTTTCGCTCTCTTTGGGAGTACGACCACTAAATAAATGATTAACTGGCATAGTGTGTTAACTCCTAGATATTGACAAAGAGCTTTAGCGTAACGCACCTAATGAGCCAAAGTTGAGAATTCGGATCAGTGTTTCAGCATCAGCGTTGAATACGAATCCTCTAGAACCCGATTCAACATTGAACCCAACTTCTTTGGCTCTGTTAGCAAGGGTATCAGGCAATACAGTTGAAATGTCAAACAGAAAGTTGGCAAATTTATTGCCACTAAATCCAGCGTTATTGCTTGGCAACTCTATTTTCCCAGCAGATGTTGTGGAAATGTGGGCATTCATGACGATTACATTTCCATCAGATGTTTTAAGTTGGGCAAGCTTGTTGGCTTCAGTTGCTGCGGTGTTAATATTATTGGGTTCACCGTCAGTAATGTTGATAACAATCGGAGGAAAACTGCTTGGATTATTAGAAATAAACTTATCAGCACCTTTGTAAGCTTGTTGGAAAGCTTCTGTCATGGCTGTTCCCCCGCAGGCTTTATCGTTGACGAAGACCCGTACAATTTCATCAACTGTAACCAAGCCACCTGCACCATCAGACACTTGTTTCTTAACAGTTGTAGTGTTGGGATTATTAGCTAAATCAGAAACTTTATCCAAAAACATTACATCGACACTACCACTATAGCCAATTACGGCAACATAACATCTGTCTCGAATTTCATCGCCAATAGTACAAGCGGTAATAATTTCAGCAATAACACGGTTGACTGCCAATGCAGCAAAATTTGCTTTAGTAGAACCCGCATATGGATCAGACATCGAACCAGATTGGTCGAGCATGATGATAATCAATCCGGGCTTGGAGCTACTCAATTGCTCTTGGTACATCAGTAATTTCTCCAGAATTTCTTAATAAATTAACTAACTAATCTTGCTAAAGATATCAGATTTTATCATATCTTTCAACCTCCTAAAAAGGGGATTTAAGGGGGAATTTATCAAAATTTTAAACGTAAAGAAAGGTGAAAAGGTGGGATTTTGTTGCCAGAAGGGGGAAAACGTGGGATAATAGGGGGTTAAAGTACCCAAGACTAGGAGCCAATAGAGGAGCTATGGAGATTCATGAAGCCTTGCAGTGGACCGATGAGTTGATTTTTGACCGAACAGGGAAGCATCTGGACTCGCTGCAACGGGCTATTTTGGAGGGGGTCTGGGAACACAAGGAATATAAGGAGATCGCTGAGGAATACCATTGCAGCAACGATCATGTCCGGAAGTCAGCATCGGAATTATGGAAACTCCTGTCGGATCTGTTGGGAGAGGATGTGAAAAAAAAGAATGTTCGCTCCCTTATCGAAAATGGGGTCTTTTCTTATTACAATGATGTGGTGCATATTGGAAATAACATAAATATCTGTAGCGAACCATACAATAATTCCAAAAAAAAGAAAAACCGATCGCCCTCCACCCCCAAAACCCAACCAGAACCTCGCCACGACCTCAGCCAAGCCCCTGATAATCTCCGCTTCTACAACCGCACGGACGAACTGGCGACTCTCAAACAATGGATTCTGACCGAACAAAGCCGGATTATCACCCTCACTGGACTCTCCGGTATCGGTAAAACTGCCCTGGCTAGACAACTGGTAGAAGAGATTAAAGACAACTTCGATCGCATCCTGTGGCGCAGTCATCGCAAATTCCCCACCCTCAACGCTCTGCAAAGCCATATCATCGAATTTATCGCCCCAACTTCCCCCATCCAAAATCAATCACTCATCACCTATTTAAACTCTCGTAACTCTTTTTTAGACTATCTCAGAAACCACCGCTGCTTAATCATCCTTGACGATTTCCAAGACACCTTGACCCCTGGGGAGTTAGTCGGAAATTACTGCCCCGGATACCAAAACTATGGTCGTTTCCTCGAAGAAATGGGGCGATTTTCTCATGGCAGTTGTTTGTTGCTCCTCAGTTGGGAACAACCCCTAGAAGTTGCTACCCTAGAAGCGGAAGACTGCTCCTGCAAAACTCTCCAACTTGCCGGTTTAGGGAAATCAGCCAGCCAACTCCTCACGGCTAAAAAACTCCAGGACCAACCTCAATGGTCCCGGCTGATTGAACTTTATAATGGCAACCCTTTATGGTTAAATATCATCGCTACGGCTATCCTGGAGCTATTTGACGGGAGTGTGGAAACATTCCTCTCTTATCCTCCCCTCTATTTAGGAAATATAGAACCGAGTCTCAAACAACATTATCAACGCCTCGGTGAATCTGAACAAGTCCTCATCCGGTGGTTAGCCAAGCAGGAACAACCTGTGGAGATTAGCCAGAAACCCCCGGAACTTTTATCAGATTCGGATTTTTTCAAGGCGATTCAATCCCTGAAAAAACGAAATTTACTCTACAAATCTGCGGCTTTAACCCTAGACCCGGTGATGCAACACTATGTTAGGAACTTGACTGTTTAGGGGAGACCAAACTCTGTTTTTTGGGCTGAATGTAGCGATTGAGTAAGCTGCTGATGTATTAAAATTGGGATATAGCGCTTCCCCAACTCAGGGAATACAGGTGCGATTAGGCGTGCGATCATTTTGCTCGTTTGGGACACTGGGGAATTTATATACAACAGGAGAAAACCGGCATTACAGATTGAGGAGGACCCAATTTTTCTGCTGTAGCAACGGGGGTGGCGATCGCCGCAGAACCATCCGAGACTCTGGTGACAAAGGATTCGGCAACCGGAGGCAGTTTCCCACTCATTATCCATAGCATCAACCGCATCCACAAGCTCAAGAGAAAGCTTAAAATATAATAAAATCCTGGGCGATGTCCCCAGATAATCTTCCGCTTAGATCCTAGCCTGAGCTTCTGCATGGGTTCAACGCTGTGTTCCGGAGTCACTGGCATCGAGCCGGTGATTTTCAAAAAATGTAGAAAAATTTAAGATTTACGCCTCGGCCAAGGCAGAAAAAAGTGTTATAATAGAGAGATTCCCCAGATAAAAACCCTTCAAAAAATATTTTAACCCCTGCTGTCCTAAAATCCAAAAAGTTGTTTATGATAGAGCTATAGAAGTTCAACGAACGGGGTAGAAATGGCGAAAAGAGGTAAGATCCTGAAATCCCACCCCCTGATCAGCACCAAACGCATGATCTCAGCCATGAATCACTCCCGGTCCAACGGTAAAGATGGGTAGCCTAGATTACAAGTGACCCGCTCAAACCCGAGCAGGAATCGTTATCCCAGACCACTCATCAAAAACCGGCGATTCTATCCATAACGAGCCTATCTAAATGTTAATGTTGTGGTACTAGAGAGATAGGAAAAGAATTAACATGAACAGCAAAGTCACCAACACTCAAGAACTCGAAGAACTGATTCAGCGCGTCAAGGCGGCCCAAGAAAAATATGCCACCTACAGTCAGCAACAGGTGGATGAAATTTTCAAGAAAGCAGCCCTAGCCGCCAACTCAGCCCGAATTCCCCTGGCTAAGAAAGCCGTAGCAGAAACCGGCATGGGAGTCGTGGAAGACAAGGTGATCAAAAACCACTTTGCCTCAGAAATTATCTACAACAAATATAAGCACGAAAAGACCTGCGGCATTATCGAAGAAGACAAATCCTTTGGCTTCCAAAAAATCGCCGAACCCGTGGGCATTCTCGCGGGGATCGTCCCCACAACCAACCCCACTTCCACGGCTATTTTTAAAGCCCTGCTTGCCCTGAAAACCCGGAACGGGATTATTTTCTCTCCCCACCCCCGGGCGAAAGAATGCACCCGAGATGCGGCAAAAATCATCCTGGAAGCTGCCGTAGCTGCCGGAGCACCGGAAGATCTGATCGGCTGGATTGACGAGCCAACGGTGCCGTTATCTCAGCAGTTGATGCAGCATCCGGAGATTAAATTAATCCTGGCAACTGGCGGGCCGGGTATGGTCAAAGCGGCCTATTCTTCCGGACATCCATCCCTAGGGGTAGGTGCGGGAAATACTCCGGCGGTGATTGATGAAACGGCCCATATTAAAATGGCTGTTTCCTCAATTATTCTGAGCAAAACCTTTGACAATGGGATGATTTGCGCCTCAGAACAATCGGTGATTGTGGTGGATGAGGTGTATGAGGAGGTCAAACAGGAATTTAGCGATCGCGGTGCATATTTCCTGAATCCGGAAGAACGGCAAAAACTCGGCAGCAAAATCATTGTCAACGGACGCTTAAATCCGGATATTGTCGGACAATCCATTCAAAAACTGGCTGAAATTGCTGGAATTTCCGTTCCCGAAGAGACACGGGTGCTGATTGGCGAAGTGGAAGAGATTTCCGAAGCTGAACCCTTTGCATACGAGAAACTGTCGGCTATCTTAGCCATGTATCGGGCGACAGATTTTCATGATGCCGTCCACAAAGCTCATGACTTAGTGCAGTTTGGCGGACGGGGACATACTGCTGTACTCTATACCTCTCCGGCAAATACCCAGAATATCCACGAATTTGAAGGGCAAATGCAAACGGCGCGGGTGCTGATTAATACCCCCTCGTCTCAAGGGGCGATCGGCGACCTGTATAACTTCCGCCTCGACCCCTCCCTCACCCTCGGTTGCGGCACCTGGGGAGGCAACTCCATCAGCGAAAACGTGGGTCCCCAACATCTGCTCAACATCAAAACCATCTCGGAACGCCGGGAAAATATGCTTTGGTTCCGGATTCCGCCCAAAGTGTACTTTAAATATGGTTCTCTCCCGATCGCCCTGCGGGAACTCGCCGGAAAACAACGCGCCTTTATCGTCACCGATAAACCGTTGTACGACATGGGTCTCACCAAGTCCGTGGAAGAAGTCCTCGAAGAAATTGGCGTCAAATATGACATCTTCTTCGACGTAGAACCCGATCCCTCCCTGACTACGGTCAATAAGGGACTCGCGCGGATGAACTCCTTCAAACCCGACGTGATTATCGCCCTTGGGGGAGGTTCCCCGATGGATGCGGCGAAAGTCATGTGGTTGATGTATGAACATCCGGAAATTGAATTTGAAGGACTCGCCACCCGGTTTATGGACATCCGCAAACGGGTGTACGAACTCCCGCCATTAGGTGTCAAAGCGATCATGGTTGCCATTCCCACCACCTCGGGAACGGGTTCAGAAGTCACCCCCTTCGCCGTCGTCACGGACGATCGCACGGGGATCAAGTATCCCCTGGCGGATTACGCCCTCACTCCGAACATGGCGATCGTCGATCCGGAATTGGTGCTGAATATGCCCAAGAAACTCACCGCTTATGGTGGCATCGACGCCCTAACCCATGCCTTAGAAGCCTACGTTTCCGTCTGTGCTTCTGAGTTTACTAACGGATTGGCCTTAGAAGCGATTCGCCTGCTGTTTAAGTATCTGCCTTCGTCTTACAAAAACGGGGCCAAAGACCCGAAAGCGCGGGAGAAAGTGCATTATGCCGCGACGATCGCCGGGATGGCATTTGCCAACGCCTTCCTCGGGGTCTGTCACTCAATGGCGCACAAACTGGGTTCGACCTTCCATGTCCCCCACGGGTTAGCCAATGCCTTGATGATTTCTCACGTCATCCGGTATAATGCCACGGACACGCCATTTAAACAAGCGATTTTCCCGCAATACAAGTATCCCAATGCCAAATGGCGGTATGCGCGGATTGCCGACTATCTCGGACTCGGTGGGGATACTGAACAAGAGAAAATCGAGAAATTGGTAGAGGCGATCGAGAACCTCAAGAAAGAGTTAGACATTCCTCTAACCCTGAAAGAAGCCCTCTCTGGGGATGACAAAGCCTTCTACGAAGAAGTGGAAGAAATGGCGGATCAGGCATTTGACGACCAATGTACAGGTGCCAATCCCCGCTATCCCCTGATTCGCGACCTTAAAGAGTTGTATGTCCTAGCTTACCGGGGTTGCCGCATCGATTCGGCTTTGTATCATCAAGAATCTCAGGAAGAGGTGTTACAAGGAAATGGCGCTGATGCTGTAACTTCTATCATCCAGCCGCTGATGGTGGAAAGTAACTCGTAATGTCCAGCTAATGTACAAGCATAAAGCCCGCCTGTGCGGGCTTTTTTCTTGGGGAGGCGATATCGGGTTTATAGGAGGATGCCATGTTCTTGAATTGATTGATATAATCTGGTGGACTGGTAAAGTGGAGTTTGCCAGTCTTGACGACTGCGGACAATGGAGGTGAGGACTTTGCCACAGTCCCATTCCAGATGATATAAGCGATCGCGGACTGCTAAGGAGCGATCGGGGTCAACCTCACCATTCAGAAGAATCAGAAAATCCCAATCCGAGTCTGATGCGGCATCCCCACGGGCACGGGAACCAAATAAGATGATTTCGGCTTCCGGTTCGACTTCGTGGACTGTTTGTTTGAGGCGATCGAGCAATTCTTGTTGATTCATGGGAGTCTCAGGAATAGGAAATCAGGTTGAGAGATTAACATTGAACATACAACCGCTAAACTCGCGATCGGCAGCATAGCCTCCATCATATCTTATTCTCCGGCTAGTTCTAACAAGGCATATAAACTGTTCTCCCATTCATTAAAGAAGCCATCGGGCCATTGGTCAATTCTTCCAGTGCGATCGATATGGGGAGAAATTACCTCGGTCACCCCTTGTTTAGTTCGAGTCCAGAAATTGCACATCTTGGGGGGCTAGTTTTCCGCCATGAACCGTAAGACGAATCCCATTTAAAACATGATCGCTATGAGTTTATACAACCACTGCACCCCACTACTTGCGGCTAAAGACAATAACTCGCCCATTTTGACTTGTCCTTTGGGATGCAGGTGAGCTTCGGGATTTTCAGTGAGGCAGCAAGCGATCGCCCCTGATATGACTCGGAATCAAAGGCAGTCAGTCTAGGCGATGCGATCGCTAAACATCCTCCGAATTAAAGAGAGTATTTTGATCGGTTTTCTCTCTATCCTAGGATAGATATTTGATTAGTTCTTATGTTTACTTAAAAAAGAACTTAAGTGAAAAAATGCTAGTTTCCCTTAATTTAACGCTAAAAAAATCCAGAGAGACTGGCTTTGACGGCTAAATTAATCCCTCAAGGGTCACGGTATTTTCACATTTAAGTAAGACTCATCCCCTCTCAGTTCATAAACTCAACCTTGAAAAAAGGGGGTTTTCCATCCCCCACTTTTTGGGGAGGGACTCCCGAGCAAATCTTTCCAGGCTTATCCATAAAATTATTGGGGTACAAAGATTAGAGAGGTTTTTAGGGTGAGGATAGTTTGACCGATCGCCCCCTTCATCCGGGCAATCCCAACCCCATCAATCCCCCAGAGCAAACCCTCATGGATCGGGGCTAGGCCCCGCTATTTCAGGAATTTTGACAAATTTTTTCGATAGAGTGGGCAAATCCGAAACCATCGTGTAACATTACTTCATACATCGAAAATTTCGATTCTTCACATATTAAGGAAAACCTGATGAACTCTAAAATTTGGAACGGTTTCAACAAAAAGGTTGCTATCTTTTTGGGTGTTGCAGGAACGAGTTTAATGATGGGATTGCCTGTGGTGGCAGGGGTGAGCATCGCAGCAGATAACATGACCGATTCTAATGAGGCGATCGCTGAATCTGTGACTCAAACCCCCGCGAGCACAATGGAAACGAGTCAACAGACAATTGCTGACATTGCTGCGGGTAGCGAATCCTTCTCCACCCTCACTACCGCTTTAGAAGCTGCCGGTTTAACGGATACCCTCTCCGGTGAAGGTCCCTTCACCGTTTTTGCACCCACCGATGAGGCTTTTGCCGCTTTACCCGAAGGCACTTTAGAGCAGTTATTACAGCCGGAAAACCGCCAGCTTTTGGTTCAAGTTTTAACCTACCATGTCGTACAGGGTTCAGTCATGTCTGGGGATTTGAGTACGACGGAAGTTCCCAGCCTTTTTGAAGGACGTTCCATCAATGTCACCGTTGCTGACGATGGCGTTATGGTCAATAGTGCTAACGTGGTTCAAGCCGATATCCAAGCAAGTAACGGCGTGATTCATGTGATTGATAAAGTAATTCTACCGCCTCAAATGTAGAAAAATTGGCCCTGAAGGTAGCGACAATCTCCTAAATTACAACCCAACGATTGAGTCAATTTTGTTGGGAGTTTAGCTGCGCCATGAGAGAGCTAAACTCCCTTTTTACCCGGAAATGATACCCTCTATTTGGATAACTTTTCCCAATCTTCCCGCAAAATGGCATAGAGTTTCATATCATGAAAGCTGCCTTTAATAAACATCTGTTGGCGGAGGATTCCCTCAAATTTCATGCCGACTTTTTCCATAACCCTTGCGGAGGCGTGGTTAGGGAGTTTACATCGCCCTTCAATCCGGTTTAAGTCAGTTTCCTGAAAGCTAAAGGCGACGACAGCTTTTACAGATTCGGGCATATATCCTTGACCCCAGTAGGGTCTAGCTAAGGCATAGCCGATTTCAGCGTAATGATCAGATTGAACCCAGTCAACGAGACCACAAGTACCGATTAATTTAGAATGGTCTTTATGGATAATGCCCCAATTAAAACCTTTAGGCGTCTGATAGTTTTCGAGTACAGAATTTAAAAAAATATGGCTGTCTTCTAGGGATTGATGCGGGTACCAGGTTGTGTATTGGGCGACTTCAGGGTCCGAGGCATACTCAAACAGATCCGGTGCATCCTCTAGGGTCATTTTTCTAAGAATAAGGCGATCGCTTTCCAGGATTGGTAAATCAGGATATAGGGTTAGAGTCATGAGGATAATCTCCTAACAGAGTCTCACGGTATGACAAGAGTGCCGATCGCCCTCCATCTGGGCGACTGTCACTCAATCTGAGTTTGAGGTAAAAACTGGCATTATGGATTGACATATTCTAAGCTTTTGAGGACTTTAATTTGTTCCTCTAACTCTAAAAATAGTTTATATTCTCCCGCCCATTCTAAATATTCTAAATCTCCCCCATCCATATCTTCTGCCGTCAGTCTATTTTTCAACTGATGGGAGGGTTGATTATATTTATCTTCAAACGCCTGAAGTCTTTTTTTTGTAAATTTCAGATTTTTTTCAATGCGATCTATTTCAGCAGCGATCGCCCGTTTTATTAAGTCCGTCACTCGGTCTGGATTATCCGTTTTGAGAATAATTTCGGCCACATTCTTACCTCTTCATGCTCTGCTGTTCCAGTATAAACCAATAGATCCTCCCTGAGACGACTACTCCCGCCTGGGGTCTGCGGAGGCCGCGATCGCCACTGGCTTCAACTCAGACTACCATTACGGGGTCTCTACCAGTACAATAAAACTGACCCATTACCGTTAACTGGTTTCCGATGAAGCTGAGTCTTTGCACCATTGTCAAAAACGAAGAAGCTACCCTTCCCAAATGTCTTGCCAGCATCAAGGATCTGGTAGATGAAATGGTGGTTCTTGATACCGGATCCACCGATCGCACCGTAGAAATCGCCCAAGAGTTTGGGGCTGATGTTCATCACTTCGACTGGTGCAATGATTTTGCTGCAGCAAGAAATGAATCCCTTAAATATGCTCACGGGGACTGGATTCTCGTATTAGATGCCGATGAAGTGTTAACCCCGGAAGTTGTCCCCCAAATCAAAGAATTGATTAATGGAGGTGGCAATTCCCCGCCGAAACCTTATCTGTTAATGAACTTAATTCGCCAAGAAGTGGGGGCGCAACAATCCCCTTATTCCCTGGTTTCACGCTTGTTTAGAAATCAACCGGGGATTCAGTTTGAGCGGCCCTATCATGCCATGATTGATGATAGTGTGCAACGGATGTTACAGCAGCAATCCAATCAATGGCAGGTGGGTTCGTTGATGGAGGTGGCAATTTTACATGAAGGGTATCAAGCAGAAGCGATCGCCTCCCGAGATAAATTGACCCGGGCCCGAGAATCAATGGAATCCTATCTCGCCGCCCATCCGAACGATGCTTATACTTGCAGCAAACTCGGGGCCTTGTATGTGCAAACCGGAGAGATTCAACGGGGGATGCAGTTATTAAAACTCGGATTAGCCGCGAGTACAAGGTTAGAACCCCTGGTTGTGTATGAACTGCATTATCATTTGGGGATAGCCTATACGCGCAAGCAGAAACTGAGCAAAGCGAAAGCGCAGTATGAAAAAGCGGTTGCCCTGCCGATTTTAGAACCCATCAAATTGGGGGCGTATAATAACTTGGGGAACCTCCTCCTCGAAACCGGAAATCTCACCGGGGCGATCGCCACCTATCAAAAAGTCCTACAAATCGACCCCTCCCTGAGTTCCGCCTATTTTAACCTGGGAATTGCCTTGAAAGAGAAAAAGCAAATTCCCCTGGCGATCGCCGCCTATTACAAAGCCATTCAACTCAATCCCAACTATGCCGAAGCGTACCAAAATCTTGGCGTTGCCTTACTCAAAGGGGGAAATATTTTAGATGGATTAGAAGCCTTTCGACGGGCTGTTTCCCTCTATGAACAACGGAAATCCCCGGCAGGTCCAGCCTTGCGCCAAAGTTTAAAAGACATGGGATTTAAAATCTGAGAGGAACACTCAAATTCCGTGGAACCTATTGTCCTGCGGTTCTTCCGGTTCATCCGTGGGGTTGAGGAGTGGGGATGAGGCCATACAATAAAAAGAATCAATAACGTGAGTTTCAACAGCGAGGAAAACAGATGATACCTGGAATGTTACCCGGAGATTTAGCCTGTGGTTGCGTGAGTACACTGATCCCAGAAGAACCCGACCCTGGGGCGGTTCCGGGACCGACAGCACCAGGAGCTCCCCCGGGTGAAGCCTTAAACCCTGCGGACTTTCTGGATCTCCAAGATGACGCCCTGCGTCCCGATGATTTTAGGCTGAGTCCGGGACAACTCGCTGAACGCCCAGGGGGAGTCAGAGCTTTAGCCGGGGATGATACGGTCATCGGTGCCACATCAAATGAACTGATCAACGGCAATTTGGGCATCGATCTCTTATTTGGCCGAGGGGGTAATGATACCTTGCGCGGTGGACAGGATAATGATGCCGTTTATGGAGAAGAAGGGGATGATATTCTCAATGGCAATCGCGGGGATGATTTAGTCCTCGGAGGTCGAGGAAACGATGTCGTGCGAGGGGGTCAAGACAACGATTTGCTGATAGGTGGGGAAGGAAATGATACCCTCATCGGTGATTTCGGACTCGATCGCCTGGTGGGGGGAAGTGGTACGGATTTATTTGTCCTTCGCACCGATGCCGCCTCCACCAATCCCGAACAAGCGGATATTATTTTGGATTTTAATAGCGATCGCATTGGACTCACCGAAGGCGTAACAGCCAATGATTTGGTATTTCAACCCTTTACTCGGGATTTACCAGCCGAACTTGATATTTTGCAAACCTATACCACCGATGATGTTTTGGTGTTAAGTGAATTGTCCCCAGGTCAACTGGACCCGAATGATGATGGACAGATAGAAGGGACATTAATTCAACAAGAGTCCACAGGGAGAGTGTTAGCGGTTGTGCTCAATGCCACCGACAGCGAACTGCGAAGGGCAATCACCCCAGTACCGCCAGAGATTCTAGCCCTAGGGTAACTTGAATAGGCGATCGCCCTCTTCCCGTTATTCCGGAGGCAATTCTAGGGGAATTTGACCTAACAATCCCTTGCGAAAATCATTGAGAATTTGCCTTGCCGCCCGTTCCACATCGCCTTCATATCGGGATTCAGCAAAATTATGGAGATAATCTTCCCCCGTCATGGGGAGAGGGTCAAGTTTATAGCGCGATCGCAACGCCTCCGGTGGCATCCATGCGGTCCCCATTGCCTCAATCTCTTTCACCATATCCACAAATGCCGATGCCACCCGTTGATTGTCATAAGCTGCCTCGCCAATATCATCACAAATGGCTAATTTTAAAGCAGCATCTTGGTCCTCTAACTTACTGGGAATCACCCCAGGGGCATCCAACAGTTCCAGTTCATCAGAAATCCGCACCCAACGCAGTTGCTTAGTCACCCCCGCACGTCGGGCGCTTTCCACCACACGACGCCCGACTAAGCGATTAATCAACGCCGATTTGCCCACATTAGGAAACCCAATCACCACCGCCCGCACAGCGCGAGGGCGCATCCCGCGATCGAGACGACGTTGATTTAGAGCAATCCCCGCCTCCTTCGCCGCCTTAGAGATCGCCTTGATCCCCGTCCCATCTTGAGCATTGGTAAAATAAGGCGTTTCTCCCTGACGTTGAAACCACAGATGCCAGCGATCGCGCAGGGGTGGCAGAATCGTATCCACTCGATTAATAATCAAAACTCGGCTTTTACTCCCCACCCACTGCGGCACCTGGGGATGATGGGTAGACAAAGGAATCCGCGCATCCCGGACCTCCAACACCACATCCACCAGCTTCAATTGTTCCGCCAGTTGTTTTTCCGCCTTAGAAATATGGCCGGGATACCATTGAATGTCAGGAGTTGTCATTGTTAAATACTTGATAAATGTGGATGGAGGGATGGGGAGGATGGGGCGGATTGGGGGAGAGACCATTCTCCCCGGTTCGTAGTAACGACTTCAGTCGTTTCCGGATCCCCGGTTCGTAGTGACGACTTCAGTCGTTTCCGGATCCCCGGTTCGTAGTAACGACTTCAGTCGTTTCCGGATCCCCTGTTCGTAGTAACGACTTCAGTCGTTTCCGGATCCCCTGTTCGTAGTAACGACTTCAGTCGTTTCCGGATCCCCTGTT
>JAMXFF010000041.1 GCA_025370845.1 Laspinema palackyanum D2a | reverse complement strand
CGTTCTCTTCCATTTTACATCAGAGAGAACGCCTTTCCTTTTCTCGATTGCCCTTTAGAATGAAACAGCCCTACCTTTTTAAGGGGGGCTTTAGGAATTCCTTAAGACCTCTGATGGAATCTGCGTTAGAACCAATGCCACCAGCGCCCCAGAAATTGCCAAAAGCGATCGCCCCATTGGGCGGCACAGAACCCAAATAGGGTACCTAATCCTAAACTCCAGGCGACTGCACCGCCAGCAGTCATCCCATCCCAGATGAAGAAAATCGCGATAAATATTCCGGCGATCGCCCCACAGACAAATCGGACAATCCATCCGGTGAGATCCGGGCGACGCTTGGGATGGGGATGTTGCTGAGTCATGACCGATTCCTCTTAATTTGGGGGCTTTGCAGCCTTCTATACCATACTTAGAGCAAGTTAGTGACAATCTTTACAAAAATTTATAGAAACCTGCGACATAATCAGAATTATAAGAAATCTGATGGAGCAAAATTTATGCGTTTAACTGAGTCTGTTAAAGTTCGCCTTTTAGAAACCATGCAGTCTGGAATGACTGAATTTTATACCCCTCAGTCCAGTCATGAAACCATGTTAGTCCAGGTAAAACCCCGGACCTGCGATGATTTATTCGTTCACCGTTTTCAGACGGATCAATTGCTGGTGGTCCGGGGCAGTTTTGTGTTAGTAGTGTTACAGGACCGTGAATATCGCTATATTCCCTTGAGCGATCGCTATCCGGCAGCAGTCACGATTCCCCCTGGAGTTCCCCATAGTGCGATTAATTTCAGCGATGAACCCTGTCTGGTGGTCAATGCGGTGTTGCGAAGTGGGTCCCCCCATCCCCGAGATTATCGCCCGATGAAACCTCGGATTCCATACGATTTAGTGGCGGCGCGATCGGCGTTGGATCAGATGATTAGTCCTGTTGTTGCTTAAACTGTGCCACTCTACCGAATTAAAGTTAAACCGAATTCTAAACAGCAGCAGATTACGGAAGAAGCTGATGGCAGTTTGACGATTCGTCTGAAATCCCCTCCGGTTGATGGCAAGGCGAATGCAGAGTTAATCAAACTGTTGGCGGATAAATTTCAGGTTCCCAAATCCGCGATTGTGATTAAATCAGGTTTTTCTTCTCGAAATAAACTCGTGGAAGTGTTGTAAAACTGAAGAAGGAAAACAAGACAACAAGCGGGTATTGTGGCATCTGAACTCAGATTAAAACCGGAAGTAACTTCTGGGCGATCGCGATCGCCTCTATCCACCCTCTGGGAAGATAGTATCACGATTTTATGGGGAGACTGGCTCGATTTACGGGTGCGACTGGTGCAAGTGGCCGCCTCGGGCCTAGTTTCTCCTTTGATTTATATCCTAGCATTTGGCTTAGGGTTAGGAAATACCATGCGATCGGGCATGGATGGGGGAAATAGTTACTTAGAATTTATGTTACCGGGAATGGTCGCCCTGTCTTCCATGACGATCTGTTTTGCCGGGACAGTGTTTTCCATTTGTGGGGAACGCTTATTTACTAAAAACTTTGAAGAAATGCTGCTGTTGCCGATCCATCCTCTCTCCTTATATCTCGGGAAAATGATGGCGGGAATTTTGCGCGGGTTGATGACATCGGGTTCGGTCCTCCTGGTCGCCATTCTGTTTACGGGCAAAATTTGGAGTTTCCTCAATCCTCTATTTTTACTGGTATTGCTGCTCAATTGTGCCGTATTTTCGGGATTGGGAGTTTTGGTGGGATTAACGGTCAAATCTTTGGAAAGTGTGGGAATTTATAACAATTTTATCATTGTTCCCATGTCATTTTTAGGAGCAACTTTTTTTGAACCGGCACAATTACCAGCGGCGTTAAAAGTGGTGGTATATCTGTTGCCTTTGACCTATACCAGTATCGGACTAAGGGCTGCTGCTTATGATATGAAACAGTTCCCCTGGTATAGTCTAGTTGTCCTGGCGATCGCAGCATTAGGATTATCCTTCCTCGGGGCGCGCAAATTCGCCAATCAGCAGGATTAGAATTCCCTTAACCTATAAGGGTTGGTTTCCATGAAATTAGCCCGCCTAAGCGGGCTAAATATGAGTCATTCCCTAATTCATT
Source organism: Laspinema palackyanum D2a (assembly GCA_025370845.1). Taxonomy (GTDB): domain Bacteria; phylum Cyanobacteriota; class Cyanobacteriia; order Cyanobacteriales; family Laspinemataceae; genus Laspinema. The sequence goes on along the minus strand of JAMXFF010000041.1, from coordinate 64,010 downwards.
AGAGTGACCGATATAACGGCTACAGCAACTTGTCATAGTCCGTATGTGAACCTACCCAAAACCAGATCACTGTATCTCCTTCCAATTGACCGACTGCTCGATAGTTTTTGCTAATCCGGACCGAGTAAATCGGCAACTCTGGATGCACCTTTTTGAAGCGCAGGCTGGGATAGTTTGGATCTCCCTTGAACTGACGATAAGCTGCCCTGGTCTGCACTTTCACTTGCTGAGGTAAATTAGCAAATAATTTACGAAACTGTGCCGTAGTTCGAGACTTCATAGGGTCTCGGGATCGAGTTTTTGAGTTTGACCGGCGTGATACTCAGTCATTGCTGAAGCGGCGAGTTGAGCAAGGGTATCCGCCGATCGCGAGAAGGATTCATCCCAGTGTTGCTCATCCTCAATTTCTGCTAAAATCACAGACGCGATCGCATCTTGTTCCCCTTCTGGTAAGGCCTGCATCAGGGCAATTGCCCGTTCAAGTAACTCAGTCATGGCGATTACTTAATTATCAAAAATTTAGGTGATTAATTATAGCAGATTTCTGGTCATTAATTTCCGAGGAATATTAGACAAGCGTTAGACTGTTTGGATAAAGGGATGCGATTTGGGGAGAACGAGACAGAAAAGCGATCGCCAAGTTGTGATGTACAAGAGATGCCTGAGTATCGACAATTGTCTTTATTTTAATTTGAGAAAGGGGCGATCGCTCTTATTTTTCCCCCCTTTAGAGGGAAGTTAGTCAGGGCAATTTTGCCCCGTTTGGGATTAAAGTCTTGCCAAGAGGTTAAACAGGATGGAGTTGATGAAGCTGAGGGCTAAGGTCCCGATGAGGGCACTCCAAAATCCCCAACGCAGGCGAAATCCCGTTACTAACCAAGCGGCTAATCCAAAGATAATCGCATTGATAATCAGGCTGAACAATCCTAGGGTCAGGAAGGTGATTGGTAAGGCCAAGACTTGCAAAATTGGCTTAATCAGTGCGTTTAAAACACCAAAGACGGCGGCGGAAATTAAGGCTTTGTTAAATCCATCGATTTCTACGCCGGTGGGTAGTTTAGAAATAATAAACAAGCTGATTGCGGTTATGACCCAGGTAATGAGCAAGCTAACGATATCCATGAGAATGTCTCCTATTGATCGCCTAAAGGATTATGATACAGGGAAAGCAGGATTTCTGCGGGGACTATTGGATATTCTGTCTTTGCAGGGGAAATCCGCACTCCCTGGATAGGTTATACAGACGGTAGGCTGGCTGGTGGAGGTTGCTTGGGATTGATACAGAAAATTTATATAATTGAGGCGATCGCCCAGTTTTCTGGGGTGTCGGTACAGCATGAAATCGATGAGGACAAGAAACCGGGTTTCTGGCACGAATTTCTGGGAAATTAGCAGAAAATGCGACAAGAAACCCGGTTTTTAACTGGGAGTGGACCTCTGCCGGAGAATTGCGGGGAAATTCGGATGGCAGGGTCGGGGATTAGGGGTGATGAAGTGGGCGATGGCGGAGGAGGGAGTGGGGTTTTTCTAAACCATGTGCTTCCATTAGGGGTGCATCTGCCATGACGACATCGGGACTGCCGGTGGTGATGATCCGTCCTTCGTCCATGAGAATGACCCGATCGCACACTTCGAGAATCAGTTCTAAATCGTGAGAGGAAATGAGTAAGGTTTCCTGGGAGGTTTGCAAAAAGTGGATTAAACGCCGACGGGCTCGTAAATCTAGGTTAGCGCTGGGTTCATCATAGAGGATAATTTGAGGTTGCATGGCTAGAACTGTGGCGATCGCCACCATCCGCTTTTGTCCGCCAGAAAGATGGTGGGGGGGACGAGTTTCTAGGTCCCGGACTCCTGTTAAATCGAGAGCAGTTCTAACGCGATCGCTCAATTCTGACCCAGATAGTCCCATATTTTGCGGTCCAAAGGCAACATCATCCCAGACGGAGGCAGAAAATAGCTGATCGTTGGGGTTTTGAAAAACTAAGCCAATTTCCGGACGGAATTCACCGGGGATAACGGGGTGATTCAAGAGGGTGATTTGGCCCGAAATGGGCTTTAGAATACCACAAATGGATAAAAATAAACTGGTTTTGCCTGCACCATTGGACCCAATCAGTCCCACGCGATCGCCGGGGTGGATTCGCAGACTGATATTCTGTAAAACATCGGCTTTATCCGGGTAGGAAAAGCAAAGTTCATCAATGGCGATTGCCACATTCTCCCGGTTTCGCACCACAGAATTCGAGGAGACTTCTAAAAGATTCCCGGGGAGATTATCGGCGAGGTTGTTAGAGGTTAAAGGTTCTATCTGTTCTTTCATCGGATATGATAGGATGAGCAATAGTTCGGTTAATTTTTTAAAGCGTCATGAGTTAAATCACACATCATGAGCCAATCCCTAAAAGCTAGAGTTTATCAAATTCTCGAATCTTCGGACCCGACGGATTTATTAAGCCGAGTTGATGACTGGGCGGTCAGTCTGTTAGTTATTTTAGACGTGACTGCTTTTATTTTGGAAACTTCAGCATTTATTTCCTCTAATTTTAAGTTATTTGTAAATGAAATCGAACTGGTGGCGGTAGCCTGCTTTACTTTACTCTATATTATCCAACTTTGGTGCTGTACCGTCGATCCGCGATATGCTCATCCGGTTTGGGGACGATTGCGCTATGCGATGACGCCGTTAGTGGTGATTGATTTAATGGCAATTTTGCCCTTTTATTTGATGTTATTATTTCCTCTGATTCGTTCGATAAAATTTGCTAATGTTTTCCGCTTGTTGCGACTGCTTAAATTAATTCGATACTCGGAAGCCCTGCAAACCATTCTCCGGGTGATTGATTCTAAAAAAAATGAGTTGCTCATGACTTTGTTTACGGTGTTTATTTTACTAATTTTTGCCTCAAGTTTGATGTTTTTTGCGGAAAGTCAGGAACAACCGGATGCGTTTCCGAGTATTCCGGCGGCGATGTGGTGGGGAGTGGTGACATTAACGACGGTGGGGTATGGGGATGTGTATCCGGTGACGGCTTTGGGTAAATTATTTGGGGCAACCCTAGCCTTTATTGGGATTGGATTGTTTGCCTTGCCTGCGGGGATTGTTGCTGCGGGATTTTCCGAGGAACTGCAACGGAAAAAGATAGAACAGTTGACGAGTCCAAAGATACCCCATTGGGAAGATGCGGAACGGTTGGCGATCGCAAATCATCTCGATCGCTCATCAGATGTGATGAAAACCTGTATTGAAATGGCGAAAACTAAATTTGGAGATAGTTTTGAGAATGAAGAACTGATCCGCGATTTAGCCTTGTCATTGTATGAGGAAGCCTCCCGGAAGTTTAAGCTATAAAATGCCAGAAGATAGCCAAAATTCAGCCGCTATAAAAGTACCCGCGAGGGCCAGGACCACGCCTAAACCCATCACATCTTTGAATTGCCAAGACTGAATCTGAGATAAAACATTTTTTTGACCATAACCCCGCAATCGCATCGCCTGATAAATCCGTTCGGATTGTTCATAACTTTGCACTAAAAGTGTCCCCGCAACCGAGGCAAAAGTTTGTAAAGCGCGGGGGGTGAGGCGGGTGCGTTTGAATCCTCGCAAGCGCATGGCGGACTGCATCGTATGCAGGCGATCGCCGAGTTCAAATAAATACCGATAAAACAGCACCATCATATCGGTTAAAATCGGAGACAGCCCAAGGGAACGCAGGGTTCTAATCGTGGTTAAAAAAGAAGCCGTCCCAAACAAAACCAGAGACAGGGTAATAATCGCTAAAAACCGACTGGCGATGGTTACCATTGCCAGCAGTCCTTCTTGATAAAGGGCAATCGGACCGAGTTGAAATAGCACCGTTTGTCCCGAAATAAAGGGCAGGAATCCCACAACTCCCACCAGAAATAATCCCGGATAGCGCAACCGCTTCCGCCAGTAAGCAACCGGCAGTTGAGACAGGGCATAAATTCCCGCACTCACCCCTAACATGGGCAGAATCAAGCGCTGATCCCGCACCATTGCAAAAGCAAAAATTAATCCCATCAACCCCATTAATTTACAGCGGGGTTCCCATCGATGTAAGGGGGATTCTAAATGAGCATAATCGTCTAATCCAAATTTCATCCGGGTTCCTTTATAATGGGCTTTAATTCTAAATCCAGTCACCCACCCGCACCCTAAAGGGTGGGGGTTTCCTAATCTCGAATGAGTTCCGGTTTGACCCGATTGAGAAAGAGGACTAACATCGCGGTAAACAATCCTTCAATTAGCATTAAGGGAATATGAGCCAACATCAGTCCATAAATGGCATTTCTTTCCGTCGTAACATCTAATTCCCCGGGAATGGTGGTGATGATGATAACGAAAAAGATGGCCGCAGCTAGTCCTAAGCCGATCGCACCGGCTAGAAAGGCAAATAAACTCAGGGTAATGTTTCCCCATTGGGTTTTAAACCAATGGCGCATCTGAAAGATTTGGTACGCAATTAAGGCGGGAATTCCCATCAGGATGGCATTGACTCCCAGGGTCGTTAGTCCCCCATGACCAAACATAATGGCTTGGAAAAATAACCCAATGAGAATGGCGGGAAAAGCATAATAACCGAGGACAGTGCCTAAGAGTCCATTGAGAACTAAGTGAACGCTGACGGGAGGGACGGGGATATGAATCCAAGAGGCAACGAAAAACGCTGCGGTGAGTAAGGAAGCTTTGGGAATTTGGGCTTGGGGATTGCGATCGCGATTAATTTGGCGCAGGGAATACCAAGTGGCAGCCCCGGTTGCGCCATAACCGGCGATACAAAGACTAGCTGGAAGAATACCATCGGGAATATGCATTGAATCAAAGGGAAAAGAGAGAATGCCCGGGGGCTGAATTTATATTAAGGGAGAGATTTAATTAGGCAACGGAATCTTCTTCTTTGCGGGGGCCGCCTCGTCCGTTGCCATTAAACCGGGAAAAAAATAGGGCAGTTCCTACAAATCCCCAGACCCCAGAGGCGATCGCCAAGGCGGTGGGAAGAGGATTGACCGAGGGACTCCGAACACTCAGGGTCTGGGAACTGGGGGCTACCTCGGAAACGCCGGTGGCATCGGGAGGGGCGACTGCGCTCTCCGGGGGAGGTTCGGGGGCGATCGCCACATTCAGGATCGCCCCGTGCCCCGCTTGCCGGACCCGAACGGCCCAATTTCCCGCCAGGGAGGGGTCCGGGGCAAACAAAAACCGCCCGTTTTTGTCCGATGTCCCTTGCTGCCAGGGGGTTTCTGGGTCCGTGGGGGCATAAACGGTGATTTGAGCATTGGAGATGGGGTCGCCATTATCGTAGAGGGCCTGGACCTCTACTGCTTCGAGGGTCTGATGAGTCAGTTGAACCCCGTGGGCGATCGCCGCCAGAGGATTCCCGAGGGTCCAGGCAAACAGCCCACTGGCAAACGCCCAGAGGACTGCCTCCGCAGCAGTTGGAGTGTTTGGTCGATTAATCATAGTTAATGTTCGATCCCTGAGTAGATAGTTCTCCTGCAACGATGGCAGGGGCGGGCTGTCTATCATGATGACGCAGATTCCTGACAATGACCTTCTCCAACGTGCCCCAAGGAGGGGAGGAGGGTTTGCAGGGTTTGATAATCTGCGGGGGTGAGGGCTTGTTGGAGTTCTGTGGTGGTCATATTCACCTGATCCCCGGAGGCGATCGCCGCGATCGGCTCAAATCCCAGGGCCTTGACGTTGATTTCATCATCTGCCGGTGCATCCGTATCCCCAAACAGGTGATCAAAATGGAAGGTGGCTTCTAACTGGCCCTGACTGCCCGGGGAAACCATGCCTTTGCGTTGGTCCCCGACGAACTCGCCACAGGAGAAGGCCATTTCGCGATCGACTTTGAGGACAAAAGCGATGGTTTGTCCGTCTTTTTCCGCTGTTCCATCCATGATTAAGCTAGAGCCTGCCCCAGGGCCTTCGGTGCCTTTGACCATTTTCCAGGAGAGCGCATTATACTGACCCGGAGGTGCAGGGACTTCCGCGAGGACTGGGGAGGGGTTTTCTGGGGTGGCAGTTAAGTCTACGGTTTTCACCCCATCCAGTTGGATTTGTTGCTTGGGGTTAAGCGGACTGCCGCTTTCTGGATTGTAAGGGGGGTCGGTTTGGTAGGCGGTGACTTCGGCGAGGTTGACGTAAACGTGATTAAAGTTTATTTCCCAACCATCTTTGGTGGTAAACCCGTCTCGCACGAAGTCCTCACCGTTGGCGACAATTTGGAGCATTCCGGTTTCTCCCGAGGCGGTTTCGGTTCCCAGAGTCGCCGGTGGGGTGGATTCTACGGCGACGGGTTCGGGAGTTGAGGTGATCGCGGTGCCATCTCGTTCACACCCCATGAGTAGGGTGGGGACGACTCCGGCTAAAAGGGTGAGAATAATTAAATTTTTCTTCATTTTTTTAAGGGTTTAAGGGATAAGTGCTTGAGGCGATCGCCACAGCCTGATTCGGAATATTGGCGAGGTTTCTCCGGATTGAGGACAGGTTGCGATCGCGGTAATATCCATAGGAAAGCGCGTTTTTGAAAACTTGACAATGCCCTCCTAGGGGATGAGATTTGGCCTGAAAGACTAGGGATAAAGCGGTCTAAGGCTGATTCTGTCAGGGGTTTACTCCCCGACTTGCTCTCCCTTGAAGCGGGTTATCAAGTGGGAATTTTGTTCCTCCGCTTCCCCATAAGTGATGAAACCTTAATTTTTCTGAAAATTTGGGTCAACCCGATCAGAATTGTGCTATCAGTTTGTAGTTACAATGGCGAATAGGCTTAACCTATCCGTCTCCAGGAGGATTAAGTTGTTTAGATATTGTGATATCTATCTCGATGCTCAACATATCTAACTAGGGTCCGGTGGCGATCGCCCGCCACTTCCCCTCATCACCGTTAGGTATTGCAGGTTGGTAATAACTGGAACTGTTAAAGACAAATCACCCATCCCAACCGGGAAATCCCTACTTGATAATCCCCTCCAAAAAATGCTCAAATAATTCATCCCATCTGAAACCCTAGAAAACGATATGAAAGACCTTGATCTCCCAAAAACCATTGATTTGCTCAATACCATCATGGAATTTGAGCTGGCGGGTGTGGTCCGCTATACCCATTATTCCCTGATGGTAACCGGACCCAATCGGATTCCCATTGTCAGTTTTTTTCAAGCGCAAGCTGCGGAATCCCTCACCCATGCTCAACAGGTGGGAGAAATTATCACCGGGTTAGAAGGACATCCTAGCCTGAGAATTGCACCGATTGAGGAAAGCGATCGCCATTCCGTCCGTGACATTTTAGAGGAAAGTCTCAACCACGAGAAAAAAGCCCTCGATATGTACAAAGAATTGCTCCATACCGTAGAAAATGCCAGCGTGTATTTGGAAGAATTTGCTCGGACTCAAATTGGACAAGAAGAAATGCACAACATCGAAATTAAAAAAATGTTGCGGGATTTTATCTAAGTCCGGTTTAACTGGCGATCGCCTCTCTCAATCTAGGCATTAAATTCGCACCACCTTGAGGAGTCTTTCCCCCTCCATCCGGTGGTGCAATCGGCCCAAATTATCCGCTTTCACCGGGGATGAAACTCAAAAATTCTAGGTTTTAATATTCAGTTCATTGGTCCTCGGACCCCAACCTCTAAAAACATGAAAGAACTTCACCTTAAACCCACCCTTGAATTACTCAATAGTATCATGGAATTTGAACTAGCCGGGGTAGTGCGCTATACCCACTATTCCCTCATGGTAACCGGACCGAATCGGATTCCCATCGTTAATTTTTTTCAACTCCAAGCCACTGATTCATTGAATTCGGCTCAACAAGTCGGAGAAATTATTACGGGGTTAGAAGGACATCCCAGCCTGCGGATTTCCAACATGGAGGAAAGCTACACCCATTCGGTTAGGACGACTATCGAAGAAAGTATTAATCATGAAAAGAAGGGTTTAGAACGGTATAGAAATTTATTGGATATCGTCAAAAATAGCAGTATTTATTTGGAAAAGTTTACTCGGAAAATGGTGGCATCCTCGGAAATTAATATCATTGAATTGAAGAAAATGCTGCGAGATATGACTTGAATGAGTCCATTCATTCAACCCGGAACGGGCGTACTGTTCCCAGAGGAGAGGGTGGGGAAGAAACCAGACTGAGCCTCACCTCCAGGGGCTGATTTACAAGTAGAAGTAAGGGGGTTGCCACGGATTTTAACGGGATTAAGGGCTCATGTTTGGGGGTTTTAAACTAATTTTATCTAGCTTATAACTATGGAATTGAGTGCTGCTTTACCGACTTTTTTAATTACATTGCGGGAGGGTGTAGAAGCTGCTTTAGTGGTGGGAATTGTGTTAGCTTGTTTGAAAAAAGCGCAACAAAGTCAGCTTAATCCTTGGGTGTATGCCGGGGTCGGAACGGGAATTGTTGCCAGTGGATTAGTGGGGATTATTTTCGGCGGAATTCTGCAAGCGGTGGGACAGTCGGATTGGCGGTATGCACCGGCGATCGCACCGAGTTTAAAAGCGGGATTTTGTTTGATGGCGATCGCCATGCTCAGTTGGATGCTAATTTGGATGACAAAACAAGCCAAATCCCTCAAAGGCGAAGTCGAAGGGGCGGTAAATGCCGCTTTATTTGAAGGAAAGATTCCCTCCGAACTCCCGGAAGAAACCCGCAAAAACTCCCTGGAATATCAAGCCGGTTGGGGCGTATTTACCCTAATTTTTATAGCGGTTCTGCGAGAAGGATTTGAAACCGTAGTGTTTATTTTAGCCCAGTTTGAGCGGGGGTGGACGCCGGTATTGGGGGCGATTGCCGGGTTAATCGGTGCTTTTGCAATGGGCAGGTTGCTGTTCAAATGGGGGGTAAAAATTAACCTGCGTCTCTTCTTCCAAATCATGGGAGTGTTTTTGCTGTTAATCGTTTCAGGATTAGTGATTTCTGCCTTAAAAAGCGCCAATTTAGCGGTGATGGAATTCAGTGCGATCGCCCCTCAATTTTCTAGTTGGTGTCATGCCGGGACCGATTCCTGTATTTTAGGACCCCAAGTATGGGATGCCAGTCAGATTCTCCCGGATAACCGCTTCCCCGGTGTCATTTTAAAAGCCTTATTGGGATACCGATCGCAACTGTATCTCGTTCAAGCTATCGCCTATCTGGTCTTTTTAATCACCGCCGGAGGCTTATATTTTCAAAGTATTACCGGCAAGGGAACCGGAATCCAGGGTTCTGAAAGTAAGAGAGGGTTAAGTCATTGAAAGAAGCTCAAGTCAAGCAGTTATTCTCCTATCCCATTAAGGGATTATCACCCCATCCAATCCAGGGTGTTACCCTAGAACAGGATTATGGTATCCGAGGCGATCGCGCCTTTGCCTTGATGTTTTTAGATGGCAGTGATCCGCCACCTCCTACCCTCGTGCCTTGGATGAATAAAGGACATTTTGCCGTCCAGAATGATTGGCCAAAATTAGCCAAATTAGAATGTTTTTATAATGCCCAAACTGACTGCCTAACCGTTCGTCACCAGGGAGTAACTCTCCTAGAAGCCGCAACGGAAACTCCAGCCGGACGCGATCGCATCAGTGCCTTTTTTACCGGATTTCTAGCCGATGCTAAACCCACTCCGGAAGCGAGACATCCTCACTATTCCCCCCTCCAGTTAGTCGGCAGTCGAACGGGTGAAACCCGCTATCCTGATCGTGCACCTGTGCATATTTCTCTGATGAGTCAAGCGACTTTAAATGAGTTAAGTGAAGCTTGTGAAGCCCCTGTGGATGTGCGACGATTTCGACCGAATATCTTACTCGAAGGAATTGCACCCTGGGAAGAGTTTAATGGGGTAGGAGAGGAATTTTATTTAGGAGAAGCCAAGATTATCATTACGGCTAGAATTGGACGCTGTGCAAATATCGAAGTTGATCCGGACAGTGGCGATCGCAATTTAGAGTTATTATCGGTTTTGAAACACCGATATGGTCATTTACAAACGGGGGTACTGGCTAAAATTATCACCTCGGGTTCCGTGAAAATCGGCGATTTTCTTACCGCAGTAGGCAGTTAGGAATGGGGGAATTTGGACAGTTTGGGAAGAGGGAACCCCACCCTAACCCTCCCCTTGCTAAGGGGAGGGGACTGGAGAATTTTAAGCCTTCCTTTAGGGGGAGAATTCGCCAACTTTCAGCTTCTACCCAATGATAGAGTGCGAATATCAAACCTGCCGCTAACGTGGATAACAACGTTCCCCGGTCAGGACTTAGGGATATTTTTAACCGTAAACCCTAAATGTAGGGGCGATTCGTGAATCGCCTCTACAGACTATCGAGGTAATGCCTAAGTCTTGCCTGTGGAATTTCGAGGGAGTATTGACGGATAAACTCGACCCCTCAATCAAGCGTTGTAATCTCAATTAAGAGGACAAATTGATGACGGTAACACCGAAAAAACCCACCCTTGGGCCTGAAATTTCCGTCGAACGAGTCCGAGAACATCATCACCAGGAATTAGAAGCGATCGCCCGGTATCGTCGGGCTACAAATTACCTGGCGGTGGCGCAAATTTATCTCAAAGATAACGTTTTACTGGACCACCCGTTAAAACCGGAACATATTAAAGACCGATTATTAGGACATTGGGGAACCAGTCCGGGAATTAATCTGATTTACGCCCATTTAAACCGCCTGATTCGCCGGTATGACGTGAATATGTTTCTCGTAACGGGACCGGGACATGGTGCACCGGCTAATTTAGCAAATCTCTATTTAGAAGGGTCACTGTTAGCCTATTATCCTGAGTTAACCTTAGATAAATCGGGATTGGAAAAGTTTATCAAACAGTTTTCTTGGCCGGGAGGATTTCCCTCTCACTTATATCCAGGAATTCCCGGAACAATTCATGAAGGGGGAGAACTGGGATATGCCTTGGCAACCTCATTTGGCGCAGTCATGGACAATCCGGATTTAGTTGTCGCCTGTATTGTCGGGGATGGAGAAGCGGAAACGGGACCGACAGCAACGGCATGGCATAGCTACAAGTATATTGACCCTGCCGAGTCCGGTGCAGTCTTGCCTATTTTACACTTAAATGGATATAAAATATCCAGTCCCACGATTTACGGGACGATGAGTGACGAAGAATTAATGCTTCTGTTTACCGGATATGGCTATCAAGTGAGAATTGTTAGGGATTCAGACTTAGATGCGGACCTGTATGGGTCAATGGATTGGGCGTATCAAGAAATCAGCCGAATTCAACAAGCAGCGCGATCGGGCGATCGCATCTCCAAACCCCAATGGCCGATGTTAATTTTGCGCTCGCCTAAAGGCATGAGTGGGATTAAAGAAATGGATGGGAAACCCATCGAAGGTTCCTATCGTTCCCATCAAGTTCCCGCTAAAAATGCCACCACCGATGAGAGGGAATTACAACAGTTAGAACAATGGTTACAGTCGTACCAAATCCACGAATTAATCGACGAATTGGGACGACCCAAACCGGAAATTTTGGAACTCTGTCCCAAAGGCAATCGGCGGATGGGATGCAATCCGCATACTATTGGGGGAAAAATCCGGCAAGATTTGAAACTGCCGAATATTTTTGAATTTGAAGTAGCGATCGAGCATTCCCAAACTCCCGATTGCTGTAGTCGCGGAGACAATCAAATTGGCAATACTCACCAACTTGGTAAATACCTCAAATCTGTTATCGAACATAACCCCAAAAACTTCCGAATTTTTAGCCCTGACGAACTCGAATCCAATCGACTCACCCCGGTTTTAGAAGCCACCAATCGCGGCTATCAATGGCCGACTCATCCAGCAGATGAACATATTGGACCGCATAATGGACGAGTTTTAGAAATTCTCAGCGAGCATACCTGTCAAGCCTGGTTACAAGGGTATTTACTCACCGGACGGCATGGATTATTTCCCTCTTATGAGGCATTTTTGGGCATTGTCACCACGATGATGGATCAATATGGCAAATTTATTAAATTCTCCAAAGACTTTCCCTGGAGACTGCCTGTTCCTTCCCTAAACTATCTGGAAAGTTCCACCTTATGGCGACAAGAACATAATGGATTTTCCCATCAAAATCCCGGATTTATTAATAGCGTCCTGGACGAACAAGCGGAATCTGCCCGAGTTTATTTGCCTCCGGATGCCAACTGTGCCATTAGTACCCTAGACCACTGTTTGCAGAGTACCGGGTATATTAATTTGGTGGTTGTGAATAAGAATCCCATGCCCCAATGGTTGTCCATGTCTGAGGCAGTCGCCCATTGTCGCGCCGGGGCTTCTGTCTGGCGGTGGGCGAGTATTGATGATGGGGTGAATCCGGATATTGTCCTGGTGGGAATTGGCGATGTGATGATGGTGGAAGTGTTAGCAGCCGCCCATATTTTACGGTCACAATTGCCAGAATTGCGAGTGCGTGTGGTGAATGTGACAGACTTACTAATTCTGGAAGAAAAATCCACCCATCCCCACGGATTAGATGCGGATATGTTTGATGCCTTGTTCACCAGCGATCGCCCGGTGATTGTCAATTTTCATGGATATCCATCGGTAGTGAAACAATTAATCTTTGGACGTCCCAATGTTCGCCGGTTTCAGATTAATGGCTACCGGGAAGAGGGAACAACAACCACCCCCTTTGATATGCTGGTCCGAAATCATGCCAGTCGCTATCATTTAATCATGCAAGCGATTCGATTATCTGCTGCCTATAATCCCCGGGTTGCTGCCCAAGCAAACGAACGAGTCAGTCAATATGAATATGTTCTCGCCGCCCACGGAGACTATATTCAAGAAAAAGGTACGGACCCCGATGAAATTATGAATTGGCAGTGGTGTTAATCAGGAGATAAAACGCCATTAATGAGGCAATCATGACCCGGTAGAGGCGATTCGCGAATCGCCTCTACATTATTTAGGGTTAAAACCGGGCAAATTATCGAGCAAAATACTATGAAAATATTGGTTTTAAATGCCGGTTCAAGCAGTCAAAAAAGCTGCTTTTATGAAGTAAAGGAAGGAGGTTTTAAGGAAAAGAGTCCGCCTTTATGGTCCGGTAAAATCGATTGGTCTCGTCAGGAAGGACTGGCCGAAATTGAAGTAAAAAGCGGTAACCAAAAGTTAGCCGAAACTCGACCCAGTGAATCCCGGGAGAAAGCGATCGCCTCCTTATTAGACACTCTATGGCAGGGAAAAACCCAGGCGATCGCCGATCCATCAGAAATTGATGTCGTCGGACATCGGATCGTACATGGGGGAGAAAAATACCGCGAAGCGACCCGGATTACGCCCCAAATCAAAACTGCGATCGCCCAGCTTGCCCAACTCGCCCCCGCCCATAATCCTGCCAATTTACAAGGCATTGAAGCCGTAGAAAAAATCCTGCCCAATGTGCCACAAGTCGCCGTTTTTGACACCGCCTTTCACGCTGATTTACCCTTAAAAACCGTAGTTTATCCTCTGCCTTATGAGTGGTATCAGCAAGGAATCCGCCGCTATGGATTTCATGGAATTAGCTATCAATATGCCACTCAACGCACCGCCGAATTGTTAGAAAAACCCTTAGACAGATTGCGAATGATAGTCTGTCACTTAGGCAATGGTTGTTCTTTGGCTGCCATTAAGAATGGCAAATCCGTAGAAACTACAATGGGATTTACGCCATTAGAAGGGTTAATGATGGGAACGCGATCGGGAAGTATTGACCCAGGTATTTTAATTCATCAGATGCGATCGCAACCCTTAGAAGTAGATAAATTAGACTCAATCCTCAATCGCGAATCCGGATTAAAAGGAGTATCGGGAGTTTCCTCGGATATGCGCGATATCCAGACAGCCATTCAAGCGGGTAATCAACGTGCAAAATTAGCCTTTGATATGTATGTGCATCGACTGCGATCGCAGATAGGCGCAATGTTACCCATCCTCGGGGGTTTAGATGCCTTAGTCTTTACCGGAGGCGTGGGAGAACATCATCCCAGGGTGCGATCGGCAGTTTGTGAGGGATTCGAGTTTTTAAAATTACACCTCGACCCCCACAAAAACCAGAATTCCCCCATAGACGCCGATATTGCCACCACCGAATCGAAAGTGAGAGTCTTCGTCATCCAAGCGCAAGAAGATTGGGCGATCGCCCGCGAATGTTGGCATCACCTGACCAAAAACCAGAGTTAAACTCAATCCAGCAACACCCGGCGGGGGTTAAAACGATTGGCGGCCTAACAGTTAAAGTCGGTTGAAACCGACTGCAAGTCTTATGCTGTGGTGTTTTTAGTCGTCTTTAGACGACTTAAGCTATTAGGCGGGGTTTTTAACCCCCGCCGGTGTTGAGAATGGTGCAAAATCTCAGTTGAAACCGACTGCAAGTCTTATGCTGTGGTGTTTTTAGTCGTCTTTAGACGACTTAAGCTATTAGGCGGGGTTTTTAACCCCCGCCGGTGTTGAGAAGGGTGTAAGATCTCAGTTTCAACCGACTGCAAGTCTTATGCTGTGGTGTTTTTAGTCGTCTTTAGACGACTTAAGCTATTAGGCGGGGTTTTTAACCCCCGCCGGTGTTGAGAAGGGTGCAAGATCTCAGTTTTAACAGGATTACTTCGCTTCCATCCAATTGTCCCCCGCATGAATATCCACCATTAAGGGCACCGAAAGCGGAACTGCCATTTCCATCGTAGACTTAATTTTCGGTTGCAACTCCTCCCATTCATCCCGAGGAATTTCAAACACTAATTCATCATGGACTTGCAGCAATAACCGCGCTTGATAATCCTTTAAAACCTCGTGCATTTTCACCATTGCCACCTTGATAATATCTGCACTTGAGCCTTGAATTGGGGCATTAGCAGCCGCCCGCAAATTCTGGGAATCTTGCATCCCCATCTTCTTATTCAGCTTGTCTAAATCGATCGCCTCTGGATTGGTTCCTTTAAGCTGATTGAGACTGTCTCCTTGGAAGTCAAAATATCGACGCCGCCCTAAAATCGTTTCCACATACCCTTGTGCGATCGCCTGCTTCTGCAAGCCATTCAAACATTCAAAAACCTTGCCATAGCGTTCATAAAACCGCTTGATAAATAGCTTCCCTTCCTGAGAAGTTTTCCCGATCGCCCGGGCAAACCGGACCGAACCCATCCCATAAATCACCCCAAAATTAATCGTTTTCCCCATCCGCCTTTCTTCTGCTGTTACCGTTTCCTTTTCAAACAGCAATTGCGCCGTCACCGTATGCACATCTCGGTTATTCTGATACGCCTCAATCAACACAGGTTCTTGACTCAAATGCGCCAAAATCCGTAGCTCAATCTGGGAATAATCGGCCGATACCAATAACCACCCACATTCCGGCAAAAATGCCGAACGAATTTGGCGAGAAAACTCCGTTTTAATCGGAATAGTCTGCAAATTGGGATTAGAAGAAGACAATCGTCCCGTTGCCGTTGCCGCTTGATTAAAATTCGTATGCACCCGCTGAGTATCTTTCCGTACCATCTTGGGGAGTGCATCAACATAGGTTGATTTTAATTTGGCTAAAGTGCGATTCTCAATAATTATATCTATCAAGGGATGTTCTCCTTGTAAACGTTCCAACACTGCTATATCTGTCGAGTAACCTGTCTTGGTTTTGCGAGATTTACTAATCGGCAAATCCAATTTTTCAAACAAAATATAACTGAGTTGTTTCGGAGACCCTAAATTAAATTCTTCCCCCGCCTCTTGATAGGCTCTTGTTTCTATCTCCTGCAATTGTTCCTCTAACTGCTGGGAGAAAGTCCCTAAATAATCGCTATTAATTCTAATCCCCGTATATTCCATCTCTGCTAATACGGGTTCTAAGGGTTGTTCCACCTCTAGCAGCAGTTGATGTAGTTGGGATTTATCCGCCAGTTCCCCTTGTAGTTTGCCGACTAGCTGATAGGTGGTAAACACATCTAATCCGCAATAGTGGGCCGCTTTGGAAATGGCTAAATCCGCGATGGTTTGGCCTTTTGTCAAGTCTAAATTTTTATAACTTTCTGCGGTAACTTCTAAATATCGACTTGACACATCGGTGAGATTATGCGTTGTTTCAGGATTAATTAAATAACTCGCCAGCAGCGTATCAAATACCACCCCTGCCAGTTGAATTCCCTGACAGCGCAACACCAGACGGTCAAATTTAGCATTATGAAAGGCTTTGGGATACTCACTACTTTCTAAAACCGGACGCAATGCCTCTATTACCTGATTTAACGGCAAAGTCTGGCCGGTTTTATGTCCAATTGGGATATAGGCTAAATCAGATTCACCACTTCCCCAACAACAGCCAATTCCCACTAATTCTGAGTCTCGGGGTTCTAAATCTGTAGTCTCCGTATCCCATGCCACAGGATGAGCTGAATCGGTGTAAGTTTTCAGACGATTAACTAATTCTTCCAGCTTACCCTGAGTATCGATAATTGCAGGATTAATCGGCGAGGGTGCTAATTCTGTAGCCGCTTCTGTTTCTTCTGCGGTCCAAAAAGAGGTATCATCATCCTCAGATGAATGGGTTGTTTGGACGGACTGGGTTTCAGTTTTAGAGACTTCCTGAGTTTCGGCTAAGGCTACTCCCCCAAAGCGTTGCTGAAGTTGCTTGATTTTAGGGAGAAATGACTTAAATTCCAGTTGTTCTAGCTGGGGGATAACGGCAGTTTCATCAAATCCCCGTAATTGGCATTGGTCTAATTCCAGTTCTAAGGGAACATCGACGACAATTCGGGCTAAATGTTGAGAGTGATAGGCTCCGTCTTTTCCTTCTTCTAATTTTTTGCGATTCGCTCCTTTAATATCGGCGATCGCCTCATAAATGTTGTCCAAACTGCCATAGGTCGTCAGCAACTTAATCGCCGTCTTATCCCCAATCCCTTTCACCCCAGGAATATTATCTGACGCATCGCCACAAAGTGCTTTATAATCCACCACCAATTCCGGCGGAATTCCCATCTTTTCTTGCACCTGTTCCGGTCCAAATTCCTGGGATTTCCCCCCACCGGAAAGACGGAACGCATCGCGACCCAAATAAAGAACACTGATTTGTTTTTCAGCATTTACAAGCTGAAATAAATCGCGATCGCCCGTTAAAATCTTCACCTGAAACCCCGCCTCACTTGCCCGAGTCGCCAGAGTTCCTAACACATCATCCGCTTCATAACCCGGCGCAGTAACAATTTGCAGATTTAGCGCCGTGAGTAACTCTTGTAAATATTTAAGGTCTGTAATAAAATCTTCAGGAGTTTCCGCCCGATCGCTCTTATAGGTATCATCCGCTTCATGACGAAACGTCGGCAACCCCAAATCAAAGGCGACTGCCAAATATTGCGGGTCCTGGACTGCCATCACCTCAATCAGCGACTTGAGAAACCCAAACGAGACACTCGTCGGAATGCCGGTTGAGGTACTCAAACCCCCATCGCGACTTTTTGCCAACGCATAATAAGAGCGAAAAGCCAAAGAATGACCATCAATGAGGATAAACGTAGGAGAAGTTGCAGACACGAGAGAATCACCAGAAAAAGACATCCCTCCATTTTATCCGTTGATTCTACGATTGCGATCGCCACCTCCCTGACTTTTGTCCCCTACCCACCCCTTATAGATACCACTGACCCCCAAAACGATTCGAGGTGAGGGATTAATCCCCTCACCTCGAATCGTTAAGGTTTGGCACCCTTTGTTCCAAACTGAAGAGCGCAGTTATAAAGTCCTCCTGCGGATTAATATCATCTGATATATGAGATCCTAGATTTCAGTCTCTGGGGTAGAGGTAGTCCCTCTGAAAATGAGTTACACCACTGATGCAGCAAAAAAAGATGAGCTGTTTTGAGCTGGCGGCGATAGAATCAACTGGGTTCTCAGCCAGATTTTACGCTCAACCCCTTAGCCTTTTTGCGCCTTCTTGCGACGGCTCGAAACCAACATTCCCGAGGCGATCGCCCCTAAACCCATCACCGTACCCGGTTCCGGGACCGATGCTGCTGAACCGACCACTTTCCAGTCAGGTCCATTGAAGAACGACGTCCGATCAGCACTGACTTGAATCCCAGCAATTGCCGAAGAGAGTCCTAAATCAGCCAGAGATACCCCCAGGGACCCCACTCTTTGAGTACCACCGATTTCCATCGTATTAAGGTCAAATTCCGCATAATCCCAGGTGCGGGAGTCGATAGTCAAGAGGTTACCAATCATGTTGCCAGATTTATCGATCGCCTGAATCGTCATCGCACTGTTGAGACCCCGTTCCCAGAAAAATAGGTTATCGACAGCCTTATCAAACCACACATTCATCTCGAAGGCCCCACGGTCTTCCCCATCGATAATATTATTGAGGTTGTTGTTCCCCAAAGCCGTCAGTGCTCCTGCATCAGTGAGCAGTTCCTGAACTAGCCCAACGGCTAAGTCACCCCGGTCTGCACTAGCGGCCCCGCTGTTGCCCCGAATCCAGAGGTCATTCTCGATAATATTAACCCGATCCACGAAGCTAAAATTGCTGACAGTGGTCCCCCCGAACTCCACGGAATTCAGCCAAATGTTGCCTTTAGCCGCATCGGGGTCGATTAAATCCTCTGTGAAATTGGTGGTGAATGAAAAGGCTTGGGCAGATGCGGCCATCCCCATACTGCCTGCGATGATCCCGAGACAAATCGATAGACTGAATTTAGTACGCATGGTTTTTCCCTCTAACGAGACTTAGACTTTTACACAAGTCTATGTAAAAATACTGATGTTTTTGTTCTAACCTAGATTTCTGTGAAAGTCCAGTAAAACCCTTAGATTTTACCAAAAATTTATATAGCTAGTCTGGTGTGCCGTTTGCGATTCAAGATAGCGATCCAGATGTGATGCAAGTAGAAACACTGAGAAAACCCGAACACAGGCTGACGGGAAATGCGATCGGCCACGATGCGGCTATGCCTACTTGAAGAACCCACTCCAAAGTGAGCGCAGTTGTATCCATTGTCCCCTGGATTGAGATGGGCTATAGCCAGTGGAAAGCCTGCTCCCTCGTTGCTTGAAACAACGCCAAATTGTTAAGTTACCGTAAAGTCACACAAGAGGGATAGGGTGAAAAATATTAGGGTTATTCTTGGAGATGAGCCTCCCCTTCTTTTTAGGTGAATATCATTACATTTGTAATGACCAGGTAAAGGACGGATTTAATGCCAACACTTATCCACTAATAATTCCCCGCTTTGTACCTGAGCAAGCCAACTGTATAACCTCACCCATTTCCTTGAACCGCGCAAATCAAAAAGGCCTGAATTATTGAACAATCGTACTGACATCCACATCCGTAAGGTTGGCACCATCCAGATTCGCCCAATGTAAATTAGCCTTCGTCAAATCCGCCTCTCTTAAATCCGCCCCACTTAAATTGGCCCCACGCAAATCCGCCCGGGTTAAATCCACCCCCCGCAAATCCGCCTCAACCAAATTGACCTGATTTAAACTGGCCCCGGTTAAATCTGCTTCTCGCAAATCAGCCCATTTTAAATTAGCCCCCCGCAAATCCGCCCGAGTTAAATCTGCTTCTCGCAAATCAGCCTGAGTCAAATTCACCTTATTTAAACTCGCGCCAATCAGATCGGCACCGCGCAGATCCGACCCTTTCATATTCGCATCGGCTAAATAGGCTTTTCTGAGGTTCGCCCGGGACAAATCCGTTCCCGTCATATCCGCTTCGCTTAAATTGGCACTACTTAACGTTGCCCCTCGTAAATCCGCCCCACTGAGGTCCACCCCCACCAGATTCACTTCCGACAAGGAGACATTCGGCGCAATCCAGTAGGCGCCTGCCAAACTCAAGTCAATCCCTTCGCTGACGATGGTTTTTAAATCGTAAACGGCCTTTTGCAGGTTCGTCCCTTTAAAATTGACCCCAGCGAGATTAGCACCACTCAAGTTTGCCCGAAACAGATTCGCCCCCTCTAAATTCGCCCCGATTAACTTGGCGTAGCGCAAATTTGCCCCCCGCAGATCCGCGCGTCTGAGGTTAAATCCGGTCAAATCGACCCCACTCAGATTGGCCCCCGGGAGGGTAACATCGGCTCCAATTAAGTAAGCGCCGGTTGTCTGGGGGTCGAGACCCTCACAAAACCGGGTTCTTAAGTCGTAAACCGCCTTTTGCAGAATTGTCCCCCGCAGATCCGCCTCACTCAAATCCGTTCCACTGAGGTTGGCACCACTGAGATTCGCTTCCGCCAGTTTGGCCCCAATTAAATTAGCGCCTTTGAGATTGGCACCGCGCAAATCCGCCTCACTCAGATCGGTGCCGACTAATAGTGACCCTTTGAAGTTAGCCCCCGTTAAATTGCTCTCGCTGAGATTGGCTAAGTTTAAATTGGCATCACTCAAGTCGGCTCCACTGAGGTTGGCCCCTTTTAAATCGGCTCCAATCAAGTCGGCGTAACAAAGAATCGCTTCACTTAAGTTAGCGCCACTCAGTTTGGCCTCTCGCAGGTAGGAACCCCTCAAAGATGCGCCAATCAGGTCTTTGTTCCTTAAATCCGGGGTCAGAAAGTTTGGGCTTTGGCTTTCTGAACTCACGGGATCTCGATTGGGTAATTCTGGTGGGACGCGAAAGAAATTTTGGCTATTGTCTTGCATAAATCCCGAAGCTTGGCAACCGATCGCAGTTATCTACCACTCTAAATCAATGGGGCTGGGGTTTTGTGATGGTTCCTAACCACCGATGGCTTCTAAGGCGATCGCCCGGGGGATGCCATCTGTTGAAGTGACGCTCTCGTGAAGCCTTAAAATCTGGACAATAACCTATTGCAAGAGATGGAGTCGTGAAGTGGTGTTAAAACTGTATGGCGGTGCGCGTTCTCGGGCATCCATTGTCCAGTGGTATCTGGAAGAACTGGGGGTTCCCTATGAATTTGTGTTGTTAGATATGCAGTCCGGGGAACACTTACAGCCGGAGTACCTGAAGATTAACCCGGTGGGAAAAGTCCCGGCGATCGTCGATGGCGAGTTTCAACTCTGGGAATCTGGGGCCATTTTGGTGTACTTGGCCCAAAAGTACGGCAATGCCGGGAAGTCCCCAGAAGAACAAGCGACCCTGACCCAGTGGGTGCTGTTTGCCAATGCGACATTTGGTCCCGGAATTTTTATCGAATCCAACCGCGATCGCGAATTGGCTCGATTAATGAAACCCCTCAATCAAATTTTCACCACCCATCCCTTTTTGTTGGGTCAAGAGTTTACCGTCGCCGATGTTGCCGTCGGTTCGATGTTAGCCTACAGCCAAATGATGCTCAAGCTCGATCTGGGCGAATATCCAGCAGTGCTTGAGTACATCAACCGCATCGGCGATCGGCCCGCCTTTCAGAAAACTATCGCTCCGCGCGCTCAGTAGACCTCTTGCTTTCATACCGGATTGATCCCCCTTTACCCCCGTGAGATCCCCCTCCCTTCCCCCTTTTTAAGGGGGAAGCCAAAGGGCATTCCGAGGTAGGAACGGGTAGAAAGAAAGCTTTTGCTTAGATCGGGAAAGGGGCGCTCAGTTGAGCGCCCCTTTCCTTGTTGATGGCCTTGGAGTTGGATAGAAGTCGGTAATTTATCTGAAACCGACCGCTGCTTGCCACACGAAAGCCAGCAACAAGAAAAACACGGGGATAATCGGCAAAACATCTACCAGGGGATCGAAAATCGAGTAGGCTTCTGGTAGTTTTGCCAGTATTAGTGCTGCTTCCATGTTGATATCTCCCTCTCAAACAGAAATTTCATAATCGACACAGATTTTAACATAAGGGAGGATGAGGATTTCATTTCTGTGCCAGGAACTCTGATTTCCTGAGCAACACCAGGCAGGGGATTGATCCCCTTGCAAGGCGAGTTGTTTCACGTCGTAAATTTTTCAAGTTTTAGGTTCTCATAGCCCTCCCCTTAGCAAGGGGAGGGTTGGGTGGGGTCTACCCACTCCGCAAAAAAAAACGACTTTTAGGTTCTCATAGCCCTCCCCTTGCCAAGGGGAGGGTTGGGTGGGGTCTACCCACTCCGCAAAAAAACTTTAATAGGCGCATTGGCCATAAAACGCTTATGAGGTAAAGGATTAAACCTTTTTTCATCCAAGGCGGAGTGGACCCCACCCTAACCCTCCCCAAGACACAGGGGAGGGAACCGGAGGTAAGGATTAGACCTTTTTTCATCCAAGGCGGAGTGGACCCCACCCTAACCCTCCCCAAGACACAGGGGAGGGAACCGGAGGTGCAGTTAATAGGAAGGTAAATCCCCCTGAACGTAAAAACCTACTCTTGTAAGCCCCTAGGGCGTCGGTTCCAACCAGTGAGCAAAGTCTGTGGTAAAGCGATCGCTCAGAATGGACTCCCGAATCCGCTTGGTAAACCGAATCAGTTCCGTGAGATTGTGAATCGAAAGTAAGGTATAGGCCAGGATTTCCCCCGCTTTCCACAAATGATTCAAGTATGCCCGCGAAAAATTTTGACAGGTGTAACAAGAACAGGTCTCATCTAGGGGGGTAAAATCTTCCCGAAATTGAGCATTTTTAATATTCCACCGTTCCCCTTGGACCATGACGGCCCCATGTCTTGCCCATCTTGTGGGGATAACGCAGTCAAATAAATCAACCCCAGAGGCGATCGCCTGGGCCATTTCTCGATAAGTCCCGACTCCCATCAAATAGCGCGGTTTCTCTACGGGAAGCTTTGGCGCAGTGGCCCTAACGATTTCTGAGATGGTTTCACCCGGTTCTCCCACGCTGACCCCGCCGATGGCATATCCCGGTAAGTCTAACTGGGTCAGGGCCTCGACCGCTTGCAAGCGTAAATCGATGTAAACTCCCCCTTGAACAATCCCGAATAAGGCTTGATCCGAACGAGTATGGGCCTCGATACAGCGTTCTAACCATCGGTAAGTCCGGGCGGTTGCCAACTCTACCGCTTCTCGGGATGCGGGGTAGGGGGGACATTCATCGAAGGCCATAATCACATCGGCCCCCAGTTTGTTCTGAATTTGAATGGAACGTTCTGGGGTGATTTCTATCTTGCGTCCATCCCGAGGCGATCGAAAGGTCACCCCTTTTTCAGTAATGGTCCGCAGTTCACTTAAACTAAAAACTTGGAACCCGCCGGAATCGGTCAAAATCGGGCCATCCCACACCATAAAGCGATGTAACCCTCCCGCTGCAGCTACAATGTCCTCTCCCGGTTGGAGGTGCAGGTGATAGGTATTGGCCAAAATCATCTGAGCGCCCGTTGCCTCTAACTGGGCCGGGGTAACGGTCTTCACGGTAGCTAAGGTTCCCACGGGCATAAAGATGGGCGTTTCTACCGGGCCGTGAGGCGTCATCCAGACCCCCGCCCGGGCGTGAGTGTGGCTGCATTTGCCCTGACAGTGAAACGTAAAGTCGCGACCCAAAATTAATGATTACTCTGTAAATTTCGACTCATTATATCAGCATATTGGCAATATGTTATTTTTTACGCATGGCAAGTAGAAACTGCATTTAAGAACGAGCAGAATGGCAGGACAATTAAGTGTAAATACCGAGGGGGCGATCGCCACTCAAAAGGGCAGCATTCCCTCATCATCAATTTCCGCATCTAATTTAGCGATGAGGACCTCGCGCAAAACCGCCTCTAATGCCGCAGCACTATCGAGGGTTCTAGCAGATTGCTCCTTGAGGGGGTTAGAGACGGGAAGTAACCTTAATTGTCGGTCATCTTGAACGAGATCGAAGTAAGATTCAGATTCAGAGGATTGTCTGAGTTCTAAACAATCAAAACTCTGCACATTGATATAGAGACGATGATTGGCGATCAGGGTTGAGCGTTGAGGATCAGCAAAAACTTCCATCACATAGCCTTCCCCTTGGGTTTGGAGATGACCCTCTTGGAAGTGTGCATAACGGACTCGGCCTAAATCAGCCAGGAGTCTATACATATCTTGCTTATTGACCACAGTACCCGTATCGACAATGCAGGGAGCAGGCAGGCTAGTAGGAGATTGATCTGGCATCATAGAGAAACCGCCCTTAATTTACAATCGAAACCCTCTGTTGGAATTGAGACCCTCTGATGGGTGCCCTATAGAGGGAATATCAAGAAAGCTTTGCGCGTCATGCCGAAGGGAGTTCGGCAAAAAATCACTCTTATCAATTCAATTCTGGCACAGGTTATAAAGTGGACGTATCAGTAGAATGGCGGAAAAAAAATATAGATTTTGACTATGAGGGGTAATCGCCGGGTGAGACGGGTCATGGAGTTTGTGCAGACAAAAGTAGCCCGACTGGGAACTCTGGGTTCGGGATTGGCAGCAGCGATCGCCTTCTATACCTGTTTGCCGGTTCCTCTGAGTTGGACCTTAGAGTTTCGTGGCATTGCTCGGTATGCGCCTTTTGTCGGCGTGGCGATCGGGGCGCTGCTGGGCCTGTTGGATGTCCTGTTGCAGGCGTTAGCCATGCCAGGACTCACCCGCAGCACCCTGGTGATTGTGGCCTGGATTGGGATTACCGGCGGATTACATCTGGATGGGGCGATCGATACCGGGGATGGGTTGGCCGTCCAAGAACCTCATCGCCGCTTGGAAGTAATGGCTGATAGTGTTACCGGCGCATTTGGGGTAATGGCAGCGGTTGCCCTGATTGCCCTAAAAGTGGCAGCCTTGAGTGATTTAAGTGCCAATCGGGCCGTGGTTTTAATGGCTGCTGCCGGTTGGGGACGGTGGGGACAATTAGTGGCGATCGCCCGTTATCCCTATTTAAAAGTTTCAGGCAAAGGAGCCATTCACCAGGATTCTCTGGGTTCTCCCTGGAACTTACTCCCCGGGTTTTTATTTTTGGTCGCCTTGAGTGGCGTACAACTGTTGCTTGATAGCAATTCCTGGATTTTAGCCGCAGGAATGGTCACCGGCGGCAGCGCAGTCGCCATCCTCACCGGGGCCTGGTTTAATCACAAACTTGGAGGTCATACCGGCGATACCTACGGTGCCGTGGTGGAATGGACTGAAGCTCTCTTACTCTGTCTGTTAGCGGGATTATAACCCGGCGATTAGAAACCGGGTTTCTTAGGGGATTGCAAAATATAAATCAAAACGTTCGTAGTAAACCCTTCAGGGGTTTTCTTTAGACCTCTTGCAAAAATCCGGATTGATCCCCCCAACCCACCTTGAGAACGCCAATCGGCTTTAAAGAATTTTGCAAGAGGTCTTTATAAAGATGACTTCTGAAGGAGTGACTACGAACATTTTTGCGGTTTTATTTTTTGGAGTTCCCTTAACAAAATCTCTAGCAATTAGCCACAAATCTGAGCAAGAAACCCGGTTTCTTGTCTTCGGGTTGCTTGAGAAACCGGGTTTCTTGTCCTATCAATCTAATCCTGTCCTGACGTTCTAGTTGCGATCAATGTGGATTTCAATGCCTTCCACCCGCATCCCCGATCCACGCCGTCCGCAGAATTGACCGTTAGAAAACTCCTGGGTATCTCCCACGCGCTCAATATGCGCCTTGTAATAAACCGAATAATTCGGCGCTTCAGGACCCATTAATTCGATCGCCAACCCTTCAATTCGCAAACCCGAACCGCGAGCACCAACCCACTCACCCTCGGTTACCCAAGGCGTATCTCCGCTACCTTGGATATGGGCCAGATAGCGAATCCCCAATCCAGGAATCGGGGGTTTGATTTCCAGCGCAAACGCTTCGAGGCGCAGTGCTTTCCCCCTTGTTCCGGCAAATTCATGTTCATGAAACTGGTGATCGCCGACTCGTTCGATATGAACCAAAACGTTTAATCCCACTTCGATTCCCACACCGGAAAGCCCTGACATCTTGGCAGGAGTTGGGGCAAAATTAGGGGCGGGGGGAGCAATCTGACTCCGCGAGGGGGATTCATCGGAACTGGGAAGGATAATCACATCGGGCAAGTTAGACGGAGGGGAGGAAGGCTGTTGCGAGAGTAAGCGTTCCACTTCTGCTTCGGTGTCCGTGGGTTCCACGGACTCATCCGACCCGGCAATCACGACCATTTCCGGCGATCGCCGAGGCGGGGGTGGAGCAGTTGGGGCCGTCACCGTCGGGGCTGGGGCCGTCGGGGCTGGGGCCGTCACCGTCGGGGCTGGGGCGGTTACAGTCCCAGAAAATTGCAGTTTTCCTCGACTCGCTGCCAGGGCTAAAGGTTTGCCAAATGCTCGCCCACAAAGATCCACGACTCTTTCCCACTCATCATCGGCGATATTGGCACCGGGTTCAATCAGACTCAGGAAAGCACAACAGGGATGTTGACCCGAAAGTAACGCCGGGACATCCGGGGGAAAATTACTCGGGGAGGAGTTAAGGATAATGTGGCGCAATTCCCGCGCCTTGACTTTCGCCTCCTCTAACGGCGCAAAATGTGGTTGCTCGCGATGGGTGAGGGATAAAAAGCGATCGATGTAGTAGAGGGCTTTTTGGGACTCGTTGACTTCTCCACCCGACCGGGCGATCGCTTGTAAAACTCCCTGGATATCATGCAAGGAAGAAATCTGCGTGGGTGCTACAACCCCGGGCACCGAGTATGTTTTTGCCAGCTCGATCGCCCTGGATTTGAGTCCCGCAAACTCTTGCCGATAAGCTATCAGTTGCTCGCTGAGTCGTTCGTCTACGGGGACTCCTGCTTCTTTCAGTTCCACAGCCGCTTGTGAAAGGCGACTGCTCAAGCCCGGTAAGCGTTGTTTCAGATGGTTGAGTTGTTGTTGCAACTGTTGATGATCTGCATTCATGGTCAATAGCGTCTAATCGGTTCCCATCTTATTTTGCCTGATCCTTAGCCTTTCAACCGTTTAATCCCCAGGGTCGATCCCCAATTGCTCAATTGATGGATAAGTTCGGTTTATTAGTCCAGGGATAAACCCCTACAAATCAAGAAGATGGACTCTCCTGTGCTCAACTTCTCTCGATTCCTTTATAAAATCAGGGCAATATTGCCACAAAAGAGATCTCTGGGTCCTAAACCGCAAAATTCCCACCCCATAAGCCTGTGGGAATGATTGAGGTCTCATTGAGATGGCTCTGAACTCGGAATTTCGCCGATCGCAATACCTCTGAAGGTTGGCAAACTGCTCCGGTCACAAGCTACGATCCAGGTATTGTTCGTCAAGGAAAACTATTTTATGAATCCTCAAACTGAAACCAAAGCAATCTCCCGCGAAAAATCTGCCCAGTTAGCTGATGAAGCCGAGCAACTTAGAATCGAGATCAACGCCGCAGAAGCCGGTGCTTTGGCTCCTTTCTCTCCGGTTACTCAAGAACCGAGTCGATTCGAGGAAATCGTGGATAGCGTCACCGGAATCTTAGGGGATCTGCCGCTCTATGTCACCAGTTTTGTCAGCGAGTACCAACGACCCATTGTGACCGTCGGACTGTTTTTGTCTGCACTGGTGACCGTCAGAGTGATCCTCGCGGTGGTGGATGCAGTGAATGGTATTCCCCTGCTTGCGCCGTTTTTTGAATTTGTCGGAATCGGATACTCAGGTTGGTTTGTCTATCGCTATTTACTCCGCGCCTCTAATCGTCAGGAGTTAGTCCAGGATATTTCTGCCATTAAAGACCAAGTGGTTGGTCACCATTCTACCTAGTTGTTCTCCGGGTCTTGCGATTGGATGCAAGTCTGGAAAATTCTGGGGTTGGCGATCGCCAAAGCGCTTTAACTTCGATGAATTGGGGCGGTCAATTTGTCCGCCCTATGCCCTGATTCCCTCCGACTATCGGTTTAATTGGGTTATTTTTGAACGCCTAGAATGATCACGAAGGCGGACAGTTCAGATGATGGAGGCAGAGGACCAAATCTTCTACCGTTCCCATCGTCTGTAGGTCAAAGCGATCGCCAATCTCTATACCAAACTCATCCAAAAAATCATCACAGAGATAAAGATTCCAGTCAAACCAGGAGACAAGCGTTAACTGTAAATCTTGCTCTAAGCGATCCCCAGGTAACACTCTCCCCATTTGTAAACCTGAATATTTTTCCAACTGAATATAAACAAAACTCACCACTGAAAAAGAAATTTCCCGCGATCGCCAAAAACAGTTAAACCACTCATCTAGCGACAAGTTAGCCCGGTCACTCAATGTCTGATTTACCTGCTTCCTGATGTACAAATCTGGACTGAGATCAGAATAAGTCCGCACCGTCCAGAAAATATGTTTGATCTGGCGCAGCATAATTCCGTGCGCTCCATTACCTTACCTTTTCCCCAGTATTCCCATCTTTTCCAAGGGTTTCTCATGCCTGAGTTCAATTTCTATTTTTTTCTAAAATTAAGTTCTCCTTAACCAACCCCATCCAGACTCCGGGACGGGTGATTAGACAATTCCCTCACCCACACCCCTATAGAAGTCCAGGTTTTTCGTCAGCAAAACCGCACCCTTGTAGGCTCTTACAAGAGTAGGTTTTTTTACGCTTAAGAGCACCTCCGGTCCCCTCCCCTGTGTCTTGGTCCGGGTTAGGGTGGGGTTCTTTTTGGGCGATTCCCTACGGGAGAGCTCCGCTTACCGCCCGGTCACGCACTCCGCCGATACCCTCCACCCACTCATTCCTCCTGACTTGGCTTTGCTTTCGTCAGGAGGACCCCACCCTAACCCTCCCCTTGCTAAGGGGAGGGGACCGGAAGTAGCGTTAAATGTGAAGGAAATCACCATGAGCGTAAAAACCTTACTCTTGTAAGCCTTGTAGCTCATTTTCTGCGGATGGGTAGAGATTTTGTCAAGAAACCCGGTTGTCTTCCGACAGTACCCACAATCTAGGGATTAGGGGTTGGGGGTAGAGTCCGTAGTCGCTTCAGTTGTAGGCGTTGCCGAGGGAGATGAAGTAGGGTTTGTGGACTCTCTAGGTTCCGTTGGGATACTTTCCTCAGTTGTTGGACTGGAGAGAATCGGGGTCTCCTGTGCGGGAGAAGTTGCTTCTCCTGACCCTTCCCCCGTGGGTGCTTTTGTGGGGTTCAAGTCGGGGTTGGGGGAGAAAAGCGGGACTGCCAACCCACCCCAAGCGGTTGAAGCGCCGCGCAAAGGTGTTGGATTCCCTTGGGGGGAGGTTGTGGGATTACTGGACTGAGGGCCAACTGCGGGAACTTGTCCGGGATTTACAAAGGGATTCACTGGGGTTTGAGGGGTTTTGTCCCTGGGTACAACCCCTTCAGAACTGGGAGAACGGGTTCCGGTTTCAAAAATATTTAAGCCCCTCTCTGTGCTGGGGAAGGATAATATAAAAATTGTACCTAGGGTCGAAAATGCTACAAAAATTGCAATGATTTCATCAAACCCTAGAGGGCTTTTCGGTTTAGAACTCGGTTCAGACATTATGATTTCTCCTGATTTGCTCGAATTGATTTTAGAAAAAATTTTAAATTCCGATCGCCGGTCAGCTTTGCCCATGAAACTGACCTAAACGATCGCCTTTAAATTAGCATTCTTCGCAAACTTGTCGCAAAGTCGCTGTAAAATCTGGGTAAGAAATCGCAGCAGCTTCGGCATGGTGAATCGTGGTTGTTCCGCTGGCATTCAAGGCAGCGATCGCCAAGCTCATGGCAATCCGATGATCGTCATAACTCTCTACATCAGTCCCTCTTAAGGGGGTTCCGCCAGTAATTTCCAACCCATCAGGCAACTCGGTGATTTTCGCCCCCATCTGATTGAGTACCGTTGCCGTCACCGCAAGGCGATCGCTCTCTTTCACCCGCAATTCTGCTGCATCGGAAATCACCGTCTGACCCTGAGCAAAAATTGCTGCCACTGCCAAAATCGGAATCTCATCAATCAGTCTAGGAATAATATCCCCGCCAATGCTGCAACCTTTCAGTTGAGAATGACGCACTCGGATATCCGCCACAGGTTCCCCGGCAACTATCCGCTCATTTTCTAATTGAATATCCGCATTCATCATCTCCAGGGCCTCTAAAATCCCCGTGCGTGTCGGATTGATCCCGACATTTTCAATGGTCAAGTCAGAATCTGGGACGATCGCCGCTGCCACAATCCAGAATGCCGCCGAACTGATATCCCCAGGCACAATCACCGATTGACCCTGAAGTTGAGCAGGTCCCGTGATCATCACACTTTTCGTGTCGGGATCCGTGGTAATTTCGGCTCCAAATGCCTTGAGCATCCGTTCACTATGGTCCCGAGACACCGCTGGTTCCGTGATAGTGGTCGTTCCCTCTGCCATCAAAGCTGCAAGTAAGATACAAGACTTAACCTGAGCCGAGGCGATCGGTGAGTGATAATGAATGGGCCGTAAGGATTGACCTTGAACGGCTAGAGGGGCCAGCGAACCGCCATTGCGACCCCAGATTTGAGCGCCCATTTGTTGTAAAGGCTGAACCACCCGAGACATGGGGCGCGATCGCAGGGATTTATCTCCAGTTACGGTAAAAAATCGGTCGGGATGACTGGCAAGGATGCCCAGCATTAATCGCATCGTCGTCCCAGAATTTCCCGCATCTAATATATCCGTCGGTTCCACTAATTCTCCGACCCCGACACCACGCACCCGCACCCGTTGTTCATTCAGGGGGGAAATTTCAGCCCCCAATGCCTGAAAGCATCGGGCGGTACTCCGAGGGTCTTCTCCCAATAGCAGTCCCTCAATCGTGGTTTCACCCTTGGCGATCGCCCCCAACATCAAAGCCCGGTGGGAAATTGATTTATCCCCCGGCACTCGGATCCGTCCTTGGACGGATAAACCCTGAGCCGGTCTATCAATGGTTAATTGTTGCTGAGATTCCGTAATTCTTACATTTACTATCGAACTGGGCATTGGGCTAAACTGTGATGGGATGGCTTAGGGCGATCCTACACCGTTCTTGACTCTGCTGACATACTAAAATTGAGAGCAAGTCACCCCCTGGTCTTGTCCCTTGTTGGAAAACTCTTCACAAGCTGTTCGTTACAACCCTCATGCTGACCCATCGCCGCAAACCTGTAAGCCTTTGCTTGATCTCCACTGACCTCCCCCTTTGGTCTGTGGTGGAAACCGCCGCTACCCTTTATCAAAAGGACCAAGAGCGCTTTCATCTACTCCTGACTGAACCCGCACTCAGCGATTTTCAGGAGTCAGATTCGACTCCGGAAGTCAGTACGGGACCCACTGCGATTACATCCCGACTCTTGTGGTTAGAAATTTCTCCCTACCGCGTAATTATGACCATGCAGGGAAATGGTCAATTTAGCTATCGTCACCAGTGGGAACGCGGAATGTATGGCACGAGCCGCTATTGGCTGCAAAATGAAACTGACGGCACGAATGGCCAGTTACGCATGAGAAATTATACTCGCAAATTAACCCTCTCCGGTCGCCCAATTCCCGAGCATTTGCGCCTAGAATACGAGCTTTGGTCCCAAAATGTTCAGTTAGGTCACTATATTTTAAACCTAGAAATTCATCTTTAAATATTAGACCTCTTGCAAAATTCTTTAAAGCCCCCCTAAAACTAAATATTTATTCCTCTGGCTTCCCCCTTTTTAAGGGGGACGGGAGGGGGATCTCCCGGGGGGTTGGGGGGATCAATACCTTTTTTTTGCAAGAGGTCTATTAATTAAGGGAACTCCAAAAAATAAAATCAGCAAAAGGTTCGTAGTAACCCCTTGACGGGGTTTCTTTAAAGATGACTCAGTAACGGAATCACTACGAACGTTTGGAGGATTTATATTTTGCAATCCCCTAAACCAAAAATAGGAAAGTTTTAAAATACATTTCTTGCATAATTCCGGATTGATCCCCCCAACCCCCCTTGATAAGGGGGGCTTAAGAGATAAGGGGGGCTTAAGAGATTTATGCAAGAGGTCTAATAAAATTACTGGAAATTTGGCTTAATTTTCTTTAGTCCTATTCTACTGAACTTATTGTTTACAGTAGCTATGAATTTGTCCCGCTACTCCATCGGCTGTTTTTGCGGCTAGAGCAGCGACTCGACCGGCTTCTTCGGCTTTTTTGCGGGCGGCTTTTACCTGCTCTAAACCATCTTTGGATAAGGGCGCCGCATCCACAATGGCGATCGCTTCTCCAATTTGCCGAAATGACAGACTCAATTGTTGGTAACTTTTCCCCAACTGCAAAGGATAGGGTTGCACTTGAGTATCAGATATCTTCATCCCTAACAATTCTTCCGCAAGGCGATCAAGATGTTGGGCCATTTTGTTAGCGGCAGTGGCATCGGTTCCCTCAATTTGAGTCACTTGTTGTCCCCCTTCGTCGATCATGGCCAACAATCGTTGGCACTGATAGGCGCTACTCGTGCGCGTGACTAAAAACAACGAGCCCATTCCCCCCACTAATCCAATCACCGCCCAGATTCCTAATACCCCAGCCAATCTCCACAGTTTGCGATCGCCTTTAACCCGGGATGCCGCATCAACGGTTTCCTCACCCTTCCCCGGCAGGAGTTGCGGAAAGCTAGGCAGTTGCAGCGCAGGCAACAGGAGAGTCCCTGAAGGCACAGTTTCTTGACCCGAGGATGGGGCGATCGCCTCCCGTGACTGCGATCCCCATTCCATCTGCGCCACCTGGGGTTGCAATTCCCTTAATTGCTGTAAAATTTCTTCCGTCGTTCGGATTCGCTGACTCAGGGCCGGATCCATCAGACGATCAATCAAATCCCCCACCCGTTCAGAAATTTGCGGTGCGCGATCGCGCCAAGAAAACGCCGAAGTTTCTGCTTTGTAAAAGCTCAACGGGTCCATCGCCGTGAGCAAATACACCATCGTTCGTCCCAACGCAAAAAAGTCCGATTGCGCCACCGCTTCATGTTTGAGTTGTTCCGGTGGCGTATATCCTCCCGAGTCAATACTAGAAAGACGAGGAGAGAGTTCCACCGTGCGTAAATAACTCGCACTCACCTGTCTGGCGGTGCCAAAATCAATCAAGACCAATTGTCCAGAATCCGTCAGGATAATATTACTGGGCTTAATATTCAGGTGTAAATAAGGGGTTTGATGAATGGGCTGTAAAATTTCAGCAATCTGTTGGAGCCACTTGAGCGCTAAGTCTTGAGAAATGGGTTGATAGCCCCGATTTTTCATCCACTGCTCTAAATTGAGCCCCGCAACTTTTTCCATCAACATTCCATGCACAGCAGTCGCACTGTTCGTCCCGGCAAAGCTGAAGTATCCGCCTTGTTGCAGTTGGGGAATTCCGGGATGTTGAATTTTCCCTAAGAGTAAGGCTTGTTGTTGAAACAGGGTCACCGCTACCGGGTCATCAATCTGGAGAACTTTCAAAATTTTGGCGGTTCCGGCTTCAGTCACTTCAAAGGTTTTTTCATAGCTGTTGCTCCCCAGCAGGTGAAGCGCTCGACAGCGTTCTGCTACTAATAAATCAGCGCCACACTGGGAGCAATAGCGGGTGTTTTCATTCACGGGAATGCTGGGATTGGGGCAGCTAGGATTGAGGCAGTAACTCATGATGGGGGAGATTGGGGAGTTGGGGGAGATTGGGGGAGTTGGGGGAGATTGGGGAGAGGTTAGGGTTGGGGTTTGGGGAGGCAGTATTCCTCGATTTCGGCGAGTAGGACTGTGGCATCTTGGGTGGATTGTTTGATGGAGGCGATCGCCTTTGCGACTTGGGTTTGGGCTTGGTTGCGGGTTTCCAATCCTTTCGGCGTGGGTTGGAGATTGCTCACCATTGTGGCAATGCCGCTGGTCTCTCGCAAGGTGGTCCCGATTTGTTCGTAGAACGCGACGGCCCGGGTTTGAAAGTTGATGATGGTTTCGTCCGTTAATTGGACGGTTTTGATGGCTTCAAGGGAGAGTTCCACCTGATCCGCTGCTTGACTCCCAGTCATGGGCGTCAGTTCTAAGCGGTTGAGGGTGGTTGTGCCTTGGTCTAGGGCTTGAATTAGGCGGCGGCACTGACTGGTTTTCGTGGGGGTGCAACTGGCCAATAACAGGAGGATGAGAGCGTATAGGGGAAGCCGAAATCGGTGGGGGAACGAGTGGTTCATTATGAGGGGGTGCGATCGCCAGAATCGCCATTGATTTTAACGAAGCCGGTCTGATTTGTCAGCCTAAACTGTAGCAATTTTGAATCTAACTAAAAAAAGCGGATAACTTCTGATATGAAGTTACCCGAATTTGAGTAGGCTACAGGAAGTATGAGTGGATTTGGTGGAAACGGCGCGGTTCAGGGGTTGATGGATTAAGCGCGATCGCCACCCCACTCAAACTCTCTGGCACTAAGGCGTTGATGCTCTAGGCCCTGATGCTATTGCTCTAGGCAGTCGAGCAGATAATCCCGATTCGGGAAGATAAGCCAGGGGATTGACGGACCCTTGTTCGGGAAGATGGACCTCAAAGTGCAAGTGGGGTCCGGTACTAAAGCCGGTACTGCCCATTTGAGCGATTAATTGGCCCCCTTCCACCTGATCCCCTTTGTTGACCAGGATGCGATCGTTGTGGGCGTAGAGGGTAATACTGCCGTCAGAATGTTCGATTTCCACGAGATTGCCATAGCCGCCCGTATGCCATTCAGCGGTAATCACCACCCCACTGGCGGCAGCTAGGATGGGGGTGCCGGTGGGTCCGGCGATATCAATGCCGTGGTGCATCCGTCCCCAACGCCAGCCATAGCCGGAAGAGAGGACCCCTTGGGCGGGCCACAGATAGCCAGTCATCGTCGGGGCTAATTCGGGTAAGTAAATGCTGGCAGCCGCCAGGGGCGGTAATTCCGAGGAGATAGTCGGTGCATCGAGGGTCTGAAGCGGTGGGATCTCGCTGCTGGGTCTATTCGGGGAATTTGGGTTCTTCAAAAATTGGCTGATAGCAGCGATCGCCTGTTTGTTGATCTCGATGCCAGCCGCAACTCTGGCATTGTGCTGGAGCGTAGAAGGGGTCTGGGTTGAGGGTGTTTTTCTAACCGAATCCGGGTTGCGTTTTGAGGTCGCTTGGGTGCGCGTGTCGTAGTTGACACCGGGTTGAGCCGTGACTGAACCTGTAAAGCCAAGTGCAATCACGAGTGCTGTGGTAGACAAAATTCCTGGTTTCATTTTCCTTCACCTGAGAGGGGGTCACCCGCAAGTGAACTGCCCCAGTTAACCTGAAAGCTAGGCGCGATCGCGTGAGATTTTCCACAGCTCAACCCTTGAGCAAAAACAAAGGGGTGAGCGGGTTTCAATTCACGATTGCCATCCAATTTACGTCTTTTGCTTTTCAGCTAATGGGTCAGTTCATCCGGTTACTTCCTGCAAATTTTTGTACTGAACGATAAATCCCTGGGTAGTCTCGGATAGACCGACTTTCCCCCTTTGAGTTGGGGCCTCAAGTTTTCACTGCTGCCCGTCCTCCTCCGGCGCACCCTGAATTTTAAATAATGCTTGCTTGTTTCTTTGTCGCAGTAGATTCCCTTGAATTCTGCTCCGTAAAAACCGCACTATTTCTTATCCTTGACCGATGAGCGTTAGCTCTAGCACCCTCTAAACGGTTCAATGGAGTTTAGCATTGATCCCATTCATTTTATTGTCCCTGGAGATTATTATATACGCCAGGGGGAATTGTCAAGGTTGTGCTCCGATTTTGTAAAATTTTCGTGAACATTGCTGACGGGATAAGCCTTTACGCCTATAAAAATTTTTCCTGCCATTTAGGCTAAATTATTATTCCCAATTTATCCCCGTTAATTGCTTTCAGATTGGGGCGATCGCTGCGGAATTTTACCCCTAAGAACAGGACTCTCTCTTCTTGGGCCAATCAGCTCTCCCCCTACCACGCCCCCAGATCCCTTCTCAAAACCTATCCTGATGACCGTGATCCCGGCCCCTTATGGTTTAATTCGGGTGCTTTTAACCTGGGAATCATCCCCCCTTTCACTTCACTAAAAGTCACCTGAAAATTTACCTAAATCAGGTTCTCATTCGGGTAATCCTGTTTTTAAAATCCCTAGAGAGTTTTGTCAATCCCTAAAGCCGTCGAATTCCCCCAAGGGTTTCAGCTTTGGGGCCGAGATGACCGCATCAGGCGAGGAACTGCCTGAGAGCCATTGTTTCAGGGGCGATCGGCCGTTCCCGCCTTTTCCCTGATCTCCCGGCCATTTTCCTCATTTTCTGATAGTTTTATGAGGAATTTATCGGAATTATCCCTACAGAAGGAAAATTTTAATATTTTTTAATATTCTGGCTTGAAAACTAGGACCTGTTAAGTATAAAGTATTACATCAATAGGGGAAAGATTTGTTTAGAATCAGTCTCAGTCTGACCGAATCTTAAAGGACACGCTTGCTACAGTCATCACCCCTAAGACAATGCAGGCAAAACTCCATCTATAAACTTTACCTTATAGCAATGCGTACACTGTCCTTATTCTTCCAATGGTTTATCGGTGTGCCACTCCTCCCGGCTGCCTTGATGCTGGGGGGATGCGACAGCCGAAATCCTGGCCTCAACTCCCACAGTTCCTTTAACATTGAACAAGCCACCGCTGAGTACATGGAAAACTCCCACTTTATCAAAGATATTGTCGGAGTAGATGCCCTAGTAAATCGTACCTTTTGTGCCTACCAGGTCTATGGAATGGAAGCCAAAAAACAAGACATTCATCAATATTTGTGGGTGGTTTGTCATGAATATGATGTAGAGAACAATCAACTCTTCCAGAAGCGAGGGGGGAGTTTTCCCGTAGCCCTGATTTTAAATAAAAATTCTCAGGGGTATCAAATTATTAATCATAAAATTCCTCGCCAGGGAAAAGAAGGGACCTCTGATTTGACCGCGATATTTCCTGATTTTATTCTGGAAAATTCCAGCTTTCCATTAAATAGTAGCGCCTATAGCGAGTATCTCATTACTCGATTGGGAAATGATACCCAGCAATCCGCTAAAGCATCTTTGAAAATGGAGTAAATCCCCAGGGGTACAGCATCACTGTACCCCTTCCCTGGAGTTGGGGAAAACTGTCAGATTGGGACGTGAACGAAGAGGGCGATCGCCCGGGTAAATTTGCTTCCCCTAACGCCATTCATCTCAGAGAGATCCGCACCCCCCGATTAAACATTAAACCGGAACAGCATCACATCTCCTTCTTGCACCACATACTCTTTTCCTTCACTGCGAATCAAACCCTTTTCCTTCGCCGCATTCATGGAACCCGTACTCACCAAATCCTGATAGGCAACCGTTTCAGCGCGAATGAAACCCCGCTCAAAATCCGTATGAATCACCCCTGCTGCTTGAGGCGCTAACATCCCTTCTCGAATCGTCCAAGCCCGGGTTTCTTTCGGTCCCGTGGTGAGAAATGTGCGTAACCCCAATAATTGATAAGTCGCCGCAATCAAAGACTTTAATCCCCCTTCTTCCACCCCCAAAGAGGCGAGAAAATCTCCTCGTTCCTCTTCCGGCAGGTCCACCAGTTCCGATTCAACCTGAGCCGAAATAATCACCACCTTGGCATTTTCTACCGAGGCAACTTCTCGGACTTTTTCTACCCATTCATTGCCTGTAGCTAAGTCATCTTCCGAGACATTGGCTGCATAAATAATCGGCTTACTTGTGAGTAAATCAAGGGTGAGAACGGCTTCACTTTCCTCTGCCGTTAAAGACACTTGCCGCGCTTGTTTGCCTTCATTTAAGGCAGCCGCTAATTTTTCTAAAGCGGCCATTTCCAGTTGACCCTCTTTACTGCTGCGCGCTAATTTGCGGGTGCGATCCATGCGCCGCTCAATTTGTGCTAAATCAGCTAATCCCAGTTCTAAGTTAATGATTTCAATATCCCGCACCGGATCAACAGAACCGGCAACGTGAATGATATTTTCATCATCAAAACAACGGACCACCTGCACGATCGCATCGACTTGGCGAATATGAGATAAAAACTGGTTTCCCAGACCCTCCCCTTTGCTGGCACCTTTGACTAATCCAGCGATATCCACAAACTCGATGCGGGTGGGGACGATTTGCTCGGATTTTGAAAGTTTTGCCAGCATCGTTAACCGCTCATCTGGCACCGCCACAACCCCCACATTGGGCTCGATGGTGCAGAAGGGGAAGTTAGCCGCTTGCGCTTTAGCATTGGCAACTAAGGCATTAAATAAAGTAGATTTTCCCACATTTGGGAGTCCGACAATTCCGGCTCTTAGCATTTTAGAAGTTACAAGTAGAAGTTTCGGTATGAGCATTCAAGCGGAGGCTGACTCCGAATGAAATACTCTAGCAAACATTGGTCAGGGAAGGCTATCTAGGGGGTCAACACTGGAGCGGTGAGCAACCGGGTTTTTTCACAAAATTTATCGCAATGAGCAACAAATCTGGAACAAAAACCCGGTTTCTTGTCCTAGGGATTGCAGACTGTTCCAACACTCTAGGTCGGCTGTAGAGGTTCAAACCCTCGCCGGTTGTGGGGATCACTGTACCGATCGCCTAGGGATGGATTGACCCATCTGGCATTGTAGCGCCCGAAAGGTTGGTATGGCTCAGATTGCTGCCCGTGAGGTCCGCGCCATAAAGGTTAGCACCTTTGAGGTTAGCCCGATAGAAATTAGCCCCAGCCAGGTTGGCATTCCGCAAGTCCGCCTGACTTAAATCCGCCTCACTCAGGGAAGTGGGTTGACGGTTTTGCTCATCCTGCAATTCGAGTTCATCCCCGTTGAGAATTAACAGAAAAGGTCCGATGCGAATTCTAGCCCCATCCGGTAAGACCATTGATTGCTCAATCTGCTGGTCATTGACAAAAACCCCATTCGTGCTGTTGTGGTCACGGATGATGTATTGTCCGTTGTCTTCGATGTCGATGGAAGCATGACGACGAGAGACAAAGGGGGAATAAATCTGTAAAGAGACGCTGGGATCGCGACCTAGCATGACAGACTTTTTGTTTTTCAGAGACAAAGACCGCTCGGCGATCGGCTCTCTCTTAGGACTCGACAGATCCGCTCCGACTAAATTCGCTTCGCTGAGGTTAGCCCGACTCAGATTAGCATCGCACAATTTGACCCCGCTGAGGTTGGCTTTGCGTAAAGTCGCTTCACTGAGGTTCGCTTCGGTCAAGTTGGCTTCAGTCAAACTGGCTTCACTGAGGTTGGTCCGACTCAGATTACTCCCAGACAGGTTCGTTCCATCTAGCTTGGCTTTGCTCAAATTGGCTTCACTAAATTTGGCGTTGCGTAAGTCGGCTTCTACTAAATTGGCTTCGATTAATTTAGCCGCGAATAGTTCGGCATTTCTCAGGTCAGCTTTTTCTAATTTGGCCCCAGTGAGGTCACTATCAAAGAGTCGCGCTTCACTTAAATTGGCCCCATTTAATTTAGCCCCATTCAACTTGGCATTATTCAGGCTGGCAAAAGAAAGATTACTATCGCTTAAATTAGCTTGACTTAAGGTAGCTTCATTCAAATTAGCCCGAGTCAGATTGGCTCCACTGAGGTCGGCGCGGGTGAGATTAGCGCGATGCAGGTCCGCATCGGCCAGTTCCGCTCGAAATAAATCCGCCCGAAACAAATCGGCCCGACTGAGGTCGGCATAGCTTAATTTAGCGCCAAAGAGCTTGCCGTTACTCAAGTCCGCACGGCTCAGGTGAGCATTTTCTAAATTGGCTCCACTGAGTTTGATCCCACTGAGTTTGGCCTCAAATAGGTCAGCACAACTGAGGTCAGCATCGTATAAATCCGCCAGACTGAGTTCAGCAAACATCAAGTCAGCACGGACTAAGTAGGCACCCCGAAAATCCCTTTCTCCTGCTGCATACCGCTTCAGCAGTTCATTCGCATCCATATTGGTTTAGTGGTAGAAAGTTAGTAAGGAAAGCTGTATCTAAAAATCTTCCCAAAACCGAACCCTTTTGACTGCCGGAATTGAAAATCCCCTAGGGCTGTTGAATGGAGTCCCGGGGAAAATATTGGCCTAGATAAGCCTCGGCATCCGAGCGGCTTTGGATTTCCCCGTCTAGGGTGGCCGCAAGCAGGCTGTCTAAAATGGTCTTAAACTGGGGTCCGGGTTTGTAACCGAGGGCTTTGAGATCGTTGCCGTTGAGTAACGGTTTGACATTCATCCAGTGGTGGACATATTGCCAAATTCTCCGCCTGAGCGCTTTGGGACTCATGACAGCGATCGCCATCAACAACGTCCGGTCATAAGGGCTTAACAATCGGACTACCTCGCTGGGTCGGGAAGTCTCCCTCACCGGCATGACTGCGATCGCTGCCGTTCCCAACTGTTCTAAGCGCTCAATACTCTCGGTACTCATTTGCAAATTTTGGGCCACCTCCCCCCTCCATTGCGGCTCTAAATGAGCAATTAGCAGTTCTAAGCGAATCTGCCAGGATTCCGGAAGGGTCTTGAGCGGCGATTCGGCTCCATTTACCGTACCCTGAATTTGGCGAATCCAGCGATCGACCGATCGCAGTTGCTGCCATAAATCCCGGTCTAATTTTAAGCTGGGATGGATGCAGCGTAATGCATCAAAGGAGTCTAATAATTGCAAAGCCCTTTGCCAGTAGGGGGCTTGTAAAATATATTTCAGTTCATTCTTCAGTCGGGTTTCCAATGCGGGCACGCGGCGAGTTAACTCAGGCGATCGCAAATAGACCCCACTCTCCATCGCCAACCGAATATACCCTTGCGTCTGCGCTTCAATCTCAAATCCCAACCGCACCGCAAACCGCACCGCCCGATAAATCCGCGTCGGGTCCTCAATAAAACTATTGGCGTGTAACACGCGAATCTGACCCCCCTGCAAATCCAACCATCCCCCAAAGAAATCCAAAATCTCCCCCCGACGATTGGGCCCGGTAAGCCTCACAGCGAGGGCATTCAGGGTAAAATCTCTCCGGTAAAGGTCTTGCCGAATCGAGGAGGCTTCCACTTCGGGATTTGCTGCTGGATAGGGATAAAATTCTGTCCGTGCTGTGGCAATATCAACCCACAGAGAATCTAACTCCGGGTCTTTATGCCACAACAAGGCAGCGGTTTGAAATTGACCGTGAATATCTAAACGAGCCGTGGGATAAAGTTTTTGAAGCTGTTCCGCCAGTTCCACCCCGGCAGCATCATCGGCACGGGAATCGAACCCATCGACAACCAAATCAATATCCGTCAGTAGCAAGGGTGGGCGATCGCCTGCGGGTTCTTTCCCACTCTCCTCTGTTCCGACTAATTTAAACCCCGAACTCCCCTCTTGGTGATAAATTGCCCAGAGGATGTCCCGCACGGCTCCACCGACGAGATAAAGATGCCACCCCCGTTCTTCCGCCAATTGGGCCGCCCGATTCAGGAGGGTCAGCAATTGCGGCGCGAGGCGACTGCTCAGGAGAGAGGCGACTTCCCGAGGTAAGGGACAATAGGGCGGACTTCCAGTGGTTAAATTGCTCTTAGATCCAATTCCACTATCCTGGTGCAGTTGTCGCAATACATCAGTCCGGGTGACAATCCCTTGTAATGACCCCTCAAATAACACCGGCAATCGCCCGATATCAAAGGTCACCATCAGGTCCTCAATCTCGGGTAAGGGCGTATCTGGGGCGATCGTTCTAACAGTGCTGCTCATGTAGCCTTTAACCGGCGCATGACCCAATCCATGATGTAGGGCAATATCCAGGTCCCGGCGACAAATCACCCCCACGAGGGTTCCCGTTTCATTCACCACGGATAATCCAGAATGTCCGTAGCGCAACAGAATCCGT
This sequence comes from Laspinema palackyanum D2a, assembly GCA_025370845.1. Classification (GTDB taxonomy): domain Bacteria; phylum Cyanobacteriota; class Cyanobacteriia; order Cyanobacteriales; family Laspinemataceae; genus Laspinema. Next base: position 22,382 of record JAMXFF010000041.1, on the reverse strand, counting down.
TGAGCTTCATGGATGGTGGTTTCGGGTCGAATGGTCCGGACTGGAGAGGACATCAATTCTCGGGCGACAGGTTGATGAGGAATTTGCTTTTTAAAGTCTTCGAGGATTTCCTGGAAGGTAACTATCGGGTCCGTCAGGCGTAAACTAACCGAACTGGCACGGGGATGTCCCCCACCTCCCCAAGGGGTGAATAAGGTTTGGAGATTGGTCCCGGAAATGCGCGATCGCCCAATCACCACCAACCGATGTTCATCGGAGCCTTTAATGGGATAGCGATTTCCCAACAGCAGCGCTTCCGTGTCGGTAATCTCCATGATTTGCGCTGCAACACTAGATAATCCAGCAATGTATTCCGGGGTTTCCAACAGCACCGTAGAAACGGGATGACCCTGGATGGTTTCGGTGTGTAGGGTGTCTAAGGCAGTGGTGAGTAGGTCCTGGAGTCGGGGGGATAATCCCGGTTCGATATATTCGGCAATCACCGATAAGGAAGCGCCTTGTTCCATTAACCAAGCTAAGGCGATCGCATCTCGTGGAGTCGTATGGTCAAAGGTTAAAGACCCCGTATCCACATGAATGCCCAGGGCCATAACTGTTGCTTCCGCCACATTCAAAATTGCCTCGTTCGGATGAGGGTTTAACCCTAGGCGAAGCTGTTCCACGATCGCAGTCGTTGTGGCTCCTAGGGCTTCAATATGAGTCTCTGTCGCTGGAATATCGCTGTGAACATGAGGGTGATGATCCCAGACTGAAATCGGGACGGGCAAATCTAACCATTCTGCGGTTTTACCCAGGCGATCGCGCTGTTGGGTATCCACCACCGTCACGGAACGGATGCGATCGGGATTGACCGATCGCCGTTCAATCAACGGGTACTCATCGCGATGTAACGCCAAAAATTGCCGGACTCCCGGATGACAACCCCCCGCGAGTACAATCCGACTTCCAGGGGATAACCGAGTCACTCCCACCGCAGCCCCCAAGGTATCGAAATCTGCCGTGGTATGACACAAAATAATGTCCATTTTTCTTGTCATCTGTCATTTGTCCTTGGTCATTTGTCGTTGGTTGATGGGGTCCATGTTTGTAGTAACGACTTCAGTCGTTGCTCTCGTGTGGTGGCGGATGCCATCACACCAGCAATCCGAGGGTCTAGCGATGGCGAGGGAACTGGAGGACTAGCTTTTGTCCTTAGTCTTATGTCCTGGGTTGATGGGGTCCATGTTTGTAGTAACGACTTCAGTCGTTGCTCTGGTGTGATGGCGGATGCCATCACACCAGCAATCCGAGGGTCTAGCGATCGCGATGGAACTGGAGGACTAGCTATCGCTGAGGGCGTGACGAAAGCTGATGCTTTCGTCACGCGGTAACGACTTCAGTCGTTACTACGAACTAAGGGTATTCCAACAAATAAATCATTCAAATGGGATGCGATCGCACCTAACACGACTGTATTAGCCCGCGCAGGCCTGTGCTGAGTCCCGTCGAAGTGCGGGCTTCGTTCGTGTAGCCTCCGGGCTGGACGCTGCGGGTTTTTTGGGTATTTTATTTCTTGGAGTTCCCTAAGAGAAGAGAACGACTGAAGTCGTTACTACGAACTAAGAGAAGAGAACGACTGAAGTCGGGACGTTGAACATGGACCCTATCCTCCCTATCTCCCCCATCAACCAATGACCAACGACCAACGACCAACGACCAATGACATAAGACCAATGCCCCCATCTCCCTAACAATAAAGCCTGTACCCCCTCTATGAGATTGGGTCATTTTTTGGTAGGTTAAGAATCAGAGCAATTAATTAACCGATATTTGCTCTAGTTCAAACCCTGATTACTAGACCACTGCTGTCAAAGGAAGAAAAAAAAATGACAATTATTTTTCAACTGGCTCTTGCCGCTCTGGTTTTCTTGTCTTTTGTGATGGTCGTGGGCGTCCCTGTCGCTTATGCCTCTCCCCAAAACTGGGATCAATCTAAACCCCTGCTGTTCATTGGTTCGGGTGTTTGGTTTGCTCTGGTGATTTTGGTGGGAGTTTTAAACTTTTTGGTGGTATAAGCACCCCACTATTTGGGGCAGTGATCGAAAGGTGCAATGGGCGATCGGTGTGATTCCGATGGTCTTTTGTCCTTTCGATTCCCGATCGCCCATTGCACTGGGGGAGCATGAAGGCTTACCCCTAAAACTTTTTTATCGATAATCAATTAGACCTAAAACTAATATGACCGTTTTTGAGGGAACGTTTACCCAGACTGAGGGCTTGCGGTTTGCGATCGTGATCAGTCGGTTCAATGATTTGATTGTGGGCAAACTGTTACAGGGCTGTGAAGATGCTCTAAAGCGTCACGGTGTGGATGTGGATCCCCAGGGGACTCAGGTGGATTATGTATGGATTCCCGGGAGTTTTGAAGTGCCCATTGTGGCGCGTCAACTTGCTGTTTCTGGGCGTTATGATGCCGTGATTTGCTTAGGTGCAGTCATCCGAGGTCAAACGCCTCATTTTGATTATGTGGCAGCAGAGGTCTCGAAAGGGATTGCAGCGGCTGGATATCAGTCGGGAGTGCCGGTGATTTTTGGTATAATTACGGCGGATACGATGCAGCAAGCCCTAGAACGGGCAGGGGTGAAAAGTAATAAGGGCTGGGACTATGGAATGAATGCCCTAGAAATGGCGAGTTTAATGCGGCGCTTAAATCAGGTAGGTCCCGGGGAGGGGACTGCCACTCATGCGGCAGCCCTAGGCAGTGGCGATCGCTCTTTACCGGCTTCTTCATCAAATCCCTCTCGGTCTGCCCAGGTTTCCAACCATGTTGAAGGCGCATAAGCCTTGCCTACTGAACGTTTCGGGGCTGTGAGCGACGCTCAAAATTTTTTTGAGCGATCGCCTTGACAAACCTGGGTGACTCTGCCATACTAATAAAGTCAAAGATTTGCGGGTATAGCTCAGTGGTAGAGCGTCACCTTGCCAAGGTGAATGTCGCGCGTTCGAATCGCGTTACCCGCTTTAAAAATAAAAAATCAATTACCCTGGCAGAAACGGGTTTTACAATCTGGATTCCGGTTGAGAATCTCGATTGCAGTTGTTATGATCCAGTTGGAAGAGCTGAGTGGTTGTGAAATGGGGAAGTCAGCCAAAAAAACGATATGAAGCTCCTCCTCAGACAACCTCAAGGCGATTAAAACTCCCGAATGCTACAATCAGTCCTGTAATATAAACGGGAAAAACGGAGCATAATGCTCCGCTCATAAACTGTCAAAATTTCCAGGCGATCGCCGAGAATAACCGATCGCAGAGATTGGCCAGTCTATGTTGTAAAAAAGTCGTGGAATTTTTATGGATTAGCGCCTGTGCCATCTCAAAAATCCCAAAAGATCGACCTCAATGCAGAGTACCCCTGTCCCTGTAGGCGGAGGGGACGTTTGGTCCCGATCACCCTAACCGAAGCCTTGGGGTGCGATCGCTGTCAAAATATTTTTGTGGTCACCGAAGATGGACAGGGGATCGAGCAACTCCCCACCAATTCCCCCTATAAACGGTGTTGGAACTGGAACGGCAATCAATGGTGCATAGCCAATACCCGTCTGAGGGAAAGCTACTTACCCATCTCCCTCGTGATTGTCATCGGCCTAGTGGTATTCTGGTTACCCTACGCTCTGGGTTTACCCCTAGGCCCAAGCGTGATCCCTTGGGTCATTTTAGCGGTGTTGCTGGCAACCTTGCCAGCCTTAATGGTTTGGTTGGCTTACAGGCGATAGATGAGCTCGATGACAACAGATTCTACTTTTCCCCCAGATCCTGATGCGATGGCAGTCGTGGAGAGCGTCTATCAAGCTTCTTTGATAATGGCGCAGACTTCAAGCCAACAACGAACCCGTGCTTTGGAGGGGATGGCAAAATCCCTTAAGGAAGCCTCGGATGAGATTTTAGAAGCCAATACCCTCGATTTGGAAGCCTCCCGGGAAATGGCAGTGCCTGATTTGATTCTGGAATGGCTGAAGTTGACGCCAGAACGGATCCAGACAACGGTGCAAATTCTGCAACGGTTGGCGGAGTTGTCCGATCCGATGCGCCGGGTGATGAATGCCTCCTACCAAGTGGAGGGCTCACAATCCTACTGCCAATTAATGCCTTTAGGGGTGATCAGTTTAGTCTATGAAGCGTTACCGGATTTAGGGGCGATCGCCGCTGGGTTGTGCATCAAAACCGGCAACTGTCTGATTCTCAAAGGCGGAATGTATGCAGCTCACTCCAACGCTGCGATCGCCGATGCCTTGCAACGATCGCTCTTCAAAGCAGATATGCCCGAAGGCTGTCTGGAAATGATTCCGGCAGAAATGGGGGTTTCCACCCGAGATTTAGTCCGCCAAGATAAATATATCAGTTTAGTTATCCCCTACGGTCGGCCTAGTCTCGTCCAGCAGGTGATTCGTCAAGCGACGGTCCCCGTACTTAAATCCGGCATGGGAAACTGTTATCTTTATTGGTCCCCCAGCGGCAGTATGGATTTAGCCCGATGGGTGATTCAAGACTCCCACCAAAGTGAACCGGATCCCGTCAATGCCATTGAAAAAGTGCTGATTCATCGCAATCAAAAACCCTCTTCCCTGGCAATGTTGTTTAACAGTTTGCAGGATAAAGGGTTTGAAGTTCGGGTGGATGAGATTCTCAGCGAAGAATTTCCCGAGTTAAAAAAAGTAGAAGAATCAGAATGGGCTTCGGCCTATTTAACCAAAACTGTCGCTTTTAAAGTGGTGGATAATCTGGAAGAGGCGATCGCCTGGATCAATCAATACAGTAGCGGTCATGCCGATTCTATCGTCACCGAATCCTATCTGGAAAGCTCTCAATTTGGGGGAGGAGTCAACAGCGCCTCAACCTATATCAACGCTTCCCCTCGCTTTTACCGCTATCCCAAACAGGGAGATGCCATTTTTCTGGGAATGTCTAACCAAAAAGGTCATCGCCGAGGCTTAATTGGCCTGGAAAGCTTGACCACCGTCAAACATATCATTCAAGGCAAAGGACAGGTTTAAACCTTCCAATCCCGGATTCATTAGACCTCTTGCCAAATAACCGATGGACACCCCTTTCCCTCCAGGAGATCCCCCTCCCGTCCCCCTTAAGAAGGGGGAGGCCAGAGTAATCAATGTTATGTTTGTCTCACCAGGGAAGCCATAGCAATAAATCTTTAAGCCCCCCTTAAGAAGGGGGGTTTGGGGGGATCACTCCGCTATTCTGCAAAAAGTCTATTAAAAATGGGGAGGATGACTCAAAGTCATCCTCCCCACTCTTTATTTTCTCAAACCAATCCGAGTTTTGCCGGTTTAAACCTCAGCGGTTATTTCCCAACTAACTTGACGTTCTTAGCAAGGCCAAGAGCTTGTAAAAGTTGAATCGTCATCCAAGTAAAATCAATTTCCCACCACTGCATTCCATGTCGGGCAGAATATTGATAGGCATGGTGATTATTGTGCCAACCTTCGCCATAAGTGACTAACGCAACCCACCAGCAGTTCGTGGAGCGATCTTCACTCTCGTAGGTGCGATAGCCAAACTTATGAGTGGCGCTGTTCACAAACCAGGTGCAGTGAAACACCACCACCAGGCGGACAAAAATTCCCCAAACCACGAAGGACCAGCCGAGTCCCGGGGAAATGGCTTCTCCTAAAAAGTAGAAACTAATCCCTAAAGCAATTTGAATCGGAAGTAAAAACTTGTCGCAAAACTGATAAAACGGATCGTCTGCAATATCTTTTGTTAAGCGAGGGATTTCAGCCTCAGCAGGAGAATGATAGAATAGCCAACCCATGTGGCTCCACCAGAACCCCTGATTGGAGTCATGGGGATCTTCAGTATTATCCGAGTGGAGATGATGTGCACGATGCAGTCCAACCCAATCGATCGGACTCCCTTGACAGCTTAGGGTGCCGCAAAAGATTAGAAAATACTCTAACCACTTGGGTGCGGTAAAACTCCGGTGAGTGACTAACCGATGAAATCCGAGGGTGACTCCCAGACCCCCAGTTACCCAGTGGAAGAAGACCGCTAACCCCACTGCCGCCCAACTAAAGGTACTCGGCAGGAATGCGAACAGGGCAAAAGCATGAATTGCAATCATGAAGATGATAACCGGCCAGTCAGGCCGCATCCGGGATAGATCTTGCCCTATTGTTTCTTGTGTTTCTTGTGTTGAACTGACAATCGTCATCTGTGACCTTATTGTGACCTTATTACAAATTTTTCTGCCAAAATCTGCTGTGGGATGTTGCAATGGCACCATCGCCGATTAAGCGTGAGGTCTAGTCTTTTTGCCCTACAGCGCGATCGCCTCGACTCCCGGTAAGAGTCCGTCAGAACGCCCAAGGCAGGCAAAACCCTCGATTGGCTGAGATTATTTTACATCAGGGCAATTTTTCCCCTTAACTAACTGTAACATTTCACACGAGGTTTTGATGGATCGCTCCCAATGGCTGCAAGAAGCAGAAACTGCACTGTTCCCTCTGTTTTGTCAAATTGATGCTCAGGTCAAGAAAAACCTAGAGCGGGTCCTCGAAGCTTATCGCCGTCACCGCGTAGGGGTTCACCATTTTGCGGGGGTGACGGGATATGGTCATGATGATTTAGGGCGTGAAACCCTGGATCAAATTTTTGCGGAGGTGATGGGTGCCCAAGCGGCGACGGTGCGGGTGCAGTTTGTTTCCGGGACTCATGCGATCGCTTGTGCCCTCTTTGGGGTATTGCGTCCCGGAGATGAAATGTTGGCCGTCGCCGGTGCTCCTTACGACACCTTAGAGGAAGTGATTGGGTTACGAGGCACGGGTCAAGGCTCTCTCATGGAGTTTGGGGTCAGTTATCGCCAATTAGAACTCACTCCCACCGGGGAAATCGATTGGGTGGCCCTCCAATCTGCTATCACAAACAAAACCCGTTTGGTCTCGATCCAGCGCTCTTGTGGCTACTCCTGGCGTCCCAGTCTGTCCATTGCAGATATTGAAAAAATTATCCATCTCGTCAAGGGACAAAATCCCGAGACGATTTGTTTTGTGGATAACTGCTATGGGGAATTTATTGAAGATCGTGAACCCCCGGCAGTGGGGGCGGATTTAATTGCCGGTTCCTTGATTAAAAATCCCGGGGGGACGATTGTTGAGGGTGGGGGCTATGTGGCAGGACGTGCAGATTTAGTCGAATCGGCCACCTGTCGGCTCACAGCACCCGGAATTGGCAGTAGTGGGGGGGCGACGTTCGATCGCAATCGGTTGTTGTTTCAGGGTTTGTTTCTCGCGCCTCAAATGGTGGGAGAGGCAATGAAGGGAAATCATTTAACCGCTTATGTGTTCGATCGCCTAGGATATCCCGTCAACCCCGCCCCCACTGCACCAAGGCGGGATGTCATTCAGGGGATTCAGTTGGGTTCACCAGAAAAACTGATTGCGTTTTGCCGTGCCATTCAGAAGTATTCCCCCATCGGGTCCTATTTGGATCCGGTGCCTGCACCGATGCCTGGGTATGAGAGTCAGTTGGTGATGGCAGGGGGGAGTTTTATTGATGGCAGTACCTCGGAGTTGTCTGCCGATGGTCCGTTGCGGGAGCCTTATATTGTGTTTTGCCAGGGAGGAACCCATTGGACTCATGTGGCGATCGCCTTAGAAGCAGCAGTCGCAGCGGTGGGTCCGGCTTAACCGGCTTTCCTCGTCGTTAATGCTGAAAGCTGCTATTCAACGAGGGTTACTTTTTGCCACCGGAACTACAGAGGGCCTCTGCCCTCTGGGTTCATGCAACTTGTTGTTGCGTTTCCACCAAGCCAAACGAGGATTCCAAGTAACTTTGACGGCAGGTAAACACCGTGTAGCCCTGAATTGGCATCAATGATATAAACTCGCCACAACAATCAATGACCCGATAGTAGCGGCCATCCCTGGAAATTAAACAATCTCCCGTTTGGATTTTCATAGGTAGTATCCAAAAAGGCGTACTCAATATTCTATGCGGTTGTTAATTTAAGTTGATTTTCACAAACTTTACTTAATTTTACCGGATATTTTTTAAGAACTATCAATTATTGTTATAAAAAAGATAAACTTTTGTAAATAAATCGTTACAATGAGCCGCCAGGGTATGAAACCCCCAGGGGAGCAAATGCTTCTAGGGGTTGAACTGGATCGAAGGGGATTCTATATCATCTTTGATAAGTCGCGCCGTTAAACCAGAAGGGCTTAGGGTTCAATGGCGGCCAGGTTCAAAATCGCATCGCCTTGATTAACCAATGGGTTTTGGGTATGACCGATGATCACCCCATCAAAGGGAGCATAAACTTTCATCGTCTGGTCTCCGAAGGCATCACAGATAATTCCTAAGCGTTGTTTTTTGGAGATAGATTGGCCGAGTCCTACTTCTAGGTGCAGAATTCCACTAGAGGGCGATCGCACCCATTGGGTTTTTTTGACCTCTAAAGAAGGAGGGAATGGGGAGGGTGCAAACGTGGAGATCATCCCCAGCATCGCCATGACTTGCAGAATTCCCCTTGTCCCCACTGAGATCCCCTCCGCATCAAATCTGAGCGCTTCTCCACTTTCATAGAGCAGAACAGGAATTCCTAACTGAGTCGCCGCTTGTCGCAAGGAACCATCCCGAGTCGTGGCATGAATCATCAGGGGTGCGCCAAATGCCTGAGCACAGCGATAGGTTTCGCGATCGCAGAGATTGGCCCGAATTTGAGGCAAATTAATTCGATGATGGGAAGCCGTATGTAAATCAATCCCATGAGTACATCGCATCACTACTTCTTTCATGAACAGATGCGCCAATCGAGAGGCTAATGACCCCCGCGCTGAACCGGGAAAAGAACGATTTAAGTCGCGGCGATCGGGCAAGTAGCGCGACTGTTCAATGAACCCGAACACATTCACAATCGGGACCGCGATGATGCTGCCACAAAGTTGACGCGGGGAAATTTGATGCAGCACTTGCCGAATAATTTCCACCCCATTAATTTCATCGCCGTGAATGGCGGCACTCAACCAGAGTCGAGGCCCCGATCGCGTGCCATTGATGACCGTAACCGGCAATCCTAGCAGAGTTTGCGTCGGTAGTCGGGCAACCGGCAATTCTAAGCGCCTTTGTTCTCCCGGTGGGATAGTGGCATTGCCGATTTGAATGACTCCAGACATACAGTTTAACGTTCGCTTTGCAGCTCGCTGACAATTGAAGGGAAGCGGTGAATGTATTCTAATTTACAATGCTTTGGCCCCCGATTAAAGTCAAATCAGTTAGGGAGTGGGTAGAAATGGCATGGAGTCTGGTCAGTTCCGGTTAGTATTGAATGCGATCGCGGGTTTTTTTCGGGGCTGAATTTTTCTCAATAAACTCGATAATCTTGCTCGCTACATCCACATTGGATGCCGCCTCAATCCCTTCCAAACCCGGTGAGGAATTCACCTCAATCACCACCGGACCATGATTCGATCGCAAAATATCCACTCCCGCCACCTTTAATCCCATCGTCTTAGCGGCTCTTACCGCTGTGGAGCGTTCCTCTGGAGTCAGCTTGATTTTTTCCGCTGTACCTCCCCGGTGCAGGTTAGAGCGAAATTCTCCCGGTTCACTCTGGCGTTTCATCGAGGCGACGACTTTATCTCCCACCACAAAACATCGGATATCAGCACCTTCGGCTTCTTTAATAAATTCTTGCACCAAAATATTGGCATCCAACCCGCGAAAGGCTTCAATCACCGATTTAGCCGCTTGAGTGGTTTCTGCCAAAACCACCCCAATGCCTTGGGTGCCTTCGAGCAGTTTAATCACCAGCGGTGCACCCCCAACAATTTCGATTAACCCTTCAATATCTTTCGTGGAATTGGCAAATCCTGTGACAGGCAGTCCGATCCCTTCGCGCGCCAGCAGTTGCAAGCAGCGCAGTTTATCCCGCGATCGTGAAATTGCCTGAGACTCATTCGCCGTAAACACTCCCATCATCTCAAACTGGCGCACCACCGCCGTTCCATAGAAGGTTTTAGAGGCCCCAATCCGAGGGATGATGGCATCAAAATCTTCTAACTGTTTCTGCTGATAGACCACCGTTGGCCGATGAGAGGCGATATTCATATAACAGCGCAGGTAATCGATCACCTTCATCTGATGGCCTCGTTGCTCACCCGCTTCTTTCAGTCGTCGAGTGGAGTACAGCGAAGCCTTTTGCGACAAAATCGCGATTTTCATAATTTTCTATTTTGATGCTCTGAGCTTGACCTGCCTCGACCCTTTGGCTCTTTAGTCTTGATTGGACTAATCAACTGATATTGCTGACTCGGTAAAGTAGTTTTCAGGATAAGACATTTCTCAAGTTTTTATTGATTCTACCTGATTTTAAACCTTTGTCAATCCTCCTTGGATTAGACCCATGCTTTAAATTTTGGTTAAGCACTATAATCCAAAATTAAACCTTTTGTTATCTTTCATAAAAACCCGAATTTTAAATATATCTCATAAAAAATTTACGTGAAAAATTATAAACCTTTCCTTCCAATCTTCTTGTTATTTATGAAAAGCGGCGATTTGTAAATTTACAAATCGCATTTACTACCGATATGTTAACCGCTATAATTAAATAATTAAAAGCCTAATTTGAAGCCACTATGCCTGATGGGGGTTGGTTTTAAAAGATACCCCCGAGAGCGGGGGAACGAATTTTACTCCTACTTATGACTGAGTAAAAATGACTTTCCGGGATCGACTAAAAAGCGATGCCGCAACGCCTGACGTCCCAGCAACATCCGAAATCCCATAACATCCCGATTGGTGAGGGTGAGTTCAATGGGCCATTGGTAACCTAAAATTTCTATGGGGGTGAGAATGACCAATCTTAACTCAGCATGACCGCCAGAATTGCGGACCTGTCTGGCATCGACTAAGGGAGAGACTGTAGCAACGGTTTGAATGCTATCCCGTTGATACGGATGCACTTTGAAACCCACTAGATGTTTTCCTTCCTGGTTGAAGGTTTCAATATCAAAGGCATGGATGGCACAAGAGCGCGCACCCGTATCAATTTTGGCCTTAATTTTCTCGATTCCCAGCTCAGGCAGGGAAACCCACTCCCGCCAACCAATAATCGGGAGTTGTGGTTTTTGTTTCATCGAGTTTTATTCCTATTCAACATGGTTATGTTTGGCTATGAGCGCGTCTTTTAGATCACTGTGATAGAGGTTGCCATCGATTAGATTCGCTTGGCTCAGGTTCGCCAGTTTCCAACAAGCGCCAACACAATCGGTATTTTTTAGATTAGTGTTGGTTAGATCCACCCATTTGACTTCCGCATCCTGAAGGTTTGCTTCGCTCAGATCAGCGCCATCTAAAACGGATCCATTCATTTTCGCACCATCTAACTGAGCTGAGGTCAAAATCGCCCCGGTCAAATTGGCTCCGTACAGTATAGCTTCCGTGAGTTGTGTATGACTTAAATTTGCATAGCTAAGATTAGCACCACTGAGGTCCGTATGGCTGAGATCTAATCCGCTTAAATTGGCCCTAGACAGATTGGCATTATGGAAGGTAACCTCGGTGATATGTGCGTCTTGTAAGTTCGCACCACTCAGGTTAATCCCGCTTAGGTTCAGTCCTTGGAGATTGGCTTGGCTCAAGTTGGCGTCGGCGAGGATAACTTGACTAAATATCACCTCCGTGAGATTGGCTTGTTCCAGATTGGCACTGCGTAAATTAGTTTCAATCAAATCCGCCCGACTTAAGTCGGCTCCGCTTAAATTGGCATGACTCAAGTCGGTTCGGCGCAGATCAGCGGCTCTGAGTTTGGTTTGCTCTAAGTCTGCTTCAATGAGTGTCGAACCCTGAAGAATCGCGGAGCAGAATTGGCTATGACTCAAGTCTGCACCTGTCAGATTGGTGTAGCTCATGTTAACCCACGCTGCTTTCTCTTGAGATAAATCCCAATGGGAAAAATCTCGGTTTCCTTCTCGGTAAAGGGTCTCAAATTTTTCGATATTCATAACAAGTCTTTCCTATCATCATTTGATAAATCCTAATCAACTTTTTAAAGGACTGCCCTCACTCTTTAGACCGATCCCCACTTCTTTTTTAAGTATATTTTGGGGCCGATCGCCTTTACGAAACGAAATAATCAGAGGGAAGATTAACCCCGGTTTCATGTTGGTTCTCAATTTCCGAAGTCGATGTAAGTCCCCTAGGAGCCGGTGAATTATCCTTAAATAAATCGCTGAAAAGATTTGTCTAATTCTTACGCCAGACAGAGACAGATCCGCCTGGTGAGGGACAGCATCTGCAAATTCAGGACTCATTCCTGGTATTGAGTTCCCCTCGTTCCTCTGTCTGTATCTGATTTAATTGAGTTGATATTGTGGGTCTAAATTGGGGCTTAATATACCTACATTCTTTAATAGATTTCTGGCAAAATTCCGGATTGATCCCCCCAACCCCCCTTATTAAGGGGGGCTTTGGAGAATAAGGGTGCTATCACAGCAGACCAGTTAGGATTGCCCCGAAATTGAGCAATCTATTCAGGATATTTGAATTTTTGGATTTCCCTAAACCAATATCAAAAGTTTGGCTCTAGGGAAGTTTTTTGAAACAGGCGGGTTGAGACGGAAGAGGAGAGGGCAGAGGAGGCATCGGTGATTAAGTTAGGTAAAAGCAGCCGATCGCCTCCACAACTGCGATCTCAAGATTCTGGCAATTGATATTGACTCACAATCTGCTTGGCAAATTCGGGAACGTGAGCCTCTAATTTTTCGGGATAGTTCCGTTTGACATACAGATAGTTGCGGGTGAAGTGGGAATCAATGGAGAAACGAGCATATTCTAATCCTTTGGGACCAATTCTTTCGATCGCCACTCCCATCAGTTTGGCGGCCCACATCGGCAGGGTCACCCCTTTTTCATAGGCAGGAATGCTTTGTTGAACCGCAGCGCGGCGATCGCCTCGGGACATCACCGGCTGAGTTTCCAACTGTTCCGTGACCAAATCGAGCATTTCCTGTCCCGTTTGATTGCGAACCACAATCCACTGCCAACCATAGGGTGCACCCATATACCCCACCACTAAATCCGCTAGGGAGTTGACATAATCAAAGCAACTCAAACAAGAGGGTGCAAAAACATCTTTGAGTTCTTTCGTATTCAGGCCAAAAAATGGCACTTTCTCGATAGAACCGTCCTCATGTTTAAAATGAATCCGAAAATCCTGCATGAATTCGTAATGCACCACTGTCTCTGGGGATTTGCTGGTGGTTTCTAAAAATTTCTGTAATCCTTCTCGGGACACATTATCCACACAGGGGGTCCCTAAAACATAGAGTTTTTCTAACCCCATTTCCTTTTGGACCGCGCGTAATGCCTGGATCTGACAACCGACTCCAATCACCAGTAAGCGTTTCATCCCGGACTTTTCTACTTGTTCCAGGACGGACAGATTGGGGGAGAGGGTGGGTTTATTGACTTTGGCGGCGAGGATTTCTTCTTTGGTGCGCGCCAGGATTGGCATGGGTCCGAATCGGTCTTCGGGGGTATTTTGAACGCAGACGACCCCTTCAACGAGGCCGCGATCGAGCATTTCACAGGCGATCGTGCTGACGATTCCGGTCCATTGTGCACCGGGGATCGGGTCCTGCTTCCGTGCCGCCATCATCTGCTGATGGACGCCAAAATAAACTTCATCGGGGTTATCTAAGTTACGGCTGAGTCCGTGGGCGCTTTCTTCCAGGGTGGCGATTTGTTGGTTGAGAAAGGCGCAGGCTTCCTTAACGTAATGGATGTAATAAGTATCGCAAAGGCCACACTCGCTGCACAATTCTTTCGCGGGAGGACGGCTACCGGGTTTGAGCGCTTTGGATTTCTGGTGCTTGGGGGAGGGCTGTACTGCGGTCATGGAAGGCTCTATCTATTAGAGAGAGGACTTTTAAACACAATACCCTAAAGCTTGGAGCAATGGTAGCTGGAAGTGGGGCGACTCGGTTAATTTTCCCCGTTGGTGTTGGGGGATGTTCTGGGGGATTTTGGGACTGATCATGTTCCCTGGAGTTTTTTGCAATCTTTTAATCCGGGGGTTTGGGAAAGGAGAATCGCTGGATTCAACCGGCGGTTTTTGAAAGGAAGAATTGTGGGTTTAGCCCAGAGGATGCGATCGCACCGAAAAGGCAATTTCAGGTTGCCAAACCGCAACTCTTGGGAATTTGAGTTGATTTTTGTAGCCTTTCTTACCGTATTTTTTCGGATTAATGGGTTCAACCCTGACCATCCTGGGGTAAAGAAGCTCTTAAGGGTGGGGCTAGGGAGATCCTCCGTATTTTTCAACTTTTAGCCAGAGGAATTGGCAAGAATATAAAAGAATTATTAAATTTAGAGCCTTTCCAGCCAAACTATTAGATTATTATAGGAAACGTTCAAGCATTAGTAAAAGAATAGGGATAAAAACGTCTATGGAGTTTTTAAAGCAAATTCTTGCCTTTGAACCGGACATTTTCTACGGGTATGCTTACATAAGGAATGTTAACGGGATCAAACTCCATCTGGCGGAGGCTTTGGGATGTACCACCATGCTACCGGCCCTAGCTTTTGCTGACTGCTCACTTTTTTTAATTTTCCTCTATTTAATTTGTAACGATCGCCATCTTCCCGACCCGAGATTCACGAAAAATGAAACCCCTCGGTTTCGGGAAATTTTCAACTCCAGCTTTCAGTTTATGGCGGTGTTAAATCCCGAAGGGATGATTCTGGATGTGAATCAAACTGCCCTAGAGTGGGGGGAGTTGCAATTAGAACAGGTGATCGGGGTTTCCTTTTGGCAAACCCTTTGGTGGAGTGGGAATCAGCCGAGTCAAGACCGACTGATAGAGGCGATCGCCGCTGCGGCATCGGGAAAATCCCTACGGTATGAGACGGAAATCGGCGGGTCCGGTTGTCCCTTGCGAACCCTAGATTTTTCCATTCGACCGATGTTCGGGGATGGGGACCGCGTTACCCAACTCATTGCCGAAGGTCGAGATATCACGGCGCGAAAAGGATATGAGTCAGAACTGCTGAGGATTCGCAAAGCGGTAGATAGTGCCGGGGATGCGATCGCCATCTCCGATCTGACGAGAAATCGGATTTATCAAAATTCCGCCTGCACTGAGCTCTTCGGCTATACCCGGGACGAAATGAATGCGGCAGGAGGTCCCTGGAGACTCTATCAAGACCCTGCCTTGAGTCGGCAAGTCTTTGAGACGGTTTCCTCTGGCGGTTCCTGGCAAGGGGAAGCCGAAATGAAGTCGAAAGGGGGTGATTGTTTACAGATTGCCGTCCGCGCCGATGCCATCCTAGACGAACGCCATCAAATCATCGGATTTATTGGCATCTATACCGATATCACCGCAAGACGACAGTTAGAAGCGGAACTTCATCACCAAGAAACCGATTACCGTCAGTTAATGGAACAAGCCTCGGAAGGCATTTTCATTATCGATGCTCAGGGAAATTACCTGAATGTCAATCCCCGAGCTTGCGAGATGTTAGGCTATTCCCGAGAAGAACTTTTACAACTTAATTTCAAGGCGATCGCCTGTCAACCTGAAATCGAGATATTTTCCAGTCCATTGGATGGACTGTGGGTAGGAAAAAGCCGCCGAAGTGAACATTGGTTGCGGCGGAAAAATAATACCTTACTGCCGGTGGAATTGAGTGCTAAAATACTGCCCGATGGGCGAATGCAAGCAATTGTCTTGGACATCACCGATCGCAAGCGGTCTGAAGCGGCTTTACGAAAGTATCAAGAACAGCTAGAGAATTTAGTCGCCCAACGCACCGCCGAACTCACTCGCGCTAACCGCCAACTACAAAGCGAAATTGTGGCGAGGCAAAAGGCTCAAGCGGAATTGGAACAATTTTTTAAAGTGTCCGCTGATTTGATGGCGATCGCCTCTTTTGATGGGTACTTTAAGCGGGTTAATCCAGCCATCACTGATATTTTGGGCTACAGTCCCGAGGAGTTTTCCCGTCAGTTTTCCCTCGATTGGGTTCATCCCGATGATCGGGAATTCTCGGAGGAAAAAACCAAGGAAATGCTGGTTTCAAAAGAGGCGATCGCCTTTGAAAATCGCTATCGGACTGGGGATGGGTCTTATAAATGGATTTCTTGGTCCGCAGTTCCGGTTCCTGAAGAACAATCCATTTATTGTGTCGGACGGGATATTAGCGATCGCAAGTCGGTGGAAGATGCACTCCACCAAGAAACCCTGCGCGTCACGGAACTACAAAATCGCTTCCAACGCCTCGCGGATAATTTACCCGGGGTAATTTATCAATATCTGATTACCACTGATGGCACAATTTCTTTTCCCTATATCAGTTCCGGTTGCCGGGATATTTTAGAATTAGAGCCGGAAGAAATTGAACAAAATGCCCAATTAATGTGTTCTTTGATTCATCCCGAGGATTCGCACAATTTTAACGAATCCATTGCGCGATCGGCTCAAACTCTACAACCCTGGAAGCGCAAATTTCGGGTAATAACCCCCGGGGGGAAAATTAAATGGCTGCAAGGGGAATCCCGTCCCGAACCCCAGCCGAATGGAGATATTCTTTGGGATGGGGTTGCCATTGATATTACGGATCTCAAACAGCTTGAGCAAGAATTGTTACACAGTGAAGAACGGTTTAGAACTTCGGTGGAAAATATGCTGGACTGTTTTGGGATTTATTCCGCCTGCCGAAATGAATGGGGTGAAATCGTTGATTTTCGTCGGGAATATGTCAATGCTTCAGCAAGGCAACAGTGTCATTGTAGTCGAGATGAGAGAGAGCATGACTGTTCCTTTTGCCAAGTGATGCCCGATTTGCGCCAAAGCATTTTGTTTAGTAAATATGCTCAAGTTGTCCAAACGGGAGAACCGTTAAAGGAAGAATTAATTCTGTATGAAACCGAGGGCAATCATGACCTCAACGGGATGAAAAATCGTCCGCCTGTGCGGGAAGCGTTTGATATCCGGGCTACGAAACTGGGGGATGGATTTGCGGTGGTGTGGCGGGACATTAGCGATCGCAAGCAGATGGAAACGGCGATCGAACGGGAACGGCAGCAGTTACAACAGATTGTGAATTGTGCACCTGTGGCGATCGCCATGTTTGATACCCAAATGTGCTATCTCGCTCATTCTAGCCAATGGTTAACCCATCATGGACTAGACTCTTGTGGGCGATCGCAAACTGCTCTTAATACCCCCTGCACTCAACCCTCGTTAATCGGGGGGAATTACTATCAAGTCTCATCGGATATTCCTGACCGTTGGCGTCAAGCTCACCAACGGGCTTTACAAGGAGAAATTGTTTCCGTTACTGAAGACCTTTGGCAAAAATTAGATGGGTCTTCCACCTACATTCGGTGGACTATTTCTCCCTGGTATTTAGCCGACGGTGAAATCGGGGGAATTGCCATTGCGATCGACTGCATTGATGAATTAGTAAAAGCCCGGGAAGCCGCCTTAGAATCCGCCCGGTTTAAATCTCAATTCCTCGCCAATATGAGCCATGAAATTCGCACCCCCATGAATGGCGTATTAGGCATGGCTGGCTTACTTTTAGAAACCCCCCTCAGTACCCAACAATACGATTATGCCAAAACAATTCGCGCCAGCGCCCAACATTTACTCAGCATTATTAATGATATTCTCGACTTCTCTAAGCTAGAAGCCGGAGAAATGCACTTAGAACAATTCGACTTTAATCTGTATGAAAGTGTCGAACAAGTGCTGGATTTATTAGGCGCACAAGCCGAAGCTAAAGGGTTAGACTTAAGTTGCTTATTTGACCCCAACTTATCGCGAAATTTGCAGGGCGACCCAGTGCGATTGGGCCAAATTTTACTGAATTTAGTCGGCAATGCCATTAAATTTACAGAAGTCGGGGAAATTATTATTCAAGCCTCGGCGATCGCAGAAACAGAAGAAACCGCTTGCATCCGCCTGAGTGTCAAAGATACCGGCATTGGCATTTCTCCCGAAGGGCAAAATAAACTCTTTCAATCCTTTTCTCAAGTGGATGCTTCGACCAAGCGTCAGTATGGAGGGACCGGCTTAGGATTGGCTATTTGCAAGCAGCTTGTAGAAATGATGGGCGGACAAATTGGGGTTGACAGTAAACTCGGTGAAGGTTCCACCTTTTGGTTTACTGCTGAGTTCAAAAAACAACTCCATTTCACGCCGCTAGAGGGGATTTCTCATTGTAAACTCCCAAGTTTACGGGTATTAGTAGTTGATGATAACCCGCGAATTCGTCAGTCTGTCCGAGAGTTAACCCAAGCTTGGGGAATGCATACTGATGATGCTGCCAATGCCACAGAAGCTTGGAATGCTTTACAACAAACCATCAAGCTCAATCAACCCTATGATGTACTGTTACTGGATTTACAACTGCCTTCAAAGGAGGGATTACAGCTATTAGAAAGCCTGCATTACAATCGCGATAAATTTGACTCTCATCTGTTTCCCGAAACTCAGGTCATTTTAATGACCAATCAAAGCCAACGAGACATTGCTGAATCCCTGTTATCTAAAGGCGTAGCCAGTTATTTCTTTAAACCCGTCCGGGCTTCGCGATTGTTTGATACCCTGATTAATGTGGTGAATGGTCCATCCTCCACCGCCTCTCCTTTGGGAACTCTGCACGCGCCAATTCTCCCCGCTTATGCGATTAATATTTTAGTGGCGGAAGATAATCTAATTAACCAAACGGTGATTTTAAGTCAGTTAGAAATGTTAGGGTATCAACCGGATTGTGTTACTAATGGTATCGAAGCGTTGGAATCTATTACTAAAAAAACCTACGATTTGGTTTTGATGGATTGTCAAATGCCGGTGATGGATGGATATGCGGCTACAAAAGAGTTGCGCCGCAGAGAGGAAGCACAACGCCATACCATCGTGATTGCACTCACTGCCAATGCCATGCGAGGCGATCGCCAAAAATGTCTCGATGCCGGGATGGATGATTATCTGAGTAAACCCATCGAACGTGAAGATTTAGCCGCCGCTATCCGCCGATGGATTCATAAAAAACCGGGACCGGATAACTGTCTCCAAGTTCCATCCCCCATCAAAATTCCTCGCATTGAACCCACAGCCATTCCTTCTAGCCTCCTGACTCTAAATACCGCATCCCCCTTGCCTCTTTCTGTTCCCGAATGCCCGGTCAATATGGAACGGTTGCTGAAAGTAACCCGAGGGAATCTGTCTTTACAGCAGCGACTTTTACGGGTATTTCTTGATAAAATACCCGAGGATATTGGTGCGATTACCCAGGCATTATCCAACCAAGATTTAGCCCAGATGGAACATTGCGCTCATCGAATTAAAAGTGCGGCTAGTAATGTCGGGGTGTCTTCTATGTCTGCGATCGCCGGTCAATTGGAAAGTTTAGCCCGTCAAAAAACCTGGGAAGGCACGGCTGAACTGGCGAGTCAGTTGCCGACTATTTTAGAACAAGTCCAAGGATTTTTTGACGAACACTTTTGTCAGAAAACATCTGCTTAGACTCATCCCTTACCCCATCCGGTAGAAGTTTAGAGAATAAAGCCCGCCTAGGCGGGCTAATTTATGCTTTTTGGAGATAACCAGATGACTTTGCAAAAGCTACAATAAAGAAAACTGTTCCCTATCCACCCACAGCAGGAGATGAGACTATGGCATTAGGCGATCGCATTAATCGGCTGATTCGCTCAAATATCACCGATTGGAAACATCAACGGAAAGACTACCAACGGGAACTCGAACAAACGTTGAAAGAATTCAAGCAAAGTGTTCAGAATGCCGTATTGAGTCAAGAAGTCCTCTGGCGCGACTATCAGAAGGCACAACAGCAAGCCAATCAATTAGTCGAATCCGCAAAACTCGCCTTACAACAGCAAAATGAACCCCTCGCCCGGGAACTCTTAACCCGCAAACAAAGCTACAGTAAACAGGCAGACGAACTGAAACAACAACTGGATGAATTAATTCCCACCGTGACGCTACTCGAACAACAACTGGCAGCCTTAGAATCCGAACGAGATATGTTTAAAGCCAGTCTCGCTTCCGCTAACCTAGAACAAGATTTAGAAGCCATACCGGACCTGGATTTTGCAGAAATTGACGCAGAATTAGAACTGTTGCGATCACGCCTAAATCGCCTGTAGGACAGTTTTGAGCCTTACTCTCCCCTAGAAACCACAAATCCCTGCAAAATTTTCTCCGTCACTGGGTTAAGAACCGTTTATAATTTTAGGTCCGACTCATTCTAAGTAAAACAACAAATCAGAACCACCAAGTTCCATCCCGATTTCCCTAGAATGTGGCTGCCTTCTGCAATCTCAACCCTCAACCGTAAATGTCTAATCCGCGCCAAATTGCCTTTTTAGCCCTCCGCGATGTCCATCGTCGGGGTGTATTTGCCGATATTGCCTTGGATAAATGGCTGCAAAAAGCCAAACAGCAGGAAGAGTCTGCTCTTATCCCCAGCGATCGCAGATTAGCCACGGAATTAGTCTATGGTTGTGTACGCAGAATGCGAACCCTCGATGCGATCATTGACCAACTGGCTAAAAAGAAATCCGCCAATCAACCCGATGACCTTCGCATCATTCTCCATCTAGGATTATATCAACTGCGGTATCTTTCCACCATTCCTGCCTCTGCCGCTGTTAATACCACCGTGGAATTAACCAAAGAGAATAAATTTAAAGGACTTGCCGGGTTTGTTAATGGATTATTGCGCCAATATATTCGATTAGCCGAAGCAGAAAATACAGACCCTTTAGTGCTTCCCGATGATGAGATATCCCGATTAGGACTATTGCATAGTTTCCCCGATTGGATTGTCGCCAATTGGTGCGATCGCCTGGGAGTTGCCGAAACTGAAAAACTCTGTACTTGGTTCAACCAATCCCCAACACTAGATTTACGCATCAATCCCTTAAAAACCACCCGAGAAGAAGTCGAAACTGCCTTTCAATCCGCCGGTGTTCAAGTTGCCAAATTGCCCTATTTACCCCAAGCATTACGCTTATCTAGTGGTGCCGGTGCCATTGAAAACTTACCGGGATATCAGGCAGGATGGTGGACGATTCAAGACAGTAGCGCCCAATTAGTTGGGTCCTTACTGGAAGCGAAACCGGGACAAGTGGCGATCGATGCTTGTGCCGCGCCCGGAGGAAAAACCACCCATCTTGCAGAGATGATGGGAGATACGGGCACAATTTGGGCTTGTGATAAAGCGCCTTCCCGACTCAAAAAAGTCAAAGAAAATGCCGATCGCCTCCAACTGCACTCCATTCAAACCCTAAGTGGAGACAGTCGCAACTTCACCCAATTTCATCAAACCGCTGACTGGGTACTCTTAGACGCCCCTTGTTCCGGACTCGGCACCCTCCATCGTCGCGCCGATGCCCGTTGGCGTCAAACCCCAGAAAATATCCAGGAACTCTCCCAACTCCAGGGGGAATTGCTTGCAGAAACTGCAAACTGGGTAAAACCCGGGGGTCACCTCGTCTATGCCACCTGTACCATCCATCCCAAAGAAAATGAAGAGGTGATTCAAAGATTCCTCGCCAGTCATCCCACTTGGGAAATAGACCCCCCCACCACCGATTCTCCTGCGGCACACTTTGCCAAACCCGAAGGCTGGATCACCGTTTGGCCCCACCATCATGATATGGATGGATTTTTCATGGTGAGACTGAGGAAACAGCAGACAGCGTAATGTCAGGACGATCTAGCGGCGATCGCCCTGACTTAGATTTTATTATGGGGGTATTGACTTAAGTTTTACTTATCAACCTTGGGGACTACATCGGGACGATCTTTATCTTCCCAACCGGGGGGACGCTTGGAGTTATACCAGGCGACAGAACCCAGGGTCACTGCCGCAATAAAGCCTACGACGTAGACTAAGGTAAAACTTACAGGAAAATTGTTAGCACTCGCCCCTGCAGCAGCAGAGACTTCCATCAATATATTCATAAGCGTTTTTCACGAACTACATTCCCAGCTTACGGCAATAGGGAACCTCCTGTCTCCCTCTAAAGAGGAATATTCGGGGAGATTCAACGATTAGAAAAACTTATAGCTTGGGGGTAGGCGGTGAGGGGAGGTTTTAGGGTGATGAAGTGGCGATCGGGCTTCCTCGTTAATCCATCCCGATTCAGTATTACTCAAATAAAAAGGGTCTAACCGATGATCTCAGGCGTTCTAACTCAGGGTGATTGTGTCTGAGTAGTTCATGGTTCCAAAATGTTTGCTGATTGTCAGCACAATCTTGTGCTAATGCTTCTCCAACCCACATTCCGCAGGTTTCATCAAGTGAGTAAATAATATTTCTGGCAGGAGGCCCCTAGGAACTGAAGGATCCAT
>JAMXFF010000040.1 GCA_025370845.1 Laspinema palackyanum D2a | reverse complement strand
ATCGTCAGCAGAATCCGGTCCCGTCCCGCTGCGATCGCCTCTAAAACCTGGGTGATGGCGTTGTGCTGATAATACCGTGCTTCCCATGTGCCGCTTTTATCCTCGAATGGGATGACTGCGAAGCGATCGCGCCACTCGTTGGCTTTGGAGAAGGTCGCCTCCCACAGTTCGTCAGGAGTCGGATACTCGCTGATGTAACCTTCTGCGCCGGTGAGCATATCAATTTGATAGATGCCCATGCCGTTGGTGGAGTAGGCGAACCGGATTTGCAGCTTTTCAGCGTATTTCTTGGCCTGTCCCACCCCTTCGGTATCTCGCAACTCCCGCTTTTTCGCTTCAATGACCGCCAGTTTCTGATTGCGATAGACCAGGACATAATCTGCATATTCCGGTTTGGCCCGTTTTCCACCACCCAACAACCGACCGGGGGCGATAACCTCGCGACGAATCCGGCTGTCCGGGATAACCCCCCAGCCGGCAGCTTTGAGGGCCGGGTCAATCAGTTCGGCGCGGGTCTCAGCTTCGTTCATGCGGCAATCTCCTTAGAAGTGTCTGCTACTTCTTTAGCCACGTCGCCGGTGAGTTCTCCGGTGAATGCCTTCTCTAATATGGACTGTTTCAGTTCTTTGAGGGCTTCGAGTTTGCGCTGGTAGATGGATTCAAGTTCTTGCGTATTCAGATAAAAGTCATCCAGTATATTGGCAATATTTTTTTGTTTCTGAATAGAAGGAAAAGTTACAGGTAGGTTTTGTACAATCCCTTTATTAATCTTTTTCATAGTAGGGTTAGCACCCTGTGCGCTACTTGTAATCAAATTTCGCATTTTACAAGTGCGAAAATACCAATATATAAATTTAGTATCTGCTTGTGACGAATCAATCTGCATTTTCATAATAAGGTCACAGCAGATTGTAGGCGTAACTAAATTTTCACAAATAGCAACATGGCCGACCAGTTCAGGTGTATTGCTCCGACTAATAAGAAACTCTCCATTTTTGAGCCAGTAATGAGCATCTTTTTTAGTGGGAGCGTTTGTAAATTTTCTTTTATATTGGTTAAAGTGAAAGCCGGTGACAGCGGATAATGTTAAAACTGGAGTCCCCGTAGGCGAATGATTATTAGCAGGTGGAGACCAGCCATTCCTAGGCTGGCGAGTTAATATTTCGTGAAGTTTCTTTTCAACCCAGCCCTCACCTTTTTCGGTAAAGACACCATTCAGATAACTTTCAAACAGTTCGCGGGCGTTGGCGAGGTTCTTCTCAGTGTTGGCAATGGCCGCATCAATCCCCTCAAACGCCTCATCCAAAATCGCCACAATCCGCTTTTGTTCTGGGAGGGGGGGAAGGAAAATAGGGAAATTCCTTAAGTAGCCTAATCCTACAAATTTTTGAGTTGTTCCTTTTGCTTCTCTACACATCTTTGACTCAACATACAGAGTTTGTAAGTAATATTTTAAAAAATAGCTATTTTGATTTTTAGGCACTTTAATAAGAGCCACATTTTTAATAGCAAATTGAGGCTCTACTTCAACGACAACTGGATTCCCAATTGTCCCAATCATTGCCAAAAGTATATCTCCTTTATGAACTGCACTCCGTTCATTTATCTTATTATAGTCTTGTTCTGAAATATATTGAACTTTTTCAAAATTTAAACCATTATTTTTTAAGTTTTTTGAAGTTATCAGTGGATAACCTTGAGGTTGATACTTTGGTGAGTCATGAGTACCATCTCGTACATCATAAATATCACCTAGCGTGTATTTCTCCCAACCCTTCATCATAACATCCCCCCAATCCCTGCTAAAATCTCTGCGCTTTCCTCATCCAAAGCCGCAATCTCATCTAAAATTTCCTGCGGGTCTCTCAATGCTGTTTCCTCTGCTTTATTCGGATTCTTCACCGACAAATCGCAAGTTTCCCAGTCAATATCCGCCACATCCACAGACCAAGATTTTTCGGAGTCGGCAAACGTAGCTTGCAACTCCACAAACTCGCGTAAATCATCATCATTAAGCGGGTTGGTCTTGCCCATGTTCCGCCCTGGGTCTAGCTGGTAGTACCAAACCTTGCGAGTCGCCATTCCCTCAGTTGGAGATTTCCCCTGGGAAAATAAAGGCATTCCCTGAACTGCATCGATGGGATTGCTTTTATCAAAAAATAGCACCACCGTTTTAACTCCGGCCCCGATAAACGTACCACCGGGACAATCTAAAATAGTATGCAAATTGCAACTACTTAGAAGCTCTTGCCGCAAAGCACGGGAAGCGTTATCGGAATTAGACAGGAACGTATTTTTAATAACGATCGCAGCCCGTCCGCCCACCTTCAAAATTTTGATAAAGTGCTGCAAGAATAGGAACGCAGTTTCTCCGGTTTTAATTGGAAAGTTTTGTTGCACTTCGGGGCGTTCTTTCCCTCCAAAGGGCGGGTTAGCGAGGATTACACTAAAGCGGTCCTTATCCTCAATATCGCTGAGGTTTTCAGTTAGGGTATTGGTGTGGATGATTTCTGGCGCGTCAATACCATGCAGAATCATGTTCATAATGGCAATGACATAAGCCAGACTCTTTTTCTCCTTGCCGACAAAGGTTTTAGTTTGGAGTAGCTCAAGCTGTTGGGTGGTGAGCTTGCCTTGCCGGAGATAGTCGTAACTCTCACATAAAAACCCAGCCGAACCGCAAGCGCCGTCATAGATGCGATCGCCAATCTTAGGTTTGACCACCTTAATCATGGCCCGAATCAGGGGACGCGGTGTGTAATATTCCCCGCCATTACGTCCGGCGTTCCCCATGTTCTTGATTTTGGTTTCGTAGAGATGGGATAGCTCGTGCTTCTCATCTTGAGTCTGAAACCGCAACTCATCTATCCGTTCCAGGGCATCCCGCAGACTGTAGCCGCTTTGAAATTTGTTCTTGATTTCCTTAAAAATCTCGCCAATTTTATATTCGATGGTGTCGGAACTGGCGGCGCGTTGATTGAACCCTTTCAAGTAGGGAAATAATTTATCATTAACAAAATTAATTAAATCATCACTAATTAAAGCATGGTTGCGGTCAATCTCTCCACTGGGCAACTTCGGCACAGCCCAATAAGACCAGCGATAGGGTTCATCCAAAATAAACTCATAAGACTTACCGACTAACTCAGCTTTTTGGGCGCGTTCCTGCTCTAGGTCATCCAAATACTTCAGAAACAGCAGCCAAGAAGTTTGCTCGGTGTAATCGAGTTCGGTCCCACAACCGGCCTCTTTCCAGAGGACATCATCAATATTTTTAAAAGTCTGCTCAAACATTTAGTCTGTACGATTACTTAATAGTGGTTGGGTTAGATATCAGCCGGTTTGGGTCGTAACGCTACTCTTTAAAATAAGCCTCCAACAAATCAGCCCCCTGCTTCCCCATCTGCCGCAGTTGCAACTCAATCAGCTTAATCGCCATCTGCGAGGGGGTCGCCCGTCCACACTCCCAACGGTTGATAGTCTGGAACGACACACCGAGACGAGCGGCGAACTTCTCCTGGGAGAGGTTCATGCGCTTGCGTAGGGTCTTGATGAGTTCAGGAATCTGCAAGGTTGATGGAGTCATTTTCTTAGCATAACCTGACCAGGCGTTATAACATCCTTGATATTTTGTTAAGTTTCTGGGCTTCCCGTTTGTCCAGGGTTTCAGCCGATTCAGTCCGGTGTTTCGCGGGCGGTTGTCGGATAACTATCGGAGTTGACAGTTATGGGGACGGGCGATCGCATCTGGGTCATCTTCACCCGCAAACTGTTAGGACTGACAGTTATCTCGGGAATCGCTTATCGGATGGGTTACCTTTCTCGGATAACTGTTAGAGCTGAGAGTTATCGGAACGAGTGAGCGCCCCTGGGGTCTTGCCGGGTTTGTCGGATGAGTGTCGGGTTGGGAAAAGCGATCGCCTCTGGTTGCGCTGTTCATCCGATAAGTGTTGGGGCTGACAGTTTGGGGGAGGCGATCGCATCTGGGTCCGGGTTTGTTTGGATAAGTGTCGGGTCTAATACTTATCTGGAGAGGGAGATGCTCTCCCTGGTATGCTTAGGAAAAGCCTTCTCCTTCCCCGTTCCTCTGCACCTATATGGGCCGTCAAAATGCTGAGAGGGGTAGATATAAATCGATTTATTCTGAATCGCTCAATTGCAACGGCTACCAATGTCTATTCGATCTTTATAGTACCTTACAAAAAAAATAAGGTGAGCAACGCCCACCCCACGACTTCGCAATTAGCTTAGTACAGTTGGTCAACTGATTTGGAGATTTGTAAACTGCTCCAATGCATTATCTATGGCATCTCGAAACAACGGCGCAATGTAATCCTTGACAAAGTTCCCCGGACGATTGTCAGCATCGGGATCTACCTGGATGTCAAGTACCAATACAGCCGGGCTTTGGGGTTTGAACTTGAGAGTAGCTTTGATCGTGCCTGCACTATTCGCACTACCCCATATGTTATCAACCCATGCACCTCCTGGATAAACCCATCTTTCTCCGTGGCTGTTTGCCTTATACCGAAGGGTAAAGGTAATGTCCGCAGCCCAAATAATTGGTATTCCAGCAACCTCGGCATCAATCCTGTGTAGTGAACCTGAAGCAAGATCGATACTCACAATTTCACCAGAGCCTCGTGCTCTGTCCGTATAACCTGTTGTAATTCCGAGAGTAGTGCTTCTTTTATCAGAGAAAATGGTTAAACCTTTGTCTACACGATAACCATTCAATTTTCCTTTAAGATAGGGAATAACCGCTTGAGTTTTATCTTCAATCTTTGCCATTATGACTCCTTAACCGATTGGTCGGCCTAACTATTAACTGTGCCGCAGTTGCGGTCTAACACGCTATTACAGCGTATAAAAACGCCTGACATCCTTTTTACAGCCTAAATTAGTCAGATTAGGTGTCTCTGCTGTGTGTTGATTCTTTCTTTCGCTATAAATTAAAAAAACCCGGATGAAACCATATAACATTCTTGATATTTCCTTGGATTTCTGAACTTCCTAGGGTTTTATGGGGGTTAAATTGTATTCAAAAATGGTGACGAAATTTGCCACGAAATTCGCCACCATTATCTAAAGCTATAAAGGTATTAGACCTTTATAGCTTTAAATGACCTCTCAACTCTTCCACATTGCGGATTTTGGACCAATCCACCTCGGAAGATTGGAGCAAATCTATCGCCACTTGAATCAAGTGCTGAGGATAAACGCGGTCAGCCGGAGCCACCGGGTCCTCGTTGTTATCGCGGATAGTTTGGGCGGTCTCCGAGAGCCAGTCTTTCTGGTGTCCCAAAATCTTGATATTCACCGTGACTTGTTTCTCCTTGGCGCGAGTTTTCCGTTTGGCTTTATCCTTAGAGGAAGATTGTGCATTGGGGGCTGGAAGGGCTTTAGGTTCAACGGCTTCAGGTTCGAGGGCTTCGACAACTTCGACAACTTCGACGGGTTCAGATTCTGCCGGTTGAGATTCTTGTCGGATTCCCGAGAACTGAGAGAGCTTTGACAACTTTCCCCCCATTTTTTTACTAGACATTCCAACCCTCCACGCATTCTTTAGCCAGTGCCTTATAAGCCTTCGCCCCAGCGGAACCAGACGCATAGCTGGTGACGGGTTTCTGATGGGCGATAGATTCAGCAACCGAGATGTTATCCGGGATGCAGGTATTGAGTAGCCTAAAATCCAACTCGGGAGCCGCCTCGAACAGAAGCAAATCTGACTCAACCGTGAGGGTCAACCTTTTCCGATACCGGCAGCGCACGACATCTATCGGCAACTGGGGCCGCTCATCCCGAATCAACTCAACCGCTTCCGAGAGTCCCTTGAGTGCGGCGGGTTCGCTGATGACCGGAACCAGGATGCGATCGCAACTCAAAATCGCCTGAACCGAGGTAACGGTCAACCCGGGGGCGCAGTCCATTAAACAAACATCAAACTGATTCACTTTCGCCAGCGCTGGACCGAATAAATCCGATTCGGCATCCAGTTGAAATAACCCCAAGTCACCGGGGATGAGCGAGAGGTTCTTGATTGAGGTCTCTCGGGGCGTCACCGCTTTACCCTGGAGCCAATCAAGGGCCGTGGGTTTTTGGCCGTCGAGTCCGAGACCAAAGGAAAGGGTTCGCTGTCCGTCCAAATCGACAAGCAACAGAGACCGCTTTTTAGTGGCAAGGCAAGCACCGAGGTTGAGTGTGGTGGTGCTTTTAGCCGTTCCACCCTTGAAGTTGAAAATAGCAACTTTTAACATAACAACCGATAAAGGTCTAATACCTTCCTAGGTTTAACCCTTTTTACTTTAATTCAGTGAGATATCTTAGAGGTTAAAGGGTTAATGGTCTAATACCTTAATAGGTTTAATCCTCCCAGATTGGCCCGGTATAAGGCTTTAAAGTTTAAACGGTTAAAGGTTTAATGGTCTAATATCTTTAACAGTTTATATGTGTTTCTAAAACCTTTGCTAGACATGGGTTCTGACAAACCGAGCAAAAATTCTTATCCTGAATTGATACCCACATAAACTCAGGGAGTGACAAACTTATGATGTCGATTACTCACGCGGCCCTCGCCGGGGCAACCGTGCCGCTTCTTCTTTCCAGTTCAGACCCGATGGTTTTTGGTCTGGCAATCCTGGGGTCCCAACTGCCCGACATTGACACAACCACCAGCCTAATCGGGCAGGTTTGCTATCCGCTGTCCAATTGGATTGAGAGCAAGTTTCCGCACCGGAGCGCTTCTCATTCATTCGTGGCGATCGCATTTGTCGCAGCCGCCTGGTGGTTTCCCTGCCGATGGCTCGGGTTACCCAGAACCGAATGGCTGGCGCTCTGGCTCGGGACATTCATCAGCATCGTGGCGGATACGTTCACAGTCAAGGGCTGTCAGTTGTTTTGGCCCCATCCAGTTTGGTGTTACAGCGGGTCAAGCTGGGACAAGAAAAGATTGAGAACCGGCGGGACCGGGGAACTGTGGGTGCTTGCTGTTTCAGTGGCGATCGCATCCTCCTTGTTCATCTTGCAGCCATTCGCCACCGGCGGCACAAACTTGGTGCAGTTCGCGGGGACGAGCATCGGGGTGAAAGATGCGGTTTACTCGCAATATAACCAATACGCTGCAACCCATTTGGTCTATGCCGAAATCAAGGGAATTGCTACCAGCGACAGAACCCGCGCTGATGGGAAATACTGGACCCTCGGACAAGAAGGCAACGAGTTTGTCATTGCCAAAGACGGCGGCATCTACCGCACCGGCTCCACCGGCCAAATCCTCACCGATTCGATTAAGTTCCAGCGCGGGGAAGAAAATCAAACCACCATTGAAGCTGTGACCTTCGACGATGAACCCATCACCCCACGGCTGAAGGAACTGCAAGCGCAATATCCCGAGGGGGCCATCTTTGTCACCGGGGCGATCGCCGTGGATTTTCCCGAGGATATCAAGCCCGTGGTTGACCCGCGCAAACTCTCAACGCTGACAGTTTCCGGAACGAGTGTCACCCTAAACTATCACCCGATTGAACAGGCAATCAGGGACCTTGACGACCAATACGGACTAGGGACCTTGCAAGTCAAAGTTTTCTCTGTCCGCCCCTCCGGATTCTGAGAAAAAAAATCACACCCGCCACCCTCTTAATCTGGTGGTCTTTAAGTCTGAATAGTCTGAAAGAGTATGAGAGCTTGCAGAACGCTTACACAGCAACGGTTTCAGCCTTTAATTTTCTCAGCCTTGAGACAATTTTCTCAAAAATGAGACAACTTTCTCAAAAATGAGACTGAAAATCTCATTCTTGAGACTCAGATTCTCAAAAATGAGACTACCATTCTCAAAAATGAGACACGAAACACACAGTTAGCAATCTGAGATTTATGAAATATTTGGTTTTAGCAATTTTGATAATCATGGGGTGGTCCCTTCCGACTTCCTCTCAATCGGATTCAGTGAGGCCCCTAGAGCCAATTATTGAAGAGAGTTCGGCTCCTGGGGGCGAGATTAGAATGAGACGCCATCGAATCAACCTGTCAGTTTCTTCCCTCGATGACGTGAAAGTTCGTGAAGGGGACCGGGTGAGTGCTGGTGATTTACTCAGCGATCGCACTGAACAAAGGCTCACCCTGGAAAGTCAGCGGGACGCTCTGAACATGGCGATCGAACAAGCGCGGAAACCGTTACCACCACTTGCCCCATTGCCTGAGCCGGATTTTTCCCGCCAGGAAATTGCGATCGCCGAAGCCAAGGCAAACCTGGAAATGCTCGAACAAATCCCCTTGCCTCAGAAACGATTCAGACCGATTAATCTGCAAGAGGTTGGCGATTATCAAGCCCTGAAAGCCTCCACTGATTTGCAACAGCAGAAAATCCAGGCGGCTATCAATCTGCAAATGGCCGTAGCTGATTTGGCGAACGCCCGGAATCAATATCAGCAATCACTTTACGAGCACAGCATCCAACAGCAGCGAGTCGCGGAATCCCAGCAACGGCAACAATATCAGTTAGGGCTTTTGTTGCGACAAGCTGCGGAAGTTGAGGACAAACTGGATAGACTCGCCGTGGTGCGATCGCCTGTTGATGGAACTGTGCGGCGGGTGAAAGTTTTGAATCAAACTGACCGCAATATAAATATAGAAGTCACCATCGACCCAGACCGAGATGAACAAGAAAATTCAGCAAACAATTAATTGGGCCGCTCCCATCATCGGAGTAATCGCCGTGGTCTATGGCGCGTACACTCGAATCGGAGTATCTGCCGGTCCCGGTTCGGTTATCTCAGTCAGGCGCGAAGACCCAGAGGCGATCGGGATTTACACAGAACCTTGGGAATCCGGCCAAAGTGAATTTTCTGAAATCTGGCAAGTGACAAGGATTTCAGACGGGGATACCGTCACGGTTCAAAAAGATGGAGAGGAACGAAAGGTCAGGTTTTGTGGGATTGATGCGCCAGAGAAAAACCAACCCGGGGGGAAGGAATCCGCCGAGTTTCTCCGTGCTGCCGTTGAACGCGGCGGGGGAAAAGTGGGCTTAACTTTTGTGGAGAAAGACCGTTACGGCAGATGGGTAGCCGAAGTTTGGAGCGAACCGGGAACCTCCAATGAGGAACTGCTCAACTCGGTTCTAATCGTTACGGGCCACGCCTGGGCCTATAAGCAGTATTGGTCCAGTTGCCCGAACCGTGCGGCTTTGGAGGCTTCTGAAAAATCAGCCGAAGAATCTAATAGGGCCATTTGGAAACAGTCGGGGGCCGTTGCTCCTTGGGATTGGCGAAAGAGATAAGTCTCAGGTCTGAGAGTTATTGCGGTGGGTGAATACCTGCCGCTTTTTTTTGGGGCGATGGTTTGGAGAGAGGTCCCATCATTTCTGCATATACTCTTTGGTCAGAACACATGGGCAAGCCTAGAAACTAAATTTTCACCCGATTAGGATTGAGCGACTGGGGGTCAGAGTCGTGAACGACTTTCACCACTTCCACCATATATGGAACAAGCAAATGGGAGAAGCGCCAACTCCTCCCACTGCTTGCCCATTGTCAAACTCCTGTTGGCGCAGGAGTTCGACTTCTGTTCTTTATTTGTCGCTTTTGAGCGGGGTTCTTAACCATGAATCATAAAACGAAAACCCTCATTCCAGCAGGTATCGGGTTAACTATCATCGGCTTCTATGTGTGGCAAGCTCCCAACCAACTGTATCTGGGGATTCCTCAAGCGGTGACAGTGGTTTGCAAGGTGTCTCAAACGATGGACAAAAAATAACAGCCACCTGATGAAAGTGCCGATCGCAAAAAGTTGACCTAGAACCTTCCACAATTTGGCCCTAGCCCTTCCTGGGGCCTTTTTCCTGGGACCCTCGCCACCGGCAAGATTCCACTGTCATCGAGGAGAGGCGATCGCAACCGAATCCGTTCCCCCCCTAAAGTGTCGGGTTTGGAGGAGAGGCGATCGACCCTGACTCAATCGGATAAGTGTCAGACCTGAGAGTTATCTCCGGCGGGGCGATCGGTTGATTCCATTTCCAGATAACTGTCAGCGGTGACAGTTATCGCCACCCAGGGGCAACACCGGCAAAAGCAGCATTGCCCAACTCAGTAACAATCTATTCTCACATTAACGGCCAAAGTGAGAGCTATGGCAAAGGTCAAAATAGAACAAATCTCGCTCGGCGGGAGGATATTGCTCTTGTCGGTAAACCCACTCGCATTGTTCTTTCAGGGTCATTTGAGACCAGCACTGACGAATTGGAACGCCATCGGTCAAGGCTAAACTAGGCAGCCGTCGAACCCGATGGAATCCGGCCCGTTCCATGACATCGGCAGCAGGCATCGGCTCCCCTTCTAACTCAGCTTTTTCCCAGAGACGCGATCGCATAAAATCCAGTTGTTCCGCAGTGGGTTCGATTGGTTGGGACTCCGAGGCAGACTGCCGGATTTTCTTGAATTGCCGTTCGCACTGGATAAAATATTTGCGGACGCTGCGACCTTGGTCCGTCCCCGCCATCATCGCCAGTTGATTAAAGCAGTCAATCGTCAGGAAAATTTTCTCAAGAGGTTTGCCTCCATTTTTTAGCTGTAACCCTTGCTGTCTGGATTTTAGCGCCGTTCGGCGCAATTCGACGCTCGTAGCTACAGAATAATCGAAATCTTCCTCAAAATTGTTGACCAGTTTTTTCTTAGCAGAGCTTTTGCGGGTATAACCAATCCATTGATAGGCCAAATCGAAATCCACCGGAAATTCATCGGGGGACTCCAACAGAGCCAACACCTGCTCTTGTGGAATATTCATTTTAACTCTCCCTAATTTTCCCTAGAAGATTGGTAGTATTTTTTGGCTGTATCCCTTGGTGTGTAGACTTTACCGCCACATGGCGAAATTCGACGCCTGTAGCAACACATTCACCAAGGGCATGGCGTCTCTACTTCCGCCCAAACCTTTTCCGCAGGGAGTCAAAGAACCCCGCCGGTGGCTCAGAGGCTTCTATCTCAGTTCCCGGTGCAGTCTCAACGGTATAAACCGGCAACAGTGACCCTAACCGTTCGATAGGTTTCTGCGGTAGCTGGAAGAGGAAGACACCCCGAGGATTTTCAATGGTCTCCCAAGTCGCCTCAACGTGCGCCAAAGCCGCGTAAACCTGGGAAATATGGTGCTTCTCAATCGCCTCGACTACCTTTTTATCTAAAGGAATCTGACAGCCCGCTAACTTGTCCTTAACTTCCTGAGTCAGGTTGGTTTCCTGCGGTCGCGCTACCACCGCTGGAACAGTTGCCTCAACCGTCACCGTTTGCTTAGAAGCTGGCTCCTCTCGGTGTTGAGTGATTATTTCAGATTCATTACTTGCAACCGCCGGAACACTTGCCTCAATCGAAGAGTGTTGCTGCGAAGCCAGGGATTTTGTCTGGGGCTTCGGGGTTACCAGAGATGTCGTGGGGGCCTCTTGTTCTTCCGCGCAAGCGGTCCCACCCTCTTGATGGGTAGGAGCTTTTGTGGATTTAAGAGAGAGATAAGATATGGCCGGTTTTCGTGCAGTCGATGGCTGAAACATCTGCTTTGCATTTTCTGGTTTCCGGCTGTCCATTGCCTGATTTTCGTCTGTAAAGCTGAAGGGTTGGGCGTTCCAATGCTCAAACTGGAGGGCAGACCACAGCTTATCGGATATGCAATATTTATATGCCCGGTCGGTGGGCCAGCGGTAAGCTCGTTGGCGGATTAGGTATCCTTGCTCAACCAACCAGTTTAACCACCGTTGCACAGTGTCACGGCATAAGTCGATTTGTTTAGAAAGAGTGTCCGCCGGGGCATAAACCCACTCGGGACAAGAATATTTTTTCGGGTCTTTTTGATGAGTCCGCACCCACCCATCAAGGGCGGAAACGATACGGGCTGCGGACTTGGGAAGCACGCGGCGATATTCCCGAATGATGTTAATCGGGTGTGAAACTTCTCCGAGTACGCTCGAATAGAACGCACCGCTCGAAAATGAGGTATTATGCATTTGTCGGCTCCTGGTGATGTCAGGGGTTGGCTTAGGGTCGGAGTGTTTGCTCATTCCGGCCTATTTAATTTATTTTACCAGATTTAAGTCAAGGCATTGCCCGGATTTTGCAAAGTTTTGATACAAGTGATAAGCCCTCTCTCCGTTGGGCGAATCAGATAAGTGTCGGGGCTGACAGTTTGTCTGAGGCGATCGCAACTGTGGCAATCAGATAAGTCTCAGTTCTGATAGTTTGAGAGAACCGATCGCCGGTGAAACCAATCAAATAAGTGCCAGTTCTGACAGTTATTGTGGGAGGCGATCGCCGGTTGGACCAATCAGATAAGTGCCGGATCCGACAGTTTGGGACGAGGCGATCGCAACGGTGGCAGCAAAGCTAAAGTGCCAGTTCTGGCAGTTTGAGAGATGCGATCGCAACCGAAGCCAACCCGATAAGTCTCAGTTCTGAGAGTTTGTCCGAGGCGATCGCAACTCGACAAACCAGATAACTGCCGCCGCTGACAGTTTGGCTATGGCGATCGCAACTCGACCAATCCGCCAACACTGACCCGCATCAAACCCGGTGACCATTCTGTGATTAACCATCACAATCAACGGGTAAATTTAGCTACATATTCCAGTTGAAACCTGGGGTAAAATTGTGATATAATCTTAGGAAAATAATTACAAAATATTAGGATAATTCCAAGGAGCCGCGATGGATTACCTAGACGATGAGCAAATCAAACAAGAAATCTTTCGGAAGTACAAATACGCACTCAAAGGGTTACGGGTAGACCTAGGCCGTGCGGATGTGGTGGAAGCACTAGACCAATGTTTCGATGATTTTGAGAGCATTCTGCAAACCTTCATTTTATGGGCAATCTATCGGGAGAAAGAAGACAATAAGCCGCTCCAATATCCCAGTGCTGGACTGGTTCAAGCCTTACAAGAACGGTGGATATCGCGTAACCTAAATGCGTCGTGGTCTGACGAAATATTAGCTGACCCGCGCTTTGAAAGCCCTGGTACAACCTGGTGGAAAGCCGCAGAAGAAGGGCTGGGTCGCGATGTTCGGGGCCGATTGATTGCCGATGTGGTTGAGGAGGTTCATCCCTATGTCTTGTTTCGGAATGGCTTGACGCTTAGACTCGCAGTGGCGATGGACTGGGAGTGGAGCCAAATCCGAGATTATGGCGAACGGGAAACCCGGCCCCAAGCTGCTTCTTTGACTCGGATGATAGGGTGAAGCTGGGGATAATTGCCACCGGCGGGAGTGATAATGTGATCGCCGCCGGTGGAAACCAATTCGATAAGTGTTAGCTCTGACAGTTATTTCAGAACCGATCGCCGGTGGAACCCAACCCGATAACTATTAGCTCTGACAGTTTGCGTTTGTGGGGATGCCGTGCTTTGCTACAATCAGAGCAACAGCACAATTTGCCATGAACGATATACAGCAAGCAATTCAAAATTTTATCAAGCAGCACCAACTCGAAATCGCTGCATTTTCGTGGTCGCGCTTTTGCCAAGATGGAGCCGGAGCCGTTGATATCACAATCCTACCCGGTCGCTTGCAGTTCGAGTGGATTCTGGCAAGTCAAGCTGAAGATAAAATTGCTGGGCTGATTTCTCGGTGTAATTTCCAGACTGAAGCCATCGCGGTTTTTGCCGATCGCACTGCGGTCAAGTTCACTCCTGCAATGCCGCCCGCAAAATGTTGGGATGAGATCGCCCCTCGTTCTGAGGAGTTTGTGCGGCGGATGCCGGAAAACTTTCGGTGGTGACTCGTTCAATCACTAAAACTCAAACGAAAGCTGACCTGGCGGGATGTTCGACTGTTGCCGGATGTGACAAGCTAGATGGCAGGTTGTGCAGAGTGCAATCAAATTCTCGGGGCGGTTGTCTTCCGGCGTCCGGTTCTGGTGATGAACCGTCAGAGTGATTTTGGTCCGTTCCGATTTAGTCAGACCCGTACAGTCATCACCAGGACGCAAACATTGGCGGCTGCATTTGGCACAACGCCACCCGGCTTGTTCTTTGACAGTGAGCGCGATAGTAGACCAGTCTTTGGAATATCGTGACATCTTGGATTGTGGGGAGCCACGGAGTTTTTTCTATTTTATCCGAACTCCATTCTCAACCGGCAACTCTATCGCCTCCCAAGACATCCCACTCGACCGCGTTCAAAACTTTGGGAGCCATCCCGTTCAAATCTCTCAACACGGCATACAGCCGAGGTAATAGCAAAATAGGACAAGACGTAAAGTTTTGTGACGAAATTGTTCCATCTGCACCGGCGGGAATCGGATAACTGTCGGTAGTGACAGTTATTGGCCCGAGGCGATTCCCTACGGGATAGCTGCGCTGTGCGGCAACCAACACCCCAAGACCGAACTTAATTTTTGCTTTCACGGCCCTAGATTCCACTGTGAATCCTGGAATATCTTGCAGTTCTGTTTCGCTCAAACTGTACTGTTCGCAAACCAAACTCAAACGAGTTCCGGTACTTTTAACAGCGTTGACAGAGTGAGTCAAATCTCCTTGAAAATAGATCAGCAAGTTGGCTTGCGGCTTAATCTGTCCGACTTGCTGTTTGTTGCGCCGCAGTATCAACTCTCCCCCTTGCAAGTTCGGCGGTACTTGCACGTATAAAACGCTGACGGCTGCGGGAGGTTCAACTGTTTTGCAGTACGATCGCAAAGATCGATCGATATGCGGATCGACGCGGGAACCTTCACCCAGCAACAAAGGGTTAAGGTAAAAAGCATTGCATTCAGGCTGTAATGCTTGGTCTAGATAGGGTTTGAACAAGGGGAACCGCCGTTCTACTTCAGAAATTTCCGAACGTTGAAACACCACGGAAAACCCTTTTGTGCCAATGAAATCGCGATTGAGGTTGTTGATTGCTAGATAAGGGGAGGCTAGAATTGCTCCTCGCAAGTCGTTGAGGTAGTCGATCGAGAAAGCGTTAGGATGTTGGCTATAGTATTTCAAGGCACTCAAAAATCATCAAAGTTTAAGGAAACAGCAGATAGAAATGCAGCAATCGCTCAGACTTGGGATTGCTTCGTTTCTCGCGGAGGACATAATAATCTTGATTTAAGTTCGCGTACTTAAGTCAAAGGTTTTTCTGAACTGCAAACACCGGCTCAACTTTCGGAAACCAGAAATATTCCGTGAGGGTGGTAATGGGGAAGTTAATAGGAAAAATCGTTGTATTCCCTTAATCTGTAAGAGTTTTAGAATTCAGTCAAGACAAGAGTTTTCCCACAGCGACAAAAGAGGGATAGGCGCGGCTAACTTAAGAGATTATCCTCACATCCGCCGCCTGTAACCCTTTTGGTCCATCATGCACCTCAAAGCTGACGCGCTGTCCTTCTTTTAAAATTTGGTAATCAGCCCCGTTGAGGTCTGCGAAGCGAACCATAACGTCGCCGTCGCCGTTGTCCCTCGTGATGAATCCATAGCCCTTATCTCGGTTATACCACTTCACGACGCCTTCCTCAGTTGTATTCATTTACTCTTACTCCTCGGTACAAAATAAAATCTTTACCACTATAGCGCGTCTAAATCATTACTTTAACCACATATTTCAATCCCTCTAAAACGTCAGGATTTCTTAATAAGATAGGCTACCCCGTCCGGATGGGTTCCGGTGGCCGGTTGGGATTTGGTGGATAACTCTCAGCGGTGATATTTGGTTGCAGGTTTTGAGGGGAGGGACGGAGAAAATCTACTTTAGTGGGGTAGTTCGATTCGACGCTCAGTTTACTATCTTAAAAAATCTATTTTTTAGGACTGTAAGTGGCTTGGCACCGTTTCACCCCGATAACTCTCAAGACTGACAGTTATTTCGAGAGGCGATCGCAACGTCATCAACCAGATAACTCTCAGGACTGACACTTATCTCAGCGGCGATCGCCACTAACCCAACCCGATAACTGTCAGAGGTGACACTTATTTCCCAGGGCGATCGCAACGTCACCAGCCAGATAACTGTCAAGACTGACAGTTTAGGGGAAGGCGATAACCGGACGACATAGCTGTACTTACCGCACCAGCGCGATTCAGATAACTGTTAGAGCTAACAGTTATTTTTATTAACCTGTAACGACCTCGATAGGAATGGCTGCTGCTCCACCATGACATCCCGAGATGTGACAAACTGTCGGTATAATATTAAAAGTACCAACAGTTTGTCACAGTTGTTGGGATATTGGAGTACGAAGGGGT
This sequence comes from Laspinema palackyanum D2a, assembly GCA_025370845.1. Taxonomy (GTDB): domain Bacteria; phylum Cyanobacteriota; class Cyanobacteriia; order Cyanobacteriales; family Laspinemataceae; genus Laspinema. The sequence goes on along the minus strand of JAMXFF010000040.1, from coordinate 50,368 downwards.
AAAGCTCAAAATGGAAAACCAATCTAGCTCAAGGCAGGTGCTGCAACTTGCCCGAGACACCCAGCTCATTCGCTCCCGCGACCTGAGAGCGCGCGGGATTCATCCGGAGTCTCTGCGGCGACTTGAACAGCAGGGGATGCTGGTCAGGGCAGGGCTTGGAATTTACACACTCCCTCAGAATGACTTAACCGAACATCAAAGCCAGGTTGAAGCCTGTGCGCGGGTTCCTCATGGGATAATTTGTCTGCTTTCTGCGCTTCGGTTTCATGAACTCACAACTCAGGCTCCTTTTGAAGTCTGGATGGCGATCGCAAACAAAGCACGCCCTCCAAAAGACGATATTCTCCCTTTGCGGATTGTTTATATGTCAGGCAAGGCTTTTAGTGAAGGGATTGAGGAGCATTACTGTGCGGGGCTGCCTGTGAAGGTGTACAGCGTTGCGAAGACAGTAGTGGATTGTTTTAAATACCGCCACAAAATTGGTATGGACGTAGCGCTTGAGGCTCTACGGGAATCCTGGTATGGCAATCGCTGCACGATAGATGAACTCTGGCATTATGCTGAAATCTGTCGCGTAGCTCGTGTTATCTATCCCTACCTGGAATCACTAACATGAAAAAGCCCAACCACAAAGGCAACCTATCTGTCTCTATTAATCAGAAGCTAAAAAATATTGCTAGGGAGAAAAAGGAAAATGTTCAATCAGTTCTACTCCGCTATGTTTTGGAGCGGGTTTTGTACCGTTTGGAGAAATCGCCCTATCACCATGAATTCATCCTTAAAGGAGGATTACTTTTATCAGTTTGGACCGGCGAAATGCATCGACCTACGCAAGACTTGGACTTACTAGGTTGTGGCAAGGATGGCAAGGATGGCGAGAACAAAATTTACTATTTAGAGGAAGTCTTCCGAGAGATTTGTGGGATTCAGGTAGAGCCAGATGGTCTTGAGTTTAAACCGGATCAGGTAGCCGGTTCACTAATCATGAAAAACCAGCCAGATAAAGGGGTACGCATTAAATTTGATGCTTTTTGGGGTCCTAGGACTCACACCCCCGTTCAGATTGACATTGGCTTTGGAGATGCGGTTATGCCCGCCCCAATGGAGCTACAATTTCCGACACTTTTAGAACAATCCCCAGCGCCATGTTTGTTGGCTTACTGTCCTGAAACGGTGATAGCTGAGAAATTGCACATAATGGTTGATCGGGGCGTCCAAAACAGTCGCATGAAAGATTTTTATGATATCTGGTCTCTTTGCCACAAATTTGAGTTTAAAGGAGAAGAAATTTGTTCGGCTATTCAGGCTACGTTTGAAGGGCGCAATAAACCGATACCTGAAATACGTCCTTTTGCTCTGACCCTTGAATTCGGTCAACTCAAACAACAGTCGTGGCAGGCTTTTCTTAACACAAACAAGCTCAATACAAACGAAACCAGCTTTAATAATGTACTTTCAAAGTTAGAAAATTTTCTGATGCCGCCATGTTCAGCGGCAGCCAGGGGGGAAGTATTTAACAAGACTTGGCGTCTATCCGGTTATTGGGAGTAAGGTTATTTCAGTATCTCCTATAGCGCGTCTTTCCGCCTTCTGACATAACAAGAGGCATTCGATTACCCCGAGCGAAATCATCAATAACCCAAACTTGCTATCACCGCTCAACCTGGTGGAACAAATCGCCGCGCTTTTCCCATCTCAGCAGCGCCGGGTCATGGCTGCGACTCCACTTCTTAAACTCATCGATGTCCTGGCTCACCGCTTCCTCAACTTCCTCGGCGGTCACCTTCAACCGTTCCCCCAATTCCACTGTGGTCAACGCTTTCGGCTTAATCGGTTCTCGCATCACCGGCGTTGAGTTCTGTCCTCTGCGGCCACCGGAACTCAGCACAGCTTCCACCACCGCCATGCGCTGCTGAAGTTCTGCCAGTTGCGATCGCAGCGATTCTATCTCAGGATTCTTGGCCGTCCCATCAAAAAACTCGCGCAAGATTTGGACGAGGGCCGCACTCTCGCCCAGTCCAGTCTCATCCATATATTGCCTTAGTCGCCGGTGGTAGTCCGAGGGCAGATAACCCACAATCCGCTTAGTTTGAGTCGCCATAGTGTGCTGATTCCGTGCCTTATGATGCCATGATATCGCGTTCGAGTGGGGTTCTGGATTATTTCCCCTGTGCCACTTACAGCATTTTTTTAGCCTACCGATTCTGGGAGTGGGTCTGTTTCTGGTTGGTGGTTGTGTGGCTCAGGCTTGTGGAAATAGGAGTTTACCTGAGTGTGGCAGTTTCCCTAAAATCCTCCCGGCTATGCGACGATTTGAATATCCACAGTCGCTGATGGAGCGGCTTCATGAATTTATTAGTAGAATCCGCTGAACATCCGCATCCGTTGGCCCTGGTTGAACCATTACCGCTCACCCGCCATCCCGCTGCGGTTTATTTGAGTCAGATTTCATCTAGCAGTGGCCGCACGATGGGTCACAATCTCAATTGGTGCGCTCGGGTTTTGACGGGTGGTCAATGCGACAGATTGACGTTGGATTGGGCCAAGTTACGCTACGAGCACACCGCAGCACTCCGGGCAATTTTGCTCGAAACTCATCCGCCATCAACCGGGAATTTAAAGTTGAGTGCGCTCAAGCAAGTTTTGAAAGCAGCCCGCAAGTTGAAGCTGATGAGCGCTGACGACTATGAGGATGCGGTTTCGGTTGAGCGGATTCCTGGGGATGCTCCGTTACGCGGGCGGTTGTTGCAGCCGGAGGAAATTCAAGCCCTGGTGAGGGTTTGCCAAGAATCACAGACGGCGATCGGGACTCGGGATGCCGCAGCGATCGCCTGTTTCTGTGCGGGACTGCGACGGGCAGAAGTTGCCGCGTTGGACTACGGCGATTGCGATTTCAGCACCGGCGGCATTTTTGTCAGGCAAGGCAAAGGGAAAAAGTACCGCCAAACCTATCTGATTCCTGGGGGGTTGGAGTTGGTGCAAAACTGGATTGAGATTCGTGGACGTAAAGCCGGAGCACTTTTTTACGAGTGCAAGTGGTGGGGCGAGATTATCCCGAACCGGATTACCAGCGAGGCGATCGCATTGCGGCTGCAGGAATGGGGGAAAGTTGCCGGACTCGAATCCTTCTCAGCCCATGATTTTAGACGGACTTTTATCAGCAATCTCCTAGATAAAGGAGTGGATATCGCCACAGTGCAGCAGCTTGTGGGTCACTCTAATATCGGAACCACGGCCCGCTATGACCGGCGCGGCGAAGAGACCAAGCGGGCAGCGGTGCAGAAGTTGGGTTTTGGGTTGGGTTGAATAGGCGATCGGTTACAGGATGATATTCTGCCAACTGGATGATATTTTTCTTTCTAGTCGTTTAGCGGAATCCGAGACGGCAGGACATATTCACTATTGGCTCGGACGAAACAAGTTTCCCGAGCGGCATCTTCCAATCTAAGTTGAACCCAGGGCAACCCGCGATCATCGGACCGCAGATGAGAAGAGGTAAAGCTTCCTCCATTACGAACGGTGAAATAAGGTTTCAGATTATAAAAATCCTGCCCTTGATAATTGGGAGGAGCGCATCTGACGTTTAGCCCGTTTGGGTCGGGATCTACTACTGTCCACCGGGCGTAAACGCTACCAGGTCTCAATTCATTGATGATGTAATAATCACCATTTCTATTGGCTTCTACATAGGGAAAATCTGCCAGAGCGGTTTTAGTCACTAGAACACCCCCTAATCCAGCAGCGATCGCCAGCCCTAAGCGTGAAATTTTTAGCATAGTTGTTCACCCAAATCTAAGGCAATTATCCTCCTTTACCCACCGCAAAAAACTTAATTTTTTCTTAAAGCTGTCTGGCTTATCTAGCTGGGTCCACCCCGTAAGGGAATCAAGTCAAGCCGATTCAATCAGGTTCTGGCGCTTCCACTTCGGGATAAAGCTCCCGATATTTCTGCCAGTTTTCCCGGTAGAATTTGCGTCCTTCTTCGGTGATTCCTAGATAAGGCTCCAAGTCTTTTTTAAATTCTTGAACTAGCCCACTCCTGCCATATCTCCCATTCCAATCCCGCAGCCGTAGCCAACAATGTTGCCAACTGTGGCCGCCATAGTCTGCTGTACGTTCCTCGTCTGCCCTCAATCCGTCATCCCCGGCATTCCACGCGCTCACCAACGCTTTCCACTGATAATCTCTTAGCGTCCTTGGGGGCCACTTTTTCGGAGCTTGAACGCCCAATCCCGCCCGCACGACGGCCCGACCCAGCCGAGTTAGTTTGCAGTTGAAGCAGTCTTGCTCAGGATAACAGTAATCAATTTCGATGAGTTTGCGGGTCCGAAGTGCCTTGAACGTGCTGCCAGTCCCCGGGTCAACGACTTTGGCTCTTTTGAGTTTCTGCCTGAGTGGGGAAGAATTTCCGAAGAGTTCCAGATACTCAATCCACCGCCACTCATCCGCTGGACGGGGACGACCGCCACTATTCCAAGCACCGCGTTCGGATTCCTCTCGCTTCTGGTCAATCTCGAAAATGTGCTTTAGATAAACCCGTTGTCGCTCGTTCAACTCGTCCCAGATTTTTTCGTGCTTCGAGCGCGGTTTCGCTGGCTCGGGTTGCGACTTTGGCTCAGGTTCAAGTTCAGGCTCAGGCTCAGGTTCGGGTTCGGGTTCATTCTGCTGCTTGATGGTTGCAATCGCCTCGGACAGTTCCACCAAAAACTCATCCAGCCGAATTGCCCAATCTTCCCCCGTTATCCCGATCGCCTCGAACGCCAGGGGAGCGAACTCTTCTATTAATTGCGATCGGCTTGCAGATTCCAGGATTGAGGATGGCGTTTCCCGTTGCGATCGCGTTGTGGATTTCCCCATCGATGGCGGCGGTTCTTCGGGGTTCCCCCCGGACTCAACAAATTCACGGTAGTGATCGCATAATTCCATCACCTGCAACTCCAACGGCACCGGGACCCGCATCTGCTTGGTTTCGTAGGGCGCTTTCTTGCCTCTGCCTCCCTTCGGTTTTGCCATGACTCGACTCGTAAATAGGTTATGGGTAAAAGTTTAAAACTCGTTGACAGGTTTTCGCTGCGGTGGGGCTAGGTTGATAAAAGTTGATTTTTTTCGGTTATTTTCGCCACCCCTGCCACTGTCAAACTGCCGGGAAATATGTCAAGATAGTATGGCAGAGTAATCAAAGGAAAATCATGCCCAAACATCCAGGAGGAAGACCCCCGAGCGGACGGGGGAAACGGTTGTATATCAAGCACTCGAAAGTTAAAGCAGTAGAGCTAATCGGTGAATTGCCTGATGAAGCTATCCCCCTCGTCGAAACCCTACTAGAAGCTCTGACCCTCAAATTTCCGCTAGAGGGTTGACGCTAGATAATATGGCAGTTAAACTAAAGATAATGCTCCTGCGATGCTACGAACATCCAGGAGCCGGTTAACTTACAACATGGGTCAGCTAACATGAATAATCTAGCAGTTTTCTCGTTCGAGGGCCATGAGCTCCGCTGTATCGGGACGTTGGAGAACCCCCAATGGGTTGCCCAGGATATTTGCCAGATATTGGGACTTAACAATGTCAGCCATGCTCTATCTCGTCTTGACGAAGATGAAAAGGGTATCACGATTATCGATACCCCTGGTGGAGAACAGCAAATGCTGACGGTGAACGAACCCGGACTCTACTTGCTGGTACTCTCCTCCCGCAAAACGGTGGCGAAACGGTTCAAGCGCTGGCTCACCCACGAAGTCATCCCAGCTATCCGCAAAACGGGTTCCTATTCCTCCATCTCTGAGAAACCTGAGAAACCGCAGCCCCAGGCCCAGCCCCTACCACTGGCTGAGAAACTCAACGCGATGGAACAGATGCTGGCAGATATGGGCATCGACCCGGTGCTGCTGCGGCAAGTCAAACTTGACACGGTAGCAAAGTATAATCCTGAACTCAAAGACATGGCGGAACTCGGGAAAAAGCTACTCGGCGTACAAAACCCGTTAGAGTCGGTGGGGCTAACTCCCACGCAATTGGGAGCTAAACTCGACCCACCCCTATCGGCTCGACAAGTCAACGCCAAGCTCGAAGCCCTCGGACTCCAATACCGTGACTGTTCTGGGAAAAAACCAATCTGGCAACTCACCGAGGCGGGTCACGAATACGGTCAAGTTTACTTGGCGACCAAGGACCAATGGAGTGGCGCTCAGATTCACTGGCAAATTCAAGTCTTGGATTTGATGGGTGATTAAACTAATTTTTTAAACACTGACCCCGCTGCACTGGCGGGGTTTTTGCATTCGCCTATCAATCTTTCTCCCGATTTAGCGGAGTCCACCGAGGGTTAATCGCTCGACCATCCACCAGGTCAAAGTCTACTCTGTGCCAGCTTTCTTCGGGGCGATTATATCCGCCCTCTTTGGCTGTCCAGGCGGGCCAGTGTTCAACCCACTCCACCTCATCGGGTGGCAACTCGAATAAATTGCAGACTTGCGTAAACAAATCTTCAAAAGCGTTGCAGATGCTCATCCCCGGGTTATCGGAGAGTTCCTTCACCGTCACCCGCATTTTGCCTTCGACTGTGGTGATACCAACTTCACAAAATCCGATAGCTCTATTACCTGAATTTCGGTAACTAAATCTCATTCCCATCTGTAGACACCTTTTAATTGAGGCTCTAAAAACTCTAACTGTTCCACATTGACTTGCAGTTCGCTGAATCCGGGCAGGTATCTGGCACGGACAATATCAGCAGCGATAAACTGTGTCCCCGCTGACTCAGCCGCTTGCTCATCTTCGGGTCTGTCCCCAATAAACCAGGTTTTGCTTGGTGTTGATTGATAGAGTTTCATCAAATAGTTCAACATCCCCGGCCCCGGTTTGCGGAAACTTCCGAAGTCTCCTGAGATTTCTTTGGCGGTGGTTTGTGTAATTTCCCAAGCGCTTTCCCCGCTGTAGTTCGGTGCGATTAACCCGGTTTCAATCACCGGGAACAGAAACAAGCAAAACCGCATTTCTTCAATGGCAGATTCTAGGGTTTTCTTCCTGGCCTCTACTCCTCCTTGGTTGGATGCGATCGCAATTCTGAAACCGCGCTCATAAAAACTTTGAACCGCCTCAGCCGCACCGGGTAAAATTGCTTGGTCTGTGGGAGATTGGATAAATCTTTCCCCACATAGAGAGTCAACTAAGGTTTGGTCTTTGTCGAATATTATCAGGTTTGTCATGGAATAGTTCTCCCCAATTTCTTGCTCGTCACCGACTTGATATTTTCCCCCAATCTCTGTCATTTGTCATGCTCTATAAATCATGGAGTTTCACCAGAGAGATTATCCCTGGTGAAACCCTAAAAATAATCTAACTTGCAATTGATTCTAACCCATTTTGAACCGGCTCAAAAGCGAGATTAGAATTTTGCTTTGACTCAAGCCGACGACGTTCCAACTCTGCCTCAGCCGCGTCAATAATATCCTGTAATTCTTTATCAGGAAGAACGGGCAAATCAACTTTTAAACTAGCCGCTGTTGATAAAGCCGCAGACTGTCGCGCATAAAATTTGGCATCTTCCAAACTTGTCACTTCAGCCGGACGCTCTAACGGCCCAACTGCGGTGGTTGCAGGATTTTCCGGATGTTTGCCATTGACTCCAGATACATCCGGCAATTCCGACCCAGCAGACCCGCCACCACCGGCAGGAGTTGAGCGGCCTAAAACTGCTTGCCGTTGCTGTTTTTCTTCCTGTTTAACCGTTGTTGATTCCGGTTGAACTTCGGAAGGATTAACCAGCGATTTTAGATATTCAAAAAGCTCAACTGCATTGGTCTTGACGAAACTTTTATCAGGCTCATCTTTTAAGTCAACCGTGATGTAATCTCCGAGTTTTTTGAGACGTTCCTCAATCGAGGGAATCTCATCAACCTGTCCCTCATAATCCACGTTAAACATTCCATAATTGGTATGCCGTCCTGATTCCCAGAAAACTAGGGGATGTTCGTCGTCAGTATTTTTGAGCCAGTGGACCGCATTTTCGCTAGTTATGGAAACGACCACGCCATATCCTTTATCTTCGCCCCAGACTCGATCGCCTACTTTGAAGGTCTTCGGTTTTTCGTAGGGTGGGTCATCTACTTTGACTAAATCACTCGGCAAATGATATAAGTTGCTGGGACAACGGACATAATCAAAAATGACGTGCAGACCTTTGGTGCCATCAAAGTTGTTGACTGTTCCTAACCGATATTTCCGCTCATTGAGCAAATGGATTTCTTTATAGTTAATCAACAAAACACGAGTTCCTTTCGGAAACTCAGAAGCCGCTTTTTCCAGTTCAATCTGTTTTTTGTATTCAATCACCGAAGCGGGACTAATCCCAAAGACTGCCGCAATCGCCATGTTATTCAACTTGGACCATTTCTTAGTTTGTCCGGTCAACGCTGCCGCTTCGTTCAAGAATTCGTGAACTGCCTCCGGTGATAGCCGATCGCAAATCCGCAAGAAAGCCTTACAAGCCTCGCCCCATTCGGAGCGCTCCATCTTATGAACTTGGCGAGTCCGGTTCCCGCGACCGGCGTTCGAGGTAGAAGCACGGTAGATGGCTTCTTCGTAAGATTGTGCCCATTGGAAACATTCCACATTCTCACGCCCTGCTTTACGCAAGGCACGAATCCGATGATGCCCTGCCAGCAACCAATATTTTTCCTCACCTTCCAACTCACCAAACCAAACTTCCAGCGCTGGGGGTTCGCTGAACTCTAACCAGTCGGTGTATTGGGAAACGACATCCGAATCAATCCCTTTATCAGAGGTCTGCCAGTTTCGCCCCCGAGGTTGGAAAGCCGGATGTTCTGCGATCGCCTCCAAGGGCAACCAAAACTTTTCTGAATCTCCATCGGTTTCTGGAATCTCCTCAAACTGTCGGTCCTGACAGTTATTTTCTTCCTCCGACTCCACCAACTCCACCGACTCCGATAACTGTTGGCTCTGACAGTTATTGTCCGAATCTTCTTCAGCCGGTTCTAACTGACTGGCGAAGGTAAACCAGGTTTCCCCGGCGGATGTTGAAATTGTGCAGTAATCCGATTCCTCCTCAACGGACTCAAGCTCACCGGATATCCACTGGTCGCTATCTTCGTCAAAGAATTGGACGCGATCGCCAGGTTGCCACTGAGATAACTGTTGGCTCTGAGAGTTATCGGATTCTAACTCCACCAACTCCACCGACTCCACCAACTCCACCGGCTCCACCGGCTCCACCGATTCCGATAACTGTCGGGTCTGACAGTTATCTGATTCCATCTCATCCATCTCCACCGGCTCCACCGATTCCGATAACTGTCGGGTCTGACAGTTATCTGATGCCATCTCAGCCAGGGCCACCTCAATGGGGCCGGGTTCTGATGAGTAGAGTTCGATTTCCTCCAGGGAAACTCCTGTGATGGTCTCACCCACCTGGTCAGCACCGGCGGGCTTTAACCAGCACTTTTTTGTGAACTTCTGGGAAATCACGCCGATGACTCGATCGCCTTCGGCATTAGTCCATTGAACTTTGTCACCTACATGAAAGAAATTGTCAGACATGGTATTTGCTCCTTGATTTTCTTGACGTTTTAACTCGACCAATTCGCGATATCGGTCACCTAACTGAGCGGATAAAATTTCGATTACTTCCGCCGCACTCATCCCATAATTGGTTGCAATTTCTAACACCGTGATGGGACTGTTAGAATATTCTTGAGCAATGACTTGATTGCGCTTGTTTTTATTTTTCAAGAGCTACCTCAAAATTAAGTGTTAATTGCCCGTTTTCTTCTAACTTTTTGCGGCTATTTCGTCGCCGTGAGTTCGCGTGATGAGGTGCGTCATATTTCAGATGACAAGTTGAACACAAGGCTCGGAGATTCTCTGGGCGACAATCAAGCGGATTATGGTTTGCATGGCTTACAGTCAAAGTGAACCGCTGTTTTTTCTCCACAATTCCCCACTCGCCGGATTCATCGTCAAACACTTCCTCAAAAGTGTGGTCGTACCAAGGACTACTTAACAGACTTTCGACAAATTCCACCCAACTTGTCCCTGGTCTGCGGCAAGGTTTTCCGCACTCTTGACAAACCCAGTTTGCTTTATCTTTAATCTCCCTCGCAATCTCATCCCAATTCGAGGGATAGTCATCTTTATTCATTGGCATTTTATTCTCTCCAATTGCTATAAAGAATCCACAATTGCATCAATCTTGTTTTTGCCCCAGGTGAGGGCTTGTTCGACACTTGAAAATCCTCTGCATTTAGCTAACAACCGGCCTTGATAACGGATAGTCAAGCCACTGCCAACAATTAGCGAACGGTAATCACCGCGTTCTATCCTTTGACTTACCGGCTCAAATTCGGGGAAAGTCGATAGCCAAAGACCTCGGTGTTCAATTCTTTGATAATTAAATCTCTGCATTAATTTCCTCCGGGGAGTAGCCGTGATAAATCGCCGCTTCCTGCCATGTCCCTGGGTAGGTCTTTTTCAGGATGGCAAGGGGCAACCTAAAATCTTCAGCGGTCTTCACCGGCTGCACCGGGCCGAGTTTCTCTTTCGGCTGCTGAGGCAACTGGAAGAGAAAAACGCTTTTCGGGTTGGAACAGGTCTCAAACGTGCGTTCAACGTGCGCCGCCGCACCATACGCTTGCGAGATATCCCGCGAGGCAATTGCGCGCAGCACAGACGCATCTTTGCCCGAGTTGCCGGTCAGGATTTGCAGTTCTTGCAATTTGGCATAGAGGTCCCTAGGAATATTGGGACTCTTTTCTTGGGGGGCCTCTTGTTCCGGCTCTCTGAACATTCGTTCACCCGCCACCTTCTTATGGATGGATGGTTTATTTGAATTATTTGAATTATCTGAGGACTGCTCGAAACGCTCTTTCTGTATGGGTTTTGGCCGCTCGTTCGGAACGATTGGGCAGTCAGCCTGAACGATTGGGCTGAACACCTGCCCATTTGGGCAGTCCCCCAGAACAGTTGGGCAGTCAGCCTGAACACTTAGGCAGTCGATCGCCTTCGACATCCCCGATTCAATTCGTTCACCCGCCACCTTCTTGATTGGTGGTTTTTTAGTCTGTATATATGAAGAGTCTGAGAGAGTTTGAACCCCTTGCCCTGAAAGGGTTTTGGGCTTCGATTTTCTCATTCTTGCAACATCTGTCTCATTTTTGAGAATCTGAGTCTCATTTCTGAGAATCTGAGTCTCATTTTTGCGACTGGTTTCGCAGGAATGAGACTGGGTTTGCAAGTTTGAGACGGACTTGGAGAAGCCCTTCTGGTTTCGGAAACTGAGTTTTGCCTGGAAGTCGAACAGCCCGAGGTCTTGGAATTTGCCCATCGCCCGGTAAAAGGTGGCTTTGGAGCAATCGCACTGTTGCAGAATATTTAAGGTCTCGACATCTATGTACCGATCGCCCCAGGGGTCGAGTTCAGTGAGATAGCTCCAAATCCGCCACTCGGCAGCGGTGAGCTTGGCTTCTCTGAGTTTCTGGGCAACGGTTGGGGTTAGCGCGTAAAAGCTAGTCATGACGGCCCCCCTCTGTTTGTCGGGAACACACTTCTAAACGGCAAGACTTGGCAGGCTGAAACGTCGCCCTGTGGTCAAACGGAGCAAGTTGAGTTACCATCGTTAGTAAGTAAAAAAATATGGTATTAGACTTGACGTTTCTATTATAATGAAGAGATAGACTTGTCAGGTCTATCTTTTTGTAAAGAATTATGAAGAGGGGATATGGTAACCATTCAGCAAGCCTTTAAAGAAACGATGGACAGCTTCAAAATCCAGAATCGGAAATTGGCGGAGGCTGCTGGGAAAAGTGAGAGGCACTTAAGCGGGGTTAGGTCCGGTAGGGCGAACACGACGATTTGGGAGTTAGAGAAATACCTAGAGATTTGCGAGGAGATGGCTCCCGGGTTTCGCCGTGAGTTTGGGCGGCGGGTGGCGGGTGCCGATTTTTTTTGTGTGTCGGCAGTCGAAGCCGTTGAACAGATGAATCCAGAAGAGTTAAGCAATTTAATTTTTGCCATCTCTGAAAAGGTGCGCGGCAACAAAAAGAGCAATAATAGGGAGATTGAATTAGTTCGAGGGTGAGCGATGAACCATTACCTAAAATCGCGAGATTTCAACTCTGAAATTTTAGGAAACACTATAGGTTTTGAGGAAATAGTCAATTCGCTGGATTATTTGACTATCGAGCAGAAAGCAGTAATCGCCCAGAAAATCGTTGGGAATGAGTGCGGTCTCTCGGTTGTTGTGAATAGTCCAGATCTGATTAATCAATCCGCTATTCAGGTTAATGGCAATTCTGAGGAAATGCTGAAAGATTTAAAGTCCTTACCTAATGACGCATTGGCTGAATTGCTTTGGGCAATTGGCTGTTGCATCAGGCAATAATACCTAATCGAATAAATCAATTTAGGCGATCGCTTTAGGGCAGGCGATCGCCTTTGTAGTTTCTTCAGTTTTTAAATGCCGGATATCAACCGAGATAACTGTCAGTTCTGAGAGTTATCGGAGTTTCATGCCGATGAACGAGAATCGCCGGGAGTTTTATCCGAATCCGTTGGGGCGATCGGTTATGGGGAAATAACTATCAGGGCTGATAGTTATCGCAACTCGGTCCGAGCCTGGTCCCACCCAATAACTGTCAGGGCTGAGAGTTATCCGAGTTTGAGGCGATGGGTCCAGGACAATAACTATCAGAGCTAACAGTTATCTGGTGGGGCCATCTCAAATGAACCATCCCAATAACTATCAGACCTGAGAGTTATCTGAATCCAGCGGTGAGGCGTTCGGTGCTTGGTCTGTCTCCCCGCCGGTGTTTCGGCTCCTGCCGGTTGGGGTTTGTCTTCGGTTGGTTCCGGTTGGTGGGTTTCCAATGCGGCCCCGGTTCAGTTGTCTCTTTTCTAAAGCAAAAAATCACCTCCCAATCGGTAGAGGTGATTTTTTTTTATCAGTCATTGCAAATTACAGACTTGCAGTTTACTCCAGTCCATAATACTGTTTCAAGTCTTCCGAGAGTTCGCCCCGGCTGTGGAGAACTCTAGCTATGGCTTCTCTGACATCTTCCTGCCAGGTCTCATCATCTTTCAATTTCTCCATTACCGACGACTCAATTCTCATAGAGAGCTTGGCGAGAAGCGGCTCAGGGCGTTTGGTGGTGTAACTGTGCTCTTTTAATTCGGGGTTGCCTCCCGGCCTACCTCGTCCCATCGTTGGATCCTCCTCATCATTAATTTCAATATAGCACGGGGACAGGCAAAAAAGATTGTAAAGAAATGTTAAAAAGGGTTGCTTTATTGCGTGTCCCCATGCAATAATAAGAGCATGGTTAAGAAACCGAACCGAACCAAGACAACTAAATACAACCCACTTCACCGCGCCTGGGGAGCGACGGATCCGACGCGGTACTTGGGAGGCCCTAAACCAAAGGAGCAGAACAATGACATGGAGAATTGAGACCCCCTCGGGTCAAGGCTACTATATCCCCGCTTCCTCACCGGAGGAGGCAGTGATTAAGTTCAAAAAATTGAGTCCAAGCCCAGCGGTCAAGGTAGAGCGCTGGCTCTAATTCAGGAAACAAGGGAGGACGCCAATCCTCCCTCAGCAGTTAAATGTAACTACGAGGATTCTAGCAATGTCTACAACAATTATTGGATTTTTCAAGAATCAGGACAGCTATTACGAGGCGATTTGGAACAAAATCAAGCATTGGAAAGACGCAAAACGGCCTCTAGCTGTCCGTTTTGCCAAATATGAAGTCCCGGTGTGGCATCGGGGTCACATCGTATATCATGAGACCCGGTTCCGAGCCGTGGTCACGTTTGAAACCAAGGATGGGCGAATCCTTTCACGGCAATGTAGCGCCCAAGATTGGCCCATGTATTTAGTTGAAAAAGCAGAAAAAGCCCCCGAAGGTTTCTTCAATGTTTTCCCCGTTTCTGGTAGCAAGAAAAGCGGGGAACCCAGAAGTTATCAAGTTTGTTCTATTGGTTGTGATTGTCCTGCGTTTGTGCGGGGAAAAGGGCTAATCGGAAACAAATGCAAGCATCAATTAATGCTTAGTTCCGAATTAGGAATCACCCTAAAATCTGGAAATCACGAAAAAGACCGACGCCGTGGGTTACGGCAAATTTCAGATGAAAGGTTTGAGCGGAAATTAACTCAGATTAACCCGGTTAGTTTCCAGAAAAATAATCCCATCAAGGACGAGTACGAGGAAGAAATTGACCTCGGACAACTATCAAACGCTTCGATTAATTTTGGGTTAGTCAAGCCCCTTCCTAAACAGCAAGATGAAGAAGAAGTGGATGTCAACCTGTTGGCCGGAGCTTCACTCAATTTTGCTTTGGTAAAGCCCAGTCCAAAGGAGCCGCCGAAAACCTATCGCTTGCGGGTGATTAAATCGGACAAGTCCGAGAAATATTTCATTTTTAATCTGGATACCAAAAAGTATTTAGATTCCAGTGGATTAACCAAAAAAGAAGCGGGGAAAAAGGCTTACGAATTGGCTCAAGAGGGCCATAAAATTGACGCTATTTTTGGGGACCAACATTGGATTCTATTTGAGAACAAATGGGTAAATCCCAAAGAAGCCAAAGCCTCTTTAGGTGTTTAGTTCTAGGCCGCACCCCTCCATTCTCGCAGCAGTTGGAGGGCTGCGGCTGATGACAAGCCGCTATGTCAAGAAACAGAGAGTCAACAAATGAATACAAACGGACAAAAAGCAACCATTTCCGTATTCGGGAGCAAACCCGAAGATGCCCTTTCAGTTCCCGAGATTCCAATAGGTGCAAGGAACAATTGTCAGGCGGGTAAGTGGACAATTGGCGATGAAGAGTACGGCTCCAAAGTGAGCATGACAATCATCAAGTTCAGTAAATTTTTTGGAGATTTGGGCCAGACCAAAAACACGCTTTGGGGACAAATTTGGTTTGTGGCTGAATCTGGGGAGTTACCTCATGGTGTGGTCATGGTCACTTATATCAAAAACCGGAGCCTGAATGACTTTAATCGGTTAGTTGTCTCCATCCAAGCGCGAGGAGTCGAACCGGCAGAAGGAATTTTTGTTCCTGAATTTATTAAACATTCAGGACAGAAACCTGATGAGAATGGGGTGATTAAACCCATCAATTATTACTCTCTTAAATGGGACTGGATTGAACGAGATAATTGGGATATTGTTGAACAAGCAGCAGCCGTCCTGAGTGACCCGCACAGTCTATCTCGGATGATTGATTTGGAAGGAACCCGGGACATGGTTTGTTTGGATAACTTGCCTCCGAGTGAAATTGCTACTTTGATGGCAACTCGGGTTTCAAGCAGCTCAGAAATGCCCGAACTTCCCCCTGGAAGCTAAGGAGGACGAGGCAAAGTGGAATTTTATCAACTTTGCCTCGACCTCAATATCAAAGGGTTGAGGCTTCAAAGTGGCGATAGAGTTTTGGTTCTGAGCGGTCAGTACGCTGGAAGGACCGGACGAGTGGCGATTCCCCGCTATTGGGCGCGCCGAGATTTCTTCAATTATTCGGTGAGGCTCCCGGGGAATAAGCTCATTTTCTGCGATCGCCACCAACTCCACAAAATCAAGTAAAAAACGGGGGGTTTCTCAGGCCCCCCCTCAATTCAACGTAGTTCTATGATACAAAATCGGAATCAAGAATCAGGCATCACCTTCGCTGAACTGCTTATCGTGCTGGTTATTATTGGCATCCTTGCCGGGATTTTTATCCCAAATTGGCTCAGGTTTCTCCGTCGCTTGGAAGTGAAAACCGCACGGGATAACGCTTACCAAGTCTTGCTGAATGCGAAGCAACAAGCCCGACAGACCAAGCTCGTGACCGAGGTCTGCTTCAAGCAGGACGGGAAACGGATTGTTTATTCCAGCCATTACCGTATCCCCACCAAGTCTTGCAGCAACGCGGTATGGGAAGAGTTGAAAGGCGATCGAGTATTCATCAACGCCACCGATACCACATTTTTTTATGCCGCAAGTGAGAACGCTTACAGGATTCAATTCAATCACTTGGGTGTCACTCACGGACGGTTAGGGCGAATCACTTTCAGCGATGTAAAAGGGGAAAACCATTACTGTACCTTTGTTTCCACCCTGTTAGGGGCACAGCGAAGGACCGAAGGGCAGCGCTGCAAGAGATAGAAAAATTTGGGTGTGGGTTTTCCCCGCACCCTCACATCAGGAGAATTCAGGGCATGAAAAAGAAACTTAAAGGCTTAATGGTGCCGGACGTGAAAGCGGCTCAGGAAATTGCTTTTGCTCTTAAGTCAAACTCAGATAGCAACGCGGTGATTTTAAAGACTCAAGACCAACGAGCGATCGCCTTGGCGGTTGACCTCGCCGGGGTCGAGGAAACCTGCAAAATTGGCACTCGCTGCCGGGTTGCACCACCGCCGCTGCTGACTCCCATGATTTATGTGGCGTGTTTGGCAGCTTATAACGCGGGGATTTTGCATGGTTGGTGGATTGATGCGAATCAGGATGAGGAAGACATCAAAGCCGACATCGAGGAGATGCTGGAAGATTCACCAATGGACGGGGCCGAAGAATGGGCGATTCATGATTTTGACAACTTTGGGAATCTCCGTATTGACGAGCATGAAAGCCTAGAAACTGTTGCTCGGTGGGGGCAGTTACTCGGAGAGAATCCGAACGAAGAAAATGCGCTGTCTCATTACATCAGATACGCCAAGGATAAAGGCATTGAGCCGAATAACGAAGATTTTCAACAGCGTTATTGCGGGTTTTGGGAGAACTCGGAACAGTTTGCTCTCAAATCTGAGGAAGTGGAAGAACTCTATCAATATGAGCAATTCCAAAAAAATAACCCGTTCTGGTCGCAGTATATCAACTGGGAATATCTGGGGCGTGACCTTGAGCTAACTGACACTTTCTATTACTCCGAAGCGAGTTCGGGAATCTACGTTTTCCGAGAATTTTAAAACAACCGGGGGGCATGAAGCTCCCCTTAACTGTCAGATCTGACAGTTATCGCCGCTCACCCGGCTTTATAAAATTTGGGGCGGGAGGTGAGGAAAGCCCCTCACACCTGGAGAAGAAGACATGAAAGAAGAATCCGCTTTCCCTTGCTATTACGACGGACCTTTCCAAGTCGGCATGACCAAGCGTGAATATTTCGCTGGACTAGCAATGCAAGCGCTCATAACAGCCCACGGCAGCCCCAGCCGCCAGCATGATATTTACGCGGATGAAATTACGATCGCCGCAACTGCCTACGCAGACGAATTGCTCAAAAAATTAGCTGATTCTGAGGAATAATTCACCCGCCGCTCACCGGGCATCAATGAAAAATCACGCTCTTAAGATTTGAAAGGATTATCTACTATGGAATTCAACGACTTTTGGAGTAAAAACGGTTGGTTAGTTCAATATTTCCACCGCAATCAAGTAGTGACGGAATCTCTCATCATCACACCCCAAAGCAAACCGCCCTATCCCGTTAGCGATCGCTTCAAAGGCTGGACCGTCACCGCTCTCGAAAGCTGGCTCACCGAGCTAGACGAAGCCACCTTAATGATTACCGTTCTCGCTCAACCAAAATCACCGGCGTTAGACCTGCGGGTTTTCCCAGCCGCCGACGGGAATTGGCACGCTGCATGGCCGCCACTCCCGGAACAACAACCGGACCAAATCTATGCGCGGGTTTCCTGCTTCATGCCTCATCCCAGACTACGTTCTTGGGATTGGGAGGAGAAACTTGAAGCCAACCGTTTGAAAAATGTTCAAGACCAACTCGCCCTCGCCGCCCAAATGATTTGGAGCCAAGTTAAGCGGGGACAGTAATGGAATAGCCGATCGCTACCCAAAGAAAGGCGATCGGTTCTTCCTCTTTTTCGGAATCATCACCTGCGGGGATTGGGAGGAGCTACGGCCCACCATCCCACCCCCGACCACCCACCCAGGGCAACGCCAGGGGAAGATTCACCAGCAGATTAGGCCCGCCATCCCGCCCCCGACCACCCGCCCAATGATTGCGATCGCCACTCGTTATCATCGAGGATTCGGGGAAATGACTACGGCCCACCACCCGCCCCCAACCACCCGCCTACAAAAATGAACCAAGACCAGATTGAAAGACTCACAGAAAAAGCAGAGGCGATCGCCTATTTCCTGGGGCTAGACCCAGAGGAACAGGATAAACTTTGGCCCCTAATTCCGAAGGGGATTCGGAGTACCATTGCCCTGCTAGATGAAATAGCGGAGGGTCCGAAAAGTTACGAGGAATTGGCTGCAATCCTTGACTGTCACCAAACCACCATCAGCCAGAAACTCAACATCATGGGGAAGTTCATGCCAATTGAGTTGGAAAATGACACCGCCTACGCCCCCTCGAAACATGGGGGACGGCCCCGACGAGTCGCCAAATTTGAGTAATGTCACGAGGACCGATCGCCCCGAGTCGGAACTGTCCCCAATAACTATCAGCTCTGAGAGTTATTTCCCGAACTGTCCCCAATAACTATCAGCCCTGAGAGTTATTTCCAATCGAACCGGACCCACAAACCCATTAACCCAAAACCCCTTGTATCGAATGTACAATCGATACAGGGGGTTTTGCTTTGAACGATAGAGGTCATAGAGATGCCGAATCCAAATCCGAACCAACGAGGACTGATTAAGAAAAAAACGATATGGAAGAATCTCCCAACGACCGCCCTGCGTGTACCCGAAGTGTTTGCCGAGCAGTTGAAGGAAATTGCTCAATCGCTGGACAACGGACAACCCGTGGCCCTCAACTCCCCAGCGCTATCGGTGGAGACAGTCACCGCATGGATGCAAGGGCTAGACGTGGAAACGCTTCTGGAACTCAAACAGTTGGCCGAAATTTATTTAATCCAAGCGAAGGAGAGACAATGCGATCGCCGCCTGGAACAAGCCCTCTGTTTTCTCGCTGCCCGTTGCGATGGCGCATACGAGGAAGATGGGCAAGGCTTCAATAAACCTGATTCCCGATTTGGCAAATGGTTGGCTCATCAGATTGAGGAAAAGCAACCGATTCTGAAGGCTCAGGCTCACGGGGCTTGGAAGATGTTGCAGAAATATCGGGGTCAACTCGAACGCGGCGGGTTGACTTTGCCGAACTGGGAGGCGATCGAGTCTCAATATCCCAACACGCCACCGGCAGTCCAAAGCGATGAGGATGAACTTCCAGAAAAGCGGGTGACCGTTGTTGGGAATCGCATCGCGGTCTATGCTCCGTATGACCCCACGGGACGTTTCCAACAACTGACTAAATCAATCGAAGGATATAAATTTGATGGGACTGATAAAAGTTGGAAATTCCCATTAGATAAAATTGAAATTATCCTGGAGAAATTTCCAGCGAGTGATTATTGGCATGACCTAGCCCTCGCCGGTTTGGTAGAAATGGTCCAGGCTCAGAAAGCGGAAAAAATTGCCAAATTAAAGGAACAACAAGAACAAGCGGAAAAAAAATCGAGCGAAATTATTAATCTGATTAAAGCGGCAGATTTAGATAGTCCCTTGCCCTGCGGTTGGTATCTGCGGGATTATCAAAAAAAAGGGGTGGAATGGCTCCTTGCTCACCAACGCAAAGGAGTTTATAATGGTGGAATTCTCGCGGATGATATGGGCTTAGGAAAAACTATCACCGCACTGGTAGCGGCTAAGGCAATCCAGCAGACAGCCAATTGTCCTGTGTTTGTGGTGGCTCCGGTTTCCCTCTTAGAAAACTGGCAACGGGAAGCGGAAAAGGTGGGGATTCCGATTGAATGTTGGAGTTGGGCAAAGATGCCTTTACCGCTGGAAAATCAGGAATATTTGTTAATAGCGGATGAGGCGCATTTTGCACAAAATAGCACCAGCAAGCGCACGCAAAACCTGCTTGATTTAGCTCAAAATAAAAACTGTATTGCTGCTTGGTTGCTGACGGGAACTCCCCTTAAAAATGGTCGCCCGATTAATTTATTTCCCCTATTGGTTGCCACTAATCACCCGCTGGGTCAGGACAAATGGGCCTATCATAGACGCTATTGTGATGCCTATCACCGAGTGATTAATTCCCGGGGGAAAACAGTGTGGGATGTGACTGGTGCGGCTCATTTAGATGAACTGGCGAAAAAAACTGAGGATGTTATTCTCAGACGCAAGAAGCAAGAATGTTTAAAAGAACTGCCCGCCAAAACTCGCTTATTCAAACAGACTGAACTAGAGCCGAAACAGTCCAAGGCTTATCAAGCCGAAATCACCCGGTTGGTTAAAGAATACCGCCAGCGGGCAAAAAGCGGGGAAGTTGACCCGGATGCCGAGGCGTTAGTCACCCTCAACTATTTACGAAAAGTTGGCAGTGAGTTTAAGGTGGAAGCTGCGATCGCCTTGGCGGAAGAAATCCTCGAACAGGGTCAGCAGATTGTCATCTTCACCGAGTTTGTTGAAAGTGCGAAGACAATACACGCTCACTTGGGCGGCGAGTTACTCACCGGCGAAATCCGACCGGATGAACGCCAGGGGATGATTGACCGATTCCAATCCGGTGAGTCCAAAGTGTTCACCGGCACAATTAAAGCGGGTGGAGTCGGCATCACCCTCACCGCTGCAAGTCATATCATTTTGGTCGATCGCCCTTGGACCCCCGGGGATGCGGAACAGGCTGAGGACCGATGCCACCGGCTGGGTCAGCAAAATGCGGTGTTCGCGACTTGGCTACAACTTGGGCAGATTGACCAGGCGATCGACTCGTTGCTGCAAGAAAAACAGCAACGGATTGAGTTGGTTCTGAAAGGCAAACGGAAAACCTTGAAGGGGCTGGATTCTCCGAAGGAACTCGCACGGCAGCTTATGGAGATTCTTTAAGCTAAAACCCGCTCTGTGTTTGGAATAGAGCGGGTTTTCTTCTATTTTTGATAACTGTCGGAAGTGACATTTATTTCCCCAGCCTTGCCGATAACTGTCAGGGCTGAGAGTTATTCCAAAACCAGAACGGCAACAAGAAAGGGGCCAGCACCACCAACGCGATCGCATACAGCAGGTAAACGATCGCACCCAAATACAACGCACAGGGCCGGATAAGCACCTGAGCAATCTCTGTGGCCCAGTAGCGATCGGGTCTTGCATCCGCCCATAACAAAATCACCCCACCGACAAGCACCCCCCCCAGGCTGAATAAAAGGGCATTCAATGCGAACAGATACCCCGGGAATTGGGAAAGCCAGGTTAGGAGGAAATTTAGCGCGACAACATAGAAAGTGGAGGCTAGTCCAATCCCGACCCAAACTAACCAAGCTAATTTTTCCATCGCTTGTCCCTCCCGTTTAATGAAATTTTTGCACATCATCGGATTTTCTCCAGCAATGCGCGGTCACGGTTTCGCCAGCCTCTCAAAAATACCCGTTGGTCCGGTGCTTCCCTAACTCGGAAATCCCGAAATTCTAACCGCCATTGACCGATCGCCTCCGCTGCTGCCTTCTCATCCTGGGGAAGTGCCGGATACCGATGACCGTCCCGCCGCTTACCTTGGGATGAAAACATCTGCCAACCGCCCACGCCAAAGTTCACCGCAGTGTCAAAACAAGTGAGTTGCATCTGGGCCGTTTGCCACTTGCCACAACCGGCAGGATTCCAGTATTCAGATTGATATATTTCCTTGACCTTTGATTCAGGCATTTTGCAGGGGTCAGAGTAGCCATGACGTTGAGCCACCGAGCGGATGATTCCTTTATAGGTGCGCCCTCCCCTATCTGCCGGATGGTCTGAACATCCGCCCTCTTTTGCCAGGGTCCACTCGTATGCTGAATCAAAACCTGTTGATAGGTTTGAGGATTGACCCTTTCTAAGAAATTCAATGTAGGCCATTATCAAGGGTTTTGTATAACTCCGGTCGGTGATTCGCTCTCCCCTCACCGGGATACCATCACTGCCTTTGGTCCATTCGTGAATCTGGTTGTGAATATGGTCGCCTGAGCTTCTGCCAGTGGTCCCCTGGGTTCCAATGGATTCCCCTTTGGCAATGCGATCGCCTGGTTTCTTCGTTTGACTACCCTCAATCAGATGCCCAAACAACCAGTAATCCGCGCCGTCGCAAGCAACTCCGACAATTTGACCCGCCCCTGACCCGGTTGCTAATCCGCCATTGACTCCCTGGAAGTAAACCCCACCAATAGTTCCATCACAAGGGCTGGGGATTGGTACAGAGGTTGAGCCGTCCCGTTCGAGCACATAATCCCAGGAACCCGATGGGGAATCATCATAGAAATGAGGGCCAATATGCACCGTAATAGGCTCAAAACCGTGACTACTCTCTCCAGTTTTTGAAGCATCCGGCAAGGCATTGGGAAAAATTGCCAGACCCAAAACCGCTAGGGTAGCCAGTCCGACGATGCCATCTGCGATCGCACCGCTAACGCCCTCCCGAATTCCTTTGGAAATGCCATTGGCTAAAGCAGATTCTAAGTTTTTGGCAGTCATCAGATTTCACCCCCATCACGTTTGAGGCATTCAGGGGGAAGGGTTGCGCCAACTTCGTTGAGGGTGAAAATCAGGACTTCGCTATAGGAATAGGGGCATTGGTTCTCGGTTGTTTCTGGGTTGGAGTCGGAGGCGATCGGTGATTGGGGTTTGAGTTTGCTGAGGTCGATTCCCCACTTAGAAAATAATCCAAAATATTGAGCAATCGCCGCTAATCCAATCAGGGCGAGGATATGGGTAAGTTTCATTAAAATTTCTCCTGTTCAGAGGGTCAAAATAAAAACCCCACCGCTGGGAATGATGGGGTTTTTATGAAATGGATTACCTGCAAAAAATTTGGCCCGTTTGAGTATCAACCCATTGTTTTTCTTGCGGACAGCTTTCGTTCGGCTGAATCACCTGGTTATGGGGTGAAAGATTCCGCTGCTGTTGTTGCGGATTTGGCCGCAGAAAAGGAATATACCGGCGCGGGTCAGTCAGCCAGAAATCCTCACCCGATAAGCGAATCTGAATATCGGGTTCATCAAACCGTCGCCCTAAGTTTTCGGTGTCATAGTTCTCAAACCCTTTCCCAATCATGTTGGCAGTTCCAGCCGAAAAGAACTGAACAACGCTATCGGGTGAGGCATTGCGAGAGGGGTTAATCCGCTGGGTAAACATTCCTCGCCCGACTGGGGCAATGAGTGGATTCCAAAGAAGCCAAATTGCACCCGCTCCAATAATGGCCGTGCCTACATTTTTCATCATGGTTTTTGCTCCGTTTTATGTTGATTAACTAAAGAATTCCAAACGGGTCGGACAAAGCGCTTGTAACGCTCATCTGTACTCATGTTCGTGATTCCAAACAATGGCAAAACTTCCCCTTTGAGGGGTGATTTAATCTCGCCAATGGCATAGCTTCGAGCGAGTTCTTCTACCTTTTTTCGAGTCTCACCGTGCCAGATTTCTCGCCACCAAAGCTCATCCGGGTCACTAGCACAAACCCTTATCTGATGAGCCTTCACGTCGATTTGAGGGATGATTCTCACTTCGGGTAAACTTGCGCCAAACTGGACGACACAAACGCGCTTTTTCTGTTTGAGGAGTGGCTCAATTTGGTTTCTTAAATCATCGCCAGAGCCGGGGATTCGGTTGAGGATATCGGGGTCAAGGGCTGAGGTCCCGAGGATGAGTTTATTGACTTGCTGCTGTTGAGCTTTCGTCAAGGCGATGGAACCAACTGCGAGCATCTGGCTGATGAGTAACAACTTGACCCGATAGCCTCGTCCCATTGTCAGGATGTCTGAGAGTTTTTCTTTGAGTTCGTCATCCACCTCATGCTGTTTGGCGGTGTTCATGAGTGCGGGCAACTCATCAATCACACAGAGCAGAGGGGTGAAGTTGAGGGACTCTTTCCCGCCATCACTCGCGACTTTAATCGCTTGCTGACGGCGAGTTTCTAACTCATCCCAAACTGCGTTAATCCCAGCATGGATGCGGTCGAATTGAGCCTCAACAATTTGGCCCAAAGGTAAACCCATCCAGTTGTTCACTCGCCCAGCATCATCGGGTTTCCCGTAGTTGATATCGAATATCCGAAGTTGTCCCGTGCCATCGGTGAACCTGATGAAGCCAACGATAATCTCGTTCACTACTGTGGTTTTCCCGCTTCCAGGCAACCCTACGACAAAATTGCATTGCCAGCTTTGACCGCCTAAGCCTTTTTTGAATCCAGCCCATTCGATAAACCATTTGCGATCGCCACTCAATTTCTCAGCGGCACTTTTCAACTGCGGAGGGATGACCCGCAAGACCACCTCTTTCCCCTTCTTCGCTGGGGGTGAGGTCAGCGCAATTTTGGCAGTAGCCTGGAGACCTCCCGCAAGTAGGTAATTCGAGTGGGAAGTCAAAGCAAGGATGGTGGCGATCGCATCGTCCCGAAGGGTATGGGGGTCAAAAAATTCCTTGCGGCTGAGGATGAGGCTTCCTCCCGTGAGGCAGGCGATGGAGGTCCCCAGGAAAAAGCCCCAATTATCGTTTGGGGTGCGTTCGGTCAAAACATCAATCGCCCCCTGGGTTTGGCGAACTGCCGAAGTGGTTTGGGGGGTCAATGATGCAATCCATGCCGCAGTTGCACCACTAAATAAAGTCGCCGCCAGGAGTAAACCTAGCTGGCGGGTTGTCAGGGGGTCGGGTTTAGTTCGGCTCATCGCTTTGACCTCCGGCGGCGGGCAATTTACTCGGGAGGGCAATCCCGCTTTGTTGGCGGATGCGTTCAATCTCCTGGAGTTGTTTTTGGCGGTTCATCTCTTCAGTAATCGCCATCTGGCGCGCTTCCATCCGCAAGCGCATATAGTCCTCACGGCTCAACTGGTTGGCTGATTCGAGGGTGAGTTGTTCCATCAACGAAGCAAGGTAAGCCAAATTGATAGGTTCGGGGGTATTTCCTCCGGCACTGGCTCTGATGGCATCGTTCACCGCGTCGATTTCACTGGACAACCGCTCAAATGTTGCCCGGTTGGAATCGGTGATTTCCCCCATCGTCGGGGCGAGGGCTTCGTTCAGTTCATTGGTTAAGGTCTGGAGTTGTTGAGCCAAAAATGATTGGACTAAACTCCTTTCCCCAATCCGAGAAAGTGCTGCTAAAACAACCGCACGGGCATCGGAATTATAGACCCGAGGAATATCAATAATTGATGCCTCTCCCGAGTATTCAAATTGACCCAATTCCCTCAAGGTTTCGGATTGTCGAGCCATTTCGCGCACCAACTTGATATCTAAGGGAGTGTAATCCCCCTCTTTATGGTTTGGTGCGAATAATTCCAGCAAATTATCGCGCCTTGCCCTATCGATTGCCGTTTGCTGCATTGAAGTTTCAATCAATGTTTTAGCCAGCAACTCATTCCGTCTCATCTCAGCCGGGTCAAGTTTGGGCAGGGGGATACAACCGAGGGATTGTTCCTCCTCAGAGCAGATGGGTTTTTGAGCGGTTTGTTGGCCGGTCTGCGAGGTGATTTTAGGGAGAGAAATTTGATTAAATTGCGGCTGATTTTTGATGATTGCCGAGAATGCTATCCCGGCCCCTAAAACACCTGCAATCACCCATAATCGGGCATAATTGACGGAAGGTTTGGCAGTGGAGGTCGAGTCTGTTTCCAGGGGAGAAGGGTTAAGTAATTCTTGCAAATTAGATGTTTCATTAGGAGCGTCCTGGAGTTCTGGTGAGTCTTCCTCTATCTCCAGATAGCTCCCACCGAAGGGCGTCATCATGGGCTTAATCTCCTATTTTTCAGGGGGTGAGACTGGTTAAATCCATCGGTTTCAGGCTTAACCACATCCACCAACCGTCAATGGTTACAGCGGTTAGTTCGCCGGTTGTTAAGCCTTGGAGCGCTCGTCTAAGATGGCGATCGCATCCATGATGGTGAATTGCTGCGCCGGTGAAAGTTTTCCTTGCCGAAGCAGACTTTGCAGGGAGTCGGAAGCTGCCGGGTAGCGCCGTTTCTGAAACATTAGATTTGCAACAGATGACCCTAAACCGCACAGGATAGCAATCGCCATCATTCGGGCTGAATCCACCTGGGGTTCCAGAGCGCCTAGGATGAGCATCATGGTGACCATTGACCCGCCTGTGCAGGTGATGAGAGTTGTCAGTTTATAGTTCATTAATTAACAGACCCTTCCATAAACGAACATTTCAGAAAACTCGTAACCGGAGGTGAAACTATTATGTTGAGGTTTGGTCCAACTGCGGAATAATTCAATCAAGCGTTTCATGGTGTTAATTTCTCCTAAAATTTGATTATTGATTTCCGCTAATTGCTGGAATTGTTCCAGTAAATCATCGTCAGTTGGTCGAGTCCAGCCTTGAGGTTTTCCATCGTCTCGGAGTGCGACCGCTTCGCCTCCGAATATTCGTTTTTTGGGAGTTCAACTCCTGAGTTGCGAATCAATTGCTCGATGTCAAGATTATCAAACCGTTGTTGGGCAGCATTTTGAGAGTTTTCTAAATCACTAATGGCAAGTTTTAATTCCTCCGAAGTCTCCCCATGTTTTTGGGCTAACCTTTTAACCTGCGCCAGCATTTGACCTTTTTGAATCCCTTCCAAGGTGACTCGCTGAAGGTCAACGTTAAAGGTCTCATCGTGGGTTTCTTTGTGTTCTTGCTGAATCCGAAAAATCGCCTCAGCTTTCTTGACAACTAGCTTTCCGGCTTCATCCGGTGGCAATCCTTGCTTGATTCGTTGCCCACATTCCGGCTCAGATTCAGTGGCTTTTTGGTAGTGGTTAATGATGGTCTCATAGGTTTCATCTGTGAGTTCATCAATGCCCAGTTTGTTGCGACACTCATCTAGGAAGAAGTCGAGTTGTTCGTTGTTTGCCAGTCCGAGGCGTTTCTTGAGTTCGTTTCTGAGATTCATCGTAATATTCCTTAGAAAAAATTGGGTTGTCTTTGATGATTTGATTCAGCGCCCAATCGTCGGAAACTTTGCCGAGTTCATCGCGAAGGCGCTTAAATTCGTGATGGCAATATATCTGGTAATCCGTTGGTGGGTCTCCCTTCCGTTGGCAGTTCCGAATCAGCCGGAAGTCTTCACAACCGCGATAAAGGAGCGAACGATGAGCGCAAAGGGACGGATAAGTAATCCCTAATTCTTGCGCTAGTTGCGTCCAATTTGTCTTAGTTGAGATGGTGATGAGCATTCATTCGCTTAAAATAAAAATAAACTACATCTCAAAAATAAAGCCCTCATTGAGAGGGCGTCGATAACCTTTGGTTACTATGTTTGTAGAATCTTCGGTTTTAATTCTGCGGCCATTCGTTTGGCCCATCTCTGCGGTTTTCTGTCACCGTTACACCATCTAGCAAAAGTGGTTTTCTCGACTCCGAACCATTCCGCCATTTTCATTTGAGTCAAACCCGACAACCGCCACAACTCCACCGGGTCGAATTCAGGGAAATCATTCATGCCCGCACCTCCTCACAGGTATCACGGGGAGCGTCTACGAAATCACTCCGCCTGCTGCATCCCCGGTGGATATTCCCCAAGACTAAAGCCACCACCAACGGCAGCGCCCAAAATCTCATATAATAATCTCCTTGGCCCCTAACGGGTCAAAACACAACAGCCCGCCCCTAAGTTTTCCAGACGCCAGGGGCGGGTTAATATTTAATTTACCATAAATTTTATGGTAACTGGATTACCCTAATCTTTCATGTAATCCATAACCAATTCCAAGATTGCGGGTTGTGAGCGCAACGCGGCAAACACCAGGCGCACCGTGTCGGCATAGGCCAGGGTTTTTTGATAGTAGGCGGGCATATTGGGGAAATCCACGCCAGACCCCCATTTGCTGTTAACTGTCTCCTCATTCACGCCGGTTACTCGGGCAAGAAGTTCCACGCACCTAGCCCGGTAGCCTCTCGTAGCTTCCATTTCCTCATCGGCTTCATACCACCGGCGGCAGAATTCTCGTGGTTCCATTGTCCTCGCGATCGCTAATTCTAAGGCTCCATTCACCTCTAACACCGCCTTCACTTTCTCCCTAAAGTTTACCTCCTATTTTATGGTAAACTCAGGGAGTAAATTTCCAACGATGTTAGGGCAATGTTACCAGAAAATATATCGTGTAATTCGTTGCCGATGGCGACTCTGGCAGACCGTCGCGAACTGCCGGAGTGTCCCGCGATTTACTTCGTCCTGGAAAAAGACACGGTGGTTTATATCGGGCAAACGGTGAATTTGCGGCAACGGATAAGCGGCCATCACCGACTCCCCGAGTGGAAAGTCAGAGACGATATTCAAATCCGGTGGCTCCCCTGTAACAATGCCGCAACACTTCCCCAGCTTGAAAAGCATCTGATTGACATGGTGCAGCCGGAGATGAACGGCAAATCATGCAGGGGCGAGGTTGGTTCTGACGAGTCAACCAGCGCAGTCCGAATCAGCATTACCTTCAGTGATGAAGAGTACGAATTTCTAGCCGAAGAAGCCGCCAGGAAAGAGAGAACCTTGGCGGCACAGATACGTTATTGGGTTAAGGAAAAAATGCGGCAAGCTAAGGAATAACTGTTAGGTCTGACAGTTATCGGTTTGGTGGTTTACTATGGCATCACCTTGCTTCACCGACAACGCAGTATTCACGGTTAAAATCTTGATCTACTCGGTGTATATGATGCACTTATTGAGTGATATTCATATATTGGATTAATGGGACCACCTTCTTCATATTCTCCAACTTCGGTGTCATCAAAAATCGGTAAATATCCTAATAATTCTTGGATCTTTGCACTGGGAATTATAACTGACGTTGCGCCGTCTTTCACTGCGCCTACGTCCACGGTAGCATAAACCCAAGAGTCTGAACCAGGCATAATGACTGGACTAATAGTTACAATGTCTACAACTGTACCAGTTTGCGGATTAGAGTTGAAATCAGGATATGCTTTGGGTTCTTTTAAATTTTGATAAACACCATAAGCATCTGTTCCTCCTTGAATCATGTCTGTCCAAATTTTGGGTTCATATGCTCCTTGGAAAACGCCCAAAGCAAACCCCACTAAATCATTAGTAAGTTGGTTAATAACCATACCCCTTACATCAAGAACTTCCTGCATACGTGGGCCACCAAGCGTAACTCTATCAACTGAAGCACTCAACTGGAAGTTGAAATTTCTAGTACGATCGTAGTAAGCATCCTCTTCATTGTGTCTATAATTTTGAAACTGACCTGATATTTCATGAGCAAAGGAGACAAGCATATCTTGTCCAGAAACTCTATTAATATCAGATTGAACTTGTGAAGGTGTACCCATTATTACTATTGAACCAACCTGCGAATTTGCAAAATTAAATCCGCTCAAGCCGAGTGGAGTTATCTGTGGATTCTTACGGTAGAATACCCAGCTTTTTTCAATAAAACTTGATCCATTGTACTTACCTAAAGCTCTTTGAATAGTTGTGTTTTCCGCCTGTTGAGTAATTAATGGTTGTTCTTTTCGTTGTACATTATTGCTAGTTTGCTGCACGACATGGGTTAACTCGTGAGCCAACAATTCCTGTCCCCCAGAACTACTGGGGTTATACTCGCCTTTCTTAAAGAAAATATGCTGCCCAGTGGTAAAAGCACGAGCGCTGATAGACCGATTTAAGGTATCGGAATTGGCATCAGTATGAACGCGCACACCGCTAAAATCTGCACCAAATGCGCCTTCCATCTTGGGACGAATGGCATTATCCAAAGGGGAACCGCTACTTTTAGCACGGCTGATAGAGGATTCCAAGTCAGGGGCCGCTTCTTCGTCCTGACGCTGAATCGTCAGCTTAGGCATGATAGCCGAGTGGAACGAGTGACCCTGAGCAACCGGAGTCGGGACTATCTGACGTTGCACTGCCGGAGCCTCTGGAGAAGCAGGCGCATGAATCTGTTGCACAACTTTACGAGCAATGGTGTCGGCTTCTTGCTCGTATTTGTCCCCAGGTGCGCCAATGGTGAGTTTGGGCTGAATCGGTGGGGGTGCAGAAAAATCGACGCGGCTGAGACGATTGCTGGTGGGTTGATTCTCTAGTTTGGCTTGAACTTCAGGAGTCTGTTGGACTTGAGGAGATGCCGTTTCAGGTTGAGCAGGGGCCGCAAACGGACGGGGTTGGAACAGTCCAGTTTGAGGAACAGATGTAGCAGTCGGTTGATTCCGTTGGATTTTGCGCCCTGATGCCATAGTTTTACCCTGATTTACTTGGGTTGACTTTAGACTTTTATTTTATCTGGCAGGAATCTATTTAGTAAATTATCCAAACGTCGCAATTTATTTTGCTAGAGAAATAAAAACTCTATACCTTAGTTTATTGATATGTTGCAGGATTTATGCACATATTTATCTGGCTGTTTTTTATCTGAATAGAGAAAATTTTCGTCCTGGCTGGCTTGTCAAAGTGACCCAGCTGGGAAGCTACTCTACAGCAATGTGCTCTCCTCAATCCACCCGTCGCAGTTGCCCACCGACAAACTCCCAACCGTCCGGTGACCAATTCTCTTCAGGGTCATCGTGATAGGGATTGGTGATGGTAGCTTCAATATCCACGGGTTCGCCTAGTCCGAGGAAATCCTGGAAGGGTATATCTATTAATGATGGGTCTGGGTCGTAGTCCAAGCAGGTTTCCTCAGTTGGTCCCGATGGATGGACCGTGCAGAAAAGGGCGTAGTGGTGGGCGTTGTATCGGCAGGAGTGGCATTCGGGGAGTTGGGGCATGGTGTTGAGTGGCGATCGCATCTGAAACTAAACGGCCAATTTTTAGAATAACTGTCAGAACCAACAGTTATTTCCCGGTTCATCCCCCTGAGACCGTTGCCGGTTGTCTCCGGTGGGGGCGATCGGCTCAAAGGTAAAGGTTATCTGTTCCGGCATTAATTCTTATTTTTCTCTGAAAACCCGTAATTTCTCGGATTGACAAAAATCTCCTATATAGAGGGAAAATCTGTTATTTTTAACCTTGACTATTTTCCTATTAAGTTATACACAAGTCAAACACAGGAAAATGATTAAGGTGTTTTAATAGTGGTGGTTACATTTTCTGCCACTCTAAGTTGGCTGCTTTGTAAACTTACACCTGCTAAATATTATGTCAGATTCAATCATCCAAGTCAGTCCAAATTATGAATTACATTATAAGGAAACAAATAACGGAACAAAAACTGTAATAAAAAAAAGAAAAAGTCATAAAGAATATGATGAACATGATGAAGAAGGAGAAGATTTTAACGATGCAAATGTTGCAGTAAACATTTGTGAGGATAGAATTATGGGATGGTTTTTTGAACCGGCTCAAATATTAATTGACTTTGACAAAATCGCCCTTAACAAAGAATATGACGTTGCAGCTGTTCATTTAATAACTCCTCTTATAGAAGTTTTAGAAGTATATAAGGAAGGACAAAAGCCCTCAAATGCAAGAACTATACCAGGCAGTGAATTACCAAGATCGGGCGACGGATCAGGTCAATTCTTTCAGAAAAGTGCAAAAAAAATTTTTACACGGAGTTTGAGCCAATTAAGATCTAATACTGAAAGGGACTTTGCAATAAAGATTTTGTATGGTGGATGTAGATGTGGATTTGCTCATCAAGGGTATTTACAATTAATACCCGTACCTGATGAAGAAACTAAACCTAAAATAGTAATTGCACGAGGCAAACCAGGTGAATTGTCACTTACTTATAAACAAGAAGAGTACGGTTCTAAAGAGGTCTGTACATTAACTATTTACGCCAAGCCCTATATTGAACAGATTAAAAAGGAATTTAAACAATTTTTTAAAGACACAAGGTCAAGCCAGCCTAAATTAAATAAATTTCATCGAGTATGGAAAGAAGATTGGGAAATGAAAAGAGGTATTGTGCCCCCTGTTTCAAGGTCAATGTAAAGGGCAGTAGGCTGTTTTTTATACGGCAAAATAGAGATTGTCTGTTTCATTAAACGGACAATCTTTAAAATAACTGTCAGTCCCGACAGTTATCTGATTTTAGTCCGATCGCCTCCACAACACCCCCCAAACTTCATCAACTCCCAGCTTTCCTCGTGCCGCTTCCTCGGAACCTCGCCAAACCCCACGGGACCGGCTACGGCAATGCGAGGCAAAAACTCCCTGTCTGCAAGGGTTTCAACTGGTGAGCAACTACCCCAATCCGGTCAAAATCACCACGGTCTCGGGTCACAGGTTGCGATCGCCTCCCGCCAAGCCAAACTGTCACCTCTGACAGTTATCCGTCCCGCCGTTGCAGATACGGGCAAGTCAAACCGGGTCACGGGGCAATCGCATCCAATCTTTTCCCCAAAGTGCCAGTTCCAGCAGTTTGGAAATTCCCCCGGTAATTCATCCCTGATAACTGTCGGTGGTGACAGTTATTTTCCTGGCAGTCTCCGGGGACCGTACCAACAAAAATCACCTCTAAGCATCATGAAAAAATATCCTCTAATCCTTATTCCGAGTGTCTTAAAATCCGCAAAGTTCGCTGTACCACCTTCACCAGTATTTAATGAACAACCACCGGCTGGACCCGAACCAGAACCCCAGCTTTTAGACGAAACTTCAATTGGTATAGAACTTGGTTTACTGGCTTTCATTTGTTTTATTTTTCTTATTCTCGGTGGCATTCATGTTGTTTTTATTATTTTAAGTGTCTTTATCGGTTTATTTGGGAGAATTCTTATTGAAATACAAATTTTAGAGGATAAAAAATCATACCCTAAACGTCATCATCAATGGCAATTGGAGGTTGAAAAATATTCAAAATTAGAAAAAGTCTATCTTCAAAGAAAGACAGAACATAAGCAAAAAGTAGCAGAAGCTACTGGCCCCGCCAAAGTTACAGAATTTAGATTAAATGCCATTCAAGAGGTTCTAAGAGAAATTCATGTATATTCGCATAATGGCATCAATACAAGTGTTAATCAAGGTCCATGTGAAAAAATTATTAAGAATAAACTTTCTCAGTATTTTCCAGGGGAAATACACACCTGTTTAGCATTCAAGATTCCTAACTATGAATATCCTTACACGACAGACTGTGCGTATGTAAATTCTCGCTCTAACATATCTATTGATATAGAGGTTGATGAACCTTATATTTATAGTTCAAAAGAACCTTATCATTACATAAATTCCTGGACAGATGAAAAGCGGAATGAGTTTTTCTTAGAGCGAAACTGGATAGTAATTCGTTTTGCAGAGGAACAAGTTGCTAGATGGCCTTTAAGTTGTTGTAAAGTCGTAGCAACTACCATAAATGAATTAACCGGACAACCGATTCCCGAAACGTTAGCTAGTCAGCCAGATTTGCCAAGGATAAAGCGCTGGACTGAAGCCGAGGCCAAAGAAATGGCCTATAATAATTTTAGAAATACCTATCTCTAGTAACTAAATCAGGCTATCCTCCTCAGTCTTCACCAGAGTAATCCAGCAAAACCCAACGGGACCGGCTATGGCGCTCCGAGGCAAAAACTCCCTAACTGCAAGGGTTTCAACTGGGGACCGGCTAAGTCGCTCCGGTCGGTCTAGGGGTGTTGGTTGCGATCGCCTCCCGCCAATAACTCTCAAGGCTAACAGTTCTCCGATTCGCCCAGTTGAGATCGCCGCCAACTTTTCCCCAAAGTGCCAACTTTGGCAGGTTGAGAATTCCCCGCCGGTGATTCATCCTCAATAACTCTCAACTCTGACAGTTTGAGGATTTCCCACCAGTTACGATCGCCCCGAAATCTGGGACCCTTCACCCATTAACCAAGACTGGCTGAATCCATCGCCATTTCCGTTCCTGCCGTCCCTCACCCATTGCCACCCGTCGCCAGTGACCTCGCCGCCAGTGAGTCCTGGGGGTGGCATGGGTTGAATGGGGATTGTGTGAGGTGCGTTCAGTTTGGGGCTGAAACTTTTGACCGACAATCAACGGAGTCAGGCGATCACTTTTCGCTTTTCCACCACCGAACCCTTGACCTTTGGTGGAAACTGAAACCTTAGTTGGAGAGATGAGGTCATCGGGTCGAACCTGGAGATAGAGTAGCGTTTGGAGGACAATTTTTTCAAGGCGATCCTGAAATTGTTGTTCCAGGTCTCTATCTTCATTGGCATCTATCACACCGCCATTAATAATATCAAAATCCCCATGAATAAGCTGGTCACCAGCCAATTCAATTATGCTGGCATAACTTCCACCATTTTTTAAAATAGTTGCCCATTTAAAATGGTCGCACTTAAAAGGCATAGATTCAATTATATCTAACCCAAACCGCATGACAGGAAACCTAAATCCTTGGGGTAGATACTGAAAAAAAACCCAATTGCATGAATCGTTATCGGGATTGATGATGCGGTCACGGGGCAGCATGATAATTCCGAATGGTACGCTGATTCGTAAATCTGCTATAGCTTTCGGCAAATCAGAAGCCTCAAATGCCTCGAATAAATCCTTATCCAACCACCAGACTGGGAAAGGGTTATGGGCCAAAGTCCAAGCTGACAAAGAAACCTGATTTCCTGCAAAATTTTGTGCCAAATCCTCTACTGTTAATCGTCCAGTAATCAAACTAGATTCTAGTCCAAACAGATTACCAGCCAGACTTTGAGATACTGTAGAAAATGGCTCATAACCTTCAAGATTGTGATAGTGCCGGTTGACCTTCTCAAACCAGTGAGAACGCTTGGCAAGTTTCAACGCTTTTCGGTAAAACTTGGTCCTGTCCGCTAGGCTATGATTCATAAAAAAGGCGATCGCATCGAACTAATTGATTGTAGCGCTTGACCAGGGAGGCAAGGTCATTTTAGCCGAAGCACCAGCTATCCGAGAGACTTATTGCCTCCAAGTTTTCCCAAAGTGTCAACTCTGGCAGTTTGAGGATTCGCCGCCAGGGGTTCCTCTCCAATAACTCTCAACTCTGACAGTTATCTGATTCCGAGTTGCGATCGCCCCCAAAATCTCCCCAGTTGCGATCGCCCGCCAATAACTCTCAGCACTGACACTTATCCGATTCCACGCCGGTGCAGATAGAACGGTTTCGTTTAAAACTTTACTTCCTGTCCTATTTTGCCATTGGTACAGCTTTATATCTGGCCTGAATGATGAAATCCTCCAGTTGCCGAACACCCCCCCGGTTTGGATGATGGAATCCCAGACTAGCCATCGCATCCCTGGCCTAAATTAGCGAACAGCCAGAAAAGGTACTCTCTACTAACCTTCCTCTCCACCACTTTGTAGCCACAGTCTCCCTAAACCCCTTTCCCTTATTTTTATTCCTCCCAAAACAGTTCCCTTGCTTCCCCTTAATTACCCCCGCTGTTTCCAGGTTGATATGATTTAATTACTAATTCTTAATAAGTTTCCCTCGGTAGGGAGGGATTTTAATGATTTCCCCGGTGGCTGTCATCCCCTTTGTCCCGACAGTGTAGGCACGATTATTACAGATTGTTACAATTTCCGTCGATACAAACCACCCCACAGATGTTGCTATCCCCCCAAAAACTCCCTCGGTAGGGAGGGATTTTTGCCAATAAACCTGGTTTTTCCCGCCCTGGCTCGGTTATTTCAGTTTGGCCCACACTTGGCCCACAGTTTTTTCATCTCCCCTGGCACAGCAATGGTATGTCATTGTGTCCACAGTTTTTTTAGGGGGTTATCGATTCCCTAACTACCTTGACCTACCCTCATCCAGTAATTTTCGGCTGATTTGACGATTTGATGAGGAAATGCTAGACCTCAATTCCGCACTATTCCTGGATTAAATCATCACCCCGTTTTTAGCGATGTTGCCACAATTAGGCAAAGGTTTTTATAAGTGGCGTCGGAACAATTGTGGTAATAACCGTTATCAAGGGATTTCCCGGCCTCTATCAGAACCCCTTAAAAATCTTTCCCAGGTTAGAGAACTCAACCCCTGCAAATTTTTACCCTGAAAAGTGGGGTTGACCATCCTAGCCATCATGATTGGGAAAGTTACCAAAGGATTACAGCAGCCTTGGGGCGTTTCTTATTACCCAGCCTATGACAACCCAATTCTCAAGCTGTTTTAAAAAGACCAATGGTATGAGTGACTCTATGTTGACCAGAACCGAAATCGGCCCGAAATCCCCCAAAAACCTACCTCACCGGAACCAACTCCAGGCGAACGCCAAGAACCCGCCCAAAAATCTAAATCAAACGCACGGGGGTTATCCGCCAAACCCTCACAACCGAATTCAAGCGATCGCCTCCAACTCATTCCCCAAAGTGCCAGTTCTGGCAGGTTGAAAATTCGCCAGATTTCTCCCCGATAACTCTCAACTCTGACAGTTATTTGATTCCCCCCAGTTGCGATCGCCGCCAACTCATCCCCAAAGTGCCAACTTTGGCAGGTTGAGAATTCCCCGCCGGTGATTCATCCGCGATAACTATCAGCACTGAGACTTATCTGATTCCCAGTTGCGATCGCCTCCAAGTTTTCCCCAAAGTGCCAACTCTGGCAGTTTAGGAATTCGCCGCCGGTGATTCCTATCCAATAACTATCAACTCTGACAGTTATCTGATTCCCAGTTGCGATCGCCTCCAAAATATCCCCAGTTGCGATCGCCTGCCAATAACTCTCAGCACTGACACTTATCCGATTCCGCGCCGGTGCAGATGGAACGGTTTCGTCACAAAACTTTACGTCTTGTCCTATTTTGCTGTTACCTCGGCTGTATGCCTTTTAGTGCTTTTAGAAAATACAATCTTCCTTACCGGCATCAAAAATTTTCGCTTTCTTCAAGAGAACCTCCGAAAAATTGCATCGAATAAATCTAGATTCTATTACGGTGGCTTTGCTAAAGCGGGCCTTGGTAAAATCGCAATCGATGAACATACATTGTTGAATACCGCCTCGATTCCAATTTACTTTGCTGAAATTACATCGTTCCTTGGGAGGACAGAAACTGGCAGTTGCTTCTCTCATGTCAGCACGACTAAAGTCAACATCCATGCAGTCATCAGTAGAGACATCAGCACCCCTAAGCTTTGCCCGGTGCAAAACTGTTTCTACCAGGCCAGCGCCCCCCAAGTTAGCCCATTCTAGAATAGCTCGGCTCAAGTTAGTTTGATGCAAGCAAGCCCAGCTCAATATAGCTTCTCTCATATTCGCTTCCCTGAAATCGGCTTCGTTCAGCCGAGCGAACTGTAAATTAGCCCCGGTTAAATTAGCCTTACTCAGATTAGCACGCATCAAATTGATTCCTTCGAGGTTAGCTGCTTCGAGATTCGCTTCACTTAAGTTAATCTCACTCAGGTTAAACCCATGTGACCAGGTGTTTTCTTCCGGTTTATATTGCTCGAACAATTCGCGAGCATAAGCAATAGTCAGAACTATTCCACTGAGGTCAGCCCCGGCAAAATCTCTGTCTCCGTTGGCGTACCTTTCAAGCAATTCTTCAGCATTCATCGTTAATCTCCGCAGCTTTAAAAAATCAGATACCTCTTATTTTAAGATTAACTTTGTATTTTCAATACAATTTTGTATCTAATAGGCCAGATTAAAAAAAAATAAATTTAAAAGACTATATTTGAGCGCTTGCCATAAACAAATGGCATGGCTGATAAGTCCATTAACTCTCACCTCTGACAGTTATCCGTCCCGCCGGTGTTCATCCCACCCAATAAGTGTCAACTCTGACAGTTATCCGATTCTTCAGTTGCGATCGCCTCAAACTCATCCCCAAAGTGTCAACTCTGGCAGGTTGAGAACTCCCCGCCGGTGGGGACGAGGAGAAGTCACCCATAAGGCGATCGCATCAATCATCTCCAAAGTGTCAGTTCCAACAGTTATCCGATTCGCCGGTGATTCCTCGCCAATAACTCTCAGCACTGACACTTATCCGATCGCCGCCGGTGCAGATAGAACAATTTCGTTACAAAACTTTACGTCTTGTCCTATTTTGCTGTTACCTCGGCTGTAGGCCAATAACTGTCAGTTCCAACAGTTGTTTGATTCCAAGTTGCGGTAAGCCGAGCTATTCCGTAGAGAATCGCCTCCCACAATAACTATCACCTCCAACAGTTATCTGTCCTGCGCCGGTGCAGATAAAACAATTTCGTTACAAAACTTTACGTCTTGTCCTATTTTACCGTTACCTCGGCTATAGGGTTTTCTCTGCCCTTGATAACCACCCTTTGAGGAATACCTTATTTAGGGACGAATCCCCCTCAATTGGACAGCAGCATCCATCGAGGGTTGATTAGGACACAGCATCCATTCGCTTTCATCTGCTATCGCGGCACCTTCCAAAATCAATAGCCCATTAAGCAATTCCTCGGTTTCTTGTTCCGGGTTAATCCAAACCTCCCCGACGTATGCCTCATTTTGCTTCCCCAGGAAGGCGATCGCAACTTCACCGTTGCTGCCTTCAATTAGCTCGGTAGCCTCTCGGGTACTCTCGGTTCCCCTGGGGTTGATACCGCACAATTTCACCCGCCGCCGCTCCATGCCACGACGAACTAGCAGAGTTTCAGCGTCTTCAATTTTTTCAACCTGCCAAAAATCGGTGTTTGTATCAGGCTCTACGGGAGCCTCTACAATATCAGTGCGAATTTGCCGGAGCGCGAAACCGGCTACGATTGCGACCACCACCAACGGCACCAATGCAATTGCTATTTTCTGCCAATTCCCCATAGCACCTACCCTCCACTATTTCTCATCCCAGTGTATCGGCTGGTAGTACCAATGGTTACCATAGCAATAAGGCCCTGAAATAGCGAAGCTGACACCAGCCGCAAAGTAGCAAATAAAACGCTTGCCCTATAAGGGTTTGAGCGTTTATTTCCTTTTTCGTTT
The DNA here is from genome assembly GCA_025370845.1 of Laspinema palackyanum D2a. Classification (GTDB taxonomy): domain Bacteria; phylum Cyanobacteriota; class Cyanobacteriia; order Cyanobacteriales; family Laspinemataceae; genus Laspinema. The sequence goes on along the minus strand of JAMXFF010000040.1, from coordinate 11,599 downwards.
AACTCTCACTCCTAACAGTTATCCGTCCCGCCGGTGTTCATGCCACCCAATAAGTGTCAGGGCTGAGAGTTTGAGGATTTCCCCCGGTTGCGGTAAGCGGAGCTATCCCGTAGGGAATCGCCTGCCCGTAACTCTCAACTCTGACAGTTATCCATCCCGCCGGAGGTTCTCCCAAACTCTCAGGGCTGATAGTTATCTCATCCTTCAGTTGCGATCGCCTCCCCAACTCCATTCAAAAATGTGAGGTTTCGTCACAGACAAATTCACCAAATTAGTATCACATCGGACAGTTCTGCTCCCCGGGTTGCAGTAGTGCATCAATAGCGCAAACTCAGTCACATCAAAGCAACCGAGGGAATGGCTCGGCTGAAAAAAGGGGATACCGATTGTATCAAAACTTTGCAAAACTGAGGCAATATTTTGAGGCGACTGTAGTAAAATAAATTAAATGGGCCAGAGTGTTCTCAGCACTCCGGCCCGGACGTCAACCCCTGAAAGGACCAGGAGCCAACAAATGAATACTATCAATAATACTAGCACGTTTTTTTCCAGCGTGCTCGGTGAAGTTTCGCATCCCATCAATATTATTCGAGAATATCGGAGGGTCCTCCCGAAGTCTGCCGCCAGAATCGTAACGGCCCTAGACGGCTGGGTAAGAACTCATCAAAAGGACCCCAAGAAATATTCATCACCCGAGTGGGTCTATGCCCCTGCTGATAACCTCGCCAAGCAAATAGACCTTTGTCGCGATACGGTCCAGCGGTGGTTAACCTGGCTGGTTGAGCAAGGATACCTAGTTCGGGAATGGGCGCGCCGGTGGCCGACAGACCGGGCCTATAAATATCGAATTGCAGACAAGCTCTGGTCAGCAATGCAGTTCGAGCGGTGGAACGCCCAGCCCTTCTCGGTTAAAGATGATTTTCAGGCAATGGACAGCCGGAAACCAAATGATGGACAGCCGACATCTCAGCAGTCGATGCCACGAAAACCGGCCATATCTTATATCTCCCCTAAGTCATCAAATATCCTCTTCTCAAAGGGACCCGAGGAGGATTTGGAAACTGGGGAAAAAGACCCGGAGGCCCCCACAACCATCACGGTAACTGCCACCCCATCAGAACCCCATCCCCTGTCTACCCAACACTCTCGGACTGTGATAGATATTCCGGCGGTTGCAGATAACGAATTTGATAACATTTTCAATCAGCTTTCCCCGACGAACCGGAAAGAGTACCAGCGGTTGCGGGAGGATGAGCAAGCGCAGTATCGGCGGGTGGTGACAGACCCGCAGTGGTTTGATTGGTTCGTGAGTGAGGTGGTTGAGGCAGAAACCCCGGTGTTGAAAGAGCGGCCCAATAATGTCAAGGCAGTTGCGATCGCCCCGAAGATGGTTTTGCAATGGTCGAAAAAGTTTGTTGATAGTCAGCGAGAAATCGTCAAGCTGCAAGAATGCAACGAACTATTCGAGCAAGCCCTGGCGCGTCGGGCTGAGTGGGAAGCGGAGGGTCATCAAGTCGCTGTGACCCAGCGTGGTGCTCAGGTGGTGGTGATGATTGGTGACTGTGACTATAACGTGCATGAGTTCCTACGCAAGGAAGTCGGCAGCATTCAGCCCAAAGAGAAATCTGGTCCCACTGCCGCATCTAAAGCGATTATCGAAAAACTGAAGCAGAAACAGCGCCGGTTCAACCCAACTTGGTTAGAAGAGTTTTATCCCCAGTAATGCGATCGCCTACGGGATAGTTTCAACTCCATTCGATAACTCTCAGCCCTAACAGTTATTGCCGAGGACCATTGCCCGGGATGCCAACCTTGCGGGTCACGGTGACTCGCCCCTAGGGGAACCGAATCAACTCTTGATTTTTCCCGCCGGTGATTCTCTCGGGGAATGGGCTTGAGTTTCCCGTGACCGATCGCCTAGTTTGAAACCGACTCAATCCGATGGGTTTCTGCTATTAGCAGGCGATCGCAACTCAATCTCTAAACTCTCAGTGCTGATAGTTATTGCCGAGAACTCATCCCAGGAAAACCAAATCCATTCGAGTGTTTTCCCCGCTGGTGATTCCTGGTGGGAATGGTCTTGGGTTTTCCCGTGGGCGATCGGCAGTGACCGATCGCCTGGTTTGGAACCGACTCAATCCAATGGGTTCAACTTCGTCTCAGCCAGCGGCGAAGGGATGAGCCAATATTTTTGATGTTGATAACTGGAGGAATTCCCATGAAGTGCGATTTTTGCGATAACCTTGCAACTCTATTATGCGACGGGGAAAATTGCGATCGCCCCATCTGCCGACTTCATGCTCGTCAGCTTTCCTTTTTTCTGATTTGTCGGAATCATGGCGGCGACACCGTGGATGTTTGTCCCGACTGCGAGGCGTCCAAGAATCATTGGCAACTCAGGATAGGGGCCGTTGCCGAGCGGTGACCCAGCCCGTTGCTTACCCCGGTGATGCGATCGCCTATCGAACTAAACCAATCCGATGGGGTTCTGCCACCGGCAGGCGATCGCAACTCTCTCCAAACTCTCAGCCCTGATAGTTATTGGTGATGTTCGCCCCCAGGGGAACCGAATCCATTCGAGCTTTTTCCCCGCCGGTGATTCCCGAGATAAATCGGCTGGAGTGTTTCGTGACCGATCACTAGGTTCGGAGCGGACTCAAAGCTCGTTTCATCCAGCGGCGATCGGTGCTCACCCCTTCAGCGATCGCCTATCGAACTGAATCAATCCGGTTGGGTTGGGTCTGGGTTGGTTCAACTGGTTCTCCAAACTGTCAGACCTAACAGTTATCGGGTTGACTGGTTCGCCAACTTTTCAGATAACTCTCAGAGCTAACAGTTATTTTTGGCTGGATGAATTCGACCCCTTCAGATAAGTGTCACTTCTGACAGTTATTTCGGCTGAGGATTTTTACTTAGTTACGCAAGGATTTTGGCTCCCTAGACTGTCGCCTCAGTTGTGGTGATGAGTTTCGGGTCGGGTTTCGGGTGAGTCGGTGGCGAAGGTTGCCGATTCGGGTCTAAGTGGTTAAAATTTTTCTCAATTCACAAATCCATAATATGCAACGGCTTGAGGAAAAAAATTATGCAAAGCACCGACCAGATTCGCTTCACTCCAAACGAATTGATGGAACGCTGGGGAGTTGGCAAGGATGCTTATTACAAACGGCTTGAATTCTTGCAAATAAAAGCTAAAAAAGACCCGGAAACTAAAAGGGCTTTTCTGGAAGTCGAAGAGGTTGAACGGTTGGATAACCTCCACAACTGGATTCAAGAAACTGGTGCGATGACTGGGTTCATGGAGCATGAACAAGAAGCTAACCAGTCCAACCAAGAAGAAGCGGGCGAGTTGGTGACCGCTGCACCCCAAGGAAAAATCCAGCGCAAGTCAACCCAGCAGGAAATCAATGAGGCAGTTTCAGGCGATCGCAACCAAGACTCAATGCGGCGGTTTGACCGTGCAGCTCAGAGTCGGGCGGCGGCGGTTTTGGCGGAAGCGAGTAACCGGCTGACGGCTGGATATATCTCTAATCCTGATGACTTGGACGAGGATTTAAAAGAGCAACTTTTTTTCGAGGAGTCCCCGGAGTTAATCAACCGGGAATGGGCGGCGGCTCATCTGGCAGAAGCTATCAAAGCTCAGAGGAAACGCAGCTAAACCACAAGGAATTTCAATTAGTTACTCAGGCTCTCCGGCGCAGCGAGTCAGTTCTCGTGCTGGCTGAGTCTGGAGTTGGGGGGTCTGAATTCGTTACTCGGATTGTTGATGAGTTCGCCGGGGAACTTGACGTGGCGATCGCCACTTACAAAGGCAGCGGGAAAAAATTCTTTCACCGGCTGGCTGAACAGTTGGATGTGGATATCAGCGAACCCAAACTTAATCGCGAGGGTGAGCCAGTTGGGGAACGTTCACTCACAATGGATGAGTTGAAAGAGGCGTTACTCGACCGGATGAACTCGGACACTTTGCTGATTTTCCCCGAAGCCAGAAGACTAACCACTGGCGTTCGATATTGGCTTGAGGATGCAATCTCTAACGGGGTGAGGGTTTGTTGTTTTGCCGTGTTGAATCCGAAGCGCGATATTTTCCTGGACATGATTGAGGTCGAACTCGAACCCCCCAGCGAAAAACATATCCGGGAAGTGATGCGATCGGAAGCTCAAGCACGGGGATTAAATCTCAGTGAATCCGAACTTGCTGACCTTGCACCCCAAGCCGGACGGTCCCCGTTGATGGCGAAGCAGGTGATTAAGCGCCACTCCCTCGGGATTCATGATGAGAAGGCAGAGCATACACAGTATATAAACGTCACCTCACTTTGGCTGGTGTTTTTGATTTCGTTTTCCGCCATGAGGTATGTCGGCATGGGGACCGGGCAGCGCGATATCCAGATTTTTGGCGGGTTGGCGTTTATGCTTCTGATGGGGCTGAAGCAACTCGGCCAAATCAAGGGAACTCGCAAACGCCTTGGGCAGTGAGTTTCAGGGTTTTTGATATCTTGATGGTGCTAGATTGGGACCTAATTAACGACGTGATGGCATCCAATATTCATTACCAATCATGCAGGAAAATCACGCGCTAAAATAATAAATGTTCTCCAAAATGGAAATATTAAAATGACCTCAATTGACCAGTTTATGGCCCTGACTAACGCTTTCATTAACATTTTATTTGACGGATTATTTGTGGTCACAGTTGCAGCATCTTTTCTGGCTGCCTTTTTTCTTAGCTGTAGCTGTAAAAGCCGTCACTTATTCTCTGTGTGGATTTTTGCGGGTTTCTTGGTTTGGTACGGCAATTATTATTCAGCAGAGACACTCCAAATGGCTCCTTACTTATTCGCCATGTCCACTGGGCTGAGTGGGGGATGTTTTTTAAGAGCAAAATCCTGGAAAGGGGTTTCCCTAGAATTGGGGCAGATTAAGATTACTTTATGCGCTTTATTGGGTCGCTTTCTAGGTAACACATTCTAAGTGACACAGCCCCCTAACCAGGGGCTTTTTGATGCCTCTTCACTCCCCGAACGGGTGACCCCACTGCGCTCGATTTTCCTTATTAAACGGCGCTTTCCACTTTTTGATAAGCGAGTATTCCATCTTTTGCCTCAGCCTGGTTTCTGCCGGTGCGCCCCACTCGAAAGCTAGAACGGGCAGCACTTCTAAGGCGTATTTGCGGTTTAATTGCACATATTTTGCCAAGTATTCTTGGACATGATGCCCGCCTTTCCAGCGTTGGTTTGAGTGGATTGTCTCCCCTATGTATAGAATAAGGTGAGACGCATTATCAAGGAGGAAGTAGATGCAGGGGTCCCCTTCCTGGCCCAGTCGCATCTCAGCGAGGTCATAAAACCTGGTTGCGTACTGTTTCAGCCCGAACGGGTCTATCCCCTGGGGGTCAAACTGGTTTACTCCGGTGTCGAATAGCGTGGATTGTTGGGGGTACGTTTCCCGGGTGGCTTGTTGGTGACTGGCGATTTGCCGTTTCCACTGGATAAACTGGTCCCGGCTCATCTCCAGTTTTTGTTGTTTCTGAGTGGGTTCTGGGGAATGGTCGAATAAGCTGAGTTGGTCCATGATGCCGGGTTGCGGTAAAAGTCTCTCAATTAGATTATTATCAAGCAGTTGTAGGATAATACCCATAGTATCGGAGTTAGACCGAAGCGCTTGACAACACCTCTCGGAGAGCAGTTGTCCTGCAATTGTGGCTAATAAATAGTTAGGCTTCTAGTTTTTGGAGAAATTAGTTGTGGATTTGATTGTTGACACAAACATACTATCATACCAATTTAATGGACGTGAGAAGCGTAATCAAGACGAAAGATTAGCAATCTCATCAATTACGGCTAATGAGTTTTTAGTAGATGAATCTGATTATTACGTTATTCATCCAGCTAAATATCTTTCTCATTTTTCCGTTGCAGAGGACAGCAATTTTGTTGTGCCTAAACACTTTAAAGACCATAAAGCGGCGCGAATGCGCGCTTTTCAAACAGATCAGATAGTCATTGATTTTAACAATCAATTTGCACCGTATCGGGAATTCGGAAACGAGGCAATTGCCGAAATCATTAATAAAAAGCACCTTAATATATACAAAATGAGCATTGCCTATTTACCAAAAAAAGAGCAAAAAAATATCTTAAAGCGATTAAAATATATTTTTGAGAACGATTATTACTGTTACTCACTAACAAGGTCAGCAATAGATCAGGCTTTGAACTTGTTTTCAAAATTTGTATCTGAACACAACTGTAAAGCCGATATTCGTAATACTATTAATGACCTTTTAATATTATCTACAGCAATTGATAGGGAGAAAAAATTTAGAAGCGGAGATAATTTGCTTAATCGCTTTGCTGCTAAGTATTATCAAGCACCAATTACTGTTAATAAGGAAAATGATGAATTATTAATTGACTTTTCACAACAGCCAGTTGAAAGTAAAGAAAGTAGAGAGAGCAAAGGCTATATTAACAAGGGTTGGAGTTATGTTTTGCGTAACAACCAACCATCCCTTGACCCCTAACACTTCTAACTGTCAGGTCCGACAGTTATCGAGAAAGCCGATCGCCTCCCCGGTCCCCTACCAGTTTGCCCCATTAACTGCTACGGCTAACAGTTGGAGAGAATCGATCGCCTGAAAGTTGAGTTTCGGTGGATAACTGTCAGCCCCAACACTTATCGGGAGATGCGATCGCCTCACTCTGTTTTATCCAGTTTCCCCCAAACTGTCTCAAACTGCTGCCAATCTTCCTCGGTCTCTAGCGGCTTCTGAGCCAGTCCCACCAACCGAGTCAACAGCACGGCATCCCGGGGCGACCCCCAACGCAACAATCCCGCCAGAGCTAGTCTAGCGGGATTGTCTGTTATATCAGTTTTTAAAAAGACCTGCGCGGTCTGTGTTAACGGGTTTTTGTTTTTCTTATGCTTTTAATCTACCGGACTCGTCGGGTCTGGGAATCCATCCGTGGAGGTAACTTGAGCGGGATAGTCTCTATTCCCAGCGGATTGGCGGCGGTTGTTGTTGGCCGGAATTGCGCCGTTGGGAGTCGAGGTTGTCCTGGGGTTTAGGAGTTGGTGGAGAATAAGCGGGGGAAGTTGCGATCGCCTAAAAGTTGAGTGTCGTTGGATAAGTGTCAACTCTGACAGTTATCGGGAAAGCTCGTCGCCCCGCCGGTCTGATATTTTGCCCCACTACCTGCTAGGGGTAACAGTTTGAGAGAGGCGATCGCATGAAAGCATCCGAGGCAAGCTGGAAACGGTCGGGCCTTATCCGGTTGGACTGTGCGGCATGGCGTCCGAAGTGGCTGGGGGAAGCTGTGGGGTTGCCGGTTGGAGAGAGGCGATTCCCTACGGGATAGCTTCGCTTACCGCCCCTGGGGTCTGAGATGAGCTTACCTTCCAAACTGTCGGAGGTGACAGGTTAGGCGATCGCATCCCGGTCCGGCATCTTCCAAACTGTCGGAGGTGACAGTTTAGCCGTGTCGATTTGCTTGGTAACCAACTCGGTGGGTGGGGAAGGTGCTGGGTTAGACGGGGGTTAGGGTGCGGGAGCGATCGGCTAGGGAATCTTCAAAAATTGCACCTTTTTCGATTAGAGCAGTTTTTAGAGCTTCATCAATGCCTTGATTGTTTCCGAATAAAGATCTGAAAACTGTGGTGTTTTCAAGATCAGCCTCACTCAGATTAGCCTCTCTCAGGTCAGCATTTCTCAGGTCAGCCCCTCCCAGTCTAGCCCTACTCAGGTCAGCCCTTATCAAATAAGCCCCTATCAGATAAGCCCCACCCAGGTTAGTCCCACCCAGGTTAGTCTCAACCATGACAGTATCTATCAAGTTAGCATTTCTCAGGTCAGCCTCTCCCAGGTCAGCATTTCTCAGGTCAGCCCTCATTAGGTGAGCTTCTATCATGTCAGCCTTCCTCAGGTTAGCCCTCATCAGGTTAGCCCCTTCCAGTCTAGCCTTTCTCAGGTTAGCCCTCATTAGGTGAGCTTCTATCAGGTTAGCCCATTCTAGTCTAGCCTCTTCCAGTCTAGCCTCTTCCAGTCTAGCCTCTCTCAGGTTAGCCCAATTCAGCCAAGTCCAAGTCAGGTCAGCCCCTCTCATGTTAGCCCTACTCAGGCAAGCCATACTCAGGTGAGCCCCAGGTAGGTGAGCCCCAGGTAGGTGAGCTTCTCCCAGGTCAGCCCCAGTCAGGTGAGCTTCTCTCAGGTTAGCATCGGTCAGGTCAGCCCTACTCAGGTTAGCCCTACTCAGGTCAGCCCCAGTCAGGTCAGCCCCAGTCAGGTCAGCCCTACTCAGGTCAGCCCCACTCAAGTCAGCCCCACTCATGTTAGTTCCAGTCAGGTCAGCCCTACTCAGGTCAGCCCTACTCAGGTCAGCTTTTCTCAAGTCAGCCCTACTCAGGTCAGCCCTACTCAGGTCAGCCCCAGTCAGGTCAGCCCTACTCAGGTCAGCTCTACTCAGGTGAGCTTCTCTCAGGCCAGCTCGCCTTAAATTAGCACCCTCTAAATTAGTCTCTTCAAAATCAGCACCTCTTAAATCCAATCCGCTCAAATCAGTCCCACTTAAATCAGATCCGGCAAAGTCACGGCAAATATCTAAACCAGCTATCTTAGCTAGTTCCGCCATGTTCTCTGTTTCAGCAGAGGCTATTTGTTCGGTAATGTTTTCTATTTCTTTACGTTCTTCATCGGAAATGTAATTAGCCATGCCTTAGCTCCTGTTTGCTTAAATAAGGTTGAGTTTTAGAATTTAATACAAATTTTTTAATAAGAATTTCTTCCAGTGTTTTTCTTTTGTTTTGGCTAAGATTTTTAAGCACAATTCCATCGACGTTTTCTACAGATATGTTTTTGCTAGATGTAGCAAAACCTGCTTCTATCATGCAAGGATTATCCGTGATTTCTAGCTCGGCTAATGTTTCTCCAACTATCCCTCCAATTAAACATGGATGACCATCTTCCACCACAAAATCCCAGGTAGGTTTATTTTCAGAGCCTTTAGCAGAAATTTGGCATACTGTAGTTTTAAATTTGTGGCTTTCTTCTCTATTATGCTTAGATTCTAATCCCATTTGTCCTTTTAAAATTTCTTTTAAAGAAATAGATATGCTTGGTGATATTTTATGCTCGTTAGCATCTTTTATTACTGTTTCTACTTCAATATCCGACTCTAATTTTTTAACAAATTTCCTGGATTTATAAGCGCTTGTACAATTATTTAAAGTGATTTTTAAAGTCCCCTTTTTTACTCCAAACCGAATTGTGCCTCCTTTTATCTCTTCTTCTTGCCAATTGAAATTAAGAGTCAGGAAAAGGTTAAGTGATTTCACTTCTTTTTTTAATAGACCTTCTATCCTTCCTGACTCAAGCTCCAACCTCATAAAAACACAGTCAGGGCATTTGTTTTCAGGCTCGAATTGGTTGACATTCTGCACGTTTTGCATAAACTGGGGACTCCTAACCTTTATAAACTCGCTGCCATTGGGCGGCGGTGACTCGGTGGTTTCGATTATCTTGCCGATCGCCTTTTTCATCCGGGCCCGTTGTCCAGGGGATAACTCTCAGGGTTGAGAGGCGATCGCATCCCGGTCCGATATCCGTTGCCTAAACTATCAGTGCTGACAGTTTGGAAAACCGGAACCCGTAGAAGCCGGTGCGTACTGGTGGGGCCGGGTTGGGTCGGGTTGGAAGGAGGCGATCGCATTCTTCCCCATAGCCTTAAACTGCTCATCCTATAGCATCCTCCTTTTCATAGAGGTATCGTTGGAAACCAATAAACAGTTGGCGGATATCGCGGATACTGTCCAGTTCTTTCACCGCATCAGCCATGCTGCGATACTTGAGTTCTATGAGTTGAGGTAATTTATCTGGATTGAGTTCGTTCACCCCCTCTTTGATGTACTGGTCTAGGACAAACTCTAAAAACTCCTGTTGCTTGTCGTTGTAGCCCAAGAAGATTAGGCGTTTATGGCCCATAACCCGTTCCCTGCGAGTTAGGGGAGTTGAGGCGTAGGCGATATAGGCCAGCACGTCATAGATATCGCTTTTTTCAGCGTCAATAATCCGGCTGATTTCGGTCAGTTCCTGGGGGCCGTAACCTTTCTCTCCCAGCCCTTCCAACAGTTTCTCGCGGGTGTCCGGCAGGCTCCAGAGTTCCCGCAGTTCGGTCTCATTCTGGAACAATTCCGGCAGGTCTCCAAACAGACGCTCGATAAACTGAGCAGCGGATAGCGGTTTCCCGTCGGCACTCCAAAAACTGGTTGCCATTGTGTGCTGTATCTCGCGCTCTTTGCCGTCAGCGAGTTGGATTTTCAGTTTTTGCCGTTGCGTCGGTTCCTGTGGTTCGGTCGGTTCGGATTCTAGGCGATCGCTTTCGGAACGGGGGCGTTTTTCTCTAGGCGTTATCGGCGTGGGGGTTTCCGGTTCGCCGTCCCATTCCGGGTCACTAAAATGCTGGTAAGCTCCCACGAAATCATAGACGGTGAAATAGTCTTTGCCATCATAGAGTCGAGTGCCGCGTCCGATAATCTGCTTGAACTCAATCATCGACTTGATAGGGCGTAGCAACACGATATTCCGGACGTTTCGGGCATCCACGCCGGTGGATAGTTTGTGAGAAGTTGTGAGAATAGTGGGGATGCGTTTCTCGTTGTCCTGAAAGGTTTTGAGATGTTGGTTTCCAATCTCGCCATCGTTTGCAGTGACTCGGACGCAGTAGTTCGCAGATGGACTAATTTTCATCTGGTTGATGAGGTCGCGAATTGCCAGCGCGTGGTCTTGGTTAGCACAGAAAACCAAGGTTTTTTCGGTCTGGTTGAGACTTTCCATCAGCAATCGGACGCGATATCTTTCCCGCTCCTCAATCTCAATGATGCGGTTAAAATCTGACTCGGTGTAGAGTCGGCCTTCCTCGGCTTCCCCTTCAATCAGAGTATCTTCCGCAGTGTAAACATATTCATCCAGCGTGGTCTCAAACTGCTTAACCTTAAACGGGGTCAGGAATCCATCGTTGATGCCATCTTTGAGCGAGTAGGTGTAAACGGGTTCGCCAAAATAAGCGTAGGTGTCGGTGTTGTAGGTTCGTTTGGGGGTGGCGGTAAGTCCTAGCTGCACCGCTGGGGCGAAGTAGTCCAGGATGCCGCGCCAGGTGCTTTCGTCGTTCGCGCCCCCTCGGTGGCACTCGTCAATGATGATGAAGTCGAAAAAGTCCGGTGGATAATCGCCAAAGTTGGGGGTAGGATTTCCCTCGGCATCCTTCCCAGTCATGAAGGTTTGGAAGATGGTGAAAAAGACGCTGCCATTTTTCGGGACTCTGCCCTGTTTGCGGATGCCGTCCGGGTCGATGCGGACTAGGGCATCATCGGGAAAGGCTGAGAATGAGTTAAAGGCTTGGTTTGCCAGAATGTTGCGATCGGCCAAAAATAAAACTCGGGGACGGCGGGTGGGTTCGCGGCTAAGGTTCCAGCGGCTTTGGAATAGTTTCCAGGCAAGTTGGAAGGCGATGAAGGTTTTCCCGGTCCCCGTCGCCATCGTCAGCAGAATCCGGTCCCGTCCCGCTGCGATCGCCTCTAAAACCTGGGTGATGGCGTTGTGCTGATA
>JAMXFF010000039.1:45799-68644 GCA_025370845.1 Laspinema palackyanum D2a | reverse complement strand
CGTTCTCTTTCTTATGTTCGTAGTAACGACTTCAGTCGTTCTCTTAAGTTCGTAGTAACGACTTCAGTCGTTCTCTTCCGCCTCATTCTCCGCCTCAATCTCCGCTTGAATTTTAGCCAATTCTTCCGGCGTCAATTCTTCTAAGCGCTTTTGCAAAACCGCCGTTTTATAATCTTCAACCTGCTGATGATAGGTCATATCTCCATTCACAGCCCGGAATAAATAGGTAAGCAACCATCCCACTAACCCACCGACTAATAAAACTTGACTCCAAATTCCGGCAGTAATACTATCAAACCCAGCACCCTGGAATCCCAGATAGGCTAAACCCCCAGCCAGGAAAACACCCAAGCCAATTCCTAATACATCAATTCTTCGCATAATTGCGTTAATTTTATCTAAATTTTATGAATAATTCTAGGAAGAAGAAATCGAGAATCAACTCAGTGCCAGAGGTTCTAGCCGTTGATTTCTCAATCCCTTCATTCCTGCTTTAAATGTTAATTTCCCGGCGTTTGGGTCGAAAGTTCAAAAAGGGAGCCAAAACTAACATTCCCGGGAAAAAGAAAAACACCAAGAAATACAGAAAAGCCCGTTCAAAAGAACTGGCGACATACCACCGCTTTTGTAACCAAAAGTAGAGGGCTAAGGGGACAACCAATAGGTAAATCCCGCCTAAAATCACATACAGCAGTAACGCAATCGTCGTGTCGTTGAGAATCGGCATGATGGCAATAATCAGGGTTTTTACAATAATGCGGCGCGATCGCCTTAATGCAAGGAGTTTACCCCATTTTTAGAGGGGTTCGCACTGGCTCAACTCGCCCACGTCCGTATTGTAGCTTGCCAGGGTCTCCAGGTACTAATTCTTCCTGCTCGTAAGAGGGCCACCCCTAAAGGGGTTACTACAAACGTTCGTTCGTTCGTAGTGACTCCTTCAGGAGTCCTCTTGATGGAACCCCTAAAGGGGTTATTACAAACGTTCGTTCGTAGTGACTCCTGAAGGAGTCCTCTTGGTGCAACTACCTTGACAGGACTAGGGGTGGTTCCTAATAACCGCCCGGTTCTTCCTCGTATTCCTGCACTTTGGTTTTCTCCGGGATGTTGATCCGAGGTGGGTTGTAGGACTTATCATCTTCTTGAGCCCAGGCGTCGGATTCTACATCACTGTATTCATAATCCTCAGCATATTCCGGTTCTTCATACACTGGAGCGGGGCTATAGCTGGGATCCTCGTAAACCTCTTCATAGGTCTCGTTGTAGTCCATATCGTAGGTATCCCGAGATGAGGCTTCGCTCCAGTTATCTTCTTCTAAATCATCTTCGTAGTAAATCGGTGCAGACTGAGTTTGACGTAAGGGTTCCACCACAGGTTGTTGCCAGGATTCATCCTCATCCCAAACCTCTTCCACCACTCGGGAGGGTGCGCGCAAGGGTTCTGGCGCAGGAACTCCCATCCCCGTCGGCAGTTGATTTTCCGGTCGCGCGGTAGGCATAATCAGGGCTTCTTCTTCTCGCGCCCAAGGGGGTTCGCCAATGCCTAAGCGTTCTAGGAATCCGACAGTAATCTGCGAGAGTCGTTCTTCTGCCCCTTCAAACACAATCAGGCGATTGGGTCCACTGCTGACAATTTCCTCAACGGGCAGTTCGTAGGTACTAATCACTTGGTCGGGAATTTGCGGCAGTCCCAAGGAGGCGATGATCAGAGACACCAGTTCACCCGTTGCCAGGTCAAACTTGAACCCTCTGGCGCGTCCCAACAGTTCGCCAGTTTCCGTAATCACTTCACTGTTGATTACCCGGCTGTAGGCATCTACGTCAATATCTTCGATGACGTCTTCATCTTCAACCAAGATCACATCGCCAATCTGTTCAATGCTCCGCAGAAACATGAATCGGGGCATTCCGGCGACTGAGAGGAGATTATCTCGCAGACCCAAGGCTACGACCTGTCGGCGGTCAATGTCTACCAACAGTTCTTTGACGACCCCCAGGCGCTTGCCGGTGTCGCGGGTGATTACTTGAGTATTTAACAAGTCGGAGCGCAGACGGATGGTATCAGATGTCATTCTTAGTTGAATCCTAATAGCGAATTCTCTTTAATATTACTATCCATAAAATCATACAGCCGAAGTCTTTTGCTCAATTTGTAGCCCAATCACTTGGGTATAGGCTCCCCGGGCTTGGGTTACGCCAATTACCCGCTCGGCCAGTTTGAGCATGGGAGTTTTGTGACTGACGACGATAAACTGAGCCACGTCAGCTTGCTGTTTTATTATTTTAGCCAATCGTTCCACATTTGCCCCATCTAAGAACATATCCACTTCATCAAAGGCGTAAAACGGTGATGGACGATACCGTTGCAGGGAGAAGATAAAGCTGAGGGCAGTGAGGGATTTTTCTCCCCCGGACATGGAGGCTAATCGTTGCACGGGTTTACCTTTGGGGTGGGCAACGAGGGATAAACCACTGCTAAAGGGGTCTTCGGGGTCGTCGAGTTGCAGATAGCCATCGCCGTCGGATAGTTCGGCAAAGATGATTTGAAAGTTTTCGTTGACGGCATCGAAGGCTTCTTTAAAGGCACGGAGTCGCAGGGTGGTAAAGTTTTCAATCCGTAACAGAATTTCCGTGCGTTCCCCTTCTAAGGTGGCGAGTTTTTGGCTGAGTTCCTCTAATCGCGCTTGGGTGCGATCGTACTCTTCCAAGGCCAACATATTCACGGGTTCCATTGCTTCAATCCGTTTTTGCAGCGATCGCACTTCTTTTTGCAACTCCTGCAATACCGTTGCCAAACGGTTCTCCATCGCCTCGGGAACCGGCGGCTGCGGGTCGGGTAATTCTGCTTCCCGTTGTTGTATTTCTTGTTGCATATTGACGAGTTGTTCCCGCCGTCCCTGTTGGGTTTCGTGGAGTTTTTGCAGTTGCCATTCCAGTTGCTGACGGCTTAAATGCAATTCCCGCAACTTGGCTTCAGCTTGGTCCCGGGCGGTTTTTTCTTCCCCCAGTTTGGACTCAATTTCCGCCAAAGCAGCCTGAGTTTGCGCCATTTCCTGACCCAAACTCGTGAGTTGCTGCTGCAACTGAGCAATTGTCTCAGTTCCGGCAATTTCCTGTTGCCGTAATTGAGTGAACTGCTTTTGTCCGTCTTGGATTTTTTCTTCTAACCGCTGAGACTGACTGCCTAAGTCCTGTTGCCGCAATTGGGCTGCACTGAGGGACTGTTCCCATTCCTGTAGCTGACTTTCCAGTTCCCGGACTTGGGACTGGATTTGTTGCCATTCGCTATTGGTTCCAGATTCTTCCATTCCGGCAAGTTCTAACCGCCAGCGTTCTAGCTGCACTTCTTGGTCCGGTAAATCGGCGGCGAGGGTTTGCAGTTGGCCGATCGCCGTCTCCAACTCTTGGGAGTTTTTGGTTAATTGTTGCTCTAACTGGGCGATCGCCCCAGTTAAACCATTAATTTCTTTCTCCAACTGTTCCGATTTAAGCTGCAATTCCCGCTGTTGCTGCTTCGCTTCCACCAATTGCGCCGATCGCTGTTTGACCGTTTCCGTAGCTGTGGCGACTGCGCTGGTACAGCGTTCTAAAATTGTTTCAATTTCCTGGAGTCGATTTTGCAGTGCCGTCACTTCCCCAGACTCCGTATTCCCTCCAGTCCCAAACCGCAAAGAGGACCGATGGGGCGTACTTCCCCCAGTCATGGCCCCTGTGCTTTCTAATAAATCCCCATCCAAAGTGACAATCCGCGCCTGTCCCAAATAAGGACGGGCTAAATTGATGCTTTCAAAGACAACCGTATTGCCGAAAATATAGGCAAAAATCTGTAGATACGGGCGATCGCATTCAATCAAATTCACCGCATAATCCACAAACCCTGGGGCATTTCGCAAGGCTTCAATGGGCGAAAATCGTCCCGGTCTAATTTTATTTAAAGGTAAAAACGTCGCCCGTCCCGCCCGTTTTTGCTTCAACAGTTCGATCGCCGCTGCGGCTACCCCATCATCCTCCACCACCAGATAACCCAACCGCCCACCAGCAGCGGTTTCCAATGCCATTTGATAGGTCGGTTCCACCCGTCCCAGTTGCGCCACCAAGCCACAGACTCCCGGCAACCCCGTCTGTAAAATCACCTTACTCGCCCCCGTCCCGCTGGCTTCTTGGTGGGCTTGATTTTGGGCTTCCAACTTGTCCAAACGCCGTTGTTTATCCCGTTGTTCTTCCAACAGTCGTTTTTGGGTTTCCTGCTGCACCTGCAAATCTTGTTCCAAGGCAGAAACCGTTTGCGCCAAGGATTGCACCTGTTGCACCGCTAACTGATGCCGTTGTTCGATATCCGTGCGCGCAAATTGCTGGTTCATCAAGTCCTGGCGGGAGGTTTCCAGGGACTCTTGTTGTTCGGCAATTTTCTGTTCAAGTTGTCCCCGGCGTTCGGTTAAGCGGGCTTGTTCCGTGCGCTGGGGGTCGAGATTTTTTTGCAGGGTTTCAATTTGGCGGTGGAGGTTGGTTTGTTGCTGCACCCACTCCTCAGAAGCGGAGGCGATCGCACTCGCCTGTTCCCGTCTTTGGTTTAACAGGGTTTGGGTGCTGTCCCGGTTTTCCTGCACCGAAACAATCACATTTTTTTCTAATTCCCGGTCCTCAGCCAATTGTTGCAAGGCTTGCTGCAATTCCTTGACATTCTGCTCAGTCTGTGCTAATTGAGCGAGGGTCTGTTGGCGGTTGGCTGATTGTTCCTCTTTGCGGTTTTGCAGTTGCCGGTGTTCCGCATCTTGGGTGGCGAGGGTGGATTGCAGGGCGATCAGTTCCTCTTCCCCGAGGGCTTTGACGCGATTGTTGAGTTCTTCCAGGCGGGTGCTGGCTTGTTGGATTTCGCCACTGATGGAGGTAATTTGGTCGCCGAGTTGGGTCACTTGGCGATCGCCCCCTTCAATTTGGTCCCGCAGTTTCCACTCCTGTTGCTTCAACTGTCGCCATTCCAACACTGCCGCGAGTTTTTCCTTTTCATGCAACTCAGCGCGCAGTTTTTTATATTGTTCCGCCTTAGCACGGTCTTTGGAAAGGCGCTCAAGTTGGACTTTTAGCTCATTTTCAACAATGCGGCAGCGGTCTTCCCGTTCCTTAACTTCATCTAATTTAGTTTTAGCTTGCACGATTTTCCGGTCAAAGGCTGCCACCCCTGCCAGTTCGTCAATAATTTCCCGGCGTTCCTTGCCATTCATGGAGATAATGGCGGTAACATCCCCTTGGAGCACCACGTTATAGCCTTCGGGGTAAATCCGCAGGCGGTTAATTTGTTCGTGGAGTTGGGTGAGGGTGCAGGATTCCCCATTCATGTAGTAGGTGGAGGTGTAGGTGCCGCCTTTGGTGACGCGCAACCGACGGGTGATACTCCATTCGCGATCGGCAGTTGCAGCCAGGGTTTCAGCAGCAGAGGGTTCCGAAGCGCTGGACCCATTGCCATTGTCCGAGTGGGATTCGGGGGATTCGGGGGCGATCGCCTCCGGTTCCTCTGGTTCTAAACGCTGTTCAGGTTCCACCGGGGACTCATCCTGTGTAGAGGTTGCCGGTGCATCAGTAGTATCAATTAACCCAAACGAATCCCCCAAATCAAACGTCACTGTCACACTTGCCTCAACAGTGCCACGACTGCGAGTCTGATTGTGGTTCACCAAATCAGGCAAACGTTCCGCCCGCATTCCTTTAGAAGTCGAGATGCCTAAACAGAAGAGAAGGGCATCAAGAATATTGGATTTCCCCGAACCGTTAGGACCTGAAACCACGGTAAACCCGGGCAAGACAGGAATGCTCGTCGTGCCGCCAAAGGATTTAAAGTTACTCAGTTCCAGGCGCGTGATATGAACCATATCGGTTAGAGGGCTACAGAATTGCCCCTTGGGGGTGTTGACTTCTTAATCTAGTTTAGCGATTCTTCACAGATTAGCACGAAGAAATCCAGGGAGGGAAGGGGGTTGACACCGGACCCCAGGGGTTGAGAGGGGGAAAGGTTGCCATCTATCTGGAGGGGGAGATTGAGGGCGGGGTCCTTTGGGGCTATGGCGTTCCCAGTGGTGTTGGCGCGGATTCAAGGGTTACTTTAATCACCTGGAATTATTGTAATGTGGGAAAAGGAGGCTGAATAAATGGCTTATTTTTATTCGTTGCGGGGTTGGTTGGAACTCGAAGAAGAACAGTTTGAACAGGCAATCTCTTTGGTAAAGTCGCTCCAACTGAGTCATAAACAAGATACAAAAGCTGGACTATATTTACAGGGTTGGTGTTGGGGCGAGTCCCCGGTTAATTGGACTCGGTATTTATTTTATGGGGCGGATGTCACAGCAGAAGGTTTAGAGTTGTTCCAGGATAATTTGTTCAAACTTCTGGCAATGGATTTGAATCTGTCCGGTTATTTTCACGCTCAAGGGGAAGACGGTGAGAAAACGATGATTTATCGGGTAATTGACAATCAAGTTTACCAGGAAGAAAGCCGGATTTTGATGGGAGTTCCATAGGGAAAGAAAAGGCATTAAAGGCAAGACTATTATTTTTTAAAAGAGCTTTTTTTGGGGGGCTACAGGAGGCAGAGCCTCCAATTAGGCATTACTAGGCAGAGCCTAGTAACGAGAGTTACGAGATTTATCTCTACCTAGAGGGTCAGGTCATGGGCTGGCTATTTATGCTAGATTGAAGTTAAATTTTGCGCTGATAATCTGGATTAAATTACTGCTTAAATGAGTCTAAGGCAAATCGAATTATTTTTACCGAAAGAAAGTGCTGACAAAGTAGAAGAATTGCTGCAAGGGCAGTCAGTTGAGGCGATTTGGCAGAGTCCCATTTCTGAAGAGAAGGCGTTGGTTAAAATTATCTTGTCTTCTCAACAAGCAGAAGAGGCGATCGATACACTATCCTCTCATTTCTCCTACTTAGAGGATTTTCGGATTATTCTGCTGCCCGTTAGTGCCTATTTAACTCATCCCTCCGAGTCTAAATCTCCCTCACCCGATGAATTCGATAAAAATCCTTTGCCGGAGGTGGAGTTAGATCCGCAAAGTTCTCGACTGAACCGGCAAGAACTTCAGCAAAGAATTGACGGGGATTTAGAGTTGAATCTTCAGCATATTGTCATGTTGGTGATTTCAGCAATTATTGCAGCGATCGGCTTGTTGCGTGATGATTCGACTATCATTATTGGGGCGATGGTCATTGCGCCTTTATTGGGGCCGAATATGGGGTTATCTCTGGCAACGACTTTGGGAGATATGCCCCTGGCTAAAAAAGCATTACAAATTGGAGCATTCGGAATTTCTCTGGCGCTGGTTTTATCTCTATTGATTGGATTTTTTATCCCCATTAATCTGGATATTCCGGAAATTGCTTTAAGAACTCGGGTCCGTTGGTCCGATGTTTTGTTGGCATTCGCATCGGGAATTGCCGGTGCATTGTCGTTTACTTCGGGAACGATTAGTGGACTGGTAGGAGTGATGGTTTCTGTTGCTTTGCTACCGCCTTTGGTGACGTTGGGGATGTTGCTGGGTTCGGGACGTTGGGAGGCGGCAGTTGGGGCGATGTTACTATTTTTGACAAATTTAGTTTGCTTGAATTTAGCCGGGGTTTTGACTTTTTCAATGCAAAATATTCGTCCTGGGGAATGGTGGCTGGCTTCTAAGGCTCAAAAAGCGACGAATGCTGCTTATTTTCTCTGGTTTGGTTTGTTGTTTGTGGTGATTACCAGTATTATTTTTTGGAGAAGAACCCATTGGGTTTAAGGCTGCACCATCGGTTTAAATCCGGGAGAAACTAGCCCGGATTTTTGTAATTTATCTTTGTAATCTGGGTCACAAATTAAGATTTTTTGCTCTGGAAGGGGATAATTGGATAAATCTTATACAATAAAAGTATGGTTGCCATCAATGCAAACCTCAAAAAAATCCTTTAAGTTGTGATTTTGGAAGATTGATGGAATCAAACTGTTTATGCCGTGATGTATCATGCAAACTTTAATTTCTGAACCGCTACAACTGCCAATTCCTGAGTTATCTAACCCTGAAGACTTGTTGAATGCGTTACTCAAACTCCGTGAAACAGTTGAGGAGGAGGGTCGAGAACTGTTTGAACAGTGGCGTCCGGGAATTCAAAGACGGTCATTTTTAATTAGTGGACTGAATTTTGCCTATTATTTAGCGTTGCGAAGGCCGGATTTACGGGATTTACAAATGGCGTTAATTCCTTGGGGATTGTCCTCTCTCGGACGCAGTGAGGCACGGGTTTTGCCGAATTTAGATGCAGCGATCGCCACTTTAGGGGCGGTTTGTAATCGGGACCCGGCAACTTTACCGAAACGCCCTCCCCTACGGGCTTTCTTCCGAGGCGATCGCATCCTGAATTATCGCGCCCGCGCCGTCTTTGGTTCCCCCTCCCCCAGTCGCCGGGTCCGAATTATGGTGACTCTCCCCACGGAAGCATCGGAAAATTATGAATTAGTCAGAAATTTACTCACTCAAGGGGCAAATTGTCTGCGGATTAATTGCGCCCATGATACCCCCGTTGAATGGGAAAAAATGGTTAATTTCATCCGTCAGGCAGAAACTGAAACTGGCTATCCTTGCAAAATTTATTTTGATTTAAGCGGTCCTAAAATTCGCACGGGCAAGTTAATTACATCGGATAAAAAAAAGCGCGTGTTTCCGGGCGATCGCTTTGTTTTATCGGGCCACAAACCCAAATCCCACAAGGGAATGCCCAGTATTAGCTGTACCTTACCCGAGGCAATTTCGACCTTGAAAGAAGGTGATCCAGTCTGGATTGATGATGGCAAACTTGGGGCAGTTGTTGACTCTATTCTCCCCGATGGCGTTCTGCTGCAAGTCACCCAAACCCGTCCCCAAGGGGAAAAACTTAAAACCGATAAAGGCATTAATTTTCCCGAGACGGTTTTACCCTTAAGTTCCCTCACTGCTAAAGATTTAGAGGATTTGGATTTTGTCGCCCAACACGCGGATATTGTCGGTTATTCTTTTGTGCAAACTGCGGAAGATATGCGGCGATTACAAGAGGAGTTGAGATTGCGATCGCCCGAAAAAGCCCGCACTTTGGCGATCGTTGCCAAAATCGAAACCCAAGAAGCCGTCCGAAATTTACCCGAATTAATCGTTCAAGGGGCCAGTAAACAACCCTTTGGGGTGATGATTGCCCGAGGGGATTTAGCGGTAGAACTTGGGTTTCAACGATTAGCAGAAATTCAGGAGGAAATTCTCTGGTTATGTGAAGCGGCACAAGTTCCGGTGATTTGGGCAACCCAAGTGCTCGAAAGCCTTGCCAAAACTGGGATTCCCTCGCGGGCGGAAATGACCGATGCAGCAATGGCGGAACGCGCGGAATGCGTGATGCTGAATAAAGGGCCGTTTATTTTAGAGGCAGTGCAGATTTTAGATGATGTCTTGACGCGGATGCAGGCGCATCAGTCGAAGAAGACGCCTCAATTGCGGGCATTGCGATCGTGGTAAGGGTCCCGCTTCTGTAAAGTAGCCCCCGGTTAATCCGGAAATGGGGCCTTAAATCTACTGAAAACCTCTCCTGATCCCGGTGGAATTTACTGCCTGGGGTCAGTTTTTTGCTGAAAATCCAAAAAAAAACGCCCACTGGGTGAGTGGGCGTTGCCATCAGGGTGCATCTACTCCATTTAATATAGCAGTGAGGGGTGATACCCTGCAAGTAGATTTACAAATCTTTACAATTAACTGGGCAGGGGAAATTTGTAGTCAATTACAGTGCTGCAATTTGTAAAAAGTAGATAAAAAAAACGCCCACTGGGTGAGTGGGCGTTGCCATCAGGGTGCATCTACTCCATTTAATATAACAGTGAGGGGTGATACCCCGCAAGTAGATTTACAAATCTTTACAATTATCCCAATCCCCCTTGATTTCGGGATTATCCGTAACAAGTTAAAAATATGCAATTTTACCCAATTGAAGTTAGGGGTACAGTTGCCAAAACTGAGAACAGGGAGAAATAATGGACCGAGGATATCGGGGCGATCGCACCCAAAAAAAGAGGATCTTGGGTTGCCAAAATCCTCTGAAGAAGCATCTATCTAAAGGAAAATTCCTCTGACCAAGTTGTGAGTTTAATAGGTCCCGCTGGCGATCGCAGAATTAGCCATTTTCACCAAATCTTCCGGTTTTCCCGCTTTAATTCCCATCTGATAGCGCGTGCCATTTTGGTCCCAAGTCATCGTGGAATCTGAACAATTTGCACCGCAAACCGCATCCACAAAATAGCCGGTGATTCCATCATCTAAGGGGACGGCTTTCCCTTCTAAATCTGGACTACTCGGGGAAAGTTCTTCTCCGGAAACCGTGCCAATTCGGCAAGCAGTTCCCCCGTTACAGTCCGGTGTCAAGCCTAAGATGATTTGGTATTGAGAAGGCGTTACCGTCTCAATCGTGGCATAAACTGGCGTTGCGCCATCGGATCCAAAAATATAATCCGGCAACAGAATGGGAATTTGAGTTTCTTGTTGAATTTGGGACAGAATTGGCTCAAAAATGGGATTAGGAATGGGCGATTGAGAAATGGGAGTAGTCTGGGGTACAGAGGGAACCGGAGGATTTGTATTAATATCCCCAGGGGGAGAGTTAACCTCAGTTGTGGGACTGCTGGCACAAGCTGATAACACCAAGAAACTTAGGCAAAGAACTGTTTTAATCTGTGGCATCGTTAAGAGTGAATGGGTAAACAATGAGGAGAAGCGGGCGGGGGTGCAAACTGTAAGATTTTACCCCACAGGTGACTGAACTGGATAACATGATAGATTCACCAACCCAACACCCAGTCTCCTCTCCTTTCCCTGTCTACCCAAAAAAATCCACCCTCTCCGTTGAATTTTTGAGTTTTTTTGCAAGTTTTCATTCAAACGTCCTGATAAACCGATACTAACGCTCAGAATATAAAGACAAATTTTCACCGAATCTTGATGATCAGACTCTTGGTTTCATTCCAGACTGATTCCCTCTAACACCCTTTCTCAAAAAACGATTTTTAAAATTTTGCAGGAGGTCAATTGTTCCCCAAAAATGATTAAAAAAGGACTATTGTGAGAAAATTTTCGTCAATTTTAAGGGTTTTCTCCTAGAGAGAGACTGTGTTCAGAGAAATAATAAGTAGAGAACTGTTTCTAGTAATTATATAAATTAGGAGTATAACGTTGCTGTTGTTCCATGACTACTTCCTGTCCAACTCTAATCATCCGGCGAATAATCTAATTGGCCAAACAGATAACGCCTGTTCTAGGGTTTCAGAAATTTTTTGAGCCTGATTGATATATTCGGCGGTAATTTTCCCCGTTAAATTTACAAAACTATCTAAGTCAGAAATGTTCAAAATTGCCAATTCCCGAAGGACAGAACCGCGTAAATAAAGCTCTTGGAAATGACTATCTCAAACCGTCAAATAAGTTTGGCGAAGTTCTTCAACTAAATTAATCCCTGGGGGTAAGATTTTATCCGAATAACAATCATTCAGAATAAATCCGTTTTCATTAGGTGGGGAAAAAGTGACGCCAAAGCAAAATTTTAGTCAGGGCTGCTGTCTTTGGGAGGGAATCAAGGACGGAGACAACTGGAGTTGGGATCCCATATCTCTCCCTTGCCAAGGTAGGGGAGGGGGCTGGAAGTGGACAAGCAAAGTTGGGACGAGATCGCCCTGATCCGAGAAGGGGGCGATCGCCTCGGTATCCCCGAACACCAAAACTTTTGCCCAATCCGAAAGCGGTGGCACGAAAAGGAAGAGTTTTGCTATGCTAAAGGTCAAAGTACCAAAGGGATGGCGGGAATTGACCCAAAGCCAACTGGCTTCGGCCTTCAAATCCTCCTTCCGATCCCCTTCCGAATCCCCTTCAATCTCAGGAGTCGAGAGTTAACGCTTGCGATACCCAAACGCACAGTATAGCTCAAAACCCATGACTAGGGCAAGTCCCCTAGGCCATAGAGAGCGAGGGTTCAGAAATGGTGGAATGCTTCTGAAGGTGCTTGAAAACCATAGCTGTGGGGAAATTAGAAGCGGCCTGGGCCACTGAAAAGAATATTCTTGAAGGGTGCGGTGCTTGTAGTTTTGGTCTCAGCCGGGGTAGAAAGCAGGTTCTTACGCGCCAAATGTGTCGGTAAAGGGATTAAGCCATGTTTGAACGCTTCACAGAAAAAGCTATTAAAGTGATTATGCTGGCCCAGGAGGAAGCACGCCGCCTGGGACATAACTTTGTCGGGACCGAACAGATCCTCCTGGGTCTGATTGGAGAAGGGACTGGAGTTGCAGCAAAAGTGCTCAAGTCAATGGGGGTGAATCTCAAAGATGCCCGCATTGAGGTCGAAAAAATTATTGGCCGGGGTTCGGGCTTTGTGGCGGTGGAAATTCCGTTCACGCCTAGAGCCAAGCGAGTTCTGGAGCTTTCTTTAGAAGAAGCGCGACAACTCGGCCATAACTACATCGGCACCGAACACCTCCTACTGGGATTGATTCGGGAAGGCGAAGGCGTCGCGGCTAGAGTTCTGGAAAATCTCGGGGTTGACCTCTCGAAAGTCCGCACGCAAGTGATTAGGATGCTCGGAGAAACCGCTGAGGTTACCTCTGGGGCCAGCAATGCGCGCACCAAGACTCCCACCCTGGATGAGTTTGGGGCTAACTTGACCCAAATGGCTGCCGAAGGCAAGCTGGATCCGGTGGTGGGGCGTCAGAAAGAAATTGAACGGGTGATCCAGATTCTGGGTCGTCGGACTAAGAATAACCCGGTGCTGATTGGGGAACCTGGGGTCGGTAAAACAGCGATCGCCGAAGGATTGGCCCAACGGATTGCTAACAATGACGTGCCGGATATCCTCGAAGATAAACGGGTCGTCACCTTAGATATTGGGTTACTGGTTGCTGGAACCAAATATCGGGGTGAATTTGAAGAACGTCTTAAGAAAATTATGGATGAAATCCGCTCGGCGCGGAATGTCATCCTGGTGATTGATGAAGTCCATACCCTGATTGGGGCTGGTGCTGCCGAAGGGGCGATCGATGCGGCAAACATCCTTAAACCGGCTTTAGCCCGGGGTGAATTGCAATGTATCGGGGCGACCACTTTAGATGAGTATCGCAAACATATCGAGCGGGATGCGGCTTTAGAACGCCGATTCCAGCCGGTGATGGTGGGCGAACCGACGGTGGATGAAACCATTGAGATTCTGTTTGGTTTGCGCGATCGCTACGAGCAACACCACAAACTAAAAATCTCCGATGAAGCCCTGGAGGCTGCCGCCAAACTCTCCGATCGCTATATCAGCGATCGCTTTCTACCCGATAAGGCGATCGACCTCGTAGACGAAGCCGGTTCTCGGGTGCGGTTGATTAACTCTCAACTGCCTCCAGCAGCCAAAGAACTGGATAAAGAACTGCGGCAAGTGCTCAAAGAAAAAGACGATGCCGTTCGTTCTCAGGACTTTGACCGCGCTGGAGAACTGCGCGATCGCGAAATGGAGATTAAAGCCGAAATCCGCTCGATCGCCAGTAACAAAAAAACCGGCGTCAGCGACAGCAGCGAACTCTCCCCCGTCGTCACCGAAGAAGACATCGCCCAAATCGTCGCCAGTTGGACCGGCGTTCCGGTGAACAAACTCACCGAATCCGAATCCGAGAAACTGATGCACATGGAAGACACCCTGCATCAGCGTCTCATCGGTCAAGAAGAAGCCGTCAAAGCCGTCTCCCGCGCCATTCGTCGCGCCCGGGTCGGCCTGAAAAACCCCAACCGCCCGATCGCCAGCTTTATCTTCTCCGGTCCCACCGGCGTTGGTAAAACCGAACTGACCAAAGCCCTGGCGTCTTACTTCTTCGGGTCCGAAGAAGCCATGATTCGCTTGGATATGTCCGAGTACATGGAACGCCACACGGTGTCCAAACTCATCGGGTCACCTCCGGGTTATGTCGGTTATAACGAAGGCGGACAACTCACCGAAGCCGTTCGTCGTCGTCCCTATACCGTGGTGCTGTTCGATGAAATCGAAAAAGCCCACCCCGATGTCTTCAATATGCTCCTGCAAATCCTTGAAGACGGACGCCTCACCGATGCCAAAGGTCGCACGGTAGACTTCAAAAATACCTTGCTGATTATGACCTCTAATATTGGGTCGAAGGTGATTGAAAAAGGTGGCGGTGGACTCGGATTTGAATTCTCAGAAAACCAAGCTGATGCCCAGTACAACCGCATTCGCAGCTTGGTCAACGAAGAACTCAAAAACTACTTCCGTCCGGAATTCCTCAACCGTTTGGATGAGATTATCGTCTTCCGTCAGTTGGTCAAGGACGAAGTGAAACTGATCTCGGAAATTATGCTGAAAGAAGTCTTCAGCCGCTTAACCGAGAAAGGAATTACCTTGCAAGTCACCGATCGCTTTAAAGAACGGTTGATTGAAGAAGGTTATAACCCGGCTTATGGTGCCCGTCCTCTACGCCGTGCCATTATGCGTCTATTAGAAGACGTTTTAGCTGAGGAAATCCTCTCCGGTCGCGTTAAAGAAGGCGAGACTGCGATCGTAGACATTGGGGAAGAAGGTCAAGTGATTGTCCGACCCGGTGAACAGCGTGAACTCCTGCCTCAAGCGGCGGAATAGGTAAAGACTGAATCAGGTGGCAGTTGTCTCCATCGTGGGTTAGATGACTGCTCCTGATACCCATTTCAAAGCATTAAAAAAAAAGGGTAAAGAATTCACTTCTTTACCCTTTTTTATTTTGGTATTGAAGCTGAGTAAATTAACGTAAAAAGCTACTAACCAACCACAATACAAAAAAGGCAAAACTAGCCGCTAAACCATCGGCAGGGAACAGCACACCCAAACTGGTTAACCAAGAGGCTAGGGGGGCACCAATCAGCAATCCCCCGAGTAAGGCAACCACGGTGATCGCTAAAGCGCGACCGAATTTTTTTTCTTTACGATTGAGAAAATAAAGACCGACGCCAACACCCAGCGCTAATGCTAACGGTGCAGAAGCCGGTTGCAATAAACTTAGAAGACTCAACGCAAAAAAACCACCTGCGGGCCATACAATATCAGACCGAGAGGGTGTATCTAAGAATCCTTGTAACCAGGCTGGAGCCTCTTTTGTGGGAGTAGGGGGTGCAGTCGGCATGGTGCGGACTTCCCGTTCAGCAAAGCGAATTCGTTCCGGGACTTTAATTTTGCCCTCTTGACGCTGCCGTAGACGCTGCATCAGAATTTCATCATAAGCCGCTTCAATGAGATCAACTTGTTTGCGATCGCCACTATGCAGTGCGCTCATGCGAGTGCGGGCTTCTTGGATTTCCTCAAACGAAGCGTTTTCTGAGACTCCTAACTGTTCGTAGCAACTTAATTCGCTCATTTGATTTTTTTCTACCTCTTATTTAAACTACCATTAACGGTCCCCTGTCCACAAGTCCCTATCTTTAATATCCTAGGACCTTGATCAAGCCCTTGAAAATAACAACTTGTAGACTCAATCATGATTATATTTTTTCCGAGATTGCGCGGCAAAATCGGGGATGAACAGGGGAGTTACCAAGAGTCCCACTGTGAAATCGAGCCCTCATAGAAAAATTGGTGTTCTCATAGGAGTAATTACTAGAATAACGTGACTGCTTTCGCATCGTGCCGAGGCGATCGCAGACATTCCCTAGACAATCTGCCTAACGGTGTCTCAACTCTAACTCAAACCCCCAGATATTGGGCGTTCCTCTTCAGTTTATCTTGCCCACCTCTGCCCCAGAGATATCCGTTCCTTTTTGCCAGTTGCACCGGGGATCACCCAGAGGGCGATCGGCAATTCCAGATGGGTCAGGAGTCATTCCATCTCAAAGCGAGTTACGAGTCCAGACCCCAATTGTCAAGACATACAGATATATTCCCTCATCCGCCCCCCATTTGGTCCCCAAGCTAGAACAAATTTATCCTACGAGTTGCGGTTCAATATTGATAATACCCATCTAGTCAACTCAACGATGAATCAATCCCAGAATGCTTTGATTATTGGTGCCAGTCAAGGAATCGGACTCGGGTTTGTGAAGAAATGCTTAGAAACCCCGAGTATTTCTACCGTTTTTGCCACCTATCGCCATCCCGACACTGCCACGGAATTATTAACCCTGAGTCGCCAACATTCCCAGCGACTGATTTGCCTACCAATGGATATCACCGATGAAGGGCAAATTCAAGAGGCAACGGGTCAAATTCAGCAACATACCGACTCCCTCCATTTCGCCATTAATTGCGTCGGACTGTTACATGATTCCACCCTGCAACCGGAAAAAAGTTTGAGGCAAATCAACTCAGAAAATTTAATGCGTTATTTTCAAGTCAATAGCATCGGTGCCGTCTTATTAGCTAAACATTTACTCCCCCTGTTCCAACATAATCAGCGCAGTATTTTCGCCACCATTTCCGCCAAAGTTGGCAGCATTGGCGACAACCAACTCGGCGGTTGGTATGGATATCGTGCCTCAAAAGCGGCTTTAAATATGCTCATGCGAACCGTGGCAGTCGAATACCCCCGCAAAGGCTCAAAGGCGATCGTTGTCACCCTCCACCCCGGCACCACCGACACCCGCTTATCCAAACCCTTCCAGCGCAACGTCCCCCCAGAAAAATTATTCCCCATAGAAAAAACCGTCTCTCAACTCTGGACTGTTTTAGAAAACCTAGAACAAACCGATACAGGTGAGTTTTTCTCCTGGGACGGAACACGATTGCCTTGGTGAAGTTATAACCTATTGATTTTACGGCACAGCACAAGGGGTAAATTCTTACTTGATATATTTGGGCAACAGTTGCTCAAAAACAAAGCAAAATTCCTGAAGTTTTCCCGTTGAATTGGGCTTACCAATGATTGTTAATAGCGCTTTAGCCTCTCGCTGACTTAGTTCCTTTGTTTTGTGTTTCCTGCTAAAGCCAAAGAAACCCACAATTGCTCGGTAGCGTCTATCTCGTAACCTGTTGGCATTTAATTCTAGGATGTCAATCGTTGTATTAGCAGCCGTGTCATTCTCTTGAGAGGGAGAAACTTTCCCACGCCATCCATAGATAAATCTTCTTTCACAATCTTCTTGGCAGGGTGAAACAAATTGCTCCTCATTCCACCATCCCCCTTTGATTGGCGCACCATAACCATGAGAGATATCCCCGCCATCTTGGGGGAAACAAGCCACCATATTGCGGTACTCAACATCCTCTAAATAGGTCTTTCCCGGATTGGGGAGTGTTCTACAAACTGATTGAGGCTTAATATGTTCAATATGAGAATCTTCCTCGGATATGCTTACCCCAGTATAAGCACAAAGAAATCCCTGTTCTCTTAACAGATGATTTTTTAAAACCGTATGCGCTTCTTTTCCTTGGAGTGCCGCATAACTACAGTCTAGCCCTTCATTTTCCTGGAGCCACTCTAAAAATTCTCTAGGGGGATGGGTTTTTCTAATCCGTTTCATGATTTTGTAACAGTTCAAGTCTATCTAAAAATGAAGTCGCTTCTTGCAGTTCAGGAAAGTCCCCGACTTTTTGGGTGAGGGTTTGAATCAGTTCTCTAGCTTGGGAATAGTTTTCGGCATCAATGGTATCAAATATTTGCTCTAAATCCTCTTCAATTTTAATATCTCTGGCTGAGGCTCCCATCAGATTTTGTAAAATCCATGAGCTATCCATCCCTAACCCTTGCTTAGGAGTAATCGTACAGATTTTTCCTGAATTATCTTCATAGAGAATCCGAAGACATTCGGGTTCAATTTGACCAATGACTTGGGGGGAGTGGGTGGTGCAGACAAATTGAATAGAAGGAAAGGTGGTTTTGAGGTCATTGACCACACGCCGCTGCCATTTAGGGTGGAGATGGACATCAATTTCATCAATCAGGACTAACCCCGGTGTTTGTTGGAGAATAGGAGGGATAATTTCGGGATTTGGGTCCACGACTTCGGTCAAGAATTTAGTATTTTGGTTAACGACTTTTATGGCAATATCAGCAATGAGAGCAACCATCATTTTTTGCCCTGCACTGAGGTTGCTGAAGGGAATGGGTTGATGTTCCAAAGAGACAACAATTTCAGCCCGATCGCCATCAAACCAAAGGTCATCCGCTCCAGGAATACAGCGTAAAATGGCCCATTTCACCACATCATAGCTGGGGCGCATTTTTCCATTACGTTGTAAAGCGGCGATCGCCTCTTTCTGAAACCAAGTCTGCAAGTCAGCCAGTCGGATGCGTTCCTCAAAGCAATCATAAAAAGCATCCCATCTGCGAGAAATCTCTTGTTCCAATTTAGCAGTTTTGCGACTGGCGTTAGAAGGCAGCCAAGTTCGACCCGCTCCATAATAAGCAATCACCGGAAACCAAATCATTGCTCCCCATTGGTCGTTTTTAAACAGATTGCTAATCGAATCAATGACTTCTTTAGCATCTGTATTCGAGGTTCGAGAACCGTTTAAGTTAATTTTTCTCGACCAATTATTGTAATAACAATAATACTCGTGAATCATTCCTCTGGCTTGAACAATCACAGGTTTACATTCAATAAGCCTGGTAATTCCAGCGTGTTTAATAGCTCTTAAGCGAATTTCATTTGGCAATATATTTCGTTTACTATTAGAGAGTGTGCTATCCGGTGGATTGACCAGCCATACCCCAGCCGCAATCGCCAAAGCATCTAATAGGCTGGTTTTACCCGTCCCATTATCACCGATGAGGAGGGTGAATTGGGGATGAAGTTCTAAACTATACTCTGAGAATTTTTTAAAGTTATGGATACTTAATTCATCAATTCTCATTCTTTTCTAATCTTTTGGATGAAATAAATATTATAGCATAGATTACAAAAAATTTTCCTCAAGAATTCAGCAGTGGAAGCCTGTCGAGTCGTTAGATTCGGTCGAGTCGGGAGGGAGAGGCTGACACTCTTGGGAAGAATCATTCCATGTATTGAGGTTCAGGGTTTACCCAGGACCTCTATCTCTGGAGGGGCTATTCACGAAGGATGCCCCTCCCTTTCGGGTTGCCTCTCCCAAGAAAGTGTCAGTTCTGGGACAGCTTTTCTAGGCTTTGGTGGAGTACAATCCTAGGTGATAAATCAAAGAAAAGTGAGTGAATTACCGAGAAATAATTCCTGACCATTGGACTTTTTTGAGTCCGTCTCGGCGGTAGGAAAAGAAGTTTTCTGGGTCTTGATAGGTGCAATGGGGGGAAATGGCAACTTGTTCGGAAGTTATCCCCAATTGCTCTAACTGTAACTCAATGGTTCGTCGGACATCTAGCCTTGCTTTTCCGGGTTCGGAATCAGGTAAGATGGGGGAATTATCGAAGTCTTGAACGGTTTTTAAAATGTCTTCAGGATTGTCTAAATCAACTAGACTGGCACAGGTTTGGATGGCGACTTCGGTGTTGACTTGATACACTTCGCCGGAAATGGCGGGCCCGATCGCCACTCGTAATTGCTCTAACTGACTCCCTTGGTTCACCATCTCAGCGATCGCCACCGCCACGATATTTTCCGCAGTCCCTCGCCATCCCGAATGCAACGCCGCTACCTGTCCCGTTTGCATATCCCCAATCAATACCGGCGAACAATCTGCACTACAAACCCAGATTGCTTCCGATGACCCTGAACTCATCAACCCATCCGCCTCCGGTTTCTGTGGCGCATCCTCTTCTAACGCTTCTTCCCGAACCTGGGGAGTCAAACTCTGTGTACTCAACACCCTATTCCCATGCACCTGTTTGACGCGATACACCGATGCTGTGGGTTCTAACACCTCCACCAATTCCTCGGGCGATCGCGGCCAAAATTGTTGGGTAAAAAAGCCGTGAGGCCAAGGTTCCAGTAAACTACAAGTCAGATAGGGCAGTCCGTTCCAATTCCGCCAGTGCCAAGTATGCATCTTTGGTTTGAAGATAAAAAATTAATCAAGGAATGATTCAGGGGAGGAGCGACAGGCTCAGACTACAATCCCAACTGGAAGAAATCCCAAAATTTTTGAGTGTGAATTCGCATTTTATGCTACCTTAGACCACGGACTCTTTATCCAAACCGCTCCTGTGGGCCTGAATCAAGACTGCATAGAAAATTTTCTGCGGCGTCTGCGATCGCAGCACAGCCTTAATCCGGGAATGACCGACGGGGGTTTCGCCTCACACCCGTCCTTGTCGCCGTCATCCCTTGACTTTTCTATTCAAATCTTCGATCAAGTCTCCTCCACCAATGAAACCCTCTGGACCCTCCTAGCTGCCGGTGCGCCCCCAGGAACGGTGGTCATCGCCACCCGTCAAACTGCGGGAAAAGGACAGCGAGGACGCCAGTGGGACTCATCCCCAGGGGGTCTTTATCTCTCCCTGGCCCTAACCCCCAACCTCAGCGCCCGGGATGCACTACTGCTGACCCTCTGTAGCGCCTGGGGACTAGCAACCACGTTCCGCGCCTACAATATCCCAGTCAGCCTAAAATGGCCTAACGACTTGATTCTGGAGGGCTACAAATTGGGGGGCATCCTTACCGAGACCAAAATCCATCAGGGACAAATTACTAAAGCAGTCGTCGGAGTGGGCATTAATTGGTCCAACCCAGTCCCCGAAACCGGGATTAACCTCCAAACCTTCCTAGGCGATCGCCCTCATCCTGAGATCACATCTCTGGAAATGTTGGCGGCCCTCACCCTCTGGGCAGTCGCCTCCGGATATCAAACCTTTGATGAGAAAGGAGTAGGGACTTTGCTCCCCTCCTACCAAAACCTCATGGTTGGCATCGGTCAACCCGTTGCGGTAGAAGGGTCGGCAGGGGTTGTCCTAGGCGTCGGCGATACGGGAGAACTGCGCGTTCGTCTAACCCCATCGTCGTCACCGGATCCTAACTCTACTTTTACAAGTGCTTCTACTATCGAAGAAATTGAGTTGATGCCCGGTACAATTAACCAGGGGTATCCCATTCTCAGGGCCTAACTGCGCGGTGTTTGCTGTGTAGAACCCTGCTTTGAAACCGTTAATCCTTCTAGGAATCTATAGCGAAGAGCGAATTAAAATGAGCCAGCGAAATCACCTTTCCCGCACTCCTTTAAGTATTATTTGTCAGGTTTCTCTCCTGTTGCAGGGACTCGCTTTGATTCCCTCCCTCAGCGTGATCGGTGGAGACACAGATGCGAATGCACAGACTCCATCGGATGCAGCAGACCCTTTTGGTCAATCTGAAATGGCTCCCCCGCCTGTTGAAGCGGTTCCCTCGGAACCGGAAGTCTCAACCAGCGCGGCACTCTTACAACCCTTAGAAGGTTCTGATGCACCAGTTTCGGGATTTGTTGAGGAAATCCAGGCAGACCCTTGGTTTGCTGAAGATGCCTCTCCAGACCCCTTAGATAGTGCTGGGGTGACCCCGTGGTATCCTGAATCGGACTCAGCCGATCAGACCCTGATGGCGCAACCGGATCCGATTGGCGGATACAGACGAGAGGCGATCGCCCCACCGGAAGATTACCCCACCCCGGAAACAGCCAACGCCGAACCCACCCTCCAAAACATCCACCAAAGCAATCTTTACGTTGATCCCACAGATTATAGTCTCCCCACCGCGAATAACTCCGCCGCTGCCGAAGCTAGTGCCGTAGCGACACCGGCACCGGAAGAGTCGGACTCCTTCAGTGCGATCGCACCCCCTCCACCGGAAGTCGTGGAACAGTCAGCGTGGGGTGAACAACCCATCCAGGAAGTATCTCAGGAGAGCGAACAGCATCGTTACGCCGAGGACCGCCTGCCAGTTCCGGCATCC
This sequence comes from Laspinema palackyanum D2a, assembly GCA_025370845.1. Lineage (GTDB taxonomy): Bacteria > Cyanobacteriota > Cyanobacteriia > Cyanobacteriales > Laspinemataceae > Laspinema. The sequence continues at coordinate 46,841 of JAMXFF010000039.1, read as the reverse complement.
ATTCAGCAAGCACAACAGGCGAATCTCTACAGTCCCGCCTTGCAACCCCTGGAGCCCCCGGCGATCGCCGCCCCAGTAGGCGATGCCGCCGCACCCGCTGAACCCGTTTACTATGCAGAGCCCGAACCCTCCTACGCCGCATTGCCGCAAGTCCCTTTTAGGACTGCCCCTGTCTACCCGCAAGAGTCAGCAAAAGCTGACATTGACGGCATCCACTATCGCACCAAAACCGCTGCGCGCAACTTCGACTGGAATCGTCTGAGGCGGTCCAGTCGTCCCGGGAACGGCAACAGCAGCATGATTTTCCCTCTGGCAATTCCCTCGGAAATTACCTCCTTATTTGGCTGGCGGATCCATCCGATTTTTGGAGGCAGCCGCTTCCACTCCGGCATTGACTTAGGTGCACCCACCGGAACTCCCGTGGTTGCTGCCTATAGTGGCACCGTCTCGATCGCCGATTGGATGGGAGGCTATGGTCAAACCGTAGTCCTGCAACACCAAAATTCCACCCTGGAAACCCTCTATGCTCACCTCTCCAGCATCTTTGTCCAACCCGGAGAAGTCGTGGAACAGGGTCAAGTCATTGGAGAAGTCGGCAGTACCGGCAACTCCACCGGACCTCATCTCCACTTTGAACTGCGGGAGTTAACTCCCGAAGGCTGGATGGCAATGGATCCAGGAACACAAATGGAATATGCCCTCGCCCAATTAATTGGGTCTTTAGAGACAGCCCCCCAAATTGCCACTCCCACCTCGGATAACCCGGCGCTGACGACTCTACCCTCTTTAGAGATGCCCGCACCCCCTCCCCCCCTGGCATTGTTGAATTCCCCAGTCAATCTGGAAACGGCTTCAACAACCTTACTGGATGTTCCCACCGCGCCCCCTCTCCCCCTCCCTCCGGTTCCAGTCACCTTAGAAGTCACCATCCCCGCGACGGAGTAACCCTCCAATGTTCGTAGTAACGACTTCAGTCGTTATCTTTCCGATGTTCGTAGTAACGACTTCAGTCGTTCTCTTAAGTTCGTAGTAACGACTTCAG
>JAMXFF010000039.1:0-45699 GCA_025370845.1 Laspinema palackyanum D2a | reverse complement strand
TCGTTATCTTTCCGATGTTCGTAGTAACGACTTCAGTCGTTATCTTTCCGATGTTCGTAGTAACGACTTCAGTCGTTATCTTTCCGATGTTCGTAGTAACGACTTCAGTCGTTCTCTTTCCGATGTTCGTAGTAACGACTTCAGTCGTTATCCATTTAAAGGCGATCGCCCCAAGGAACTGGTTTGCTTTTCCCTCGAACTTCCGGAAACGACTGAAGTCGTTACTACAAACTAAGAGAACGACTGAAGTCGTTACTACGAACTAAGAGAACGACTGAAGTCGTTACTACGAACTAAGAGAACGACTGAAGTCGTTACTACAAACTAAGAGAACGACTGGGTTTGGCTTAAGAATTCTTTACAGCGGCGGCTTAAAAAATAGGCATCGGGGCTTGTGTTGTTGCACCCGATGCGGTATTATGTGATAATGGGGAGCTTGACTGTAATAAAAAAAGTGATTATATTTCTATTATAACATAATATATCAAACCCCCGAAAAAAACGCAACCCCTGAAGGAAAAAAAATGCGGCGGGGTGATGGTGAACTTAACCATTAAAGATAACCATGTTCTGCCAGAAAAGCGGGGGAAATCGCCTCAAAACCGGAAAGGGAGGGAATGGCCTCATCAGAGGGGTTTTCCTCAATGGGAGAAGCGAAACGGGACCGGATGAATTTCCCCACATATTTGCCTAAAATATCGGCTTCTAGGTTAACCCAGTGACCGAGTTGGAGATAGCGCAGATTGGTTTCGCCATAGCTATGGGGAATGACCGCAGCGGTAAAGTAAGTGCCTTTTTCATCACAATCGGCAATGGTGAGACTGATGCCATTGACTGCAATGCTGCCTTTGGGAACGATATAGGGGGCAATTTGGCGCTGCCATAGCAGTTGGGAAGCGGGGGGTGCCGTGAAGGTCATTTCCCAGGAACTGGCGGTTTGGATGGACTGTTGCAGACAGCCGATCGCATCCACATGACCCGTGACAAAATGACCGCCTAATTTGCTGCCAACGCGCAGAGAGGTTTCGAGATTGACGTAGGTATGGGAGACTTTCCCGAGGGTGGTGCGATCGAGGGTTTCCGGGGAGGCGATCGCCACAAAACCTCGCGGCAAAATCTCGACCACCGTTAAACAAACCCCATCAACCGCGACGCTATCCCCTAATGCTAAATCCGTGAGCACCAACTCAGCACCGGAATGACAGGAAATTTTGAGATTTTCTGTCCCAGTCGCCTCAATCGTGCCTAATCCCTGAATTAATCCGGTAAACATGGCGTTTTCCTTGAAATTGCATAAATTCTCGACAGTTCGTTACCATTTTTGCCAGTCCCCTGTCAAATTTTTTATTAAATTCCTCGCCAAAGAGGGATCTAAGCGGCCAAATAAGAAGGCATACTGGAATTTATCAAGCCAAAAAAAGCACAGTGGCCGAGCAGAGGTAGGGACCATGCGGCGGCACTTCGGGTTGAACCAAACCGTTGTGCCTTAACGTTATAGTGAAGCATGGACCTGCCTAAAACAGGAGAACGAGACTTGCTTCAGAGGTGTCGAGTTCATTATCCCCCATAGCGTGTTCTAAAGAGGCCGAGCCGATGATTGAGATGAAAGTCGCTGGAATTGCATTGGATGCAGCAACAAGGAGTCCCATAGTGCTGCTCAGAGACGCTGGAGATCGACGAGCTCTGCCGATCTATATAGGTCAAGACCAAGCTAGGTCAATTATTAGCGCCCTCGAAAGCCAAAAACCGCCTAGACCTTTGACCCATGATCTCATGGTCAATATCCTAGAAGAATATGAGCTTAGTTTAGACCGGATTATTATTCATGCTTTACAAGACAATACGTTTTATGCAGTCCTGAAGCTTCGTCACGGAGAAGTGCTCAAGGAAATTGATGCTCGGCCTTCCGATGCGATCGCCTTAGCACTACGGACTAACAGCCCGATCTGGGTGATGGAAGAAGTGGTGGCGGATGCCTCGATTCCCGTGGATCGAGAAGCGGATGAAGCAGAACGGCAAGCGTTCCGTGATTTTGTTTCTAATATTAGCCCGGAAGATTTCATTCAGCGTAAGGAATTTGGTTCCGGTAGTGGAGAAGTTCAAGAATCGTAGAGCGTTTCAGGGGACGGGGAAGCAAGGGGAATCAAGAAGTCAGAATCAGGAGAAACCTGCGGATCTGTGCATTCTAATTTCTCAATTCCCGGCCTTCCTCCCCGGAACGAAATCTGAGGAAAAAACGTAAATTGTGTATTACCGCCGATTTGGAAAAACTAATCTATCTCTGTCTATATTTTCCCTGGGAACAATGCGATATTTGGCGTCCCCGGAAAATGCGATCGCCACAGTGCAAGCAGCGGTGAAACGGGGAATCAATCATCTCGAAACCGCACGAGGATATGGCAATAGTGAAGAATATCTCGGAATTGCCCTGATGGAATTGTTGCAGGGAAACTCTCCTGTTCAGCGAGAACAATTGTACATCACCACTAAACTCCCCCCTTCAGGGAATGCGGAAGAAGTGGAACGGTGCATTGATGAATCATTAGACCGGCTCAAAGTGAATTATCTGGACGGGTTGACCCTTCATGGCATCAATACCCGCCAACATTTAGAGTGGGTGTTAGACTCTCAGGGGGGAATGCAGGGGATTAGCCAAGCTTTGAGCGATGGTCGAGTTCGACATCTCGGATTTTCTACTCATGGCAGCTTAGATTTAATTTTAGAGACAATTAACACCGATTTATTTGAATTTATTAATCTACATTACTACTATTTTTTCCAGCGCAATGCTGCCGCAGTCGCCTTAGCGCATCAAAAAGATTTAGGCATTTTTATTATTTCCCCGGCAGACAAAGGGGGAAAACTTCATACCCCACCGGAACAACTCTCCCAACTCTGTCATCCCTTAACTCCCCTAGAATTTAACTATCAGTTTTTGTTAAGTGACCCGCGCATTACCACCTTAAGTTTTGGGGCCGCCAACCCAGAAGAACTCACCCTGCTCGATCGCCTGTCCCTTCTGAACCATCCGATAGACCAAAACGACAGTACAGCTATTCCCATCCCAAAAGAAACCATCAACCGCTTAGAAACCCATGCCACCGAGGTTTTAGGTTCAGATCAATGCAGTCAATGTTATGCCTGTTTACCTTGTCCGGAAACCATTAATATTCCCGAAATCTTACGATTAAGAAATCTCGCCGTTGCTTACTCCATGACGGACTATGGTCAATACCGATATTCCATGTTTGAAAATGCCGGACATTGGTTTCCCGGCATGAAAGGAAATCGCTGTACCGACTGCGGAGATTGTTTACCTCGATGTCCAGAACAACTGGATATCCCAGCACTTTTAGAAGATACGCACGATCGCTTCAAGGGTAAATCCGGACGGCGGTTATGGGGGTAGTCTGATTAAGACTGTTCAACCGATAGACCAGAAACCGGGTTTCTCCCCCAAATTGTCTGAAAAAAAGCCAAAATTTTGGGGGAGAAACCCGGTTTTTAACCGTTACTATTTCGACAGACTAGCAGCGATTTTAAATAATAAAATTATGCCCACAGAACGCGATAAAATTTATCTAACTGAGCAATTGCAGAGGAGTAGTCCACTCGGATTGCCTGGAATTGTTCTCTATTTGCTCCTACTCGGGTTAATTCCACTTTGGGCGAGAGTCGGATTGACTCAAACTTCCGCGCCAGCATTAGAAGCCGTAGAGGACCTGGTACCACCGGACGATCGCGAACAACCGGCTTTAGAACTCCAGCAGATGCCTCCGGAAAAACCCCCATTACAGTTTCTAACCATCCCACCGGAAATCGATCCCGCCGAATTTAATATCACCACGAATTACACGATTTCTCAAACTGGGGTGACGGTTCCTTCTTTATGGTGGGTTAACGAACAGTTTGGGTATAGACTGGTCGAGAACTGGTTAGCCTACCCCCGGAATGGAGAGGATACAGGCACGGTGGATCTGATTGTCAACCGTCAAAGCTGGAGTTTGTTGGATTACCTGCAACGGTATGAGTTTTTGAATCATTTCGGGCAAGTAGCGAAGGATTACGGGTACAACATCCGGGTGTTTACTCGTCAGCAAAGACTGTTAGGGAGTTATACCTGTACCTCGGAACCAGTCGCCTGCAATTTGTGGTTGGATTCCCAGGTATTAGATAGCCAAGTGCCGTAAAACTGGGACCATTCAAACCCTTAACTCAGCCGGATTTCCCGCCAGAGGGCCTGATAAGTTTCCGCAATCTCGGGGGTGAGGGGTTCGATAAATTCGCTATTGGCGATCGCCTCGGCAGTGGGTAAGAGTATCCCATCGGTTTGCAAGGCTGGAGGTAACTCTCCTCGGTCCCGGTTCAACAACATCGCAGAGGCAGCGTTACTCAATTGGGAAAGCTGAATCACCATTTCCGGGCTCCAGCAAAAATTGATCCATTGGTTTGCCAAAGCGGAAGCGGGGGGTGGTGTTTCTGTGTTCACTGGATTGGGTCCTGCCGGTCGGACCCACAATTCTGACCATAACGCGGTCCCCGAGGGAGGAACCACGGCGCGAATTTTAGGATTGCGCTGCATGGTTGCTAGGATATCCGTGGACCATCCCACAGCGGCCCAAGTATCCCCGAGGAGTAAGGGTTGGAGATAGGCATCGGAACTATAGAGTTTAGCTTGGCGATGGAGTGCCAGGAGTTTGTCTTTGAGTTCGGGGAGATCCTCAAGGCGATCGCGATTGTAGGAGTGACCGAGGGTTTTGAGGGTTAACCCAATCACTTCCCGGGGACTGTCCAGCAATGAGAGGCGATCGCGCAGTTCGGGACGCCACAAATCACTCCAATCTTGGGGGGTCCAGCCTAAATCTCTGAATTTATCCGCCCGATAGGCAATCACCGTGGTTCCCCACCGATAGGGTGCGCCCCAAACCTGACCCTCGGGGTCCAGTTTTCCCTCGGCATTTCGTCGGACTAAGGTTTGCCACTGGGAGGGGAGGTTATCCCATTGTTCTAGGGTGGTGGGGTCCAGGGGGAGAATCAATTCTTGGGCGATCGCCCGTTCTAACCAGTAATTTCCTAACGTCACCAAATCTGCCAAATTTGAGGGTGCAGTCTCCTGATTCCTCCCCGGCAGATTCCAGCGGCGACCCGAGTTATTGGATGGGGGTTTTTTCCACTGTTGCAGGAGTCGAAACAACTCGTCTAACTGCGCCGCCGGGGAAAAGTTTAAAACCGCCCGGTTGTCCAGTTGCTTGCGGAATTCCCCCATTGCTTGGGCGGGAATGGAACTTTTCAACAGCAAAATTTTGAGAGTTTGGCGATCAACAGTCCCACATCCGCTCAACACTTGAGCAAGGGCGAGGGTACTGAGGCTCATTAAAAAAGATCTTCGATTCACGCGCTTAATAATAGGATTTTGTTTAATCACACTCGTCCCTAGGGGAAACGGGATGACTTTCATCTGAGGGAAGGGCTAGAAATTAAACTCTTCCCGTTTCCCGATGCTTTCCTATTTTAGCGGTCAAATCCTATTCTTCGATGCGTTTTTCTAAATACTGACCGATGGTTTGTTGTTCTCCGGCGCGAGAGATGATGGTTTGTCGGGTCCGGTAGCGATCGCCAATCAGTTTTAATTCTTCCTCAAAAACCGAGCCATTATATTCGGTTTTCAGACACAAGGTTTGAGGATTGACAAAGTAAAAGGTAGCTTGTACCGGGTCCCGAGTTAAAAAGCCGCTGTCCCGATAGAGGATATTTTCCCTTGCGCCAAACAGGGTACTCCCAGCAGATTTCTTGTTGCCGGAAACCGAGTCTTTACTTTCCCAGGAGACTTCACTGCCGCAGGTGAGCGCATTCTGTTCCGGGAGTTGATGGCGTTTTGCCAGTTCTATAAGTTCTGGACTCCCGGGTTCTAAAAACCGCACCGTAATTAAGCTCACCATTTCCTGGGTGTTGCCCTCGGGTAAGGTATAGTAGCGGCGATCGGAATGCCATCGGCCCTCGGATTTTTGGAAAAAATCCGCAATCAGCGATTTCCGGGTCGATTGGGTTAAGTTGATTGAAGTCATCAGCGTTCTTACCTCCTCCGGTTATGGATTGATAGCCTATCAATCTGACCCGGAAAGTTATTGTTAATTTTGTTACTTTTCTTAAGATATCTTCACAATTGGGGGAGTGCCATCCAACCGGGGATGGATTTTCCATCGGGGAGAGATTAACAATAAAACGCCCTGGGTCCCTGAGCGACCTGCTAACCGGATGGGCGGTTTTCAAGGGGCAAGGGTGAAATCAGAGGTGGTTACAGCAAGGTAACAAAACCTAAATTTTCATCGGGTTTTGAGGCAAATATCTTTAAACCTTAAATAATCTAAAAAGAATTCCTATTTTGGGCAAAACCGTATCTAAGATTGAGGAGAAAAAAGCCACTCTAAAAATCGAGGTCTAAAGATGGAATCATTAGAACAGCAGGTGTATGTCTTAAACCATAAAGTCAATGACTTGTATCAAACCCTCGAACAGCTTAATAGAAAAATCTCTCTGTGTTTGGGACAGCAGAGTTTGAACGTTCCCCCCCCGCCGAGTGAGTCCCCGGAAGCCCTCCTGAGAAAGCGGTATGCTTACGCGATCGGGAATTTGGTCTCAACCACCTTAGAAGAGTCGGAAGAGTTAGAGCATAAAGATGTTCTCAAGGAGAAAAATGAGCGTCAGGAACCGGAGAAACCCGTTAAAAATAATCTGGACTCAGAATTAAGCCCAGAAATTCAAATCCGGCGATTGACGGCACAATTAACTGCTGCTTACCACCGGATAGCGGAGTTAGAAGAACAGTTGATGGCGAAAAGAGTGCATTCTTAGCGCGTAACTACAGGCAACCCGTTACAGACTCAGGCCAGCATACCGCAGGGTGAGCGCTTCAATGGCTTGTAAGAGTTGAGATTGATTCCAGTTTTGGTAAAGATGGGCAGCGATCGCGCAACCTCCGGCACCGACTCCTTCCTTGACGAATCCGCGCTCATAAGCACCGAGTTGAGGATAACGAGCATTGGCAAAACTGAGTTGAGTTGCCAATAACGGGACAGGACCGACGGCTTTAGCCAGTCCCACCGTGTCTCCAGTCGGGTCTTCAGCAACCCAGCGGGTGGTTCCGACCACGATGCGATCGCCATTCCAAGGAAGGGCATGATAAGAAGCTACGGCCCGAATTAAAGCATAAACCGCCAGCATTTGCGTCCCCCCGGCTAACAGGACACCACAGAGACGACTGGCGGCGATCGCCATGCCTGCGGCTACTGCTTGCATCGGGTCTCCCACTGCTGCGATCGCCATCAACGGGTCTAAATCATCGCCCGTGATTCCCCCAGAAACCGGCTTCAACTGGGTGCGATTCCGGTGTGCCTGTGCCAAACCGGCCTGTACTAGGGCCAACTTTTGCTGATGATTGCACAGGGGATGAGAACTATTCACCTTCCCGTTGGCATCAATTCCTAAATCCATCAACACCGAGAGGGCTGTGGTGGTCCCGCCAACGACACATTCGGCAACAATTAGATAGCCCTCTGGATGCGCCTGGGCGAGTTTCTGGCCCCAATGGAGTCCCGCTGCAAATAACCGTTGCACCGTTGCCAGTTCCAAAGCTTTGCCGCTACTCAGACAGCCTGCGGGAGTTCCCCCCAGGTCCACCGCTGGGACCGCTGGGGGGTGGGGTAACCCGGCATTAAAGACCGTCAGGGGAATGTTTTGGGCTTCTAAGACAGCACGAGAAATCAGGACCGGCGAGGCTCCAGCTTGGAGAGGGGGGAGGGGATATTGGGGATGGGGACGGGGACCGGAGTAGAGAAATTCCGCATCGGCGATCGCGGTGTATTGGCGATCGCGCGGGGTTGCACCGGCAGCGGAAATCCCGGGAATTAAACCCGTTTCAGTAAAGCCGAGAATGCAGGCAAAGTGGGGTTGCTGTCCGCGATAGCGATCGAGCCACTGTTGTCCCTGTTCAATCTGAGTGTAAATTCGGATCACGAGAGGCTGAGGGGGGAAGACTTCAGGGAGGGGGTGGACTGTCAAGGTCGGGGATCAGGAGAGTCTCACCCTGGAGGGACTCGGTGGGGTGGGGTCGGCTTATTCTTCATCGAGTAAAACTTGTACCCAAGGTGGCGGGGGTGGAATGGGATTTCCGATTTTTTCCAGGAGGAGAGAGGCGGCTAAATGTACCGCAAACAGGTAGATGAGATTCTGAACCCAGACTAAAATTGCGGCTAAGGCTTGAATGACATATAGACTCGGCTGAACGAGCAATCCCATCCTCAGAAAGAGCCAGTCGGCAAGCTCGGTAATTTGAATTGTCAGGTAAATCCAAAGGTCTTCCCCGACGAGAATTCCTAACAGCCAGAGGCGAAAGAAGAAGCCAAAAGCACCGAGGAGAGAGCCCAGAAGGATGGCAACTTCCCAACTGGCGCGACGCTTCCAGAGACATCCGAGCAAGACCCCCAGAAGACCAAACGGGACCACAAAGAGAATGCTGCGTGTGGGTCCCATGAGAACAGAGAGCAACAAACCGGAGACGACGGCACCCATCCAGGCGGCGCGATTCCCCCAGCGGAGGTAAACCAGGGCGATCGGGACCGGAAAAAAAATCCGCAGCACGGGACCGAGGGGAAAGTAATAATTGATCAGCCAAATCAAGCTGGCGGTACTGGCAAAAAAGGCGGTTTCGACCAGAATTAAGGCATTATTTGGGAGTCTGCCTGGGGCAACTGAGGAAGCAGAGGTGCTGCGAGGGGCTGAGGTTTCCCGAAGATCCTCCGTCAGGGAGTCGGGTATTCCAGAGGAATCGGGAGGACCTAGGGGTTCTGAATTGGGATTAGGAGACGGGGAAGCGGAATTTGGGTTACTATCTGCAAAATCAACCATCAAATTGTGTCCAATCAGTTAACCGTTAACGATTTAGGGTGAAGCGTTAACGGTTGAATTTGGGTCTGGAGAATGGGGTCAAGACTGCGATCGCCCCTTAAATAAGGGAATGGCGATCGCGCTTAAGGGTGCTAGACCATGAGACGTTCTAGGGCGTTGACATCGGGGATACAGAGGATCTCGCGATCGCGCTTAATCAAACCCTTCTTCTCTAGTTTACTCAATACCCGAGTGACCGTTTCGCGAGCCAATCCACTCAGACTGCTTAATTCCCGATGGGGTAAATTCGGAATTTCGATCCCTTCCGGAGATTGTTTTCCTTGTCCCTCGGCTAAAAATAAGATAATATCCGCCACCCGAGAGGTGCTATCGGATTCTCTCAACCGCAATCGACGGTTGACTTGGCGCAGACGTCTTGCCATCAACTGGGCTAACCGAATTCCCGCTAAGGGTTCGGTATGAATTAACTGCACAAAATCCTGGGCAGGGAGATTGCCAATCGTGGTCGGCGCCAGGGTAATCACATCAGTAGAACGGGGCACTTCATCCAAGGCAGCCATTTCGCCAAAGATTTCACCAGAGCCTAAAATATTCAGAGTGACTTCCTTGCCATCGAGGTTATAGGTGCGAATTTTCACCCATCCTTCTAATAAAAAATAAACAGAACTTCCCCAGTCATTTTCCAACAAAATGACTTGATTCGGGGGATGGGTGCGGCTCACAATATGCGCCGTTGCCCGTTCTACAACGGAATCGGGTAATCCATTAAAAAATGGAGTTGCGCGAATTAATTCTTCAACGTTGGGTACAGAATCGCGAGAGGTAAATCTTTCATCCATTAGGCCATCCTCTTATAAACGCGCCAGGGGTAAATCGATGTTTTTCCTAAATCGGGTTGTACTGAACCAAGAGATGACCGATTACATTCTTTTAGGGACTCTTTTAGGGACTCTTTTAGGGACTTGCTACAGATAGACCAGACAGTTGGCATCGACTGGATACTGTCCGAAACAATATAAAGAAACAACATAAAACATAAACCAATTTGTACTTTTAGGAGTTTAGAAGTTTAGGGTTTGGCTGTTGTTGTCAATGGGCAAGGGAGGAAAACCTGCACCTTTTCCTACTGAAATTATGCGGAACCCTGGGATAAATCGCCACCGATGTTGCACTGAGAGTAGACTGGGTGTTTTGTCTCTCTAATTGATCGCCTCTGGCTCACGGGCCTATCCAAGGGTCTGATTCCTGAAGTCCTTGTGCCGGGGTAGGTGGGGTCTTCAATGGACGATCGGGGTTCGGAACTGTAAAAATCACAGGGCGATCGCCTTGTCTCTTGAGAGTAGTCTACTCACTACTTTCACTATATCTGGATTTGGGGCCTCTACTACAGGAATTTTCAGCCGTTTTCCGGGGTGCTCCGGCGCAGTTTCAGCTCCCACCCGCCTAGCGGACTCAGGAATGGCGAAGGTAGGCATCCCAAATTAGGAACCCCTGTTTTAAGACCCCCAAATACCCATCGAGCCAGACTCGACTAGAAACATCCTTTTTTAATAAGATCCCAGAAAACACTTAGCCATAATAACCTATTAGAGAGTCTGACCCCACAGACTCTTGATCAGATCCCTGGGGGGTCTGCTCTTTTACCCCCATCGCCTTTAGGACTGATCCACCCCAACCCAGAAACCAGGTTTCTCCATCCCTATTTTTGCTCAAGCCGCGACCCTTTTCATAGAAACGCGGTTTCTTCTGGTCAGTCGGGCAGGGGTTAGCCTGTCCCGGGGTCCAGTTTATCCGGGTATTTGTAATAAAATGGGCTTAGGGCATTCTGATAACAGGTGGCAGGAATCTGGAAGTGTGTTTCGGACCGTTTCTTCGGGCTTCTATCCGGGATTAATTTGTCCCTCAACCCGGGATCGGGGTTCGGCGAACCCCTGTTCAAGGGCGGTTGTGCCGATCGCCTCCGCCAAAAAATTAATTCAGCCGGAACCGTTGGCAATCAAGCCTCATGGTTTTCATCTTTGAGGATGCCTGTACAGTATTGGGAAACCCAACCGGGTTGATGACAATATCTGGGCTTTTGAAAGCATCCAATCGGGGCCAAAAACCTGCTTTCTTCTCCCTGGGATGTCAAACTGTACCCAGGCTCTAGTAGCAACAACCCCACGAAGTCGCCCTTGCCTGGATAAGAGGCTCATCCATTGGAATCGTCCGAAAATGAATCAAAAAATGGCCTCGCCACAAGCTACGATACGTTAAAAGTACCAGTATTTTCGGGGCAACGGGGAAGTCTGTGCTGTTCTTATCGCCAGAGGTTCTATGGTGAGTTCTAATCGGGATCAACTACAAGCACTGATTGCAGACATTGATGGAATTCTGCGAAAAATGAACTCCCGCCTCGCGTGGTGGAGTTCCGGAGAGACTCGCCGGGTTTTGGAGCGAGTTCGTCTGTATCTGGATTCCCAACTGACCTCCCAGGGCAGCCTGGGAGTAGCGGTGAGTGCTATGCCGCCTTATGCGATCGCCCCACAAGCCGTGAGTGAAGCGGCTGAAGCTCAAGCGGTTTTGCAAGCCCTGATGCAAGATTTGAGCGGGTTACGGACTAACCTGATGCAACCCTTACAGGAAGAAATCGCCACGTTACGACAAGAGCGATATTCCCTGATGGCAGAAGTCCGGGAGTTGGAGCAAAGACAACGGCATTACCAGACCCTGGCGGGACAACAGGCTCATCAACAACAGGCGATCGCCGACTTTCTCCAAGCCTTACTCGGACCCCTGCAAGACCGACTCTCCCAACAGGTTTCTCAGGCGATCGGACAAATCGAAACCCAACTCTTAACGCAGGGCACTGGCGATCGCCTCGAACAAGACGCTCTCGACTCTCAGTTCCGCGAATATCTCAACGCCTTGACTGTAGAGAATTCTGGACTGTTATCTCAAGAAGCCCGATTAGAACAGTTGCAGCGGTTACAGGGGGAATCCGATCGCCTCTTGATGTCCCTCGACTCTACCCTGCGCGTTGTCTTTGAAGCCCTCGAACGCAATGTCAACAGTTACAATGACTCCCTAGTTCAAGGCTTAGACAAGATGCATCGCCTCGGACAGCAAGGGGAACTGATGTTTAGCGCCTTGGTCAATCACCTGGCCCAACTTTTAGGTCAAGAAACCTCCTCCTATTTACAATCCTCCCTGCGACTCCTCGCCGCAACTCAAGGGGCGATCGCAAAAGAGCAGGATTCCCCGCCGAAATCAGACCCAGAAACCTCTAAACTCGAATCCCCTCCCACTCCACCGCCATCGCCCAAAACTGCTCCGGTTCCCTCTGTCCAACCCGAACCCCAGGCCGAATCTCCCTCCCAAAAGCCACCTAAAACGCCCCAAGTTTCTGCCGCGCTATCAGCGTCTGAACTCTCCCTGGAAGAGAACCCTGAACTGCTTACCTTCCCCTTTGCGGGAGCAGAATTAACCCCGCCAATGGAGGCAGCAGAGGATGAAACCACCCAGGCATCGGCGGATCTGGACCAGGCAAGGGAGAGATCCCCTCAAACAGTCCCTAAGACTCGGTTGGAAATGTCTCAAGACAACTTTGAACTCGCTGCACAATGGGCCGAGACTGGTGAGGCAGAAGAGGAGTTTTCCGAGGCGATCGCCCCAGAAAATAGCCCCATTTCTCCCTCGGATCTCGACTTCGAGGACCTGCCGGAATTAGGTCTGGAGGGGTGGGTGACAGGGGATGATGACTTGCCCGAAAATTGGGAGTTGTCCGAGGGTTTGGAACTCGAAGAAAATCTCCCTCCCCCATCAGAGTTCATCCCGGAGTCGGGGGATGCAGATTTATTCGCCTTCGGTGAAGAACCGAACAGTGTCCAGACTCAGGAGACTTCCCCATATAGCGGGGATGCAGATTTATTCGCCATCGGTGAAGAACCGAACAGTGCCCAGACTCAGGAGACTTCCCCATATAGCGAGGATGACTTATTTGCGGAATTGGAGAGTCGCACGGATGCTCCAGGAATGGGGGGCGAGTATTCGGAAGACTATATGGATGAGTTTCTGTTTGGCGATCGCCTAGAGTCCCTACTCACCGAGTCGGACCCTGCCATCCCAGCAGAAATCACCAAAGCGCGATCGGCTTCAGAAACTAAATCCCCACCCCCTCCCCAGAAGGCCAAACCCCCCAGGGAACCGGAACCCCCAGCAACCCCAACTGAGGAACCCGTAGACGATTTGTTTGCTGATTTTGAGACAGTTCCCGAGGCAACTGGAGTGTCCCCAGAACCGGCAGCGTTACCGGACCCAGACCCGGAAATGGTCGAGGATACAGCCGCTTCCCTGATGGAGGATTGGCTGCCCGAATTTGAGGAGGGGGCGATCGCCTCCGACCTCGATTTAGAGGGAGACTGGGAAGAAAGCGCCTATATTCCCGCTTCCCCCCAAGAAGATTTACTCCCCGATGAGGACCTAGAGGAGGACCTCGACAATCTCTGGCTGAGTAATACGGGCATCAAACGCTTAGATGAGGACCTCTCTAAATTAGAGGAAGCAGAACCCAAAAACGCAACTCCGGACCCCTCGGACTGGCAGTCAACCGACTTAAGCGATGAACAATGGCTGGAGGACCTCGCCGCTGAACCCCCGTTATCCGAGTCAGTCAGCTTAGAGGACTTGGATGGCACTCTGCCTTGGGAAGAAAGTGAAGATGCTTCCTTAGATTTAGATACCGATGGGGGAGAGTTTCTCCTAGAGGCAGGGGACCCGGACCAGAAGGCGATCGGACTGGCAGCAGACTTTACCCAGGAGAAGGAACCCCCCTCCCCGCCCGAAACTGGGCGTAAACCGACGGGAAAACCGCAAGGAAAAGCCGCTCAACCTTCTAAAACTCAGTCCAATTCACAGAAAACCGTATCTGGAGCCACCCCTGGGTCTTCTAGTCTTAACGGTGAAAGTAAACCCGAGGCAACGGGGCGATCAAATAGTGTTTTGCCCACCTTAGATGATATTTTTGCCGAACTGATGGCAACCAATCCGCCTCCGGTGGTCAAAGTCACAGCGGAGGAAGATATCAACCATGAAACAGTCGAAGATTTTTTCGCTGACTTCATGGATGATGAGGATGAGGCCACGGCACCCGTAGATCCCGAACCTGAGCCAGATCAGCCAGAGGTCCCCATCTCCCCCGATGATGACCTCGCTAATCCCACCCTGGATAATTTCTTTGAAAGTTGGTCCGATGCTCCCAGTATCTGATTCAACCGCTGACTTTTTCCGGGGAACTCCTGCGCGTTTAGGATAGTTAACGGTTAAACTCATTTTGGGACGGCAACCAGCTAAGGGGGAAACAGAAGAATGGCAATGCCAAACGGATCGGCAGGGTTCTGGTATTTGGGAATTGATCTCGGGACGACTCACCTTTCGGCAGCTTTGTTCGATCGCCTCACCTGTCAGTTATATCCGCTTTATTGGCATCCCCTCGGTTCTCCGGGTTCTGATCCGACGTTTCGCTTGCCTTCCCAAGTTTATCTCCGGTCCCAGGGATGGTGGTTACATCAGTTTAAACCGCTGTTGTTGCCGGGGATTGCGGGAACAAAAGGGAAGGACAAGCTTTGGGACTCGGGAATGCACCCGACGGTGGTCCCCCTGGAGTTGCTGAATCGCAAGCGGGCAAAACGCGAGGTGGTGTTACGATCGCATGGAAGGTCCCTCGGATTAAGCGACTTGCTTGATGCGTTGAGCTCGCTGTTGGCGACGATCGCCGCTGCTGGGGTGGCTCCCTTGGCCCAAGGGTTGGGGTTGCCGGTGGTGGAAGTGGCATCGGGTTCTGGGCGATCGCTCAGGTTGCCCTCTGCTTCCTCTCCTCGCAGTCACGCCGTTGCTACCCTGTCCTCCACCCTGACGATGGCGACCCCTTCTGCGGCCATTGGGGGTGCTGCCGGGTTAGAACCGGACCTGTTTCCCCAGGCGATCGCTCAGTTGCGCGGGGCAATTGTGAGTTTTCCCGGCAGTTGGCCGGATAGTTATTGTTTTAATATTCGGGAATCTATCTTAAGTGCGAATCTGGTCCAAGAACCGTCCCAAGTGTTCTTTGTGGAAAATGCGATCGCTGCATGGCTCTCAGTCCTCCCAGGAGTCGGTGGGGAACGGGTGACGATTCCTTCGGTCTTATCGCGACAATTTCACCCCCAGGAAGGACCGGGAGCCAGTTGGCACCGCTCTCGGGCGGTGGGGACGCGCTATGGATTGGCGATGGATTCCGGTGCGACGATGACAGAGTTGGCATTGGTTGCGGTGCCAGAAAACCTGGGAAAACTCAGTGAGTCTCACTTCAAAACTCGTAGTTTTCCCTATGCAGGGCAAGGGTTAGATCAAGATATAATTTGTCAGTTATTTTGGACAGAAGCAGTCCGTCGGGAAAATCGGGGATATTGGTATCTAGGGTGCGATTTGGAGTTACCCCGCCCGGGAGAACCGGATGGAGTGCGGCGAATGCAGTTACAGCAGCGATTACTTGAACATCCTGCGGGACGAGAATTGTTAGCGGCAGCGGAAGAGGTGAAGTTGGCGCTGCAAGAGCGAGATGTATATCCGGTGACGGTGGGGGAGTTTCGCTGGACGATCGCCCATCGGGAGTTACAACGCTTAGTGGTTGAGCCGTTTCTCAACTTTTTGAATCAAGCGCTGAATGGGTTGTTGATTGAAACGGGTTTATCGGCGATCGCCATTGAGCGGGCAGTCTGTACCGGGGGGACGGCACAATCGCCCTCGTTCAGGGGTTGGATACGCCAAAAACTCCCCAATGCGACGTTAATCGCTGATCCACCCCGGGGTAATCGGGGGTCGGGTTCGAGTCGGATTGCCTTTGGGTTGGCGGCGTTGCCTTTGTATCCTCGGGTTCTGGACTTGAATCGGCAGCAGTATGGGGATTATTTTTTACTGGCGGAGTTGTTACGGGCGATCACGGACGACTGCCCCCGGTCCTTGCGGGAAATTGTAGCATTAGTGGAACGTCGCGGGATTCACGGGCGATCGCTGGGGAGTCGGATTCAAGGGTTCCTGGAGGGGAATTTGCCTCCGGGGTTGAGTTCCTCTGTGAACTCTGTAGTCCCCATGCCGGAACTGGCGGCGACGACGGAATATCCTCTCACGCCGGATATCCCTTTGTTTGACGAGGTTGATGGCACTTATCGCCTTAATTTGGAACAGTCTGGGCGGTTGTTACAATATTTGCAGGCGATCGCCACAACGACTCATCAACATTTTGAAGAACCCCTCCTCCTTTATTTAAGTGAATTTTTAACCCCTCAACGCCATCATTCCGAAAATTTTTCTCTATAATTACGGGAAAAATGTAGTGAAAGATACAGAAAAGCGAGAAAATATCGGATATTGCAGGAAACCCCGGCTCCCGATAGGGCATCTTTGCCCCATTTCAAGGGAGCGATCGCCACACAGAGGGGTCGCGCCCGTTGGACTTAATGTCTAGGAGGCACTTGAGACCCTCAAAGCGCAGGGTATAGGCGTTGCAGAAGACTGGGGCTTGATTTTAAACCACACGAAAACTTTACAAAACTGACTAACATTTCAAAGTTTAAGTAAATATCAGGGGGTAGTTCTACCGAATTTCCCCAAAATTGAGTAGAGTCAGTTCAAGAATCAGGATACCCACCGCAAACCCAACGGGAGAAGATCGTGTTAACTGCTCATAAAATTGATATATCTATTCCCTTTAAATTTAATCCCGCCACTAGCGCCACTATTGAAGCGACTTATTCTGATCCAACAATTCGGCAAGAATGTCATCCTTCCCTTCACAGTAAAACAAAGCGGCTTATTGATATTGTCGGAGCATTAGTCGGGTTAGCAATCACCTCCGTCATTGCTATTCCCCTCGTAATCGCCATGCAGTTGGACAACCCAGGACCCTTACTCTATAGCCAAATTCGCTGTGGTTACAAGGGTCGATACTTCCGGATGTGGAAATTCCGCTCGATGGTTGTCAATGCGGAACATCTTCAGCATCTGGTCAAAAACGAAGTTAAAGGACATCTATTTAAAAACGAAAACGACCCTCGCATCACCCGAGTAGGCCGGTTTCTACGTCGCACCAGTCTGGATGAACTGCCTCAATTTTGGAACGTTCTGCGCGGCGAAATGAGCTTAGTGGGCACTCGTCCACCCACCCCCGGGGAAGTGAAAGACTACCAACCCCACCATTTAGACCGATTGAATGTTAAACCGGGTCTAACGGGAGAATGGCAGACTCATGGACGCTCTAGTATTAAAGATTTTGAACAAGTGATTCACCTGGATTTGGAGTATCAGCGCAAGTGGTCGATTCTTTATGACCTCCTCCTAATTGTGAAAACGTTCCAGGTTATTTTTAACCAAAGAGGAGCCTGTTAAGAGCAGATTCTGGGGATAGAGCAAAACATTCAGAGCAAAATTATGTTAACCTAGGGCCAATCCTTCGGTCGGCCCTAGGTTTTTTTTATTCTGTTCTGGTGAGCTATTTATGACGCTCTCAACTTGGATTACTTTCTCCCGTTTATTGGGGGTGCCTTTTCTACTGTATTTCCTGTCTGACCCCACGCCGAGGTTGCGATGGATCTCCGTGGTGATTTTTTTGGTGGCAGCAGGAACGGATTGGTTGGATGGCTATTTAGCTAGAAAACTGGATCAAGTGACGGAGTTGGGGAAGTTTCTCGATCCGTTAGTCGATAAGTTATTGGTTATGGCACCCTTGATGTCCCTGGTGGAACTGGGACAGTTGCCTGCTTGGGGGGTATTTTTGATTTTATTTAGGGAATTGGCGATCGCCGGATGGCGCATCAATCCCGCTTTAACGGGGAATGCGGCGATCGCCGGTGCCAATTTGTGGGGGAAGTTAAAAACCGTCAGTCAAATCCTGGCGATCGGTCTGTTGATCGCGCCTCTGCCTGAGGAATGGTCGGCGATCGCCTTAGTTGCCTTCTGGATTTCCGTGGCCCTAACCTGGATTTCTGGTGTGATTTACCTCTGGCCTCAATCGAGTGAGTCTTAATCCTTAATCAAGGTTTAATTCCGGTGAATTTTATTCCTATAGATATAGATCCCGCGAGTCAAAATGGAACAAGGTCTGCCATAATTCCATCAATCTGTTCAACTCTGTTCAAATAAGTCCAGGGCGATCGAGACCTGCTCCATCGGATAGGGAAACGATCTATCGATAGAGGGATTAGCTTTATTTTGATCTTCGCTAAACTAGGGAATAAATTCAGACCCGCCAGCGGTAGTTCGATATTTTATTCTCATCGAATCACCCAAATCTCGGGCAATGCCACCTTAAAACAAACCTTCAAAGTTGCTCCCCCCCAGGGGATGCTATCTAGGATAGGCAGGGGACTGTGCTTTTGAAGGTATGCTCTGTCATCCATTTCTAAACCCGTGAGGATAGACTTGACAGTTTCCCAAAATAAAGTTTAACCTATATTGGTTGAGCGAGTTCTCAAGGCAACCTATTTAATCTGGTATCTTGTGTTGTTTGGGTATTCCATTCGCTTCTTTGAGGGTAAGCTCGTTTGCGTGATTCCCCACGTCTGGGAACTTGACCCCATTAAGCTCCTCATGCCCTGCAAGCCCCTATTTCCGCTTGTACTACAGCAGCAGATATTTACAATCTGTGAGTAATCCTGTTTTTTAGGGCTGTCCTAAGTTTGCCACACCCAGTAGTTGAGACCCCACTCAACACCACCACCTGTGACAGGTCTAGCTTCGTCAAGCGTGAACAACTCTGACACAGTACCATCAAGAGTGATAATGGAGAAATTTGAAATGTTAAAACGAGTTTTAACTGCGAGTTCCATAGTGGTATTACTGCTGATTGGAATGCTCCCACCCGCTTACGCACAAACCCCGGAAAACTCGCCACAGACTCCGATAGAAACTTTGGATTCCTCTCAAATTAATGATGATGATCTCGATAAGTTTTCCCGGGCTATCTTCCAACTGTTGACCATTGAGCAACAGTTTCAAGAAAGAATAGTACAAACCATCGAAGGTCAAGGGTTTAGTCAAGAACGGTTTGCAGAAATTTATCAAGCTACCGTTCAAGGACAAGAGGATCCTGCCGCTCAATCGGAACTCAATATTTCTCCAGAAGAACAGCAAAAATTTGCTCAAATCATGGAAGAAGGTAAGCAAATTCAAGAGGAGTCCAAGGCGAGACAAGAGCAAGCGATCGCCAGTCTCGGACTCAATATGGAACGCCTGAATGAAATCGGGAGTGCCATTCAACAAAATCCCGAACTTCAAAAAGAAGTCAGAACCCGCTTAGAACAACTTATGGAACAATAAAATGCTCGGCATATATGACTGAGTTATGATTAATAATTCGGTAATAGAGGTGTAATAAATACACCTCTATTTTTTTATTTATTACCCGTTCAACGTCCCGACTTCAGTCGTTATCTTGTCTTAGTTCAACGTCCCGACTTCAGTCGTTACTCCCAGTAGTGACAGCAGATACTAACTACTAAAGGATCTTTTAAATTACCGCTGGTTTATCTCAATACTCCGAACCCGGAAACGACTGAAGTCGTTACTACAAACTAAGAAAGAGAACGACTGAAGTCGTTACTACAAACTAGGAAACTAGGAATTAACTGAGGGTCTTGATAATTTCATCATCTACAGAAAAGTCTATTTCTGCCTTATCTGCACCGTTGGCTAAGTAATCTTTTTGAAAAGAATCTTTTAACCCGGAAACTAGGTCAAATTGGGGTTTCCAATTCAGGTCTTGCATGGCTTTACTGACATCGGCAAAGAAGTGTTGTACCCGCATCGGAAAGGCTTTACGTTTGCCAAAATCAAATTGTTTCGGGTCATAATGGATAAGCTTTACATCGGATTTTCCGGCTGCTTCTGCACAGGCGCGGGCTAATCCGTCAAAGGTGACATATCGGTCGCCGGAAATATTATAAATCTGCCCGATCGCCGTTTCATTACCCAGGACTGCTGCCATTGCATTGGCTAAATCGTAACAGTGACCCAGTTGAGTAATGTGAAATCCATTTCCGGGAATGGGTATGGGGCGATCGCGGACGATCCGGTCAAAAAACCACCCTTCTAAAGGATTATAATTCTGAGGCCCATAAATATAGGTCGGACGAATAGATGTAAACGGTAATCCCTGCTGAGAAAGATAAGTTTCCGTATCGTTTTTGCCTTTATGCCGACTCTTCGGGTCCACGGCATCCTCCTCTCGATGAGGCATTTGGTCCGACTTGAGATAGACCCCTGCCGAACTCATATATACAAAATGTTTCACTTTGCCGTTAAACAAATCAGCCAGTGGTTTGGTGTCGCTGAGTTCCCGTCCGTTATTGTCGAAAATGGCATCAAATTGTTCGGAGGCGAGTTTTTCTTTGAGTTGAGATTCATCGGTGCGATCGCCGTGAATTTGCTCAACTCCTTCCACTGGGGCGGGTTTATTGCCGCGATTGAATAGAACAACGGAATGTCCTTGTTCAACTAAAATCTTAGTGAGATAAACCCCGATAAACCGGGTCCCGCCCATCATTAATATCCGCATGATTGTTACTCTTTTTTGTTGTCAAAGCTTATTGTACCGTAGAAGGCGACTACCCTTTTTGTGTTTGCAGTCGTCCTACAATCCCAAAAGGGTAACGGCGATATTCCCGGAAAAGCAGACATCGACATCGGTACCGGGGGTACGTTCGCGCAAGCCGTAAACCCCTTCATAATAGTAATACTCATCTTCGATGCGATATTTAACCGGCAAAGGTTGCGTTGAGGGTTGACAAAATACAATAGTAGGGTCCGGTTCGTTGGGTTCGAGAAAGGGTAGGTTTACATTCCAAAAGGTGCCGGGTTCAAGAGGGCGAGCAAATAATTCCTGCAAGACGGCGATCGCCAATTGGGTGGTGCGTTCCCATTCCACCAGGCGTCCGCCTTTGCGATATTGAGAAATGGCGACGGCGGGAATGCCGTGGATGGCAGCTTCTCGGACTGCGGCAACGGTTCCGGAGAGGTAAACATCGATGCCGAGATTACCGCCGTTGTTGATGCCAGAGAGGACCCAAGCGGCATCGGGACAGAGACAAGACAGGGCGATGCGAGTACAATCGGCAGGGGTTCCGCCGATCGCATATTCCGTGGCGGACCGGCGATCGACGTGAATGGGGCGATCGGTCATCACCTGATGACCACATCCCGATAATCCCTCTCGGGGTGCTACCATCACGGTTTTGCGATCGCCCACGGCATTCAGAAGGGCTTGAATACCAGGGGCGTCTATTCCATCGTCGTTGGTTAAAATCAGGGTCATTAATTTTGTCCTCGGGTTCGTTTCATCAGGGGCGATCGCCATCAACTTTCCAGGATACCTGCAATTGCCACCAACGGCTTTTACGCTCAAGTTTAGGGTTACAGTCTGTTTCTGTTTATCCCGAAAAGTCCGTCGCGTTTAGGTTAGAAGTCTGGGTTTTTTACAAACGAATCCCCAATTAGCAACCATTCTAGTACCCAAATCCTGTAGCTTGCGCGATTATTTAATAGATACCCAAATGCCCTCGGCTGAAAACTTTCGGTTCAATTCGCCAATTTTGTGTTCTATTTAGCGGCGATTAGATGCGAAAAAGGGATAGACTTAATAAGCTAACTTTAATCACTTTTTTTGAAGTCTTCTATTACTCTTTTCCATTCACTCCAGGCCCCACCATCAGTGTTGACCAATATGCCATCTGCTCAAACTCTCCTAAGCCAGCTTCCGTATTTGAGTGATGAAACTCTAAAACGCGACTATCTCAACCGCTTACAATGGACTGATTCCATTGCGAAGATGCTGGCAAAGGTGGCCGATCGCACGGAAGCCATTCGGATGGTGAAATTAGGCTTTGAAATTGATTTAAAACTGGGGACAAAACTAGCGGGTTCGGTTAAAACACCGTTTCAAGATGAAGGATTAGAATTGCTCGATCGCCAGGTTTTACCACCCAAACTGAAGATTCGACTGTTTGGAATCAGTGGTTCTAATTATGCCATTCCCTATTTAGAACAAGCTTTAAATGATCCGGATTATCGGATCCGAGAAAATGCTGTAGAAGCGTTAGGGGCGATCGCCTCATTAGCCGTGGTATTCCCGCTGATTCAAGGGATGAATGATAAAATGCCCAGCATTCGCCAAAAATCCGCAGAAATTATGGGTAATTTGGGGTATAGTACAGGAATTGATGCGCTGATTTTAGCCTTAGAAGACTCGGATCGCACCGTACCTTTAAGTGCAGCAGAAGCCCTGGGAAAAATTGCCACGCCGGTAGCGATTACTGCGCTTAAAAGAGTGTTTTCTAATCCAGATTATTCGCCCACTTGGTGGAGTGTGGCAGTCGCCTTGGGGAAACTGGGCGATCGGCCAGCCCTGGATACCATTTTGGCTGCATTAAATCATTCGGCCACCAATACCCGGATTGCGGCAGCGGATGCCTTAGGAGAAATTGGCAATGAAGAAACCATTGTAGCATTGCTGAATACCTTAGGCGATTCTCACGAATTTGTTCGCACTCGCGCCGCCTATGGATTAGCTAAAATTGCTCAGGATTCAGTGGTTGATCAACTGATTTCGGCGTTACATCATCCCCAGTATTTAGTCCGAGAAAGTGCGGCGATCGCCCTGGGGGAAATTGGCACGACTGCGGCAGAAAATGCCCTCACTGCCGCCTTAACCGACCCGAATGAATGGGTGAAACTCCGCGCCCAACAAGGGTTAGATCGCATCCGTGCCGCGATAATCGCGCCCCTGTGTGGGAATGACCAAAACTCTGCGATCGAGCTATCTAAACCCCTAGACGAAATCCTCGAAAATCTGTCAGATAGTTCCAGTTTTGTTCGGGAAAAAGCCGCTAAAATATTAGGCCAAATAGGGTCGGATCGGGCCGTAAAATCTTTGCTAAATGTCGCTTTAACTGATAATACTTATTCCGTGCGAAAAACGGCAATAGAAGCATTAGGAAATCTCGGGACTTCTGTAGCAGTCGAAGCCTTACTCTATACCTTGAATGAAGGAAATAGTTTAGTGCGCCAACAGGTTGCGGAAGTGTTAGCCCAGGTAGGAGAAGGAGAAATTGTACCGCTGTTGTGGGAGGATTTATTCACCACGGGAGATTTATATTTATTGGATGCGATCGCCTCTATTCAAGGACGCTGTGGGTATTATAGTCCCTCCAGTTTTCAAGACCCTTCCACTTAAAATCAGGCTGACTTTTATCCGGGAGAAATTTGGCGCACAGAGGCGTGCGCCATACCCGAACAAAAACTCAGACCGGACTTACGCCTGGAGTGATCTCGCCAAATTTGCGTAACTCCTGTCCGGAATTGGGGAGGAGTTTATAACCCAGTATAGTTGCGGAGGGCTGTGTGAGTTTTTAACCCCACAACACCATCCGCTTCTAAACCGTAGTCTTTTTGAAACTGTTTAATAGCCGATTCAGTTTCTTCATTAAAAACACCATCCATTTTTTGATAATCGAAGTATTTTAATGAGCTTAACTGCCGTTGTACTCTTAAAACCGTTCCGCCAGTAGTTCCGATTCGGACTGTTGGCTGAGTGGTCGGTTCTGGAGTTTGGGGATAGTCTTTTTCCAGGGCAGATTTCGTTTGCGGACCGACAATTCCATCGGGAGTTAATCCGTTTTTTTCTTGAAACTCCATGACGGCACGTTTAGTAAAGTCGCCATAGTAACCGGATTTTTCAGGAGTAAAATAGCCCAGTTCCTGCAACCGATATTGCAGTTGGGTAATTTCTGAACCGGCATCTCCAGGACGAATCAGTGCAACTGCGGGAGAACCCATCGCCAGGAAGGTGGTGACAGCACCCAAGGCAAGGGCTCCCATCCGGGTTCTCCAGCCTTTTTTAGGCCAGTTTACCTGGATTGAGGGGATTTCTAAGGGTTGATTATAGGCTTCAGCAAGATGGATGTATGCAAGAGACTCCATTGCGTTAACTCCTCGGGTAGATTTACCAAGATTTTAATCGCGATCGCCCTCTTTTGGGATCCCCTAACTTGAAAATTTTTCTTAAGGAAAAGGAGATGATGAGGATGGGGGAGATGGGGAGGATGGCGAGGATGGCGAGGATGGCGAGGATGGCGAGGATGGGGTTCATGTTCAACGTCCCGACTTCAGTCGTTACCGCGTTACTTGGCGGATGCCAAGTAACGCCCCAATGGAGGCGATCGCCCCAGTCCCCATACAGGTGCTTAATCCTAGAAGGGTAAGTGTCATGGCGATCGCCATGACACGAAAGCAACGACTGAAGTCGTTACTACAAACATGAACCCCATCTCCCCTATCCTCCCCATCTCCTAACTTAAATAAGGCTGCAAATAGGCCAATAATAGTTTTTTAATTTCCTGAGTGACTCGGTGCTGAAATGGGTCATCTCGGGTCAGAGAGAGTCTCCGCAAATTGCGGACTGCTTCTACGACAACTAAGGCGATCAGTTCGCCAGTGGATGGATCGAGATGGGGCGCTTTTAATCGATAAAATTCGGCTAATTTACCCGCAAATTGAGCGCATAAATCCGAATCCATTTCTTGGACTTCTGGGCAAGCGGCGCGGGATTTGAAAAAAACGGCTCGATACCCAGGATGTGCTGTGATTAATTCATCAAATGCGTCCATTACTCGGTCAATATAAACCTCTAGGGGTAAGGTTGCCATTTCTGGGGAATGTAGCTGAAAAAACATTTCATGCATTTGCTCCAAATAGCGGGTGGCGAGTGCTTTGAGAATGGATTCTTTATCGGGAAAAAAACGATACAGGGATCCAATGGAGGTCCCAGCGCGGGCGGCGATCGCATTGGTGGTGGCCCCTTCATATCCGACTTCGGCAAACAAGTCTTCTGCCGCATCTAGGATCTGATTCACGCGCTTAATCGCCCGCATCTGCTGCGGTTGACGCCTCATCCCTTCTACTTTTGAGAATTCTTCTTCCATTTTTCCCCCAGAGCGTTGACAAACATGAGCAGTTACTCGTATTATTATAAACATGAGCATGAACTCGCGTGTTCATCGGCATCGCCCGCCTGTGGCAGGAAACCCTACCCCAGAGTGGAAGTTGACCCTAGGCGATCGCGCAGCAAGTGACCCAGGAGTTAGAGTCGGCATCTGTCCCGATACTGGCTTTCCCAAACCTGAGTAATTTTTGCGGTTGCCATTTAAAGAACAAACGCTGGAATTGCCCACGGATATAAAAATTAACCGGATTGAGTTTACCCCAAATCTCGATAACTCGGACTCAACTTTACCCATTCTTATCAAATTTCTGATAGAAGGGACTCATCCTCCACCCACTGAATCGATAAAATTCGCCCGCAATTTCTACAACAATTAGCTGCGTAATCGGGAAATTATCAACCCAGCCTTTTCAAACTTTATCGGTAGAAAATAGCAATTCAAAAGCATAAAATACCCCTTTTGGGGGACAGACTTAAGAAAAAATTAAACTCTTATTAATGGAGAGCCACGGATGATTGATCGCTTAGAAAATATGGAGGGGCTAAACTTGTCGCTCCCCGTTGCCCAGTCCGGAGCAATTGCCCAACCGAACGGACCCGATGCCGGGGGGAAAACTCGCCAAAAATCGGACCAATCCAGACGAAAATTTCCTTTATCTTGGCTTAAAAAAAGTTTAGGATTCATCATATTGTTCGCGGCGATCGCAGGGCTTGGGACCGTGGGAGCCATGCGGTTGAATAGCCAAGCCGAAGCGGAAGAAGCCACCCCGACTGAGGTACAACCACCGGGATTGCCGGTGCGGGTGGTTCCGGCGCAGTCGGCCCCCATTCAAGCCTGGGTTTTTAGTGATGGGTTTGCCTCTGCTGTGCGAAGTAAGCACCTCACTTTTGAAGTGCCCGGAACGATTACTTATATCAAAAAAATCGAAGGGCGAGATTTGCGAGAAGGCGATCGCGTGCGGGAAGGGGAATTACTCGCCAAAGTAGACGATCGCAAACTCACTGCCGATATCACCCAAGCACAAGCCGGAACCGCCGAAGCCCAAACCCAGCGCAGTGTTGCCGTGGCTAACCTCGACCAAGCCCGAGCCAATCTCCAACAGGCAAAAGCCGGAGTCGAACAAAACCAAGCCTTGTTAGAACAGTCTCGCTCTAAAGTAGAACAAGCGCGCGCGAATCTGGCTCAAATCCAATCCCGAGTGCAACAAGCCCAAGTGGGGGTGCAACAAGCCGAAGCCAAAGTGGAACAAGCCCAAGCCAACGTCGCCCAAACTCAAGCGAGACAGGGACAAAGCCTCGCTAATTTAGCCCGTTCCAACGCCAATCTTCAAAAAGCCCAAGCCGACCTCGACCTCGCCATTAAAGAACAGGAGCGGCGTCTAACATTATATCAAGAAGGGGTCATTTCTCAAAGTGATTTGGATGTTTATACCAATCGACGCCAAAACGCTGAATCCGGGTTAAATGCCGTCCAAAATGAAGTGAAAGCCGCCGAGCAAGAAGTCCAAGCCGCCAACAGTCAAATTATCGCCGCTCAAAAAGAAGTTGAAGCCGCCAAAAGCCAAGTGAGCGCCGCGCTCCAGGATGTAGAAGTGGCGAAAAGCCAAGTCACTGCCGGGGAACAAGAAATTGCCGTGGCTCAAAGTCAAGTCACCGTGGCTCACAGTCAAATCAGCGCAGCAGAAAGCCAAGTTAAGGCCGTAGCCGGACAAGTTCAGTCCGCACAAGCCCAAATTTATGCAGCAGATGCGGGGATTGCCTCGGCTCAAACTCAAGTTACCCGGGCCGATGTCAACTTGGAAGATAGTGCGATTTATGCGCCATTTGACGGCGTTTTGGCCTATCTGAATATCACCGAGGGAGATTACTGGTCACCCCAGCGGGTCCAACCGAGTGGGGAATATCAGAACATTGTTGACCGGGTGCCGATGATTGTCATTGATCCGGGGGAATTTGAGGTCAACGTAGAACTTCCGGCGTTTGAAGGGGACCGAGTGAGACCGGGACAACGGGTTTATATTGTTTTAGATGAAGATATGAGTGCGGCATCGGCGGGAGAAATGACCAGCGATGAACTGACGAAACTGGCGAGAGCAGCGGGACAGGTGTTTTCGGTGAGTCCTTCGGTGACACCGGGAGGGCGAGCGATGTCTGTTACCATGCGAATTAAGCAAGGAAGTGAGAATTTGCGGCATGGGTCGCGAGTGTCGGCATGGATTGCGGTGGAGGAAAATCCGAATGCCACTACTGCACCGTTTGAGGCGTTTGTGTTTCGCGATCGCCAACCTCATGTGTTTGTGGTTAACCCGGAAACGGGAAGAGTGGAACAACGGAAAATTACTCTGGGGATTGAAGGAATTTCTACCCGGGAAATTGTTGAAGGAGTTAATCCGGGAGAGTTATTAGTAACTGAGGGGAGTAATCGGTTGGTGGATGGTGCGCCGGTGGAAATTGTGGAGGTTTTGGATTGAAGAGGGTTCTCACTTTTGGGTTTCGGAACCCCACCCTAGCCCTCCCCTTGGTAAGGGGAGGGGACTGGAGGGTTCTCACTTTGGGATGCCGGGACCCCACCCTAGCCCTCCCCTTGGTAAGGGGAGGGGACTGGAGGGTTCTCACGCTTGGATGCCGGAACCCCACCCTAGCCCTCCCCTTGGTAAGGGGAGGGGACTGGAAGGATTGAAATGATACACTACCCATTTAAGTATAAAAATATCATGACAGAAACTATTTTACCACCGGAACCGCCTCAAGATGATGACTCACAACGATTTGAGATTCCTGATGTTCAGAAGGCATCTCCGGTGACTAAATTCTTCTTTTTAAAGCCGGTTTTTGGGATTTTGCTGTGTTTTTTGCTGTTGATTGGGGGGGTGATTGGTGCTGCTTCGATGGTGAAAGAAGGGGATCCGGATATTAATGTGGCGATCGCCAGTATTGAAACAATTTGGCCCGGTGCAGACCCTGAAACCATTGAAAATCAGATTACGGACAAAATTGAAAAAGAGCTTAAATCCCTCAAAGGATTAAAAGAAATTAGTAGTGCCTCTTATGACGGGCGATCGCGAATTGTGGTAGAATTTCGGGCTGAAGCTCCCGTTAATGAGTCGATCGCCTTGCTGCGCGCTCAAGTCGATGAAGCAAAACCAGAACTTCCCCGAGATGCGGAACAGCCGAAAGTCGAACAAATCTCCGTCCAAGATACTCCCGTTCTCACAATTGGCTTATTTGGGAAGCTCGATATGGCGGTCCTGAGTCATGCAGGGGAAGATATCAAAGATATTTTAGAAAAAGTCCCCAACGTGCGAAAGGTGGAACTCGGAGGAGAACGCAAAGAAGTCATTCATGTGCAGTTAATTCCCTCACGCCTGACCACTCTGGGGATTTCTCCCACCCAAGTCAGCAGTGCGATCCAACAAGGCAACATTGATATGCCTTGGGAACAGGTGGAGAGCGATCGCATCGGTACTCAAGTGCGTTTATATGGCCGCTTTCGTTCCGTAGAAGACCTGCAAGATTTGCCTGTAGCACGCTTAGGCGGGTCCGATGGTCGGGTGGTTCGTCTCAAAGAAATTGCCGAAGTGCGACGAGATTTAGAACGGGAAAAAAATCGCGCTTTTCTCAGTTGGAATGGCAGCGAATTTGAACCCGTGATTAACGTTGATGTGGTCAAAGTTCCTGGGTCCGATACCATTAAGGTTGTGGAAGACTCTATTGCTGCCTTAGATTTAGCGCAACAAAACCCCAATCTCTGGCCTTATGGCTTAGAATACCGGGTCATCAACTCCGATGCCGAAACCATTAAAGAAGACTTATTGCGGCTGTTTAATAACTGTTGGCAAGGGATTCTTGTGGTATTTGTTATCCTATTTTTTGCCCTCAGTTGGCGGGAAGCGTTAATTGCCGGATTGTCGATTCCCCTGACCTTTATGGGTGCAGTCGCCATTCTCTGGATTGGCGGACAAACCCTAAATACAATGGTCACAATCGGCATGATTCTCGCCTTGGGATTGCTGGTCGATGTTTACATTCTCATGATGGAAGGATTGCACGAAGGGATTTTCGTGCGGGGACTCACCTTTAATCAAGCCGCCCTCTCCACGGTCAAAACTTACGCTTTAGCTGCCTTTTCCGGCCAGTTGACCACCATTTTAGCAATGGCACCGTTAATGGCAATTAGCGGCACAATGGGTAAATTTATTAGATTTATTCCGATTAGTGCCATTACTTGTCTGGTTCTCAGCTATATTATCGCCTTACTCATTGACGTTCCCCTGTCTCGATTCTTACTCGGAAATGTCAAAGGTCATGGCAAAAAAACCTTTATTGACCGACTCAACGAATCTACAGCCCAGCGCTATGCAAAATGGAGTCTAAAAACTACCGTTCGCAACAAGAAAACCGCAAGTTTATGGGTGTTAGGCGCAGTCAGTTTATTTGTCTGTACTCTGATTTTAGTGGGAACTGTTCCCGGTACTCTATTTCCCGACTCTGACAAGCTCAAAATGAGTATCAATGTGGAACTGCCGCCTACCACAACCCTGGATACGTCCCAACAGGTGGCAGATGAAATTGGAGAAGTGCTGCGCCAAAAAGACTATCTCACTAACATGATTAAATTCGTGGGACAGCGGAGTAACCTGGTGACCGAAAGTGGGATGAAACCCAATCAAGGGAACTATTTAGTTGGGTTTTCCGCCATGTTCACCCCGAAAAACGAACGCGAACTTTATTCCTTTGAATACGATCGCCAACTGCGACAGGAATTAGACCAACTGATTCGCACATATCCCGGGGCTTCCCTGGTGGTCAATACCGAAAGTACCGGGGAAGGGGGAGACCCGATCGCCATTCAAATTCAGGGACGGGATATGACGGAATTGCGCCGGATTTCTGGGGAAGTGCAACTGGCACTGCGGCAAATTCGCGGCACTACCGATGTGCGAGACGACCTCGGTGCCTTGCGTCCAGATATCAAGTTTCGACCCCGCCGGGAAGCGATGAATTTCTATGGCTTAAATGCCGATGATTTGGCTCGGCAAGGCCGCTATACCATGACTGATAACGAAATTGGCAGTTTCCCCATTGGCGGGGGTGAGGAAGACCTGGAAATCAGGCTGAGTATGGCTTGGCCGTCGCGAGGCGGTGCTGTGGGTGGTCCGACGCGTCAAGACGAACTCCAGACCATTCGCTTGTTTGCAGGCGATCGCACCTTATCAGCGGGTCAAGTGCTAGAATCAGAATTCGGGGAAGCACCTTTATCTATTGTCCACCAAGATACTCAGCGCACAGTCACGGTTTTGGCGAAGACAGACAACCGGACTGTGGGAGAAATTTTGGGAGATTTTCAGCCTAAAATTGATGAAATGCGCCGTCAATGGCCCCAAGGATATGACTATAAGTTCGCTGGAGAAGCACAGACTCAGAGTGAGACCTTTGGGTCAGCGCAACAAATGGCAGGGGTGGCGATTTTCCTAGTGTTTGCGGTGTTGGTGATTCAGTTTGGATCATTTACCCAACCGTTTATTATTATGCTCACCATTCCCTTTGGGTTAATTGGTACCTTTGGGGGGTTTTTCCTCGCTTGGATTCCGATTTCGTTTCCGGCGGTGATTGGGATTATTTCTTTAGTGGGAATTGTGGTGAATAATGCGATCGTCATGGTGGAAACTATGAATACCTATCGCGATCGCGGTATGACCATTCAAATGGCAGCAGTTCAAGGTGCCGCCGATCGCCTCCGTCCGGTCTTATCTACCAGTTTAACCACCATTGGCGGCGTTGTTCCCTTGGCATTTAGTGACCCGGTATGGTTTCCCCTTTGTGCGGCGATCGGGTTTGGGTTAACTGCTTCTACAGCGATCGCCTTGCTGGTAGTTCCTGCATTATATTTGTTGCTGACTCCAAAACCCTCAGTGGCAGTAGAACATTTGGAATAAAGGTCCAAAAATGAGTCCTGATCTGGATAAAATACAACAGAACTCCCGAATGTTTTAAAGGTACTGTGGAAGGATTTCTGAATCTCAACAAACCCCCTGGCATGACTTCTCATGACTGCGTATCCCGGATCCGCCGACTGTTGCGAACCAAGCGCGTGGGACATGGTGGCACCTTGGATCCCGCAGCAACGGGAGTCTTACCGATCGCCGTGGGTAAGGCAACACGCCTGCTGCAATACCTGTGTCCAGATAAAGCCTATCAGGCAACCGTGCGTCTGGGAATCACCACCACCACCGATGATTTAGAAGGGGAAACCCTCACCTCCGTAGCAGTTCCCCAACTCACCCGGGAACAGGTAGCGGCACAATTACCCCAATTTTTGGGGAAAATTACCCAAATTCCTCCTGCCTACAGTGCAATTCAGGTGCAGGGGAAGCGGTTGTATGACTTAGCAAGAGCAGGGGAAACCGTCGAAGTCCCGAGTCGTGTGGTAGAAGTTCATAATATCCAAGTGTTGGCGTGGAGGGAGGGGGATTTTCCAGAAATTGACCTGGCGATCGCCTGTGGACCCGGGACCTATATCCGGGCGATCGCTCGGGACCTGGGTGCCCTCTTGGAAACTGGCGGAACCCTCGCACATCTCACCCGAACCGAAAGCTGTGGGTTACCCCTGAAAGAGAGTTTAACCTTTGAGGACATCGAAACTCAAACGAATCAGGGGACATTTCAACTCATCCCACCGGATAAGGTGTTAGCCCATTTAAGTCCGATTCCTTTAAATTCTAACGATGGCCGTCGCTGGTGCCAAGGTCAGCGTATTCCTCTCTCGGAGTTAGGGGAAATTGTCCCCCCTGTGCGAATTTATGGAGAAGATGGGACATTTTTGGGAATTAGCGAGATTGAATCATCCGATGGCGACTGGGTGTTAGTGCCGAAAATGGTGTTTGAACCTGTTAGTTAATCCCAAAAAAAGAAGCGGGAATTCAGATGAATTCCCGCTGAAAACTCTACCTAATCACAAATCCGGCTATCAACTGACAGAATTGCCTTACACGAAACTAAAGTAACTTTCCTGTAAGCTCAGAGATGCCACATCTTGAACCAAAGCAATCAATTCGGTGCGATCGCCCTGGGGTTGCACAATTGCCATTCCCGTTGGCATCCCCGCAGGTGTCGAAACTAACTGATAGTCGTTGGCTGAACCAGGCAACTGGATGAAATCTTCTGTCGGGTTAAAGTTGACAATCTTCGTTGCACCCTGCTGGGTGAAATTGCCATAAAATACCTGATTGGCATCCCCCAGCAAAAACGTATCCACTCGGCTACCCCCAATCAACTCACTGGCGATCGCTTCTCCCGTTAAAATATCGGCCACCGGATTAGCCTGATTCCCGGAATGGCTCAACCCTCGCATTCCGATAGTGGAGAGAGTGCCACTGAGGCGACCCTCCGCAAATCCATGACTCATCAAGTGAGCATACCCACTCCGGACAGTCCCCTGGTTAACCGCTTGAGCAACATCGAGGTTATTCGCGAGGTAGTTGCTATTACTAAAACTGCGACTGGGATTGCGACCCTCATTCATGCCAAATAACACAAAGTGTTCTAAGACACTCTTGAAACTCCCCTTTTCTACCGCTGCGACGACATCGGCATTCTGTTCGGCGTAGAATGCTGAGTCAAAGGTAGCGGCAAGAACCTCAAATGCCGGGAAGGGATTGCGACCCTCGGCAAGACCCACCATGACCAAATGTTCTAGTCCGTTGGTAGCCGTCCCTTGACTGATGGATTCGGCAGCATCAGGGTTTTGGGAGAGATACAAGGTTTCTAGGTCTTTTAATGACGAACTGGGGAACCGACCTTCGGCAAAGCCAAATTTGATAAAGTGAGCGAATCCACTGGGGAATGCTCCGGTAGCAACGGCTTCGGCTACATCGGCGTTCTGGGTCAGATAGGTTTGCCCGAATAACGGACTCGGCACCCGTCCTTCGGCGAAACCAAAGGCCGCAAAGTGAGCGATCGCACTCGGGATAGTCCCGTTTTGAATGGCGAGGGCAACATCGGCATTCTGTGCCACATAGTAGTCCGCATCAAACAGGGTCTTGGCGACATCGATCGCAGTTTGCAAGGCAGAAGTATTGCGATCGGTACTTACGCTGTTCTGTGCAGTTGCAGCAGTTTCTGCATCTTCAGAACTCCCCCCTAATAAACCTGGGAGAATCGGATTGGATACGGGGTTAATTTGCCCGCTCGCCTTGATGTTGAATTCAGGGGTCTGATTATTCTGGGTCAAGGCTTCAGTCTCGGCGATCGCGGTAATCCGCGATGTTAAACCGTCTCCAGTATTCTTCGCTACCAGTTCCTCTAGGGATAATTCCCCGGAACCGGCTGCCAAGAAGTCTTTTGTCGTGCCATCGAGGGAGACTTTTTGAACCAGGGCGATCGCCCCATTAATATCTGTCCCTCCATTCGCTACCGCTTCCGCGATCTGCTGATTAGCCGCCGCCATCACTTGCGCTGCCGATGACGCCATTGTTCGTAACTCATCCAAATTTACAGAGGGGTCACTCTCTTGAACCTTCTGCGCCGCAGCTTCTATCACGGTTTGGAGTTGGGCGCTAGATGTGACATCAAAGCGGGTAACAGACTGCAAACTATTGGCGAGGCTTTTGACAACCATCCCCGCAATATCGGCTCTTGACAAGCTAGAAGCGCCATCGATTAAAGCCGCAGTCTGAGTCACTAAATTTTGCACCTGCACCATTGAGAGGTTAATCGCTGCACCCCCCGCGATGTTTTGCTCCGTCGCCGCGATCGGGTCAAAGGTACTCAAATCCACATTATCCGGCAAGGATAACGCTTGTTTTACCTTGTCATTCGCTTCAAACGGAGATAATCCCTCATCAATCAAATCCGCCGTGATGGTGGTTAACAGACTGACCATCAGAGAATCTGGCGTTGCTTTGAGCGGTGTTTCTAAGGGTAAGCCATTGGCGGTATCAATCCCCCCCACCACGACAATGTGACCTTCGCTCGCGTCAAGTTTACCATTGCCATTGCTATCAAAGGCTTCCAGGGATGCCTCAAATTTAAACAGGCCATTTTCGTCGGTTTTGCCAACGGCTTCGTTCTCATCACGCAGGCCATTTTTATTGGCATCAAAGAAGATCTCAGCATTGGCAATGTAGCCATCCATTGCCCACCCTTGGAACCCCCAAAACATCGGCATAAACGGGGGAAAGAAAAACCCCGGGTCGGGAGTCATAGATACTCCCGTTTGGGCATAATTGACGATGTTCTGTCCTAGAGGCAGATTGCGCCAATCTGAGGAAGAAACAATCAAGTCATCCACAGGCAACGCTTCCCCTGTGGCTCCCTCAATTTTGAAAATGATATCCTTATAGTCAGGAGTTTGGAAGCTATTGCCATTAAGGGACTGATCGTCCCAACCAAAGGTGTTACCCTCTCCGGTGAGATCCACCATCTGTCCCTGAGTCGATTGAGTGGAAAACAGGGGAACGCGGACTCCTTGGAGGCGATTAGCGTCGCTCAATACATCCTCCACTGTGCCGTGGGGGAGAAGCATCATCGCGAAATTGGTCCCCGGTGTCATGGCGAAATTCTGACGCCCTTGATAAGCGCCTCCATTCCAGTTAAAGTCCCGAAAGTCGTTGAAGGTGTCACTGAAACGAGCGCCTTGCCAACGGTCAGAGATGACCACATGACCTTCGGAGGAGCGGCTTAAGGCCCGCCTTGCGGCTTCTTGCATATATTCCGTAGATCCGATCGCCAGGTTCTCCATCCCTTCTACAGAGAACACAGCCATTTCTGCAATATTGCTACTGCCATCAAACAGGAACTCTACATTAATCTGACCCTCGTTGCCGACGACAAAGACTCCGGGGGGATTTTGTTCTGCGGGTTCGGAGGGTGGCGCTACTGGGACGGTGGGAGTGGGTCCGATGATCGGTTCAGTGGGGGTTGGCTGCGTCACCACGGGGGGAGTTGGGGCGAGCAGATCCGGCTGGATAATCGGTTCAGTGGGGGTTGGCTGCGTCACCACGGGGGGAGTTGGGGCGAGCAGATCCGGCTGGATAATCGGTGCAGTCGGGGTTGGCTGCGTCACCACGGGGGGAGTTGAGGCGAGCAGATCCGGTTGGATAATCGGTGCAGTTGGGGTTGGCTGCGTCACCACAGGTTGAGTTGGGGCGATCGGATCCGGTTGGATAATCGGTGCAGTTGGGGTTGGCTGCGTCACCACAGGTTGAGTTGGGGCGATCGGAGTGGTCCCGATAATGGGTTCGGTGGGGGTTGGGTCCGTCACCACGGGTTCGGTTGGGGCGATCGGCACCGGGGTCACGATCGGATCTGTGGGGGTTGGGGAAGTCGGCACGGGTTCCACAGGTTGGGTTGGGGCGATCGGATCCGGCTGGATAATCGGATCTGTGGGGGTTGGGGAAGTCGGCACGGGTTCCACGGGTGGAGTTGGGTAGATCGGATCGGGCGTCAAGATCGGATCTGGGGGCAATACCACCCCTGGGGTGCCAATGGGTTCAAGCGGTTCTGGTGGTGGTGGTGGTGGTGGGAACATCATCCCAGGATCCAAAGGACTTGGACCGCTGGGGCCATTACCCTGAACAGAAAAAACGTAATTCCCTTCGTCTAGGTCGTTACTGGCTATACTAATTTGTGCCGTGCTAGGTCCGCTCACCCAAGGGGTGAACGTAATTTCAAATGTGGTAGATTGACCGGCACCAATGGTATCCACTCCTAAAGTGTTCACAGTGAAATTGCTGGAATTTGGCCCGGTAAGTGTTACCACAGGTCCACCAGATAAGCTCAAATTACTGGAACCTAAGTTCTCAATTGTAAAAGTTTTAACGATTGGACTGGCTATATTCGTCGTATAGCCAAAATCAGTGCCGTCCATCGTCGAGGGGGACCAAGCGTTGTTGGCGATCGAAATATTGTTCCCCTTGATATCGATTTCCGGCGGATTGATGAAGAACGCTAAATCTTGATTAGCCTGCACATTGCCGTAGTTAAAAATATAACTGCCGCCCGCATAAACATCGGTATCAGCATAAGAGAATGACCCGAGTCCCTCGAAAATAAAGGAATAGTTTTGTCCACTGGTTACCGTATAGGGGGTATTCAATTTAACGGTTTTCCAACCGAAGCCACCCGGGAGGACTACACCCGTCTGCTCATAGGCGGGTATGCCTTTTTGGGAACCAACACCACTCCCATTATTGCTGGGGTAAATTAATAAATTGCCCTCAAAACTACTGCTCAGAGAAACAGCAATTTCATTGATGGTTCCATTTTCAGTGGCGGTAAAACTCTGTCCCTGATGATCGGTGTTTGCTCCACCGGCTATATTCAATTGAGTAATCGGAGTAATCATGGGAACGTTTCCTCTTCTGTAGGTAACATTGATAAGAAATAATTCAGTTCATTGGATTTGAACTGGGAAGGCCGAATTGATTGCTGATGCCATTGGAGATTAGCACTCAGTAATGGGGGAGAGTTTTATAGAATGATGCCGCCCAGGTTCCGGGCAAGTTTGACAATGCCATGACAGTCCGGGTGAAATTTTGTAATGATTGAGTCTTTACATTTTCCGGTTGGCGGCTAGTCTCTCTCCCTCTCTTTTGAATCCTCAATATCCAACTACTTCCGATTAGATGCCTTTAGCATAAAAAACCCAA
The DNA here is from genome assembly GCA_025370845.1 of Laspinema palackyanum D2a. GTDB lineage: Bacteria > Cyanobacteriota > Cyanobacteriia > Cyanobacteriales > Laspinemataceae > Laspinema. Next base: position 9,141 of record JAMXFF010000039.1, on the reverse strand, counting down.
TTCCTCAGTCCTCGTCGAAAAGTACCCGTTTGCAACGAGGGAGGGGTCCTAAGTGGACTATGTGAGGACTGGGGCCTTCTTTCTTTTTAACCCTGCTTGTTAAATTGTACTATATTTGCAAGGAAAAACAATCAGCAAGATTACTTATTTTTATATCTTTTGAAACTTGACTTTTGACGAAAACTATGATTTTTTCTTCTGAAAAGCTTAAATAAGCGATAAAATCTCCCCAGCAATGGGGTTGACTTATTGGTTATTTTATGATATCTAGTGCAATATAAAGTGTTAACAATCTGCAAGTGAGAGGTAAACCTGATGAATACCCGTTTCCGGGCTAACATTGGCTATTTTATTCCTAGAGAGAAAAGAGGGGCTTATCGTCTAAAATCTAAAACATTAGAGCCTTGATTGGGGCGATCGAGTCCGGATTTGACCCACTGAATACAAGCTTGCTCTGATTTGAATATTTTAGGTGCGGCGACATTTTGTAAATTATCCGGCTTATAATGGTCATAAAAAAACTTATCGGCCATTTGATAAATAATGATTAAGTTTTCGCGATAAGTATAGCGATGTTTAAACATATCCAGACTTTCCTCGACATCAGAATGGATGTCTAAGTGTTCTTTGGCGATCGCAATAATCCCTTCGAGGCTACTGGAATGAATGCCTGCCGGATTATGGGCTTTATGCAAGTTACCGCGATGTCCTAATTCGGAGAGTAAGTGATAAGAATAGATTGGGTCCGTATGGACGGTGCCAAACACATAAGGGATAATCAAGTGACCGCAATCGGCGATGGAATATTCGTAAAGTAAACGAGTCATGATGTTGGGGTCAGTCGGATTGGGGTCAGTCGGATTGGGTAAACCCAATTTTATCACCTTGGGGAGGATGGGGGAGATGGGGAGGTTGGGGGAGATGTTCGTAGTAACGACTTCAGTCGTTGCTCTCGTGTCATGGCGGATGCCATGACACGCAGAATTGGTGGCTGGAGTGCCTGCTTGGGGACTGGAGGCAGAGCATCCAAAGGGGCGTGACGTAAGCTACCGCTTACGGCACGGGGTAACGACTGAAGTCGTTACTACAAACTATTTCCCCTATCTTCTTCATCTGCCAAAGGGGCGTGACGTAAGCTACCGCTTACGGCACGGGGTAACGACTGAAGTCGTTACTACAAACTATTTCCCCTATCTTCCTCATCTGCCAAAGGGGAGTGACGTAAGCGGTAGCTTACCTCACGAGGAAACGACTGAAGTCGTTACTACAAACGATCTCCCCCATCTCCCCTATCTCCCCCATCTCCCCTACCGGGAGAGTTTAACTAGGGCATCTTTGACTGATTCAGGTAACCGGCGCATGATGCGGCCTTTTTCGATATCCACGGTAACGAGAGTAACCACTCCGGTGAGGTACAACTCTTGTGCATCGAGGGACTGAATCTGATATTCCCAATTGAGGCGCACCCCATCCATTTCTAGCATCCGGGTTCTGACGATCGCCTCGGTGCCGAGTTTCATGGGTTTGTGGTAGCGCAAGGCTAACTCAACCACGGGTAAATCGCACCCGTGGGCGACTAAATCGGCAAAATTGACCCCGATCGCCCGTAAGGATTCGACTCGCGCCTCTTCCATCCAGGTTAAGTAGGTGCCATGCCAAACGATGCCCGCATAGTCGGTATGATGGGGATAGGCCCTGACGGGGTACTCAAACCATCCCTCGGGGGATTTTTCCCCAAGACGGGCGATCGCCTGGGTGGGGGGAAGTTGGGGTTGTGTCTCTTTTTCCTCAGTCATGTTACAAATTGATCCAAAACTCTACATTTCTACAAATTTTCAGTAGGTAATAAGTCTTACATTATTAAAGATGAAATACCTAAATCGAGCAATCTCTGGGGTCGTTTACGGCGATCGCTAGAGCTTTCCCGAAACGGAATCAATTCAGGGATTCATCCCTACATAGTATGCTGTTGTAGCCAGGAGCTAAACTTATGATCCAAAAAATATTAGTGGCAGTGGCAGGACGAGGACTCTGTGAAGAGATGGTCAAGATGTTGATGGACATCCCCTCGTTTCAAACTGCCTCAGTGACTGTACTGCACGTTGTGGCCCCGGAAGTAACCGCTGATGCTATGGCGGATAAGTTGGCAGAGGGTGGCAAAATCCTCGCTGATGCGGTCAAATTTTTAAATATCGACCCCAGCAAAGTTAACCCCCGTCTGAAGCAGGGAGACCCGAAAACCCTCGTCTGTGAAGTGGCAGAGGAAGAAAATGCAGACCTGATCGTGATTGGATCCCGCGCCTTGGGACGGTTGCAAGCGATTTTAGAAGGATCCGTGAGTCAGTACGTCTTCCAGCTTGCTTCCCGTCCGATGTTGCTGGTCAAAGATGATGTCTACGTTAAAAAAATTAAGCGAGTTCTCGTCGCGGTGGACAAATCGGACTCGGCGAAACAATGTCTGAATTTGGCCCTGATGATGGTCAAAGATATTGATGGGGGACAGTTGGAGTTGGTCCATGTCTCCTCAAAACCTGTGGATAATCCAGAACAGGACCCGGTATTAGCCGCAGCGGTGGCGGAGGCGCGGAAATATGGTGTTTCCTATCGCTGCCATACGCCGAAAGGAAAAGCGGGAGAAGAAATTTGTCGCTTGGCAGATGATTTGAATGCGGATCTGGTGATGTTGGGTTCTCCCGATCGCCGTCCTAACATTGCTAAAAGCTTTGTGGACCTCGATCGCCTCTTAGGAGGCTCTCTGTCTGACTATGTGCGGGTTTATGCCAACTGTCCGGTGTTATTAGGTCGGACTTCCACCTAATTCACCGGCTGAAAGTCCCATAAAAAAGGTGCCAAACGTTGCGTTTTGGCACCTTTTATTCAGGAGACCCTCGCCGGTTAGTGGACGCGATCGCGTCCCTTCCCTGCGATTGTCGGAGTTAGAACTTGAAGAAAGCACCCGGAATGGTTCCGAGTGCCAGACAAAGCCGCCCGTTAATTTAGCTCTCTTTGCTTTTGCTGGCGGTTTGAATGTAGAGGATCAACAGAAACACGGCTGGGACGAGCACAAAAAGAAGGCTTGCCACAAATCCTAGGTCGTTAACTTGCATAGAACCCCACTATTTTTTCAATCTTAAAATTCAATAAGATCAGAATATCATTATTGTTTGATTACAGTGAGGGTGATTTGCCGAAATTCTTTCAACCCACATCCTCGGTGTGGGGCCCCCATATTCAGGGCGGGGGTTAGGGCTTGGTTTTGACGCTCACCGGCCCGTTCACCAGGGTTTGACAAGCCAAACGATAGCTGGGGGGCTTTTTCTTGAGTTTTTGGTTTTCTGCGGGAGTGCGATCGGAGAGATTTTCCATGCCTTCGACGACTTCGACAATGCAGGTGCCACATTGACCGTAACCGCCACAGTTCATCAATTTTCCGACAAACTTGTAGAGTTCGATTCCATTTTCTAAGGCTTTAAGCCGCAAGTTGGCTCCATCTGCCGCGACTACTTCCTTGTTTTCATCCACAAATTTGATATTAGGCACTTCTCTTCTCCATAGTTGCGATCGCGCGATACCGATTGGGGCCGATGAGTCGTCCAGAATTAGACCAAGCCTGGGCACTGACTCAGGGCCGATGTTAGCTCCTCTCAAATTTTAGACCGTCATGTTAACTTCTGTAAAGACTGCCCGCATCCTGTAGGGGCAATTCACCAATTGCCCCGAGATTTCAGCTCCAGCTTGCCCATTGCGCCAACTTAGGGGGTAGAAATCAAGCTCTCATTCACATTCCCGATCGCCCGTTCCATCGCCGCTAATGCCCGATTGTAGGTAACGATCGCCCGCAAGCGGTTATTCTGAGCCCGAGTTAGTTCCGTTTCCGCCGTGAGCACGTCGGTTTGAGTCCCTACACCGGCTTGAAACCGCAACCGCGCCAGACGCAAACTTTCCCGCGCCTGATCCACCGCAATATTCGAGGTTTGGATATTCTCGAAGTTCGATCGCAAATTAAAAAAGGCTTGCTCCACCTGTAGACGGACTTGGTTGCGAAACTGCCCAAATCGCGTTTCCGCAATCTCAATATTCCGCTCCTCCTGAACCGCTCGCGCTCTAGCGGCCCCCCCATCATATAAATTCCACTGCACCCTACCCCCCAAGTTGTAGCCATCGGCTAAATTCAAATCATCCCCAAAGACTTCAACCGCGTTATAGCTGGCAAACAAATTGACTTGAGGACCCAGGGCAGACAAGGCAATCTGACGCTGATAATCCGTCAGGTCCCGCTGTAACAACAACTGCTCTAACTCCGCTCGATTTCTCAACGCCAGGACGATGCTATCTTCGAGAGACAAATTCCACAGCCCTGAAATTTCCACAGGTTCAGCAGCGGAAATATCCACGACTTGCGAAACGTTTAAAATCCGCGCAATTTCCCGGCGACGGATGCGCTGCTGGGCCCGCGCTTGGGTGAGGGCTTGGGCGGCATCGGCTAACTGGACCCTGGCTCTGAGTACATCAAATCTTGTCCCTAATCCCGCTCGTTCCAAGGCTTCAGCATCTCGTAAGCTCTGTTCGGAACTTTGCACCGCAGAGAGGCTAATTTCTATTTGGTCATCCGCTTCTTGGAGGTTGTAGTAAGCCTCGCGAACCTCTAAGCGCAAGTCAGCCAGCACCCGTTCCAAGTCTAATTCACTGACGAGTAACTGGGTTTCGGCCAAGCCAATCTGACCCGATCGCCGCCCGGAATTGTACAGGTTATAGCTTAATTCCACGCCACCATCTAAGCTGGTGCTCCCGCCTTCTGGGGGTGGGGCATTGTCTCCTAACTGTTGTCTTTGTCGCTGATTGGCTAAATCTGCCCCGGTGGAATTGGAGCGCGATAGGCTCGATTGCACGCTCAAGTTGGGATACAAGGCGGCCCGACTTTCTCGTAAGGCGGCGCGATTTCGGTCCACGGTTAAGAGGGCTTCTTGCAGTTGCTGGCTGTTCTGTTCCGCAATTTGCAGGGCCTGTTCTAAGGTCAAGGGTTGGGTGCCGACAATCTCAACTTGATCGGATTCCGTCGGAAACTGGAGGGGGTTAGGGTTTGGTGTCAGGTACTCCGGCACATTTTCTACGGGGGGGGTTACCCCCTGGGCTTGTAAACCCGCTCTAGGGGCAGTTCTGCCCGGGGTTTCCCCGGAGGAAGCGGCGGTTTCTGGGGTTGGACTGGGGAGGCGATCGCCGGATGCCTCAGTCTGTCCAAGACTTGCGCCGATATCGCTTAAGGCGATTAGCGTTCCCATACCCACAGTCATCAGATATCGAAAAGTTCCCATAAGTTTTTGATTCGGCGTGCAATTTAATAAGACTTCCAGGTTCAGGTCAACACTTTTTAAGGTATAGCAGATCGCGATCTTTGCGATGAAATTTCATTTACATGACTAAACGGCTGAAGATGCACCGGATTGGAATTGGCCAGGGCGATCGCGACCTAGGGAGCAAGGCTGCGCGGGCAAAGATAAGTGGCTTTGTTTTCCCTTGCGCTCCTGATATTCCGGTGATTGACGCACAATCGCTCTCCTGAGTTGCACGTTTCATTTTAGCGGAGTTTTTTGGAGGATTCGAGTGGAGTTGTTTTAATCTTTAGTTTTTTCTCATTTGTTCATGGTTTTTTCGGGTCGATTAAGTTGGGTTTATGTCTATCTGTGCTTCTATCCTAATATTTTTTGGGGCATTTTAAGGGATAATAGTGAGGGTTTTAGGCTCGGTTTTGTCGTTTTGGACGAGTTTGAAACCACATCATCATTCCGGTAACGGCAAGGGTGATTAATCCTAATCCGTTTAAAAGGGGATAAACGGGGGCTAAGTTTAGGGACCCAAATATACCCTGATGGAGGTCGAGTAACCCCATAAATTGGGTGCGGTTTCCGCTCACTACAGCGATTTGATACAAGATTCCGGTACTGGCGGTCAGGAGGAGGGGTAAAATGGCGATCGGGGCCAGGATTCGGTGCAGTTTCCGTAAGCGGACTTTATTGATAGGCATGATTGTTCATGGATGGATAGGGAAATGGGGTGGGGAACGACTGAAGTCGTTACTACGAACTTAAGAGAACGACTGAAGTCGTTACTACGAACTTAAGAGAATGACTTAGAAGATATTAGACTTCTTGCAAAATTCTTTAAAGCCCCCCTTCTTAAGGGGGGTTGGGGGGATCAAGCCTTTTTTTGCAAGAAGCCTATTATTGTAAAGGATTGAGGTAGAGTTCGGGTTTGAAATAGGAAAGGACACGGGGGTGCCGTGTCCAGAGGGAAGATATGGACGCTGAATTGATTAAAGATTAGGAATTTTCTGGCTCGTCGATTGCCGCTTGGGTTTTCTTTTTACTGAATAAAAACCACCAGAGTTCTAATCCAATTAAAGTAACACCTCCGACAATCACCCCAGCTTTTACAGGTAAGGGTTGTTCAATTTTTTGCAGTCCCTGGGATGGGTTTCTTAGGTGTCCGGGCATTTCTGACATGGCTTGGACTCTTGCAGTTGTCCCCGTTGCCAAGACTGTTGCAACGGCCAGTAAAGGTATCCCAATTTTGAATTTATTTAACATAATGTCAGCCTGTTGTCAAGAGAGTTTACAGATTTAATTCCCCAGGGTTTCACCTAGGAATGATGGGCTTTAAACTTGCGTAAGCGCAAGGCATTGGTGACGACGGAAACCGAACTCATTGCCATTGCAGCCCCGGCGAGGATAGGATTGAGTAACCATCCCGTAAAGGGATACAGAATGCCAGCCGCAATGGGGATACTGGCGGTATTGTAAATAAAGGCAAAAAACAGATTTTGGCGGATATTTTGAATGGTGGCTTTACTGAGTTGAATCGCGGTAACGATACTTTGTAAATCACCGGAAATTAAGGTAATATCACTGGCAGCAATAGCGACATCGGTTCCTGTCCCGATCGCAATTCCCACATCCGCTTGAGCCAAGGCGGGAGCATCATTAATTCCATCACCCACCATTGCCACAATCTTACCTTCAGCTTGTAATTCTTTGATTTTATCCGATTTCTGCCCGGGACGAACTTCAGCAAAAACTCGATGAATCCCGACTTCCTTAGCAATCGCTTGGGCAGTTTTTTCGTTATCTCCCGTTAACATCACCACCTCTAATCCCAGGCGACGCAATCCTCGAATGGCTGTGACAGAAGAAGGTTTTAAGGCATCTGCTATTCCAAAGACTCCTTCAATTTGTCCATCGACGGCAATCCAAGGGCTAGTTTTGGCTTCAGATTCCCAATTTTCTTGATAGGTTTGTAAGGCTTTGGTATCAATGCCTAATTCCTGCATCCATCGCGGAGTACCGATTTGCACGAGGCGATCGCTGACCATTGCCTGAACTCCCATCCCAGCAATCGCTTCAAAATTTGTAACGGCTGGAAGCGGCATTTCTACCCCTTGGGCTTTGGCATAGTCTACCACTGCCTCGGCTAACGGATGCTCAGAATTACTTTCTACTGCTGCGGCTAATCGTAACAATTTAATCTCATTACTATGAGCCGTACCGCCAACAGTGACATAATCGGTTACCGTGGGTTTACCCTGGGTTAAAGTGCCGGTTTTATCTAAGACAATGGTTTGGAGTTTATGGGCAAGTTCTAAACTGTCAGCACTTTTGATTAAAATGCCATTTTCTGCACCTTTTCCGGTTCCCACCATGATTGAGGTTGGTGTTGCTAATCCAAGGGCACAAGGACAGGCAATAATTAAGACCCCCACAGTCGTAATAATCGCAAGGGTGACATTTCCCAGAATGGCAAACCAGATCACAAAGGTGGCGATCGCAATGGCAATCACTACCGGCACAAAAAATCCAGTCACGCGATCGGCTAACCGTTGAATCGGCGCTTTACTCCCCTGAGCATCTTGCACCAACTTGACAATTTGCGCCAAAACCGTATCCTTCCCGACGCGCAACGCTTTAAACTTAAAACTCCCGCTTTTATTCATCGTTGCACCAATCACTTCATCCCCGGTTTCTTTCTTCACCGGCACCGATTCTCCCGTCACCATTGACTCATCAATTAAAGAAGAACCCTCCAAAACCGTCCCATCCACCGGAATTTTTTCCCCGGGACGGACTAAAATCACATCACCGACCCCTACCTCTTGAATCGGAATATCAATTTCTTGCCCATCACGAATCACCCGCGCTGTTTTCGCCTGCAATCCCATTAACTTTCTAATCGCTTCCGAAGTTTGCCCTTTAGCTCTATTTTCAAACAACAACCCCAGCAAAATTAAAGTAATAATCACTGCGGCAGTTTCATAATAGACTTCCGGCATCACCCCTTGAATTGTAAAAAATCCGGGGAAAATTGACACAAGCAAGGAATAGAGATAAGCAGAACCAGTTCCCAACGCCACCAGGGTATTCATATCCGCATGATGATGTTTAAACGATTTCCATGCTCCCACAAAAAAGGACTTACCACACCAGATAAAAACCGGAGTCGTTAGGGCAAATTGCACCCAAGGATGATGTAACCAAGCGGGAATAAAGGGAAAATCAATCCCCGTCATCATCGGCAGAGAACCCACCACCAAAATTGTGCTAATGATTCCCCCAAAAATTACCTTGCGTTGTAATTCTTGTTGTTCCGCTTGTCGGGATTTTTGTTCCGCATCAATGTCCCGCATCTCCAATTCTTGCATCGGTTCAGCAGTATATCCCGCCTCAGAGACAGCGATTTGGATGCGATCGAGTTCCGTCCTTCGTGGGTTATACTTCACCCGCGCTTGTTCCGCGCTAAAGTTGACGTTGCATTCTTCCACCCCGGGAACGCCTTGGATTGCTTGTTCAATCTGGGTTGCACAAGAGGCACAACCCATCCCTTTTAATCTCAAATTAACCGTTTCCATCATTCAAACGCTCTCCATACAAGGTTTGCTCAAGCTTCCTGACTTCAGCATAAACCTTCCCCTACACTGGAGAGTCTACCCCCTGTAACAAAACTTCACATTTCCCCCATTCCCTCTTTTGTTCAACGTCCCGACTTCAGTCGTTTCCGGGTTCGTAGTAACGACTTTAGTCGTTTCCGGGTTCGTAGTAACGACTTCAGTCGTTTCCGGGTTCGTAGTAACGACTTCAGTCGTTTCCGGGTTCG
>JAMXFF010000038.1 GCA_025370845.1 Laspinema palackyanum D2a | reverse complement strand
ACTGCATCCGACTCTAGTCGCTTTATTTTACCGTATTACCCAGAAATGTTCAACGAATCTGCGATTAAATTCTACTCTGGTTCTAGCAGTCTTTTCCAACTCTAGGACGCCGCCTATAGCAGTTCCTGGACTCATGAGGTACAGATATTTATAGGAGTGCGTTCGCGTAGGGTGCCGGAGGCATCACATCTTGCTCGCTTTCTTTAAATAGCGAGCAAGATGCTCGCACTCCAAAAACGTACCTCATCACTGTGGGAACCGCTATAGGGGTGAATGCCCCCACTCTAAACCGGGTCTATTTTGCCCCGGTTTGAGCCGCTACTTCGTCGGCAAAGTTGGTTTCTTCTTTTTCAATCCCTTCACCCAAAACGAACCGGGTAAAGCGACGAACCCGAATATTTTCACCCAATTGGGCGATCACTTGCTTGATGAGTTCGGCGACGGTGATATTCTGATCGCGAATGTAAGGCTGATCCAGCAGGGTCAGTTCTTTCAGACGCTTATCAATCCGTCCTTGAACGATTTTTTCTTTGATATTATCCGGCTTGTTGCCTAAATCGTCCCGTCCCATTTCGATCGCCTTTTCGCTTTCGACTAAGTGTTCGGGGATGTCTTCGATGCTGACGTATTCGACGTTAGGACAGGCTGCAACTTGCATGGCAATATTGCGAACCAAAGCGTGGAATTCTTCACGACGGGCTACGAAGTCAGTTTCGCAGTTGACTTCTACCAGGACGCCGATTCGACCTCCGGTGTGAATGTAGCTATCCACGAGTCCCTCGGCTGCCAAGCGTCCTGCTTTTTTCTCCGCCGAGGTAATCCCTTTTTGCCGTAGCCATTCTACGGCTTTGTTCATGTCCCCATCGTTTTCTTTGAGCGCTTTTTTGCAGTCCATCATGCCTGCGCCGGTTTTTTCGCGCAGTTCTTTGACCACTTTTGCAGATATGTCCGCCATTTTCTCTTCGTTTTTCTCGATTTACACTGTCCCAGAATTCTGGGGTTTCGCCATCTGCCTTTAGCCTAAGAATAGACGATTGAAGTATCCCTAGAACACTTTCTTTTCTGCTTTTTGTGCAACTTCAGCGATAGGAGGGTATTGCGGGTGAATGTCCCGGGTTTACCCTTGATTCTATCGGTGAAGTTGCCGCTTATTTAGTGCAGTTGTTCCAGGCGATCGCCTTTATGCTTCTTCGCTTTCTTCTTCGCCATCGGGTTGATAGGCTTCTTCCCCTTCTTCGTCATATTCGTATTCGCCTTCTACGCCGTCGTAGTCGTATTCTTCGTCTTGACCACTAGAATCGACTTCTCCATGACGACCTTCGTAGATGGCATCGGCGAGTTTTCCGACGATTAATTTAATCGACCGGATCGCATCATCGTTACCGGGGATGGGAATATCTGTGAAATCGGGGTCGCAGTTGGTATCCAACAGGGAGACGATGGGAATATCTAGTTTCTGACATTCCTGGACGGCGTTATATTCTCGGCGCTGATCCACGATCACTACGATGTCGGGGATCTTTCTCATGTTTTTGATGCCGCCGAGATATTTTTGCAGCTTGCTCAGTTCACGCCGCAACATGGAGGCTTCTTTTTTCGGACGCCGGTCCATTGCGCCGGTGTCTTCCATGCGTTCTAATTCTTTCAGGCGATCGGCGCGGGTCTTGATCGTCGTCCAGTTGGTCAACATTCCACCCAACCACCGTTGGTTGACGTAGTAAGCCCCACATCGGGAGGCTTCTTGGGCAATAATTCCCGCAGCTTGGCGCTTGGTGCCTACAAATAGGACTTTTTCCCCACGCTCAGAGGCTGATCTCATATAGTCGTAGGCTTCTTCCATTAACTGGGCGGTCTGCACCAAGTCAATGATATGGACGCCGTTGCGTTCGGTGAAGATATACGGCGACATTTTGGGGTTCCAGCGTCGGGTCTGATGCCCAAAGTGAACCCCTGACTCTAACAGTTGAGCCAGCGAAACTACTCCCATTTTTTTCTCCTGATTCGGGTTAATCCTCCATCCGAGCGGATTTCTAGGTCGCGATCGCGCCTTGGAAACACCCGAAACCCCGGATGTGCGAGATTAGACAACTTTACTAGAATAACACGATGTGGTTATTTCTAACGCTTTAATTTTTACCCTCCTGCTTGATCGGTCTAGGGCATCTCCCACCTCGGTCTCCCTCTTCTGGCCCCTGACTACTTCGGAGTTTTACCCCTCAAAGGCCCCAACTCAGTCAGGAGTTCTCTCGGTTGGTCTACTTCCTCCTCTAAACCTAGGGTCTATTTGTTCTGTTGCCTATCCTATACCTTGTCTCGGTTTCTCTATCTAAAGATGTAGGTCATTCAGACCTATTTTCACAACATCCATCTGAAGAAATAGTTTGTTTTGATTTTTGTATTTCTCAGGATAGATTTTTATAAAATTTACCCCGAAAAATTGGCAGAAACTCTATTAAGAAATTAGGAGGTTTTCTCTTGAATGATTAACCGAGTCTTTATCAAAATTTTACAGTCTATTCCGTAATATCACTGAGCTAGAGACCTCTTTCTGTCTGAGTTTTAGCGGATTTAGAGTATAAAAACTTATGATGGATGATGATGTTTTTTTTGTGAAGTTCAGTAGAAACACTAGGCAGATGAGTCGGTAAATTTTAAAATTTCCCAATACGCTGCAACTACCTCGTTAAGTCCAGACCATTACTGTCTTTTCATTAAGAGGCATGACGCAGGAAATCCTCCCTCATTCAGGGATTTTTTGTTCAATACTTTTGTTTGCTGCTTATCAAACCTGTTTCCAAATTTAGGGAGAAAATCGTGAGTGCAAATCTTTTAACTCGATCCACTTTGGCTATCACTGGGGCAGTCTTCAGTTTGGGCGCGATCGCCATTAATCCCGCTTCTGCCGCCCGCATTACTTATGATTTCTTCTTTGACATCGGAGATCATAATCAATCTAGCCCCTTAACGGGAAGATTCAGCTACGATGAAGCAACCGAAGTTAAGGAAGTCCGGCCCCCGGATATGGGTTATCCCTGGGCGACGGTTGAGCAACGATATGAGGTGGATTCTATCGAGTTTTTATTCCAAGATAAAGTTTATACTCAAGCAGATTCTCCCTCACCGCTTCAGTGGCACACCGCTTCTTTTTTAGATGGTCCAGAAGGTTGGGGACCCTTAATCCAAGTTTTATCTTGGGTAACTGAGGATTTTACATTTCGGGGACTCTACGATCGAGAGAGCGGTTCAACACATTTCTACAGTCATGGAAATAACGGTCCTCGTTATAATTCGGTCAGGAGTCTTGTTTTTTCCCGAGTGGAAGAACAACCGACTCCAGTTCCCGAACCAACTATCTTGGGTGGATTGTCGGTGTTAGGTTTCGCCGGACTGTTGGGGAAAAAACGTAGAAAAGCACAATCGGTTGATTAGAAATAAGTTTTTAGGGAAGGCGATCGCTGTTTTTTGACTGGCGTTTAAATTAACTGCTTGCCGATTGCCTTCCTGACCCAATATTTACTAATTTCTGGAGAACAATATGAGTTTAAATCTTTTCACCCGATCCACGTTGGCTATCACTGGGTCAGTCTTCAGTTTGGGCACAGTTGCCATTAATCCCGCCAATGCCGCCCGCATTACTTATGATTTCTCAGTCAATGTCTACAGTCCTGATGGATATGCCCCCTTAACCGGACGGTTCAGCTATGATGAGGCTACAAAAAATACCTGGGGTTATGAAGTTGGCGAGGAAGGTTATCCCCAGTGGGGAGTATGGGTCTATGAGGGTCAACAATATGAGGTGGATTTTATCGAGTTTTCTTTCCTAAATCGCGTTTACACACAAGCAGATGCCCTCTCACCGATCGTATTCCGGATGGACTATGCAAATTATGAGGAAATTGGCAAAACTTTATATTGGGAAACAGAGGACTTTAGTTTTGTGGGTTGGAGCTATAGAATAGAAGCGATTGGGACCGGATTTCAGGGCAAAAAAACCAATCTCTATGATTCTTGGTCTGTTGATTTTTCCCGAGTCCAAGCAGAACCGACTCCAGTTCCAGAACCGAGTATTTTAGGTGCTCTCTCGGTAGTAGGTCTCGCTAGACTATTGCGGAAAAAGCGGGTGAAGGCAATGGAATAATTTGGGACATCTAAAAGAGGCGATCGCCTCAAAACCTCTTACTCTTTCCCCTCTCCATTCGCCGCCGCATAAACCGCTTTAACATTATACCAGTTTAAGAAAATTCGGGCAACTTCTAAGGCTAATTGGGATTTTCCTTGGTTTATCAACCACTGCAAAAATCCAGCCATTGTCCGTTCATTCAATCTCCCTCCCAAGGACAGCATTCCCCACAATATTCGATGCAATCCAGTCATCTGAATCATCATCCGCACTTCCAAAGTCGGATGTTTTTTGTAAAAGACTACTCCCATTTTTCCTCGTTCAATTTCTCGGTTAATTGCCCGAGGTAAATCATCTAAGGTAAAGGGTGGATGCCAATGATATCCGGCAGCTTGGGGACATTTTATCAATTTTAAGTCTAATTTTTTCAGCCGAACTCCCAGTTCTAAGTCTTCCCACCCATACAAGGAAAAGGAAGGGTCAAATCCTCCGGCTTTTTCTAACCATTTCCGGGCGATCGCCACGTTACCTGTCGCAAAATAAGCAGCAGAAAAATCAGTGATTTTATAGGGTTCTGCCGTCGGATTCTCAAAATTGCAGGTATTAATCACATGACCATAAGTAAACAGGCGATCGCTTCCTATTCTCTCCTCTCCCTCCCTCAACCCATCGGCATGAGCTTGGATGAAATTCTCAGTCACCACTAAATCGCTATCAATAAAAATAATGATTTCCCCTTGGGCGGCTTCTATCCCTCGGTTTCTCGCTGTCGCAGGTCCTTGATGCGCTTGTTCCAAGCACCGCATACGAGGAAATTCTTCCCGATTTTCCGCTAACCATTCTAAAGTTCCATCGGTTGACCCATCATCGATGACGATGACTTCATAGCCGCTAATTTGACTATGGTCTCGGAGTTTTTGCCATTCTAATGCTCGCAGGCATTTCTCTAAAATCGGTCGGCGATTATAGGTTGGAATAATGATGCTAAAAAACACGGGTTCCCCTCCACTGCAAGTATTGACTTCCGCGATCGCGACGATGCGCTAATCCCCTCTATTTTAGAGTGCTGTCTTCTCCCTGGAAAGGGTTATCCCGGGTTAGAGGGTCTTTCCATATCATAGTTCGGTCGATTTGTCAACAGGGGGATTTGCACCGTTCAAAAAACTGGTACAAGCAGGGTGATGGCAGGGAGTGGAATTTTTGCGGTTGCCGAGGATTGGACAACGATTTGTCAAGGGTTTTGGCTGTTGGGAAAGGTGTCTTGCTGAAATTAGACACAATAACCCCTTGGTTTCCACCTCTGATTATAGCCTATAACCCTTGTCACTGCGTTAAGGGATTTGGGCAATTTTTAGGGAAATTCAGGGTTTTTGATTTAAAGATTTAATGGTTTTTTATGAAGTTACGCAATTTGGCTAATCTTTCAGCCGGTTGGGGTTCAGACGTGCATTGCAACTTTGAGATTTGCGATTGTATGTTAACAACAGTATCAAGACTGGGGAAATTTACTGCGGGATGGAGGGAATTGGGCTAATTTTTCAGGATTGCAATTTTGAGATTTGCGATTGTATGTTAACAACAGTATCAAGACTGGGGAAATTTACTGCGGGATGGAGGGAATTGGGCTAATTTTTCAGGATTGCAATTTTGAGATTTGCGATTGTATGTTAACAACAGTATCAAGACTGGAGAGATTCGTTGCTACGAACAGAGATTAAGATAACGACTGAAGTCGGGACGTTGAACATAGATAAGATAACGCGTGAAGGCGTTACTACGAACATTGGAGGGATAGCGACTGACGTTGTTACGGGGTGTTGCTGCTATTGGATGCCATTGTGATGGAGGAGGCGGAGGAATCCGAAACCGGAGAGGGCAGCGATCGCCAGCCAGGTGATGGTTAAACCGATGACTTCGGCAAAAAATAGGTTGGTGTTAGAGCGGAGGATACCGCCGAGTGCCCATCCGGAGGGCAAGGCGACTGCCCAACTAATAGAGGAGATGGGTAACCACCAGGCGGCGTTGGGGAAGTAGCGATTCAGGACAAACCATTGGCCTAAACCGAGGACGATGCCGACGATCGCGCCATCGATGAAGCCATAGAGGAGGCGGAGGGTAATCAGTTCGGTGCGGGGTGCAATCCAACCTAGGGCACCGAGACTGCTACTGCCAATTAGGGCCCAAGCGGTGATGGTGGCAATGATCCACCAGGAAATGTGGGAGAGGCGTTGTCGGAGAACGAACCATTGGGCGATCGCAATGAAACTGCTGCCCACTGCCCCGGGAATTGCCCCGAGATGGGGTCTGACGCCGATTTCTACAAACAGCAAACTGAGCAGAAAACCTAGCCCTGTGGCTAACACCCATTGAACCCAAAAACTCCATCCAAACAGGATAGGAATCTCAGGAGTCCGAGACAGGTTAAGCGGTTGAGAGATAGGGAGAAGGGGCGCCATGAATTGAGACTGGGAACGCTTAGGGGGTGGGTTGAGAAAAGAGGTCCCGGAATGCTTTGCGCCGTTCTGGGGGTGACTCTGGGGTGAGATAACTCCAGAGGGTTTCCCAATAGAAAAAGGATACTCCATTTAAGCGGCGATCGCGCACCCCTTGGACCTGTTCTTGGATTTGTTTCATGGGGACCGAACGGACTAACGTACCGCTGAGGATGCCAATACCGACGGGAATTTTCTGTTGCGCTGCAAGGATTGCCGGTTGGGCTAATTCGGTTTTAAAAACGTTTAAATCATTGCGATAAACCTGAACAAGCAGTTCATCCACCCACCCGCGTTGCACCCAGGTTGACCAATCTTGCAGATATTTACGATAGGCAAAGTCTTGGGAGTTGGGAGAAAGGGAGACAATGCAATCGGGATTGACGGATTTAATGGCTTGATAGAGGGTTTCCATAAAGGTGGAAATTTTATTTGCACGCCAACGCATCCATTCTGCATCGTAGGGGTTATCCGGTGGAGGTGAACCTTGATGTTCTTGGCGATACAATTCCACGGTAAAACTATCATAGCCCGATTCCACAGGCATTCCGAAATGGTCATCGAGTTGGATGCCATCGATATTGTACTGGCTAACTAATTCGACAATTAGTTCTAGGATGAAGTCTTGGACATCAGGATGTAAAGGGTTTAGCCAAACATTTTGAGGGACCAGAAATTGTTGCCAGGTTTGTTTTGCAGTGGGAGGGTTGGGAATATCAGCCGGATTGAGTTCGTCGGGGATTTCGGTTGGTGTTTGCTGACCTTCTTGGGTTGCACTGAGCCATTGGGGGTGCAATTTAGCTAAGTTTGAGTTGCGGGGGGTCATGAATCCATATTCAAACCAAGGGATGATTCGGATGTGATGGCGATCGCCTAATTTAATGAGTTCATCCAAAACATCTGCACCTAAATGAAAGAGGCGCAAGAAGGGTGCTTGAGACCTTCCGGTTTCTCGTCTAGCAACAGCACTTTCATAAAAGGTATTGCCGCGATTCCAGACTACGGGGTAAAGGGTATTAAAATTTTGTTCGGCAAGTTGGTGCATGGCTAAATGCACTCCCCAGGGGGTAAAAAGTACCCCACTGGCAACATTGGTTAACCACACGCCTCTAATTTCTGTGGAGGCAGGTGTTTCGGGTTGGGTTGCTTCTAAGGATAAGGAAGGAAATAGGAACCAGGCAATTAGTACGCCTAGGATTACTCCGTATGCCCATCGGATCCAAGTTTCTTCGCGCATCACTCTCAAGGATAACCGATTTTAGATTAGCCAAGGTTTAATTATATCATAAAAACATGATGGTTTTATGAATTTCCTGTAAAGTTGAGGGATTGTTGGACAATATTTTATGAGTCTTGGGGTAGATGTAATTTTAGATGGGTTGGGACAAGTTATTTTTTATTTTATAGCGGTTCCCGGACTCTTATGGTATAGAAGCTATAAGGAGTGCGAGCATCTTGCTCGCTCTTGGCTATAGCGAGCAAGATGCTCGCACTCCCCAAATGTACTTCATAACTGTGGAAAACGCTAGATTAGGATGTTGGATTAGTAGGAGGCAGAGCATTTAGCATTCCCAGGCAGAGCCTGGGAACGAGGTTGTTGGGGTTAGGATATTGGGGGAGTCAAGTTTGAGGATTGTCCTCTTTCTTGGGTTGCGATCGCACCGGGACGGGGGAAATAGCCGGTTCTGAAAATAGGGCTTGAAAACTATTGCGCCGCTGTTCTGGAGATTCCGATGCCACCTTTCCCCAGAGGCTTTCCCAATAGAAAAAGGCAAATCCGGCAAATTGGCGATCGCGAGCAACGTTGACGCGATCTTCTATCTCTGCAAAGGAAATAGGACGTTTCATGGTTCCCGTTAAAATCCCCACCCCCACTCGCGTTAAATCCCGGGCATACCAAACTGTAGAAATATCTAACTCTGTCTCAAATCGACTTAATTCTGAATGATACACCTGTAAAAATAACTCATCAATCCATCCCGATTCCACCCAGGTTAACCAATCTTGCAAATAGTGGCGATAGGCAAAACTTTGAGAATTCGCGGCTAGGGAAATCGAACAATGAGGATTGACAAATTGCACCGCTTGGTAGATGCGTTCCATAAAATCATTAATCTTGTTCGCCCGCCAGCGGACCCACTCCGCATTATAGGGATTACTGGGGGGAGTATCTCCCCAATGTTCTGCTTGATAGAGGGCGATGGTATAAGGGTCATATCCCAACTCAACTGGCAAGCCAAAATTATCATCAAATTGAATCGCATCAATGGGATAATTAGCGACAACTTCCACAATTAACCGCAGGAGAAAATTTTGCACCTCGGGATGGAGAGGATTTAACCAAACCTGCTGAATTGTTAAGGGATTTTCGTTGAGAATTGGGGCTAATTCTTCCTCTCGGAGATTCTCAGTGTTATCCTGGTGTCGAGTTACCCAGTCTGGATGCCGTTTTACTAATTCTGAGTTGGCAGGTGCCATGAACCCATACTCAAACCAGGGAACCACCCGCAACCCCAAAGACTGCCCATCGGCGATAATTTCCCCGAGGACATCGTTACTGCCCCGCATCAGGGAGAGTAACCAATCCTGCGATCGCCCAGTCACCTGCTTGGATGCTACACTTGGATAAAAAGTCTGTCCCCGATTCCAAACTACGGGATAAACTGTATTAAAATTAAGGTCGGAGAGTTCCTGCAAGGCATGATGCACCGCCCCAGGCACAAACAAGACATCACTCCCGACATTGGTCAACCAGACCCCACGAATTTCTTCCCGCGCTGGAGTTTCCGATGTAGCCATATTAGGGATAAAACCTATCGACCAGGCAACTGCCAAGAGTAAACCCAAGGCGACATTTAAGAATCTGCGAACTTTGCGGTTCATTTCGTAGCCACACTTAACCGTTGATTTGGACCTACCCTGCCAAACTTTATGAAAACACCCATCTAACTGTGAACTCTAGTCGTTAATTTTTGTTAAGATTAACCCAACACAGCCTACACCGGACGGATAGTGCGGCCCCCAGATGCCCCGATCGCGTCTGTTTTTTCCGGAATCCGTCGCTGAACTTGCCTTTGTTCCCTCTGCCTTGGAGATATTGGATGCTACGACTCGAACATATTAGTAAAATTTACCCGACTGGCGAAGTTCTCAAAGATATTAACTGGGAAGTCAAACCGGGCGATCGCATTGGTTTAGTCGGCGTCAACGGGGCCGGAAAATCTACCCAACTCAAAATCGTTGCTGGGGAAATCGAACCCACTGCCGGAGAAATTATCCGTCCCTCCAACCTCCATATCGCCTACCTCACCCAAGAATTCGAGGTAGACCCCACCCGAACAGTCCGGGAAGAATTTTGGACCGTCTTTACCGAAGCAAACCAAGTCCAGCATGACTTGTTGCACGTCCAACACGCGATGGAAACTGCTTCGGAAACCGAACTGGACAAACTCATCCACAAACTGGATAAACTGCATCGCAAATTTGACGCCTTAGATGGTTATACCCTAGAAGCGCAAATCGAGAAAATCCTGCCGGAAATGGGATTTCTCCAGGAAGATGGCGATCGCCTCGTCAGCGCCTTCAGTGGGGGCTGGCAAATGCGGATGAGTTTAGGCAAAATTTTGTTACAAAGTCCTGACTTATTGCTGCTGGATGAACCGACAAACCATTTGGACCTAGAAACCATCGAATGGTTGGAAACCTACCTCAAGGGATTAATCACCCCAATGGTGATTGTCTCCCATGACCGAGAATTCCTCGATCGCCTCTGCACCCAAATCGTCGAAACCGAACGAGGCGTCTCCAGCACCTACCTCGGCAACTATTCCTCGTATTTAGAGCAAAAAGCCTTCAACCGCGAAGCACAACTGAGCGCCTATGAACGCCAACAGAAAGAACTAGAAAAACAACAAGTCTTCGTTGAGCGATTCCGTGCTAGTGCCACCCGCAGTACCCAAGCGAAAAGCCGGGAAAAGCAACTCGATAAAATCGAGCGCATCGAAGCACCCGAAGGCACCTTAAAAACCCTCCGCTTCCAATTTCCCCCAGCGCCTCGCAGTGGACGAGAAGTCGTAGACATCAAAAACTTGGTGCATACTTACGACGACAAAATCCTGTTTTTAGGGACTGATTTGTTTGTTGAACGAGGCGATCGTATCGCCTTCTTAGGACCCAACGGGTGCGGGAAATCCACCCTGCTGCGAATGATTATGGGAATGGAAAAAGCCAACGAAGGCAGCATCCAACTCGGACAACATAATGTTATTCCCGGCTATTTTGAACAAAACCAAGCCGAAGCCTTAGAACTAACCAAAAGCGTCATGGACACCATTCATGACGAAGTACCCGAGTGGAAAAACGAAGAAGTTCGCACCTTACTCGGACGATTTCTCTTCAGTGGAGACACCGTATTCAAACCCGTAGAAGCCCTCAGTGGCGGAGAAAAAGCGCGTTTAGCTTTAGCAAAAATGCTCCTACGTCCCGCTAACTTGCTACTGTTAGACGAACCTACAAACCATTTAGACATCCCTGCCAAAGAGATGCTAGAGGAAGCCCTCCAAAACTACGATGGCACGGTTATTATCGTCTCCCACGACCGTTATTTTATCTCCAAAGTCGCCAATAAAATAGTCGAAATCCGCGACGGCGAATTCCGACCCTACCTCGGTGACTATCACTACTATCTCGATAAAATAGCGGAAGAAAAAGAGCAGGAACGTCAAGCGAAAATAGCCGCCGAAAAAGCCGCTAAAAAAGCTGCAAAACAATCCAAAGCTACTGCGAAAGGCAAGTAGGATTGTTTACCCCACCCACACCCTAAAGGGTGGGGCTACACAAACAAAGCCCGCCTGCGCGGGCTAAAATCCTCCGCAAAATCCTAATCCGTGAAAATCCGTGAAATCAGGGGTTAAAAGCAGTAATTTCCTGATTGGTCCTCCCCATTCTTTAAATTCTTTAACACCAATTGTTGTCTGATACACCCTCCATCTTTTAGTATGCCTCCTTGTTTAATTCATGTGAGGACCAAGTAATTTCTTTGCATACTCAGCTTGCAGTCCGTATGCTGAAGCTTCCAGAACAATAGTCCACTGTTCTTTTAAAGGGTCATAATTGGGTGGACTGATTTGTATCAATTCCAGCTTTTGGGCTTGCTTGATTTCCACCTTTTGAGCATTAGCACTCAATTCTTCCTTGAAAGGGTCATTGTTGCGTGAACTACTTTGTATCAATTCCGGCTTTTGCATTTGCTTGATTTCCGCCTTTTGAGCATTAGAACTCAATATATTCAGAGTAAGCAATAGGACCCCAATTGAAAAGCTACTAATTAATCTTAGTCCTGGAAATTTCATACAAAGTTTTTCGTTATGTTGACATTTTCACTGTAGTCCAGTTCTCTGAAAAGAAGATTTTTTTTGACCTGATGTGAATTTTTGTTAAAAAACCTTGTGTTTTAACCCTATTTACGATATGTTCCACCATGTCGCCTAGTCCGGAGTTGCTCTCCCTTGTACCAAGCAAACCCACGCACGGAACGACTGGCACGAATACCCATCTTGTAATATTCGACAAGGGCGCGAATAAAGGCGGTGTAGTGCTGCCGAATCCCAGGATTTTTGACAGCGACAAATTGGCAGACAAATAGGGTGAACCCAAACCAGGAAAAGGTCACTTTGTTATAAACAAGCTGATTTTTGAGTTGCTGCACTTTCGCGGGTTTCTGTTCCGGATAGCTGCCATCTTGGTTCAAATTCTCAAATTGCTCTTTTAGCAGTCCGGTTGCGGTTGTCCATTTCTTTACCCGAACGTCATAATAGGGTTCTAATGACCATTCAATGGGTGCATTAACCTCTTCTTCCAGGGTTTTTGAAAACAATTCCCAGGGGGTGACAAAGGGATAGGGCGCTTTAAACCCGGGGGACAACAATTTATGCCAGAAGGGTAAAACTTGGAAGAATTGGGGATGCTTCTGAGTCTGTTGATAAATTGCCTGATGCCATGTTTGGATATGGGGATGAGCAATTTTAATCAGTTGCCATTGTTCTTTATAGAGATTGACTCTTGAGTTAATTAAGTCATGTTTATGTTTGGAAATTTTGTCATAATCTAAGGCATCAGCAATAGGGTCACCCAATAATCGCCCGCTAAATTTCGCTTGCCAACAGTCGGCAATCATCTGCTGATTGGTCCTAGAGTTATGCCATTCTGTCTGTTGTTGCTCGGTTTGGCACTGTTCTAACAGGCGATCGCTGGGTAAACTCGCGATTAACTGGGCAATTTTCTCCGATTCATCCGGGGTCATGGGACTCATGTTTTTGATATCCGCAGTTTTCCCAGTAAATTATACCTAAATTTACCCCAATTTACCCCAATTTCTAGCTAAGTGAGGGGTGAGACACCTCATCCCCCTCGCCTTAATTCCCCGTAATCCGCGAAATATCTTTGCTAATTATACCAGAGTGGGGATTTTTTGCAAGGACGCCGATCGCCTAAAAGTTGCAAATATCTCACTCTCTTTCGGGGTTGGCGATCGCTGCATTATGTCCCCAAACCAGCGAAAATATAAATATAGCATTAAAGGAGAAAACTCCAATGAAAGCCACCTTTTTAAAAATCGCTGCACTCTCCATCACCCTCCTATCTGCCACCCCTGCCTTTGCCCAAAATCCCACCCATATTACCCAATTAATCGAAACCAATCTCTGCGCCGCTTGTAACCTTGCTGGTGCCGACTTAAGCGGTGCCCATCTAATTGGTGCCGACTTGCGAAATGCGGACCTCTCTGGTGCCAATCTCCAAGATGTCAACCTCGAAGGTGCTGATTTAACCGGCGCAAATTTGCAAGGGGCCAATCTTAAAGGGGCCTATATCAACAGTGCCACCTTAACCCGAACCAATCTCGAAGGAGTCAATCTCTCCGATGCCAATCTCTCCTTTGCCGATCTATCTGATGCCAACTTAAGTGCTGCCAATTTGGCCAATATTAACTTAGTCGGTGCCAATCTCCAAGATGCGGTCATGCCGAAAGAGATGTTAGGATTAGCTCAATAAATGGGTAGGATGGTAATAGACCTCAACAATAGCTGCGGTTTGTCCCTTCAAATGCTCCCCTTACCGCAGTTATTCGCACCCCCCTCTCCACCGAATGCCGAGTTTAAGCACAATAAGCGCGATCGCCGCTGAGATGGCGATCGCGCTTTACACGACTTCTATATTATTCTTCTATATTTCTCAACACAATAAGCCGTTTTTGAGCTATTCAGCTCCTCCCATCAATTTCTTGAGGGACGTTAGACCTTTCTTAACCCGACGAGAAACGGTTACAGAACTAATCCCCATTCGTTCCGCTGTTTCTTTCTGGGTCAAATCATGGAGAAATACAAACTCTAGGACCTTGCGAGTCCCATCCTCTAGTTTGCCTAGGGCCAATTGCAGGCGAATTTGGTCTTCCTGCGCTAACTGAAAACTCCGATACCCTGCATCCGGCACTAATTCCCCAAGGGATGCTGCGCCTTCGTCATCATCCTGCACTGGAGCATCCAAACTCAAAGGAGCTCGGTTGCGACAGGCGAGTTTGATTTCTTGCCATTCTGTAACCGAAATCTTTAAAGCCGATGCCACTTCCACATCGGAGGGATGGCGATTTAGACTTTCTTGCAGTTTCTGGATTTCCTTGGTTGCCTGCCGTTGCAGGGTTAACCAATGGCGCGGAATCCGCACGGATGGACTTTTATCCCGCAGATAATGTTGAATTTCCCCACGAATGTAGGGAACGGCAAAGGAACTGAATGCGTGTCCCTTCGACATATCAAACCGTTCGATCGCCCGAATCAAGCCCAAACAGCCCACTTGCAGGAGATCGTCATAAGTTTCCGTACACTGTTGCATCCAGTGATGGACTTCTTTACGAACTAGCCCAATATTCAGTTGGACAATTCGATTCCGCAGATGGGTCGTGGGAGAGGTTTGGTATTCACGCAGGAGTTCCAAACTCTCACTCTTGAGTTCTTTGTTGACTGTTGTAAGCATTTTGACACCCCGGTAGGTTGCTCCCTAGCCTAGTATCTTACAGGTTGGTGGTAGCCGCAGTGATCTCTAACACAGAGTTTTTACCGAATGGAGGACCTGGCCCGGTTTTAGCCCCCCTTAGTTATACCGCCACCTCGGAAAATCCGTAGGGTTGGTCGGGAAGGAATCAGGGGGTTTTCCGTAGCAGGAAGAACTGAGGATGGATTGATAATTCCCCTTAGAGGTAGTTATCCAACATTCAGCATTTTCTACATCCATTTAGACCCGGCGATCGGGCAATTTTACTCAGTGAGTCCGTGAGGACCCCGGCTAGACAACTGGACTGCTGCTGTTTTTGTTTCTGGCTACGAGATATTTTAACTTTTTTTTGCTTCATAGCAATCGCTACAATCATAACTATATCGAATTAATCAGTCAAGCTCCGGTAAAAATTCTGTAAAGATTTATGGAGGCAGGGCTTGAGTTCCCCCCTGGGGCTTCCGGGTCGGGAGCAAAAACCGGGTTTCTCGCCTAGTATTGATTGCCGATCGCCCAGATGATGTCAAGAAACCCAGTTTCTAGTCGAGGCTGTTTCCCTAGACTCGGGATGGGCGGCTAGGGCCTCCGGCTTTATAGGAGCCTGGAGCCACCCCAGTTGTGATGAAATGCTGAAGTTTCTTAACAGAATGTTTAAAATTAGTGCCAATCTCGAACTGAAATGGTAAATTAACACAGAACACCGATTGGGGGAGGATGACGATCGCCCCCGCTTCCGCTAAAAATTACATAAACCGATATTTAGTTCATTAAGGAGCTGCGAACGATCGTGAGCCAATCAGAAGCCCCCAACCTACATTCCCTCCAGGCGGAAGTGTCTCAACTGCGCGAAGAGTTGCAGATGCGGGACCAGCTTGTTGAACAACTCTCCCAAGAACTCTTTCGGTTAGTCAAGGGCAATAACTCCTTGCTACCGACCTCTCAAGATGTCCCCGAGGAATACCTGGCTCAAATGCGGTCCTTGCGCGAACAAATGCAAGGGGTTGAGGAACAGGTGACCTTTTACCAAGAGCAGATTGCTCAAAAAGATGGGGAAGTCTATCATCTGCGCCAATCGGTTCAGGAATTGACCGATCGCGCCCGGATGCTGGAACAGGTGGTCCAAGAATTACCGGAAATTTATCGGCAGAAGTTCGCCGATCGCATGGAAGAGGTCAAAGACAAGGTGGAACGCCTGCAACGGGAAAACCGTCAACTCCATGCCGAACTCCAAAGTGTCAGCTATCGCTTGGCGGTTAGAAGCAAGCGCAAGAACGGACATCTGGAGTTACCCAGCATTTCCGGTGGCGATGGTGGCGATATCAGTTTACCGTCCTTGGGTAATGCCTAGTCAGGTCTGGATAATTGTCGAGGATGAGGCGTCAGCAGTGGGGCTCCCCGGTGCTGACTCCCAGGCGATCGCCCAAATGGGAGAAGCCCTCCAAGGGGCGATCTCGCAAACTCATCCCGATTGTGAGGTGAAGGTTATTTCAATTTCTCACTTAAAAAACCTATCTGAGCCGGATAGTGAGGTGCTGTTTTGTCCCTTGAGCCTGAATGTCCCAGACTCGGTACTCGGGGACCTTCAGCCCCTCTATCAGGCTTGTCAGGATGTAGAAGGATTGCGGACCGTGGTAGCAGAACAGTGGCAGGTGGCAACGGGAACGGGTAACCTGTGGCTGCCGGTCGTACTGACGGACAAAGGTCCGATTTATGGGGAGGCGATCGGACTGGCGCACGAGCAACAACCGGGCCATGAAGAGATAGTCCAGTACATCCAGCCCGTGCATTTGCCCGACCGTTGGCGACAACCGATTTATGCCTTGGGACGACGGCTGCTCCAGTGGCTAGAAGCGCCCCCGGCAACCTATTTAATTCAGTTTGGATGGGATGAGCAGGGTCTATGGTTTGATCGCCTCTGGCCTTTTCCAGGCATTCCCGCCCTAGCCAGTTTGGGCGTTCAAGACCCGGATTTGTTCACCTGTCATTGGTACTGCCTGACCGGACAGCCGATTTATGACCTCACTATTGTTCTCAATGAGAAGTGAGGTTATTTAAGTGAGCATGGGAAGGATTGATTTAGATAACACCCAGATGGTTAGCAGCAGAAAGCGTTAAGCCGCAGCGAGGTCAGAATTGGCATTAGACAACTCGGGGGCGATCGCCGCCATCACCGCTTCCTGGGTGTCAAAAATCTCAAAAATGCGATCGAGCTGAGTAATTTCAAAAATGACCCGAACCGGACTTTTGAGATGGTAGATGGCGAGGCGGGAACCATGCTCTCTAGCGGTTCTCAGGGCCGAAACCAGGGTAAATAATCCAGGACTGTCAATCATCTCCACCTGACTCATGTCGATCGCGAAGAACATCGGGCGATCGCACTGGGCGACAGCTTGTTCGATGGTTGCGAGGGTTGCCTCATCTAAACAGGCTTGGGGCTGAAATACGATAGGCTGACGGACGGCTTGAGAGGACGTCATTATGTTTACCTCAAAAAATATCTTAATCAGGACTTGATAATAAACACGCACTGAAGAAAGCAGCACGCTATTTGTTCCAGCATCCATCCAATTTGTCCCATGAGGGTTGTCACCCATCACCGCTGAGTTGTGAATTCAATCACTCCGAACGGGAAAGTGACCGATACTGGCTCATATCAGTCCGATTGTAAGCGTTCTACTCACTCAGAGTAGGTAGCCTGGTACACTTTTTTAAAATTTAACCGCAAGGATGGCGATCGGCATGACAGCAGTTGTAGCGGCTATCCCCTATTATATAAGGAAGGCTCCAATCCCTGTAAACGCGCTATATATTGAATAACCAAATAGGGAATACCAGCATAATTAGATAACACCGATGGCAAAAGGCAAAAGATAAGGTGATTCTTTTGCCTTATTACCATTGATTAAAGGATTAGATTAGTTGCCTCTAACCTTCTCAGACCAAATCCGAGTCGGCAGACCCCAGACATAGATAAACCCTTCTGCTGCTTTATGGTCGAAGGTATCATCCGCCCCATAAGTTGCGAGATCTGGCGCATAAAGAGACTGACTGGACTTGCGCCCGACAATATTCGCCGTTCCCTTGAACAGTTTAATGCGGACCGTGCCCGAGACCCGCTCTTGGGTCTTTTGAATGAACGCATCCAGGGCCATCTTGAGGGGACTGTACCATTGACCGTTGTAAACCATTTGACTGTAGGTTTCTTCGATGCCGCGCTTGTATTGAGTGACATCCTTTGTCAGGGTGAGACTTTCGATATCTCGGTGAGCTTGAATCAGGACCAGGAGGGCCGGGGATTCGTAGATTTCGCGAGATTTAATCCCCACCAGACGATTTTCAATCATATCGATACGTCCGACCCCATGACGACCCACCACCTCATTCAACTCTGTAATCAGGGCGACGGGAGAGAGGGCCTTGCCATTGACATGGGTGGGGAGACCTTGTTCAAAGGTGATTTCCACATATTCCGGTTCATTCGGAGTATCGGCGATCGCCTTCGTCATCACATAGATTTCTTCTTCCGGTTCAGTCCAAGGGTCTTCCAGGGGACCTGCTTCCACACTGCGTCCCAACAGATTGCGGTCAATACTGTAGGGAGAGGACTTTTTAACGGGAGTGGGAATGCCAAACTTTTCACCATAAGCAATGGTTTCTTCCCGACTCATGCCCCATTCCCGGGCCGGTGCGAGGACCTTGATATTGGGATTGAGCGCGGCGATCGACACATCGAAACGCACCTGGTCATTGCCCTTGCCTGTACAGCCGTGGGCCACCGCATCGGCCCCATATTTTTCCGCCGCCTCCACCAGGATTTTGGCGATTAGGGGTCTAGCTAAAGCCGTTCCCAGGGGATAACGGTTTTCATACAGAGCATTGGCTTGAATAGCGGGAAAAGCATAATCTTTGACAAAGATTTCCGTCACGTCTTCCACCAGGGAGATGCTGGCACCGGAGGTTAGAGCCTTTTCCTTAATCGGGCCAAGTTCTTCACCTTGTCCCAAATCTGCCGCTAGGGTAATCACGTCTTCAACGCCCCACTCTTCTTTTAAGTAGGGAATGCAAACGGAGGTATCGACTCCTCCAGAATATGCCAGGACGACTTTGGTAGCGCGACCCATTACTTTTTGCCTCTACTGCAATACCGATCAACTGTTCATTATTAACCAAGTTCTCCGGATTTCATAGCTTTTTTGTCAGGGATTCCCGAGATTTGTGTTGGAGGGATTTGGAGTTTTAGAGGGGAGAGTTTAGGGTTTAGGGTTGAAGTTTTATAAAAGCCCTTGAGAGGGTGTGGAGATCTGATGTCTCAAGGGGTTGAAGTTCCAGGGGAGAGGGTTTGGAGGGAACTGACCCTGGACTGGAAGGAACTCCTGCGATCGCCTTGTAGAGAAACGGGACAAAAGTAGCAACAACTCGCCCGTTTGCCCCGGCAGTCCTAGTCTGAGGGAAAGGGTAATTATCTGGGATGGGGGGGGAAAGGCGATCGCTAGAGCTTCTCCGGAGGAGTGATCATCAGCCATCCCTATCGATCTGACTCATCGCTGTTTTAGGGACAATCCACTCATCGCTTCATCCCCATTCACGCGGAATGGGGGAAAAGAGTTGCTTTCTTAAAATTACGCACTTTGCTTGTTAGTTTGGTAGATTTCAGCCGCTGTTTGAACCAGTGCCTTGAGGTCCTGAGTATCAAAGGGCTTACTGATGCATTTAAAAACATTCGCTTTATTCATCATGTCTGGCGAGGCATCTAGGGCATCCTCACTGTAGCCGGTTAACAGAATGCCTATGGTATGGGGGAAACGGACTCTTGCCTTGCTCAACAATTCCAAACCCGTCATTTCCGGCATACTCTGATCCGTAATAATCACCGCCATTTCCCCTTCTGTATCCAGCAGGGCGATCGCATCGAGAGGGCTATCTGCTCTGTGTACCTGAAAGTCACGGCGAAACGTCCTGTACAGTAGATCCAGGTTGTCTCGCTCATCATCCACTACCATGAGTCTAAGTTTAGACATAGATTAAAGTTGCTCCAGCCATCTCTACTTTCCCATTTTATTCGGATTCCTTGGAAGTCTCGCGGAACCGATCGCGAACGAGAGACCACAGATTGAGTGCAGCACCCTCCCCTTGGCATCTCAGAATAGCACTACGGGTCTATCTTCTATTGTTCTTATTTTACCGGGGAATGTCCCCCAGTTGAGAAGGGACTGAAAAACCCGATCCCCTCTGGGATGGCCCAGGGACGCCGATCAAAGGGGTTAAAACACCGACATCAAGGCAACTCCCAACAGCATCGTTGTTGCGCCCCAGAAGCGATCGCGAATCCCGGACTCGTGAAACAGAAACTTACCCCACAACACCCCGAAGAGAACACTGGTGCGTTTAATGGCAATCACCTGAACCACCAGGGTTAATTTTAGGGCCTGCATTTGAAACAGGACCGCGATCGCCGTACAGAATCCCATCAGACTCAACTCCCGCCAATGTTTGACAATCTGACCTCCCGGATTCTTAGACTGGCAGAATATTAAGGGAAATTGCAACAAGGCGATCGCCGAAAACACCGCAAAACTCCAAAATAATGGCGAAGAATTTTGGACCCCCACCTTATCCACATTCGCCGTAATACTCCACAGAAACGCCACCAATAACATTAACTTCGGCCCCGGTTCTCTCACCAGAGCCCGAAACGGCGCAAAATATCCTCGCCTGCGGTCCTGGAGATTTAACAAATAAGACCCAGCGACAATCAACCCAATTCCTAACCCATCCGCCCAACTGAGCCATTCCCCCACAATAATCGGTGAAGTAATCGCCATAAATAGGGGAGAAAAGGCAATCAGGGGCAAACAGAGGGATAAATCCGAGGTACTAATTGCCTGGATATAGAACAAAAAGGCGATCGCATTCAGCACACTGCCCACCGCCAGGGCCACCCAAAATTGACCGCCCAAATCAGGAATTCCCGCCAAAACTTGCACCGGCAGTAACACCAACGCCGTAAAAAATGACCAAGACCAAGCCACAATCGTTGCATTGATATTTTTTAGGGTTCTTTTCCCTAAAACATCTTTGAGCGACGTAAAAAAAGCTGTTGAAATTGCTAAAAAAAACCAGAGCATGGGGAGTTTAGAGTTTAGAGTTTCAATGGGTGATAAAATCAGTATCCCGAACAAACCTTCGGACGCAGATCATCCGGTGTTTGCCACCGCAAAACCCTCAACCCTCCTGCAAGGTAAAAAGACACTATGAAACGTAGAAAACTCATCGGTCATGGGGCCATCGGTGCCCTGAGTGCGGCTGCCGCCACTGCCTGTAGTCCTGCCGCCAGAGGTCCTGACACCTCTCGGGATAGCTTGCCCAGAATTCGCTGGAATATGGCCACCAGTTGGCCCGCTTCCCTGGATACCATCTATGGGGGGGCGCAAACCATCGCCCGACGGGTCGCCGAGATGACCGATAACCGCTTCGAGATTCGCCCCTATCCTGCGGGAGAACTGGTCCCCGGATTACAGGTCCTCGATGCCGTCCAAGGTGGAACCGTCCAATGCGGACATACTGCTAGTTATTATTACATTGGCAAAAATCCAGCTTTAGCCTTTGCCACCTCAGTTCCCTTCGGATTAAACGCCCAACAGCAGAATGCGTGGCTGTATCATGGCGGGGGATTAGAAGCCATGCAGAGACTCTATAGCGATTTCAATATTATTAATTTTCCCGCAGGCAATACCGGGGTGCAGATGGGGGGCTGGTTCAAGCGTCAAATCAACACGGTCCAGGACCTGAATGGGTTAAAAATGCGGATTCCGGGACTGGGGGGACAGGTGATGGAAAAATTGGGCGTGAACGTCCAAGTGTTGCCTGGAGGGGAGATTTTTCTCGCCTTGGAACGGGGGGCGATCGATGCAGCAGAATGGGTTGGTCCTTATGATGACCTCAAATTGGGCTTAAATAAAGCAGCACAATTTTACTATTATCCTGGCTGGTGGGAACCAGGACCGACCTTGGATGTGTTGGTAAATCAGGCCCAGTGGAACCAACTGCCCAAGGATTATCAAGAAATCTTCAAAACGGCAGCGTATGAGGCCAATTTGAATATGTTAGCCCAATATGAAGTGCTCAATCGCGAAGCCCTAGCAACTTTAAAAGCGGGGGGGACTCAGTTACTTCCCTACAGTCAAGAAATTATCGACGCGGCGAAGAAAGTCACCTTTGACTTGTATGCAGACAGTGCGAGTAAAGATGCAACTTTTCGCGGGATTTATGAACAATGGAATAAATTTCGAGAGGAAATGTATCAATGGACGGCCATTACAGAGTTGAGTTATGGCAATTTTGTGATTCCCAAACCTTAAGGAGGTAGGAGGCAAAGCCTCTGATTTGGCATTCCCACCGCAGAGCCTGGGAACGAGAAAAGATGTAGACACGGCGGATTTGATGGTAAAAAATTATGCTTTGGTGCATGAATGGCTGACGCCTCATGCAACTGGAGGTTCAGAACTGGTTGTTAAAGAAATTCTCAATGCAGTGGATGCGGATCTGTATGCGTTGATTGATTTTGAATCTACAAATCCAGAGAGTTATTTATTTAAACGGCAGATTGGTTCGACCTTTTTGCAACAGTTGCCGATGGCAAAAAAGGGAGTGCAAAAATATTTGCCTCTGTTACCTCTGGCGATTGAACAGTTAGATTTGCGTGAATATCCGGTGATTTTATCCTCGTCTCATGCGGTGGCGAAGGGGGTGCTGGCGGCCCCGCATCAAATGCATATCTGTTACTGCCATACGCCGATGAGGTATGCCTGGGATTTAACCTTTGATTATTTACGCAATAGTGCTGCGGGACGAGGATTGCCGGGAATTTTGACGCGGTATTTACTGCATCGATTGCGACAGTGGGATGTAATTTCGGCAAATCGGGTGGATTATTTTATTGCCAATTCCCAGCATACGGCGCGCAGGATTTGGCGCTGTTATCGGCGGGAAGCGGAGGTGATTTATCCCCCGGTGAATGTGGATCGGTTTCGGTTTGAACCGCAGAAGGAGGATTTTTATTTAACTGTGGCACGGTTGGTGCCTTATAAGAAGGTGGGGATGATTGTGCGGGGGTTTAATCAGTTGGGGAAACGGTTGGTGGTGATTGGGACGGGTCCAGAGTTGGCAGAAATGCGGGCGATCGCAGGGCCAAATGTGGAGGTCCTGGGGGAACAGCCGGATGCGGTGGTGGAGGACTATATGGCACGAGCGAAGGCGTTTGTGTATGCTGCCTGTGAAGATTTTGGCATTGCCTTAGTAGAGGCGCAAGCTTGTGGGACTCCGGTGATTGCTTATGGGGCGGGTGGGGCGTTAGAGACGGTTGTGGATATCCGAAACCATCCCTCTCAGGGGACTGGATTATTTTTTGGTCAGCAAACGGAAGGGGCATTAATGGAGGCGGTGGAGCGCTTTGAAGGGTGGCGATCGCAGTTTAATCCCCAGGCGGGGAGGGACCAAGCGGCCCTGTTCACTCCCCAGGTGTTTCAGGAACGTTACCGCCATTTTATTGATGAGTGTTATCAGAAATTTCTGACAAAAGCTTGATAAAAATTCAGGTTTATGGTATATGGGTAAACAAGACTTGCTGGGACCCTTAAGTTGGGCGATCGCACCACCCAATCAGCCAAACAATCTGCTTTTGCTTTCTTTCCATCCCCTGTAACAATCATCGGCTATTTGCAAGGATTGAGGCGATCAGGGTGTAATCAACTCGGCTGACGGGAAGTAAATCGGCATGAATCGCTCAGACTCAGAAAGACAGGCACTTTGAAAGAGTCGGTTTTGTCTGGGTGTCTGTGACCTGAACTCTCCAGACGCGGTGCAAAACGTCTGAAGGCTTTACAATCAGGACTGTGTGTGGTGTGAATTAAAGGAGTAAGATGACTGCCGATAGCCAACTCATCTCCGGCAAAGTGATTCGGGCGGTTGCCAGACGGACTTTTTGGCCTTTCGTCCTGAGTGGGATCAACGGAGAATTTTCCAAGCGGCTGTTCGACGTTGTGTTTTCCCTGTGCGTTCTAATCGTGTTTTCCCCGGTTTACGCGATTTTGGGTCTGCTGATTTACATTAGCTCCCCCGGCCCAATTTTTTATGTGCAGGAGCGCGTTGGCAAGAACCGCAAAAATTTCGGATGCATTAAATTCAGGACAATGGTGCTCAATGCCGACGAAGTTTTGCTGGATATCATGGAAACTTCCCCTCATCTGCGTCAAGAATTTGAGGATAATTTCAAACTCAAGCAAGACCCAAGAATTACTTGGATCGGCCATTTTCTAAGAATCACTAGCCTGGATGAATTTCCCCAATTTTGGAATGTTTTGAAAGGCGAAATGAGCGTGGTTGGGCCTCGACCTTTAGTGGTTGAAGAATTGCCCAAATATGGCCGATATATCGATAAAGTCCTCACCATTAAGCCCGGAATTACCGGATTATGGCAGGTCTCCGGTCGAAATGACATTCCCTATCCCAAGCGCATCCAAATTGACGTCTATTATGTCAATTTTAAAAACTTGTGGATGGACCTGTGGATTGTCTTAAAAACCCTTAAAGTGGTGCTGTTCCCTAAAAATAATGGGGCGTATTAACGGGCCTTGTTGCTCTGAACTGCATCAGTGCTGGGCTGGTGCAGTTCATCCCCTTTAACCCACCGACTGCGATCGGGAATTCTGCTGAGGACGTAAGGCTTCAGCAAATTTTTTGCATTTCCACCCCAACCCCGGGGAAAAATTCAAGAAAACGGTGACAGTTGATACCCGGAGGAAGTACAATCCATTAACATCCGGTAACGCAAACCGGACGACTCGATTTACAAAAAGTTCGCCAAAACTACGCCAAAACTATAGGATTCCTTCACATTAACTGCCAAAATTCACGATAAAGTGAAAGACTGATTTGATAAATCCCTACCTGATGGAAAAATTCCCAGGAGAGGGGTCAAGGCAAAGAATCATTAGGGTGCGGTTCAGTACAGACTCAGGCGATCGCCACTGCGAGTCCAAAGACTTAACTAGAGATTGAGAGGAAAAATAAAAAAATGACGCAGCAACGTAAGCGGGCATTAATCACCGGCATCACCGGCCAAGACGGTTCTTACTTAAGCGAATTATTACTAGAAAAAGGCTATGAAGTCCACGGGATTATCCGCCGGACTTCCACCTTTAATACCGACCGGATCGATCATCTTTATGTGGATCCCCATAGTGAAGCCGCCCGATTATTTCTGCATTACGGGGACTTAACCGATGGGGTCACTCTCCGTCGAATTCTCGAAGAAGTTAAACCCGTTGAAATTTACAACCTGGGCGCTCAATCCCATGTCCGAGTCAGCTTTGACTCCCCAGAATACACCGTGGATACTGTGGCAATGGGAACCCTGCGCCTGTTAGAAGCGATCCGCGACTACCAACAGCGCACCGGGATCCAAGTCCGGTTTTATCAAGCGGGTTCCTCGGAAATGTTTGGCAAGGTCCTGGAAGTCCCCCAAAAAGAAACAACCCCGTTTTATCCCCGCAGTCCCTATTCCTGCGCCAAGGTTTACGCCCATTGGCAAACGGTCAATTATCGCGAATCTTATGATTTATTTGCCTGTAATGGCATCCTGTTTAACCATGAATGCGTGATTGACAATACCCCGGTATTCATTCGTCAGGATGGATTAATTGACCTGGTACCCATTGCGGAAATTGTCCCCCATGACACCGATACAGGTCACAAAAATCGCTACACCACAGATATTAGAGACGGCAACGGGTTGGAAGTCTGGGATGCCCAAGGGTGGGTGCAAGTCACTTGCATGACGGCCACTTGGAATGGGGCCACAGCACAACCCAATAAAACCGTACATCGGATTGCGGCAGAGGGTGCGGTTTATCATGCCACGAGTGATCACGTTGTGTTTGTGCAACAGGGCCAATCGGCAGTGGAAAAACCTGCCGGTGAGGTTAAGGTGGGGGATTCTTTGGCGTTGATTGACTTGCCGCAGTCGCCTGAACAACTGGACCTCACCGAAACTGAGGCATGGTTGCTTGGAGTCCTGGTTGCTGCCGCAGAAATTGATAACTCAAGTCAAGTAACTTTGACAATTCCGGACACCTCTGTAGGCGATCGCCTCGCCGCATCTTGGCGAAAAGTCTCCGGTGGAAATTGCGATCGCCTCGCCGCATCCCGTCTCCAGTTATCCGGCAACCCGGCCTACAGTGACTACTTGCGGTCCCAACTGTACAGCAAATCCCAAGACAAACGCATTCCCAAGCGGATTCTCAATGCAGGCGATCGGGAACGTTTAGCCTTTTTAGATGGATTTAAAGCCGTTTCTCCCCTTGCTGGAGACAGTTTCACCGTCCAAACTCCCTCCGCCCTCCTCGCCGCTGGACTCTACTGGATGTCCATCACCACCCTGGAACAATCCGCCTGGATTGCCACCGAACCCCAAGGCGACGGGTTCCAGTATCAAATTCACATCAACGCCACCCCACCCCAAGGCACCTCCCGCGCCCAAGTCGTCACCGCTGAACCCATCAACTATCAAGGATGGTTGTTTGACTTAGCAACCACTAGCGGGACCTTCCATGCCGGAGTCGGCCAGGGTTGGATCCATAACTCACCCCGCCGGGGCGAAACCTTCGTCACCCGCAAAATTACCCGCGCCGTCGCCCGCATCGTCGCCGGAAAGCAGAAGAAACTCTTCCTCGGTAACCTGGATTCCAAACGGGACTGGGGCTATGCCAAAGACTATGTTCGCGCCATGTGGTTGATGCTGCAACAAGATCAACCGGATGATTATGTGGTTGCCACCAATGAAACCCATACCATCCGCAAATTTTTGGATTTAGCCTTTAATTTCGTTAACCTGAATTGGGAAGATTACGTCGAATTCGACCCCCGCTATCTGCGTCCTGCGGAAGTTGACTTATTAATTGGCGACCCCAGTAAAGCGAAGGAAAAATTAGGATGGGAACCGTCCATTACCTTTGAACAATTGGTTGCCTTAATGGTGGATTCCGACCTCAAGGCGATCGGGGTAGAATCTCCCACAGGACAACCCATTATCGATCGCGCCTTCATCCGCCAAGACAGTGGTCACATGGTGGACTAATTCTCCACTCAATCCAGTCCCCTCCCCAAGACTTACAAGAGTAGGTTTTTACTTCCGGTCCCCTCCCCTTGGCAAGGGGAGGGTTAGGGTGGGGTCCTCTTGATGTGGCTTGCACCATGTCAGGAAGAATTAGTGAGCACAAGAGGGTCATAGTGAGCAGCGATCTCCACCTCACGAGAAAAGAGGTTTGAACAGCAGCCTCCATACAGGTGATTAAACCGTTAAGAGTGCCGCGCAAGTGACGATCTCTACGTCAGAAGAACCCCACCCTAACCCTCCCCTTGCCAAGGGGAGGGGACCGGAGGTGTTCTTAAGCGTGAAAAACCTACTCTTGTAAGGGGGTAGGGAGGGGACCTCTTCTCCAATCAAGGTAAAGTGCGATCGCCGCCTCGTTCAAGTATTAAGTATCAGAGGTCAAGCTAAATGGAATCATTAGACTTAAAAGACAAACGTATTCTCGTCACCGGAGGGGCCGGATTTTTAGGTCGGCAAGTTATCGACCAATTAACCCAAAATGGGGCGGACCCCGATAAAATCACCGTCCCGCGATCGCGCGATTCCGACCTGCGAATCATGGAAGTCTGTCAGCAGGTTGTCCAACAACAAGATATTATCATTCACCTCGCCGCCCATGTCGGCGGAATCGGCTTAAATCAAGAAAAACCCGCCGAACTCTTCTATGACAACTTGATGATGGGGACACAACTCATTCATGCCGCCTATCAAGCAGGCGTGCAAAAATTTGTCTGTGTCGGCACTATCTGCGCCTATCCCAAATTTACCCCCGTCCCCTTCAAAGAAGATGACCTCTGGAATGGCTATCCAGAAGAAACCAATGCGCCTTATGGGATTGCCAAAAAAGCCTTATTAGTCCAACTGCAATCTTATCGGCAACAATATAATTTTAACGGCGTTTATTTACTGCCGGTTAACTTATATGGACCCGAAGATAACTTTGACCCCAATAGTTCTCACGTCATCCCAGCTTTAATTCGTAAAGTTCATGAAGCTCAAGAACGGGGAGATAAAGAATTAGTCGTCTGGGGCGATGGTAGCCCGTCTCGGGAATTTCTTTACTCCACCGATGCTGCCCGAGGCATTGTCATGGCTACCCAATCTTACCATAAATCTGACCCGGTTAATCTGGGAACGGGATATGAAATTACCATTCGCGATTTAATTGAACTGATTTGCGAATTAATGGGATTTGAGGGCAAATTGGTTTGGGATACCGACAAACCCAATGGTCAACCTCGCCGCTGTTTAGATACGGAACTGGCTAAAAAAGAGTTCGGATTTACTGCAGAGGTTGGGTTTAAAGAAGGCTTGCACAAAACCATCGCCTGGTATCGGGAAAATGCGGCTTAGGTAGCAATTTTGGTGACTAGAAACGGCTAATGATAGCGGATTATCCTGTTTTTAGAATACCCCTTAAATGTAGAGGCGATGCGCGAATCGCCTCTACATTTTTTAGAATTTAATGTTAAAATTTGTGCGATTTAGGTCACAATTTTATGATGGACAATTCCCCAAGGTATCTCGACCCTCAACTGGAGAAAGCCGAACTCAGACTGAAGTTACTCCAAAAGCGAAAAGCACTTTCTCCAGCAGAATGGCAGGAGAAAAGTGATCGCCTTTGTCACCATCTAAAATCTTCAGATTTATATCAGCGTTCCCTAACGATTTTAGCCTATATTAGTTTTCGCCAAGAACCGGATTTAAGTTCTTTATTCACGGATACCAATCATCAATGGGGACTGCCTCGTTGTGTTAACAAGCAGTTAGTTTGGCATCGCTACCGTATTGGGGATGCGCTACAACCGGGGAAATATGGAATTTTAGAACCGCTACCGGATGCGCCTATCTTGACAGCGGAGGAAGTGGATTTAATTTTAGTCCCATCAGTGGGATGCGATCGCCAGGGGTATCGCCTCGGATATGGCGGTGGATTTTACGATCGCCTGCTGTCTCTTCCCCAATGGCAGTCTAAACCCACCATAGGTATTTTATTCAATTTTGGCGATTTACTCCAGCTACCCATCGCTTCCTGGGATAAACCCTTGCAGGGAGTTTGTACCGAAGTTGGGTTGAGAGCAATCCTATCGGAATGAGGGAGAGGGGAGAGAAAAGCGCAGTTTATTTGGGAAAATTTAAGGGTTTATGACAATTTGTGCTTTGTCATTGGTCCTTTGTCCTTTGTTTCATCTGGATCAACGAGGATGTAGACTTTAGGCAGAATAAATTTTTTGACCCCATTTAATGGCTGGAAATTGTTGATAACTGCCACCAATTTGTGACCCATGTCTAGGAGGCGATCGGTTATCCAGGTAAGGTATCCGTGCAACAAAAGCGCCAATCTGTGGGAATTGAAATCCAGCAGGCGATCGGCCCTGCTGCCGCTCACTTACGCAAAAACGACATTTTTGGCAGGGTCAGCGCATCTAATAGGGGATAAATTGTACTAGAACACCAGAAATTATCGCCTTAAAAAAGAGCAGTCTTCCGTCAAACCCTCTCCGATTTTCCATGACCCCACCCCACGGGGTCGAAACTCTTGACCCGGTGGGATGGAGGAGGATAAAATAAATAATAGGTGTAAATTCCTTTACTAATCGGAAAACAAGCAAGCTTAACGGTTCTTAATCGGGGTGCAAATCGGATAAAACTGGCCAATTAAGGGATAAGCGATCGCAACGGCAAAGGAGAGATATTCCCAAGGTTTAGCTGATTCCTGGGGCAGTTGCTGGATCACCTTCCCGAGAATTTGAAGGGAGAATCCCCTGGAATGATTTATCCCGATCACCGGGGAGAATTGATCCTTCTCCCATTTAACTTCTCATCTCCTCTACCCCTGGAAACTGTAAAACATGGTTGCGTTATTATTCAAAACCAGTCTGCGTTGGCGGTTGACCCTGTTAATTTCTGGATCCGTTGTTCTTCCCATGTTTGGAACTCTGCTGATTGCCAGCTATCAAGGGAGTCAAATTCTCCGAAAGGAGGCGGAAGACAAACTGATATTGCAAGCGAACTCTCTCGCCCATAAAGTTACCCAATGGGATGAAAAAGTCGTGCAAATCATGAATAATTTGAATTTACAACCGGCTATCCAGGATATGTATGGATCTGAACAAGAACCTGTTTTGCAGGCGGGGATTGCCGTGTATCCAGATATGTATCTAATTAATACCCTGGATACTGATGGATTCAATGTGGCCCGCAGCGATCGCAAACCTCTCAAAT
Source organism: Laspinema palackyanum D2a (assembly GCA_025370845.1). Lineage (GTDB taxonomy): Bacteria > Cyanobacteriota > Cyanobacteriia > Cyanobacteriales > Laspinemataceae > Laspinema. Next base: position 40,542 of record JAMXFF010000038.1, on the reverse strand, counting down.
ACTATGGCGATCGCAACTATTTTAAACGGGCGATCGCTGGACAAGAAGTCTCCCGAGAAATTCTCCTAGGACGAACCTTAGACAAACCTGCTATTGTTTTTTCCACTCCCATTAAACAGACATTTTATGGCGAGAAACCGGAAATCGTGGGCGTTCTCGCTTTAGCCATCACTCTGACGGAAGTCACGCAACAAGTCCAAGCGATTCAGGTGGGTAAAACTGGGTATGCGTTTGTCGTAGATTCCCAGGGTAAAATCCTCGCCCATCCTCACTCTCATCAATTTAAAGCCTTACAAGACTTTCATGAATATCCCCCGGTCAAATCTCTGATCAACGGTCGTTCCGGTTTACTTATTTTTGAGGATAGTGACCAGAATAAATGGGTGTCTTATAGCATTTCCTTACCGAACGGATGGGGGGCGATCGTCCAACAACAAAAGTCAGAAATTTTAACTCAAGTTAACCAATTTTGGCAATTTTCTATCGTCCTTGCTGTGGGTGTCCTCATCGCGGTTAGTGGAATCACTTGGGTGATTGCCACCCAAACCATCCAACCCATTCGACAGTTAAACCGGGCGGTTCAATTAACTGCCCAAGGAGATTTAGGTCAATCTGTTATTGCTAAAAAGCAGGATGAAATTGGCCTGCTGGCCCAATCTTTTAATGCAATGGCTCACCAACTCAAAGACTTGTTTGACCAATTAGAAGAAAAGGTCAAAGAACGCACGAAGGAATTAGCCAAAGCCAATCAACTTATCACCGCATTAAATCACAAACTCACTCTTGAGAATGGCCGCATGGAAGCCGAATTACTCATTCTCACGGAAATTCAGAACATGGTTTTACCTAAACCCGAAGAACTCCAAGAAATTGAAGAACTAGATATCGCCACATATATTCAGTCTGCCACAGAAGTGGGGGGAGATTATTACGATATTCTCCCCCATCCCGGAGGAATTACCTTTTGCATTGGCGATGTCACAGGACATGGCTTAGAAAGTGGGATTTTAATGGTGATGACTCAAGTCGCGGTCCGCACCTTAATTGAATCAGACAGTCATAACTTCATCGAAATATTAAATATCTTGAATAAAACATTATATAAAAATATTGCGCGAATGAACAGTGATAAAAATATTACTTTATCCCTGATTAATTATGCAAATTTCCACTTAATTATTAGTGGTCAACATGAAGAGGTGATTATCGGTCGGGCCAACGGGACCCTTGAGCGCATTGACACGATGGATTTAGGCTTACCCATCGGACTAGAAGAGGATATCACCCCATTTTTAAATTATTTAACCCTTGACCTCGGACCGGGGGATGGAGTGGTGCTTTATACCGATGGCATTACCGAAGCCCGGAATGAGGCGAAACGAATGTATGGAATTGAGAGATTATGTGACGTTTTGAGGCAATCTTGGTCTCACTCTTCCGAGGAAATAAAACAGGCTGTTTTAGGAGATTTTAATCAGTTTATTGGAGAGGTGGCCTTACGGGATGATATTACGTTGGTAATTTTTAAGTGTTAAGGTTTTATAGAAATAACAAGAAACTTTAATTGAAGGGGTAGCATTTTGGATGAATTTAGAGGTTTTTTAAAGTTTTAAAATAAGAAAAATCCGATAGGATGGCCGAACAAAACGGGTTTTTGTGTTAAGATATTCACGTTCAAATCACTTTAATTGTCTTTATTCTCAACTTTCCAGGCTAACCTCTATGAAAGATTCCCTCAAACTGACCGCTTCGCGTCAAACCCACTCCCGATGGAGACGGTTGGGCCTTTATGCCCTGTTGAGTGCGATCGCCTTCTTCACCCTACTCCCCCTAATTTGGCTGATTAGTACCGCCTTCAAATCCCCGAGTGAAAACATCTTTCAAGTTCCTCCGCAATTCCTCCCCGCAGAACCCACCTTCCAGAACTTTGTCCGGGTATGGCAAGCGAGTCCCTTCGGACAATATCTGTTTAATAGCACTCTGGTTGCGGTCCTAACGGTAAGTTTTAATGTGATATTTTGTGCCTTAGCGGCTTATCCCCTGGCCCGATTAGAATTTCCGGGGAGGAATCTAATTTTTTCCGGGATAGTCTCGACCATTATGATTCCCTTTCAAATTGTGATGATTCCTTTGTATATTTTAACCGTCCAATTGGGATTAAAAAACACTTATTTAGGGATTATCTTCCCCTCTCTCGCCTCAGCCTTTGGCATTTTTTTATTGCGCCAAGCCTTTCAAGGCGTTCCGAAAGAGTTAGAAGAAGCAGGACGAATGGATGGCTGTTCAGAATTAGGGATTTGGTGGAATGTGATGATTCCGGCAGTGAGACCCGCCCTAGTGACATTAGCGCTGTTTGTCTTTATCGGGTCATGGAGTGATTTCCTGTGGCCGTTACTGGTAATTGACCGCCCAGAATTTTATACATTGCCCCTAGGGGTGGCGCGATTAGAAGGGACATTTTCCTTAGATTGGCGGTTGATTGCGGCGGGGTCAACGATCGCCATCGCCCCAGTCTTACTCTTATTTCTCCTCTTGCAGCAGTACATTGTCCCCACGGATGCCGGGACCGGAGTTAAAGGGTAAGGATAAGCAGGGGGTTAATTTACCCCTCCCCCTACTTCGACGGGAGAGAAAGCGCCGCTTTGGGATAAGCAATCCGTTTGTGATTGAACTGTTGCCAAACCCTCACAAAGATTTCGGCAATTTTCGGCATTTCTTCCCGTTTCAGACCGGACTCACCCAGTTGATTGTCTTGCCACCGGGCTTTGAGAATTTTATTCACCATATTCAGGGCTTCCTCTTCGCTGACATCCTTGAGACTGCGTAAGGCTGCCTCACAAGAGTCCGCCAACATGACGATCGCCGTTTCGCGCGATTGGGGAATCGGACCATCATAGCGGAAATCTTCATCCCGGACTTCTCGCCCTTCTTTTTGAGCACGTTGTTGCGCTTGATGATAAAAATAAGCAATCAACATCGTGCCTTGATGTTCGGGAATAAAGGCTTGAATGGCTTTGGGTAAGCGGAATTTTCGCGCCATCACCAACCCTTCGCTGACGTGCTTTTTAATAATGGCCGCACTTTCCCAAGGGTCATCAATTTCATCATGTTTGTTCGGTCCCCCCATTTGGTTTTCGATAAACCCTTGGGGGTCGTGCATTTTTCCGATATCATGATACAGTGTACCCGTCCGAATCAATTCCACATTACAGCCGAGTTCCTTGGCGGCAGCTTCGGCGAGGGTGGCGACAAACAGGGTATGTTGGAAGGTCCCCGGCGCTTCGGAAGCCAACCGTTTTAAGAGGGGGCGATTGGGGTTCGCCAGTTCTGCCAGACGGATGGGGGTTACCAGGTCAAATAGATGTTCGAGATAGGGACTCAAGCCCAGGGCGACGATACTCCAGGAGACCCCAGCGATCGCCTGAATCCCAGCAGCCCCAAGAATGGTGTACCAAATTGTCCCGGCGGTGGCACTGGGAATCAGGCTGCCAATGAGGTAAACTCCACCTTGGGTTAAACCGGCCACACCCCCAACCATTGCCAGTTCTTCTCGCGATCGCATTCGTCCGGCGAGGATACCACTGATTAAACCCGCTGCCGCATTCGCCAGCAAATAAGTCCACTCGATTTCCATGCCTAGGGGTAAGAGGACACTCAGGAGTCCCACAACAGTCCCCGAGAGGATGGACCCGTAGAAACTGCCGAGTAATAACCCGACTGCCGGTAAGGTGGTGTAAGGAATCCCCAGAGAAATCAGCAGGGGGGCCGTCACGGAGAGGAGTAACACCAGACAGCGATCGCGCCGTCGTAACTTCGGATGAACCCTCCGTTCCGTCAGCCAAAAAATCCCCACGGCGATCGTCACCGTTCCCCCAAACCCAAAGAGTCCCACCCAATTAATTTCGCGGCGACTCATATCAAAGCGATCGAGCAGCACAAATTGCGACTGAGAAATCGCTTCACCCTGTTCAATAATCACCTCCCCTTGTTCAACGCTGACAAAAACCGGCTTGACTTCCAGGGCCGCTTGTTCAGCTCGGACTCGGGTGCGTTCTAAATCTTTGATTAAATTAGGCTGTAGGACCTCTAACAACAAATTCTGAGAGAGTTCCATTGCCCCCTGTGGTACCTGACCCTCCAACTGGATCATCACCGCCATTTGCAGAATATTTTTCGGCAGTCCCCCTGGAATCCCTTGGGACAACATCCGCTTTAAGGCATTGTGGAGACCCGATTGAGTTTGAATCCACTCTTCATCGGAGAGTTCAAATAAATTGAGACCGTAAATATGGGTTGAGGCGACACTGGTTGTATCGGCGATCGCCGCCACCGCTAATCGGTAAGTTTGACGCGCCTGGGAAATTTGCTCAACCAATCCGGAAAAGGGCACCGACCCCCCGCGTTTGCGGTACGCTTGCAGTTCCATCACCGCTTGCTGTCCGGCGTCCGTTAACAAACCCCGTTCCACCGCCCAATCTGCCGGAGACGAGTTATTGAGGTCCGGGTCAGAATTACCGGGGATGTCCCCCATTGGCGCATCTTCTCCGGCTGCCCTCACCACCACGTTATATTCCCACTCTTGCGCCTGTCTCAGATAAAGCTGGGTGGAAGTAGACAAGATGGTTGTATCCACAAAGGGAAATTGCCCCCCAACTTGGCGCAATTGGGTCCCTTCGTCCAACACTCGTTGGAGGACTTTCTCAATCTGCTGAGAGACGGGGCGATCGATCATTAAAACCGGACTGGACCCAATGCGGGCCGCCCTGCGATTATCTTCGGTGGTTTTGGTGTCCTCTACCCTAGCATCGAACGGGGCGATAAAGGTTTGTGGGGCAATGGTGCCTACATCCAGTTGCGGCTGATTGTAAAAGCGCTGTCCGATGGTTGCGGTGAGGCAAGTCACCGCCAGCAGAACCGCTACAGGGGAATGGACTGTGCTATTCATCCGAGATTGGAGTCCCTTTGTCCAAGTCGTCGGTTTAGTCGAACCTGGACCAGGAGGGGCGGGTAACTCGCGGGGCAAAGACGGAGGGGACCCTTGAGGGAGGGTTCCTCTCTTCAGCCGATTGCTCTTGGAAAGATTGCGCGAGTAAATGTTGGCGCAATCTCTCCCCCATTGTTCGAGTTGCCGAGTCAGCATCTGAATTGATCTCATGGATCTCTCGTGCCTGTTCTAAAATAGAGGATTGCGAGGACTAGAAGGCAAGGCGTTATGCACTATTATAGAGGCACTCTTCCGAAGCCTAACTCTTCACCCCCAAAGGCGGGGATCGGTTGGGTAAATTAGCTCAGGCGGGGGTTTCAAGCCGTTGGTTTGCCTAAAAGGTCCGTTCAGGATTAGATAAATCGCACCTCTCAGGGGCTTTCTGGCCCTAATCTGTGGTTAAAGACTGAAGATTGGGTAAACAATACCGAAGCCAACTCAAGGGAGGGCTAACGTAGTACACTTGTTGTTTACCACAACTACATAAGACATCTACATTAGCATAAGAAAGACATCTTACCACTTTTACAATGCCTCAGCCCAGTCTTCGCGGCCACGAATGTACGTCAATTGAGCCGGATTGCCCAACCCATACTGGCAATGGAGGACCGAGTTACCCTGTGGGGGATTTCTTGTTCAAGTTTTGGCTAGAAACTTAGGAACTCTGTAAAAAAAGAGTAAAAATAATTACATGAATCAGCGCAAAAATCGTGGAATTACTTACCCGCTATTTATCTCTAACGTGCTTTTTTTATACCCAATTTTGGCAAAAAGACGAATGTGTATTGCCTAAAAAAAACTATAAATAAGGTGAACAAAAGTAGCAAAACTAGCGTTATTGAACAAGTTTAGCCCAGGTTAAAACAGCGGCACGAGCCGCTATTTTGAAAATTTTTATGTTTTTATAAAAACTTAGGCAATTATCGGGGAGCTTTCTGGTATTTTATTCACCCTTCTATCATGAATCATTACATATTTAGGACTATCTGTTTTACGATCGCCCTCCGGTCCTGGATGCCTGGGTAACGGCTCACATCAGCACCGTCCGAGAGGAATTTAAAACCCTAGAAACGGTCCAGGAACATCGCACCTATATCCGTATCCCGGTTATCCTCGATGGCAATAACCTCCCGAACCTCCCCTCGCAGAGTCTGCGTCCCCTGTTCGATCGCCAACGCGCCTGTCTGCTGATTGTCGCCGAAGGCAGTTCCGGCAAAACCAGCATCCCCTGTCAAATCGCACTTTAGACCATCAAAAAAACTCCCCAACATCCGATCGCTCCCCATCTCACCCATTCCCATAAGAGCGCTATCATCCCGCGAGTGCTGGTATTATACGGAATCCGGTAGTTATAGGTCTGTTAAAAGGAGCGCCACGGAGGGGACCCCACCCTAACCCTCCCCTTGCCAAGGGGAGGGGACCGCCCAGGAAATTAACACGACTTTTGATAACCGGATTTCGTATTAAAGATGCGATCGCCGCTGTACCGACACCGGATGCGGACCAACGTCTGCATTATCTCGAATTCAAGTTGTGCCTGCTGTAAACTGTTGGGTTTGATAAAGAAAACCTGTGGTTTGCTTTGGACCCGGTGGCGGAATATTTAGCGGGTTTGTATTGGGTGTATTTGTATAAACCTGACTCCTAGGGATGGCAAGATTTCTTGAAAACGGCTGATGCTCAATCCGTTGCACCGGATGGGATTAAAGGTTTTCTGTTGGCGGTGAGGGATTGTTAGTTGGCTAAAATTCCTGGGGCGAAGGATAGGGATTTTGTGCCGAAAGAAATTGGCGATCGCACGATGACGCAATCTGCACCCCCGCCAGCAGTGGCACAACCTGTATCGCCTTAAGGATTGGGGCGATTAGGGGGTATGAATTTAAGAAACGACAGCAGTTGTTACTACGAACAATTAAGAACGACTGAAGTTGTTACTACGAAAGGGTGCTTTTATCTTTTTTCTAGGGGATGGGGGTGGATGGGCCAGATTTTTTGGGAAAAGCCAGTCTGAGGGCAGATGCGATCGCCTTTCATGTCCGGATACGTTAGAACAGTGTAACTTGGAGAGAGAAACTGTGGACGCAACTGTGGATCGCGCTTGGGAACTCAAGCAGGAATTAATTGATTTTGTGATGGATGCCGAGGGAGAGTTGGCGATCGCCTTGGAAACCTACGCTGCTGAACACGCTTCTCGCGATCGGTCCGATATCAGTCAACGCAATATGCGGATTGATTCGTTTGCGGTGGAGGGGAAAGTTGGGAACAAAACTCCCATTGATTTATTTTTAGAAACCCAACCGGACTTACCCGAAGGCGATCGCACCTTAATTCAAAGTTGGCAACGTAGCTTCATGGGGGTCTTTGAAGTCATCCAAAGTTTACCCGATGGCTTAGAGTTAATGAACTGGCTGACCGCTAAACATTATCAGGTTAAGGCCAATTCTGCCGTGCAACAGACACAACTCCAGCGGATTAAACCCGGAGACATTTTACTGACTCGCATCGCCCCAGTGGACGATTCTCAGTATATGTTCTTTGGCAGTTATATGGCCCTGGGGAATCTGGGTAAACCGAAACTGGCAGTGGCGATCGGCAATTTTAAAGATAATTACAAAAATCACTTGTATGGTGATGCCCCTGAATTATTAGAAGAAGCCTGGGAATCCGTGGTGAAATATCATGAAGAATTTACCGACTTTTTTGGTAGTGATAATTTTACCTTACCCGGATATCAACTCAACAAAAAAATTGGTGAACTGCAAGAAAGCATGACGAAAAAACGTCTTGCCGAGGCAGGGATTGACGAAAACAAGTCTCTCCAAGAAGTGGCTGACGAAGCGGGCGTTGATATGGAGGAACTGATCGCCGCAGCGGAAGAAGCCGGTATGGACCCCAAAGAAGCGGCTCAACTCTTCGATCGCAATAAAAACAATAAAATGGTCATGCCGAAAGTCCATTTGCCCGATGACCTCAAAAAAGCCGAAGAGGTCACCTGTTTTTCTCATCCGCGATGGGGTCAAATGTTGATTCCCACTTACAGTAAATTTGTAGCACTCCTCAACCGGCAAGACCCTAGTTTAATCGAAGCCGAACCTCTGGTCCGCCATTACCTCGAAGACCCGATTATTAATTTTTATGTCTGGCAGCAACTCGCCGCAGAGTATCCCACGCCATTAGAAAACCTCCTGCAACTGGTGTTAGAACGACCCAATTTTCAACTGGACCGCGATTTAGGGCCACTTTTGCAGGAATTTAATAAACCGTTAGAACCCCATCTGCCGGAAACTGCCTCGATTCCCCTGCACTTAAACCAACTCTTTGAAGAGGCCCTGGTGGAAGTCAACAAATCCAAATCCAAATCTAAGGGGAAAAAGAAAGCATCCAAAGGCTTTCTCGCCTCCTGAACTAGGGTGAATTTTGCCCCCTACCATGACCCTAAACGGCTATATCCTCAAGGATGTAGTCGTTTTTTCTTTAAAAACCAGATTTTAATTTACATTAAATTTGCAGGGTAGTATTTCTATTCCTAGGTTGCCGTTAAAGGATTCCATCCCTATCCCTTAGAGAATGAGGGTGCAATCTAAACTTTAACCATTAAAATTAATCATAAAACCCTTGCCAGATTGAGTAATAAGCGGCACAATAAAGGAGAGTCTTCCATATTCCCTTGCCATCTATCTATGGTTAGAAAAAATAGTCGATTTCTTATTTATATTGTTGCTTGTAGCACTATCGGTGTTCTGGTTGGAGGCACTGCCTACAGCGCAGACCTTAATCGCTGTTTAGATGCTGCTGTTCCGACGAATCAATGCCTTACCCAAGATCCCGTTCTTAACACCCTTGAAGGGATGACTTTTGGATTAATTGCTGGGGCGAGCGCTGCATTCGGAGCCACTTGGCAAATTTGGCAGAAAAATAAATAGGATTTGGATCCGTTTCAGGAAATAGAGTTCTGCCATTTTGCTGACAAAGCCCCTTCGGGATTTAAGAGAATAGGCCCTTCGGAGTTTGGCAACCGAGGGGGGAAACTCTCTCAAAACCCCTCATAAAATTAAGCAGTCTTCAGGGATGATCGTGATATCCCTGAAGACTGCTTTTTAGTATAGACCGTTTCTTAGCCCCTGATTGATAATTGTGATGAACCTTCTTTTAAACGAGCCCTTGGCGATTGGATTGCAGTGATTTCCTAAGTGTGGTCCCATGAAGCAAGGGGTAAAGGCTTGCTACCTTACCCCTAATACCGGCTTATTAAAAAAGAGTTAGATTATTCTACGGAGAGGACCTAAATAATTTAGGCTGCACGCTGAGTCAATAAACCCCAGATGAAGATCAGGACCATGGCACCGATCACGGCAAACAGAATACCCTGCCAAGTCAGACCCACTGTTGTAATTCCAAAGATGGCTTGCGCGACCCATCCCCCGACAATTGCACCCAGAATCCCTAGTCCAATCGTGGCAAAAATACCACCGCCTTGTCTTCCGGGATAAATTAATTTTGCTAAAGCACCCGCAATCAGTCCTAAAACAATCCAAGTTAAAATACTAACCAACATGAGATAATCTCCTTTTTTGAATTCGTTGCTTTTTGTCTTATGTAAATAGACTAACAATTACATCCATCATTTCTCATCTATCGAAGGGAATAAGTTGAACCGACTGCTATTGCTATCTAAGGATAGAGATAATAGCCACAACGCCCCATTTCGGGTATTTCTGCTCAACTAGGTCCCAAAATTTTTGAATTAACCGATCGCCTCGATTGTTCTCACTGCAAGGGTTGACACCTGTTGAACAACAATTTAGAGGGTCTTGAAATTTTTTATCCCCCACTCAGGAATCGTGGTCACACATCATCGAAGAATCCCATCAGTAGCCACATTTTGAGTACATAAAACCGGCAGTCGCCGAAAATAAGGTGAGCCCATTATAAAAAAGCGAGATTTTCACAAGCACCGCCCTAGTATCGGGGGAGCAGCCGGATGAAAATTCTCCAGAATGCGGGGAAAACAAGTTAAACCGGACAATCTGGGCGGCAACCGTTTCTTTTTGTGAATGTCATTGGGCCAGGAATCTTTATACTATTTCCCAAACTTACATTTCGTGTAGAGCGTAGGGGCTTTCAGACATTACAAGAATAATCCAAGCGATCGCATTCTCGCTCAAATGCCTAACACTTCCTTCTTAAGGATGTCGAACTCTTAACAGCCACACCTTGCTGCATCCCATGCAATGCAGGCTACTCTACAGATTGGGTCCAATGTAAATTTCTCACCCGCTAGGGGATTGGGAACACAGGAGGGTGAGGAATCTGAGATTGCCTCCCCCTTTTACAAATCAACTCAATCCTGTTATAATTTCCTTTAAATCCTTGAACTGAATTGTGAATAAGGAGAACCTTAAATGAACCTAAAAAATATCAGCCTTTTGACAGGTACAATTTTATCAGTAACGATCGGTTGGGGAAATGTATCCCAGGCGATCGCCGAAACGACTCCCGAATCCGGGATTATTCCAGAGGCGATCGCGCAAACCATGATGAATCAGCCGATGGGTGAGCCGATGATGGGTCGAGTCACGATGATTCGTAACAATATCGTCACCTTGGAAATGGAGAATGGAGAGACCACCCAAGTTGCCCTTCCTGTACTCGAACAAGAAAAACTAGGGATGCGCCCGGGAGTGGAGGTCCTGCTTTACCCCGATGGGACTGTGACGGCTTACACCACCGAGATCGAGTCCGAGGAAACCGCCTCTTCCGATACCCTGGATGAAATTCGCCGCGTCTTTGAATCCATTAACAGCCGCCAGGAAACTACCACCACCATCACACCGGAACCCCGCCCCTCTGTCACCACGACACCGACGGCTGCACCACAACCGATGCAACCGGCCCCTCAGCGGATCCAGGTGGAAACTGCCCCTCAGCAGCCTGTTCGAGCACTCTGGTAAAGGGTGTTGATGAGTTAAAGCCCAGATACTGCGACTCTTGCAGGAATTAGGACAATTGTCTAAAGGAGTGGGAGCAGCTTGCTCCCTATTTGTAGAAGGGAGCAAGATGCTCCCACTCCTAAAATTCTAGGGGGAGCCGGATGGATAGGGGCCTAACGCCGCCTTCATCAGAGCAAGACTGCTTTCCACGGGCAAGCGGTCTTGTTCTGATGAAGGGAAAGCCGCAGAAGTAGAATAAACAAGGGAAACTGCCGAATCCTTGATAGAGCTTAATTTACAATGTCAGATTCTACTTCCTTGCGCGATCGCTACTTCCAATTTATCGATACCATCGTAGACACGACCCTCAAGGGCAAAATTCGCTCCGTTGAGCAAGTCTATCAAATGCTGGTCCAAGAGATTGACAGTGGGACTGGAGAAATTTTTGAGCGATGCCTCAGCGATCGCCTCAGTACCACTCAATATCAACTCGATCATGAAACCGATGAGTTGAAATCAGCCAAAGCTACTCGCATTCACCGCGCATTACAAACCATCGAAAAACAATGGGAACGCTGGCAAAAGGAAAATCGCGTCAAAGATGCGATCGCCTCCGCTGCCGATCGCATCATCCAAGCCGAACCCAATACTCGCCTGTTTGCACTCCTACGCGAAATTGACCCCAACCAATCTGAAGTTCTCACCCAGGAACAACAGCGACAACTCGCCAAAACTCTCACCAATAAACTCGATGGCATCGCCAACCCCGAACTGCACCTAGAAGTTGCACCCCTAGCTAACGGACTGCAACAAGGCTTACAATCCTGGCAGCAGATTGAACCTCACCTGGTTAGTTGGATCTACGAACAAGGCAGAGGACAACTGGGATTTGGGGGAATTCCGGGACAGAACGGACCCTGGGCATTATGGGCCAAACAAGTGAATCGGCCCTTTCCCCAAGGACTGTTTACCACCCTTTCATTCAATCACTCTTTCCTCGACTTTCTCGATCGCCAACCCCATGCCGATGTGAGCGATTGGGTGGAACTCACCGTCATTTTGCAGGGTTTACAACGGGGGTTAGTCGTCTGGTTTGATAAAATGGTCTATGATTCCAAAGTTGGAGCAAAGCTGTCGATTTCAACCTATCTAACCTTTGCCCTGATTTGGTCTCAACTCGCCAATGCAGTCCATCGCAGCACCCGCTTCAATACCAATACTCGGGAACGCTTGACTAATGCTTGTTTTCAGGTAACGTTACAGATTTTACGAGCATTTTCGCAGCGAGAGTATTTTCCTCTGTATGGGGGGATATTTGCGGCCTTTACTGGGGAGTATCTGCGCGGTGCATTGCAATATCTGGATGAACCCTTGCGACGGGTGGAGGGGACTCAGGAAAAGGCGCGGATTTTGACCTTGCTGGGGTATTCTATGCGAGCAATGGGAAATTTTGAGCGGTCGATCACCTTTCATCAACAAGCCTTGGATATCGCCCGGGAAGCAGGCGATCGCCGCTGTGAAATTGCCAATCTCAATCATATCAGCCGCAGTTATGTGGGGCAGAAAAATTACGCTTTAGCCATTGATTGTAGCCAGCGTGCCTTAATTGGGTCTCGGCAAGAAGGGGAACGTCTAGGAGAGGCTAATGCTTTAGCAAATCTGGGGTTTAGCGAAGTGTTTCAAGCCCGGGAACAGGGAGAATTGGAACCGGAGGTTTATGAGGGGGCGATTCATTATTTGGAACAAGGATTACAGCTTTCGGACAAGTTAGCCGATCGCCAAAGTCAAGCGTTATGTCGCAGTAGCTTGGGGATTGCTTATGTGGCGATCGGCGAGTATCCCAAGGCGATCACCAATTTATTGAAGGGATGGGAATCCGCCCAAATTTCCGGGGACCTTTACCTTCAAGGGTTAAATTTAGCCTATTTAGCCCAAGCTCACTATCGTCAGCAAAATCTGGAATTTACGCTTTATTTTGGCGGGTTGGGAATGTATCTCCTGGAGCAAATCGAGGCTCAGGAATGGCGTCAAAGTGCGGGATTACTCTCGATTATCCAAGGTCAAATGGGGGCAGAAGCCTTTCAGGGGTTGCTAGAACAACATCGACCCCGAATTATACCCGCGATCGGTGTCGATGGATACGATCATATTTTTCAGTTGTTAGAAGAGTATCAGCGATCGCTGGAATAGTTGCTTAGTTCAATCCATTTTATATCCTTTATATCTCGTTCCTAATCCTCCATCCCACCGGGAATTGGAGTCGGATTGAAGAAGCCAGAGAAAGTGCGAAGGCAGTCTCTTCGCACTTCCTCTTCCGATTTTTGAGATGGGGGCAGTCTTGACTCGTTTTCTCATCTGTGTTTTTCTCAGAAGAGATTACGGTTCTACCGTCACCGGGGTTCCTATGTCTACCAGGGCATATAAGGACAAAATATCCTGATTTCGCATTCGGACGCAACCGTGGGAAACCGCCTCTCCAATGAGTTCTTCATTGGGAGTACCATGAAACCCAATTAAATCCTTTCCGTCTGTCCAAAACCCAATCCATCTAGGCCCTAAAGGATTATCCGGCCCTGGATAAACCAACTCACCCGTCCAAGGATGCTCCCAAATGGGATTCCGTTGCATTTGCATGACTTCATATTGGCCGGTTGGCGTTTCCCACCCTTCCTTCCCCACGGCGATCGGATAACTGGTTTGGAGGCGATCGTTGCGATAGACATAAACGCGACGTTCACTCAAGCGAATCACTAAACGAACTCCCTCAGCCACCCTTTCAGGATACACTTCCTGCTCAAAGGGAATAAATTTAGAATATTCTCCTAACGGAGGTAACTCAGGGTCGAGAACCGGCAACCATTCTAAATCAGGAATTGGCAGATTTCCCACGGAAATTTCTGCCGGTACACCCGTTCCCCACGCCAAAGATGGCATCGACAGGAGTAAAACTGCGGCACTGACGGTAAGGCGCATAAACTTTAACAATAGAACTTCTCCTTGCACCATTCCTTTATCTTTAATTCCTAACAAACCCGGACTACACATTTCCAGAAAAACTGATATTATTTTATTCTATAGCTTGACTTGATTTGAGCTCTAGCATCAATTCCTCGGATCTGAAAAAACCCATTTGTATTGATGCTAGGGGCCAACCTCTACCTATTGGTAGATGACAGGTCCAGGACCGGACGGGTATAATCAGGCCAGGGTTCCGGTGATAGTAGCAACTTGTATGTAGATCTGAATCGCGAGGTCTCCATCAAAATCTCGTTAATTAAATCGTGTTGAAGTGAGGATGTCATGCGGATGAAAAACATGAAAGTCTTAACAGGTACAATGTTGACCCTGATACTCTCGGGAGTATCAGTCTCTCCAGCATTGTCTCGGCCAGTCGCTCCAGTTGGGGAGAGCCAGTTTATTAGCCAAACGAACCCCACTATGGTCCGAGGTACCATTCAAAGCATTCGTAACAATCAAGTGAGCATTCGTCTCCCCAATGGCGAAACTCAGATCGTCGAGATTTCCGAAGATGAAAGAAACCGTCTCGGGTTGCTCCCCGGAATGGAAATCCAAGTGGTGTTAGATGATACCGGGATGATGGGGACAGAAGTTACGGTTCTCAATCCCGATAATCGCGTAACCACCACAACCACCTCGACGACCACCACCACCGCCCCGACGACGACCACCACCGCCCGCACCATCCGGGTTGCCGGTGACGTTGTTTCTTGTGAAGACACCACCTTACAGGTTCGTCTTCCCGATGGCGGAATCCGCACTTATATGGTAGGTCCGGATGTTTGTACTCAAGCTGTTATGACTCCCGGTCGTCGGATTGAATTCGACATTGACGATCGCAACATGGTCTCCAACATTCAGCAACCTGTGCGCGCACTTTGGTAAGTAAAATTCAGTGGTGCATATTATAAGTTAGAACGGTTCAATTAAAACGGTAAACTTAAGTGATGTCCTGGGTAAAAGGGGCATCACTTTTCATTAGGAAGCCTTTGAACCCATTACACTCCCCTAGACTCCCAACCCGCTCACCTCACTTGAGGGTGAACCTCGCCTCACTTCTCCCCATCCTCCCCATCCTCCCCATCCTCCCCATCCTCCCCATCCTCCCCATCCTCCCCATCTTCCCCATCCTCCCCATCCTCCCGATCCTCCCCATCCTCCCCATCCTCCCGATCCTCCCCATCCCCGGACTAGCGACCTCTCGGCCAGGGAATATTCCGATCCGCAGCCAGGGAACGAGCTACCGCAGCCGCACCTAACTCATTCAAATGACTCGGATCCTCAAAATACTCATTCCGATTCAGCCCCCGCACCGTGGACAGATCTCGCCACAGAAATGCTTGAGCGCTGATGCGGCGCATATACTGGCGAAACTCCACCTCCCTAGCGCTGCGGGTAGCATCTAAATAATCATCCGTCAGGGGTAAATTAACAATCACCAATGGAATTTGACGCGATCGCGCAAACGCTGCCACAGACTGCAACGCCGTCCCCTGAACGCCGCCCAATTGAAAATTGGCATAATCCCCATCATAGCGACCGGCAACCCGAGACCGTTGCTGATAGTAGCGACTGGGATTGAAGCGAGTCGCAACTGGGTGGAACCCGTAGGCATCAATGGCTAAACCCAAAGCACTCAATCGCCGGACTGTCGTCGCAATTGTCGGTGAGTTCCGGTCTCCGGACCCGGTGAGATATTGTAAGGATAAATCCTTCGCCTCCCTCGAATCAGAGGAACCGGAAACACTCAGGGGTTGAAACTGATATTCTTCCGCAGAGGAAGAGGCGATCGCCTCCTCTAGGGGATTGCCCGAACTCAACTGAGGACGGACCCCAGAAGCTAACCGCTGATATCCCGGAGACTGGACAATCTCGGTATAGGTGCGATCGACCCGGCCACTATTAAACGCCCGGACCCCATCCGCCCATAAAATCATTCGTGGCAAATGTTCTGGACCCAACAGTTGCTGTAGCTGAAACCGCACCACCTGGGCTGTGGCCCCATGAATCCCAAAATTAAACACTCTCAGTCCCGATAACCCCCTCGCCGCCAACCCTTGGCGAAGGATGCGCGGATCTACTCCCTGGACCGCCCGAGAACTGCCCACAATCAAAATATCAGGCCGTCCCATCGCCTCAATGTAGGATAGATAGAGTCCTAATTGCTCATCGAGGATATCACTATTAAACGTGGGATAGTTCAGGCGCGAACTCACCGTCGCTTGTTGCTGGGTGTAAATCAGATAGCGCATATATTCCGCCACCTTTTTCTGAGCAAAGGCCCTGCGGGGATTCGTCGGGGGGACAGACTGCATCCAGTAAATCGCTTGCAGCCACTGTTTTGACACTTCATCCCACTGCGCCGGAGAACGGGCCGTTTGTGCGAGGTTCGCGGCACTCGTGGCGTATTTAATCCCCTCCGCAAACGGATCAATTGCCCCTTGGGCGACTGGGACTTGGGCAACGGCTGAGGGTGAATCAAAAGACTCTGTAGAAGTTGGCGAGACCGTTTGGGAACAGCCCCCCATTAGGGCCAGAAGCGAGACTGCCGGAATAAACTTGAGAAACCACTGAAATCTAGGCATGAATTCGATGTAAAAGTTCGATCCGGATTGCGGGAATAGCTGAGTGAGCGATCGCCTGCACCTACTCCCCCTTGATCCGATTAATTTCCTGCTGCAACTCCTCAATTTGACGCCGCAAGCGATCGGCTTCCTGTTCTGCGGGAGACTCCGGTTTCACCTCCACCGACCCTTGAGCGCCCCCTCGCGGATAATTTCCCCGCTTAATCTCCCGATACTCCGCAGAAGACGCCCAAGCTTGTAAATAGCTGACTCGTTCCACGGTAAAGGGATGGGTCAGAAAAACCCCCTGAGAAACGTTGTTATAGAGAAAAAACTTATAAACTTGATTGAGTCCATCCTCATCCAGTTCTTGATAACGCTGGGCTTGGCGGGTAAACTCGTCTAAGCTGCATTCATGGGCATAGCGCGTCGAACCCCCGGCCATTTTCATCATCGTCTGCATCACCGGCCTGGTATCATCCATCACCAACATCGCCGCGCGATCGGCTGAGAGCTCCGCTTTTCGCAACCATTCATAAAAGGCCAAAATCAAGCCGGTACTGAGGATGCGGCTAAACCCCATCGTCAAATCGGCCAGACTGAAAACCGCCATAATCGCCCAACTCGCCATCTGAATCAACGTGGTGTGACCACATTTGATATGTCCCAGTTCATGGGCGACCACCGAGCGAATTTCGTCCTCACTCATCAAGTCAATCAACCCTGTATTTAAGACAATGTAAGGCAGATCTTGTCCGAGGGCGTAGGCATTGACCACGGGGGCCTGAGAGACAAACAAAGTGGGTTCGGGATAAATATCTAAATCCCGAATACATTCTCGAAAGATTCCATACAAGGTTGAATATTGCCGAGGACCCACTTGGATGCTATTGCCCATCATATAGACATACTGGGGACGCTCCACGAGAAATTCTACAAACTTCCGGGCCACCAAATCAAACCCAGGGACCCGGCGTAAGGTTTGCTCGGCTTCCCGATCCAAGGGATGGCGAAAGGCTTCGCTAGAAATTCCAGTATAGGTAGGCATCGTTTTTTTTAAATTCCCCCAGGGGATAATATAGTGGCGGCAGGACAAAAGCGATCGCCTGTTTCAACCGTCCCCTCTGTCTTGCCTCCATCAATTTTAGATTAATCCCTTTGAGTACAGGACTCAATGGACTCCAAAAGTCATTAATGCCAATCTCGTACTTGCTCAGGACTTACAGAACAGAGGATGTAGATAATAGGGGCTGGACATGACAGACATCTATCCGATCCGATGTCATCCCAACTCCCGCCCGTCAGTCCCGTTTAGCGGGTCAGCCTGCTGTAGCAACGGATTCCCTTGGCCCTAAATGGGAGCCTATAATTGGCGGCTTTTTGTTTTCCCCGGTCAATGAAGGTTGACCCGTTGAGAAAACTGATAGGCTTCGGAATAGTTGAACATAATTATAGACACACCTAGACAAAAATTGACAACCCTCTTAGATGTTATGCTAAAATCGGAAACGAGGTCATGAACAGTTAAATTGGTAAAAGAATCTCTGCCTAAGACTTATGAAGCCGAGTTAATAGAGGACTTCATTGAGTTATTTTTTTCTTTAATGTCTTCGGTTTCAGCCAAAATCTATGGACGCTACTTAGCGTGGAGGAAAAAACGGGATGCAGCTAGTCGAGAGGCATCTAATCAAGAAAACTCATAAATATTGGCAAGAGTGTGATGCACTCTGCTTTAAAGCCAAGAATCTCTACAACCTCTGTAATTACTATATGAGGCAGCGATTCTTTGAAACGGGCCAGGTCTGGTCTAATACTAAACTTTACCACCTAGTCGCTAGTTCAGATGCCTATAAGCAGATGCCTTCTACCAAGATAGCTTGCTCTTTAATCAGACAGGTCTGCCAAGCTTGGACGGGTTACTTCAATGCACATAAAGACTGGAAAGTTAATCCAGAAAAGTATCTGCAACAACCCAAAATCCTGAAGTACAAGGACAAGGTTAAGGGACGTTTTGCAGTGATTTATAAAGGGTCTGAGGCCATCTATAAAAAGCCCTTAGCAGACGGGATTTGTCATCTCTCCCAGAGTGACATAAAGATTCAGATGCCTAGAGCGAAGAACCCAGTTCAGGCCAGGATAGTTCCTAAAAACGGATGCTACTTAATTGAAGTCGTTTATGAGATTGAAGAACTTGCACCGAAAAAGACTGACGAAAAAATAGCAGGGATTGATGTAGGGGTAGATAACTTAGTCGCCCTAAGTTGTAATGACTCAGGTGTTAGACCCCTCCTAGTTAATGGCAAGCCCCTTAAATCAATCAATCGTCTGTACAATAAAACCCGGTCTCGGATTCAATCTAAGATAGGGGATAGAAAGACCAGTAATCGCTTGGACGGAATCACCTTCAAGCGCAATAACCAAATTCATAACTACCTTCATTTGACTTCATCTATCGTAGTCAATTATCTCACAGCTAATGGCATAACAACCCTGATAGTGGGAAAGAACGAGGGATGGAAGCAAGAAGTAAATATTGGTAAGCGCAATAACCAGAATTTTGTCCAGATCCCTCATGCCAAACTAATCGAGATGCTGGACTATAAATGTCAGTTAGCTGGCATTAAGCTAGTCACGGTCAATGAAGCTTATACCAGCAAGTGTTCAGCGTTAGACCTCGAACCGATTCAGAAGCACCATCAGTATCTTGGCAGACGAGTTCATAGAGGACTATTCAAATCCTCCACTGGTCGAGTCATCAATGCCGACATTAATGGTAGCCTTAACATCATCAGAATGTATTCCCCAGAGGCGTTTACCGTTGAGGGGATAGCGAGTTGCGGCGTTCAACCATTAAAGGTTAATCCTTTAAAAAGAGTTGGATAGACCTGATCACATCTGTCTATTTTAGCTCTAACGCTATATCTCTAAATGCAAACCCCTACCGCTTTTATAGAGTTGACAAACAATCAATTGCTAAACCCAAGCATGGTACATCCGATGGATGATATCGCCAATCAAGCTCGCCAGGGCAGCGTATCGGCGATTATTCAAGTCCTGAATGAAAAACTGGCTCCTTCCGGCGTCAGAACCCGCGCCGTGTTTGCTGATGGCGTGTTGCAACTGCTATGCGAGGCGGGGAGCACCGAACTCCTGGACCAATCTACTTTGGTCGATCGCATTCGACAGATTTTAGAGTCTTTGGCACCGCGCAATATTCGGCGAGTCCATATCAACAGCCGCCTGGTGCGAGAACAGCAGTTGTTGTGGTTGGAGGAAATTAACCGGGACCCCGAAAATCAACTACTCTGGTCCGAGTTCATTACTCTGAAAAAACCCAATATCTTCAAACAAATGGGCCAAGATTTCAGCCGTCCAAAACCCCGCACTGACCCCGCTTTCCCCAAATCCCCCTATTCCCGTCAAGTCCGAGAAGAACGCCAATTTCGCCGGGGGATCCTCAATGGTCTCGGGGTGAGCTTATTCCTGGTGACTCTGGGTTTACTGATTTATAACTGGCCCCAAATTCAGGCCGGATTCCAGTCAGGTCAATTTTCCCTGACTTCTGGCAATTCTGAAGAGTCATCTGAGGCTGTTACCGATCGCGATGCCTTTGCAGAAGCGGTGCGATTAGCTGAACAAGCTTCTGCGGAGGGGAAAGTCGCTGAAACTTCTGCGGAATGGTTGGTAATTGCCGCCAAGTGGGAACAGGCTTCAGTGTTGATGGCTTCAGTCCCGGCGGATCATCCCCGATACAAAATCGCTCAAAACCGCACGGAACTCTATCGCAGTAACAGCGAGGATGCCCAAGCTCAAGGCGATCGCCTACGTCAAGAACAGCTCTAATTCATAGCTTGGACTGGGGAATTCAAGTCCGGTGGTCTAAAACTACGTTGCCACGCTGACTGAAACAGCGGGACAGTTTTACCTGGAAAATTCCCCTTGTCTCTAGGCCCTGATGTTGATAAAACGGGTTCGGAATTGTCGGACGGGTTAAATTCCAAATAGAGTATTTAACCGCTTGCGAATCCAAATCAAGGGTTTTTCTTCCCCTTCAATTTCTTCATCCACCAGCAATCCTAAACTTTTGAGGGATTGTTGTCTTTCGGATAACTTTTCGGCAATGCGATCGGCTAAATTTCGATGGGTGACTAACAACCGTTGTAAATCATTGCGATCGATTACAAATAAAATCGTATCTTCCAAGGTTCTGACACTGGCCGAACGAGGAATTCCCATCAGTAAAGAAATTTCTCCAAAAAACTCACCGGCGTGCAGACTAGCAATATATTTTTGCAGTCGCTGAGAAAACACTTCGACGGAACCTGATAGAATAATATAAAAGGAATCCCCCGGGTCATTTTCCCGACAAATTAAGCGATCGCCTGGAAACAATTGCCGATATCCATACTCAATTAAATGCAGCAATTCCATATCGCTACAGGTCTCAAAATATGGCATTCGGCGCAGCAAATCCCGCAATGTCCAGTTATTCGGAGATTTGGGAATGGCTTTTTCAAGCTGGGGAGGCGGATTCTCCGATGGAGGAAGGGTTTCTTGACTGGGGACAGTGGGAATCTGATGTTTAAACAGGGTCTTGAAGGAGTCGAGATTGCGGATATGTAAATCTCGTTGAGGAAACGGAATTTCAATGCCTCGCTGACGCAATTCACACTCAATTCTAAAATTCAAAGCACTTTTAATCGGTTCGCTATTTTCCGGTTCATCAATCCAGACTAACAGTTCAAAGTCTAAGGCACTTTCCCCAAAGGCTTGAAACCAGACTTTAGGCGGTGGATCAGATAATACGTCAGGTTCTTTGCGCGCTGCGGTGAGGAGTGCTTCGGTGACGGCAGCGGGATCGGTCCCGTAGGCAATGCCGACGGGAATATGTAGGCGACATTTCGGGTCTTGATAACTCCAGTTAATAATATTAGTTTCGACAAATCGGATATTAGGAACAATCACAAAGACTCCATCGCGACTCCGAACAATAGTGGAACGAATGGAAATTTTTTCGACAGTTCCAAATAAATCATCGACTTGGATATAGTCACCGACTTTAATAGGTTGTTCAAATAATAAGGTAATGCCGCTGATAAAGTTACTGGCGAGATTTTGCAACCCAAACCCGATCCCAATTCCTAAAACCCCGGCAACGACGGTGAGGGAACTGAGGTCAATTCCTGCGCTTTCGAGGACGATGAGAAAGGAGAGTGCGCTCAGAAGATACCCCATGACCGAGGCGATCGCTTCTCGGGTCCCGATGTGAAATTTTAAGCGCCCTAATAACCGGCGCTTAATCCATTCGTTCACGCTGCGGGAGATAAAATAGGCGATCGCACTGAGTAATAGCAGTTGAGCAAGGCGATTCAGGGAAAACTCATTCCCTCCTACCTTAAACAAATCTTTGGTAAAAATAGCACCGAAGACGTTTAAGAGGTGTTGTGTCTGCTTGATGATCCAATTTACCATTGAGCTAAACCGCCTAGCCGAAATTTCATGTTTGATTTAAGCTCACTTGTTGGAGAAAATCTCTTTTGGGTTAATTGTTGACTGGAGGGGGTGAAAATACCATAAATTTGGGAATGAATAGAAGGAACTGGGGGAGGTTAAAAGGGATTTCCCATCATTCTTTGAATTAAAAACCAGACCCCCGCTCCCAATCCGGCAAGGTTGACTACCAGGGATAAAAACAAGGCAAAATACCCAAACAGGGTTAGAGTAATTTCATGGCGATCATCGGGAATAAATCGAGTTTTTTCTACCGAAATAAACTCAGAAAGTTTCCCGTCTATAAAATTTTTTCCCAGTTTTTTATTATAGAAATAAAAATGTTTTTTGAGACCTTTCGGTTGGTAAATACTCAGCCCTCGTTTTCCCGCGCTGAGGTGACTAATTTTATTAAAATTTACCCCAAAAGTTTTAAGGGCTTGGCGAGAAAAATCTGGACAGGAAAAACAAGTTAAACCCCGGTCAGTGAGGACCAGACAGGCTAATTGGCCTTGAAATCGCACCCCAACAACGTCAAGAATTTGACGGCTTGATGGCATCAATTCGGCGAGGGCATCCGCAATTTTAGGAATGGCGTAGTAGTAATCCACGCTGAATTTTCCTTTTTGGGGAAACCGACCGATGTCTCGAAGTAAGTCCTCATAGTCAAGGGCACTCAGAGGCGATCGCCCTTCACTTTCAGCCAGTTGTTCTGAACCGTCAGGAACTGAGGCCGAATTATCAACGGATTGGGGGAATTTTTGGAGGCGATCGCCCTTCCGGGATTCGCGGGTTCTACCCGGGTTTTTTCCCCCATTAACCGAGGGGGGTGGGGTGGCGGTTGGGGACTGGCGGGAGCTTCCCCTGCGCGAAATCGGAGCCTCTAAAGGCGCCATCGCGGAGAGGTCATCAGAAAATTCAGCCTGGGGAGAGAGCTTAAACTCCTGGGACCAGGCGGGGGCAGTCTGTCCGGTCTGAAGACCTAAAACTTTCAGGGAGGCGATCGCCTCGGGTGCCAATTTCATCACCCCTTGATAAATAAACCCAGCTAAAACTTTTTGATTGGGAACCTTGGGGGCTGCCAGGGTAATCTGCAAGCACCGACCCTTGAGGGCAGCTTTCGCCGTGATCCCTTTGGGTTCTAGGGACCGATTGATCAGGGCGGCGATCGCTGTGGGGCGGCCCTGTTTAGCAAGTTCCAAAAGCTCAGTCTGTGTCATAGCTGGCACTGGGGGATGATTAGGAAAAAGCGCGAATACCGATAAGCATCAGGATCAAGGACCGGGTGTAACGACCTCTCAACGCCTCGGGTTGTATGGGGTGTTTGCTCTGTTCAATCACCCCAATTCCTTCCTGGATCTAACACCCAATTCCCGTTACTCAAACGCATTGGCAGCCCGTTGTCGAGCCAAATCAGCGTTTTGCTGATACTGCCCCACTCGGGGTTGAGCCGCTGAGTAATTGGGGCTGTTTGCTGGGACTTGGCCCATCAAATCGCTGGCTTCCTGCCACAAAACTGCGATTTGATTCCATTCCGCTTGCGTTTGAGCCGTTTGGGATTGCTCTGCCGCTTGGCTTGCTCGTCTCACCGCTTCCGCAAAGGAGTTAGCCGCTGGTGCGGGTGCGGGAGCCGGGGTGGGGGCTGCTGCGGGGGCCGGGGTAGGGGCCGGAGCTTCGGCTGCTGGGGCCGGGGTAGGGGCCGGAACTTCGGCTGCTGGGTCCGCAGGGTCAGAGGCGGGAGTTGTACTCGGTTGATTTTTCGTCAGAAACCAGTATGCAGCACCCCCGCCTAGAGCTGCGATTAAAACAACCAGAGGAACGAGCAGCCGGACATTCTGATACCATTTTTTGCCCTGGGGTTTGACCGAGGCGATTTCGTCCTCGTTTTCGTCCTCGTCCTCGTCGTCGAGGTATTCCCCTTCCCCGTATTCATCAGACCCCTCTAAATCATCGTTGGGCATTAGATTTTCTTCGTCATCAGGGAGCAGGTCCTCATCATCAGCGAGGATATCCTCATCTTCGGCGAGCATATCCTCATCGGTGGCGAACATATCCTCATCGGTGGCGAACATATCCTCATCTTCGGGGAATGCTTCTTCTGGGGGTTCGATGTCTATTTCTTCTTGCCACGCCGGAAGGCGATCGCCGATTTTCCGTCCGTAAATCTTCAACGTTGGAACGGACTCAATCCCCAACTCGGTTAGACCATTCTTAATGAAAGGAACTAGGGCCGTGGAATCCGGGACCGTTGCCGATTCAAGCAACAGTAGCAAAGAACCGTCTTTGAGAACGGCTTTTGCAGTTATCCCTTGAGATTGAATCGCGTGGTTGACTACAGCAGCGATCGCCTCGGGTTGGCCCTTTCTGGCGAGTTCTTTTTGGTCTTTCGGTGCATTAAATAAGGGCATGGGAGGAGGTAGGTAGATTCTGAAATCATCTTACTGTCGAGAATACCCACGGGAAACTTTAGCTTAGTCGGTAGATTGGATTTTACCTCAAACTTTGACTTTCTCTAGTAAATCGGTTCAGCGATCGCATAAAACGGGCAAGTAACCGGATTTCTGGCCCTAATTTGGGGCGGCTGAGTAGGAATTTTCTCAAGAAACCCGGTTTTTCATCCCTGTGCTGTACTGCGGCCCTCGGTTAGGCCGGTGCAGAAAGGCCCGGAGAGCGGGGCGGGGGTGGCTCACCCTGGCGATCGCCTTGTGTTCAACACTCTTCAAGCCGAGTTGGATATCCGCCAGTGCTGGGGTCTGGATATAATAAACCCCAAACGGGCGATCGCCACCGGGGAACTCCCCCATCCGCTCACTTGAGCTTGACTCAACCCCTAGACTGCTGGGAGGATTCCGCCACTGCCCCCGGTCTTGTCAGGGTTCCTTGATGTTCGGATAGCCACTGGAAAAGGGTTCGGTGGGCTACTCAAGATTTTGCCCGGGGTCTAATCGACAACCCTTAACAATCCCTGGCGTAGGGCCTCAAATACTCGGTCGATCAACATTTGCTCTTTCGGGGTCAGGGAATCCTTAGATAACAGTGTCATCATAAAGATTTTTTGATCGGCCCGCGTGATGCGGTGTGTGAGGAAGATCCGTTCGACAATTTTTTCAATATTAGATTCCGGTTGCACTCTATTACGGTCATCATTCGGGATGTGATGGCTAAAGTTGTTTTAAAATCTACCATTGCTGGGGGAATGACGGCAATTTTCAGCCCATCGCCCTGGGGTGGATTGTGTCTGGGCCAAAGTTTGGGTTAGGGATAACTCATTCTAGGAGATCCCCAGAGGATTTCGAGAGGCAGGACAAGAAACCGGGTTTCACTGATGGAATTTGTTGCTAATTCCTAGCAGTTTGGTGACAAAACCCGGTGATCTTCACCCTCCGGTTTCGATGGTTTAGGCAATCTGAAACCGTGACCTATCAACCAATCGGAACACCCAACTGATTAATCCGTGATTTCCCCGGCGATCGCCCCAGGAGGTCATTGCGTCATTTAATGGGAAATCGCCTTAGCTTACTTTCAGTCATCCTGTCTGTATTCAAACTCACAATTGCCCAAAGCGATCGCCACTAATTACCCCCAGTTCGGACTTCTTGAACCCGCTGATCTAGTAGGCGTCCGACTTGAGCGATCGGATATAAGGGTCTTTGACCATCGCGATATAACACGAAAACAAATGCCCCCATCTGGTTTTTCCGCAACACCAAGATTTCCAATCGCGCTAACAAGTTATCCATATCCACCTGTAAGCTCACGCCCGCAGCCACATCGCCGATATTATTGATATTATTTAAGGCTTGCGGAGGGACGTTTGTGTCTTGGAGGTTTTCAGCTAACAACGCCTTCAACTTTTCGGGATCCCGCAGTAATTCATCAAATTGTGCCTGTTGTTGAGCCGTTTCCAGTCGGGTGGTTATCCCCATAATCAGTTGAAACTGTTCCTGTGCCACAAAGGCAAAAACATTCTCAACATTAATCTCATCTTGACTCAGTTCCTCTTTGAGCTTCGCTAACTCAGACGGTGGCATAGCCGTAAAGCCCCGTGGCAGGTCCTCCAATTTTAAGGTGACATCAGCCAATGTCCCTGCCTGTGCCAAAATCACACTCTCTTGTGTCACATTCTCCTCGACTCCAGCTTCCGCCAGGGCTGGAGTCGTCACCCACACCATCGTAGACACCACACCGACAGCCAAACCGCAGAGTCCCAACGCTATTTTTTCGATCATTATGTCCAACTTCCTTGTCCCTTCCGGGGAAAATTAATGGGATTGAATTCTACCAGGGAACCCCAGTGATTCCGTCATTAGCCACGGTATCGGTTAGCCCTGACTCATTCTAGGAGGTCAGCCGAGGATTTTGATATACAGGACAAGAAACCGGGTTTTAGAGATAGAATTTGTTGCTAATTCCTAGGAGTTTTGTGAAAAAACCTGTTATTTTCACCCTCCTGTGGGGATGGTTTAGGCAATCTGAAACCGTGACTTGTCAACCCGAATACCCGACTAATTGAGCCGTGATTTCCCTGGCGATCGCCCCCGGACGTCAGTCCCTCATAAAAGGGGAAATCGCTTTAGGTTACTCTCCGTCATTCTGTCTGTATTCAAACTAACAATTACCTCAAGCGATCGCCACTAATTACTCCCAGTTGGTACTTGTGGAATCCGCTCAACTAATTTGCGTCCTATTTCCGCGATCGGATATAGGGGTCTTTCATCATTGCCATATACCACGAACACAACCGCCCCCATCTGGTTTTTCCGCAGCCCCAAAATTTCCACCCGGGCTACCGTGCCACCCAAATCCAGCTTTAAGCTAACACCCTCCGCCACATCGCCAATATTAGTGATATTATTCAAGGCTTGCGGAGGCTCGTTTGTCTGTCCGAGTAGGGACCATGACTTCAACTTTTCGGGACCCCCCACTAATTCGTCAAATTCCGCCTGTTGTTGAGCCGTTTCCAGTCTCGTAGTTACCCCCATAATCAGTTGAAAATCTTGGTCGTTAGCAAAGCCAAAAACATTCTCAACATCTATCTCTTGTAGACTCCCTGGGTCTAGGAAGTCCAATACGTCAGACGGTGGCATTGCCGTAAAGCCCGGTGGCAGGTCCTCCAACCTCAAGGTGACATCAGCCCATGTCCCAGCCTGTGCCAGGATGAGACTCTCTTGTGTCCCCTTTTCCTCGACTCCTGATTGAGCCAGGACTGGAGTTGTGAGCAACACCATTGTAGGCACCACACCAACGGCCAAACTTAAGAGTCCCAACGCTATTTTTTCGATCATTATGTCCAACTTCCTTGTCCCTTCCGGGGAAATTTAATGGGATTGAATTCTACCAGGGAACCCCAGCGATTCCGTCGTTCTTGATGCAAGAGACGAAAGAGAAACGGGTAATGGTGCCTCCGATGAGCAACAATCTTCCCCGGGGTGGACCTAACTGGGCTTATCTGACCCAGACTTAGATCACAATTTTCTGTCATCTGCCTCAATCAATTGGTTGATAGCTTCCTCTTTCATTCTAAAATCTTACACATACAGAAAACTTGCCTGAAGCTGCCGTCAGTTTTATCTCTTACACTAGAAACAATACACTATGGCTATTGGTTACGTTGCTCTCGTCCTCCACGCCCATCTTCCTTTCGTCCGCCATCCCGAAAGTGATTATGTTTTAGAAGAAGAATGGCTCTATGAAGCCATTACAGAAACCTACATCCCCTTACTGCGAGTATTTGAAGGTCTAAAGCGGGATGGGATCGATTTCAAAATTACCATGAGTATGACGCCCCCTTTGGTGTCAATGCTCCGGGACCCCCTGCTCCAAGACCGTTACGAGGAACACCTCGCTAAACTCGAAGAACTTGCTGAACTGGAAATTGAGCATAACAAGCACAATGGGCACATTCGCTATCTAGCCGAACATTATGCCCATGAGTTTAACGACACACGCCAAATCTGGGAACGCTACGATCGCGATTTGGTCTCTGCCTTTAAACAATTCCAAGACTCCAACAATCTGGAAATCATCACCTGTGGGGCCACTCACGGCTACCTGCCCTTGATGAAAATGTACCCGCAAGCCGTCTGGGCGCAAATCCAGGTCGCCTGTGAACATTATGAACAAAATTTCGGTCGTCCCCCCAAAGGCATCTGGCTCCCGGAATGTGCCTACTATGAAGGCTTGGAGCGAATGTTGGCCGATGCCGGTCTGCGCTATTTCCTCACGGACGGTCATGGCATTCTCTACGCTCGTCCCCGTCCCCGCTTTGGCACCTATGCCCCCATTTTTACCGAGTCTGGGGTGGCGGTCTTCGGTCGCGATCACGAATCCTCTCAACAGGTTTGGTCTTCGGAGGTCGGCTATCCCGGTGACCCCGAATATCGCGAATTTTATAAGGATTTAGGTTGGGAAGCTGAATACGATTATATCAAGCCGTATATCATGCCCAACGGTCAACGCAAGAATGTCGGGATTAAATATCACAAAATCACGGGTCGCGGTCTCGGTTTAGGGGATAAAGCCCTTTATGACCCCTATTGGGCCCGAGAAAAGTCTGCTGAAAATGCAGGCAATTTCATGTTTAACCGGGCGCGTCAAGTGGAACACCTCCACGGCATCATGCAACGCCCCCCGATTATTGTCTCCCCTTATGATGCGGAACTGTTCGGTCATTGGTGGTATGAAGGCCCTTGGTTCATTGATTACCTCTTCCGCAAGTCTTGGTATGACCAAGGCACTTATGAGATGACTCACCTGGCGGATTACTTACGCAACAATCCCACTCAGCAGGTTTGTCGTCCTTCTCAGTCTAGCTGGGGTTATAAAGGGTTCCACGAGTATTGGTTGAATGAAACGAATACCTGGGTTTACCCCCATTTACATAAGGCAGCGGAACGGATGATTGAGTTGAGTCATCGGGACCCGGCAGATGAGCTGGAGTGGCGCGCGCTCAACCAAGCGGCCCGAGAATTGCTCCTGGCACAGTCTTCAGATTGGGCGTTTATTATGCGGACGGGGACGATGGTCCCCTATGCGGTCCGGCGGACGCGATCGCATTTGATGCGTCTCCACAAACTTTATGAGGATATCAATATCGGCAAAATTGATTCCGGTTGGTTATCCAAGGTAGAGGCGATTGATAATATTTTCCCGGAGATTAATTATCGGGTTTATCGTCCCTTGTAATCTGTCTTGAGTTCAATGCATTGTAAATTGATTTCCTCTCGGATAGAAACCGGGTTTCTGGGTATTAAGGGTAGATTAAATGCTCTATTTCCTCCTAAGAAACCCGGTTTTTTTGGGCGGGTTGATGTGGGTTGACGCTGCTAATGGCAAAAAATTGTGTTACAAAAGATCGAGTTGCCTGCCGCGATCGCCTCGAATCAATGCCTGATTCCAATTCCCTGTTTAACCATTTTCCCTGTCCGCGCTGTGGTACTTCGGTCCCATTGAAGCCTCGCGCCCAGCAATTTAATTGTCCTAATTGTGATTGGCAAGATGTGCTGTTTCAACCCTCTGAACCTGTTCGTTCCCCATCTTTTAGGCCAACAAAGGTAGCAACATCTCAGGTCAACCCCCCTTCAGTTCCTCAAGTTTCTAACAGATTCTCAAGGCAATTGAGTGAAAAAAAGGAAGTCCCTGTTTGGCTTTGTCAGTCTTCTGCGCGATCGCCTCAAACTGCTCAAACCCCTGTGGCGATCGCACCTGCGTCCTCCACATTTTCTATCCCTCTGACTACGGTGGCGATCGCTACAGTCACCCTCACCGCTTTTCATCTCTTCGGGGGGTTCACTCCCCATTTTGCTCCCCGGGTGATGCTTTCTCCACCCTACCCAGGGGATGAAGTAGGAGCCATTCCAGGCGAAGATGCCTTTCGCCAAGGGGTCAATGCCGCGATGACCGCAGCGACCCTGACTCAATCTGCAAGGACTCAGGAGCAATGGCAAACGGTAGAGTCCTGGTGGTCCGAGGCAGTCGCCCTGATGGAAGCAGTCCCAGACCAAAGTCCCGATCGCCCAGTTGCTGAACAAAAGGCAGTCGAGTACCAAACCAATTGGTCCTACGCTCGTACCCAAATCACCCAAATCGCCTACGCACCCCCGCCACCGCCTCCACTCTTCCCAATGCCGGTCACCAATTCCCCCTTACCGCCCCCTCCACCTCCAGCCCAAGTCCCTTCTCCCCCTCCCCAACCCCAAGAAATCTTCCGCTATGCCGTGAATCAGGCGATGAGTGCTGCCAGTTTGACCCAATGGGCTGAAACTCAGGAAGACTGGATTAAGGTTACTCAGGAATGGCAACAGGCGATCGGTCTGATGGAATCGGTCCCAGAAGAGAGTCGAGACTATTCCACCGCCCAGCAAAAGGCGATCGAATACCAGACTAATCTCCTCTACGCTCAAGAACGAGTCAGGCAACTCTCCCCCTAGGGCCAGCATCGGTACAGTAAGAGCGCCCCAGGACATGAAACCCAGTTTCTGTCCAAGATTTTTGACGAGCTGCCACAGAGTCCCTCAAAAAAACCCGCTTGTCTCCCCCATCTCCCCCTTCCAAGAGTCCGGTCCCCTCCCCTGTGTCTTGGGGAGGGTTAGGGTCTTACAAGAGTAGGTTTTTTACGCTTAAGAGAACCTCTTGTCCCCTCCCCTTGGCAAGGGGAGGGTTAGGGTGGGGTCCTCTTCGAGACGATTCCCTACGGGATAGCTCCGCTTACCGCCACCTCACCCATTCTTGGAGGCGATCGCGCCTGTATTTAGCGAGGGAAAACCTATTTCTTCGTGACGTGGAACAAGCCACGTCACCGCCGACACCCTCCACCCACTAATTCTTCCGGATGTGGCTTGTTCCACGTCCGGAGGACCCCACCCTAACCCTCCCCTTGCCAAGGGGAGGGGACAAGAGGTTCTCTTAAGCGTAAAAAACCTACTCTTGTAAGCCCATCCCCCCCATCTCCCCCATCTCCCCCATCCCCCCCATCCTCCCCAAATCCCAGGAAAAGGTAACCTACTACAAAACTTAGTCACAGTCCCCCACCGCAATCGCACTGGTGACAAGACTTTCCAGTGATCCCAAAGATTTGTGTTAATTTTTGTAAATTTCAGCGGTTTTGTAGCATTTTTTACAGAAGTTACCTTTATAGTGAAAACAGGAGAAAAAACTCTCCCCAAAAAATTCCCCCGAACCAAACCAGGAGGCTACTCAAATGTCTGCACAAGATCAAGCTCGCTCGTTAATGATGCGTCACCATCAATTCGTCAAAAACCGTCAGCAATCCATGTTATTCCGGAGCGCCGCTGAAATCGGATTGGATCCCGACGACTATACCAGTACCATTCAAGGCAAACCCCCGTCTGACTTCCGTCAGTCTTATGACCGCTCTAAATCTACGATGAGCTAAGTCCATCGAATTGTCCCTGGCAGCAATCATTTTTTTTGTAAAATTTCACCGATAAAAAAAGGAGAATAATCCAATGTCTGAAGATCTAGCTCGCGTAAGAATGACTCGTCATCAACATCTCGCCAAAAATCGCCAGCAATCGATGTTGACCCGGAGTGCGGAAGAAATTGGTTTAGACGAAAACGATTGCTGGAACAGCAATGCGAACCAGTGCCCGTCTAATGGCTGTCAGCCTTATAACAGCAATGGCGCATCAATGAGCTAATCCGAAATAGTCGGTTTGAATCGTGAAGGTTAATCCGATTCTGTGCCGACGATCGCGACAAAACTTCTGAGAGCCTCTGATTCTCGCTAATATTAGCCCGTTGAATTTAACTATTAAATTGCCTCGACCTCCAATAAGGGCCTGCTTTAATTCAAAAGCAGCGCCCTTAAATTTTTTTGGGGTTAAACCCGATCAGCGATCGCCCGGGAGTCGTTTTCTGACAAATTGAGATGGGATGCCCTAGCTCGTGATACGGTAAAAGCTTAGGCAAATTCCGAAGCAGATCGTTCGCGCCTGGGTTATGCAACAACCATCTTCTGATCGTCCACAGTTCCATTGCCTGTCTATTGAATTGACCGGCACCCCTATCCTAGATCCCCCCAATGAGACCGCGTTCCTCGATGTGAACCTGACCTTACACTTTCAGGAAGTCTGGCAAGAGGTCCTGGGCGGTCGTTTTAAGTTTGGGTTGAGCGGTGGCAAACTGATGTTAAATCTGGAAAATGCGACCCTCCCGGAGGGCGTCGGTTTGCTCACCGACTTAGCAGACATCGCTTCTTCGCCATCGCAAGCCATTTCCTGTCAAGTCACCACGGGAACTCCAACCCCTTCCCATTGGATTTTAGAGATTAGCGGGGATGGCTCCATCCTCAAAGGCAGTCTAGGACTTCTGAAACTCGCCCGGTTGCAAGTCAAGGGAACCCCTGTGCGCGTACAAGCCACATTCCAGGTGAGTGCGGCTAATATCCTGATGGTAGAGTCGGAAGGATTGTGGCCCCACGATATCAATCCCAATCAACATGGCATCCTAGAGCGACTGCTGACGCGATCGCTCGTGGAACGTCAGTTCCAACCGCACCTCACCCGGACCGAACTGCACTATGCTGGCTCACCGGAAGCACCAAGGGCGGTGGAAGAGGCTCCCCCTCATCGAGACTTGTCCCCGATTGTGGAGGCGATCGCCCCAATTTTAGATGCCACCACCGATAACTTTATCGAACTGGCAAAACTCGCCGGGATGGATCCCGCCCGGGATTTTGCCGGGGCCAAACTCTGGGGTTGTAACTTACAGGGACTAGACCTCAGCGGTGCCCAACTCCCTGGGGTAAAATTGCGCGGTGCTGACCTGAGTGATATTGATTTGAGTGAAGCGAACTTGGCGGGGGCCAAATTAGCCGGGGCTGATGCCAGTGGTGCACTCTTGAGCGATGTCAATCTATCCGGTGCAGACCTCCATCGATGCAGTTTGGCCCTGGCTTCTTTAAGCGGGGCCTCCCTGAAAAATGCCAATCTGCAAGAGGCCAATTTAAGTAATGCCAATCTCAGCGATGCGGACTTGTCGGGGGCGAATCTAACTGGGGCTGATTTACATCAGGCGGGGTTAGTCATGACCAATCTCACGAATACGAACCTGACTGGGGCTAATGTGGATCAAGCTCGTTTCAAGCTGGATTCGGGTTTATCTGCGGAAATGGAACGGGACCTCAAGGCAAGGGGCGCTATTTTTGAGCCTTAACACTGCCCGAACATCGTGGAACGGTTTGATTCAAGAGTGAATTGCTCCCTCCTTAACCTGATGCTTAAGTGATGAACATGACGATTGAAGGAGATTTACTGCTAAAAGAGGGAATTGCCCAATATCAGCAGGGGGAGTTTGAGGCGGCCCTGGAGTCTTGGCGTCAGGCGGCGACCCTTTATCGAGAAACCGCTGAACGAGGTCGGGAAGGGGCGGCCCTGGGAAATATGGGGGCGGCCTATCAGGCCCTGGGAGATTTAAAAGCGGCAGTGGGCTGTTACGAGCAACATCTGGCGATCGCCGAAGATCTTGAGGATATCCAGGGACAGGGGAATGCTCTGTTAAATTTAGGAACGGCTTATTCGACTCTGGGAGAGTATGAATTGGCGATCGCCTATCAACAACGCCGGATGGCGATCGCGATAGAAATGGCGGATAAAACTTTGGAGGGTCACCTCCTCTATCAGTTAAAAGTGTCTTATCGGCATCTTGGGGATGGCGATCGGGTGCGCGATTGCCTGGATCGTTTACTGGCGATCGCCCGGGATTTGTTTTTTGAAACCAAAAGCGATGATTTTATCGCGATCGCCCAGAGTCTTGGACTCAATCCCCTAGAGGATTTTGCTGGGGGGAATCTGAGCAATCTCGATTTCCATTATGCTGACTTGAGTCATGCCGAGTTGGCAAATTCCGATTTTAGCAATGCCTATCTGGAATTGGCGGATCTATCCAGTGCGAATTTGGCGGGGGCGAATTTATCTCACGCCCAGTTAACCAATGCCAATCTCAACCGGACTAACCTCTGTGGGGCTAATCTGAGTGATGCGGATTTACGCACGAACTTAAATCGGGCTAATCTGACGAATGCGATCGCCCGTCGGACTAATTTTAGTGCCGCTTATCTGCGGGGGGCAAATCTCTCGGGGATCTGTTTGGTGGATGCCGTTCTTAAAAATGCGGATTTGAGTCGGGCAAACTTAACCGATGCTGACTTCACCGGTGCCGATGTCAGTCGCGTGGAGTGGACTGGAGTGATTTGCGATCGGGCACGATTTGCTCAGACGGTGGGTGTTTCCGAATCCCTGAAACAAGAGTTGCTCCAGCTAGGCGCAATTTTTGAATCCGAGGACCCCGGGATGGATCATCCGGACGGGGATTGAGTTCCAAGCGGGGCGATCGCACTCCAGAAAAGCAGATTTGATTCAAAGTTGCTCGTTCCCCGGACAAAAAAGTGCCTGAAAGTAGTCTTGGTACTTTCAGGCATCAGGTTGTTCGCTTGATTCTCTGGGAAGGAAAGAAAAATATTTTTAAAAGTTACATGAGTCCGATCTGAGACAGAATGCCATGTCCCGTCAGCAACTCAGTTGCCACACCAATCACAAAACCTAGCATTGCCAGACGACCATTCCAGGTTTCCGCGAACTCTGTAAATCCGAATTTTGCTTTGGTATCATCCATGATTCAGAAAACTCCTAGTTAGTCAAGTCTCTGTAATATAACTTAACCTATAGTTTTGAAAACTGCAACATTTCGTTACAACATCCTGACAAAGAGGCAACAAATTAACCGTTGGCAATTAAGGATATGAAATTGGCTGACCACTCTACCGTAAACTTGCTAGAACGAAATATCTTTCCGACCCTGGGAGAGGCTCCACCCCGGCTTCAAGGTGGTCCTAGGGTGCTGTCGAGGGGGGAGGGAATTGAGGAGTAAACCGAGAGAGGGCCGTTCCGTAAAGAGGCCCCCAACAATCGGAACCGTGCAAAATGTTATTATCAGCCTGTATTTTTGACTTTTACGGAGAGCTAATGCTTTACCTAAAACTTGTGGGCCGCACCTTGCTGTATCTTGTAGTGACTTGTGCAGTCGTAGCGATCGCATTAGTCATCAAATTTATCTCCATTCTGCTTGGGGATGCCCTCGTCTATAAAATTCCCCTCATAGGCGACGCACTTTTAAGCCTAGAAATCATGGAACTTCTGAATATCATTGTATTTGGGATTTTGGGCATGGGATTTGGCGTAGCCACCATTCTGTTACCCCGTTACTTTGCCTCCCGAGTCAGTGGTTTAACCT
Organism: Laspinema palackyanum D2a; assembly: GCA_025370845.1. GTDB lineage: Bacteria > Cyanobacteriota > Cyanobacteriia > Cyanobacteriales > Laspinemataceae > Laspinema. Next base: position 5,305 of record JAMXFF010000038.1, on the reverse strand, counting down.
TAGCGGTATTAGTTCCCTTGATTTTTAGTACAGGCACTATTTTTAGATATTATAACTGGGTTCAACTGTTTTCGGCTGAAGAAAATATTTCTTATAATCAAGCGGAATTAATCACCAATTCTTTTTTGAGACAAAATACCCCTCAACAAGAGGGATTTATTGGATATTATATTTATACCGCTAAATCACCCTCCTTGCCAGTCCGAGAAAAAGAAATGGTAGAATTAGAAGAATTAGAGAGGAAAAGTAAAGCTAGATTTGCTCGGATTACTCGATTAAGTCCAGAATTGGTGGGTTATTTATACGCCGGTAGAGGTTGGGTAATTCGCTTGTTTTACTTCATTGTTTCGGTATTTTCTACCGTGGTTAACTTTAAAATTGGCAAGTTACAAGTCAAGAGAAGTTAGACCGATTGATTGGGAGGTTAAATCAGGATTCAGGGTTTTGGATCGGGAGGGAGGATGGAGAGCCAAAACCCCCAGGTGATTTTGCGAAGCTAAAAAAAGGCCCAAGCAAGAGGCAGGCAACCGAAATTTAAACAAAATTTAAACAAAATTTAAAATCCTCAAGGGCAATCATCTCCAGGATAGAGGTGGGTGCGGCTATGATGATGGGGTGGATGTGGGCCCTGTATTTTTTTGACTATAATATAATAAGATAACCTGTAGGGTGACCAAAACGAGTTCGGCCATTGGGCCCAATCACTGAGGCGTGCAACTACCAAAAAGGCGATAGAAAAAAGGCCAACCACAGGAGCAGTCCGGTAAGCGGGAAAACAATTCAATGGATCTAAAATCTTTCTTTCCCCGAGATCATCGCGGCAAAAACAAGTCATGTTTGAGCAGCAATCTGACCCAACCCCTGGGATGGCCTCCACTCAGGGATCCTTGAGGAGACTGAAATTAGAATTGTGAGTACAATGACCCTTACAGGTTGCTCCGGGATCAAGTGTATTCCTTATCTATCCTGTTCCCTTGCCCCCGGGTCTGGGTAAAATGTCTTAACACAGGGCAATCTTGAAGACGGCAGAAATTCAGAGTGATGGGCATTTTCCCCAACAATTAAAACAGCACTCCCTTGACTACCACTCATTTTATGCGGATTCTGATTTATTCCTACAACTATCATCCTGAACCGATCGGTATCGCTCCTTTAATGACCGAGTTGGCAGAAGGACTGGTGAATCGAGGCCATGAAGTCCGAGTCGTCACGGCGATGCCTAATTATCCAGAACGCCGCATTTACCCTGAATATCAGGGGAAATGGTATTTTAATGAAGACAGAAACGGCGTAAAAATTCAACGCAGTTTGGTGTATATTCGCCCGGAACCGTCCTTAATAGACCGGGTGTTGCTCGATGGCAGTTTTGTCCTGAATAGTTTTCCACAGGCGTTAACGGGTTGGCGTCCCCAGGTCATTTTGGCAACAGTTCCACCCTTGCCCGTCTGTATTCCGGCGACTTTATTAGGGCGAATTATGGGCTGTCCGGTGGTTTTAAATATTCAGGATATTCAACATGAAGCGGCAGTTCATGTGGGGTTGTTGAAAAATCAAAAGGTGATTCGAGCCTTTACGGAATTAGAAAAATTTGCCTGTCACAGCGCGGATAAAATCAGCGTAATTGCTGATGGATTTGTGGAGAATTTGTTAGGGAAATCCGTGCCAGCGGAGAAAATTGCCTTAATTCCGAATTGGGTAGATACAAATTTCATTAAGCCCTTACCGAAAGAGGAGAATAAGTTTCGGAATCAGCATCAGTTGAATGGGAAATTTGTGGTGCTGTACTCGGGAAATATTGCCCTAACCCAGGATTTGCCCACGGCAATCAAAGCAGCGGGGAGACTGAGCCATATTCCGGACATTGCCTTTGTGGTGGTGGGAGAACAGAAAGCCCTAGGCCGGGTGAAAGAATATTGTGAAATGTTTGGGGCGAATAATGTCACCTTGTTGCCGTTTCAATCGAGAGAAACCCTACCGGAGATGTTAGGGGGGATCGATGTGGGGCTAGTGCTACAAAAGCATAATGTCATTGGATTTAATATGCCCTCCAAAATTCCGGTATTACTGTCCAGTGGGCGGGCGATTGTGGCTTCAGTGCCAGCCACAGGGACGGCAGCGCAAGCGATTAAAAATAGTGAGGGGGGAATTGTGGTCACTCCGGAAGACCCGGAAGCCCTGGCGAATGCGATTTTAGATCTGTATAAAAAACCGGAAAAAACCGAGGCTTTGGGTCGGCAAGGTCGAGAGTATGCGATCGCCCATTATGCCTTTGAGGAGACTTTAAATAAATACGAAGCCTTGTTTGAAGAAGTCATCGCCTGCCGCAAAGGAAAACATAAACGGTCCGGGCCTAAGTAGGAGATTGAAAGCATAATGCGCGATCGCATCTTAAGTTGGTTAGAACATCACGTCACTCCCCCGCGACTGCAACATATTGTGCGCGTAGAAACATTCTGTGGGGAACTCGCTGAACATCATCAACTCGATGTAGAAAAAGCCAAACAAGCGGGTTTAATGCATGATTTAGCCAAATATTTCAAACCTCAGCGATTGTTGCAAATCGCTCAAACTGAAGGCTTAGAACTGGATGAAATCTTAACCGGGGAACCCCATCTTTTACACGCAGAGGTGAGCGCGATCGTTGCCAGAGATGAGTTTGGGGTAAAAGACGAAGACATTTTAGAGGCAATTCGCAATCATACCCTAGGCAGTCCACAAATGAGCCAACTCAGTTGTGTGGTTTATGTGGCGGATACCTTAGAACCGGGACGAGGGACCAGCGCCGAACTCGAACAGTTGCGGCAAATTTGCTTTGAAAATCTCGTCGCAGCGGTGTGGCAGACGGGGGACTACTGCATCCGCCACCTCGTCGAACACCAACGGATGATTCACCCCCGGACGATCTTAACCCGCAATTGGGCCATGCAACAGAGCAAAGAACAGCATCGGACCCAAAGAGTATCCGCAAGCGATCGCATTAGCGCCTAAAATTTGTTAGCATGAACTCAAAAATCTCATTAAATCCGATATAAACTCTCAGTCCCGAGAGAATCGGCTTTTTGAGAAAAAAATTGAGTAAAAATTCTCAGATAAACAACTAAACCCGCCCAAAACTTCTACAACTAATGGAGAGTGAATGACCGATTCTTCCTCGATTCAATCGACTAGCGCCTTAACCCGAGAAACCGCTCAAACCGCAACCGACTCCGAAAGCTACCGTTTAGCCGTGGCGATCGCCAGGGCCGCAGATGACCGCAAAGGGGGCGATCTGATCGTGTTGCGGGTGTCGGAAGTCTCCTATCTCGCCGACTATTTTATTATCGTCACCGGCTATTCCCGAGTCCAGGTCCGGGCCATTTCTGATTCGATCGCCCATCAAGCGGAACAAGAGTGCCAACGGGCTCCGCGCAGAGTCGAAGGACAGTATCATGGCAGTTGGCTGGTCCAAGACTATGGCGACGTGATCGTTCATATCTTGATGCCTACCGAACGGGAGTATTACAATTTAGAGGCATTTTGGGGACATGGCGAACGCCTAGACCTGAGTGCCGAACTCAATGGCACACCATAAGAAATAGCGATGAGGGTTTCGTCTGTGTCTGCCTGCCCAGTACCTCCCGATTGGCAACCGCTCAATGAATATCAAGAGCTTCAGGAGTCCTGTTTTTTTAGCTGGGCGACCCGTGATATCAAAGGCTATTTGAGTAAAATGGCCTGGATTTTGGGAGTATCCGTGGCAGTCTGTGCCCCCGTGGCAGCAGCCAGTTTTCCGCCTGCCAAAGCCTTGGGTCAGTTTATCCTCGGAAGTACCGGGGGTGGCGGATTAATTTTGACCTTATTGCTCTTGAGACTCTACTTTGGCTGGCGCTATGTGCGCGATCGCCTCTTCAATGCCACCATCTTCTATGAAGAATCCGGCTGGTACGACGGTCAAACCTGGCCGAAAACCCCGGAAATTTTAACCCGCGATCGCCTCGTTGTCAGCCATCAAATCCAACCCATCCTCGATCGCCTGCATCGAACCTTTGCCATCCTCGGCATCTTGGTCCTCCTCGGTGCGATCGTGTGGAATTTGGTATAAACAAGGCAGTACCAGGGCAGTTCGTTCCGCGTCTTACCCAAGACCTAGGACCCGCTGACCCTGAACATTGACCCAATCTATCCAATATAAAGGCATAAAATTTAACCCATGACAATGGGAAAACGTACCGCAGCAGCAGCCCTGGAAGTCCGCTTGCTGCGCGAAGGAATTATTGAATCAGTCCATCACGTCCAGGCCGTTGTTTGTGACAACCGAGGGCGGGTTTTGTCCGTTGCCGGTAACTCAGAAACCACCGCCTTCATCCGCAGCGCCCTCAAGCCCTTTCAAGCCCTAGCAGTGACCACCACCGGCACCCTAGAACGCTTCGGTCTCAACGATCGCGACCTCGCCATTATTTGCAGTTCCCACAAAGGAAGCATCGAACAGGCGCGGCAAGCCTTTAACGTCCTTTGGCGCTGTGATGTCGATACCACCGCCCTGCACTGTCCCACCCCTCCGGGCAAAGACAGTCCCCTGAGCCATAACTGTTCCGGCAAACACGCCGGAATGTTAGCCGTCTGCAAACAGCGCAATTTTCCCCTGGAAACCTATACCCAGAAGAATCACCCGGTACAGCGCTTGATTATCACCAAAGTTGCTGAATTGCTGCGAATGCCAGCCGAAGAGTTCATCAGTGCCCGGGATGACTGTGGCGCACCCACCTATCTGATGGAATTAGGTCAAATGGCCTCTCTGTACGCCCATTTGTGTTCAGGGGATAACGTCGATATGGAGCGCATTGTGCGGGCCATGACCCATCATCCCGCCTTAATTTCGGGACCCGGGGAGTTCGATACCGAACTGATGCGCTTAAGCGAAGGGGAACTGGTGAGTAAAGGCGGTGCCGAAGGCGTTCTCTGCATCGGACGAGAAGGGGAAGGCATGGGTTTAGCCATCAAAGTCATGGATGGCAGCAAACGGGCAAAACACGCCGTAGCGATTCACCTGCTGAAACAATTGGGATGGATCGACCCTGCGATCGCTGAGACTCTCTCAGAAACCCATATCACCCTCAATCCCTATAAACGTCTCGATGTTTTAGGGGAATTGTCCATGCTTTAGGTCAGAGATTGTTTTATTAATCCGTTGACTCCGGAAATCCGGAAACGACTGAAGTCGTTACTACAAACAGAAGAAAGTATTTCTTTCTTAGTTCGTAGTAACGACTTCAGTCGTTCTCTTCTCTTAGTTCGTAGTAACGACTTCAGTCGTTCTCTTCTCTTA
>JAMXFF010000037.1:24760-72836 GCA_025370845.1 Laspinema palackyanum D2a | reverse complement strand
GTCGTTACTACAAACGCCGGAAACGACTGAAGTCGTTACTACGAACAGAAGAAACGACTGAAGTCGTTACTACGAACAGAAGAAACGACTGAAGTCGTTACTACGAACAGAAGAAACGACTTCAGTCGTTACTACAAACGCCGGAAACGACTGAAGTCGTTACTACGAACAGAAGAAACGACTGAAGTCGTTACTACGAACTTCCTTATCACTCCCAATGACCAATGACCAATGACCAATGACCAATCACTCCACTCCCCAAACTTTAACCGTCCCATCAGCGCTGCCACTGACGATGAAATGGGACGAGGAGGGACTGAACGCCACTGCATTGACCCAGTTAGAATGGCCTGAAAACATCCGAAATTCTTTACCCGTTCGCAGATGCCAGATTTTGAGGGTACTGTCTGCACTGCCACTCGCCAATTGATAGCCATCGCGACTGAAGGCGACTGAATTAACGGGTTCTGAATGCGCCGAAAGGGTTCCGCGTTCCTCACAGGTGAGCAGGTTCCAGAGTTTGATAGTACCATCTTCACAGCCACTGGCGATGGTTTTGCCGGTGGGACTAAAGCTAATGGAATTAACCGCATCGCTATGACCCTCTAAGGTGCCGAGTTCTTCGCCGGTATTCCAATTCCAGAGTTTGATAGTGCCATCCATGCTGCTACTGGCTAAAGATTCCCCATCGGGACTGAACAGAACGGAGGATACGGCATCGGAATGGCCTTCTAAGGTGCTAATTTCTACTCCGGTGTCGAGGTTCCAGAGTTTGATGGTTTCATCAGCGGACCCACTGGCTAAAATGGGAAGCTTCGGATGCATGGCGACGGCATCGACGCGATAGGAATGACCGCGTAGGGTGCGAATTTCTTTGCCGGTTTGCAGGTTCCAGATTTTGATGGTTTCGTCACCACTACCGGAGGCGAGGAGTTTGCTATCGGGACTGAAGGTGACGGACCAAACGCCTTCGGAATGTCCGGAGAGGAGGATGGCGAGGACGCCACTGTTCAGACTCCAGATTTTGACGAGCCCATCTTCACTGCCACTGGCGACGCGACTGCCGTCGGGACTGACGGCGATATCTTCGACCCAGCTAGAGATGCCACTGAGCGATCGCAATTCTTCGCCACTATGCAGGTTCCATTTGGCGGTGTCTGCGCCACTACCACTGCCAACCATTTGACCATCGGGGGTGAAGACGACAGAATCCACCCACTCGGCGTCTCCACCCAAGGTGCGGAGTTCTTCGCCGGTTTCTAAACTCCAGACTTTCAGGGTGCGATCGCCGCTGCCGCTGATTAACTGCCGACCATCCGGAGCGATCGCCAAAGAACTGACCCACTCTCCATGTCCTCTGAGGATTTTTAAGGCTGAATCTTCGGGGATTTTGCCGGTTTCTACATTCCAGAGTTTCACCGTATCATCGGCACTGGCACTGATCAGCAACCGTCCTTCCAGACTAAAGGTGACCGCATTGACTCCCCCAGTATGGCCGGTGAGGGTGGCGATCGCCTGATGGTCACTCACACTCCACAGTTTAATCGTGCCATCTTCACTGCCACTGGCAATCTGCTGTCCATCAGGACTAAAGGCGACAGAATACACCCAGTCACGATGTCCGGTAAAGGTCTGTAATTCTTCCCCAGTTTCAAGATTCCATAATTTAACCGTGCTGTCTCCGCCACTAACTAACTGTTTACCATCGGGACTGAAAGCGACGGAATATACCCAGTCATAATGACCTTCTAGGGTTCTAATTTCTTCCCCAGTCTCAATATTCCAGAGTTTAATCGTATTATCCTTAGAACCGGAAACCAGGAGTTGGCTATCGGGACTAAAGGTGACTGAGGTGACCCACCGGGAATGGCCGGTGAGGGTCTGTTTCAGGGAGGCTATTTTGGGAGAGTTTTCCTCATGAATGGTCCAGAGTTTGAGGGTGGCATCTCCACTGCCACTGGCGAGGAAACGACCATCGGGACTAAAGGCGACGGAATCCACCCAATCGGAATGTCCACTGAGAATGCCGAGTTCTTCTCCGGTTTCCAGATTCCAGAGTTTAATGGTATTGTCATTGCTGCCACTGGCTACCAACCGGCCATTGGGACTAATCGCCACGGAATAAATTCGGCTGGAATGTCCCCCCATCGTGCGGATGCACTTAAAAAAGCGATAGGGGTTATAGTCTTGTAAAGCTTTGCGAACCTCTAGTTCTGTCCGATTTCGCAGCAGCAAATAGGCCGCACGCTGGACGGGTTCTGATTCTTCCTTTAATGCCTTGATGACCTGCTCTAATCCCGAGGGTCCCTGTTTTGCAGCCGTGGTGAGGGTATCGATTCTTGCTTCGATATCTGCGATCGCCGCCTGAGCATGGACTGGCTGAGTTGGATGATTTGCCATTGCTTTTTTTTACTCCGTGCCGCTCTATGAGCCGTTTCTCTGCCTACAACAGACGCAGCGCCTGTCTCGCTATCGCGATTTTTTCCCTACCCCTTGAAGGGACAAACGCTGTTGCTTTTCTTTTACTTTACTCTTCCATAGGACCCTTTTTAATCAGTCCCAACCGGAACAGATTGAGGCTCTCTGTCCGAGGAAAGCACTCAAGGGGTCAGAACATTTGCCCGATCGCGCAAATTCCTTACTCACCTTCATGGGTATTCTTCCGCCGCAAAAGCGATTGCAGGGAGTGAGGTTTTTCTGGGGATTGAGGCGTTTTGACCGAATCCCCAGATTTAATGAAGTCCGTGAAGTTTCCCCTCCTTCCCGGGATACCCCCCTTTTCTCTCCCCTCTTCTGGGTTAGTTTTATTCAAATTTTATCTGATTTATGCGGTCCCGGAAACAATTTTTTATAAAGTTTTAACCAATTTATGGACTCAGAGAAACGAGGTTTTATAAAGTTTTAACGAATTTCTGGCATGAAAAAGAAAAATCGGCAATTTTTGCTTTCCCGGTGAGTTTATGAAGGGCTGTCTAACGGTCTGGGTCCTTTCCTCTCTGCCTTCGGGGGTTTTGGAGTCTTGTCTTGGGCTGAAAAAATTTAGGGTGAGCTTGCGTTATCCCTCCGTTTGTTTCGGTCACTTTGTCAGGGATTCTTATGATGTGTCTGGAGCACTTAAGATGGGATAAATCGTCCCGGATTAACCTAGGGAATGGGCAGCATTGAAGCGGTTTGAGGCAAACTTTAGGGTTGAACCCGTCTTGGAGAAGGGAGTTCCGGACTGGATCTGGGCAGGCGATCGCCTGGGAATCCCAGAAAAATTCGGTAGTGGGCAATCTGATAGCGATCGCCCACTCGGAACCGATGTTTTTCCCACTGGTTTTCCCACTGGGGGATTTGAGTTGCGAAGTTAGAGGATGTTCTCCATGCAACGGCTCGATTTTTCGGGTTCATAACCCGGGAGTACAAAGTTGCCAGTCACCTCTTTAGCAACTGACCCTCCACTTCGACTCCCCTTTACTTTCCCAAATCTCTCAAAAATCTGTGACTCAACTGCACTTGATTCTCTTGATTAGCCCAACTTTATCGGGAGATAAACTCCGCCTTTATTGAGGTCTAAATCCCCGATAATTCCGTTAGTTTTCTTCCCCTTCTGTGTTTTCGCTGTTTTCGTCACGGTTGCCATTCATATTAGAGTTACGGTTCTTGAAAAAGCGACCGGAATTAGTCGGTTTGCGGAATTGGCGCGCATAAGCTTTGTTCCGTTGTGCTTTTTCTTTTTTAGGATTGCGACGTTTTGCCATTATTATGGACCTCATGGATAAACAACAAAAATGACTCTTGGCTCTAGGGTAGCTCTAGGGTGCGATCGCCGCGAGGTACAGACTGACCCCCCGGCGATCGTTCCATTGATTGCACAGTTGTCAATTGCACCATCAAGAGTTAGAACAAACAGGGCAAGGAGACTGAATTCCTGAAAGCAGGGGTGAGGGTTAGCACTCCCACCCGATATCCGAGCAGTTTCAACCGAGGGTGAACCCCATCTCACCCCTTTCGGATGGGAATAGGCTCAATCCCATCCATTCGGGTTGAGATGAGTACCTTTCTCCCGAAAGAAAGCAAGCGATCGCCCATCATCCGGTGAGTCTCTTTTGGATGGGGCGGTTGATGCCCGCTACTGAAGGATGAATCCGATCCACTATTTTATGCCAGGGAATGCACAATTTCTTGCATTGGTCTCGGCAAAGACTGTATCTGAGTTCTATGGAATCTCAATCACAGCCATGACCGAACTTGCGTAGCACTGAATCCATGATAACAGGAAAGAGCTATCCCATCTGGGGAGTGGGGGAGATGGGGGAGATGGGGGGAACGACTGAAGTCGTTACTACAAACTTGGGAAAGTAAGGATTTGTTGTCTGGAAATCCTGTAGACTCATCAACGATGATGATTCTAGTAGGTTGTAAGTTAAAATCAGGACGGGTTGGCAACGGTTTCATCTTGGGGCTCAAGTCACTGGGGTGTTGCACGTTGATTTTTGCTCATGGAGCAGAGGGAGGGAGTCAGAATCAAGCCTAAACAACAAGGCGATCGGGTTAGAAAGATTGAGTCTGGGTGGGTGGTCGTTGAATCCAGGATAATTTGATTTATGAAGCGTTTATGGCATTTTACTCAATCCGTACTCGGGATTGTGTTTCGACATCCCGTCCTCGGAATTAGCATTATTCCCCTGTTAGACAACGGTCAAATCGTGTTGATCCGGCGTCGCGATAATGGCAAGTGGGGTCTACCCGGAGGCATGGTGGACTGGGGGGAAGATATTCCGAATACCTTAAAACGGGAACTCACGGAAGAAACGGGCCTAGAAGTGACTGAAGTGGGTCGCTTAGTCGGAATTTATTCCGCCCCCGATCGCGATCCCCGGATTCATTCGATCTGCGTCGTCGTCGCGGCCCAGGTCCGGGGGGAAATGAAAATCTATGATACGGCTGAAATTCTGGAGGTCAAGGCATTTGACCGGGATTCTCTACCTTTAGGTCAACTCTCCCATGACCACGATCGCCAATTACAGGACTTTCTCAATGGTGTGACTGCGGTCGCTTAATTGGGTCGGGGAGCATGGTAGCCTGATTGGGGCTCGGAGGAGTTACCTCGGGTTTCCTTCGTTCAACGGCAATCCGCAACTCCTCCGGCCTCATAAACCTTAACTCGATACGGATGCGTTTCAAGGACTCAGGATGACTCTACCGCTCCGCAATTCCCGAATCAAACTGTCCCAAGGGCAACTGTTCTGGCGTGAAGTCGGCCAGGAGGGACTCACTCTAGTATTTTTACATGGTTCGTGGAGCGATAGCGCTCAGTGGGTGCCAGTGATTGAGCGCCTCCGGGCCAATTATCACTGTTTTGCCTTAGATTTACTCGGGTTTGGGGAGTCGGAACAGCCGAATATCCACTACTCGATCGCCCTACAGGTGGAGTGTCTACACGAATTTCTGGAAACGGTGAACCCCGGCCCAGTTTATCTAGTGGGTGACTCTCTTGGTGCTTGGGTGGCAGCGAGTTACGCCCTGAAATATCCCGAGGTTGTGCCAGGATTGGTGCTACTGACCCCGGAAGGAGTCCAGGTGGAAGGGTTGAAAAACCGCTGGTTTAGGACTCGCCTTTGGATTCAGGCATTGCCTGTGATTCGCAAGCTACAATCGGTCCTCTTTCCCCTGGCCCGAATCTTGCGCTTGCACCAAGTGATGCATCAAGCTTTGTTAAATGCCGATCGCCTGCAAAAATTTGGGGTAGCTTCTCAGATTTTATTCCAACGTCGCCAGAGTGAAATTGATGGGGAGTTGTTGCAGGACCGTTTGAGTTGGCTGAAAATTCCGGTTTTGATTTTAATCGGCGATCGCGATACCCCGACGGCAGTTGCCTTATCGGAAACCTACCATCGGGCGATCGCTGATGCGGATTTACGCCGCATTCCCGAGGGCCATTCTAATTTACCGGAGGAACTCCCGGATCTCGTCTCCCAACAGATTCGAGATTTTATTTCTAATATAGAGGCGTGAACCGAGGACCGGGTAAACTTTCCCCGGACTGCTGTTGTTTGATGCAGCAAATCCCGGAAAAAATTAGATCCGGCATGGCGATCGCCTGTTTTGCTATTTCTGGCGCTGTCTCCTGGAGATATCTGAGCAGCATTTCCCCCCCTCCCCCGGTGATCACCACAGGGGAGGTGGGAAAGTGCTGCCACCAGTCGCTGATAAAGTCTCGCACCCCAGCTCCAATCCCATAGACTACCCCAGAAGCGATCGCCTCGGGGGTATTTAAAGCCCAGCGTGGGGGTAAGGTCCCTGGAAATGTTACCGCAGGTAATGCGGCGGTTTTTTCCGTTAACGATTGCAGTTGGAGCCCAAACCCCGGGAGAATTGCCCCTCCCACTAATCGGCCCTCGGGATCTGCCCCGGTCAAAGTCAGGGCCGTTCCCGCATCCACGACCAAAACCGGCCAACCCGATTCGGTTGCGGCCCCTACTAAGGCCAAGGCGCGATCGATTCCCAAGGTGGGATAAAGTCCCAACAGGGGCAAATCCGCGAGGGTAATAATATTTAATCTCCGGTAAGACTGCCAAAGCGCTAACTGTTGGGGAACGACGGAGGCGATCCACAGGGGCGGGTTAGGGGCGATCGCCTCATCCCCCAGGGGACCGGGATACTCCAGACCCCCATCCCACAACTCCCCCCGGTTCCAGGCATGAATGAGCTTTTCCCTAGCAGCAGGGTCTAAATGAGGGCTGTGCCACACCTGTTTGCAGAGCTCTCCCTGAAACCAGGCCCAGTGGAGTCTGGAATTGCCGATGCTTAAGGCCAGCCAGTTGCCCTGGTCACTTCCCAATTCGGTTGCAGTCTTGCTCATGTTTAGGGTGGCCCTGGGTTCCCCTGCTTTTTACGTCCCCTTAGAGTCGCTTATAATCAAATAAAGATGTATCGATTGAAGCTTTTTAGAATTTTATCAGACATTATAGCAATTTTTTTAATTTATTTCACTAACAATTATAAAAAATACCTTAAATTTTTATAAAAATTTGTTAAGATAACAGAATAGCTGCATCTGCTTCATCGATTTATGTTGGCCCCCTCCGATAAAAATTTATGTATATAAAAAAACAAGCCCCCTACTGTACATGGCCGAAGCCTGATTTATCACTCCCGCAAGCCAGTCGCTCAATTCAGGAGGCGACTGAGACTTACAAAGAACGTATGGAGATACAAAATTTACATCCTCGGGAACTCCACAGAGAGGTAGAGCGATCGCGATTGCTCAACGAGATCAATCATCAGGTTCGCAGTACCCTGGATTTAGATGAAGTGCTCCAATCCGCCTGTCTTTTGTTAGGGGAAACCTTCAACTGTAGTCGAGTCAGCATTTTAGTCAACGAATCGGAAGCGGGAGACTGGCTAATCACCCGAGGAGAGTATAAAACCGATGATTACACCAGCCAACTAGGATCCCGAGTGCCGTTGGCGGATAATCCCCACTTGCATCAGTTGATGTCTCAGGCGGAACCCCTAGCGGTGACGCGGTTTTTAGAGTTTCCGGGTTTGGGGGAAGAAACCTTACAACTGGTACAGGGACTTGGAATTAAGTCCATGCTGGCGATCGCCACTTCCTACCAGGGGAAAGTGAATGGGATTATCGGACTGCATCAGTGCGATCGCGAACGGGAGTGGTCCCAATGGGAACAAGACCTCTTAGAAGGAGTAGCCTCCCAACTGGCGATCGCCATTAACCAAGCCCAATTGTACAGTGCCACCCGCGCTGCCGCACAAAGGGAGTCTTTACTGCGCCTCATTACCAACCAAATTCGCAGTACATTGGACCTGAATACGGTTTTAAAAACCGCAGTTCGCGGAGTCCGGGAACTCCTGAATAGTGACCGGGTGGTGATTTACCGCTTCCTGGAAAATTGGGCCGGTGAAATCGTAGTTGAAGACCTTCGTGTACCTTGGCCGCCGATTTTGGGCGGGATTGTGGCAGATAATTGTTTTAAAACTGACCATGCCGAACTCTATAAACAAGGGCGAGTTCGGGCGATCGATGATATTCATAAGGCCGGATTAAATACTTGTCATGCAGAGTTTTTAGACAAATTGCAAGTCAAGGCCAATTTAATCGTTCCCATTGCCATGCCGGATCATCTCTGGGGGTTGTTGATTGCTCATGAATGTCATTCAACCCGCCATTGGACCCAAGGAGAAATCGAACTGCTAGAACAGTTAGGTCATCAGATGGCAATTGCTATCTCACAAGCAGAACTATACCAAAAAGTTCAGGATTCTGCGGCCCAATATCAAGCCCAGGCTGAACAATTAACCGCCACTATCCAAGAACTAAAAGCAACCCAGCAACAACTCATCCAAAGCGAAAAACTTTCAAGTTTGGGACAGTTGGTGGCTGGAGTTGCCCATGAAATTAATAATGCTAATAATTTTGTTCATGCTAATTTATTCTACGTCCAGGAATATGTGGAAGCTTTGAAAAAAGCGGTTGATATTTACGAATTGGCGGCCTCAGAAATTCCTCCAGAAATCGAAGAGTTGAATGAAGAAGTCGATTTGGATTATATCCGGTCTGATTCCCCGAACCTGATTGGTTCCATGCAGCAAGGAAGCGATCGCATTCGCAAAATTGTCCAAAACTTGCGGAATTTTTCCCGTTTAGATGAAGCCGGGGCTAAACCTGTGAATCTGAGTGAAGGACTGGAAAGCAGTTTATCGATGTTGCAACATCGATTTTCCCCGGAGTTAAAAATTCATAAACATTATCATGCTAAAGCCCGAGTTGAATGTCATCCGGCCCAGATTAATCAAGTGTTTTTTAACTTAATTGATAATGCTTTAGATGCGATCGCCTCCAATCCAGATACCGAGGGTGAACTGACCCTCTCAATTTGCGAACCCTATCCCAATTGGGTGAGCATTTCCATCAAAGATAATGGTCCGGGAATCTCTCCGGAGATTCAAGACCAAATTTTTAATCCCTTTTTTACTACAAAACCCGTGGGGAAAGGCACGGGGTTAGGTCTGTCCCTGTGTTATCAAATTATCGTCAAAGGTCATAACGGGAAGATTCGCTGCATCAGCGAAGGACAAGGGACGGAGTTTATTGTAGAACTGCCCATCAAAATGGGTGAGGAGAAATAAAAGGGATTTCCACCTCCATCCCGCAAGTCCGCAATAGACCTGTTGCAAAATACTAGAGAGATCCCCCCAACCCCCCTTAAAAAGGCCAATCGGCTTTTTAGCCTTCTGCAACAACTCTAATATTTTTGGAGCAAGCATCCGCTTGTGTTGGCTTTAGGAAATTAATCTTTGATTATAACACAGGGATTCCCGGTGGGGAATCTGTGATTGGTAAGGCTTATGATTACCATATATTTTTCCATGAAAACTAATGGTTAAAATATGTAACAATATTAAGAAGTAAGCAAACCCTAACATCGACAAGAACAGGAGGGCACTCAATGGTAGCCGTCACCGACAGAGTACAACCGAGACTGACGATCGCAACGGGGGAAATCGCCACCGAAACCACAGCAATTCGCTGTTTGGATTGGGACCGCGATCGGTTTGATATCGAATTTGGCCTGCAAAACGGGACCACTTATAATTCCTTTCTGATTCGGGGGAGTCAGACTGCCTTGGTGGATACCTCCCATGCCAAATTCCGCGAATCCTATTTGCCGACCCTTTGCCAGGAAATCGACCCAACCCAAATCGATTACCTAATCATCAGTCATACGGAACCGGATCATAGCGGATTAGTTAAAGATGTCTTAGCACTTGCCCCAGAGATTACCATTGTCGGGGCCAAAGTTGCCATTCAGTTTTTAGAAGACTTAGTTCATCAACCCTTTAAACGGTTAATTGTCAAAAATGGGGATACCCTGGATTTAGGCAATGGTCACGTCCTAGAATTTTTCAATGCCCCGAATTTGCACTGGCCGGATACAATTTTTAGCTACGATGCCAAAACGCAGATTTTATTTACCTGCGATGCCTTTGGAATGCATTATTGTTCCGATAAAACCTTCGATGAAAATTTAAGTGATATTGAAGCGGATTATCACTTTTATTATGAATGTTTGATGGCCCCCAATGCGCGATCGGTCCTGAGTGCTATGAAGCGGATGCCGGAAGTGGAAAAAATTAGCACGATCGCCACCGGCCACGGACCCCTGCTGCGGTATAATGTCGGGGAACTCACCGGACGATACAAACAGTGGAGTCAGGAACAAGCCAAGGCAGACACCACCGTTGCCGTGTTTTATTTTTCCGATTACGGCTATAGCGATCGCCTCTCCCAAGCGGTGGCCCACGGGATTACCAAAACCGGCGTTAACGTAGAAATGATGGATTTGCGATCGGCAGAACCCCAGGAAGTGCGGGAACTGGTGAGTATCGCCTCGGGAATCGCCCTCGGTGCACCGCCATTAACGGGACCGGGTTCAGAGAATGCAGAAGCGGCGATCGGCACCATTTTAGTCGCCGCCAATAACAAACAGACCATCGGACTCTTTGAATCCGGTGGGGGTAACGACCAATCCATCTATCCCCTCGCCGTTAAATTTAAAGAACTCGGGCTAAAACAGGGATTTCCCAACATTATTGTCAAGGAAAACCCCACAGAAGCCACCTATCAACTGTGCGATGAAGCTGGAACCGACATGGGACAGATGCTGACCCTGAAAAAAGCCATCAAACAGATGAAATCCTTAGATAGTGAACTGGATAAAGCCTTGGGGCGGATTAGCGGGGGATTGTATATCATCACCGCCCAGAAAGGGGATGTGAGTAGTGCCATGTTAGCCTCCTGGGTAACTCAAGCCAGTTTTGAACCTCTGGGGATTACCATTGCCGTGGCCAAAGACCGGGCGATCGAAGCCCTGATGCACGTCGGCGATACCTTCGTGCTCAATGTCCTGGATGAAGACAACTATCAAGGACTGATGCGACACTTCCTCAAACGCTTCCCCCCGGGGGCCGATCGCTTTGCTGGAATCAAAACCCAAGCGGCAAACAACGGCAGTCCGATCCTGAGTGAAGCCCTCGCCTATCTGGAATGCCAAGTCATCAGTCGCATGGAATGTCCCGATCACTGGATCGTGTATAGCCAAGTAGACAATGGTCGAGTCTCCAATCCCGATGCCTTACCGGCAATCCACCATCGCAAAGTCGGCAATCATTATTAGACCGATGCCATTGCTCATTTTCCCTAGGGCATCGGTATAGTAAAGGTTGAAAACCCGGTTTCTTGCCCAAATCTGTTGCTAATCACCAACATTTTTGTTAAGGGAACTCCAAAAAATAAAACCTCTAAAATGTTCGTAGTGACTCCTTGATTGAGTCATCTTTAAAGAAACCCCTGAAGGGGGGACGTTGAACGTTTGAATGATTTATTTGTTGCAATCCCCTAAGAAACCGGGTTTCTTGTCCTAGCTGATCTCATACTGTACCGGCATCATTGGGAAATGAGCAAAGAGAGCAAATTGATTCCTCATATCTGCACCAGGGTTAGATAATAAGGGATGACTGTAATTGTTTTCAGTAAACTGTCTTAGCGCATTCCTCACTCATGATAGAAACAACAACTAAACAACGTGATGTTCAGGTGGTTCTGATTGCCGAAGAGACCCGAGTGATGCGATCGCGCACTTGGGACCGCCTGAAATTTGAGGTGGAATATTCCCTAGCTAAAGGAACCACCGCCAACTCGTTTTTAATTCAAGGGGATAAAATTGCCCTGATTGACCCACCCGGGGAATCCTTTACTAAAAATTATTTAGAGTCGCTGCAAGCGCGGATTGACCTTTCCCAGATTGATTATGTCATTTTGGGACATTTTAATGCCAATCGCGGGGAGACGATTAAAGCGCTATTGAATCTGGCGCCGCAACTGCAATTTGTTTGTACCAATCCCGGGGCGATCGCCTTACGCCAGTTCTTTGAAACCGAAGACTTAAATATCTTGGTCATCCGGGGGGAAGATACCTTAGATTTAGGTCAGGGACATCAGTTACAATTCATTGCCACTCCGACGCCAAAATGGCCGGATGAATTGTTAACTTACGACCCCAAAACTAAAATTTTGTTCACCGATAAATTCTTTGGGGCTCATGTTTGCGGAGACCAAATTTTTGATGAAGGTTGGGCAATTTATAGTGAAGACCGCCGGTTTTATTATGATTGCTTACACGCACCCCAGGCGAAACAGGTGCTCTCGGCGTTGGATAAAATAGCTGAATTACCCGAGGTGAAATTGTATGCTACGGGTCATGGACCGTTAGTTTTGTATGGGAAGAAAGAACTGACGGAATTGTATCGGTCCTGGAGTAATTTGCAGAAGTCTCAG
Source organism: Laspinema palackyanum D2a (assembly GCA_025370845.1). Classification (GTDB taxonomy): domain Bacteria; phylum Cyanobacteriota; class Cyanobacteriia; order Cyanobacteriales; family Laspinemataceae; genus Laspinema. Next base: position 60,493 of record JAMXFF010000037.1, on the reverse strand, counting down.
GATTTGACCGTGGCTTTAGTTTATGCTTCAGCTTATGGGAATACCGCCATCGTGGGACAGGCGATCGCCCGAGGGTTAACGAAAGCGGGAATAGCAGTGGAATTTCTGAATTGTGAACAAGCCGAACCCTCAGAAATTCAGGCTGCTGTGGAAAAATGCGATGGATTTATTATCGGGTCTCCCACCTTGGGAGGTCATGCACCGACCCAAATTCAAACCGCTTTGGGGATTATTTTGAAAACCGCCTCTACCAGTAAATTGGCCGGAGTATTTGGGTCATTTGGGTGGAGTGGAGAAGCGATCGACCTGTTGGAAAGTAAGTTAACCGATGCGGGATATCAGTTTGGCTTTGACCCGATTCGGGTGAAGTTTAAACCCACCGATGTGACCTTGCAAGCTTGTGAAGAATCTGCCCTGGATTTCGCCCAAAATTTGAAGCGATCGCAGAAACGACGGACCGCAAAATCTTCTTTGAATACAGGTGCAACCAGCGATCGCACTGCCCAAGCCGTCGGTCGAATTGTTGGGTCTTTATGCGTTGTTTCCGCCAAACGAGGGGATGTGATTAGTGGAATGTTAGCCTCTTGGGTATCCCAAGGTTCATTTAATCCTCCCGGTTTAACCGTTGCCGTCGCCAAAGACCGGGCATTGGAATCTCTAACCCATACCGGGGATAAATTTGTGCTAAATATTTTAGCAGAAGGGAAACAATTACGCAAGCATTTCATGAAGCGATTTGCTCCCGGGGAAGACCGATTTGTGGGGTTAGAAACCATTGAGGCGGCGAACGGTTGTCCAATTTTAAAAGATGGACTCGCTTATCTGGAATGTGTGGTGCAAAACCGCATGGAATGCGGAGATCATTGGGTGGTTTATGCCACGGTGGAAAATGGCAAAGTGCTGGATACCGAAGGGGTAACGGCAGTTCATTATCGGAAAACCGGGAGTTATTATTAAACCCCTCTCCAACTCCAGTCCCCTCCCCTTGGCAAGGGGAGGGTTAGGGTGGGGTCCTCTTGACGTGGCGCAAGGCACCTCAAGAAGAAGGGGGTTGGACCAGCCTAAATACAGGCGCGGTAAGCGCAGCTATCCCGTAGGGAATCGCCTCCTTTGAATGCGTGAGGTGGCGATCGCCCAATAAGAACCCCACCCTAACCCTCCCCTTGCCAAGGGGAGGGGACCGGATGTGCAGTGAGAACCCCAGCCTAACCCGGACCTTGGCAAGGGGAGGGGACCGGATGTGCAGTTAAGGGTAAAAAAACTTACTCGGGTGAGGTGGCGATCGCCCGAGAAGAACCCCACCCTAACCCTCCCCTTGGCAAGGGGAGGGGACCGGAGATGGAGTTAAGCGGAAAAAACCTATGGGAGACGCAGAATGGATCCAGTTTTCTCCCTCTTCTGGTAGATTTTTATTTTCGAGTTGGATTGGGTCCGACTTTTGATATAAAATCCTATCGTAATGTGGCGATCGCATTCTGGTGAATCTTCGCCTAAGCTGACCCACAGAGGCATTACCCCAGACACCGGAATTAGGTGGCTGGTGGTGTGCTGTTGACGCCTGCCGACAGAAAGCGCTTTCTGGGCGCAACCCTTAAGAACACTTCGAGAGAGGATAAAACATGACTTACGAACTGCCCCCTTTGCCGTTTGACTACACTGCCCTTGAGCCCCATGTGTCCAAGAGCACCCTGGAGTTCCACCACGACAAACACCATGCGGCCTACGTCAACAACTACAACAACATGGTGAAAGGCACCGACATGGAGAGCAAATCCATTGAAGAGGTGATCAAAGCCACCTACAATGACGCCTCTAAGGCCGGAATCTTCAATAATGCGGCCCAAGCTTGGAACCACACCTTCTACTGGAACTGCATCAAACCCAGTGGCGGTGGTCAACCCAGTGGAGAACTCGCCGACAAGATTGCTTCGGACTTTGGCAGTTTTGATAAATTTAAAGAAGAATTCAAAGCAGCAGCAGCCACCCAGTTTGGTAGCGGTTGGGCCTGGTTAGTGTTGGATAAAAGCACCCTGAAAGTGGTCAAAACCAGCAATGCCGAAAATCCTGTAGCAATGGGACTGACTCCCCTGTTGACCATTGATGTTTGGGAGCACGCCTATTACCTGGACTACCAAAACAAGCGTCCTGATTACATTGAAACCTTCATCAGCAGCTTAATCAACTGGGATTTTGTTGCCGAACAAATGAAAAAAGCCGCTTAATCCCCGGTTCAACCAGATTGAGTCACTCCGTAAGGGCGATCGCCCTTACTCAGGGTTCATCCTAGACAGTCACGAAGCGATCGTGACTGTTTTTTGTCGTGAATTCGCCCATTCCGTGGCATCATAACCTCATCCTTGCCACAATATATCTACCCATCCCCATCACCTCCAGGAAAAGCCCACCTCCAACACCAGGCATTTTGCCAGGATTTTCCACTCCTGGGTCTGTTCCGGTGGCAACGGATCCATCCGACTTCATTCTCTCCACCCCGATGCGGTTGAAGTCAGGGTCGGACTAGAGAGGGTATTTACCACTGAACTCCTTTTATGACTCCATGAGATCAAAATTATGACAACAACGAAGAAACCCCAGGAAACGACCCCGGAAATTAACTTAAAAGATCAGCAATACTACTTCAACCGAGAAATAAGTTGGGTTGAATTTAATTACCGAGTTTTACAGGAAGCCTTTGACCCGCGAACTCCGTTGTTAGAACGGCTGAAATTTTTAGCAATTTTCAGTGCTAACTTAGATGAATATTTCATGGTGCGAATTGCCGGACTGAAACAGCAGGTGGAAGCAGGAGTGTCTTCCCGGACTCCTGATGGACGCACCCCCCAACAACAATTGGATGCAGTGGGCGATCGCCTGCATCCAATGGTTGCCGAACAACATCGGCATTTTGAAAAACTCCTGCGTCCCCAACTGATTGCTTATGGCATCCAGATCCTCGATTATATGGATCTCAACCAAGAACAGCGGACCTATCTGCAACAGTATTTTGAAGAAGAAATTTTCCCCGTTCTCACCCCCTTAGCCGTCGATCCGGGACATCCCTTTCCCTATATTTCTAACCGCAGTTTAAATCTGGCTGTGGTGATTAAAGATCCAGAAACAGACGAAGAATTTTTTGCCCGGGTGAAAGTCCCCAAAGTTTTACCCCGATTTGTGCCGATTCCTGAAGCACCCCGAGACGCCAGCAGCAGTCACGGGGAAGGACCGGGAAAAACTTGGACCTTTACGCCATTAGAACAGGTCATTGCCCATAATTTAGAGTTTCTATTTCCGGGGATGAATATTTTAGAATATCATCCATTTCGGGTGACTCGGAACGCGGATATTGCCCTAGAAGAAGATGAAGCCGATGATTTACTCCTGGCGATCGAACAAGAAATTCGCAAGCGACGAGTCGGCGGTTCCGTGGTGCGAATGGAAGTGCAATCGGATATTCCCTCAGCCGTGCGTGAAATGCTGCGGGAAGAATTGGGTTTAGTTCCTCATGAAGTGTATGAAGTGGAGGGATTGCTGGGGTTAGTAGACTTAATGGGGTTGATGGATTTACCCCTTCCCGAACTTAAATATCCAGTGTGGAATCCCGTGACTCCCGCCTCTTTCCGTCGCCTGGGAGAACTGCCCTCAGAACTGAATCTGGAGGATATGGAAGAGACGGAGGATCTATTTGCTTTGATCCGATCGCGGGATTTGCTCATCCATCATCCCTATCATTCCTTTAGCGCAACAGTCCAGCGATTTATTACCCAGGCAGCTTATGATCCAGCGGTATTAGCGATTAAAATGACCCTCTACCGAACCTCGGGGGATTCGCCCATTGTGAATGCCTTAATTGCCGCAGCAGAAAATGGCAAACAGGTGGCAGCATTAGTGGAACTGAAAGCGCGCTTTGATGAGGAAAATAATATCTCTTGGGCGCGGAAGTTAGAAAAAGTGGGCGTTCATGTCGTCTATGGGTTAGTAGGACTCAAAACCCATACTAAAGTCGGGATGGTGGTGCGTCGGGAAGCCGATGGTATTCGGCGCTATGCTCATATTGGGACGGGGAATTATAATCCCAAGACGGCGCGACTTTATACGGATTTGGGGTTAATTACCTGCCGGGAAGATATCGGGGCGGATTTAACAGATTTGTTTAATTATTTGACTGGGTATTCCCGCCAGCGGTCCTATCGCAGTTTGTTAGTTGCGCCGGTGAACATGAGGGAACGGATGACCGCCTTAGTCCAGCGGGAAATTGACAATGCCAAACAGGGAAAACCGGGGCGAATTGTGTTAAAAATGAATGCCTTGGTAGACCCAAAAATGATTATTAAGCTCTATGAAGCATCGAGGGCGGGGGTGCAAATTGATTTAATTGTGCGGGGGATTTGCTGTTTGCGTCCGGGGGTGGCGAATGTGAGTGAAAATATCCGGGTGTTGAGTATTGTGGGGCGGTTTTTAGAGCATTCCCGGATTTTTTATTTTTATAATGATGGGGCGGAAGAGGTGTACATTGGCAGTGCGGATTGGATGCCTCGGAACCTGAATCGACGGGTGGAGGCGATCACCCCGGTAGAAGACCCAGATTTGGCAAAAGACCTCCAGGAAATTCTGGGGATTATGTTAGCGGATAATCGCCAAGCGTGGGAGTTGCAACCGGATGGGAGTTATCTGCAACGGAGGGGAAAGAATGAGGCGATCGCCCAAAGTTCGCAGAATATTTTGATGGAGATGGCCCTGCAACAAGGGTGAGGGGTCGGGAATTCCAGGGGAGGGGCATAAAAACACCGCCCCTGGACCGTAGGGGTTAGGGGCGGTTGGGGTTTCGACCGGGTTTAGGAGATCGGGCGATCGCTAAAGGTGCGGTTGAATTCATCCAGCAAATCGTCGAGTTCTTCGATCGCCTGATTCACATCAATTCTGAGGGTTCCTAAGTTCGGTTGTTCCAACAGACGCACGAGGGTTTCCCGTTTGTCTGCGATCGCGCTGACCCGTTCTCTGAGTTTTTGTTCGTCCATTTCTGCCTTCCCTTTGTTTTTGCTAATATCACTGTAAACAGTTTTGTTGATGCCGATCCGGTTGAGATCCGGCAGCTTGCTCTATTATAAAATCAGCCATTTGTCAAGCTGAATCGATCCGCCGAGGGCGGTGGTAGCAGACGGGGAAGACCAACCGGGTTTCTTGACCTACCCCGACGCGCTTTTTACCCCATCAGGGCCAGAAATCCAGTTGTTAGTCTGAATGATTGAAGACAATACCGATGCCGGAGATCCCCGATCGCCTCCCTTGACGACGCGATCGCAGTTTTTCCCTCTTTATCCCCGAATCAGACGGGTCTGGCATTCTTGAACCTGACCTATTTTAACAAAGATTAACAAGGGTAACCATCATCGGCCTGAAAACAACCGGCGAGATCGTTGTGGTGCGATCGCCAACAGGGGACAATAGAACTTTGCACTTTAAGCGCGATCGTTCATTCATTCACTATCATGTTAGCTAAACTTTCATTGGGAACCTTGGGTTTATCCCTAGGCAGTCTGATCACCGTAGTTGGCTTTTATGCTTACTTTAACGACTACGCTACCTTAAATCTGGCCGGATTCTTTTATGGCATTCCCCTGTTACTCGGTGGATTGGCCCTGAAAGCGGCAGAACTGAAGCCGGTCCCTTTCACTCAACCCACCTCCCCGGATATCTTAGAACTGCGAGAAAAACAAGCCACTCAAATCCAAAATCAAATTCGCAAAGATGTCAGGCGCTATCGCTATGGTCAAGATGCTCATCTGGATGATTCCCTAGAACGGTTTGGTCTGAATCCCTCCGATGAAGCCCGACCCGTTCTCGTGGGGATTCGAGAAGAGAATGTAGAGGGGTGCTATGCTTTAATTTTAGAATTTGATTCCCCACAATTCCCCTTGGAAATTTGGCAGCAAAAGCAAGAAAAAATCGAAAAGTTTTTTGGTCCAGGTATCTCCGTTGAATTCAAGGAGACTGGAAAAAATCGCCTTGATGTGGCGCTAATTACTACCCCTTGATCCTTTTTACTTAATCGAGGGTTTTAATAAAAAGGCGGGGGTTTTCCCCGTCTTTGTGGGTCACCTATAGAAGTTGTAAATCTTATCAAATCCCTGGGGATGGGCTGAATTAATTTATTTTTCCAGTCGAACTACATACCATTGAAAATATTCTCCTGGACCTAAATCAAATTCACAACTGGTTTCCAAAAGATATTGAGCTTGGGCATCGATAGTCGGAAACTTTTGTAAATCCCGAGGCAAATTATCCTGGCGATCGCCTAAAATCACTTTGAGCTTAGAGAGCAATTCCTCAGCGGTCAGTAATTGTTCCGGTTGATTGGATTCGAGGACAACAAAATGAGTTTCGTCTTGATACATTAAGGAGTTAGGCATCGTTCTGATTCGGATGACGGGTTTTGATAATATTGACGGATTCAGGGTCAGGATGCAACATCAGGGTCGCGACAAGGCTGTAGGATCTGTCAGTCCCGCAAGGGAAAGTCTGAAAAGCCTTTTCCTTGCGGGACTAACGCACCCTTCTAACGTACCATTCTGATACACCATTCCCCAAGGGGATGGCGATCGCCACCGCTTGATAGAGGGACCGACAATAGCCTGTTCGTTTCCCTCACACAGAGGAATCCCCAGGATAACTGCACCCCGTGCAATCTTAAGCTTTAACAAAGAATCCCCCTGGGCTGGCTGAAAGCTTCTATAATTTGGCTAAAATTAGAGAAGAATTGTATCAGGGTTCTATCGGATATTCTTCTATTTTAACTCAAAAACATGGAGAATACCGCTCACGGGATTTTCCCCTTTGCTCCCTATTCTAAACAACAAAAAGAGGTCAGCCCAAGGGAAAGCCGTTCAATCAATAGAAAGTCAAAGACAAGGGAACCAGAGACAGAAATGGAGCGCGAGACAATGTTCAAGGGGGATAAATGCAGGACCAAGTTTTAGGATTGTTCACAAACCCAGCGATCGCCAAGTTGTCGGGGGAGAGATTACTCTCATTTATCCCTCACGGGCATTGTTACTTGTGGCAGCCCGGGCTAGTGGGGCTTCATGTTAGTTCCGATGCCCTGATTGCCCTTTCCTATTTTGCCATTCCCCTAACCCTGTTATATTTTATCCGCAATCGTAAAGACCTGCCCTTTAGTTGGATTTTTGTATTATTTGGGGCATTTATCATCTCCTGTGGGACCAGCCATTTAATGGAAATCTGGACCTTGTGGCATCCGGACTATTGGCTATCCGGGGGAATCAAAGCGATCACCGCCTCCGTCTCCCTCGCCACGGCGCTTTTACTGGTCCCCCTGATTCCCAAAGCCTTGGCATTGGCGTCCCCAGAGCAGTTAGAGCAAGCCAACCAGCAACTGCAGACAGAAATTACCGAACGGCAGCAGGTGGAAACAGCATTGCGGGAAAACGAAGTGCTGTTGAGAACCGTCATTGAGCGATCGCCCCTGGGAATTGCCCTAGTGACCCCCGAAGGCAACATCACCCAACCCAATCTAGCGCTGCAACAGATGCTCGGATATAGCGCTGAGGAACTGAATGCCATCACCTGGAGCGACTTAAGCTCAGAGCCCCAACTGATGCAACTGGAGGAGGAAATCCCCATCGGACAAGAGACATCTTTCAAGAGTACCGATGGACAAGAGCAGAATTACCGCCGGAAAGATGGAGAAATGCGGACTGCTCAGATGATAGTTTCCCAGATTACAGCATTCGAGGGGAAACCGAGCTTAACCCTGTTGATGATCGAGGATATTACCGATCGCAAACAGCAAGAAATCGCCCTGCGATCGCTCAACTTAGAACTAGAAGGGCGAGTAGCCGAAAGAACCGGACAATGGCAAACCGCTAACCAGAAATTACAAGGAGAAATCAACCAACGCCAACGGATAGAAGCAGCACTGCGAGAGAGTACAGCACACTTAAAAACCCTCGTCAAACAGTCTCCCGTGCTCCTCTACGCCACCGATCGTCATGGCATCATTACCCTATTGGAAGGAAAAGAACTCTCATCCTTAGGGTTGAATTCCGACAAGGTAATCGGGACCTCCATTTTCGATTGTTACGCCCAGCAGCCGAGTATCCTCCAGCAAATCCATCAGGTGTTTAACGGGAAAGAAGAAAACTGGATTGGCAATTGCAATGGATTAATTTATGAACATAAATTAACCCCAATCTGGGATGAAAGCGGCACCGTGAGCGGGGTGATTGGGGTAGCGACAAACCGGACCGAACAGGTGCGATCGCAAGAAGCCCTCCGTCAACGAGAAGAACTCTATCGCACCCTGACCCGTAACTTTCCCCAGGGAGTCGTCTTCCTTTTAGACCGAAATCAACGGTTTTTACTCGCAGAAGGGGCCGGTTTAGAGCCTGCCGGTCTTTCTAAAGCCTTCGTAGAAGGTAAAACCCTCAGTGAGGTATTTTCATCAGAAGCGCGAACCCTTTTAGAACAGAGTATTGAGGCGATCGAGGGTAACTCAACCTCAGTCATCCAGGAAATGCCCTGGAATGGGCGGTGGTACCTGACCCACACCGTACCCGTGCGAACCGAAACCAGCCAAATCGACTCCGTGATGGTAGTAGCCCAGGATATCACCGATCGCAAAAACGCCGAACAGGAACGCGATCGGTTCTTCACCCTCTCCCTGGATATGCTCTGTATCGCCGGATTCGATGGATATTTCAAACGCCTCAATCCCGCCTGGGGAAAAATCCTCGGTTACACCGACGAAGAACTGTTTTCCCAACCCTTTATCGAATTCGTCCATCCGGACGATCGCGCCGCCACCCTATCGGAAACCGCGAAACTGAGTGACTTAAACCTAGACACCCTGGGTTTTGAAAACCGCTATCGCTGCAAAGATGGCTCCTATCGTTGGGTGCGCTGGAACACCACCCCCTTTCGCGAACAAGGATTACTCTACGCTGTCGCCCATGACATCACCCAACGCAAGGAAGCAGAAGAAGCCCTTGCCGAAAGCGCCGCTCAACTCCGGATCGTCTTTGAAGGGGCCGCCATTGGCATCGCCTTGGGGACCTTGGATGAGGGACGGATTCTCAAGTGTAATCCCGCCTTTGAGAAGATGCTGGGCTACTCTGAAACCGAACTCTCTACCCTGAGTTTTTCTGACTTCACGGATCCTGAAGATTTACAGAAAGAACTCCCCCTATTTCAGGCAGTGGTAGCCGCAGAACGCCCCAGCTACGAAATGCAGAAGCGTTATATTTGCAAGGACGGATCGCGGATCTGGGTTGATGTAACCGTTTCCATCATTCGGGATGCCAATGGCAATCCGAAATTTGCCCTAGGCATGGTTCAGGATATTACCGAACGGTTTGAAGCCGCAGAAGCCCTGCGCCAAAGCCAGGAAAAATATCGCTCCGTGGTGGATAGCATTAAAGAGGTAATTTTCCAGACCGATGCTCAGGGTTCCTTCACCTTTCTCAATCCCGCTTGGGAGGAAATTACCGGATTTGAGATTGACCAGACCCTTGGCACGTCCTGGTTAAATTACATTTATGAGCCGGACGTCCAGCCCTTTTCCCAATATTTAGAAGCACTCATTTCTGGAGAACAGCAGAACTGTGAAGATGAGATGCGGTATCGCACCAAAGCGGGAAGCTACCGTTGGATTGAGGTCTTTGCCCGAGGAAGTCGCAATCAGGCCGGAGAGTTGACCGGGATTAGTGGCACCCTCAATGATATTACCTTCCGCAAACAGGCCGAGTGGGAAAAGACTCAATTAATTGCCTCCTTGAAAGAGAGTGAGGCAGCGATTCGGGCACTCTATTCCGTGACCGCCGATCGCAGTCTGGACTTTGACACCAGACTATCGCGGATGTTAGAGATGGGATGTCTGCGGTTTGGCTTGAATATTGGCATGGTAGGCCGTTTAGACAGCCCGAGGGAGAGTCGAGACGGGATTGAGCGTGCTTCTACCATCGAGGCGATCGCCCTGCAATTACCCGCTAATAGTTTAATTCCCTTGACCCAAGGGGATGCCTTTAAATTAGAACTCACCTATTGCTCCGTTGCCGTCCGGGAACCGGAGCCCGTCTGCATCCCCTGCGCCAGTGACTCCGAGTGGCGATCGCATCCGGCCTACAAAATGCGGGGATTAGAAGCCTATCTGGGAGTGCGAGTGATTGTCTCGGGGCTGGTTTACGGTTGTCTGAGCTTTTCCTCTTTCCAGGGTCGGACTCAACCCTTTAAATCAGTGGATCAAAATTTGTTGAAACTGATGGCCCAATGGATCGGCGGTGAGATCGAGCGGAATCACGCTCAAATTGCCCTGCAACAGCAACTCCATCGCAGTTTGCTCCTGTCTCAAATAACGCGGGAAATCCGCCAAAGTTTAGATACTCAAAAGATTTTTCAGACCACTGCCTCTCAAATTGGTCAGGCATTTGGGGTGAATCGCTGTTTGATTCATAGTTACATTCCCTCGGACCCACCGAGAATGCCCTTAGTTGCGGAGTATTTAGAGCCTGGAGCTCAATCCATGATGAACTTTGAGGTGCCAGTAGTGGGGAATCCTCATGCGGAACAACTGGTAGCCTTCGATACGGTGCTGGTGTCCCCGGATGTCTATAAGGAACCCCTGCTCAAAGGAGCGGAGGCGATGTGTCGGCAGATTGGAGTCAAGTCCATGTTAGCGGTGCGGACCTCCTATCAGGGAGTACCGAATGGGGTGATCGGGATGCATCAGTGCGATCGCTTCCGACGCTGGACTCGCGAGGAAATTGAGTTGTGTGAAGCCGTCGCCGAACAAGTGGGGATTGCCCTCGCTCAAGCCCGACTCCTGGAACAGGAAACCCTCGCCCGTCAGGAAGTGGCTTTCAAAAGCCAAGCCGCGTTGCAAGCACAGGAAGCCGCAGAAGCGGCTAACCGAGCCAAGAGTGAATTCCTCGCTACCATGAGCCACGAAATCCGCACTCCCATGAATGCGGTGATTGGCATGACTGGGTTGCTGTTGGATACCCCCTTGAATGCCGATCAGCGCGACTTTGTGGAAACGATTCGCACCAGTGGCGATGGCTTGCTGACGATTATTAACGACATCCTCGACTTCTCCAAAATTGAGTCCGGGAAGATGGATTTGGAGGAACATCCGTTTAATCTGCGAACCTGCATCGAGGAATGTCTGGACTTGGTAGCCTCTAAAGCCGCAGAAAAACAACTCGAACTGGCCTATTTGTTCGGTCCCCAAACCCCCGAAGCCATCATCGGCGATGTCACCCGCTTGCGCCAAATCTTGGTGAATCTACTCAGTAATGCGGTCAAATTTACCCAGGAAGGAGAGACGATTGTCTCGGTAAATGCGACGTTAGTGCAGGATTCCCAGTTGGGGAACCGGATAGAAGCGGGAACTCAGGGGGGGATTTATCAAATTCATTTTTCGGTGAAAGATACCGGGGTGGGGATTCCCCGCGATCGCATGGATCGCCTGTTTAAGTCGTTTTCTCAGGTGGATTCTTCCACCACCCGCAAATATGGGGGTACAGGTTTGGGTTTGGCGATCGCCAAGCGCCTGAGCGAACTGATGGGCGGTACGATGTGGGTGGAAAGTCAGATTGGGGTCGGTTCGACGTTCCATTTTACCATTCAGGCCGCAGCTACCTCGCAGTTGGCCTCGGTGAGTCCAGAAGATGAAGTGCCTCAACTCACCGGCAAACATTTACTGATTGTGGATGATAATGCCACCAATCGTCTGATTCTCACCCGCCAAGCCCAATCCTGGGGAATGCTAACCACAGCAGCAGCTTCGGGCCCGGAAGCGTTGGCGGGGTTGCAAAATTCCCAGACCCGTTTTGACCTGGCTATTTTGGATATGCAGATGCCGGACATGGATGGGTTGGCCCTAGCCGGGGCGATTCGTCAACTCCCCGATGGCGATCGCTTACCTTTGGTGATGTTGACCTCTCTGGGTTGGCAACCCGTTTCTCGGGAAGTTTCCGGAATCGATTTTGCCGCGTTTTTGAGTAAGCCGATCAAACAATCCCAACTGTTTGATATCTTGATTGGAATTTTCTCTCGGCAATCGAACCGGAAAAATTCAAAGGACCGCCGTGCTCCTGGTTTGCCGCGCCAGTCTACTCCTCTCAAGGGCGATCGCCCTTTGAAGATTCTGTTAGCGGAAGATAATGTGGTGAACCAAAAGGTGGCATTGCGGATTTTAGAACGGATGGGATATCGTGCCGATGTCGCCAGTAACGGATTGGAGGCGATCGCCTCCCTAAATCGTCAAAGCTACGATGTCATCCTCATGGATGTGCAAATGCCTGAAATGGATGGTTTAGAAGCCACAAGGCGCATCTGCTTAGAATGGAGTGAACGCCGGGATGTTTCCCCCACGGGACGCCCTTGGATTATTGCCATGACAGCTAATGCTATGCAAGGCGATCGGGAAATCTGTCTGCAAGCGGGAATGGATGATTACATTAGCAAACCCATTCGCATGGAAGCCCTCGCCCAAGCACTAGCTGGATGTCATCTCTATTCTGAACCCTTACCACTGGCAGAGACATCAGATGTATCCGAACCACCGCAGTCTGTCTCTCCCCCAACTCCCCCATCCCCCCCAACTCCCCCAACTCCCCCAACTCCCCCATCTCCCCCATCTCCCCCAACTCCCATGTCTAATTCTTCATTCTCCGACTTCAGCCCTGAACCTCCCATCGATGCCAAAGCATTGCAAAACTTACGAGAAATGGTGGGGGAAGATGAGCCAGAAGCGTTTATTGAAGTGGTTGAGAGTTATCTAAACGATTTACCCAATCTGTTAGAAACCCTGGAAACTTCTGTGCAACAACAAGATGCTCCCACCCTTCATCGTTCGGCTCACACTTTAAAATCCACCAGTGCCACCCTCGGCGCCAAACCCTTGGCGCAATTGAGCAAAGAGCTAGAAAAGCTGGCCCGAACGAGTTCAGAAGAGGGAACCCTCTTACCCCCAGAGGCATTGGCACTGGTGCGATCGATTTACTTGGAGTATGAACGCCTCAAACCCGCTTTACAAGATGAGTTGCAGCGATGAAAAACTGGGGTTGAGGAGGAACCTCGTCACTGCCCTATCTTAGAACTAACGCCAGTCCAGGTTCAAAACTATAAATGTAGCCTTGGCTTGGCAATGTCCATCTTACATCGGTGCGATCGTTAAGTCCTGTATCGATGGAAGGCGATACCGAGGTCTTAGGCTAAAGGCATGGGAAACCATTAGCATAACAATAGATGCTGATAAGGGTGATCGAATTTCTGGCGGGTAGAAGGTATGAATAGGGTGAGCTTGGGTGCGTTTAAATGTCCGGTGTGTGGCACGGAATATGTGCAGGGGGAACAGACACTCTGCCCAACCTGTGGGTGGGATGTAACGTTGGATCCTCCGTTAATGCCGGGGGAGTTGCCCGAAGCGAATTCTCCCGGGGAAGGGACCAAACTATTTTGGGCGCGAAACGTCTGGGCTCTGGTTCAGGAACGCGACTCAGCCGTTAAACAGTTAGAGTGGAAATTAGCCGACATTGAAGGACAGTTATCTAAAGTTTGGGAACGGTTAGATCGGGCAGGCAAAGAACGAATTAATGCCCAGGAACAGGTCGATCGCCTGTTATTTGAGAGTGAGGAAGTCCGCCAACAGCGCGCTCGCCTTGAACTGGAGATTAACCATGAGCGGCAAGAGCGCCTAGCTCGGGACCAAGAGTTAGAGTCTCGACTGGATCAAGTGTTCTCTGAGTTACAGCAAAGCAATGGCGATCGCTCACAAAATTTTCAATCCCTTCATCCCCTTCAATCGAGCAGTAATCCTATGATAGAACCCCAGGATTTAAAAGACCTGTTGGCCAACCTGCATCAAGAAATAGCCCGATTGAAACCCCCCGCAGAAGCAGAATCCTCTCTCAAAATTCAGGAATTAACAAATCAGTTAACCGAATCTCAAGCGGAACAATTAAATTTAACAAATAAACTGATTTCTGAACAAAAAAAATCCGCCAGTTTCCAAGAAAAAATCAAAGAATTAAATGCTGAGCTTGAAGCTAAAAGTCGAGCCAATGAGGCGGTTGAATTTGAAGCAGAAATGGTTAATTTATTGATTTCCTCCTTGGCCGATCCATCGGAAGCCGTCCAGCGATGGGCTTATGCGTTGCTCAAACGCAGTCATTTACCCAAAGCGAAAATGGCCATAGAAGATTATCAACCCTATCGGTTTTTCCGCTGCCTACAAGTCGTAGAACATCAAAAAGCAGTGCGAACGGTGGCACTTGACCCGAATGGAAATTTTTTGGTCAGTGGCAGTAATGATAAAACCGTTAAAATTTGGGAAATCAACACCGGAAATCTGATTAAAACCGGAATCGGTCACACGGGTTCTGCGATCGCCTTGGCCATTTCCCCCAATGGCGAACTCTTCGCCAGTGGCAGTGGAGATAATACCATCAAACTTTGGGAACTCAAAACCGGCAAACTCCGCTTCACCCTGCGAGGACATACAGGATGGGTGAATGCCTTGGCATTTCATCCCAAAGGAAATATGCTAGTGAGTGGCGGTGCAGATAAAACCATTGCCTTATGGAATTTGGATACCCAGGAATTAATTGGGACATTTTACGGACATACGAGTACGGTTCGGTCTATCTCGATTAGTCCCCAAGGAAATACCCTGATTAGTGGGGGAAATGATAATATGATTAAAATTAGAAACTTACTCACCGGAGAATTACTCCATACCCTCACGGAACATACCGGATCCGTCTGTTCCGTTGCTATTAGTCCTGATGGCAATATCTTGGCCAGTGGAAGTAATGATACGACCCTGCGCCTCTGGAATGTCGGAACTGGCAAACTTTTGTACACCCTGGCGGATCATTCCAGTGGGGTGACTTCGGTTTCTATTTCCCAGAATAATATGATGGCCAGCAGTTCCGATGATGGGACGATTAAAATCTGGGATTTAGAGCAAGCTAGACCCATTCATACCATTCCTCCGTTGAAAACCACTCACGGCAATGAGGGGTATATGTTATGCAGCGCCATTGGTCCCAACGGAGATAAAATTGTCACGGGGTTTGATGGGGGTAAGATTAAAATTTGGGGAATTGGTGACCATTAACCCCCTGCCATCCGGGGTTAGTTCGGACTCAATCAGTTCTGTTGCCCGTCTATCTAAACCCTTATGTCTAACTGTCCGATTTGTCAAGCTGAATTTACGAAAGGAGAATGCGATCGCTGTGCCCAATGTGGCTGGGATTTGACCCCCTATCCCGCATCGGTTACCCCGGATATTCGACCGATTATTTTATCGAAAGAACGGGCAAAAGTAGCTTGGGCCAAACGCCTCTGGGCTACCCTGCGATCGCAGCAGGACGAACTCAGAAGTGCCAGCCATCTAATTAAGCAACTGGAACAAGAAACCCAAGTTCTTCAGTCTCATTTGACCCAGGTTTCCTCTTCCTTTAATCCTCATGCTTCTCCCGAGTCCCCGGATTTGACCGCCACACCCGTCTCTCCGGTGGAAGTGTTAAAAACCCCCGGCATGGAATGTCAAGCGACCCTAACCGGCCATTTTCGCCCCGTCAGTGCGATCGCCTTAGATGCCGAGGGTCAACTCCTCGCTAGTGGCAGTTGGGATAAAACCATTAAACTCTGGAACCTCAAAACCGGCGAAGAACTTCTCACGCTGATGGGCCATTCTTACCCCGTAAATTCTGTCGCACTCAGTTACAATGGCTGGACTTTAGCCAGTTGTAGTAATGATAAAACCGTCAAACTTTGGAAAGCCCAAACCGGACAACCTTTATTCACCAAAACCGGACATAAACAATGGGTCAATGCCGTCATCTTCAGTCCCGATGGCACTCTTCTGGCAAGTGGCAGTCTCGACCAAACCATTCGCCTCTGGAATGGCATCACCGGACAAGAATTGGTCACCTTAACCGGACATTTAGCGGCAGTAACGTCCTTGGCAATCAGTCCGAATAATCGCATTTTAGCCAGTGGCAGTTTAGATAAAACCATTAAACTCTGGAATATAGAAACATCAGAAGAATTTCCCCCATTATTGGGGCATTCGGACGGCGTGACTGCTGTGGGGATATTTCCTGATAATTTAATCTTAGCCAGTGGCAGTTTAGATAAAACTATTAAACTTTGGGATATCAAAACAGCTACGGAGATTTGCACCTTAACCGGACATGGCGATCGCATCAATAGTCTTGCCATCAGTCCTGCCGGAAAAATGCTGGTTTCCGCCAGTTCAGACCATACCCTGAAACTCTGGGACCTCAGAAGCCAGCAGGAAATTCAAACCTTAACGGGACATTCCGATAGTGTCAATGCCGTAGCCATGACTGGCGATGGTAAAATGCTCGTTAGCGGTAGCAGTGATAAAACCATTAAACTCTGGCAAATGCCGGATTCTTAGAAAATGGATTCAGAAGAAGAGGTTGACATTCTTAATGATATTTACCCTCAACTCAGGATAATTTATGGGCGCATTTAAAGCTTGCTTTTACACGGGATTATCCGGATTATTATTACTCATCCTAGTTCGGAATCATTTCACTAAACCCGCCGAATGTAATCGGTCCTTTTGCTTTGGTCCAGGAGTCTCCAAAGCCACCAAAATTTTGGGTTTATCCCAACCCCAATTCTTGCAACACCGACCTCGTGGGGCAAGTGGACCTCATCGAGAAAGGGCTGATAGACCCATGCTAGTCCTAGATCATCGCTTATCCGAATGTCCAGAAGGTTCGATTCGATTAGACCCCCCCGAACTGTCTGATTCTGTGGTGAATCAACTGAAAAAAGAGATAACCCAAGGGTTAAGATTGAACTCCTTGATGGAGTTAGAAACCAAACTGGGAGAACCCAAATGTGATTATCTCTTACCCGATGGAGGAATGCGATCGCGCTATTTAATGGATAATGGGGGTAGCATCAAAGCAACCGAAAAAGATGGACGAGTCGAGATTGAATTTTCTGGCCTAGGATTTCCCCGACTGTCGCCGTAATTCCGATACTCTATATCATAAAATCTTCCTTTTCCTACGTCGGGCGGTTGGTTACCTCAGATAGATAAACCCGATTTTGCCTTGTCCTGAGCCATGTCAAGAAGTTAGACTCAATCGGGTGTTGATGCAGACTATTTTAACTTAAATTCGTCAAATTTAACCGCTGGTGCATTGGGGTTTCGCGCATCAAAACGGTAGCTGCTGACCATCCCTGTACTCGTCTCGAAAATACTAAACGCCGATATCTCATTGCTGGCAAGATAGGGTAACGGTTGACCGTTGTCATCTAAGAGGGGGACAAGAGTGGGAACAACCGGATCTAAGCCATTGGGATCGCCGGTGGCGATATATGTTTCTTGATAATTCTCCGGCACTTCTCGGGGATTATTCTCATCATGTGCCCCGTAACTGTTCCCCACATTAGAGGCTTCCAAAAAGTGCATTCCACTGGGACTAATAAAGCGATTCCACAGGTGAGAATGTCCGTAAAAGACTAACTGAACTCCCGCTGATTCAAGCAAGGGGACGACATCCCGAATAATATAATCTTGGTCTTGAGGATATTCATAGCGCACGGTGATTCGCCCCATCCCATCGGATTCTAACCGTTGCACGGGGTTGGTATAAGGCGGAACCACATTTCCCCCGAGAGAATGGGGGGGATGATGAAACATGACGATTTTATATTTGGCTTCGGTAAAGTCTGAACTGGCTAACTCTTGTTCCAGCCATTGATATTGTGGACTTCCCGGAGTAATGGGTTCAAAAATATGTTGTCCATATCCCCATTTTTCCGGTTGAGTTAAATCTTCCGCCCGTTCTTGATATCGGCCTTTAGCTTTGGGGCCGAGATTGGGAGTACGCCAAATATTGGTAATATATAAAACAACTAATCGCACATCGCCGAAGGTGACGGCGTAATAATTTTTGCCTTCAGGATTGGGGAGGTTAAAGATTTCATTAAAGGTTGTGGTATTAAAAGAGTTGTCACTCAGCCAGCGATCGCGCAATACGGGAGAGTCTTCAGGATTGATTTCTTCACTCTTTTCCTGATAAAGGCGATGGGCAATCTCCCGGGGAAAGGCATCCTCAAACTGATCTGATAAATCTTTTTCTGTAGAAAAACGGCCCATCACTTCATGATTGCCGATGGTGGGAAATAGGGGGGCGTGTTGAATAATTTGACCCCCGGTATAAACGTGATCTCCCGACTCGGATTTAAAGTTATACTGAGCGCGACCTTGTAGGACTGGAAAGAAGGCATTTCCCCGATTGTCATCAAACCATTCCGAAGCGCGATCGGCAACATTGATTAAATCACCGGCATGAAACACGCCATCAACTCGCCCAACTGTTTCGACAACTTTCTGTAAATTAGCCGCAGTCATCGGCTTTAACTGATAATCGGAAGTGAGCAAAATTTTCAAATTGCTACCGGGTTCCGGGTTGGCTGCCAGGGTGAAGCGATCGCTCTTAATTTCTACCTGATCCTCCCGTACACTCGTCACCGAATAGGGGACTCGCACTCCTGGGGTTAATCCAGTAATCTCCGCTTCATGCCGCCAAATCTCTCGGACTGTCGGATTCGGATACACTGATCCGTCTTCGGTTTGACTCCCGAGGTGCGATCTCCTGTCCTCCTGTGTCCGACTCAGTTTCATCGTAGTCGCCCCCACCCGGTTCTCCCCCTTTTCCCCATATTCGACCCGATGCTCAATCCCAGCAAACTCCGTAAACCACACCACCCGAACAGAATTGGTGGTGGGAACTTGCAAAAACGGATCCGTTAAAAGTTGGGGGGGAAATACCATGACACTCAACCCAGGTGACAAGAAGATTAGACAGAGGGAACAGCAAAAGAGCAGAATCAACAACCCGAGTTTGCGGGGGGTGTTGAGCGCAGATTTGAACGCTTCAGGTGGGGGAGTCAGTATCATAGAGGTTCGCCCAGTCTATAAGAATCTTTAAGCCATAGTAACAGGCTGTCTAACCCCTCCACCGCAGACCATTAAATAAACGCGCGATCGCCCGGAGGGTTGTCTCCATTTGACGGGAATCAGGCTTCTGGGAATCTAAAACTCTCAGTTTTTCGTTGAATGAAAACCCAAATTCTACCCCCTGGACTTTGACAAGGTGCGATCGCCACGAAACAATAAACCACTAAATACCATAAACCAAAGGAGAACATGAGTCAGTTTTTATTCATAACCGATTTAGATCATACTTATGTCGGGGACGATGCAGCCTTGGCAATGCTTCAGGATGCACTCAGTCAGCATCGCCAAACCTACGGAACGAAAATAGTCTATTCCACCGGGCGCTCTCCTGCACTGTACCAGGAACTCCAACAAGAAAAGCAACTCATCCAACCCGATGCCGTAGTTACCTCCGTTGGTACCGAAATCTATACCAATGGCATGGAAGCGTATGATCCCGAATGGGCGGATATTCTCTCGGACGGGTGGGACCGCGATCGCATCCGGGAGACTGCGGGTCATTTTTCTGACTTATTGTCTCAACCGGACTCGGAACAGCGCCCTTTTAAAGTCAGTTATTTCCTTTCCGAGGATGTCGCCCCTGATTTACTCCCCCGGTTAGAATCTGCCTTAAAAGACCGTTCATTAGAGGTGCGGTTGATTTACAGTGGGGGCAAAGACCTGGATATTTTACCCATCAAGGGTAATAAAGGATTAGCCATGCAGTTTATCCGCAACCGCTACGGCATGGAACCAGAAAGAACCGTTGCCTGTGGGGACTCGGGGAATGATATTGCCCTGTTTGAAGTGGGGGAAGAACGGGGGATCATCGTTGGGAATGCCCAACCCGAGTTGCGAACCTGGTATGAAGCAAATCGCCAAGACAGTCTTTATTTTGCCCAAGCATCCTGTGCCGGTGGTATATTAGAAGGCTTAAAACATTTTCAGTTCTTGTAAACTCAA
Organism: Laspinema palackyanum D2a; assembly: GCA_025370845.1. GTDB lineage: Bacteria > Cyanobacteriota > Cyanobacteriia > Cyanobacteriales > Laspinemataceae > Laspinema. The sequence continues at coordinate 40,518 of JAMXFF010000037.1, read as the reverse complement.
GGGTTGAGGGTAGAGGAGCGATCGCCTTTGAACTCCTCCACCTTCAATGCTGACCCGGGAATCAGACCGCAACCGCATCAGAAGGATACCTAATGGCATGATCGGCTATCTCAAAGGCACCGTGGCAGGGGTTCAAAAAAATACCGGCAATCGGGTTTTCCTAACTTTAGAGGTGAATGGGGTGGGGTATGACTTGCAAATTAGCCCCCGGACGATTCGCCAGTTACCGGCAGTCGGGGAAACGTTGCAGATGTTTACCCATCTCCAGGTTCGGGAGGACCAGATGGTGTTGTATGGGTTTGGTTCTCATGCTGAACGGGAATTGTTTCGGCAATTAATCGCCGTGAGTGGGATCGGGACCCAGTTGGCGATCGCCTTGTTGGATACCCTAGACTTGAACGAATTGGTCCAGGCGATCGTTACCAGTAATACCGCCATCCTCGCCAAAGCGCCAGGGGTGGGGAAAAAGACGGCAGAACGGATTGCGCTAGAACTGAGAACGAAACTGGCGGAATGGCGCAAGCAATCTGGGGTGAGTGCCACGCCAGCAATGGGAATCAAACCGGCATTGCAAGAGGATGTGGAGATGACTTTACTGGCGATCGGATATAGCAGTACCGAAGTTATGGAATCGTTAGGGGCGATCGCCCAAAGCGGCCAATTATCCAACGAGGACCCGGTAGAAGAGTGGATCCGACAGGCGATCGGCTGGTTAGCGTCCCAATAATTCCGCCATTTTTCCCCATCCTCCCCATCTCTTACAAGAGTAGGTTTTTTACGCTTAACTGCACCTGATGGTCCCCTCCCCTTGGCAAGGGGAGGGTTAGGGTGGGGTCCTCTTGGCATGACGATCACACCTCAAGAGGAATGAGTGGGTGGAGAGTTCTCGTACAGGCGAGATCGCGCGTCACTTAAAGAAAGAGGTTGGCACCCACCTCCATACAGCGCTGAAACCTTTAAGAGGGCGTTATGTGGCGATCGCCACATAACGCCAACACCCCACCCTAACCCGGACCTTGGCAAGGGGAGGGGACCGGAAGTCAGGCAAATTACTATAAACGGAAAAAACCTACTCTTGTACGTCTCCCCATCCTTCCCATCCTCCCCATCTCCCCCATCTTCCCCATCTCCCCAACTCATGTTAAGATTGTGAATTGCCGCGTTTATAGTAGTAAAGCCAAAAAGCAATGACCCTGACGCAAGAGCGCAAACACGAACTCATCAACGAATATCAAATCCATGAGACCGACACCGGATCGGCAGATGTGCAAGTTGCCATGTTAACCACCCGGATTAACCAACTCAGTGCACACCTGAAAATCAACAAAAAAGACCACTCCTCCAGAAGAGGATTGTTGAAAATGATTGGTCAGCGCAAGCGCTTACTGGCCTATATTTTGAAACAAGACCAAGCCCGCTATCGCGCTTTGATTACCCGCCTCGGGATTCGGGGTTAGACCTAACACAAAAGCCAATGTCACAGGAACCCCAACGAAATCGGTTACCGTTTGAGCCTAAACGGAAAAAACCTGCCAAAAACAACTCAACCCCTAAGGCCTCCGAAAGTCCAGAATCTGGAAAACCAAAAGATACCGCTCGTCGTCCGATATCCAAAGAAGACCGGGCCATTCCTGAAGTGGTCAGCCAACGCATGGTGAGTCGGATGGCAATCTTGTGCGGGGTTCCGACTGCTTTGGGGATGTTTACATTTATCGCCAGCTATTTTGTGATTAGTGGGGACTTGTTCCCCTTGCCTAATTTCGCCGTTGTCCTAGTAAGCATGGGCTGCTTTGGACTCGGCGTGATCGGGCTAACCTACGGCGTCCTTTCGGCATCCTGGGATGAAGAGATCCCCGGATCCCTGTTAGGTTGGCAGGAGTTTACCACCAATTTTGGCCGAATGAATGCGGCGAGGCGAGAGGCGAAGCAAAAAAGCCAGTAGTCTTATGTCATTGGTCATTGGTCATTTGTCGTCTGAGGGAGAACCAAGGACAAATGACCCCTGATCGATTTTTCCATTTTAGGATTCGCGGGCGATCGGCGATCGGCTGCTCTTTAGCGAAGTGCTGAACATTGCTAGAAAGAAGCCATCAATGAGGAATAGCCGATCGCCGACGAGAGCAGTTAAAGAGTCTGTACAAAAGCAAATAAGCCCGGTAACATACCATGATCATTGTAATGAAGGTCGGCACACCCGAAGCCGAAATTGACCGACTCAATGCAGAATTGACCGAAAATTGGGGTCTGACCCCGGAGAAAATTGTCGGTCGCTATAAAGTCGTAATTGGACTGGTTGGGGATACGGCAGATTTGGATCTGCAACAACTCCAAGAGATGAGTCCGGCGATCGAACAAGTCTTGCGGGTAGAACAGCCCTTTAAGCGCGTCAGTCGGGAATTCCGCCACGGCGAAGCTTCAGAAGTTGTGGTGGATACCCCGAATGGTCCGGTTCACTTTGGTGAAACCCACCCGATCGTGGTGGTAGCAGGACCCTGTTCTGTCGAAAACGAGGACATGATCGTTGAGACGGCCCGACGAGTCAAAGCGGCTGGGGCCAAGTTTTTGCGAGGCGGCGCTTTTAAACCCCGCACCTCGCCCTATGCGTTCCAAGGACATGGGGAAAGTGCGTTAGAGTTACTCGCCACAGCGCGGGAAGTGACTGGGTTGGGAATTATTACCGAACTGATGGATGCGTCAGATTTGGAGATGTTAGGCGAAGTCGCCGATGTCATCCAAATTGGGGCGCGGAATATGCATAATTTCTCCCTGTTAAAGAAAGTCGGTGCTCAGGATAAGCCGGTGTTACTCAAACGGGGAATGTCCGCCACGATTGAAGAGTGGTTGATGGCAGCGGAGTATATTTTGGCCGCAGGCAATCCCCGGGTGATTTTGTGCGAACGGGGAATCCGGACTTTTGACCGGCAGTACACGCGCAATACGTTGGATTTATCGGTGATTCCGGTCCTGCGAAAGCTGACTCACCTACCGATCATGATTGATCCCAGTCATGGAACAGGTTGGTCGGATCAAGTGCCATCGATGGCCCGCGCGGCGATCGCAGCGGGAACCGATTCCCTGATGATTGAAGTCCACCCGACGCCCAATAAAGCCCTTTCCGATGGACCTCAATCCCTCACCCCCGATCGCTTTGATCACCTGATGGGAGAAGAGTTAGCGGTGATTGGGAAAGCCGTTGGTCGGTGGACGGTTCCCACCCCCGTCTTAGCATAACGGGCGATTCCATTTTGGAGAATCAGCCCAGAGTAGGGGCAGTGAAGAGACTGCCCCTACATCCGATCCGGGGCACTCTCCAAATTGGGATCAGTCTGACTACTCCTTATGCTCGTCCAGTGCCTTGAGTTTAGCTAACTGTTCATCCACCTGACGAATTAACTGGTTGAGCGCAGGCAGTGCATCTAACTTGGCTAAAGCTAGATCGGGAATTTTACTGGCGCGATCGCGCAATTCATCCACCTTCCGCTGAAGTTGTAGCGCTAGTCGCAAGGCATCGCGACTTAAATCCTCCACCTGCTGCTGCTTGTAAAACTTTAAAGCCGCCCCGCGCAACACTTGCAAGGTCGCCCGTTCCCCATCAGTTCCTGGCATCACCCGCAAGCGTAATAATAAATCTTCTTTGTTATAGCGCCGTTCAATTTCCACCTGTTTCGGTTTTTGCAGGGGGATTAACGGCAAGTGTGCCAATAGCTTCAGTTCGTTCATCACCCCCCCAAACAGGGACAGTTCCAAACCATCCATCACCGACTGCACGACCCCATCCTGACTCCAAAGAATTCGCCCCTGTTGAGATTGGCGCTCGAAATAAAGCCGACCGATACCCCCTTCTAAAATTCGCCCCAATAACTCTTGTAAAAGCTCCTTGGGGGGTAAATTGGCAAGTTCATCCAGGGAACTGTGAGGATGGGAAACACTCACTTGCAACACCGGCACTGCCGCCCCTGGTAACAAGGGTGTCGAGTGAGGTGCGGGTAAGCTCGGGCGATCGCTCGTCGCTAAATGGGAATGGGGTGGGGGGAGCAAATCATTCCGAGAATGCACTGCCACCGAGGAAGCATGGGAGGAATTCGGCAAAGGAGGCATGGGCGGGGCGGGAACATGACTCCCCGGGGTATGAGGTGCAGCCGATGCTTTTTTCTTCCCGGTGTGCATATAGTTTAAGTAAGCACTGAGCATTGAGCGGTGAATCTCAGGAGAAATCGGTTCGGATACCAGAGAACACCTCATATATCCTAGAATGCGCCGGACATATTCCAAGGCGGCAGAATCTTCGGGATCGACCATCCCCAGGTGGAGACGGCTCCCTTTAATGGACAACGGTAACACCTCATGATAAAGGCAGGCTTCAAAAGGCAATAGGTTGTCAATTAGCTGGAAGATTTGCTCGGAATCCATTTGTGCTGCCCAGTTAGTGACGGTTTTGGTTTGCATTGGTGAAAGGACTCGGTGCTGTTTTATTCAGAGAAAGAAAACCCACAATAGTGACACCAATGACCCAAGCTTGTCAGGGTGGGTCCCACTCCTGACTATCCAAGATAGAGAAATGCTGGCGGGTTATTCATATTTTCTGGTTTGATCACCCGACAAGTCAAGTCCGATACCACACCGGATTGCACAGTTCCCCACAAGGTAGGCAAGAATCCCATTCTGTGTCAAATTTTGAGTACAATTGGCAAGTTTTCAACGGATTTAGATGCACCCAGTTATTTCCTCAATTCCAGTGCTTCCGCTGTCGTAACTAACTTGGGTCAAAAGTCACAGATTCCGAGGAATGTGGGATAAAGATTCGCTAAAGTTGAACAAATTGGGGATAAGGCTGTCACACTCATCGCTTTCTCAACTCTCATTCAATGCACCAGAACTCAAGGGACAGCGGTAGTCCGGGTGAGTTGATTTAATATTCTTCTTTAAAAGTAGCACTTTTCCCTGAAAAAGTTAACAATGTTTAATCAACCATCGGCTTCGGAACGGCTATTGCGGAGGGACTGAGCCGCTAAATAAAGTTGGGTCCATTCCCCTAGCACTTGAGAATGTTTGAGTCCTTGGTTCTGGGCGATCGCCTCTAAAGATTGTCCCTGTTTGAGTTGGTCAAGTAGCTGTTGTTGTTCTGGGGTGAGGGTTTGATAAAATTGTTGCCATTGCGTCGAGGTTAGACCGAACCCGTGGTCTTGTAAGCTAATTTGTAGCCAGTTAGCGACTAACTCCGGTTCGATTTTCAGGGAAAAGACTCGAATGGCATGGTAGCTGACTTTTTCGCGCAAGCGATAGACCTGCTTGACGGGTAAATTTAGACCCTTGGCGATCGCATCTTGGGAGCAACCTTGAAGATACAATCGCAACCAATCCGCTGCAGTTGGATCCACATTTTTGGCCAAATAGTCGGCAAACTCCTGTTGGACGGTTTGTCTTAAGAGTTGTTGTTCTTCCCAGGCGATCGCATCTTGCGTGTTGGCGATCGCCTGAGCATCCAACAAACTAATCGAACTGTCTGACTCATCCGAACCAATTTCATCAGAAACCAGGCGAATTAATTCCGCCTCCGGCACCTGAGTCAAGCCCCCACGCTGGGACCTCCGCAAATAGTTGAAAAACCGATAGGCGAGTAAGGGTTGATTCCGAACCGGACGCAAGCAATATTCTTCAATAGTTGCCAACAACAGCGCATTTCTGACCCGCGAGGTTTGGGTTGATTTGCCAATCCAGGCAATTTGCTGCTGCATATAGCGATCGCGTTCGCACAACTCCTGGATGACTTCCTGCACCACATCCACCACCGTCCGCTGGCGATCGCGACTCAGCGCCACCCAAGTTTTTATCTTATTTCGCAGCAGCACCAACGAAGACAACCGACGGATTAAATTCGTATAAGCTCGTTCCGTCGGCACCCCGAGGACCCTGAGCAAAATCCGATAGCGATAGTCCATCGCCGAACGGATGATTTCTAGCTTTTCTGGCGTCAGGGCCTCAAACCGCTCCGGATCCTCCCCCAACAGCCATTGCACGATACTCTCGTGGGTACTCACTGGATGCTCTGCACAATCCTGGGATAGGCGCGATCGCCACTCTTGTGCCAGTTGTTCTGCCAACGTCATGATTAACTCCTCACCTCTAACACGCTTCCCACTCTTACCGATTCTAAGCTCATCCTGAAGCCAAGGCGAGGGTCCCACGTCCTATCCTGTCCGACCTCCTTACCCATCCTCCCTCATGACATCCCCAAACCGATTCCTCATCCCCCAACTTTTCAACCCTTCATCCCCTTACTGCTAATAAGGAGCCATCCGGCCTGCTGTTTTATTGTTGCACTCATGGCGGTCTTTCACCGCTTACATCCGACCTCTAACAGGCCCTAGGAGGCCCGGATTTTAGATCTCAGGGACCAGACACCGGGTTTTTGGCCCCGATCTGTGGCGAATTGGCCTAAATTTCGTGAAGAACCCCGGCTTCTAACCCAAATGTTACCCCCGGACTAGGGCACTTGTTCTTCCAGTCCCAAGTCCTCGGTTTTTGGATTAGGCGTTCTCGGGAACTGACGCACCGATCGGACTGAAGCCACCACAGAGTCAGTACATCAATCCTATTTTCATCGAATTCCTGGAATTTGTAGATAATCTTTCCCTCACCGGGAACAAAACCTAATTCTTTTAAATCAGGTTAAGAGATGCTGCAATGTAGTTACTGTTCCAGGAACATAGAGTTTCCCCCTAGCGTCTATATTCGCATCCTCCATTCACGAATCCGTATTTTTTTTGTAGTGTTCAAAAACCGCTTTGATCCTCATGCTTTATTTTTTAAGCTTTGCTGCATCCCAATTTTCATGAAGCAAACTCCCGGGGCCCGTTTAGCTCTAGGCCAACTGTTCATCGAATTTAGCGACTCTTGAGATTTCCGAAAAAAGTAGAGGAAATCAGATGGTCCTTAGGATGATCCTTCAAGCATAAGCCATTGAAATAAAAATAGAAAAAATTGGATTAATTATTTAATATCCCTCGGAATTGATTTCCATAAATCTCTCAGCAACCTTAAGCAGAGAGAGTTTTTTCATGAGAAAATTCAGGAAATGCGAATTTCATTAAAATCAGCCTTTAGACAGATTAAAATGCTTTTTCTAAAGTGAAAAATAAATTAAAAGGTTATTAACTTGCCCTCGTCCAATTTAAGGGAAGTAAAAAAAACCTGTTCGTAGTCTAACCCTGCAAACCGTGCCTCTATTCATAAATGCGAGTGCCACGGACTCCCGAAGCCGGGAAAAGCCAACCTAATCTACCCCGTAACTTTTCACCCTGTTGCACCAAGGAGCTTTGCAATGAATCCGGAAGAAACAATGCCAGAAGAAACCACAGGAGTTGTCGTTATCGATCCGACTATTGATGTCGATTCGGGCGATTTGGATGATGAATTGGATGACAACATCTTCTCCACCACCGCTGTAACCGACGTCGAATCCAGTGACTTAGATGCCAATTCCGGTGACTTGGATGATGATGATGACTTGGACGGTGAAACCACACCAACTGCCGAAGGCGAGGATAATGGTGATAGCTTAGATGCCAATTCCGGTGACTTGGATGATGATGATGACTTAGAAGGTGAAGTCACCACGACTGCCGAAGGCGAGGATAATGCCGATGACTTAGAGATGAATTCCGGTGACTTGGATGATGATGATGACTTAGAAGGTGAAGTCACGACGACTGCCGAAGGCGAGGATAACGCCGATGACATGGATGGCGATGATAATGCCGATGACTTAGAGATGGACTCCGGTGACTTGGATGATGCCGATGACATGGATGACGATGCAGGCGTCGATCCTCAAATCAGAGAACTCGTTACCGCCTATTGTGATGAAGATCAATATTTGGCCGATAACCCTGATGTTGAGGAGGCCGTCAAACGAGGGGAGTTTAAGAGTGGATTACAACACGCCTACCTCTTTGGATATCTCGAAGGCCGGAACGTCATTCCGGGATTCGATGCGCGATTCTATGAAGAAAATAATCGCGACGTGAAAGAGGCGATCGCCAAGGGTGATTTCAAAAGCGCACTCCATCATTTCTTACTCTTTGGCATCAACGAAAATCGCTCTCCCAACCTCGCCTACAACGAAGAAGAGTATCTGAATAATAATTCAGACGTTAATGATGCTGTGCAACAGGGTCAATTTAGCAGCGGCCTAGCCCATTGGCTCTTACATGGAAGCCGTGAAATTCGGGTTTTCAGCAACATTTTTAACGCCCCATTTTACTTGCAACAATATGAAGATGTTGCAGAAGCATTCAATACGGGAAGGATTCGCAGCGTCTTCTCTCACTTCTTAAATAACGGGGTTTTTGAAGGACGTATTCCCAGCCCATCCTTCAATCTGGAAACCTACTTAGAACAATATCCAGAAGTCTCCGAAGGAATCGAATCAGGTCAATTCCCCAATGCCATTTTCCACTTCTTCCAAGTGGGATTCTTCCGTGGATTCATGCCGAATCCACCGATGCCAGAAGCAGAAATGCCCGATAATGATGATGATGATGATTTAGAAGACGACACCTCAACCCCTGAAGATACCACCGACACCTCCCCCATCGTCTTCAATCCTCCTACCGGCATCGTTTCACCCCCTGTACCCCCCGCCTTAGATACCGATTCCGGTGATTTAGATGCCGATGACGATGATGCCGATGACGATGATTTAGATACCGATTCCGGTGACTTAGATGCCGATGACGATGATGCCGATGACGATGATGCCGATGCTGATTCCGGTGATTTAGATGCTGATTCCGGTGATTTAGATGCCGATGACGATGATGCCGATGACGATTCCGGTGATTCTGGAATCCAAATCCGCAATATAGACGACATTGACCGCACCGGCAGCAATGTGTTGGTCTCCGATAGTGAAGAGGGAGTGCTCCTAGAAGCGACTGCAGTCATTGATGTTCTCATCGGTGGGAATGGCAACGATACCCTCACAGGAAACGACCTCCCCGACCTAATCTTTGGAGTTGCTGGCAATAACCTGATTGAAGGCGGCAGCGAAAATGATTCTCTCATTGGGGGTCAAGGAAGTGACTCTATCTCCGGTGGGGAAGGTGACGACCTGATCATTGGGGACCTCAAAGTCTTTGATGAATTAAAAAGCGCTAACGGCTTTATTTTCATCAATGAACTCAACGACGGTGATGCCGATGACGCTGATGATGTCACCGATGACGATGATGATGTCACCGATGACGATGATGCTGATGATGTCACCGATGATGCTGATGATGTCACCGATGACGATGATGCTGATGATGTCACCGATGATGTTGATGATGTCACCGATGATGTTGATGATGTCACCGATGATGCTGATGATGTCACCGATGATGCTGATGATGTCACCGATGATGCTGATGATGTCACCGATGATGCTGATGATGCTGATGATGTCACCGATGATGTTGATGATGCCGATGATGTCTCCGATAATATGCTCACGGGTGGAGAAGGCAACGACACCTTGATGGGGGGTCGCGGTAACGATACCCTGATGGGAGATAGTGGCGATGACTTCCTGTTTGGAGTTTCAGGCAACAACTACCTAGAGGGTGGAGAAGGTGACGACACCCTGCTCGGTGGGACCGGCAATGATACGCTCATCGGCGGCAGCGGTAACAACTTCCTGAATGGTGGATCCGGTGACGATACCCTCACGGGTGGATCCGGTGACGATACTCTCCGGGGTGGATCCGGTGCAGATGTCTTCGTCCTCGATGGCAGTACCCTCGGTAGCGAGGCGGAAGCAGGGGATGACGAGAACGCCACCCAGAAAGATCTGATTTTGGACTTCAATGGCGAAGAAGGAGACGTTATCCAAATTGACGGCGCGACATTTGGGATTACGAATATCTCTGACTTGTTTGTTGAAAATGGTTCGGACGGGTTTGGTATTGCTACCACTACTTTACAAAACGGAGACATCCTTTCCACGATTACCTTTAGTGCAAACTACTCCGTAGAGGTTTTATCTCAGGTAGAACTCACGGAAGATAACTTCCTATTGATGTAAGGTCAGTCCCCAGAGGGGATGAACAACATCTAGGGATTAATCTATAGAGCGATCGCACCCCTGTTAAAGCGGGTGCGATTTCTTTTGCCATCATCCTCTCCCCCGGAGTTTGGCTAAACCTGGGGGAAGTTCCTGGCGCTTTGGGTGAGGCGATCGCCTCCTCAAATCGGGTATCCGGTTTTTTCAGGTCCTGAATTCGACATCTGCGCCAGAGGGCCCCATACCCAAGGACCCCTTGACCAGAGGTTCCATTGCTCAGATAGGCGGATGTTTACCATGCCATTCCCCGAATCGCGATCGGCGTTTCCACAGCGGGAACAAAACCCGACTCTTTTAAATCTAATCATTACAGGATGCCGGTGAGTCCCCGTCGGAAAAGATAGAGTTTCTGTCTAAAGGCTATATTCACCCCCATCTGGAAATCCATCGGGATTTTTTTCAGATTCTGGTTCAAACTGTCCCTAATCCTAAAATTTTATCTTGGGTTTGTCTGTCCCCCTATTTTAATGAAGCTAACTCCCTTGACCCCTGCTTTCTTTCCCCTGCACCCTATGGCAGCATTCCTGACATCAAAACTGGGTATTTTTTCATCTTAATATCTCCTCTGGCTACCCTGGGTCCTTTTAACTATTTATAGAAGATTGAATTTTCTCTCTTTAAAGCAAAACGTAGCTAATCAGATTTAAACGAAACTACCCATTGAATAAAATTAGGATTCAATCATTTTCCTAATTAAATTTTAGCAGTTATAAATAGTATTTATAACCAAATTTTTCATGGGCTTCAATTGAATTTATTTTTGAGGATTTATGAAAATAATTTCCGTGGAATTGCGGAGAGTTTCCCTGGATATGTAGGGTAAGCTAAACCCAGGAAAATGAATTAAAAATATTGTAAAGAGCAATTTTCTCCTGAGCGTTAACTCAATTATCCTTATTTGAGACGCGGCCCCAGATGACATCTAAAAACCGGATTGAGCTTGTAAGAAAATGGAAAGTTGTTTTCTCCCAAAAATCAGGGATAGTTCCTAAGAATAACCGAGGCGATCGCCGCCCAATCCTGAAACCGGGAAGCTTAAATTTTAGGGAACTGTCCCCCCCCTAAATCGAAACAATGTGGGGGATTGTTACCCACCTTTACCCCGAAAAGGCATCACTTAAAACAGCTATTGTTTGCATTAAACTACGGAGATTTGCTATGAATCCTGAAGAGACCGTCCTAGAAGAAACTACCGAAGAAACTGCCACAGTTACGACCACCAACACCCAAGAAACTGCCGCACCCAAAACGATTACCGTTGAAGTGAGTAGCTTCACCGGAGATACTGCCAGTGGTAAACTGATTCTCGAAGAAACCGCAGCAGGCATTAACGTCACCGTGAAAGATGTCACCCCAATGGCAGACATTAGAGGTGTATTTTTCAACCTAGCTGATGATTCTTTACTCACTGGATTGAAAATCTCTGGCAGTAACGTCACCAATTCCGCTTTTGGATCGAGTGGAAGTATTAGTGGGGATGCAAATGTTACCCCAAGATCCTTTGAGGGGAACGTAGAAATTGGCACCTCCGGAATTGGCGTAGACGATATTACTACCACCAGTTTTACCCTCTCCCACGAATCCGAAACCTTGACTTTGGATCAGTTTTTAGGTCAAAGTCTGGGATTACGTCTCACCAGTGTGGGAACGGACAATCGTGGAGGTAGCAGCAAACTCGAAGGGACCGCACCCACCACCTTAACTGAAGTTGTGCCGGAACCCGAGGAAACCCCAGAAGAACCCGTTACGGAAACCGAAACTGAAGTCGAAGAAGTCGCAGAAGAAGAAGTCCCCACCACCGATGAAGGGGATGATGTTGCCGAGGATGAAGAAGTCACCACCGATGAAGGTGATGATGTGATCGGTGATGACGGTGAAGATGCCATTGATGATGGCGAAGCGGTTGATGATGCCGAAGCGGTTGATGATGCCGAAGCGGTTGATGATGCCGAAGCGGTTGATGATGCCGAAGAAATGGAAATCGACGACGATGCGGATGTCGATCCGGAAATCAAAGAACTCGTTACCGCTTATTGCGATGAAGAAGAATATTTAGCGGAAAACCCGGACGTTGTTGAAGCCGTCGAACAGGGTTTATTCAAGAGTGGGTTACAACACGCTTACACATTTGGATATAAAGAGGAACGGAAAATCATCGCTGGGTTTGATGCCACTTTCTATGTAGAAAGTAATACAGATGTCAAAGAGGCGATCGCCAACGGCAACTTTGAAAGCGGACTGCACCATTTCCTCAAGTTTGGCTCCAAAGAAAATCGCCCTCCCAACCTCGCCTACAACGAACAAGAATATCTAGCCAGTAATTCAGATGTAAACGAAGCCGTTCAAGCCGGAGAATTTAGCAGCGGACTCACCCACTGGCTCCAAAATGGACGCTTTGAAATCCGCACCTTCAGCAGTTTTTTCAGCGGCCAATTTTACCTGCAACAATATGAAGATGTTGCCGAGGCCTTGAAAACTGGCAAAATTAAAAGCGTCTTCTCCCACTTCTTAAATCATGGCATCTTTGAAGGCCGTATTCCTAGCGAATCCTTCAATATGGAGAGTTACTTACAACAGTATCCAGAAGTCGCCGAAGGCATCGAAAACGGCCAATTCTCCAGTGCTATTTCCCACTTCTTCCAGTTGGGATTCTTGAAGGGATTTCTGCCGAATCCCCCCATGCCAGAAGCAGAAATGCCGACGGATGACGATGACCTAGAAACTGAGGATGGCTCCACCTCAGAAGAGACCACCAACGGTCCCTCCATCGTCTTCAATACGCCTCCTATTCCGCCGACAATCCCGGGACAACAACCCACCGATGGCGAACAACCCTCTGACGAAGACGATCCTGCACTGACGGAAGAAACCGAAGCGATCGCCAAAACCGGCATCTTTAACCAAGACTTCTTCCTCGCTCAACTGCCGGAACAAATCCGCGAACTCATCGGATCAGGCAAGCAATTCCGCAGCGTCCTCGAATACTACCTCCTCGAAGGACAATTCGACGCAGAAATCAGCCAGAAGAGTTTCAGTCCCCTATTCGATCTGAAATTCTACTTAGAGCAAAATCCCCAAATTAAAGAACTCATTGAATCTGGGGAATACGAAAGCGTCTTCGATTACTTCCTGAAAGTTGGACAAGCTCAAGGCGATGTTCCTACCCAGTTCTTTGATGCCGAATACTTCTTACAGCAGTATTCAGAAGTTCAACAACTGATCGCCAGTGGGAAATATACCAGCGTCTTTGAATACTTCATGCAAGAAGGCTTTGAAAAAGGCCAAAATCCTCTCCCTGAATTTGATGCCGAGTTCTATATAGAACAATTAGAGAAATATGCAGCGGAAAACCCGGACTTCGAGATGCCGGAAATTCCTTCCGGTGCAACCGAAGCGCAAAAATTCCAGATTGCCTTTACCCACTTTATTAGTATCGGCATCGAAATTGGCATCACCGCCAGCGCCACCTTCAAGGAAGAAGTCTTCTTACAGCAGCTAAGTGAAGAAGAAAAAGCCCTGATTGGCGAAGGCAAGCAATATCCCACCGCCTTTGCCTACTACCTCAAAGTCGGAAAAGAAGACGGACTGCTTCCCTCGGCTGACATCACCATTCCCGAATGTGCCGACTTGGAAGAGGGTTTAGAACCCAGCCAATTTAATGCCAACAACGCCATCATCGGCACCGAAGAGAACGACGTCCTCTTAGGTGCTAAGAACAAAGATGTGGTGATTGGCGGCGAGGGTGGCGATACCTTAATCGGTGGCAAAGGTAAATCCGTACTCTTTGGCGAAGCTGGGGATGACTTGCTCATTGGCAGCAAGAAAGAAGACACCCTAATAGGTGGCGATGGCAACGACACCCTGATCAGCAACAAAGGTAAAGACTTACTCATCGGGGGTGCAGGGGACGATTTAATCATCGGTGGCGATAAGAAAGATACCCTCTGTGGCGGTGAAGGCAACGACACCCTCATCGGAGGCGGCAAAGGAAAGAGCTTGCTCATCGGTGATGAAGGGAATGACTACCTCTATACCAGCGGTGGCAAATCCGATAGTCTCGTCGGTGGCGAAGGCAGCGATACCTTTATCCTGGACCTGAGTGCAGACAAAGGGAAGCACCGGAGCACGATTTTCGACTTCAATGCGGAAGACGGCGACAAAATCGAACTCGTCGGCAGCACTTTGACCGCTGAACAAATTTTAAGTTCTGCTCAAGTGAGCGAAGTTGAACAAACCGCTGAAGATGGAACCGTTACAACCAAGTTCCTAAGCGTACTTAATTTCAGTGCAAAAGGCGCTGTCAATGTTTGGTCCGATGCAGCGCTATCTGCCACCGATATTTCCGTCGTCACGACCCCCAGCATCAGCGTAGAGGGTGTGGAAATGCCTGACGTGGAAGAATTGACTCAAGTCAGCAAGCTGTTCAACGCTGAGTTCTATCTGGCAACCTATTCTGAAGTAACAGAACTGATTGCCTCCGGGGAATACAGCAGCGCCTTAGACCACTTCCTGCAAGCCGGTAAAACGGAGGGTCTGAGTCCTAATCCCTTCTTTGACGCAGCGTTCTATGTGGATCAATATCCGGAAGTCGCTGAACTGGTTGCCTCGGGAGAATATAGCAGTCCCTTAGACCACTTTATGAGGGTTGGACTCTCTGAAGGTTTGGTTGCCAGTGCGCTGTTTGAAGAATCCTTCTATACTGAGAAGTATCCGGAAGTTGCCGAACTGGTTGCTTCTGGTGAATACAATAGCGCCTTTGCTTACTTCGTGCAGGTTGGATTCTTTGAAGGACAGGTATCCTGTGAATTCTTTGAAGAGGAATTCTATCTCACTCAGCCCGGTGTCACAGCGGCGATCGCCTCTGGTGAATACAGCAGCGCCTTCGCTCACTTCGCTGAAGTCGGACTCTCCATCGGTTTAGTAGCCACTTCTGAATTCAACGTTGAATTCTATCTCTCCCTACTCGATGAAGAAACCAAAGCACTCATCGGTGAAGGCAAAGAATACGCCAGTGCCTTTGAACACTACATCGAAGTCGGTCAATTTGAAGGACTGGTGACCGTCGCACCGGATACGGCCCTAGAGTCTCTCCCCAGTTGTGAGGATCTCGAAATCGAAATCCCGGCGATCGATAGTATCAACCCCAACGGCAAGAATGTCCTGATTGCCGACAGCGATGACGGTGTAAGTCTGACCGCAGCAAAACGCATCGACGTTCTCATCGGGGGTGAAGGCAACGATTCCCTCATCGGTGGTAACCGCAAAGACATGATCTTCGGTATCGCTGGCGATAACTTCATCGAAGGGAACAACCAACAGGACACCCTGATTGGTGGTACAGGCAACGACTCCATCTTTGGTGCCAACGGAAATGACCTCCTGATTGCTGACCTAGAAGTGTTTGAAGCCTTGATGAACGGTGAAGAATTGATGCCACCCGTCACGGAAGGTGAAGTCACGGAAGATGATGCAACACTTGCTGAAAGTGAAGTCACTGAAGGTGATGCAACAATTGCTGAAAGTGAAGCAGTTGTCGAAGATGATGCAACAATTGCTGAAAGTGAAGTCACTGAAGGTGATGCAACAATTGCTGAAAGTGAAGTCACTGAAGGTGATGCAACAATTGCTGAAAGTGAAGTCACTGAAGGTGATG
>JAMXFF010000037.1:0-24660 GCA_025370845.1 Laspinema palackyanum D2a | reverse complement strand
CAACAATTGCTGAAAGTGAAGCAGTTGTCGAAGATGACCTCGAAGGCGACGATGCCGACGATATGCTGATGGGTGGCAATAACTCCCTACAAGGCGGCAACGGCAAAGATACCCTAATTGGTGGTACGGGTAACGATAGCCTAATGGGTGACAATGGCAACGACTTCCTCTGTGGTGTTGCCGGGGATAACTACCTAGATGGTGGGAATGGCAAAGATACCCTCATCGGTGGGATGGGTAACGACATTCTCATGGGTGGCAACGGTAAAGACTTGCTCAGTGGCGGCGAAGGTGACGATACCCTGTATGGTGGGTCTGGTAAAGATACCCTCGTCGGTGGTAAAGGTGCAGATGTCTTCATCTTAGATGGCGATGCGCTCCTCGATGATATCGAAGAAGGCCAAGAGGGCGAAGCAACCGAGAAAACTGTCCGCAAGCAAGGCAAAAAGCAAGACGTGATTTTGGACTTCAATGCCGAAGAAGGTGACGTCATCAAGTTTGCGGGTGCTGCGTTCGGGATTAGCAATCTCTCTGATTTGTTTGATGCCACCAATACTACGGACGATTTAGGAATTTCTTCGTCTACCCTTGAGTCCGGACAGATTGTTTCCACGATTACCTTTAGTGCGGAATACTCCCTAACGGTGTTCTCTCAAGTTGAGATTACGCAAGAGAGCTTACTGCTGATGTAAGGTGAATCTGAACTGGAAGCAGCAGAATCCAGTCATCGATAAATAAGGCGATCGCATCCGTATTACAGCGGGTGCGATTTCTTTTTGTACCCCCTGAAGTCCCTTAATCCTCCTTCCGTTAAAATTGAGACAATCCCACCGCCAACCTCGACAATATGCGCGAAAATCAACTTAAACGCAAACTCCAACAGGGTGAAACCGTTCTCGGCCCTTTTATTAACTGTCCCTATCCCGCCTTTATCGAAATTTGTGGTCATGCCGGATTTGACTTTGCCGTAATTGACCTAGAACATGGCCCTTTACATATCCTCGCTGCCGAAGACCTCTGTCGCGCTGCGGATTCCGTGGGACTGGCCCCCATCGTCCGGGTTTCTAAAAACGATGCCTCTCAAATTCAGCGCGCCCTTGATATTGGTAGTGCCGGGGTCCAGGTCCCCCAAATCGAAACCCAAGGGGATGCGGCGGCGGTGATTCAGGGTGCGAAATATAACCCTGTCGGGACCCGAGGGCTCTCTTTCGGCACCCGCGCTGGTGCCTACACTTCTGCTGGAACGAATATCACCGATCGCCTGAATGCCGAATCCCTCGTAATTGTTCATGTCGAAGGTCAAACCGGCATCGAAAACTTAGCCCAAATTGTCACGGTTCCCCATATTGACGTGATTTTTCTCGGTCCTTATGACCTCTCGCAATCCCTAGGAATTCCCGGTCAAGTGGAGGACCCCCGGGTGGTGGACTTGATGAAACGTGCCGTCACCACCATTCGCGATGCAGGCAAGGCAGTTGGAACCTTTACCACCACCCCGCAAAGCGCGAAACAGTGGATGGAGGTCGGGGTGCAGTATATTGGGTTAGGCATGGATGTTAGCATTTTTTTCAAAGCCTGTCAGTCCTTGGTCAAAGCAGTTCGAGGTTAAAGTCACTTTCTTTAAAAAATCTGAAATCTATCGGGACTGGTGCAGTCCTGTTGCACGATGGAATTATGGTTCGATCTGCGATCGGGTCTGTCGTCTTTCTTTCCGTTCTCTACCCTAACATCAGGAGTATAATCAATCATGTTATATGACGTTCCCGGTCGGGCCGACCCCATCATCAGTAGCGATCTCCTCGAACAGTGGAATCAAACCATCCAAGACGCTTACGATCGCCTGGGTAACTGGAAAAATCGCTTTTTTACCCTCGACCCCAGTTCCCTCAAAAATCCCGTCCGCGCCCCGATTAAATGGTTTGGCGACCCTGCCGAACCTGCATTTTGTCTGGATGAACCCACCGCTAAACAATTGTGCGATTGGGGAGTCCCCGGGCGGCATATTCTGCACAATGAATACTGTGAATACCGGATCATTGAGAAACCCGATGCTACTGGAAAAATGCGCCCGAAGCGAGTGCAAGTCACCACCGAACTCCGGGAATACTGGGCTTGTATTGCTAAATTCGACCCCGTAGCAGTTCGGGCAATGGTGGAGAATGTCCTGGGATTTCTCCCCAGTTGGGAAGCTCTCTATGGGGTGAGCAACCCCTCTCTACTCAGTCCCAGTCAGAGAGAAATCGCCTTTTCTCGACGGGTTGCCGGTCATGGCAACAAGCAGGAGTTAGTCTCTGCCGGGGTTCCTGAGCAACCGACTGGGGCGTTAAATCAAGACAATGCACTGTTTATGACCCATCCAATTAATGGCTTGGATGATTTGCTATACATTGTTATGTTTGGAGCCGCACCTTACGTTATTCGCACCGATACTGGGCTAAAATCCGCCATCCGAGAACAAATTTTTCGCCAATACAATGTAGAAGGGTTGGCCTGTCGTCATGCAGACCCAGCGGCCGCAATGGGGGCGCAGGGGGCAGCAATGAATGGTCAGACGGTGGCCTTTGACAATCCCCTGGGAATGTATATTTTATCGTTTAATCACCCGGTTTTCCGATATCAAGACCAAGCTGTTCCCGAGGAGTGGATTCGCTTCAGTCGAGGGGAAAAAGATATGTATCAACGGTTGGAGTTTGGCCCGAGTGACACCGATGAAGCATTTTTAGATGATATTGTGGTAGAAGTTGGGTCAGATATTAAACCCTTAACCGGGGGTTTTCAAGTGTTACAACAGATTGAAATTGGACCGATTATTGTGGTAGGAGAATCCACTCCAGTGGCAGAAGATGAGTATGTCATTCTCCGGACAAGTTCAGAGCCGATTCGCTGTCGAGACGCAGGGATATGCGATCGCATTCATCAGTTAAAACAGCAGTATGATAACGCACAGAAAATCGGTCGCGTTGGTCCTCGGCAAATGGGCGTCCTCTCTTAACTCTTACTTTCAGCCAGATTAACCATGACAGCACAACTTCAAGAAGGCATCTATCACGCACCGGGAACTCGACCGGATCAATGTTTTGGAATCATGTTTCTTCGCGCTGCCAGGGGGTTAACTGCGCCTAAAATTGGCACGGCATTTCAAACTCTGTACTCAATGTATCAAAACCTCAAACAAGGCCAGGTTAAGGACATCCCCGGTGCTACGGTTCCCAGTGGCAATTTAACGGTTTTGGTAGGATATGGACCTAATGTTTTTAAACTTGCCGATGGGGGTCGAACACTCCCCCTAGATTTAGGGGCAAAAAATCAGTTTCGTTCGGCTCGTCCTACGGGTGGAGGTCCTTTACTTTTGGGGTCGGGGTTATCTTATGCCGATGATGTCCAATTTAATCCCGCTACGGAAGAAATTGCCTTACAATTTATTGCCCAAACGGAACTAGCTGTGAATCGGGCGGTGGTAGAAACCTGGAAAGTTTTACAGGATTTGACTGACCCAGAAACCGGGGAATCCCCTTTGTTAATTACCCGATTTTATACGGGTTTTCAGCGAGATGATGAGCGAAGCTGGATTGATTTTCATGATGGAATTTCTAACATGAAAAGTTCAGAACGGATTCAGGCGATCGCCATTAAAGAAGACCAAACTTCCCCGGAAGATAAATGGACAGTCGGCGGAACTTATCTCGCCTTTTTGCGCTTGCCAGTGGATCTAACGGTTTGGCGTAAACTCACTCGTCAGCAACAAGAAATCATCATCGGACGAGATAAAGTATCGGGATGTCCCCTAGAGATGATTGATAAGGATGGCAATCCAGTCGTCCAAACAGGTTGTCCCTTTACCGGGACCCGAGAAGTTACCCACCCGGAAAATACAGAATATCGGGAGTTACCTCGGGTGCCGTTGGAGTCGCCGTTAAATGCCAGTCACAGTCATCGCGCCAATCAGAATAAGACAGAAGATGTGGGGTCGCGTAATTCCCTGCGAGTGTTCCGGCAAGGGTATGAATTTTTGGAGGCGATCGATAGCACTCCCGGTTTTCGCGCCGGTTTAAACTTTGTGAGTTTTCAGGACACTCCTGAGAGACTCTTACGGATGTTAACGCAACCAACTTGGTTAGGGGGAGTGAATTTTGGCGGTGGGGACAAGGAGCAATTACCAGGAATGGAACGGTTTATTACTGTGCGTGCAGGAGGTGTCTTTTTGGTGCCACCTGTGGTAGAGGGGGAGGCATTTCCTGGCGCGAAAATTTTTGGACTCTGATACTCTATCCTTGATACCGGATGGAGTCTGCACGGGTATTCCAGAATCTCCACTCAAATCTCACCCTAGGGGAATGGGTAGGGGGAGCAATCAGGCTAAAATTACAGAATAAATCGTCAGAAGGGGTTGAGTGGATGGATGTTCAAACGGAATTGGAAGGCGATCGCATTGAGCGGTTTCGCCAACTGCAAAGTCAATTGCGCGATCGCTGGCAAAGCATCGATGAGTTCGATCGCGGGGATAATGATATTTTAGTCGTTCCTTCCCTGTCTCTTGATCGCCGGGAACTGTTGAAAATTGACGGGGTACATCACTATGAGGAACGGAATCTCTATTCCCTGATTCGGTTGAGAAACCCGCGCACTCGCCTAATTTATGTAACATCCCAACCCCTACATCCCACGATTGTTGAATATTACCTTCAATTGCTACCCGGAATCCCCTTTTCTCATGCTCGCGATCGCCTGTTGCTATTTTCCACTTACGATGCCTCCCCGAAACCCCTAACAGAAAAAATTTTAGAACGTCCCCGTCTAATCGAGCGCATCCGGCAGGTGTTGCGCCGAGATAAATCTTATATGATTTGTTTTAATTCTACCACCAGTGAACGCGATTTGTCGGTTCAGTTAGATATTCCCTTACTGGCATTAAATCCCGAGTTATTAGAATGGGGAACGAAAAGCGGTTCTCGCCAAATCTTTGGCGAATGCAATATTCCCCATCCTCCGGGTAGTTTATCACTTTGGACGGTTCAAGAGTTGGCAATCGCTACGGCAGACTTGTTAGCAAAAGAACCCAATTTAAAACGGATTGCTATCAAACTGAATGAGGGTTTTTCTGGGAAAGGAAACGCTATTTTAGAGGTACAATCCCTGTATGAAATTGCACCGGAACATCGGGTGGGGACGATTTGCGATCGCTTTGAAACTATGAACTTTCAAGCGGAGGGAGAAACCTGGACTAATTTTTCCAGTCGCATTCCTGAATTAGGCGCAATTGTGGAAGCGTATCTCGAAGGAGAGGACAAGCGATCGCCAAGCGTACAGGGGCGAATTCTTCCCAATGGTGAGGTAGAAATTCTCTCTACCCATGACCAAATTCTCGGCGGTAGCGATCAGCAAATTTTCCTCGGTTGTCAGTTTCCCGCCGATGAAGGATACCGACTGCAAGCACAGGAACTGGGGATGCGCGTGGGTCGAAATTTAGCCGCTAAAGGTGCATTAGAACGGTTTAGCGTGGACTTTTTAGCGATTCCCCGTCAGGAGAAAAATCATCCAGTCTGGGATTTGTATGCGATCGAAATTAACCTCCGCAAAGGCGGTACAACTCATCCCTTCATGGAACTCAAACTATTAACCAATGGCCGGTATAATTTATCCACTGGATTATTTTACAGCCAAACCGGACGCCCTAAATATTACTTTGCCACGGATAATCTCCAAAAAGACCGTTATCGAGGATTACTTCCCAATGATTTGATGGATATTATCGCCTATCATCAACTTCATTTTGATAGCTGTACGGAAACCGGAACCTTGTTTCATTTAATGGGATGTCTTTCGGAGTTTGGCAAAATAGGATTAACTAGCATTGGTAATTCTCCTGAACAAGCCGAATCGATTTATAATCAGGTGGTGAAAATCCTCAATAAAGAAACCGGAGGAAGTGGCAACAATGATGAGGGAATGTCGGCAATTACTCCGGCGATCGCCTCCCAGGGAAATTTACATTAAACCACCACAGGGTTATGAAAATTAGAACCATCACCACCGGGATTTCTTTAGAATCTCCCACGGATAGCGCCCGCATTCAACAAGCCGCTCAATTTAACACGCAAGCGCAACAGGAGTTAGAAACTCAAGGCTATGAAGTCCAAACCACCCGCATTTCCACTCAATCCTTTGAGCAGTATTTACCCGGATACACCCTATTTGAAATCCTGGACAATTTGCAAAAACTCGAAGAAATTTGTCAAGCATTAAACTTGGATTTTTTTAATATCGGTCATGCCAAAACTCCCGAACTAATTTCAGTCATTCCGGCAATTCTCAAAAGAACAGAAAAAATTTTTTGTTCAAGTACAATTGGCAATCTCCAAGATGGAATTAATTTTGAAAGTCTGCAAGCTTCCGCGCAAACCATTCACCGCATTTCCACAGAAACAGTTAATGGATTTGGCAATTTTCGCTTTTGTGCTGCTGCAAATTGTCCTCCAGGAATTCCCTTTTTCCCAGCATCCTACCATCAAGGGGAGTCTGCTTTTTCTATTGGATTAGAATGTGCCGATTTACTAACCGAAGCTTTTTCTAAATCTCGGACTCTAATCGAAGCCGAAACTAATTTAACTGAAATTTATGCAGAACATCTCATCAAACTAGAGGCAACTGCCTCTAAACTCGCCCAGGAATTTCAGATTTCCTATCAGGGAATAGACGCATCCCTCGCCCCCTCCTTGGATAAAACCAATAGTATCGCCTACGCTTATGAAAAATTAGGACTAGGCAAATTTGGGCATTCCGGAACCCTAGCCATTTCCGCCCTCATCACTCGGGTGATTAAAAAAATCCCCGTGAAATTATGTGGATATTCGGGCTTAATGTTGCCGGTTTGTGAAGATTTCGGACTAGCAAAACGCGCCAGTGAAGGAACCTACAATTTAACCGATTTATTGTTATATTCTTCGGTTTGTGGCTGTGGATTAGATACGGTTCCCCTCCCGGGAAATATCTCCGTTGAGCAGATTGAAGCAATTTTACTCGATGTTGCCAGTTTAGCGATAAAATTAGATAAACCGCTGTCAGCCCGATTATTTCCAATTCCCGGAAAACAAGCGGGAGAAATGACCGAATTTAATTCTCCCTATTTAGTAGAGTGCAAAATTTTCAATCCTCAACCCAGTCGGAACCCATCCCGATAAATTTTAAAGCATATCAATGTAGAGGCGACTCGCGAATCGCCCCTACCTTGATGGGTAATTCTTATGAGAAAAGGCAGTGCCTTATCCCGACAGATATAGCCTTTCCCACAGTTATGAGGTACGTTTTTGGAGTGCGAGCATCTTGCTCGCTATGACTCTAGCGAGCAAGATGCTCGCACTCCTTTAAATATCTGTTTACTCTTCAAAATCCACCAGTAAACTGGGAGAAGTGAGAACAAATACATCCCGAGTTCCCACCCCTGCTTCTAGGGGTTTAATTGGGGTGGTGAAGTGGAAGAAATCGCGATCGTTGACGAGTAACAGTTCCCCGGGATAAAGTACCTTAGTAAACACAGGTTTTTCCCGACGTGCCATATATAGATGAGTGCTTCCCCCTTGGATATTCTGGCGATCGCAAGAGAAAATTGCCACAAAATCCGCACCATCTTGATGAATCCCTTCCGGCGCAGGGTTCCCATAGTTTTTCGGGGAACAGGTAGTGCGGATTTGATGCACCCCGATTTCCACACCCGGTTTTAATTTGCAATAATGACTCACTTCCTGCACCAGTTTCTTAAACTCATACAGCGCAATCAGTTCCTCATCCAATTCCGCAAACTGCCGCTTAACCCCTCCTACAACCGGATTGTAATCCTTACTCTGGTACAAATACCCATGAGGCAGGTGAATCAACTCATTTTCCCTCAGTTTAAACCGCGACAAGCGGCGCAATCTGTAGTTGCCTTTGATATAAGGGTCTAGGGGTAAATTGTTAAAGAAAGGCTTAAATACATCCAGCACAATGGAGTCAATCTTTTCTAAAGCAAAGCTGATGCCATAGCTCGTTTCCGGAGATTCCCGTAGTGTTTGCATCGTATTAACCCTCGGTTTGCGTTGATCCCCGATAAAGAATCCGCTTTTCTTCTCTATCTACTTCTAGTATAGACAAGTTTTATAAAAATGAGACTAACTTTTGGACAATCTGTGCAAAGTTATGATAAAGTTGTGTGAGGGGAATGAGTATAAATTCTTTGCAATTCTAGTCTGAATTTCCCGGACTGTCACCCCAGATGTAGCGCCTAACGGGACTCATGAGAGGCAGAATAACTATTCAAAGGGGAAGGGTGATGCCGGATTCCAGGGTTAGTATGTTTGGGAGTGAAGGGGGCGATCGCTTACCGCCTACTTTCTGCACGACAAAATGTAGTATGAAAATAAACACAGAGGGAAAACCCTATGGATTGCTTTAGGTGGGGTCTTTTGTCTCTTGAGGAACCGTAAGTGATTCTTATCGCTCAGGGTTCGGTTGTGATGGGCTTCCACCTACACTATTCTCCCTTATGGGTTTCCATCAAAAGGGTGATGATTTCAAGACGGCGAAGAAGGTCTCTGAGAGACTTAGGAGTATGTTCACCCCCGGTAAAACGGGCCATTTCTCGACTTTAGGTAGGGGTCATGCTCCTATCCAAGAGACTCAACCAAGCAGTTATCATGCCAAATAAACCAATTAACCCATAGGATTCAAGGCCAAGCTAATGAATATATAGGGGAAGGAAATCCAGCCCCATCAAAGCATTCCAGACCTGACCTAGCTAATTAGCCATGAGATGACGTTTAAGCATTTAATTCAGATAAAATCTGAAATAGGTTAAAAATAATCAGACTAAGATTCAGCCTCATTGATTCATCTTTTTGATAAAGTTCTTTATAGGAACCCCCTTAACATTAGTAGACTCGTTTTAAGTACCCATCTGGAGCTACGGTAATCAATAGTTTATGCTGAATAGTTTTATCTATTTCAAATTGGGGATGAGTTTTGAGATATTCCCAAACAGCGGTTTTGGGGTTGTTGCCTTTACCCCAGGGCCGATCGCCAAACATATCATCAGGCAAATCTTCGATGATCGTGTCAAAAACAACGCAATAACTGCCAACTGAAACCAATGCTGCATAAGCTTCTAGTTCAGCCAGCACATGATCGTGGGTGTGGTTGCTATCCAGGCAGACTAAGATTTTTTTCTTGTTGGCGGCTTTAGCTTTGACTTGCTCAATGATTTCAGGGTCAATGCTCGAACCTTGAATCATGGAGATGCGTTTAAACATAGGATGATTTTCAATCGCCTCCCGATTATGTTGACGAATGTCAATATCTAAACCCAATACTTCAGCATCTTGAGGCCCTCCACAAGCCGCGTTAAGTTCTAGCATTGAAGCTGAAAATATCAGTGAGCCACCGTGAGCAATGCCAGTTTCAATAATTAAATCAGGCTGAACTGACCAGATCAACTCTTGTGTAGCAATTATATCTTGAGGATACTGAATTATTGGACGGCCTAACCAAGAAAAATTGTAGGAATATTTCTGAGAAATTGAGGCTTTGACGAAAGCATTAGTGCTATCTACTAAATTAAGGTTTTTACTGTTACTAACAATTCGTTCCTGCCGTTCTTTGTCCAAGTTTTCCATGATCAACTGTCAAATAGTTATATTGATTGTTCGTTAAGTCAATAATTTCGGGAAGATAATTACTGTTCATTACAAAAATATCTGCTCCAGAAGCCAAATGCTTTAGGCCTTTTTCTGGGGGATAAACTTGAATTCCTGTAGCGGGTAGATATTTCCCCTGTTTAGCTGGATTGATATCAATTACGATATCTATCTTAGCTCCCAAACGCTGCATAAATAGGGAAAAAATAACACCTTTTGATGCCCCTCCCCATACCGCAGCACTTTGGAGAGATTTTGATGTTAAATGGTTCGCATATCCATTGACGGTATCAAGAAAATCTTCAGGAAAATCAATTGCATCATTCGGATCGTTGACTGGGATTTTCAAGGTATTCAAATCAGCGACTACATAGAGATACTGTTCTCCAAATATATAACCGGATTCATAGATTGTGTCAAACATCCGATAAAAGTCTGACATTCTAAAATAATTGATATGTTCATAAAAAATATCAAACCAAGCTCGATGCTTAAGAATCCAGTCAAAACAGGGAACTTCTATATAAATTTTACCTCCCCCATTTGTATCACGAATTTTTGCACAAAATTCAATGGGATTTGGAATATGTTCAAGAACGTGCCTTAAAATAATTCCTTCACCTTTAATTCCAATATCGAGAGTAAAAAAGTTTTTAATAATATTAGGATTTGAACCCTCATAAGTTGGATCAAGTCCATATATCTGAAATCCAGCTTTTTGTAATACTTCTAAAAAATACCCTTTGCCACAACCGACTTCAATTAAAGACTGTCCCTCAAAATGCTGATGGATAATTTCCTTAACCTGATTCAAATGGTTTTGAAAAACTTTACTAACGGCTTGTTCATTCTGATAGTCAATATCATAGTCCATTAATTCCGGCTGAAAGGCTTGATTGAAAATTAAACCTGTGTCTAAATCTTGAACTAAAATGATATCTCCTTTAGGACAACTTTTAGCTTCTGTTTCCGTCGTAAACATTCGATTTTGAAAAACAGGCAATTGTTCGGCTTTATAAATTTCTTGATAATTTTTCACTAGACCTCTAAATAAGAATCAAGTTTTTAGCGATCGCCCCCAAATGCCAGGGGTTCATAGTCAGGATTGAGATTCTTAAGACCGTCAAATCCCCCTTCAAAAATTGAAACATGAATTGTTACTCCGTAACCTATCAGAAAATTTAACAATTGTGACAAATTAAACCAAAACCCCTGTCCGAGTTGATAGCGATAAGGCAGTCTGGTAGGGTCCCGCAGGCATGAGGTTCAATAGCCCATTGACCGCTCAACGCCTCATGAATTGGCGACGCACATCTATAATGAAGTGATTGCGTTTGGTGACCTCGCCATCTTTGTCTCAAATGCTCTCTTTCAAAGTCTGATATTCGTAGAGTTATCGATTTCATGGGTAGCAGGCTTATATAAAACGCCTATTATGATACCATAAAACTCACCGACCAGTACAAGCTATTGCCCACAGATGAGTTGCGGTATCAAATAGATCCGTGGTTCGAGTTGCTGCTCTGCCAACACAACTATTTGCTGACTGACCGATTTGACTACTGGACTAGGCCGATGTGATCTTAAACGCTTGGCGGGATATAGCGTAACAGCATTTCATCTAACACTTCTAACTGAATGGGTTTGCTTAAATAATCCGTTGCGCCTGCGGCTAGGCAGCGTTCCCGATCGCCTGACATTGCCATTGCAGTTACCACGACTACCGGCAACTGTTGCACGTTCGGGTTTTTGCGTAACTCTTCGACTAATTGCAACCCCATCGCCAAATGAGCAAACTGGACATCTAATAAAATTAAATAGGGGTCAAAGGAAGCTATTTCTTCGAGAAAATTGGCGCTGTATCCAATCAATTTGACATGATGTCCCACTGCTTGTAAATAGTCTTGCAACAATAAGGTACTCGACCCATCATAATCCACGATTAAAATCCGACCTTTGCGATCGCCTGCTTCGGGAATGACAATTGCCGGAAGTTCCTCATCGGGGACCGTCGGAACATATCCCGGAGGCGGATCGGGCAGAATAATTGTAAACCGACTCCCCACCCCCAAAGTCGAACTGACGAGTACATCCCCCCCATGCAACTGCGCTAAATCGCGCGTGAGGGCTAATCCTAATCCCGTCCCTTGGATGTTATGGTTGAGGTCATTATCCAGTTGCCGAAATGGGTCAAATACCAGGGGTAAATGTTCTTCAGAAATCCCAATTCCCGTATCGACAACGGTAAATCCAATCCCTCCGGGCTGTTGTTCTACAATTAATGAAACTTCCCCGGTTGGGGTGAATTTAATGGCATTGGAGAGCAGATTGAGCAGCATTTGTTTGAGACGCCGTTCATCGGCTATGCACAGCCGGATTTTGGGGTCAATTCTACTGGTTAGTCTCAATCCCCGGTCCACCGCCCGTTCTTGCATCACTTTAAGGCAATATTTACAAATTTCGGGAACGGGAATTTCACTAAATTTTAATTCTTCTTTGCCTGCTTCTACTTTGGATAAATCTAAAATATCATTAATCAGTTCTAATAAATGGTCGCCGCTACTTTTAATCCGGCTAATATATTCTTTTTGTTTGGGATTCAGACTGCCAAATATTTCTCTTTGTAACATTTGCGACAGCCCTAAAATCGAATTTAAGGGAGTTCTAATTTCATGGCTCATTTGCGCCAAAAATTCACTTTTGGCGCGATTTCTCGCTTCGGCAATATCCCGTGCCCGGGCCACCGCTTCCGCTTGTTTATGTTGGGTAATATCGGTGATGGCGGCGACGACTCCATCCATTTGACCAAGGCGATCGTACAAGGGAGCGGCATTAATGGACACAAAAATTTGGCTACCATCTCGACGGGCGATCGCATATTCCATTTCATAAGCGGGTCGTCCCTTTCGCATCACCTGCAAAAACGGGAGTTGATTTTCCGGTAAACCGCGCGCATCTAACGGTTGAATTTGCCAAATCGGTCCATTGTATCGACATCCGATCATCTCTTGCCGAGTCAGTCCTAAATGCTTTTGTGCTGCCGCGTTAGTCAGGGTGATTCGCCCATTACTATCAAAGACTAAAATTCCATCAGCGTTCGTTTCAATAATCGCATCGAGTCGCCGCTCATTGAGTTCTAGCTCTTTTTTAGACTGATGAATTTCCGAGGTATAGCGGACGATCGCATAGTACAGAATAATCGCCACAACAGTCACATACACGCAACCCTTAATGGTTTGCATATGAGTCAGATTTTCAATCCCAGGTTGCCGAAATAGAAAGGCTATCATGCGATCGGAACCGACAATCCATAAGGCACTGATCACTAGATAAATACTGACGATTCGACGCGGAGATAGCTTCATGATGATTCGCCATTGTCTCATCTTAGTCTGCCTGTTAATTTTCTCTTACTCGCTGAGTCTTAACCCCGATGAACTCTTGGGGTTAAATTCTCCGGGCAAGCTTTTATGGATTGAGGTATAATTTACACCAAAATAAAGCAGAACGCTACAAGTCACAGGAAAAAAGCAGTCACAGGGGATCAACTGTCAGTTGTCCTGGGTCATTGGCGGTTCCCAAATCGGAGGGGATTTGTCCTGGGTCAGTTGTCGTTTGTCATTGGGAGTTCCCAAATCGGACAGGGTGGAACCTGGATCGGGAATCCTGACCGGGTTGACTGCGCTTAGACTGAGGAAGTGGGATGCTGTGCCAAACTCGACTCCCCATCAGTCGAATTCGGACCGATCGCCTCGGGAGTCCCCAACGCTTCTGCCCTCAGTTTCGGTTTTAAATATAAATTTTCCACCAATGCGGCACCCCCCGCAACCCAAGGCGGAACGATTAAAGCACCGACAATTCCCAACACTTGCACCCCACCAATCACCGAGAGTAACTGATAGAGGGGATGCACTCCCACAGAAGACCCCACCAATAACGGATCCAAAACGTAGGTTTCCACATTCTGGATCACCACAAATAAAATTAACACCGACAGAAACAACCATCCGCCTTGAGACACTGCCACAATCAGCGCCGGAACTGCGCCCAAAATCGGCCCTAAAAAGGGAATTAAATTGGTCACTCCGGCGATCGCCCCCAAACCTAAAGCAAACTCCCCTAACCCTAAAGCACTTAATCCCACACTGGTTGCCACCGCCAACAGCGCCGAAACCAGCACGCGACCCCGAATATATCCCCCCATGCGCTGACTAATTGGCATGACTTGAGTTTCCAAACGCTCATCCCAAGGTTTCGGAAATAGCTGAACCAAACTCTTAATTAAACTGTGACTATCCGCCACCATATAACCGGAAATAAAGATAGATAAAATCAGGGTCACTACACCGCCAAGCAACCCTCGGGTTAATCCATAAGAACGGAGCACCAGTTGTTGAGTTGAGCGAATTCCCCAAGTCGTTAAAGATTGGGTATCAAAGAACTGCCGCACAAACTCTGGTGGCGTATCAATCAATCTGGCCGCTAAATCTTCCGCAATTAACCGCAAGGTTTCCAAATAAGAGGGAAGTTGACGAATTAACCGCTGAATTTGATCCAAGGCGGTCGGTCCAATTAATAACACTACCCCAGTTAACCCGCCAATCAGGGTAAGGTAGGTAATAATGGTGGCAATCCACCGAGGAATATGCCATTTTTCCGCCCAATTGACCACGGGAGAGATGGAAGCAGCGAGGACGACAGAAACCATTAGGGTAATCAGCAAACTCCGCAGTTGCCAGAGCAATATCACCAATAAGCCGAGGGTGAAAATCAGCAACAGGGTTGTTAGAGAAATTTTAATCCGCGAGGGGGACATAGATAATTTAAGAGAAAGGCTTGATTAACGTGGGTTATAGATGAGGCGATCGCCTTTTTCCATTAGGGTGAAAACGGCGATCGCGCAGCGTTCCGCTAGGAAATCGCCACAAGAATTGATTCCCTAGGATTGCACCAAACAACCCTTTAATTGCGATGCCATTGGGTGACACCTCCGGGTTTATCAATTAAAGTAATCCCCAGTTCTTGCAGTTGATTCCGAATGCGATCGGCTTCGGCAAAGTTTTTCCCCTGACGCGCCGCCAGTCGGTCCTGAATCAGGGATTCAATCTCCTGATCACTCAATCCTCCGGGTTCGGGTGCCGCATTTTCCTCTACGGGATTGACTTCCAAACCCAGAACCTTCCCTAACTCCCGCAAAGCAACCCATTGGTGATGTAACTGTTCCGAGTCCATATCCAGTTTCCCTTCATGAACCCAAATGTTGCCTTGCCGACGTAATTCCTTCGCCAGTTCAAACAACACTGCCAAAGCTGATGGGGTATTTAGGTCATCATCCATCGCCGTCTGAAATCGTTCAACAATGGCATCAGATTCCGGTGCGATCGCCCCTGAATCCAAATCCCAACCCAACGTACTGCCATACTCATAACCAAAGCGTAACCCATCTTTGAGGGTCGTCCAGCCATTTTCTGCACTGGCGATCGCCTCATCGGTAAAGTCCAACGGTTTGCGATAATTCGCTTGCAGCACAAACAACCGTAGCGCCATCGGGTCTACACCCCCTTGATCCAGCAACTGGCGAATCGTCGTAAAATTGCCCAATGACTTGGACATTTTTTCCCCATTCACCGCCACCATGCCATTATGGAGCCAATATTTCGCTAAAGCTTGACCCGTCACCGCTTCCGATTGAGCGATTTCATTCTCATGGTGAGGGAAAATTAAATCCGCACCCCCAACATGAATATCAATCGTCTCTCCCAATACCTCGCGGACCATCGCCGAACATTCAATATGCCATCCCGGACGACCTGCACCCCAAGGAGATTCCCAAGATGGTTCCCCAGGTTTTGCCGCCTTCCACAAGGCAAAATCAAACGGGTCTTGCTTTTTCAACTCCTCCGGGTCCTCCGCCTCCACGCGGCCACTGGCCCCTGCTTGCATTTCTGCCAACTGCCGTCCCGAGAGTTTTCCATAGTTGGCAAACTCACGCACCTTGTAATAGACATCGCCACCGGCAGGATAGGCAAAGCCTTTTTGTTCTAACTGAGCGATTAAGCGCTTAATCCCATCTAAAGTATGAGTGGCGCGGGGATAGGCATCGGCTTCCAGGACATTCAGCCTTGCCATATCTTCAAAATAGGCTTGCGTGTAGCGATCGGCCACTTCTTCCATTGATGACCCTTCCTGCCTTGCGCGGTTGAGGATTTTGTCATCAATATCGGTAAAATTCTGCACATAGCGCACGGCATATCCCCGCCATTGCAGATATCGGCGCAGAATATCCCAGATAATATAGGACCGGGCGTGACCCAAGTGGCAATAATCGTAGACCGTAACCCCACAACAATACATCCGCACCTGACCGGGTTCAAACGGGATAAACGGTTCTTGACGACGGGTGAGGGTGTTGTACAGCGTTAAGGTCATAATTGCTCGATAGAAAACAGTAAAACGGTAGTGCTTGATGCAGGAATCACTTCAGTCCAGAGTCAGTCTGGGTTTTGCAGAAAGTTCTTCCCAAAACTGAGATCTTGCACCCGTTGCAACAACCGGCGGGGGTTAAAACGATTGGCGGCCTAACAGCTCAAGTCGGTTAAAAACCGACTAAAAACACCATCGCATAATACTTTCAGTCGGTTTCAACCGACTTAAGCTGTTAGGCGGGGGATTTATCCCCCGCCGGTTGTTGCAACGGGTGCTAGATCTCAAAACAGACTGGCCGAAAAGAGGTTGACTGAATGACTTAACTGATTCTATCGTTTATCATGTCGCGATGGACCGTGGCGCGATCGCACTAGCATTTAAAACTCATGCGGATTATTGTCGAAGGCTGGCGTTTTCTTCCCCACTCTTATTCTCTGATCAATCAGTTTCTCCTCTTAGAACTCCTCGATCGCCCAGAAATCCAGGTCTTTCACCGGGATATGCCTTACGTTACCGACAATTGGCAACCCGTCAGTGGTTTATTGGGAGACTCCAGAGAACCCAAGTTACACTTGATTCCCCAACCCACAGCGGATCAATCAGCAGATGCTATCCTTCGCGTCTATTGTCCGTTTAATTTAGCCCCTTCCACCGCTCCACGCACCGTCATGTTTGGCTGTACAGAATGGGGAATTGTGCCTGAATCCATCTTGCGGGGAATGGGAATCTCTTCATTCCAAGAGGCTCATCAGAATTCCGATACGATTATTGTGACCGCATCCCATTGGTCCAGGGATGGATTTATCCGCAGTGGTGCCGACCCTGAGCGCGTGGTGGTGATTCCCCTGGGTGTAGACCCCTACTTCTACCAACCGGCATCTCCAGAAAAACGTCTAGCTTTACGGCAGCAATTTGGACTGGAAGAAAATTTTGTCTTTTTCACCAATGGATTACTCTTTAATAACCGCCACGGGATGGCGCGATTATTAAAAGCATTCGCCCCCATTGTTGAAAAATTTCCCGAAGCCCGATTAATCTTAAAAGGACGAGATTATCTGTTTGAAGCCCGCCAAGAAATTGCCCGAATTTGCCGTCATACTCTCACGGAAACGGAGCAAAAAAGGGTTCAAGAACGATTAACCTATATTGGCAAAAATCTATCTTGTGCGGATTTAGCGGCGTTATATCAAATTGCCGATGCTTATGTGTCTCCCTATCTAGCAGAAGGATTTAATTTGCCTGTTTTAGAGGCAGCAGCTTGTGGATTACCTGTGATTTGCACCCAAGGGGGACCGACGGATGATTTTATTCATCCCGATTTTGCCTTTCCCATCCCGAGTCAATTAGAGCAGCGACAGTTGGAATCAGGGGAAATGGGGTTTGTGGTTGCTCCTGATGTAGAGCATTTAATTCATTTAATGGAGCAGATTATCGAGCAACCAGCATTGCGTGAAAAAGCCAGAGAATCAGGGCCAAAATGGGTCGGAGAACACTACACCTGGAAGCAGGTGGTAGACCAGTATTTACAGGTACTGACTCCCCCCTCTCAACCCTCCTTTGCTGCACCCGTAATCCATCCGCCCATGACAACTACAGCAACTAGGAAACTGATTGTCGAAGGTTGGCGATTTCAGACCCATTCTTATGCGATCGCCAATCAATTTCAACTTTTAGAAATGCTCAAGTATCCGAACTTAGAGCTGTTTCACAAAGACATTCCCTTTGCCGACCAAAATTCTCAACCGGCTCAGGGTATATTTGATGCTGAATCAGAATCCGCTTTACGGGCGATCGCACCCCCACCCCCCAACCTATTTGCAGATGCCACTCTGCGGATGTACAGCCCCTTTAATTTTAAATCTGCCCTCCACAGCGAGCGTACCTATTTATTTGGCACCACGGAATGGGGAATTGTCCCGCAAGAACTCTTACGATTAAATCCCGGTAAGTCTCTTGAAGATTTACATCAAAATTCTAATACCGTTATTATCACTTCTTCTCAATGGTCTAAAGCGGGTTTTCTCCGCAGTGGTGCCGACCCCAGTCGCGTCGTCACCGTCCCCCTCGGAGTTGATCCAACCCTTTACAAACCCCTCCCCAAGGAGGAACGGGTCGCTTTAAGACAAGAATTGGGATGGCAAGAGGATGAATTTATTTTTTTAAATGTCAGTAGCATGACCTTAGAAAAAGGAATTTTTCCCATCATTTTTTGCTTTACCAAAATCATTGAAAAATATCCTAAAGCTCGCTTAGTCTTAAAAGGTTCGGATTTAATTTACCAATCTTGGAAATCCATTACGTTTACTGCAAAAAAGATTTTAAGTGAGCGTGAGTTAGAAACCTTTAATGCCCGATTGACCTATATCGGTGACCCGTTATCCAGTTCAGAACTGATTCGCTACTATCAATCTGCCGATGGCTATCTCTCTCCCTATTCTGCCGAAGGATTTAATTTGCCCGTTTTAGAGGCAGTTGCCTGTGGATTGCCCGTCATTTGTACCGAAGGCGGACCTACCGATGAATTTACCCACCCTGATTTTGCCCTTCAGATTAAAAGCGAAGTTCAATCCGTTGAATCTCGGGGGGAAATGCGCCATTTTTTGGCTCCGAATTGGGATTGTTGTATTGCCTTAATGGAACAACTGATTTCTCAACCGGATTGGCGAGAACAGGTGCGAATCGCGGGTCCTCAATTTGTGCGCGATCGCCTCAGTTGGAAACAGATTGTCGCTCAGTTACTAGAGGTAATGTTCCCCTCCAATCCGCCTCAACCCCCAAACCCGGTAACTGTACCATCTCTTCCAGAAACAGCATCACCCACCCTCCAAGAACGAGTCGCATCCTTCCCCTTTTGGTATCACAAAATTGAGTTACCCGGGGGAATTATCACTCCCGGAGATAATCCCCATAATGCAGAAATGTATGGCGTCCCAGAGGACCTGAGTGGAAAAAGAGTCTTAGATGTGGGGGCCTGGGACGGATACTGGACATTTGAGGCCCTCAAACGGGGTGCGCGGGAAGTAGTGGCGATCGATGATTTTTCGGACTATCTCGGACGGTTGGATCAACGCGATCGCCGCGCCTGGGAAACCTTCGATTTGTGTCGAGAAGCACTCGGCTTTGATGAAACTATCTGTCAACGCCTAGAAAAATCCGTGTATGAGCTCAGTGAGTCAGAATTAGGCCGATTTGATGTCATCTTCTTTTTCGGAACCCTTTACCACCTCCGATACCCGCTACTGGCCCTCGATAAGTTATCGGCCCTCTGTGATGGCGAAATTTACATCGAATCTGCCATTCTCGATGATTTTAGTCCCTACCAAGGCGGGATCGGCAAGGGATATCCCGGACAGCAACGGGTAATGGAGTTTTATCCCAATGATGAATATGCGGGAAATTCTAGCAATTACTGGGTCCCGACCTTGTACTGTTTGGGTCAAATGGTAAAATCCGCCGGTTTTACCCAGGTTAAAGGCTGGAAATTAGTCCAAAACCCGCCTAATTGGGGGTGGTGTCGAGGATTTGCGATCGGCACTAAAGCTCAGTCGAGCAATTCCACCCTGTAGCCAAGTGTTAATCTGCAATATCTGGGGATGAAAGGCTCAATCTTCGTCTAAAATCAAACTGGATGACTCATTAGATTAATTTCTAACCAGCCCCTTAGATTTTTTGACCCCATTTGATAAATCATGCAGACAACAGCAACCTCTAACCTAGAGTCGGTGGCAATGGATGCCCCGAAATACGGATTGCCGGTTACCATCATTACAGGCTTTCTTGGCAGCGGCAAGACGACGTTACTCAACCATATCCTGACCAATCAGCAGGGACTGAAAACTGCCGTATTGGTCAACGAGTTTGGGGAAGTCGGCATCGACAACGAACTGATCGTCTCCACCGGCGAGGATATGGTGGAATTAAGCAATGGTTGTATTTGTTGCACCATTAACAACGATTTACTCGATGCCGTTTATAAGATTTTAGAGCGTTCCGACCAGATCGATTATCTAGTGGTGGAAACCACGGGACTCGCGGACCCTCTACCCGTGGCCCTAACTTTCTTAGGCACAGAACTCCGAGACTTAACTCGCTTAGATTCAATCGTGACTCTGGTGGATTCGGAGAATTACAGTTTAGATCTGTTTAATTCTCAAGCAGCGTACAGTCAGATTGCTTATGGCGATATTATCTTGCTCAACAAGGTGGATCTCGTTGATGAGAGCGATGTGGATCTGCTGGAGTGCAAGATTCGGGATATTAAAGCCGATGCTAGAATTTTGCGGACGACAAAATCCCAGGTACCGCTTCCTTTAATTCTCAGTGTCGGGTTGTTTGAGTCGGATAAGTATTTTAATGATGATCAAGTCGCCTCGAAAGGGGAGCATGATCATGACCATCACGATCATGACCATCACGATCATGACCATCATGACCATCACGACCATTCCAGTTGTGACCATGACCACGGTCATTGCGAGCATGACCACCATGACGAACATCATCACCACTCGAATCATTTGGAGATGGATGGGTTTACGTCGATTTCGTTTGAGAGCGATAAACCCTTGTCGATTCGTCAGTTTCAGTATTTCTTAGATAATCAGTTACCCTCAACGGTCTTTCGAGCCAAGGGGATTTTATGGTTTGATGAGAGCGATCGCCGTCATATTTTCCACTTGAGCGGCAAGCGTTTCTCGATTGATGATGATGAGTGGAAAGGTCAACCGAAGACTCAATTGGTGTTCATCGGCCAGAATTTGGATAAGGAAGCCTTGCGATCGCAGTTAAACAAGTGTGTTTGTCTGCCTTCGACTTCTCGCGGCAAAGGGTTTGGGAAAAAATAGACAGAAGGATTTGGGAAAGAGGGTGGGGTTTTGATGGTAGAGTCAAGAGGCGATCGCCCTTGGAGACACAGGAGCGATCGCCTTTTTTGCCCAGTTTTTGAAGCGATATTTTGGGCGATCGGCAATGCATCATCACCCCATCCTTTAGTCTATGCGAGTCGTTATCCAGCGCGTTAAATCTTCTCAAGTAACCGTCGAGGGTCGAATCGTAGGGAAAATCGGACCCGGACTTAATCTATTGGTTGCCATCAGCGATCGGGATACAGAGACTGAACTCGACTGGATGGCCCGAAAGTGTTTAGAATTGCGGTTATTTCCCGATCCCCAGGCCAATAGCAGTCGGTGGGATCAATCGGTTTTGGATATCCAAGGGCAACTGTTAGTGGTGAGTCAGTTTACCCTCTACGGGGACTGTCGAAAAGGTCGCCGCCCCTCCTTTGACCGTTCTGCACCTCCTGGGATGGCCGAAGAACTGTACGAGAAATTTGTTCAAAAATTAAGGCAAAGTGGCTTAACCGTCGAAACTGGGGTGTTTGGGGCGATGATGGAGGTAGATATCGTTAATGATGGACCCGTTACTCTAATTTTAGAGCGGGAGTCCCCGGGTTAAAGAAGAAGTTTCCCATGACAGAGAGAAAGAGGGAGAGGAAGTGGAGGAGTCTAGGAGCGATCAAAAGCTTGCATCTGTTCCCACAGACGATTGAGGGGAAAATAGATAACCGGTGCCCACAGACTACTGAGAATAGCACAAGCCAGGGCGAGGGGTTGGTGGTAGGCCCAAATTTCACTCCAACTGCGATCGCCCAGCCCGCTAAATTGCAACGCCCGAATCGTATCGGCCAACATCGACATTCCAAATACAATTAGAGCCACGGAGATAAAATCTTCCTGGACATATTTTTGCTTTTGCAAGGTAGCCGTCAGATAGCCCACAACCCCCAAACTAACCGCATGAGTCGGTTCTGCCGAAGTCATGGCATCTAGGAGCAGTCCCAACACCACCCCGGCTAAAGCGCCAGGGATCGGCTTGCGCTTGATACTCCAAGCGACGACCCAAATCAACAACCAGTTAGGCGCAACCCCCAACAGTTCCATACCGGGAAAGCGCGTTGGGAGTAGCAGCAAACACAATAGGACCGAACCGACTGCGATCGCCGCATTCACGACTAACCGCATTCCCCCAGACAACCGAGACCCGTAACTAAAAGAAGATGTTCTCATCACCATTCCTAATTTTGCAGTTCGTCAGAATCCTCTGAAGAACCAACCTTTTCATAAGGATCAACCACCACCCACTCCAGTAAGCTCATCGGAGCCGTGAGCTCGATTACCGCCTCTGGTGCTGGACTTTTATTCAAATTCACCGACTCTACCCGCCCGATCGGTAACCCGGGGGGGAAAAGTTTTGAATAAGAAGAGGTCGAAACCACATCCCCTTTATTCACATCAGGCACTTTCTCAAAGAACTCCATCACCGCCCGAGAAGCCGATTGTCCTCGCATCACCCCCATTTGGCGGCTGCGACTAATCGTCACCCCCACCCGAGAACTGGGGTCACTAATCAGCAAAACACGACTGGTATGAGCAGTAACGCTGATCACTCGTCCCACCAAGCCACCGGGACCCATGACAATGTAGTTCTCTGTGATGCCATCTTCCCGTCCTCGACCCAAAGTTACCTGTTGCCACCAATGGTCTGCACTACGACCAACAATGGGAGCAAGGATCCCTTCTTTTTTAGTCGGGCCAACATAGTTCAAGAGTTCTTTAAGCTTTTCGTTTTGGCTTTCGAGTTCTTGGACCTTGTTTTGCAATTCCAGAGTTCGAGCGTTGGTTAGTTGTTCTTGTTGGGTAGGACTCGCCGCAAAGGGTCGAGTCGCCCATTGGTAAAGTTCAATCACAGCCGAACCTTGAGTGTACCGAACAACCAAAGCAGCACAGATGGTTAGACCCACCAGTGCTACTTGTAAACCATGCCGATCCCACCAGCGACGCAATGTGTACATTAGGAATTTTTAGAGACTTCAGTCTTCATCAGACGATTTGAATACTTGTTGTCGGAGCAACTGGCCTTACATATTCCGAGAACGACCGCTAAACACCCGTTCTAGCTGTTTAAAGTTTTCCAGAACCCGGCCCGTGCCGAGAACAACACAGCTCAAGGGGTCAGCAGCGACATGAGTCACGATGCCAGTCTCATGACTAATCAGCGTATCTAGCCCTCGCAATAAAGCGCCACCCCCAGCCAACATAATGCCTCGGTCAATAATATCTGCTGCCAGTTCCGGAGGAGTTCGCTCTAAGGTGCGTTTTACCGCTTCTACAATGACCGCTAGCGGTTCGGCCATACTTTCCCGAATTTCAGGACCCTTAATCGTGACCGTTCGGGGCAGCCCGGAGAGTAAGTGTAAGCCGCGCACCTCCATCATGGAGTCATCATCTTCATGAGTGGGATAGGCCGAACCGATCTGAATTTTGATATCCTCTGCGGTGCGCTCCCCGATAACGAGGTTATGCACCTTTTTCATGTACTGAATAATCGCTTCGTTCAGTTCATCTCCAGCCACGCGCACCGATTCACTCAGTACGGTTCCTTGCAAACTCAGAACAGCAACTTCAGTCGTTCCTCCGCCAATATCGATAATCAGGTTGCCCGTTGGCTCCGCCACAGGTAACCCCGCACCGATCGCCGCCGCTACGGGCTCATCAATTAAATAGACGTCCCTAGCCCCTGCTTGAGCGGCAGCCTCCATAACAGCACGGCGTTCCACCCCAGTCACTCCCGAGGGGATGCCGATAACAATTCGAGGCGAGACTAAGGTTCTGCCCTCATGCACTCGGCGGATAAAGTGCTTGAGCATGAGTTCAGCCGTATCAAAATCTGCAATAACGCCATCACGCAGGGGACGCAGAGCAATAACATTTCCAGGCGTCCGGCCCAGCATTTTTTTTGCATCCTCTCCCACTGCTAGTGGCACTTTTTCGTCTTTATCAATGGCAACCACAGAGGGTTCTTGCAGAACAATACCTTTACCAGATACATAAACAAGGGTATTCGCGGTACCGAGGTCGATACCCATATCCCGGGATAGGGAAAAGCGATTGAACAGACCCACTGGTTTCTACGCCCCCAAAACGTGATGCTGTGCGACTATAACAATGTAACAGAAATGTAACCGAGGTGGATTCTAGTATGTTTTTTGTTTTCAGTCTAGTCCGGTGGGAGAAATTTTTTATTCCCACCCCTCCACCAAGGGTGCAACTATAATCCCAAGTCCTCTGGACAAAATCCGGATAAAACCCTTTCTGAAGAAAGCGATCGCTGATTGGGCCTTCTATAAATTAGCAAAAATCCCCAAATTTTCAGGTCCCTTTTGGTCCCTGCAGGCCCCTCTACCTTTCGACCTTGAATGGGCGATCGCTTTCTATAGGCTATAAAGAGTCTTATCCCTGTTTGACAATACCCATTATTCCCTTATTCCCTATGCTCCCTTTTATTCCCTATGCTTCCTTTTATGGAGTTCTTATTAGAAAAATACAGTAGATTTGTGATTTCCTAACTAGGCTAACTCACTCCTAGATAAACTCTAAACAGCAAAAAACCTCCGGTTCTATGTAGAGAAACCAGAGGTTTTTTGGTGTTAAAAGTGACCGGGCACCGAGCTATTTTCCCAGGAGGCTACCCTCCAAGTATCTTCGCCGCAGTCGCGTTTCACGTCCGAGTT
>JAMXFF010000036.1:27098-76971 GCA_025370845.1 Laspinema palackyanum D2a | reverse complement strand
GTCGTTACTACGAACGAAGAGAACGACTGAAGTCGTTACTACGAACGAAGAGAACGACTGAAGTCGTTACTACGAACATCCTCCCCATCCTCCCCATCTCCCCCATCCTCCCCATCCTCCCCATCCTCCCCATCCTCCCCATCCTCCCCATCCTCCCCATCCCCCGACCCCCAGAGGGATTAAAATTAGGAATAGAAAGCGTTTTAAACAGTGCAGAGCAAGTTATGGCAGTTAAAAAAGGTAGTATGGTTCGCGCCGTTCGCGAAACGTTGGACAATAGTTTAGAAGCGAGTGCTAGTGATTCGCGCTTCCCCAGTTATATCTTTGAAACTAAAGGGGAAGTTGTAGACATGAATGGGGACTATGCCCTGATCAAGTTTGGTCAGATGCCTGCCCCGAATGTCTGGCTGCGAATCGACCAACTCGAAGAATTCAAGTAAACCCTAAACTGTTCAACGGTTTTATTAATCATGTCCTCCTCCCCCTTTTCTCCTCCCTCTTGTCCTCAGGCTCGTGTTTCCATTATTGGTGCGGGTAAAGTTGGCAGTACCCTCGCCCAGCGAGTGGCTGAAAAAAATTTAGCCGATGTGGTGATGTTGGATGTCCTGGAAGGGATGCCCCAAGGGCTTGCCCTGGACTTGATGGAAGCAAGGGGGGTGGAGGGTCATGACCGGCAAATCGTGGGGACTAATGATTATGATGATACGGCGAACTCGGATATTGTGGTGATCACTGCCGGTCGTCCTCGCAAACCGGGGATGAATCGCGATGATTTGATTGAGATTAATGCGGCGATTGTTAAGACAGCGGCAAAGGAGGCGATCGCCCGATCGCCGGAAGCCATCTTAATTGTGGTCACCAATCCCCTCGATGTGATGACCTACGTCGCCTGGGAAACGACTCAACTCCCCTGCCGTCGGGTGATTGGCATGGCGGGAGTCCTGGATGCGGCGCGGTTTAAAACGTTTATTTCGATGGAACTGGGAGTGTCAATCCAGGATATCAAGGCAATGGTCCTGGGAGATCACGGACAATTAATGGTCCCCCTGCCCCGCTACACAACGGTTGATGGGATTCCCTTAATGGAACTGCTGGATACTCAAACCATTGAGCGAATTGTGGCACGCACGCGCAATGGGGGCACGGAAATCGTAGAATTAATGAAGACCGGGAGTGCTTATTTTGCGCCAGCCTCTTCGGTGAGTCTGATGATTGAAGCCATTTTGCTCGACCAGTCGCGAATCGTTCCGGCTGCGGCTTATCTTCAGGGTGAATATGGGTTACGCGATTTGTTCATCGGGGTTCCTTGCCAGTTAGGACGCCAAGGGATTGCTCAGGTGTTAGAACTCGAACTGGACGAGGCAGAACGGGCGGCTTTCCAGGCTTCTGCTGAATCCGTTGCCCAGCATCTCAAGCAAGCTCACGAAATTTTATCAGGCAGTACCTTGGGTTAACTCAAGTCCGTTGGCAAATCGGAGGTTTGTAGATCTTTGGAAAGAGACC
This sequence comes from Laspinema palackyanum D2a, assembly GCA_025370845.1. GTDB lineage: Bacteria > Cyanobacteriota > Cyanobacteriia > Cyanobacteriales > Laspinemataceae > Laspinema. The sequence goes on along the minus strand of JAMXFF010000036.1, from coordinate 75,468 downwards.
TAACCCCCCAGCCCCCTTCCCTCAGAGGGAAGGGGGAGAAAGAGGTAAATTCCCCCTTAAGAGCAGTAAAAAAATTAGATTTATTCTCCCTCTCCTCAGAGGAGAGGGCCACCGGAGAGGTCAGACTGGTTTTTAGGCAAAATTGAGATGCTCCCCTATGCCAAATTGCTGTTCATGAGTAACCCATTTAGTCCATAAACCCGGTTACTTGTCCGTCCTGGTGATTTCATCCGGTATCGACGCCGGAGAAAGGGGTGGGACTAGAGAACCGATGGGCATGGTGTCAGGTTAAATGAGTTTCGCGGCACACTTTAAGTAAGAGCTGAAGCTGAATTCGGTTTGCTCCTTTATACGTTTTGCTATGGATAGTTGTTCTATTTCTTCGATTAAAGACCTCAATGCGGCGATCGCCGCTCAGAATCCTTTCCCTTACCCGGCATCGGTCAGCGATCGCGAAATTTGGCGCGATGACCTTCCCAATCTCAATAGCTTGAACGATCGCATTCGTCAGGTGGTTTTTCAAGCCATTGAGCGCTCTCGCCAGGGTCGTTCTGCTTTGAGTGCGATCGCGGTAACCGGGAATCCCGGTATGGGCAAAAGTCATCTGATCAGCACCCTGCGTCATCAGGTCCAACAAGATGATAGTGCACTGTTCGTTTATATCAATGCCGGTCAATTAACCGATTTAAACCTCCTGCGCTATCAATTTCATCAGCGCGTTGTGGAGAGTTTACGCTATGCGGGTCAAGGGGGCGTCATGCAGTGGCAATCCCTGGCAGCAGCGATCGCCAATCATGCTATTCATGCGATCGACTCCAATGCACGGACCTTTTCTCCCTGCGAACTGATTGCCAAACTCAACAATCATACCCGGGCTAAAAATCAAACTTGGGTGACTCAACTCACGGAAGGGTTTTGCAAACTTAAACCCGATATCGCCGATCCGGATATCGTCCGGGGGATTATCTGGACCCTATCGAACACCGAAGCCCCGTACAGTATTAAATGGTTGTCCGGGATGGCGATCGCCCCTTCTAAAGCCACGGAACTCGGTTTACCCAATCGGTCCCGAGACTCCCGTGATGCCGATGCCTGGGAAATCCTCATGCATACCTTAACCCTGATTAGTGCTTATTACCCCCTAATAATATGTTTTGACGAGTTGGAGGCGGCAGATAAAAGCGATACGGGCTTAAAACGAGAACGGGTGGTTGCCAGCATTATTAAACGAATCTGGGATACCCTGCCTCGCGCCTCCCTAGAACGGGGATTGGTCCTATTCAGCGTCATGACAGAGGAAACCTGGCGCAATAAGGTCCAAGCGCTTCCCCCGGGAATTGCCAATTACCTGTGCAAACAAGGGGAACCGATGCAGTTATACCAAATCAGTCCTGATGGCATTGTGGAGTTGGTGCGCCTCTGGTTACAAGGGTTTTATGATCACTACCATTTAACCCCACCGAACCCAGTTTATCCCTTTGAAGCGGGTCAATTGAGGGCGTTAGCGCGGGAACAGTTGTCAGTTCGGGAGATTTTGGAATGGTGTGCGGAAAATTTCCATCCGGTGGAAGAAGACCCCTTTGAACAGGTGGAAGCGGCGTTTGAACGGGAACAGAATTTTCCCCAGACTCCGGACTCTGGGCTCGATAATGGGACAGTGGCTCAGGCGATTTATTTTGGGTTCCAACGGGTTTTGGGACAGAAGATGGCTGGGGTGGCAGTGGAGTCGGTGAGCGATCGCATTCAGGGCGATCGCCACAATCGCGGTTATATTCACTTTACCTTGACCACTCGTGAGAATGGCCGTTTATCCACCCTGGGTGTGGCAGTCGTCCAAGAGATGCAGAGCCAAAAAGTGGAAGCGGCTTTAAAACGGTTGGTTCAATATGAAACCTTTGATCTCACCTGTGGCTGTTTAGTTCGCCCTTACGAGCAGGTGATTCCCCCCCATTGGCAAGCATCCCGTTATCTGCAACAGTTCGCCGGAGAACGGGGGGGACAGTGGGTGGATTTGAAAGCCCTGGAGATTCTCCCTCTGATTGCCATTTGGCGGGTGTATCAGCGCCGGATTGAGTATGGACTTCGGGCGGAACAAATTTTTGAGTTTATCGCTTACCGAAAACTCGCCACGGAAAATCCTCTGTTACAGGCGATCGCCCGCAGTACCCTTTCTCCGGAACGGGTCCAAGAGGCCACGCTCACTCCCGAGTCTGAATCGGTTAAAGGGATTAATTTAGCCACCTCTGACACCGTTTAGGGCAAGAATGAGTTGACCCCCACCCTTCACCGCACTGTCCCTGTGGGGTTGAATTTTCATGGGATTTTATCCGGGGAGTCTCTTTGTAAGGGATGATGATGGAGTTCCCTTTTTAATAAGTATTATTACTGAGTTAATGGGGTTGTTTTGCGGTGTAAACTAAAAGGAAAGAAACCGGATTGAGGGCGATCGCGTCTCACAGAAAAATCAGCGGTTCCAGCCAAATCTCAAACTGTCATAGTTTTCTCTATCAAAGGGTTTAAACCGCTTAGGCTGTAGGTATTAGAACCGATAGGTCCATCCAACCGCCCCCCCTTCTGAATTTACGGAGAATCTACCCCACCTCGGCAATTCAGGTGCTGGTTTCTACTCAACTCTTAATTTTAGCAAATCGCCGTTGATCGGACCCTTGATTTAATAATTCTTAACCAATTTCTTGGAGTTTTGTAACTTTTGCTTTATAATCTGTTACAGAAGAGACAAGCAAAGACCAGCGAGGAATCGCCTTGCTGAGTATGAGAACTAGACGAGGAAATGTTATGTCTGAGATATTCCCGGTTATCCTCTTGGCCCTTGGCACGATAGCGATCGCTTACTTCCTAGAGCTATTTGCCGCCATCTTTGGGGATGTATGGTTATTAATCGCCGCAATTCCCAGTTGGTCCTGGACTGTCGTCTTATTATTGGCCGTAATTGCTACTTATAAAGCCTTACCTGAATAAGTAATCATGCTTAATCCTGTTTGGTTAATCCGAGTCCACCCCTCAGAAATCCCCGGACAAATTCTGCACCCAACCATTTTATCCCCCGGGTGGTCACTCCCATGCCCAAACTGACCTCAATAAATCGGTGGGAATCTATGACTTGGCGGGGTCAATTCAACGGCAACAACCGCCCAATCTTCCCTTTGGGAAATCCCACGAAGGCAATATGAGCTATACTGTCGCCGCAGCAATGGCAGAACAGGTCATGAATGCTTCAGATTAAGAGTTGAGCGCTACAAAACTCTTTCAACCCAGGGGTAATGACGAGGGTCGGTTTTGGAGGGATAGAAACTGCTGGTCCGATAGAGCAACCCCAGCAGCATTTTGAATAAAACCGAGAGAGTCTGGCGATCGCGCCGGGAACCTGAACCGGATCATCCCCCGTTGATTTCAACGGCAGAGTCCGTTGATGTCTCTGGGGAAGATGATACTAAATCCGGTACTGATAGGTCTATCAGTACCGGATTTAGTATGAACTGGGGTGGCGAGGGACGGATGAAGCCGTTGGTGCATGATTGGCAGTGGGATAGTTTGGGATAGTCTGTCAACAGTCAACGCCACGCAGGGGGGGAGACTCACCGGACGAATCTGCTCCTATTGGAGTTCAATACAAAACAGGTGGGTAATAAGCGGATTGGGTATAAAACAGGATATTATTATTAACATAAAATAAATATAAAGACTTTTTTAAAATTTATAAAACATGGTTTTAAAATTTTGTCAAGTCTCTTAAGAAATAAAGAGGGAGAGTAAGGTGGGCGGGATATCAAATCAGTCCGACTACTCCGGAGAGTAGCGAGTTCAAAAGCGGTTGAAACCTCCGAGTTGTTCCCCAAAATGTAGTGAGTGAGGTAGGCTCCAATGGTCACACAGTCCCAACTGGTCGCGATGCAAAAAGAATACGCCGAACTCCAGAAAAGGCTTCAGGAGAGTGAAACCTTGTTGCAGGTGAGCTTTAGTCAAGCCCCGATGGGTATGGTGCAGTGTGGATTAGACGGTCAAATTTGGCAGGCGAATCAGAAATTCTGCGAGATCGTCGGATACACAGCGCAGGAGTTGCGATCGCGAAGTTTTGAGGACCTGAGCCACCCCGAGGACTTGAATGGAGAATTAGTCTGGGCCAAAAAATTAGTCAAAGGCGAGATTGATACCTATTGCCTACAAAAGCGATATTTGAGAAAGGATGGGGCGATCGCCCGAGTTTCCCTGCGGGTGAATTTGGTCCGGGATGGCAAGGGACTGGCGCATTCCGTCATGGGTTTTATCACCGAAATTACCGATGATCAAGGTAAAATTCACCCCCTCAAAGATGAGGTGAGACAGGAGAAAGCGGAACGGGAACGCGCCGAAGCGGCTTTGCATGAATATGAAGCTCGCTTTGAACGGTTAGCGAAAACTTTACCGGGAATGGTTTATCAATATCGTCAGTATTTGAACCAACCCGGGGAGGATATTTTTACTTATGTTTCCCCGGCTTGTCGAGAGATTTATGAACTCGACCCCGAAGCGGTCCTCAATAATTGTCACTTAATGTGGCAGATCATTCATCCGGAGGATAGTACGGGATTTGCTGGCTCCTTCATCCGCGCGGCCCAAACGGGGAAAGAATGGTATTATCAGTGGCGGATTATCACGGGTTCGGGAAAACTGAAATGGCTGCAAGGGGCGGCCAAAAAGTCACCTCAACCCGATGGTGCGATGTTATGGGATGGGATGGTTCTGGATATTACCGATCGCAAGTTGGCCGAAGAGTCGATGCGTCAACAGATCGAGATGTTGGACCAAGCGAATGACTCGATTATCATTCGCGACTTAAACAACCAAATCGAATATTGGAATCAAGGTGCTCAACGATTATATGGATGGAGTCTCACCGAGGTTAGGGGAGAATATATTCATCAGTTTTTGCAGACGCGGTTTCCTGAACCGTTGTCAGAAATTATGGCAATTTGTTTACGGGAGGGGCATTGGCGAGGAGAGTTGGTCCATACCAAGCGAGATGGCACTCCAGTGGTGGTGGAAAGTCGCTGGAGCTTGCAACGGGATGAACAGAATCATCCTCGGGCTATTTTAGAAATTAACACGGATATCAGCGATCGCAAACAAGCAGAACAGGCTTTAAAAGACAGTGAAGCGCGCTTTCGGACGACTTTTGAGCAAGCGGCAGTGGGGGTGGCTCATGTGGATTTTGAGGGCCGGTTTATTCGCATCAATCAACGGTTTTGTGACATTGTGGGATATTCCAAAGCAAAAATGTTAGCCCTGACCTTTCAGGAGATTACCCATCCCGACGATTTAGATGTAGATTGGGAATTGGCGCAGCAGGTGAAGCGAGAGCAAATTACTCATTATTCCATTGAGAAGCGCTACATTCGCCAGGATCAGACCTGGATTTGGGTGAATTTAACCGTGGCGATGGAGCAAGACGGGAATTATTGGATTTCGGTGATAGAAGATATCAGCGATCGCAAGCAGGCTGAAGCGGACCGACTCAAAAGTGAGGCTAAACTGCGAGAAAAAGTGGCCCGAGAGGAACTGCTGAATCGGCTGACTTCCCAAATTCGCAATTCCCTGGATCTGAATCGGATTCTGCAAACGGTGGTAACGGAACTGCATCGGGTTTTGACTCTGGATCGCTGTTACTTTTTATGGCATCAAACGGAACCGACTACGGTTTGGTCTTGCATTCAAGAGGCTAAACGGCCCAATTTAGACAGTTTTTTGGGAGAATACCCGATTTTAGAAAATAACTCTTTGTATGGGCAACTCACAGCAGGGGAAATGGTCTGGTGCGATGATTTGGTCCAATCGCCGGATCCGGACTGGCATAGTATTTATTTAGAACAGGGCTTCAGGGCGATTTTGTTAGTTCCCCTCCGAAAAAATAATGGCAAGTTAGGGGTGATTTGTTGTGCCACATTGGGCGAACCCCGTCCCTGGAAAACATCGGACTTTGAATTGTTAGAGGCGGTCCGGGACTGCATGGAAATTGCCATTTCTCAGGCCGAACTGTATAAAGAAGCCACGGCGCGATCGCAAAAACTCGAACAAACCCTCAAAGAACTCCAAAAAACTCAAACTCAACTCATTCAAAGTGAGAAAATGGCGAGTCTGGGCCAACTGGTGGCCGGAATTGCTCACGAAATTAATAATCCCGTTAATTTTATTTTTGGAAATATCATTCATGCTAGAGAATATCTGTCGGATTTGTTAGAAGTGGTGGAACTCTATGACCAACATTATCCGCATCCGGGGCCGGAGATTATGGATAAAGTAGATGAGGTGGATTTAGAGTTTTTGAAGGAAGACTTTTCCAAACTTTTAGACTCAATGGAACAGGGGGCGATTCGCATCCGAGAAATTGTGACTTCCTTTCGGACTTTTTCCCGGTATGATGAAGCGGCCCTCAAAGATGTAGAGATCCATTCGGGAATCGAGAGTAGCTTAATGATTCTGAAAAATCGGTTAGACTCTCAAGGGAATCGTCCAGAAATTGAAGTGATTAAAAACTATGGAACCCTTCCGAAGGTACAGTGTTTTGCCAGCGAACTGAATCAGGTGTTTATCAATATTCTGACCAATGCGATCGATGCCATTGATGAAGCATATTCTCGCCAGAAAAATCGCCAGGAACTGGGTAAAATCTGGATTCAAACTCAGGTTCTACCGGGCGATCGCATTGCGATCCAGATTAAAGATAATGGCTGTGGCGTTGCAGAAAATGCCCTCCCCCGCCTCTTTGACCCCTTTTTTACTACCAAACCCATCGGGAAAGGGACGGGGTTAGGATTGGCTACTAGCTATCAAATTACGGTGGATCGCCACAAAGGGGGACTCCAATGTACCTCCACCCCAGGGATAGGGACGGAATTCACCCTTGAACTCCCCATCCACCAGGACCAATTTCACAAGGATGAAAAAGGATAAAAGGGACTGATAAATATTAGGCATCTCCCCCATTTCCCCCATCCTCCCGATCTCCCCCTCCCCATCGATCCTTAAAAAAATCGCAATCCTCGTTAACTCTCAGAGCAAGCGCGGTAGAATAGAAAGAAAGCAAAACACTTAAAAAAGTGCCAGGGACTGGAGAGACAATATAATGCAAGCGATCGCTGACTATTTGATCACCGAAAAAATTCATGAAAGTATTCATACCCTTGTGTACCGTGGATCGCGGCCCGGGGATGACACCTCCGTGATGATTAAAATTCCCAATGCTGAATATCCGACGATGGGGGAACTGGTTCGGTTGCGGAATCAATATGCGATCGCCAAAAATCTCAACGTCCCGGGAATTGTCAAACCCTTAAGCTTAGAACGCGATCGCAATGGATTGGCTCTGATTCTGGAAGATTTTGGCGGAATTTCTTTAACGGATTATATCACATCTCATCCCCTTTCTATTGCCGATTTTCTCTATATTGGGATCCAAATTGCCGATGCCTTAGAAGCATTATATCAAAATCGCATCATTCATAAAGATATCAAGCCGGATAATATTTTAATTCACCCCCTGACCAAACAGGTTAAGGTGACCGATTTTAGTATTTCTTCGCGGTTGCCAAAAGAAACCTTGACCTTGGTCAATCCCAATGCTTTAGAGGGAACTTTGGCTTATATTTCCCCGGAACAAACGGGGAGAATGAACCGATTCATTGATTATCGCACGGATTTTTATTCCTTGGGGGTAACGTTTTATGAACTCTTAACGGGAACCTTACCCTTTGCCTCGACGGATGCGATGGAATTAGTCCATTATCATATCGCCAAACAACCAGTCCCCCCGAACCGAGTAGTTCCGGATATTCCCGAGGCGATCGCTGAGATTGTCATGAAATTGATGGCGAAAAATGCGGAAGAAAGATATCAAACCGCGCGAGGGTTAAAAGCGGATTTAGAAACCTGTTTGATGCAACAGCAAACCACGGGCAGCATTCAACCCTTTGCAATCGCCCAGCAAGATAGGGCGGCGCGATTCCAGATTCCGGAAAAACTGTACGGCAGATCCGGGGAAATTGAGCGCTTAATGGGGGCATTTGAATCCGTCGCTGGCGGGACTGCTCAACTGATGTTAGTGGCGGGATATTCAGGGATTGGAAAATCGGCATTGGTTCAGGAAGTCCATAAACCGATTCTGGCAAAACGGGGTTATTTTATCTCGGGAAAATTTGACCAGTTCAAGCGCAATATTCCGTTTGCACCGCTGATTCAAGCGTTTCAGGATTTAATTCGCTACCACATCCTCACGGAAAGTCCCAAGGCGATCGCCACCTGGAAAAAACAACTCACCGCTGCCTTAGAAAAACAAGCCCAGGTGATCATTGATGTGATTCCTGAACTTGAATTTCTGTTAGGAAAACAACCGGCCCTTCCGGAACTCCCGGCGGCAGAATCCCAAAATCGCTTTAATCGAGTCTTTCAAAACTTTATTCGGGTGTTTGCCAATGAACATCATCCCTTGGTGTTGTTTTTAGATGATTTACAATGGGCGGACATCGCGTCATTAAAGTTACTAGAGTTGCTGTTAAGCGACGCAGATTTACATCACCTGCTGGTAATTGGGGCTTATCGGGATAACGAAGTGAGTCCGGTGCACCCCTTGATGTTAATGGTCAATCGTCTCGAACAAACTCAGGGGGTGCCGATCAACCGCATTCAAGTTCCACCCCTGAAGCCAGAGGATTTGAATCAGCTAGTTGCGGATGCCTTAAACTGTCCACAAGAGCGCGCACAAAAGATTTCCGAACTGGTGTTTCAGAAAACTCAAGGGAATCCGTTCTTCATCACCCAGTTTTTAAAATCCCTGGATGAGGATCATGTACTAGAGTACGATCGCGATCGCGGGTATTGGCAGTGTGATCTCACCCAAGTTAAATCCTTAGCGGTTTCCGAGAACATTGTAGACTTTATGGCGACTCAGTTGCAACGGTTACCGTCCTCCACCCAAACCGTTTTAACCTTAGCCGCTTGTATCGGACATCAATTCGACCTCGCTACCTTAGCCGTCGTCTACCAGCATTCCCTCGGGGAAACCTCAGCCCAGTTGTGGGAAGCCCTGCAAGCGGGGGTGGTGATTCCGGTGAGCGAATTGTATAAATTTTTCCAATCGGATTCGGGCTCTGGGGGAGAAGAACTCAACACCGAAGTCCCTTCAGTGCAGTATAAGTTTTTACACGATCGCGTCCAACAAGCCGCTTATTCTCTAATTCCTGACCCGGACAAACAAGCCACCCACCTCAAAATCGGACGGTTACTGTTACAAAATACCCCGGTGAAAGCGGTAGAAGAAAAAGTTTTTGATTTAGTCAATCAATTGAATATCGGCGCCGATTTAATCGAGAGTGAACCCGAAAAATATCAATTGGCAGCCTTGAATCTGCAAGCGGGACATAAAGCCAAAGCGGCCACCGCTTACGAACCGGCATTACGGTATTTGGAGGCAGGGTTGGCTTTATTAAATCCCACCAGTTGGGGCGATCGCTATGATTTAACCCTCCCGCTTCATCTGGCCGCCGCCGAATCGGCCTATTTGAGTACCGACTTTGAACGCATGGAGTGCCTCGCCCAAATCGTCCTCGAAAAAGCCGAAACCCTCCTGGACAAAATTCAAATTTATGAAGTCAAAATTCAAGCCTACACCGCCCAAAATAAACAACTCGAAGCCCTAGCTACCGCCCAAGAATCCTTGGCTTTATTGGGAGTTAACTTACCGGAACAGCCCAGTTTTGACCATATTCAGAATGGACTGGGGGAACTGTTTTCCCGGTTAACAAATCAGTCTGTCAAAGCCTTAAGCGAATTGCCCAAAATGAGCAATCCTGACAAAAAAGCGGCGATGCGGATTCTCAATAGTGCCATTGCTCCCGCCTATCAATCCGCCCCTTTATTGTTACCCTTACTGGTGTTTGAAGAAGTTAAGCTATCCCTCGAATATGGCAATACCGATGAGTCCACTTATGCCTACGGCTGTTATGGATTAATTTTATGTGGCATTGTGGGAGATATCGAAACCGGCCATCAATTTGGGCAATTAGCCTTAACGGTGTTGGCCCAATTCGAGAATCAGAAACTCAAAGCCCGGACGATGATGGTGGTGAATAATAATGTCCGGTTCTGGAAGGAACCCCTCCAGCACACGATTCCCCCTTTATTGATTGGCTATGAGAGTGGACTGGAAACTGGAGATTTAGAATATGCCGGGTTATGTGCTTATAATTACTGCATTAATTCCTATTTTGCCGGAAAAGAATTGGGCCAGTTGGAAGCGGAAATGTCTTCCTACAGCCTGCTGATGGAGAAATTCAAGCAGACGAATACCCTCAACTATCAAAAAATGTACTGGCAGGTCCTCTCTCACTTAATTCGAGGGGCTGATCATCCAGAGCATCTGGTGGGGGAACTCTATAATGAGTTCACCATGTTACCCCTCCATGAACAAACCAGCGATCGCTACGGTTTATGTTGTTTGTACTTGAACAAACTCATGCTCAGCTATCTCTTCAGACAAAGCAACGCCGCTTTTGAAAATGCCGGGATGGCGGCGACTTATTTAGATGGCTTGACCGCAGTTTATCCGTTACCTCTCTTCTATTTTTATGACTCCCTGGCTGCATTGGGGGTCTATGGCAATCGGCCCGAAGCGGAACAAAAAGTGCTGTGGGATAAGGTAGAAGAAAATCAAGGGAAGATGAAAAAATGGTCAGAATTTGCCCCGGATAATTTTCTCCATAAGTATGAATTGGTGGAAGGGGAAAAAGCCCGAGTTAAGGGGGATATTGCCGAGGCGATCGCCGGTTATGACCGGGCCATTCTCCACGCCCGGGAAAGCCAGTATATTCAAGAAGAAGCCCTCGCGAATGAACTCGCCGGTGAATTTCATCTCCAGCGAGGAAATCAACAAATCGCCCAATTTTATTTAACGGAAGCCTACTATGGATATGTGCGTTGGTCAGCCAGTGCTAAGGTGAAATGTTTAGAACAAAAATATCCCTTAGTGTTGGCCCGAGTCACCCAACGCTCAGTGATTCGGCCTTTCAGCATTCAGGAAACCATTTCCTCCTTTTCCACCAACAGTACGAGCATCAGCCAAAATTCTTCCTCCTTAGATATGACCACGGTGATGAAAGCTGCTTTAGCGCTTTCCGAAGAACTGGTTCTCGATAAATTCCTCAATAAGTTAATGCGGGTCATTCTGGAAAATGCTGGGGCACAAACTGGGTTTCTAATCCTAGAACAAGAGGGAAAACAAGTCATCCAAGCGGCGGGAAATATTGAGGAAGAGACGGTGACGACTACGATACCGTCTATTGAAATTAGTTGCGCGGGAATTCCTCTGGAAGATTTCTCCTGTTTGCCGTTGAGTATTATTAATTATGTGCATCGGACCGGGGAAGTTCTGGTTCTCAATAATGCGGCGGTTGAGTCGGTTTTTACGAGGGATCCGTATATTATCGCCAAAAAACCGAAATCAATTCTTTGTTTCCCGATCGCCTACCAAGGCCATACTGTGGCGATTTTATACTTAGAAAATAACTTGAGTACCGGGGTGTTTACCCGCGATCGCCTGGAAGTGTTAAAGTTACTTTCGTCTCAAGCGGCGATTTCCCTAGAAAATGCCCGATTATACCAGAATTTAGAACAGTCGCTTCAGGACTTGAAAGAAGCCCAATTGCAACTGGTTCAGACGGAAAAAATGTCTACTTTGGGACAGTTAGTAGCGGGAGTCGCCCACGAAATCAACAATCCTCTCAGTTTCGTTCACGGCAATCTGAATATGGCCCTCCAATATGGCGAAGATTTACTGAATCATCTGCAACTCTATCGGCAATGTTACCCTGAACCTGTTGCCGAGATCCAAAATCATGCCACGGCGATCGATTTAGAATACTTGCAAGAAGATTTCCTGGAAATGCTGCGGTCCATGAATCTGGGAACCGATCGCATCAAGGAAATTGTCAAATCCCTGAAGAATTTTTCTCGCAAAGACCCTGGAGTGTTTCAAAAAGCGGATATTCATGCCGGAATAGATAGCACTCTGCTGATTTTATCTAATCGCTTAAAAGCGACAGGTTCTAAACCATCGGTCACGGTTATCAAAGAGTATGGAAACCTTCCCTTAGTTTCCTGCTATCCTGGACAACTGAATCAGGTGTTTATGAATTTGATTGCTAATGCGATCGATGCGTTAGAAGCGGGGGTCTCTAGTCATTTGTCCTCGGTTACCAGGGGTTCATTAGAAGAGAATCATCCTGCACTTTTGGCGAAAGAACCCGAACCTAAAACTATTCGCATTCGGACCGAATTGAAAGAGAATTGTGTCGCTATTCAAATTGCTGACAATGGATCGGGGATGAGTGAGGAGGTGCAGCAACAATTATTTCATACTTTCTTTACGACGAAACCGGAAGGAAAAGGAACGGGACTAGGGTTATCCATTAGTCATCAAATTATTGTGGAACGTCATCATGGCAAACTCCTGTGCAATTCCCAACCCGGGGAAGGCACAGCGTTTACCATTGAGATTCCGATTCGCCCTTAAAACCGGAGGGTTTAATCCGGATTAGGACCGAGGAACTCGCCCGACGGTTTCTAATATTTTCAGGGGACCAACTGCTTTGAGAATCTGCATTTCCTGGGAATTCCGGACAAATAGGGAACCGGCAAAGGCGAGGGAGTTGATGGAAATGGACTCAAAATTTTCCTGCGATCGCGGGACAATTAGCATCCAGTCTCGGGTCATTAAAAGATTGTAAGGACCTGGTTGTTTTGGGTTCGTTTCCTCGGGTTCTAATCCCACCGTTGCTAACAGTTTTAGATAGGATTTGAGGGTGATTTCGGCTGCTTCCAAGGGATGGTTAAATAAGTCGGGTTTAAAAAAGGTGACGGCACAATCAAAGGGAAAGGCGGCGATCGTTCCCACCCCATCAACCACCGTCGCCGAGATGATTGCGGGTTCCAAAGGAATCCTCGGTCCATCGGAGGCGATCGGCAGGGGGACTAATTGCAAATGTTTGTGTCTTTGACTCGCCCCGGCTTCCTTTCCGCCATTATAAAACCCTAACCCATCAAACTGCTGTAAACAGCCCCACATCGCTTCAAAATCGGCCAAGTTGAGTAACATTTCCTGTTCCTCAAATTCCCGCGTCACTAATAACAGATGATAGTCTACGACATTAAATTTATTTAATAAACAAACATGAGTGGGGGAAATATCGGTGACAAATAAATCGCGTTCATAAGGCAAAAAGGGATTAAATTCTTGACCCGATTTCTGAGTTTTCTCGGCTTCAGATTGCTTGGCCTCCTGCTTGCGAACCAGATTCGACAAAATCCGTACTAAAAAGCGCAGTCCCAGGGTTTCTAAAAACTCAGAATCCGTGGGAATCGATTGGAGTGCACCGGATTCTATTCCATGTTGCGTACAGTGTTTCACCTTAAACCATAGGGTATCTGGTTCTAGGGTGAGGCTGCCTTGCATCCTCGGTTTGTCCTCTAGCATGATGGCAATGTGATAGATAGGATTACCGGATCTACTGTAGAACAGATTCGGACATTTGACTAGACTGGAGTAGGTAGGAACAATTCTAGGGTGATGAATTTATCTATTTTATCAGAGGGTGAAGAAAAAGTCCAGGATTTTAAGATAAAATAAAAAATATTTTTTTATCCCCAATTTGACGAATGAGTGCATCGAATTCTGCTGAAAGATCGGGACCGGGGGTTCCGACGCTGCCGCCTAATTTGCATCTGCGATCGTATCAAAAACAGGCGATCGCCAGTTGGTTTGGCAATCAGGGACGAGGAACCCTGAAAATGGCAACGGGAAGTGGCAAAACCATCGCTGCCTTGGCGATCGCCACGGAACTCTATCACCGCATCGGATTACAAGTATTGCTCATCCTCTGTCCCTACCGCCACCTCGTCAATCAGTGGGCGCGAGAATGTGAGATGTTTGGACTGGCCCCGATTTTAGCCTTTGAAAATGTTAACACCTGGCAGAGTCAGCTTTCCACCCAACTTTACAACGTCAGCGCCGATCTCCAACCTTTTCTCACTATTATTACCACCAATGCCACCCTGATTAGTGAGGGATTACAGTCTCAATTGCGCTACTTTCCTCCAAAAACCTTGATTATTGGGGATGAAGCACACAACCTGGGTGCACCGCGTCTCGAAGAAAGTTTACCCCGGCAAATTGGCTTACGATTAGCCCTTTCTGCCACTCCTGAACGCTATTTTGATGAGACTGGAACAGCGGGTTTACTCGACTATTTCGGCCCGGTTATCCCTCCGGAATTGACCCTAGCCGATGCAATTCGAGCCGGGGCCTTGGTGCGGTATCTCTATTATCCGATTTTGGTTAATTTAACTGAAAATGAAGGCTATGCTTATTTGAAATTAACCAAGCGAATTGGCTGGATATTAAGTCATCAAGAAACGATGGATTTGAATCATGACGATTTAAGAGGATTAGTCATGCAACGCGCCCGGTTAGTGGGGTCAGCGAGTAATAAATTAAATGCTTTGCGCGAGTTAATGAAAACTCGTTTACATACCAGCCATACCTTATTTTATTGTGGCGATGGTACCGTGGAACAGTCCGCTTCCCGGGGTGGCGATCGCCAACTGGAAGCAGTTTCCCACCTGCTGGGGTCGGAACTTGGCTATCGGGTGAATACCTATACCGCTGACACGGCGATCGAGGAACGAGAAGAATTGCGGCGACAATTTGAAAGCGGAGAATTACAAGGATTAGTGGCAATTCGCTGTTTAGATGAAGGGGTAGATATCCCGGCGATTAAAACCGCTGTGATTCTCGCTTCTAGTGGCAATCCCCGCCAGTTTATCCAACGTCGAGGCCGGATTTTGCGCCCCCATCCAAACAAGGATAGAGCGACTCTCTTTGATACCATTGTCATGCCTCCCAAACTCGACCGAGAAGCGTTAGAAATAGAGCGAAATATCTTGAAAAAAGAACTCCGACGCTTCATAGAATTTGCCGACTTAGCCGACAATGCCGGAGAAGCGCGAATGCAATTACTCCAACTTCAAAAATCTTACGGATTATTAAGTCTTTGACAGTTCGGGTCAAGCCCGGTAAAATTAAGGACAATTGGGTAACACTTCAATCGGGGAGAAAATCATCAAATGTACGCCAGTGACCCGCCAGAATCAGAGACAACCTTGGGAGTCGCCTATCCTTCCGAGACAGTTCCTGTCAAAAAGCACCTCATTTTTGCGGAAAATCAGCCCGCCTATCACCCCAGCAATCGACCCCATGAGGAACTGCGCGATATCGAAGAACCGATTACCAGTGCCTCCCCAGAAGTCCGCACCATTATTGAGCGCGTTTTGCAAGCGGAAAAAGATAAACTTTACATGAAAGCGCCCCGAAATATTAATGATGATATCCTCAAAATTGTTAAGGAAGCAATCCAATGAAATTGATTTCTCTCACCCTTTGTAATTTTCGCCAATTTTATGGCAGAACCCCGGAAATTTTCTTATCCCGAGGGTCGCATAATACCACCATCATTCATGGCAATAACGGGTCCGGTAAAACTACCCTCATGAATGCCTTTACTTGGGTACTTTATGAACAATTTTCTGCTGCTTTTGCCGGACCCGATCGCCTCGTGAATAAACGCGCTATCACGGAAGCGAAACCCGGTGAACCCGTTGCCTGCTGGGTGCAATTGGTATTTGAACATGACAGCAAACGCTATCAGGCAAAACGCCTAATTCGCGCTTACAATACCGAGACGGGAATTACCCACGGGTCAAGTGAATTATTTATGACGATCGCCGGAGATGATGGCAGATGGTCCCCGCCTCCCCCACAACAACATCCCGATGATATCATTGGCCGGATTTTACCCGAAAGTTTACATCAATATTTCTTTTTTGATGGAGAACGAATCGAATATATTGTCAGATCCGAGAAAAAAGCCGAAATTGCCGAGGCGACGAAGAAATTACTGGGATTAGAAGTCTTAAATCGGGCAATTCGGCATCTCGGGGAAACTCGCAAAAACTTAGAAACTGAATTAAAAGCGATTGGCGACCCCCAAACCAAACAGTTATTAAAAGAAAAGGCAACCCGGGAGAAAGACGGAACTCGCCTCCAGAAACGACAAACGGAGATTACCCAAGAGTTAGAAGCACAAGCGCAACTGAAGAAAACTATCAGCGATCGCCTCCTGGAATTAGGCGGGGCGGAAGAATTGCAAAAGCGCCGCAAAAACCTGGAAGAACAAAATACTTCCATCCGCAACCAATTAAAACAAGCGAAAGAAACGCTCAAACGGGCTATTTCTAGTCAAGGTTATATCACCTTACTGGGAGAATTCACCAGCGAATTTAGAACCCTAGTCAATGATTTACGCAACCGAGGGGAACTACCGGCAGGGATTAAACAACCCTTCGTCCAACAATTGCTCGATCGCCAACGCTGTATCTGTGGGGCCGAACTCAGTGAAGGCAATCCCGCCCGACAACTGGTGCGATCGTGGATGGATAAAGCAGGCATGGCAGACATTGAAGAAACCGCCATTCGCATGAGTACCCAAGTCGAGGCGATCGATAAACAAGTCCCCGACTTTTGGCAAGAAATGGACCGCCAACAGAAGGCGATCGAGGGATTTAGAACCGAACTTTCTGCCATAGAAACCCAACTCGATGAAATCAAAGATAAACTGAGAAGCTATCCCGATGAAAACATCCAAGAATTGCAAAAACGTCTCGATGAAATCGAGCGTAAAATGAGCGAACTTGACCGAGAATCTGGTTCTAATCAAACCCAGATTGATAGTTTGCAAGGGGCGATAGACCGTTTGAATAAACAAGTGGAAAAGCAAAAAACCAACGAAGAGAAACAAGAGTTAGCCAAAAAAAGAGTTTTCGCCACCCAGGATGCGATCGACCGCTTAACCGAGGTGCGATCGCGCCTAGAAAACCAATTTAGAACCCAACTCGAACAACGAGTTCAGGAAATCTTTAGCGAAATTTCCTTTACCCCCTATCTCCCCAAACTCAACGACAAATACGAACTCACCTTAATCGAAAATACTAGCGGATTTGAAGTCCCCGTCGCCGCCTCCACCGGCGAAAATCAAATCCTCAGTTTATCCTTCATTGGCGGTATCATCGACGGCGTTCGCGAATGGAGTAAAAAGAACACATTAATGGGACCGGATAGCAGTACCTTCCCCATCGTCATGGACTCCCCCTTTGGCAGCTTAGATGAAATTTATCGCCGCCAAATTGCCAAAATCCTCCCCCAACTCGCCAACCAACTCGTCGTTTTAGTCACCAAAACCCAATGGCGGGGAGAAGTCGCCCAAGAAATGAAACCTTATATCGGCAAAGAATATGTCCTAGTTTACAACTCTCCCAAACCCGATTGCGAAGAAGATTGGATTGAATTAAAAGGGATGCGCTACCCCTTAGTGAAGTTTAGTCCCAATGAATTTGAATATACTGAAGTTGTGGAGGTAGACGAGGCGTTTTAAAACAACGGTAGCTTTTATCCAAGGAACCAGAAACCGGGTTTGTAGCCAAAATTGCTGCAATTTAGCATAAACTTCATTAAGAAACCCGGTTTCTAACCTTAAACAAATGACCAATGACAAATGACCACCGACAAATGACAAATGACCAATGACCCGATTTATCCATGACCAATTTGCCAAAGATTACTTAGAAGAATTGCTTTCCCCCTACGGCGAAGTCAAACCCTCCCGACGAGTTGCCGGAGAAGTCCGAGAAATCGATGTTTGGTTTGCACCCTCTCCCGAATCCGATGCCAACCTTGCCGGATTAGGATTATTAGGACGATTCGCCGGGACTCCAGCAATCTTTGAACCCTTTCGTAACCCCGCTAACACCGACGATATCTGTAATTGCCTCTTGAAATTGCTGGAAGTTCGGGGAGACTACCAACGAGAAGCGAACCGGAATAATACCCGGATTCAAGAGTCTGACTTACCCAAATTATGGATACTCACCCCCACCGCTTCAGCCAACCTTTTAAATGGATTTAGAGCTATAATAGAACCAAATTGGTTGCCTGGGGTGTACTTGATGGGGGACTCTCTGAGAACGGCGATCGTCGTGATTCACCAACTACCCCGAACCTCAGAAACCCTCTGGTTGAGACTTCTGGGAAGGGGAAGCGTCCAAAAACGAGCGATCGACGAACTCGAAGCACTTCCACAGGATAACCCGTTTCGGGCAGTTGCCTTAGAAATGCTTTACAACCTGCGACAAAACTTACAAGTTAATCAAAGTAACGATGCAGAAGAACGGGAGTTAATTATGCGATTAGCACCACTTTATCAACAAGACCGAGAACAAGCAATCCGCGAAGGAGAACAGCGAGGTATTCAACTTGGAGAACAGCGAGGAATTCAAATCGGAGAACAGCGAGGTATTCAACTTGGAGAACAGCGAGGTATTCAGCAGGGACAGCGCCAATTGATAGAAAATTTCTTGCGGGTACGCTTTGGGGAATTAGATGAGGAACTTTCCGCGCTAATTGACCCGCTTTTGGCATTATCCCAGGAGGAATTGAGCGCCCTTATGCTGCAATTAGCAACTCTATCTCGGGAAGAATTATTAGGGAGATTTTCTGAAAATGACTAAATCTTTGACTCCCAAATTTTAGAGGGAAATTAATTGCGATCGCCTTCTATTTACTAGAGGGCGATCGCCTTTATCAACCCTAGATAACCAATAACCAATGACCAATGACTGCCCCCAAAGCGCAAACTGGCACAATTCTGCTGTAAACTGGCACAATTGAGGCTACAACTACGTCTTAAGACCGCGTAAAACTTGATAATTTAATGAAAGCAGCACAAGTCCTAGCAGGCATTTTAGTCGCCTTCACCCTACCCAATGGCGCCGAATTGATGCCACCGGGGAGAGGGACCCGCCTCCCTGAGTTGGGGGATACCTTCGAGGAAGTCGGTTGGAGTTATAACTTTAATAACCCTAAACTCCACAATCAATATCACAATCCCGGTTCGGGTCCCGTGGAAGTGATTCATGCGGGGAATGCTCCCACTGGGGTCTCCACCAATGGCAGGTGGATTGAGGGACCGACTCGGGGACATCCGGATATTGTGGAACAAGTCACAACCCCACCCGGAGGCATCCCAGAAAGTCAATATTCCCTACGTTTAAGAACTAGAAATTCTGGCACTCCTAATATTACGGAAGGGACAGTTCAGCAAGATGATTTGCTGAATATTATTCCCGGAAAAACCATCGGGGATATTCCTCTAGGTTCTGGGTTGAGTGTCATCACCCGAATTTATCTCCCTCCCCTGAATGAATGGCACGATATGGGTGGATATCATATCGGATTTCGCGTCGGTGCAACGGGACGGAAATCGGATGGTCAATTAGCGGATTATTGGCCGGGAATTTGGATTTGGATGGACAAAGAAAGTAGCGGTCGGCGCTCTTTTCGCTGGGTGGTTCGCGCTAATAATGAAGGCGTAGATGTCAATGCCAGCGAACAAAAATTTACCAATACAGGATGGTGGACAATTGGCATGGCATTCAATCCGGATGGGTCAATTAGTTACTATGCCAGTCCGGGAGTTGATGATTTAACACCGAGAGATTTATTAACCTTCCGCGCTGGTTCTCAGTCTGCTGCTGCGACTTATACTCCTTATGGATTTAAGTTTGATAATTTGGACTATTTGTTCTTTTCTACAGGAAATACAGATGGTCAAGATTCCACAGAATTTATCATTGATGATGTGGGTGTGTATCGAGTCGAACCGTAAATTTGTGCTTCCCTAATGATGAAAATGCCTCCATCTATGCTAGATTAGTAGGATGGAGGCATTGCTTCCTGAATCCTGTTCACGGTTGAATACAATACAGGCCGATCGCAATGGGTGCATATCGAATTAAGGTTGCCAAAGATAAAGCAGATTTAGTCACATCCTTAACTTCATCGGACAACAAAACCGGCGTCTTTCGTCACTTTACCGATGTTCTAGTTTTTGCTGCCGCCTTGGGTGCCAAACGCAAAAAACGAGTTCCCCTCGGCGCAATTTCAAAAACCGAACCGGGTCCAATCGACATCGATACCTTCGTCACGAAAGGATATGATTTGGTGATTAAATTACTGGCGATCGCTGAAACCAAAGACTCCAAAATTATCGCCCCCAACGACCCCGATTCCGAAGAAATCCGCGCTCATATCTTTGAAGAATATGCTAATGGGGGTTTAGAAATCTTACGAGAAGAGTTACGAGGTGCCGTAGACTATACCGAAAGAATCCTGCTCATCCTCCTCTCCGAACGCTTCAAAAAAAACACCTCAGAACCCGATGAATTTGACCTCAGTCGATTCTTATAATTGTTCTTAGCAACACCCGGCGGGGGATAAATCCCCCGCCTAATAGCTAAAGTCGTCTAAAGACGACTGCAAGTCTTATACAGTGGTGTTTTCAGTCGGTTTCAACCGACTTGAGCTGTTAGGCGGGGGATTTATCCCCCGCCGGAGTTGAGCTTCAGTCGTTCTCTCCCCCCAATACCTATCACAAAACCTCCGGCAAACCCACCTCCTTCGGTTTCACAAATTTCCCCTCAAAACTAACTGCTTTCCCTTCAAAAGTCCGCGCATCCGCTAATGCCTTGCGGAGATTTGCACGTTCATAATCATCCTCAATTCCCCCTAAAATATAAACCAACAACTTCGCCGCCAAATCTCGACCGGAAACTAACACCCGCCGTTTACTCGGGTCATACAACACCCCATACCATAGGGACTGGGGATATTCCATCCCACTAAATCCCCCATCCACATCAAATTCTTGCAACTTTTCTATCAACTCTTTCAGGGAAAACCCTTTCTCAAATACTAAAATTCCCATCGCTTGCGCTAAGGCAATTTGTCCAATGGGACGAAACAGTAAATTTCCATCACCACCCCCTTTTTCATGACTAAACCGGCGCATTTCTGGGGTTTCGGTCCCGGAGTCAAGTTGCTGATAGCTGACTAAGGTGCATAATCCATCAAATAATGCGTTAAATTCCTCTAACCCTTCCTCTAGTTCGTCATCTTCAGGACGAATCGGAACCAACCCTTTGTTATTCGCCGATCGCCACTGGGGAAATTTCGGACCTAAGTAGCGTTCTGACATATCCTTAAGCGCCTGAAGCGTGGTTAACACCGTTGATTTTGCCGCCACAGTCGCACTGTCCCAATTCACCCGCGCATTCCGTTTCTTTTTCTCTTTCAATAAAGGATGAGTAACGGCAACTTTCCGCGCTATAATCGAAAATCCATCATCTTCATTTAAAACAGCAAGTTGTCCTTTACTCAGGTTTACCGCCATTAAGTTAACATGAACAAAAATTGACCGGACCCTCCGCCTTGCTTCGTCTCGGGTTTCTCCTTCCAGGACGGCGGGAATAAATTCGATGCCAATTCGTTCCGAGGCTAAATTTTGCAGGTCTGCCGATTCCACCTGATATTGTTGTTTTAAATCATCGATGGTAATTGCTGCACCCACGGCCTTTTTATTTTTGTTATAGCGTTGGAGTCGTCCGGTTTTAA
The DNA here is from genome assembly GCA_025370845.1 of Laspinema palackyanum D2a. GTDB lineage: Bacteria > Cyanobacteriota > Cyanobacteriia > Cyanobacteriales > Laspinemataceae > Laspinema. The sequence continues at coordinate 53,864 of JAMXFF010000036.1, read as the reverse complement.
TCAGTTCCATTAATCCCTGGACTCCCATCAGTCGATGTTGACCATCAAGAGCAAAAATTGCGACTTTTTCCGACACATCTAAGAGTCCGATAGTGTTGTCTTTGTCTAAAGCAACGAAATCACAAGTGGATTGACGCGATCGCCCAGTTTTATCCCACTCTGGCGCATCGGGATTATCCACCCACGGCGGACTTTGCACTACCAACAAAGCGGGAAATTTATGGTTTTTTCGTGCCACTAAATACAGGGTCAAAGCTGCTTGGCGGGACCAATCTAAGGGACGTTGTAGCAATTCGTCAATGGTTTCTCGGTCCCGGACGACATTATCGGTTTGGGGGTCATATTTTTTCTGAAAGAGTGGCAGTTGGGAGGCGAAACGAACCCGACTGCTTAACCATTCTAAGGTCACGGACCCGATAAATGCCTCGGTATTCCCCATCTGGGTTTTCTGGACCAGGAGGCGATCGCTACGGGAGAGGTGGCGATCCAGCAATAACGCCAACGCTTCGCGATCGCTATTTTCCTGTTCCAGGATTTTGCTGGCAAGGTCTGTTGCTGGATTCCGGGGAGGGTTCATGGGGACTTTCACATCGATAGGCACATCCTTAAACATAGCAGGAAAGTTCCCCGACTGACTCATCTCTACTCAAAACTCCCTATTCGTAAGGGTTTGGGGGCTATTTTGCTAAAAAGCTGGTTTTTAAAAACTTTTTGTGCTTTACTAAAATAAAGCGATTAAATTCGGCCATTTTTTAACACAGTTATGTTAATTTGTCAAGGGTCATCAGAAAAAAAAGGGGGGAGTTGCCGGTGGGATACCATCTACCGCACATACCGGGAGGGCGATCGTGCTAAATACGGCGTTTGAATATGTCTTACCTGTAATCCGAGGAATACAGGCAGGACGGGAATACTATGTGTCCATGTGTCCTCTGCGACTGCTGCCGAAACTGTTCCCTTTGGAACAGGGGGAAACGCCGCCAGAAAATCGGGCGAGGCGATCGCTGAATCGGACCCGGGTGCCACAAATTACCCAGTATATTTTGGATAATCCCAAGAGTTATACGGTCTCGGCGATTACGGCCTCGATTGATGCGGATATCACCTTTGAACCCCTGGGAACCGAGGCGGAAGGGCGAAAAATCGGACGCTTGCGAGTGCCAATGGATGCGCGATTTACCATCAATGACGGCCAACATCGGCGGGTGGCATTTGAGTCGGCATTGAAGGAAAATCCGGAGTTGGGGTATGAAACCATTCCCCTGATTTTGTTTCTGGATGTGGGTTTGAAGCGATCGCAGCAAATTTTTAGTGACCTCAACCGCTACCCGGTGCGATCGGACCCTGCCTTAAATCTGCTGTATGACCATCGCGATCGCGCAGCAGCATTAGGGAGAGGCGTATATCAGCAAGTGGAGGTATTCCGCACCCTCACGGAAACCGAACGCAGCCATTTAAGCACCCGGTCTGGTAAACTCTTTATACTCCCCCATATTTGTCAGGCAACCTTGACATTATTGGCCGACCGGGAAGGGGAACCCCTAGAGGCACAAATCCAACAGGCAGTGGATTACTGGAATGCCGTCAGTCGGCAGATTCCAGATTGGCAATTGGTATTAGAACGAAAAGTCAGCGCCTTGGAGATGCGGCGAGATTACCTGCATACCCAGGCGATCGTCTTAATCGGATTAGGCGCAGTGGGTGCAACGTTACTCCGGACCTATCCAGACACCTGGCGAGACCATTTGGACCCCTTGCGGCAAGTCGATTGGTCGCGATCGAATTTAGACTGGGAAGGGAGGGTGATTTTCAAGGGTCAACTGTCCCCAGGGTCAATCAGCGTGATGCGGATGACTGCTTATCTAAAACAGCGCTTAAATTTGCCACTAACGGAGGAAGAGAAGCGTTTGGAATAATAGTAGGAATTCAGGAGGGAGTAATTAGAGAGCAATTTAGGGCGATCGACTCCCTCCTCCTGGTTGCTAATCGGCCAATTTTACATCCATCCTAGATGAGTTTTTGCCCGATTTACAGCAATTCTTACTGCGCTTGAAACATAAGAAATTTTGTAGGGTTTGGCTGGATTTTTAGGCTTAGGATCGATTAATACCACATTGTCTTTCCATAAATGACTGTTTCTTGACCAATTTAGGAGGGCTATTTGCGATACTTGACTGGATTCAAAAGACATAGTATGTTGATTGTAAGTGTAATAAAGTAGTCGGCCTAGAATATCCAAGCCTACACTTATTCCCAAAACACAATTTTCTCGAAATTCTGCCACTTGTTCAATCGTTAAGTTTTCAGCTTCGGTTTCATAAATATGCCGAGTATGACTACATTCTGAAAAGAACTGGTTCAGGGTTGTCACCAAAGAATCCGATGCTTGATTTACATCATATTCTCGTAATTCATTGTTTGGGTCATTAGTAAACGCACAACTAACCGCCCTAATTATGTAATTGTTTGTGTAAATCAATTTCTTTTTAAGAGCAGGAGAGTTTTTAATCTTTTCCGTTTTGCCTCGAAACATGAAAACTTCATCGACAACTCGTTTAGTGATGCCGACCCGACCTTCAAATTCCCCAAACGACAACAGCAGTGATTTATCAAGTTGTTTCGTTTGCGCCATATCTCTAAAATCAGTTTGGCACTGGTTAAAGTCTGCTTCTAAGACGAGAGTAATGGGGAAATCATTATCGCCAATTACCTCGCCAAATTCACCCATAATCAAATCTTGGATGGCACTTTTACGATGTTGTCCATCGGTAATGTCCAACTTGACCCCCCGAGGAATGACGACTAAGCAAATCCCTCTCCCCAATTCAATGATATCAATCTTGCTGGGATCGACATTTGCCGTTAGGGTTCCCAAAATCCAGGGTATGCCTTTGGTGGCACGTTTGAGAATATATTCTTTGATTTCCTCGGCATGACCCTTAACTTCTGGGCGATTTTTACCCGAATCAGGGTCGTTGTCACTAGAGGGTTTGGCTTGGAGAAGCGTCGGCAAATCATCGGCAGGGACATTGATTTGCACCATCTGCCGTTTCCCCTGGCGGAAAAGCAGACCGGGATAACACTTTTCCCGATGATGCTTTGCGAAATAGGGTTCAAGGAAGGGATCGAGGCGGGGGGAACTTTCTGTTTCAGGTAAGTGGTTGTCCATCATATAAAATCGTAAGAGTAGGGAGAACTGTCATCCGATAACGAAATTGACCAGAGATCCACCCGAGTTGGTAACCTCGATTCAGGAGGGGACATCTCGGATAGATTAATACAAGTCTATTCACTCATTATAAAAGTAACTAGAGGGTATCAAGCATGAATAAAATATGTGAAAGAAGTCAAAAATTGAGGATGCAAGTCACCTCATTTAATTAAAAATAGCTTTCATTTTACCACAAGTCACTAAATTTAGCAAGATATCAAGGAGTCTTCATCAAATGTCAGAACAATCGCAAATGTCATTATTCCCACCTCGCACTGTGGATGAATTAGTAGAGGACATAGAAAAACTAACTCAAGAAGTTCAATCTTTATATTGTTTAGATGAAGTTCCCTGGATTGTAGGATATTCAGGAGGAAAAGACAGCACGGCAACATTACAGTTAATCTGGAATGCAGTCGCTCAACTTCCAATAGAAAAACGAACCAAAACTATTCATGTAATTACAACAGACACCTTGGTCGAAAATCCAATTGTTGCTACGTGGGTTCGCAGATCACTTGACCGAATCAAAGAAGCAGCGATGGAACAAAAAATGCCATTTGAGCCACATCTGCTTCACCCCAAAGTTAAAGATACATTCTGGGTTTGTTTAATTGGAAAAGGCTATCCAGCACCTCGATCCCGCTTTCGCTGGTGTACAGATCGTTTAAAAATTCAGCCAGCTAACAACTTCATTCGTAGCGTGGTTCGGGACAATGGGGAAGTCATTCTTGTTTTAGGTATGCGTAAGGCTGAAAGCGTCAGCCGTTCGGCAACCATGCAAAAACACGAAGAAAAAAGGGTACGCGATCGCCTAAGTCCTAGATCAAGTTTGATTAATTCTTTAGTCTATACTCCTATCGAAGACTGGCGAAATGATGAAGTCTGGATTTATTTGAATCAATGGTCAAATCCCTGGGGACAAAGCAATAAAGATTTATTTACGATGTATCGGGGTGCAACCGCAGACAATGAATGTCCCCTCGTCGTTGATACCAGTACCCCAAGTTGTGGGGATTCTCGTTTTGGTTGCTGGGTTTGTACCCTTGTCAATCAAGATAAATCCATGCAAGCCATGATTCAAAATGATGATGAAAAAGAATGGATGATGCCACTATTGGAAATTCGCAATGAATTAGATATTCATGAAGACCACGATAAACGAGACTTCCGTCGTATTTATGGAAAAGTTGAACTCTTTGAGCGCAATAATGAAGGGGAAATGGCTGTCGTGCCTATTCCTGGACCTTACCTAAAAAAATGGCGGGAGCATTGGCTGAGAAAAGTTCTCTCGGCTCAAACGGGAATCCGAAAAAATGGTCCCGAAGATATGCGGGATATCACCCTCATCACATTAGACGAGCTTAGTGAAATTCGGAGAATTTGGCTGGAAGAAAAGCATGAATTTGACGATAGCTTGCCTAAGATTTATGAAGAAGTGACGGGGGAACCGTTTGAGGATCCTCGTCCTGGCGCTGGTAATCAGTTGTGGGGAAGTGATGAGTGGGAGGTTTTGGATGAAATCTGCAAACCGGATACGATGCACTTGGAATTGATGTCGAAATTGATTGGGACGGAGTACAAGTATCATACTAAATCCCGGCGTACTGGGGTGTATGATGCGTTAGAGAAATGCTTTGAGAGTAGTTCGCGATCGCAGGAAGAAGCGATTGAAAATGCTCATTACAAGCGGGACCTAAAAGCTGCTGCTCAGGAAGGGGATGTTTATGCGATTAAACAGCTCAAAAATCGGGAGATGAAAGCTGCTGTAACTGATGGGGATGTGGCAGGGATTAAACAGTTAAGTTGGGGGACGATGAAATATCCCAGTATTAATTCTGATGATGAGGATGGAGAGAATTAATCGAAGAGACCCCCCCTAACCCCCCCTTGCTAAGGGGGGGGATTGGAAGAGACCCCCCTAACTTGTTGCTAAGGGGGAGAATTGGAATTTTGCCTACTGTTGACTTTATTACCTTGACTGTATCGTGATTTTTATTGAACTGGTTCTGCAAAACTTTGGTCCTTATATGGGACGACAGGTGATTGATTTACGTCCTCAAATTCATGGGGAAACTCGTCCGATTATCCTGTTTGGGGGGATGAATGGTGGGGGGAAAACTACCCTGATGGATGCCATTCGGTTGGCGCTTTATGGTCCTCGGGCTCAATGTTCGACCCGAGGCAATTTGAATTATAGTGATTTCCTGACTCAATGTGTGACTCGGGACTCGGATCCGGTGGAAAAAACTCGGATTGAGTTGGTGTTTGAGCATTTTGAAAATGATGCAGCAGTGGAGTTGCGGATTGTGCGCTATTGGGAAGCAAATCCGAAGGATGGGAAGGATACTTTAGGGATTTTGGAAGGAGATTGGCCGCGAACGGATTTGACGAATATTTGGGATGAATATATCGAGAATTTGTTGCCGTTGGGGATTTCTAATCTGTTTCTATTTGATGGGGAACAGGTGAAGGAGTTGGCGGAACAGGAAACTCCGCCTCCGGTGGTGGTGGATGCGATTCAATCTCTATTGGGGTTGGAGTTGGCGGAACGGTTATCGATAGATTTGGATATTTTGGTCCGGCGGAAACAGAAGAAGTTGGCAAGTGCAAAGCAGTTGGCGAGTTTGGAAGAAATTGAACAGAAGTTGTCTAAGTCTAACGAGGATTTGGATGAGGCAAAGCAAGAGTTAGGAGGGTTACAAAATCAGTTAGAAAAAGCCCATGAACGGCAGCGGGATGCTTGGGATAAGTTTATTTCGGAAGGGGGAAAAATTGCGGCGGAACGTACTCAGTTAGAAAAGCAAAAGCGCAGTTTAGAGGGAAGTTTGGAACAGATGCGCGAGTCTTTGGGAGAATTAGCTGGGGGGAGTTTACCCCTAGCTTTGATTCAACCGTTGCTGACTGAGGTGCAGGTTCAAGGGGAACAGGAGGCGAAGTCTCTTCAGGCGAAAATTGCGCGGGATGTGGTGAAGGAACGCAGTAGTCGTCTGGTGGAATATCTGGACAAATTGAAGTTGAAACCGCAACAGGTGGATAAGATTAAGTTCTTTCTGGAACAGGAGGATGAGGCACTCGATCGCGAAATTGGTTCGGAAGAGGATATCTGGTTATCGGCAGATGAGGAAACTCTTTCTTTGTTGGCCAATATTTTGCGTCATGAACTGCCGAGTCAGGTAAAATTGGCCGGGGAAAAGTTGCAGTCTTTGGAAGCATTGGAGGTAGAAATTACGTTCAATGAACGGCAACTGGCATCTGCGCCTTCTCCGGAGATTTATGAACAACTGGATGCGGCATTGAAGGCGGCACAAGCGGCAGTGGTGAAGGCGCAAGGGGACTATAATAATGGTCAGCAGCGATGCGATAAGTTAAACAAAGATATTGATGGGTTTAAGAAAGAACTGGCGGTGTATAGTGAAACGAGTATTGAACGCCAAAATGATGAACATATTATTGAGTCATCGAAGAAGGTTCAGGAAACCCTGAAATTGTTTAAAGAACGGTTGACTCTGCGGAAGTTAAATAAGTTAGAGGTGGAGGTAACGGATTGTTTCCGCTATCTGTTACATAAAGTTGATTTAGTCCATCGGATTGCCATTGATACGCAAAGTTTTGGATTATCCCTGTACAACCCCGAGGGTCAACCTGTCCCGAAACATCGTCTTTCTGCGGGGGAAAAGCAGTTGTTGGCGATCGCCTTTTTGTGGGGATTGGCGCGAGTCTCGGGACGGCATCTCCCGGTGGCGATCGATACGCCATTGGGACGGTTGGATTCTTCCCATCGGAATAATCTGATTGAACGCTATTTTCCCTCAGCATCTCATCAAGTGATTCTGTTGTCTACGGATACAGAAATTAGCAAAACTGAGTATGAGCATCTTGTAGAACAGGAGGCGATCGCCAACAGCTACCTGCTCAAATATCAACCAGAAACTCGAAAAACTGTTGTAGAAAAAGGCTATTTCTGGTAAACTATTCACCCTATTTATTTTACACCATCAATGGAACCACCCCTCGACCGAATTAAACTCTCTCAAACGGCAAAAGAACAACTTAGCAAACTCAAACGTTATACCAAAATTGACCAATGGAATATTTTATGCCGTTGGGCATTTTGTAAATCCTTATCCGAAACTTCCACCCCTTCTCCAGTACCAATTCCTGCCGATAGTAACGTCGAAATGAGTTGGCGAGTCTTTGGGGGGGAAATGTCGGATATTTTAATTTTGGCCTTGAAACAACGATGTCACCAAGATGGATTGGGGACGGATAAAGAGACCTTGGCAAATCAGTTTCGCTTGCATCTGCATCGCGGAATTGGATATCTGGCAGGAGACCCGAATATCAAGAAAATTGAGCATTTAATCGAGGTGGCAGTAGCGAGTCAGACTGGGGAGAAAGAATCCAAGGGGAAACGGTGAACCAGTCGTCAAATTTGCCGCTAGAATGAAAAGAGCATTTTACATCAAACGGTGATTTATGTACAAGTTATCTCCTGTCAAAGTTCTCACCCTGTGTTTTTCGGTCACCTTGGCAATCTTGTGTTATTTTGGTGCAACTCCTGCGGCATTCGCTGCTGATATTTCACCGAATGCGATCGCCAGTTTGTTCTCCTTTTCCGGGGAACGTCCCGATAATTTAGGGGTAAGCATGGGAAAATTAGCCCCTTGTCCGACTTCTCCGAATTGTGTCTCTTCCCAAGCGGAAGCAACGGATAAAAAGCATCAAATTGAACCGTTAAAATATGAGTCTTCGGCAAAACGGGCATTTGCTCATCTCAAGGAGATTCTTGAAGAGATGGACAATGCTCAAGTCATTAAATCCGACGCCCATTATCTGTATGCTGAATTTACCAGTTCTTTAATGGGATATGTGGATGATGTGGAATTTTTTCTCGATCGCAAGTCGGGAGTGATTCAAGTGCGATCGGCATCGCGGTTAGGACAATCTGATTTAGGGGTGAACCGCAAACGAATCGAAGAAATCCGCAGTAAATTTACTGCCTAGTTGGACATCGGTTTCTGCCGTGACGGGGTAGCGGCAATAAAAATTTAGAGTGGCGGCAGCCGTTTTGTGGTATGAACAAGGTGGGTCACGATCGCTGCTGAGTTACACCTCCAATCTTATGGATAAATCCAGTTTGCCGCTACCCCAAACCAAACTAGACCGTTTGGCATCGGTTCACCGCCATCTCCCCCGTCCCCTGCGTCTCGCCGGAGAAGCGGGAATTCTGACTGCTGAAACCACGTTTTTGGACTATGGGGGAGATGCCAATCACCATCCTGCGGATGTTGTTTATCTTGCCGATATCCTCAATATAATCCAGTCCCCAGAAGAACGTCAGGATGTCTTGCAAGATGCCTGGAAATTGACCGAAAATGTTTTAATTGTCGCTGCATCAGTTACCGTTTCCGAGGTCAATCAAGGAAAAATCGCTTATGGGAAAGAAGGCGTGATTCCCATGAATTCGGTTCATACCTATTATGAAAAAGTAGAACTGAAAAGGGAACTGGAACGTATTTTATCCGTAGAGGCAACCCCAGCAGGATTGGGGGTTTATTTCATCTTTCGCAATCCGGCAGATGCTCAAATTTATCACTTCAATCAAGGGCGATCGCGTTCCATAATTCCTCCCCTCAACCCCGATGCGACAGCGTTAATTGCACAAGAAGAAATCCTCACCCCGTTGATGGAGTTTGTCGCGGACTGGGGACGATTACCTAAGATTAAGGAGTTATCCACCGCCAAAGCAATTATCCGACAATTTGGCAGTTTAGAACAGGCATTTTATCAAATTCAAGCAGCAACCTCCGAGGAAATTTGGCAGCAAATTCAGGAAAAATGCCGTCAAGATGCCTTAATTTATCTAGCAAGTCTGATATGGGAAAAACAGTGCGTTCCCTCCTTCTCCGAATTCTCTCCGCAAATTGCCGCTAATTTTCGCGCCTTATTTGGGAATTGGACCACCGCAAAAGAATCCGCGCAAAACTTGTTATCCCAATTAGAATCCCCAGATGCAGTCACCACCGCTTGCCAAAATAGTCCTCTGGGGAAAAAACTACCTGGTGCATTGTATGTTCATTTTTGGGCGATAGAATCCTTAGACCCAATTTTGCGATTATATGAAGCAGTTGTCCGTCGTCATCTAGGACAAGTCGATGGCGCAACTTTAATTAAATTTAACCTTGAAAAACCGATTATTTCTTATCTATTTTACCCGGAATTCGACACTGACCCACATCCGGCATTAGAGGCAAGTCTCCGGATTCATTTCCCCGAGGGTCGAATTCGCTATCGAGACTATCGCCAAGCGGATAATCCTCCGGTTCTCCATCGTAAAGAAACCTTTGTCACCCCAGATTATCCGCTGTATGAACTGTTTGAAACCCTCACCCGAGAAGAAGAAAAATTAGGACTGTTAAACAAGTCCCGGGGGATTGGAACTCGGAATGGATGGTTAGACTATTTGGCCGCTGCTGGGGTCGAAATTCAGGGACATACGGTCATTGTCTCCTCCGAATCCAAGACAACCTATAAACCCCTAAAAACCACCCCCAAAATCGAACGCCATCGCGCTGCAATTGTTCGTAATGCTATCTCCCGTCCGATGCGATTAGGATTAGAAGCGGGATTTTTTACTGAAGGAACGACCTTTTTTGATTATGGATGTGGTCATGGGGGGGACATTAAACGAATTGCCGAACAAGGATTTTCGAGTAGTGGTTGGGACCCGTATTATTCCCCAGATACACCTCGGACTCCCGCAGACGTAGTGAATTTGGGTTATATTATTAATGTGATTGAAGATTTAGAAGAACGCCGACAAGCGCTAATTCAATCCTGGGAATTGACCCAAAAAGTGTTAATTGTTGCGTCATTAGTCTTAGTGGATGACCGAAATAGTGGTCAAGTTGCTTATGGAGATGGGGTAATTACTCGCCGCCATACTTTTCAGAAATATTATGAACAGGAAGAACTGAAACAGTACATTGAAACTGTTCTGCAAGTAGAAGCAATTCCGGTGGCATTGGGGATTTATTTCGTCTTTCGGGACCAACAATTGGCACAACGGATTCAATCTTATCGCTTCCGCAGTCGGACGACGGTTCCCAAACTGCTGAAAAGTTTTGATGAATATCGGGAAATCCTAACGCCACTCATGGAATTTGCCAGCGATCGCGGCAGACTCCCTGTTCCCGGTGAACTCCCCCAAGAACCCCAAATCATCGCCGAATTTGGCAATTTGCGCCGCGCCTTTAAAGTGATTATGGAGTTCACTCACCCCGAAGAATGGGAGGCAATTACCGAAAAACGTCGCAAGGATATCATCACTTATATTGCCGTCACAAACTTGTTAAAACGAGTCCAACTGTCTCATTTACCGTTAGAAATTCAAAATGATATCAAAGCGCTATTTCCCTCCTATCGGACTGCCTGCATTATGGCAGAACAACTGGTGTTTAGTTTAAATGATATCGAATTAGTGGCGCGGAGTTGTAAAAATAGTTCCGTAGGGTTGCTGAAACCCAATAGTTTTACAGTTCATGTTTCCGCGTTAGAAACCCTTGAACCCTTGCTGAGAATTTATGAAGGGGTGGTGAGTCGAGCAATTGGCCGGATGGATGAGGCCACTTTAATTAATTTCAGCCTGAAAAAGCCGAGAATATCTTATTTATTTTACCCCAATTTTGACCAAGAAACCCATCCCATTTTACATACCCGGATGGATATTGACTTAATCGATTTGCGGGTGATTTATCGAGATTATGATAACGACGATAATCCGCCAATCCTTCATCGAAAAGATGCCTGTGTGACTCCGGACTATCCCCAGTATGAGAAACTGGTTAAACTGACCCATCAGGAAGAAAATCGGGGATTGCTAGACCGACCCTGGGAGATTAAAACCCTTAAAAATTGGCAAAAAAGGTTAGAAGAAAACTGTGCTGAAATTCGGGGAAATATCGTGTATTGGCGCAAAGATGCCGACCCCTATCGCTTGAAAATCCTCAAAGCAGCAGCAGCATTGCGATCGCGTCAGAAAAAGCAAATGCAACCTGAACCGGACTTAAGCTAAACTAAAATAAAGCAACCGAGAGGTTAAATCATGAGTTTAACAATTGCTGACTTGGAACAACTGCAAATAGAACATCCCGAGTGGAACCTAGAATTAATCGATGGAGGAATTAAGGCAATGGGTCCATCTGACGACACCTCTAGCGAAATTGGTGCTCAATTTACCTTTTTACTAAAACTGTGGGTCAATCCCCGCAGATTAGGACGAGTTTATGATTCCAGTGGGGGATTTATCCTGCCAAATACGGACTTGCGGGCACCGGATGTATCCTTTGTTCTGGCGGACCGAATTAAGCGCAGCAATCGGGATTTTGTGCGCCTCGTTCCCGATTTGATGGTGGAGATTAAATCCAAAAGCGATCGCCTTAATCCCCTCGCCGATAAAATTAAACTATTTTTAGCATTAGGAAGCACCGTCGGGATATTAGTTGACCCGGATAAAGAAACCGTCACCGTCTATCGTCCCACGGGAGAAACCACCCTACTCAATACTGAAGATACACTAACCATTCCTGAATTATTCCCCGGTTGGGAAATGCCGATCGCTGATTTATGGCCGCCAGTATTTGAGTAATAAAACCGCTTGTTTTTCTAATGAAATTAGCTTTTATATATTAGCCCGCGCAGGGTTCTGGTGAGCAAAGCCTGCCCTGAGCTAGTCGAAGGGTCGAACCACGGGCTTTGTCCGTATAGCCCCACCCTTTAAGGTGCGGGTTTATTGAATCAATTTCGCCAAATCCACCCACGCCTCAATCCCCTTTTTAGTCGGCTGTCTCCCCCGAGTAAAAGTCCAAATATCCCGCTTCTGTTGCGGACCATAACTAATATGAATTGGTCGAGTTTCCCCATAAAAATAGAGAGAATCAAAAGGTAATTGATGGGCCAAAATCCAATTCACTAAATCTGCACTGGATAAATCCCTAATCAGAAAATCGCAGGAGGCCCCAAGGCGCTGACAATAATACTTCCCCTTCTGATTGACTTCATGGGCCAAATGTTGGTCCAATTCCGGGGCCACCCGACCATTTTTTTGTCCCGTTACCGGGTCTTTTTTCTCCAGATAGCGCTTTAAATCTTTGGAACAAAATCCATAAGTCAACTGGAACCGATCGCGTCCGAACTCGTCGATAACTGGATCGACAATTGCCTCGATTAACGCCGAAATTGCCGGAATCGTTTCCTGGGGGTTCTCGGGAAAGGGATTAATCTGATCCTTGTAGGTTCGATAAGTTTGCGTACAGGTACAAAATTCTTCTAGGGTGAGGTATTTGCCAATTTTTTCTCCAGTCATCGTTGCGATCGCTCATTAATGGTAAAATAAGCCAGAGTGAGGGCAACAACAGATTCCTCTGTTCCTACCTCGTCCGTTCATTCCCTAAGTTATACTCCATTGATATCGTGAATCTCCGGTTTTAACAAGAATTCCCAGGATTGGTGAATTGCAAATTGCTAATTTTAGACCGGGTTAGGCGACGATCACCGTGGGTCATTTCCCCGGTGAGTAAAACCGGGGGAGGTGAGCGAAATTCGTGCAAAATCGATTCAATCTCCACCCATTATGATTAATTTTAGCGATAAATTGCAAAGTGCGATCGAGCGCAATAATAGCCTACTTTGCGTGGGACTCGACCCGGATCCCGAGGCCCTGCCTTCTCGGTTCGGGACCCCGGATAATCCCGCCACTGCGATCGCGCATTTGACGGATTGGCTGCATTTTATCATTGCCCAAACTGCTGAACTGGTCTGTGCCTACAAACCAACCCTCGGATTTTACACCGCATTGGGTGCGGAGGGCCTTAATTTATTGCAGCAAATTTTAGAAGCGATTCCCAGTTCACTCCCAGTGATTTTAGATGTCAAACACTCGGATTTGAACAGTAGTACCGTATTTGCCCAGACCATTTTTGAACGCTGGCAAGTGGATGCGGTGACCCTGAGTCCCTATCCCGGGCAAGATTTAGCCGCCCCATTTTTACTGTATCCCGATAAAGCCGTCTTTGTCCTGTGTCACACCTCCAATCCTGCGGCGCAAATCTTGCAACATTATCCTAAAAATGATGCGCCATTGTATCTACAAATTGTCAAAGAAACTCGGACTTGGGGGACTCCGGAACAGGTGGCAGTTGAGGTGGGAACCAATACGCCAGAAGTCTTGAAACGAGTCCGGTCCGTTGCCCCAGAACGGCTGATTCTGGCCCGCAGTATCTGGTCAGAAGGAACGGTTTTAGCTAACATTCTCAAAGCCGGTTTAAACAGTCAAGGGGATGGATTAATCCTGCCAGTTCCCCAAGATTATTTAAGCAGTGAAAATGCCGGTTCCCTAATTTTAGGACTGCGAGAAACGATTAATCAAGTGAGAGTTCGCATCCCATCAGAGGCCCAAGCTTGTCCGGTGTGGTTTCCAGATATTCCCACCACCGATGCTCATCCCCATACGGATTTAATTCTGCAACTCTATGATTTGGGTTGCATCATGTTTGGAGAATATGTCCAAGCATCGGGGGAAACTTTTCCCTATTATGTTGACTTGCGAACGATTATCTCAAATCCACAAATTTTTGATAAAATTATTGGGGCTTATGCTGAGGTTTTAAAAACCCTAAATTTTGACAGAATTGCCGGAATTCCCTACGGGGCATTACCCACGGCAACGGGACTTTCTTTGCGGTTGAATTACCCGATGATTTTCCCCCGGAAAGAAGTGAAGGCACATGGAACAAGACGGTTAGTGGAAGGTCATTTTAATCCCGGGGAAACCGTAGTGGTGGTGGATGATATTTTAATCAGTGGAAAAAGTGCGATAGAAGGGGCGCAAAAGCTGCAATCGACCGGGTTGAAGGTGGAGGATATTGTGGTCTTTATCGACCATGAAAAAGGGGTGAAACAGCGATTAAAAGACAATGGGTATCAAGCACATTCGGTCTTGACCCTTTCGGAAATAGCCGAAACCCTTTATGATGCAGGGCGCATCACTGACTGCCAATTCCAGTTTTTTAAAGACAGCCATTAATTCCCCTTGGGAAACTCGGATTTTGCCCGATGATGCGGGTAAATTCGGCCATTGACTCCCTGTATAGCCCAGGAGGGACGATGGGAATTAGGGCGTGGGAGGGGTGATGACGGGGCAAACTCGCTGTCCTGGGGCTGCAAAAGGGCGATCGCAGCCGATTCCGTTGCCCCCTCTCACAAACCCGAAATTTCAGCTACAGGGGGCGATCGGTCTGGGTTTTGCTAATCCTGAGCCCTCTCGGCTTCCCCGGTTTTCTGACACAATTGGGACTCGCACAATCAGGAGATTAAGAATTGTTACAAAAAGATTTTTTTCGGTGAAAAGTAAAGTATGAGCCAACGATTATGATAAAATTTTAAGAAAATATTAAGGAAAATAACCGGCTAATATAAAGCGTCCATTGCAATAACCCGAAAGGCCCAATTTCCTCTTTCTTTAAACCCAGTTGTCGGGAAACAAGGTCCTAGATTCACCCAAACAGTCGGAGAATTCAGATGATGCAGTCAGAAACACTAAGTTGGGCAAACTACGAACGAGAACCGATCCAAAGTCCCGGTTTAATCCAACCCCACGGGGTCCTGTTTGTCTTGTCAACGGAACTCAAAATATTACAAGTTAGCAACAATACCGTTAAGTTTTTTGGACGCCCACCGGAAACATTTCTGGACCAACCCTTAGAGACTTTACTGGATGCCACTCAGATCAATGTTATCAAAGAATCTATCAATTATCAGACCTTGGGGAGTATCAATCCTCTCAACATCACGATTCATACGGACTGGAAAACCCTCTACTTTGATGGCATCGTTCATCACTCTCATCCCGATTGTTTAATTTTAGAACTCGAACCCGCTCTTTCTCCGAAAACCGTGGGATTTTTAAGCTTTTATAAGTTGGTTGAAGCGGCTGCATCGACCATTCAAAATTCCAAAAATTTTCAACAACTTTGTGAGTTTGTAGTCAAAGAAGTTAGAAATATTACGGGATTTGACCGGGTAATGCTCTATCGATTCGACCCGGCCGGACATGGAACGGTTTTGGCCGAGGAAAAACAGGAGTCTATGGACTCTTGGTTAAACTTAAATTATCCAGCAGAGGATATTCCCCTCCAGGCAAGACAACTTTATTCAATTAATTTGCTTCGCTTAATTGCCGATGTCAACTACAAACCGGTTGCCATTGTTCCGACCATTAATCCCCTAGACCAAAAACTTCTTGACTTGAGCCATTCGGTTCTTCGCAGTGTGTCCCCTTGTCATATCGAGTATCTTCAAAATATGAAGGTTCGTGCATCAATGTCAATCTCGATTGTCAAAGAGGGGAAACTTTGGGGACTGGTTGCCTGCCATCATAACTCGCCCAAATATGTGTCTTATGAAGTGAGGAAAGCCTGCGAATTCTTTGGCAAGGTGATGGCATTGGAACTCCGGTCTAAAGAAGATGATAGCTTCTATGAATATCGCCTGCAATTGCAAGCAACGACGGCAAAATTAGTCGAATATATGTCAAGGGAGACTGATTTTATTGACGGATTAGTAAACTTTCAACCGAACTTACTGAATCTGGTCAGGGCTGATGGGGCGGTAATTTATTTCAAAGAAACTTATCAGCAAGTGGGGAATACTCCCAGTCGCGATCGCATTGAGCGGCTGATTCACTGGTTGGAACAACAGAACTTTCCCAGCGTTTATCATACAGATTCCCTGGCGAGTGTTTATCCAGAAGCCGAAACTTATAAAGATATCGCCAGTGGATTGCTGGCGGTGGTGATTTCCAAAGAACCCAAGCATTATGTGTTATGGTTTAGAACTGAAGTGGTTCATCAAGTCAGTTGGGCGGGAGACCCGAATACCCCCTTTGAACTGTTACCGGGCAGAAATCCTCGACTGCATCCTCGAAAATCCTTTGAAGTGTGGCAAGAACTGGTCAAATTAACCTCTTTACCCTGGAAACCCTGTGAAATTGATGCGGCATTAGACCTCAAAAATGCGATCGTCACCATCGTTTTGCGGCAAGCGGATGAACTGGCTAAATTAAATGTCGCCTTGCAGGAATCCGAAGCGAAAACCAAGGAAAAAGCCCATCAACTGGCAAAAGCCTTGCAAGAACTCCAGCGGACTCAAACTCAGTTAATCGAACAAGAAAGGATGTCGGAACTGGGGGAGTTAATTGCCAGTATTGCGGCTGAAATTACGAATCCGATTAACTTCATCACGGGAAATCTGTCTCATGCTCAGGAGTATGCGGAGGATTTATTTAATCTCTTGTATCTTTATCAACAGCACTATCCTGAACCTGCCCCTGAAATTTTAGAAACCATAGAATCAATCGACCTGGAATTTACTTCCCAAGATTTTTCCAACGTGATTGAATCGATGAAAGGGGGGGCGGAACGCATTCGAGATTTAGTTCATGCCTTGCGAAATTTCATGCGTTTGAATGAATCGGACTTGAAGGCGGTGGACATTCATGAGGGAATTAATAGCACGTTATTGATTTTACAACATCGATTAAAAGGGAAAGGGGGTTTGCCGGGAATTCAAATTGTCAAAGCTTATGGAAATCTGCCCGAGGTGGAGTGCTATCCCAGCCAACTCAATCAAGTGTTTATGAATCTGCTCTCCAATGCGATCGATGCGTTAGAGTTCCACCCCAATCACCCGGGACAAAAAACCATTTTGATTCGCACGGAAGCCCTGGGAGGCGATCGCGTCTTAATTAGGATTGCTGATAACGGGGTGGGGATTAACCCAACCCTTCAAGAGCAAATCTTTGAGCCATTTTTTACCACCAAATCCACGAAAAAATCCATCGGGGTTGGGTTGGCGATCGCCAAGGAAGTTGTCGTGGAGAAACATCAAGGTGAGATTCGCTGTATTTCCGAACTGTCCCAGGGTGCCGAGTTTATCCTGGAAATTCCCACGAAGCAGCCTTATCCAACTTCTGTTCAAGCCGTTGATACCGCAGGATAAACCCCTTAGCACTAGGAATGTTCGTAGTGACTCCTTGATTGAGTCATCTTAAGAAACCCATGAAGGGGTTACTACAAACCACCCAGGAATTGCACTAGAGTTGCCATTCAAAGAAGCGAACAGTTTGTCCCACCATGCGCTTCCAGAGCGATCGCTTGCGCCAATCTTCCAAACTGGCGACTTTGGATTTAGAAAACCCCCGTTGAAAAATTTGCTCAACTTCTTTTAAAACATTCGGTTCCCCGGTGGAAAAATCTAATTCATCGTTATGGAAAAAGCTGCGAGGGTCAAAATTAGCACTTCCGGTGGTCATCCAGCGATCGTCTATTAATAATAGCTTAGCATGGGTCATGCTCGGTTGATATTCATAGATTTCAATGCCTGCGGCTAACAGGGGTCCATATCCTTCATAAGAAGCGTAATAAACCTTCTTTTTATCACTGACTGAACTGGTGGTGAGAATTTTGACATCCAACCCACTCTTTTTGGCTGCAATCAGCAAATCCCGGGAATTCAGGTCCGGAAAAAAGTAGGGACTCGCTAACCAAATTCGCTTTCGGGCGGCTAATAAACTGGTTTGAAATAAAGCGCGAATCGGAGAAAATCGGTAAGTGGGATTAAATGAAGGAGTCACGAGGGTAATTGGCTTCTGTGCCGGGTCTTTTTTAAAGGTTTCTGGACCGAGATTTGACACCCCACTGGCATAAGTCCAATGTTGAACAAAGACCCCTTCTAATACCGCAACAATCTCTCCTTCTAAACGAAATTCACAATCAAACCACGGTTCTTTTTCTCCGGAACCGGACTCGCCATCCCAAAAATCAGAAATTCCCGCACCCCCAATATAGGCGACTTTACTATCAATCGAGAGTAATTTTCGGTGGGTTCTCCCGGCATAATCCGCCGGAGCTTTCCAGTCAAAGGGATTGAAAAACAGCACTTTAACTCCGGCCGATTTTAAGCGGTTCCAATATTTATCGGAAATTTTTTTACTCCCATAGCTATCTACCAGTAATTGAACTTCCACGCCCGCTGCTGCGCGCTCGGCAATGGCGGAGGCAAAGTCATTGGCTCGTCGTCCCGGGGTGATGAAAAAGGTCTCAAAATGGATAGAATGTTTTGCCTTGGCGATCGCATCAAGTCTGACTTGTTGAATCGTGGGTGAATCATTCCAAACATCGGTAATTAAAGCAGAGGTGATTAGAGAATTGGATAAGCTTGCTTGGGCGATGGTAAAGCGGGGTTCTCCCGGAGTCGGCGGATTTTTCACCTTGTATTCTACGCGATCGCGAAAGGTTCCGCGAATATACAGGGAAATCAGGAGAAGTATCGCCAGTACAATAATTGTTCCGAGAATCCATACCAGTACCGAATTCATTGTTTCTCCTCGTCATTTTCCGGTTTAATCTCACTATATGACTCCCCTTTTCCGCTAATATTGCAGTGAGCTTCACCGTTTGGGGATTGACTCGGATATTTTTGACCCTCTCTAGTCCGGAGACTAGATGTCCCATAGCCTCTAACCTCAATTCCCTCCCCCCGCCCGTTTCAGCACTTGCAATATTAGAAGTGAGTTTATCACATAGATTAAGCCATCCTAATTATTGACGAAATAGATATTTTATGTCTCTATCTAAGGATAGAGTCCTAACTTTTTATCAACAGACAGACCCAATCCCGCCCATTTTATTCAGAAATTAGGTCACAATATGAGCAGCATTCAACCCAGACAATGGATTAAAGCAACAGCCCTGTTCCTCAGTATCATCTTAGCTTTGAGCGTAGCATTTCCCGCCCAAGCCTTAGTCTGTCGCACCCTGGGCGATCATCGCTCGGTCTGCATTGTGCGGATTGAGCGCAGTGCTAAATATCATTGGGAATATCGAGTTGCTCTTCGCCTTGACGGGGTAGATCAACCTTTGGAACGCTACAACTGTCGCGATCGCATTCGAGTTCAAGCTAATAAAACGCGGGTTTCTTTTGATGAAGAGGGAGTGGGAGATCTGATTTGTCGTCTGGTTAAATCCTAATCCATCGATGGACAGGGTAGGGAGCAAGATGCTCCCACTTAATTGTATTATGGAAATAATATAGACCAGCCGATCGCTGGGGATTTTGCTATTTTTTACCCGGCCATTTTGTCCCCATTTCCGTGAGAGCAGAAAACATTAAATAGAGAATTAACGCCCCCATACAGGCGATAAAAACTAGCCAATCGTGACTCATCAAAAACTCCCGGTGTTATAAAAAAGGGTTAAGAATCTGGATTTCTGACATGAATCAGGGATGTTGAGGATGACCCATATCCCTGGTTCGGGTAATTCATCTATTGCCCCGACTTGCTACTGCGAGTCAACCCCTTGAGGGGTTTGGAGAAGTTTAGCGATCGCCTGAATGAACAGATCCGGCTCAATAGGTTTAGATAAATGTAACTGAAAACCGGCTAAAAGGGCTTGTTGACGATCGAGTTCACTGGCATAAGCGGTGAGGGCGATCGCCGGAATTTTGCCCCCGAGTTCTGGAGGAAATGAGCGCACCTGACGCATCAACATATAGCCATCCATATCGGGCATTCCGATATCACAAACCAGCAGATCATAGGGATTGTGATTCAAGGCAATGAGTGCCTCAGCAGCAGTGGCGCAGGAAGTCACCTTTGCTTGAGATTCCTCCAACGTAAAAGCGGCCAACTCCCGCAGATCGGGTTCATCATCCACCAGCAGCACGCGCAGGCCCTGTAAATTCTCCATCCGACCCACCGGGGGGCGATCGTCCTCATCCGGAGTGGGTTCCACAGACATCAGGGGTAAATGGACCGTAAAGGTTGACCCTAAGCCCTCACCGGGACTTTCTGCCATCACCGAACCCCCATGCTGTTCCACAATATAGCGAACGATCGCCAATCCCAAACCCAGACCCCCAAAAGAGCGCGTTGTCCCGCCATCTTCCTGGCGAAAATATTCAAACACATAAGGCAGAAACTGGGGAGCAATGCCTTTTCCCGTATCCTTGACCTGAATCTGAGCCATTGAATCCACCTGGCCCAAAATCACCTCAATTTTCCCATTAGCCGGAGTAAATTTCACCGCATTAGAGAGCAGATTCCAGAGCACTTGTTGGAGGCGAATCACATCACCGGCGACGGGACTAGCGGCGTTATCAAATCGAGTTTCGATGTGAATGGATTTCGCCTCTGCTGCCAAGCTAACGGTTTCGAGCGCCCCAGTGATGGTCGAGATTAAATTAACAGGTTGGACATTCAGAGTTAATTTGCCCCGCAGAATCCGAGAAACATCGAGTAAATCCTCAATTAATTGAGTTTGTAAGAGGGCATTACGCTCGATGGTTTCCAAGGCTTTATCAATGGTTTTCTGATCAAACTTGCGAGAACGGAGCAACTTGGCCCAGCCTAAAATCGGATTCAGGGGCGATCGCAATTCATGAGAGAGGACTGCCAAAAATTCATCCTTAATTCGGTTAGCGGATTCCGCATCTTCTCTGGCGGATCGTTCCCGCTTGAGGAGTTGTTCGCGCTCTTGTTCCATCTGTTTGCGCTGGGTCAAATCCAGGACAAAAGCGATCGCCTTATCCTCGGTTTCTTCTAACCGGGCCGCCCCCAGTAACACCGGAACCCGACGACCATCGGCGCGGATACATTCCATTTCAAAGGGAGTGAACGCCCCAGTTTCTTGTAATTCCTGACTGATGCTGCGATCGCCCTCAAAATATTCCGGAGGAGCAATTTGCAGCCATTGGATTTTACCCGAGGCTAAATCAGTGCGAGTATAGCCCATCATCTGAAGAAATTCATCATTGGCTTCAATCACTGGACCTTTAATTTCCACCACGATCGCCCCAATAATATTGGATTCCACCAAGCGGCGAAATTTGGCCTCACTTTGCCGTAACTCCGCCTCAGCGCGATCGCGTTCGTTGGTGCGTCGAACCAGGCGATCGCGCATAGTCCCAAACACCAAGGATAAATTCGCCAGTTCCGTAATATTGCTATCCGGCAGAGGCGCCATTGAATTGCCCTTGCCTAACTCTTGTGCCGCAAATGCCAGCGTTCTCAGGGGGTGGGTCAAGCGGTGAGAGAGGAACCCCCCGATCGCCAGCGAAGCCGTTGCCACGGACAACAGCACCGCAAAATCCCGCTCCCGTCTAACATTTAGGGCCCCTAACACTTCATCTGCCGGACGTTCCACGATCGCACCCCAGCCAAAATCCGGGACTCGGGCATACCCCACCAATTCTCGGACGGGTCCATTCCAGTAGCTGAGTTTTCCCAAGGAAATAGAACTGTTCAAAAGGGCAGCCACCGGAGGCACTTGGGCGAAGTCCGCAAAGGAATTGACCAACTCGACATTCGGATGAGCAATCACCACTCCTTTCTTATCAACCAGATAAGCTTTCAGATTCGTATCTGCCGCCATCCGACCGAGTTGATCCGTAATCCGTGACGAGGCGATCGAACCCGAGAGAGCCCCTGCAAATTCTCCCTGAGAATTTTTGATCGGCACCAGAAAAAATGCCACCGGCAGATTCAAAGTTCTACCCACCTGGAACTTCAGAATAGGGCGATCACTCAGGCGGACCTCTTGAAGCAAGGCCATATCTCGAATCGGCGGACCCAGGGGCCGATTATCGCTGCGGGCAATCTCCTGACCATTGGCATTAAAGGTGCTTAACGCCTGAATATCCGGATAAGCCTTATGAACGACCTGGAGGAGAGCCTGCTGTTGTTCCGGCTCCATTTCCGCCAATCCGGGCTGATTCCCCAAGGCAATCAGCGCCGAACTGTGCAGGTTGATATAGGTGGCGATATCCTGAGAGAGGGCAACTGCCAGGGACTGCTGGACCGTCAGGGAGTGATCGATGGTCGCTTGCTCTTGGGGGAGGGACACCAGGGTGGTTAAAGAGACCAGGGGTAAGGTAACGATGCCAATCGATGCGACAGCAACTCGGGTTTGTAACGAGTGAGGATCGAGCCGATTCAGGCGCTTGCCAATCCCGGGGAGAAATGCCAAAGCCGTTCCCAATCCCGCGTAGGAGAGCACCCCATTCCAAAGAGAAAACCCCATCCCCAGAATCCAGGTCCAAAGGAAGATCCCGGCGAAGAAATGCACCCCTTGAAATAGCCAGCGAGGGACTTTCGGATAAAGCTGAACCCCTACAACACTCATGGCGATCGCTAAATAGAGGAGGGCGTAGGGGATTCGGTAAGAAGGCAGCACCGGGGACAAGGAGTCCTGTAATGCTGGATTCAACAGGATGAGAAACAGCAGCGCTTCGATCGCCATTCTCAATCCCATTGCCACAGCAAACAGGTCGATCGCCCCAGTCTGCGCCTCCCTCTGCCCATATCTACGCTCATCCTCATTGCCTAGAAACGGGGCGATCGCCAGCGCCAATCCCAAGATTAACGCCCCCACCACCTCCATCAAGTTACCCCCAGAGGCATATCCGATGCCAATCTGGAACAACACCACCCCCGCCATCAGATGAGCGCCCAGGATACTCCACCGCAGGGGTAGCAGGGTCGCCACCCCAATCAACGCCGCGCCCACCATCACTTGCAACGCGCCCAACCCCGTCACATAAGATTGAAACGGAGCAAAAATATCGCTGGCGACCTTGTGTGGCAACATCAGCATCAATGTTCCCCGGATAGCAAGATAAATGCCAATAAACCATTGAAGCGTATCAATCCGAATAGGGCGTTTCATCAAGTTTTCTCGTCAATGGTGAATGATGGAACCCAGGGCATCAGGTGAATCGCCAGTTTGGGAGCAGGTCAATCGAATACGGCCAAATTTTTCTGGGGTGTGAACTTATGATTTTAGCATGGACAGCAGAGGCTAGACTTGGCACTCGACCCTCCTAGGACCCCGGTATGGATTGAGATCCCAAGCAGAAGAAACCGGGTTTCTGACCCGAGAAAAACTTACTTATGAGCAGACATTTTGTCAAGAACGCCGGTTTCCAACTTAGGGAAGTCCAAAAAATAAAACCTTCAAAACGTTTGTAGTGACTCCTTCAGGAGTCATCATTTAAAGAAACCCCTGAAGGGGTTACTACGAACATTTGGATGATTTATTTTTTGCAATCCCCTTAGTCTAAACCGACTCGACTCATCCTGTCCGCAAAAAACTCAGGACTTCTGGAATCTTTAAGATTAAGCGCTAAATGTAGAGGCAATTCCCTTGCTCGCCTCTACATTTAGCTCGGATTCTCAAAATCTGCCTAAGTCCTGTAACAGTTGGAACCCCTAGAAGATTTGCAGCAGTTGCCTGGACAAATTCTGCCGAAAGCAGACGGGGAATAAGCTTTTCTAGGCTCTAACTTTAATGAATATAGCCCGGGTATTGCCTTGACTATAGACTTTTAAATTGGCGCTAATTCATAGTAATTTTATCGCAAATTATGCTAATATTTAAAATATTTATGCTAAAATTTGGGTCAAGCAATCGTGCAAACTTATTTAAGTTACCCTCAACTCTTTCTCTTTGCTTATGACCGACAGGTTCCCGGTTCTGAAGGGGGAAATGGGAACAACTGGGATGCGTTACGCGATCGCCTCCAAATTCATCCCGAGGCGAATCAACCCGGCGATCGCGATTATCTGTTTCGCAACCCCGATGGACAAGGGTTTTACCTACGCTATGGCGTTGGAGATACCCAAAGTCTGATGGTGGCATTGATGCCTCATTCTGAAGAAACCTCCGATATTACCCTCTTATCTCGCTTTCGCCAAACCCTTGATGTTTCTGCCAATGTGGGCAAAACTTGGCTAATTTTAGGCTATGTCAACAGTCGCTCAGATTCAGCTCATTTTCAAGCCGCTCACGCCGCCTATCAAGGATTTTATCCCTCCAAATCTGTTCCGGCTTTTCATCCTAGCAAATTGCTGAATTGTTCATGGTTTGAAGTCCGGAATTCTCCTCAAAATGGGAAGAATCATGACCCAGAGCTTGAAGGCGTTATGATTTGTATTTGCCCTTCAAAATCTGCATTAAAGCGAATCACAGACTTATATTCCGAGTGGTTGTGGTTATTTTTGAATCGCCATCAAATTGGGTCTGCCTATCGCAACAGTCAACTCATCCAAACCGCCTTGGAAAAACAAGGAATTTTCAGAACTGGAGCTATTTTACCTGAGATCCCCGAACTCATGCGATCGTCCCCGGCGGCCCTTCAAAATTTGCCAAATCTCCAATCCCAATGGTCTCAAACTCTCCTCATTTTAGCACAACATCGCGCGGGAGTGGCAGGATTAGAAACCCAGCGCCATGCTTTAAACACCCATTTAAGAGAGTATGAGAAACGGTTGCAGCGTCTTCAAGAGCAACTCAAAGATGACATTGCCACCAGTGACTTAAAAGTTTGGGTTGAATTTAGAGATTATATCGCACCCCAATATCAAGCGGAACTGGAACAACAATGGCGGGGATTTAAAATGGGATTGCAGGGTCGAGAACAATCTCTACAAGACATAGAAGCAGTGCTAAAGCGCGCTCAAATGAAAGAACGCGATCGCCGCTTGGAAAATGCGATCGCCGCTGCGGCGATCGGAGTCAGCACCACCACCGCATCAACTATTTCTCTAACGCAGACGATATCCCAAATATCGCCATCCGAATCCCCCGGTGAATTCACACCCACTCAGATTGGATTAAATTATGGGTTAATATTTTTCCCCAGTATTTTCCTGGGAATACTGTTTGCCGGAATGAGTTGGATGGGATTAAATCGCTGGCGATCGCCTCGTTAAAACTCCCCCTCAATTCCCCCTACGGCACGTTTCATCCCGGGGATTCAAACTAAATCTATCCACAGGAGGATGTCAACTCGCCCTGTCAGCCAATTAGTGTGAAGTGGCTTGAATGCTGAGGCGATCGCTGCAATCCTAGCACCTGAATTCTCAGGGGGATTCCTGAAAAAAATCCTCGGACTCTTCTGATTCCTCCCTCCCCAGTTTTCCCCCGGATCAAACTATGCCTACAGAGGATTGGCAACCCCTCATTTCATCTCTTACTCTAAAACAAGACTAACCCAGTTTTTACCCCTTAGATTCCCGAGTCTCTAACTTATTATATTTTCAGTGGTGCATCCCCCTGAAGGAGAACGGGTTCTCAGTTCCATTAACAAGCAACCCTAAGTTACCAGTCAAACTCAACAAAACATAACCATGCAACCTGTTAATCTCTCTAAAATAGTTTTGGCAAGTGCCTGTACATTGAGTGTACTGACTGTGCCTTTATTCAATCTCCCCGGTTTTGCTCAAACCTCACCCGATGGCATGGGAACGACTTCCCCCACGGCACCTGCCGGGACCGATCCCGAGGGAACCACCGATTTAGAAAACACTGACCCTTATTATACTAATCCTGACCCTTATACCACGGACCCGGAGGGAGTAACCCCCCCCGAAACGACGAACCCAGAAGGAACAACGGATTTTGAGACAACCACCCCTGAGACAACCGACCCTTATACCACTGACCCTTATACCACCTCACCGGAGGGCACCCCAACTCCCGACACGTTTGACTCGGATCCGACTCAACCCGATGGTACTCTAACCCCCGGTGCAACCCCAGGTACAACCCCAGGTACAACCCCAGGTACAACCCCAGGGATGTCTCCGGATATGACAACCCCAGGGAC
This sequence comes from Laspinema palackyanum D2a, assembly GCA_025370845.1. Taxonomy (GTDB): domain Bacteria; phylum Cyanobacteriota; class Cyanobacteriia; order Cyanobacteriales; family Laspinemataceae; genus Laspinema. The sequence goes on along the minus strand of JAMXFF010000036.1, from coordinate 27,928 downwards.
GACTCCGGATACTACCAGTCCAGGTACAACCCCAGGGATGATGTCTCCAAATACGACTCCGGGTACTACCAGTCCAGGTACGACTCCGGGTACTACCAGTCCAGGGATGATGTCTCCAAGTACGACTCCAGGGACAACCACACCCGATACGACTCCGGGTACTACCACCAGTCCAGGGATGATGTCTCCAGGTACGACTCCGGGTACTACGACCAGTCCAAATCTGACCGATCCAGGCACAACTCCGAACACAACTCCCGGAGGTACAATGATTGTACCGCCTGCGACGACACCGCGTACAACGACACCGAATACAACGACGACACCCGGTAGTACCACTATTATCGAACGTACCAATACCGAAACTACAACGACCCCAGGGACAACCCGTTCAGCGACTCAAACAGTCCGAACCCGCGAACGAACCACAAATTGGGGACTGTTAGGGTTACCTGGACTCATCGGTTTAGCGGGTCTAGCAAATCTCTGGCGTCGTAATCGCCGACCCGCAGTTCACTCTCGTTAACAATTCGGGATAAGTGGCGACAACCGGCGGGGGATTTATCCCCCGCCTAACACAATCAAGTCGGTTGAAACCGACTGAAAACCCCACGGTATCAGACTTGCAGTCGGTTTTTAACTGACATCTTGCACCATTCTCAACAACCGGCGGGGGATTTATCCCCCGCCTAACAGAATCAAGTCGGTTGAAACCGACTGAAAACCCCACGGTATCAGACTTGCAGTCGGTTGTTAACTGACATCTTGCACCATTCTCAACAACCGGCGGGGGATTTATCCCCCGCCTAACAGAATCAAGTCGGTTGAAA
>JAMXFF010000036.1:0-26998 GCA_025370845.1 Laspinema palackyanum D2a | reverse complement strand
TGAAAACCCCACGGTATCAGACTTGCAGTCGGTTGTTAACTGACATCTTGCACCATTCTCAACAACCGGCGGGGGATAAATCCCCCGCCTAACAGAATCAAGTCGGTTGAAACCGACTGAAAACCCCACGGTATCAGACTTGCAGTCGGTTTTTAACTGACTTTAGCTATTAGGGTTTAAACCCCCGCCGTAGAGGCGCTTTCAAAAGCGCCTCTACTAAAAGGTTCAAACCCGCCGGTGTTGAGAATGGTGCAAGATCTCAGATTAACCGGACTTGATATAAAAGCGTTATCTTTTGGATAGAAGAAACGACTGAAGTCGTTACTACGAACATCAAGAGAACGACTGAAGTCGTTACTACGAACATGAAGAGACGACTGAAGTCTTTAATTGAGATTTAAGGGATCGACATCGATCGCCAAACTAATGTCTCGGGGACAGCGCGATCGCAACTCCTCCAACATCGGCAACTCTACCCGAATATTAGGCGGAAACTTCAGTAAGATTTGCCACCGAAAGCGATCGGCAACCCGCAAAATCGGTGCCGGTGCCGGTCCCAACAACTCATATCCTCGGGTCAGATAGGCATCCGGTCCCCCCAGAACCTGCGCTAAATCTACAGCAGTATCCTCCACCGTCCAATCATCCCTCCCCGAAATTCTTAACAAAATCAACCGTCCATAGGGGGGATAACTCAACGCCTCTCGCTGTTCTAACTCCTGTTCGATAAAACTATTATACTCCTGATTTCGCACCGCCTGAATCACCGGATGTTCTGGAGAATAGGTTTGTAAAATCGCCCGTCCCGGTTCATCTCCTCGACCCGCACGACCCGCAACCTGAGTTAACATTTGAAAGGCGCGTTCTGATGCTCTAAAATCGGCTAAATTTAATAACCCATCCGCTGCCACCACTCCAACTAACGTGACTTGTGGTAAATCCAACCCTTTCGTCAGCATTTGAGTTCCCAGCAAAATATCCGCTTCCCCCGAGGCAAACTGCGATAATAATATCCGATGTGCGTCTTTCGTGCGAGTCGTATCACTATCAAAGCGAATCACCCGCAACTCGGGAAACTCCCTCGCCAATTCCTGCATCACCCGCTGAGTGCCACTGCCGAAGCGCCGAAAATAGGGAGAGTCACATTCCGGACAGCGTTCCGGGGGATGAGTGGTATAACTGCAATAATGACAGCGCAGAAATTCGGTCCCGCCTTCTTGAAATTGATGATAGGACAGGGAAACATCGCAATGGGGACATTCCATGACATAACCACAACTGCGACAAGAAACAAAGGTACTATGTCCCCGGCGATGGATAAATAATATCCCCTGTCGTCCAGTTTCTCGGAGGGTACTTAATTCTTGTTGCAGGGATTCGCTAAACAGGGAACGGTTTCCTTTGCGTAATTCTTGGCGCATATCCACGACTTCCACCGGCGGCATGGGTCGAGATTCGATGCGTTCGGGTAAGCGCAGATAATGGGTACGATCGCCCTCGGTGGGATTAACCGCAATCTCTACCCAAGTTTCTAAAGAAGGGGTGGCAGAACCGAGAATCAGGGGACAATTGGATAATTCCGCCCGCCATTGGGCGACAGTTCGGGCGTGATAGGTGGGTGCAGGTTGGTCTTGTTTGTAACTGTCGTCGTATTCTTCATCGAGGATAATGAGGCCGAGGTTGGGTAAAGGTGCGAAAATGGCCGATCGCGTTCCGATCGCAATTTGAGGGGTGTCTGTGAGCATTTGTCGCCAAGTGTCGTACCGTTCACCCTGGGATAGCGCACTGTGATAGACCACCACTTTATCCCCAAATCGAGCTTGGAAGCGATCGCATAATTGAGGCGTCAATCCAATTTCCGGGACCAGCACGATCGCCGATTTTCCTTGTGCTAATATTGGGGCGATCGCCTGTAAATAAACCTCAGTTTTTCCCGAACCTGTCACCCCATGCAGCAACACTCGGGCATATCCATCGATCTGATTAATCGCATCTAATGCCTGTTGCTGATAGGAATTCAAAACTTTAGGCGCATCAGCAGTTTGGTTGGGTTGCGTTGGCGATCGCAATGCTTCGCGATCGTAAATTTCCACGCACCCTTTTTCCACCAGTTTTTTCACAACTCCCGAACTTGTCTGACAGATTTTCAGCAACTCCGCCATCCACAGTTCCCCACCCCGACGCCTGAGCACTTGTAACACTTCTCCCTGGCGCTTGCTCAAATCTGGGGGAAAAGAACTGGTAATCAGAGTAACCGCCTGTTGCAGTTTCGGCGCAGGACGACTGCCTGCCTCATAGTAACTTTCCACCCATCCGCGTTTTTTTAACTCCTTTAACCCCGAATTTGCTCCCGGTTTAACTTTACTGCGAATATAGTGGAAGGTATAATTTCCCGTGTCTGAAGATTGTAACAATTCCAGGATTTTTTGGGCAGAAATGGTTTTTAGAAACTCTTTTCCACCGGGTGGAACTTGCGCGGTGAGGCGGATTCGGTGTTGCGATCGGGCAAATAATCCCGGAGGCATCGCGGCGCGAATCACTCGCACTAAGGGAGTATAGTAATAATCTGCCACCCGTTCCAACAGTTGCCAATAGTTTTGGGCAAAAAACCCAGAAACCACCACATCTTCAATATCTTTAATCTGATCCAGGGATAAATGTGCTGCTAATTGATCCGTAAACCGGATGGCGATCGCCCCTAACTGTTGCGATCCAAAAGGCACACTGAGAATATCCCCCGGTTGTACCGTTAACCCAGGTGGTACTCGATAGGTAAATAATTTTAGGGGTTCTTCATCCAGAGGCGTCTCCGAAGCGGGAGAGTCTACCAACACCTCGATCCAAGGCCCTTGTGATTGCGAGTTAGTCCCTGGTGTCTCCCCGATCGCATCATAACCGCCCCCCGGTTCAGCAACCAGGTGGGCGATCGGCGATAAATCTTCCCAGGGGATATCGTATTGCATCATTGACTCACACCAGTTATGCTACCCAATTGTAGCGGGTCTTGATCCAGAAACCCAGCCGTTTCGTTTCATTGTAGGATAATAAACACCCCAAGTCTATTGCCAAATTCCATCCCTTCCCCTGAACCTTGTTCTGTTGTCGTTTAAATCATGAATCAACCCGTCCCCTGCCGTTTCTTTCCTCAAATCCACTGCTGTCCATTGCATCTCCCCATTGCCAGATAACAATGCCAGATTCTCTGATTATTGGGACCGTCAATTATACGCAACTGTGGGAATTTTTAAACGCAGGAGAATGGCAACGGGGCGATCGCGAAACCGGGCGCATTCTGTTAGAAATTGCCCAAACCTTGCGAGGTGCAGAGCAACTCTCCAAAACAGAGGCGCGATGGCTAACCCGTCTGGATTATCTCACAGAAGACGATAGTTTAAACATTCCCAGTGCCGACCTGTGCCTCATTGATCGCCTGTGGATGGACTCTAGCGAGGGTCATTTTGGATTCACCATTCAGTCCCAGATTTGGCAGCAACAGCAGCAGGATTATGCCCTATTTGCCCAAACGGTGGGATGGGCAGTCTCAGGGGGGATAGAATGGCGCAATTATGCTGACCTCATCTTTGATTTAAGCGCACCTGCGGGACAGTTACCAGCAAAGCCATTTTACACCGAGGAGGGCTTAGGGGTGGGATGGGCGGGAAATTTGGCATCTCGCTTAGAGGACTGTCAAGGGTTGGATTTTTGAGTCCGTTTCCCTGGGGGATATAATAATCCCACAATATTCTCCCAGGATTATGTCCAAAACCTCTTCTGAAATCCGAATTCGTGCTGCCACTGCCGATGATGTGGCGGTAGTCTTTGAGTTAATTTGCGCCCTTGCTGCTTATGAGAAGTTATCCGATGCAGTTACCGGCAGTCCCCAGGCACTGCATGAGCATTTGTTTGGCGATCGCCCCTACGCCGAAGCATTAATTGCAGAATATTCGGGAACCGTTGTGGGATTTGCCCTATTTTTCTATAATTATTCTACTTTTCTAACCAAGCCCGGTCTATATTTAGAAGACCTGTTTGTATTACCGGACTATCGCGGTAGAGGGATTGGCAAATCCCTGATTGAGAAACTGGCAAAATTGGCCGTTGATCGCGGTTGTGGACGGATGGAATGGTCGGTATTGGATTGGAATGAACCAGCGATCGCCTTCTATCGTCGCCTAGGGGCCGAAATTCTCCCCGACTGGCGCATCTGTCGTCTGAGTGGAGAGGCCCTGGTCAACAGAGGGTGAGGCCCCTGATAGGTTCCACCCCCTAGGGGGGAATACTCCCTATAATGGAAAATCAATTGAGGGGAGGGTTGGGATGCATGAAATCATTGCAATTTTAGAAGATAACCCCGGGCGCATTCAGGCAATGGAAAAGCGTCTTAAGGAGTCATTTCCTGACTGTTCGGCAATTTTTTTTAATAATGCCCCGGATATGATTGCTTGGTTAAAAGGCCACTTACATGAGTGCCTTTTGCTCAGTCTTGACCATGATTTGGGTCCGAGTTGGGAACGCATCGGCCAACTGTTTGATCCAGGAATTGGTCGCGATGTGGTGGATTATTTAATCACACAATTGCCCCAATGTCCAATAATTCTCCATACCTCCAATAGTGATGCAGAAATTGGGATGGAAATGGCGCTGAAAGAGGCAAATTGGCACTGTGAACGGGTCATCCCTTCCCCATCTTTGGATGCAATGGACTCTTGGGACTGGATTGATTCAGATTGGGCCGATACCCTGAAACGATTAATCCAATCTAGGGGTAAAAATAGCCCAAATTCTATTGAGGCTCGCATCCTTGATCAGCCCGAACAACGAGCCCCTCATACCGCACCCGCATCACGGATGATTATTGTTTTAGATGACAACCCGGAATCAGAACAATTAATCAGCGATCGCCTCGGTGAGGTCTTTCCCGGTTGGTCCGCTGGATTTTTCAAGAATTCTATAGAATTAATGGCCTGGATTTCGCGAAATACTCCCCAATTTAATCGCCTAAGCCGCGCCAAATATATTGTAATTTTAGAGAATAAAAAACAGCGAATTGACCGGATGCGCCATCACCTGGGACAGATGTTTCCAGACGAATCTTTGGTATTTTTTGATAATGCTCCTGAGATTGTATCCTGGCTAAAAATCCATTTACAGAAATGCTTGTTAATTAGCTTAGAGCATAACTTAGGACCGAATTGGACCGGGTACGAAAAAGCTTTTGACCCAGGGAATGGACGAGAGGTTGTAGATTATTTAGCCACCCAAACGCCTCAATGCCCATTAATTTTTCATACCTCTAATAAAGAGGCGGAAATTGGAATGGAGATGGGATTAATAGAAAGCCATTGGATTTTTGAGCGAGTGATGACATCAAAGGATTTAAAATGGATAGAAAAAACCTGGTTGCCTCTGGTTAATTTACTGCTAAAACCAATTAGTCATACCCAACTGAGTGAATCCGATATTCCCTCCACTCATGCCCGCTGGGAGTTATTTAATCATTTTGCTTTAACCTTCAATGGCTATAAATCTTGGGAATCGGTGGAAGAATGCGTGGAAATCGGCGATCGCTGTGCAAAAGATTACCAAAGAAAGCATATTCTGCCGCAGTCCTTCCAGGAACTTCGTACCGCCTTATTAATAGCTAGAAATCGCTGGCGACGGTGTAATATGGAACCCGATGATGAAGGGATGAGTTACATTCAGGCGATCGCTCAACGCCTCCGTGACAAAGTGCGCGCCCAGCATCAGGAGTGAGTGGGAACCAAACCGGGAAATTTGGCATTGGTGGGTCAGTTAACTCCACCGATTTACCGCAGACTTGAACCTTGAATTACCCCGTTTTGTTAGGGAAATCAAAAAAATAAAACCGCAAAAATGTTCGGAGTGACTCCTGGATTGAGTCATCTTTAAAGAAACCCCTAAAGGGGGGACGTTGAACATTTGGAAGAACGAACATTTGAATGATTTATTTTTGGCAATCCCCTTATTCCCCGCAGGACTTACGCAGAAGGTGAAAATGTTACCCTAAAAGTAGAGGTGATTTGCTCCTGATGCCTCGACATTTAGGGTTTGATGTTAAAGATGGCGTCAGTCCCGGTCGAGTCAAGGGGCCCTCGATGAATCCCTCCGGGATTTCCGAAAATTTCTTAAACTGGGGATAGGCGGAAGACTGCCAATCTTAAGATTTGGTTAAAAAAGCAGCCCTTTCGAGGGTCTAGCTCCACAATGGAAGGTTATAGGGAATTATGGCGTCCCCATCTAAAGTAAAAGCATATCTTGCTCATTGGCTGCAATTAGGCAAAACTGTCTTGATGAAAAACGGAGGGCTAGACCGCAAGCCGAAAGAGACCATTGCAGGCGAGTCCTACAGTCCGGAGTTTGAACAATTATGGTTCGAGGTACAAGCGCCAGAGTCAGGGCATTGTTATCTAGCGGGAACCGAGGAAACCGTCGCCGAACTCATGACCTCGGAATGGGAAATTGTGGATTGCCCTCGATGTTCCATGCCGCACCCCCTAAGAACGAGAGGAATGCCCCCCATGTCCTGTCCTTGTAACGACCTCCCGACCTGGCCGAATCAGGACATCCCTGCACCCCGATCGCCCGTGAGCAACCGGAACGAACTGCAAACCATTCGCGATCGCCTCGCTCACATGGCACTGCGAGCCGATTTGTATGCCTCCACCATTGGCACCCAACCGGCGGATTATCCCCCACCAGACCAAGCTCTAGCCTGGTTACGCCATCAGAACGAGTTAATCTTAAACTCCGCAGGCGAAGGAATTTGTGGATTGGATGAGCAGATGAAACTCACCTTTTTAAATCCCGCTGCCGAGAGAATGTTGGGTTATGGACCCGCAGAGGCGATCGGTCATCCAGTCCAACTCCTGTTAAGAACGAACCACTGTCCGAAAACCGCTCATCCAGAGGGCGAATTTCCCATTCAAGAAACCCTCCAACAAGGCAGCGTCAAATTTATTACCGATGGCGTCTTTTGGCGGAAAGACGGGACCTGTTTTCCCGTGGAATATATCAGCGCCCCCCTGCGACAAAAAGGGGAAATTGTCGGGGTAGTTTTAACCTTCAAAGACATCACTGAGCGACTGGAAATGGAACGGATGAAAGATGAGTTTATCTCCATCGTCAGCCATGAACTTCGCACCCCACTCACCTCAATTCGCGGTTCCCTGGGACTCTTAGCCAGTGGGATATTAGAGAACCAACCGGAAAAATCCCAACGAATGCTCACCATTGCCCTAGAGAACTCCGATCGCCTCTTGCGTCTGCTCAACGATATTCTGGATATGGAACGCATGGCCTCGGGAAAAGTGGCGATCGTCAAACAGCCTTGTTCTGCTGGAGAACTCATGGAACGCGGGGTCGATTCCATACAAGCCCTCGCTGAAGAGGCATCGGTTTCGATTGTAGTTGAACCCGCCCAGGTCGTCTTATGGGCTGATGCCGATCGCCTAATCCAGGTCTTTACCAATCTCCTGAGCAATGCTATCAAATTTTCCCCTCCAGGCTCCACCGTCTGGCTAACAGCATCGGTGCAATCCACCCATATCCTCTTCCAAGTCAAAGATTGTGGACGCGGCATTCCCCCAGAACGGTTAGAAAAGATTTTCGAGCGCTTTCAGCAGGTGGATAGTTCCGACTCCCGTGCTCATGGAGGGACCGGTTTAGGTCTAGCCATTTGTGAAAAAATTGTCCAACAGCATGGCGGGCGGATCTGGGCTGAAAGTACCCTGGGTCAGGGGAGTACCTTTTCATTTACCATCCAGCTACCCCCCCCCGCCCCTCAGACTGATGTTTAAGGCGATCGCCCCAAGAAAAAAGCCCCCAAACCTGAGCTCAATGGCCTAGGTTCAGGTGCTTTTAGATTAGTTTTGTGTTTGCGTTTGCGTGATTGGCAGTCCAAACTGCTGGGTCGAAATGACCGATGAACCCCTCTTCAAGTTCCAGAAGGACTCCCACGCGCTCAAGCGAAAAAACTACTCCGAAAGAGGGAAGCACCTACCGATGGTTCCCGGGTGAAATCTCTTACGCTTGTTTGTTCAAAAAGTTTTGGATCTGTGCGATCGCCACTTTACCAACATTGAACAGCGCCCAACTTCCAGCAGCAATGATTGGGAACAGAACAACAAGTATGCGCCAGTCAAAATCCATAGTGAATTCCCCTTTTCTTTAAATTCTTAACTTATTTTCCGAGTTCTACTGACATTTTGCAATCAATTGGCTCACTTGAACACCCCTTTTGACAGATTCTGCTCAAATTAGCCCCGGAAACCCTCAGAGCCCTTAAAACTCCGGGATGGACCCCAGCCCTTCCCTCACGGTTCCAAGACTCCCAGGGTTCCCAACAACCCTAGGAATCCGCCACCCTAAAACCCAGATCCGTTCCCTTACCCGCATGAACCAGCGCCAACTTCTCATAGCGCCTTGCGTGTTCAATCAATTCAGCCGCTTCCGCTTCCGACACAGTACGCAGGGGTTTAGCCGGAATGCCCACCACCAGGGTATAAGGGGGAACATCCTTCGTCACGACGGCCCCAGCCCCAATCGTACTCCCGGTCCCCACTCGCACCCCATCCATCACCACCGCACCAATCCCCACCAAACAGCCCCGTTCAATATAGGCCCCATGCACTACAGCCCGATGGCCCACCGTCACGAACTCTTCTAAAACCGTCAATTTTCCGGGGTCTCCATGTAAAACCGCCCCATCTTGAATATTGCTACTCGCGCCAATGATAATTTTTTCCACATCACCGCGCACCACGGCACCGTACCAGATACTCGCCCCGGGACCCACCTCCACCCAGCCCATCACCGTCGCATTGGGAGCAACAAAAGCCGCAGCAGACAGATCCGGCACCGGCCAATAATTCGAGGAAACCCTGAAAGGTTGATTGAGATTTGTCACAATTGAGCTTGCCTTATTTAAGGAATCGCCATAAATTGTAAGCAATACCCAGGTCTCCCTAGCTATAATAGACCCAAAATCCCTGGCGCACCTAACCCAAGCAAGTTGGCCCCCAATAGCATGATCAATTTAGCTTCGCAGTATCCTATTTTTGGCCCAGAGATTCAGTGCCCGCACTGTCGTCAGACAATTCCCGCACTGACTCTGACGGATACTTATTTGTGTCAGCGTCATGGTGCATTTGAGGCTAACCCGACCACCGGGGAACTGATTCACCTCCAGTCTGGACGGCATTGGCGTCAGTGGAATAATGAGTGGTATCGGCAACATACCCATCCCGATGGGATTCGCTTTGAAATCCATGAAGCCCTCGATCGCCTCTACACCCAAGGGTATCGGGCAACGCAAGTGATTATTGCCCAACGCTATCAGAACCTAATCGGTTCCTACCTCGAACGCAGTTCTCCTTGGCGGGGTCAGCCAGATTCGGCAAAACTGCGACTCTATGGGTTACCTGTGGAATTCAGCCCCGAGGCGGCGGTGGAACCCTGTTGGGAAGTGATTAATTTTGAGCTGGAAAAGGAACCGGGGGTTCCCATCCGCTATCCTTATTTCCGATTATTTGAGTAACTCCATCTAAGGCAGGGAAGATGCACCACGTTTCAATCCGGACTGCGAATATTCATCGGGCGATCGCCTTTTATTCCCTCCTCGGATTTACAGTTTGCGAACGATTTACCGCAGGCATTACCCTCGCCTGTTGGATGGAAGGCTTAAATGGACGCATTGAACTGATTCAAATTCCCGAACCCCGCCCCACTGCCGATGCCTTTGGGGATGAGCATTACACCGGCTATTATCATCTATCCTTTGATTTGACCGACTCCACCCCGGATTTACCCAGTTGGTTAGAACAGTTGCAACAGCAGGTTTTGGAAGCAACGGAAACTAATCCAGACTTGTCCCCCTTGAAGGTATTGCTGGAACCCACTCAACAACAAATCGGCGATCGTCTCTACGAAGTCGCCTTCATTGCCGATACCGATGGACTCCCCTTGGAGTTTATTCGCGTTTTAAAATCCTAAACAGGGGAGATGGGGAAGATGTTCAACGTCCCGACTTCAGTCGTTATTCTCCCCCGTTTGTAGTAACGACTTCAGTCGTTACCGCGTGACTTGGCATCAGCCAAGTCACGCCCATCTCAGGCGATCGCACCAGCAGTACCCAACCCAGCAGGCGCTACACTCTCCGATTGCTCGTGTTATGGCATCCGCCATAACACGAGAGCAACGACTGAAGTCGTTACTACAAACGAGGAAGAAAGCGACAGTCAAGTAATGTCCATCTGAGGCGATCGCACCAGTCCTCGAATGTTCGTAGTAACGACTGAGGCGATCGCACCAGCAGTCCCAAACCCAACAGGCGCTACACCCTGAGATTGCTCGTGTTATGGCCAACGCCATAACACGAGAGCAACGACTGAAGTCGTTACTACAAACAAGGACGAGAGCTTCCGCACGAGTCACGAGAACTACCCCATCCTCCCCAAGGATTCACCTGGGATGATACATTCGGGAAGGAAACGTTCGCAATTTTCCTCAAAACTATGACAGTCCTCTCCATCCTGCGATCGCCTTTAAAACTATTCCCGCGTCTGTTATTACCAACGTTGTTCTCCCTAATGCTCACTCTGACCCTCGGATTGGGTTGCTTGGGGTCCCCGGTTCTGGCGGAGCCCATTCCTAACGCGACTCTGGCAGCTCAATCGGTGACTGAAATTAAAGTCAGTTTAGGCAATCAGGCAAATGAGCTGAAGTTTTTTCCCAGTCACCTCGACTTTGTGGCCGGAAAGCAATATAAATTAGTCCTGGACAATCCCAGTCCTCAAAAACATTATTTCACCGCTAAAGATTTTGCCGATGCCAGTTATTCAAGCAAAGTCGAAGCGGGAAAGGTGGAAATTAAAGGGGCGATTCACGAACTTGAACTGAAACCCACCGCTGAGGCAGAATGGATCTTAACTCCGATGAAACCCGGGACATATCAGTTGCGCTGCACCATTCCAGGTCATACAGAAGCGGGGATGACGGGGACGATTACCATCTCTGCTGGACCGCGATCGGTATAAAGGACTAGAACAGGTAGAGGGTCTGGAGTGACCCTTTACCCTAGAACCTTCTGGGGAATTGCTGAATAATCTGTTAACTTAGATAAAGATTCCTAGATGCATCAGGGCGATCGCCGACTGGCGCAACGCTTCCTCTTATTTATTGATGTCCATATCCTAGTTACTTATCCCATAGATGAACATTCTTTCTAATCTACTGCCTCAGCCTGTCGGTCAATCGCGTCCCAAAAAACAGCAACGCCGGGGGATTGAGCTCAAGTCGCAGCGTGAAATCGATATCATGCGTCAAGCCTCAAAAATTGTTGCTACGGTTCTCAAAGAAATTTCCGAAACCGTCCAACCGGGAATGACCACCGCTGACTTGGATGCTTATGCGGAAAAACGCATCCGGGAAATGGGGGCGACTCCGAGTTTTAAGGGGTATCATGGATTTCCCGCTTCGATTTGCGCCAGCGTTAATCAAGAAGTGGTGCATGGAATTCCCAATAAAAAGAAGGTCCTCTGTCTCGGGGATGTCCTCAAGGTGGATACCGGCGCTTATTTTGAGGGATTTCATGGAGATTCTTGCATTACGATCGCTGTGGGTGGGGAAACCTCTCCAGAGGCGGCCCACTTGATTCGGGCAGCAGAAGAGTCGCTTTATAAGGGCATTGAACAAGTGAAGGCGGGGAATTATCTGCTGGATATTGCCGGTGCGATCGAGGATTGCGTGAAGGCGAATGGGTTTAGTGTGGTGGAAGATTTCACGGGTCATGGTGTGGGTCGAAATCTTCATGAAGAACCCTCGGTGTTTAATTTCCGGACTCGGGAGATGCCGAATGTCAAATTGCGTGCGGGGATGACTTTGGCGATCGAGCCAATTGTCAATCAGGGCTCGCGTCACACGAAGATTTTATCGGATAAATGGACGGCGGTGACGGTGGATAATTCCTTGTCTGCTCAGTTTGAGCATACGGTCTTGGTAACTGAGCAGGGTTATGAAATTTTAACCGATCGCACCAAGGTGTAGTTTGTCGGTAAAACCTGCCTCCTCCAGTCGGATGGAGGCTATTTTTTTTTGGCGATCGCGCCGTACCCTGTGGGGTGACACTGGGAAAGAGGCTTTTTTACACCCTCCTACTTACCCCAAATGCGGGACCCGAAACCGGGTTTTTGGCCTAAATTCGGTGTAGATCCCGCCAACATTTTGTCAAAAAACCCGGTTTATTTGACCGTTACTGATCCCGGGTCCTAGATTGATCCAATCCTTCAAGAATGGGGGATCACTTGTTCACTGGGCCGATCGCCTTTTGGGGGGTTTCTGGTTCGACCCTAAAGCATTGATACCGGATTAAATCCCCGGGATAGAAAATGGGGTTTTTAGCCCTCAGACAGTTGCTTCTGGTTACAAATTATGTTCGCAAACCCGGGAGTCTTCCCCATTCTGTATCCCCAGACTTCGGTGACCACATTCGCGGTTAATCTTTAACTCTCTTCCAACCTATCTCAAGATTTACGAGATTGTAAATACAGCTACGGCCTTGAAAAATTTTAGCTAGTAGGATATAGTATGATGACTTCTGTCTTCAAAAAAATTTAAGCTTTCCCGGGAAACCAAACCAATGGGAAAGTGATATAATCCGTTAAATGAAAGGCGATCGCTGAGTTCGTTCAAACCGAGCGTCAGCATCTTAGAGTATAGCATCTCGCTCAATTCAATAATAGGGTGTATGGGGGAAAAGCGATTGTGCAAGCTAAACTGCTAGGAAACTGGAACTGGGGCATCCGATGGGCTCAGATGGTGAGGCGCGAACTGTTGGTGAATTGGTTATTCATCAAAAGTGAGATATGGGTCGGAGTTGTCCCCGGATTGATTTTTCTATGTGTTGCCTGGAATTCGCAAGAATTGCCAGCAGGAGAATTCCTGCCGGTGTTAGCCGGGGGAACACTCTATTTCTCGTTATATACTTATACGTTTTGTGTGGCAACCCAAATGATGGGGGTGGTGGCCGATCGCATTAACCAACGAGATCGCCCCCTGTGCCGGGGACTGATTTCCTATCAGGGAGCCAAGCGGCGCTGGATTGCCAGCATGGTAGGGTTTTCCGTGGTGGGATGGCAGTTTGGAGTGTTTGAATGGACTCTGCTCTGGCAACTCTGTATCATTTTACTCACATTTGGGCGCTTAGGTTTAGAGTGGCCCACAAAGCACTTCTTTTTAGGACTCGGAGCGATCGCTCAAATGGCAGCAGCATGGCAGGCAGTCGCCTCAATTAACCTGGTTCAAGGGACTTGGATCTTATTGGTGGCGATTCTTTGTAGCGCCGTTGTTGGCATTCAAGACTTGAGTGATCTGGAGGGAGATGTGGCAACGGGGGTGAATACATTTCCCGTAACCTTTGGCAATGTAGGCAGCCGATTTATCCTTGGTATCGGCTTTTTGCTGTTGCCTTTAGCCATTCATGTGGGACTGTTGATGCCCTCTGGTTTTAACAACCATTTACTGCCCTGGGCGATCGCCCAAGCCCTCGCCAGTTGGGGCGTAGCGGTGCGGGTGATCCTCTACCGATCTCCCAGTGCCGACCGCGATACCTACTTACTGGCTTTAGCTTGGTATTACATCGTTTTAGGGAGTGCAAGCGCTGCATTTTAGTCAGATTCAACGCTCATTCACCTCAAAAATCATCCAGAGCGATCGCCAATTATCGGCGATCATTTTTTTGCCCTATTTTCTATCGAGAAACAGCACGCTTCCTGCATAGAAAATAGGGCCATTTTTTGGCCGTTATTGAACGACAATTCCCCGAAATCAGAATCCGGTCTGATTTCTTCTAAATTCCTGGAAATGTTGATAAATTAACCCAACCTTGTAGAGTTCCTGAAGATCCCCGATAAAAACCCAAATTGGCATCCTCCGTTCAAGAGGCGATCGCCAACAGTGACGATTGATAAAGTGTCTACTTCAATGCACACCAAGGGGAATCCAGGTTGTAAGGTAAACCATGAGCACGCTTGGCAACAATCACAGCTAAATTGGGTAGGTTGCATCAACGACCCCACGCCGAAGGAGTGCTCGATGACAAGATAGAGAAGAAGAAGGCGATCGCCAGAGAAGCAACCATGAATAAACAGGATTTAGCATTTACACCGGCTTTGGAACAAGCGCAGCTGATTCGGAACAAAGAACTCTCGCCTTTAGAACTGACCCAGCTTTATTTAGACCGCATCGAAACCTTAGATCCCAAGCTGGGCAGCTATTTTACCGTTACCGCTGAATTAGCTTTAGCCGATGCCAAAGCCAAAACGGAACAACTCGCCACAACAGACCCAGATACCCTGCCCCCCTTCTTTGGCATCCCTATTTCCATCAAAGACCTCACTGCCGTGGCGGATATCCCCTGTAGCTATGGCGTTGCAGCCCTGCGGGACAAATTACCCAGTCAAGATCGCGCTGTAGTGACCCGCATCAAACAAGGGGGATTTGTCCTCTTAGGGAAAACCGCGACATCCCAATTAGGCAGTCTCCCCTTCACCGAACCTGCAGGATTTCCACCGGCGCGCAATCCTTGGAATTTAGACTATACCCCCGGGGGTTCCAGTGGAGGAGCCTCCGCCGCCCTCAGTGCGGGATTATGTGCGATCGCCCAGGCATCTGATGGCGGGGGTTCCCTGCGGGGTCCCGCTGCTTGCTGTGGGTTAGTCGGCATCAAACCCGCCAGAGGTCGAGTTTCCCTAGCGCCCCTAGGAGATTGCGTCAATGGATTACTAACTCATGGCGCGCTCACCCGCACCGTTGCCGATGCCGCTGCCATGCTAGACCTGATTTCCGGCTATGTTCCCGGAGACCCTTACTGGCTTCCCGACCCTGACCCGTCTTTTCTGGCTCATGCCACAACCCAAACCGTCAAACCCTTGCGAATCGGCTTTGCCACCAAGCTGGACCCAATTGGAGAAGCGGCCCCGGAATGTCAGCAAGCGGTCCTAGACACGGTGCAACGCCTGGAAGAAATGGGACACGCGATCGCACAAATTTCCCTAGATTTAACCGATTTACTCCAACCCCTCACCGCCATTTGGGTGAGTGGAGTGTCCTTTTCCGGGATGCCTAGAGAGATTCTGCAACCCATCAACCAGTGGTTTTTAGAACGCGGACAGCAGATCACAAGCGGTCAATACTTGCAAGCTGTCGCCCAGATGCAGATGTTTTGTCGGCGGATTGTGGCGTCCTTGGAGCAATATGACGCCTTGGTATTGCCGGTGTTTATGAGTCCGACCATTCGAGTCGGGGAATGGGCGAATCTCAGTCCGGAAGAGATTTTGCACAAGAGTTTTGAATGGGTGGCTCCCTGTCCTTTATTTAATGCCACAGGTCAACCGGCGATCGCAATTCCCGCCGGATTTTCCTCCGGTTTACCCGTAGGGGTCCAGCTTGTAGGCCGTCCAGCAGGAGAAGCCCCCCTCTTCACCTTAGCCGCTCAACTGGAAGCCGCTCACCCTTGGATTCAGTACCGCCCCCCGATCGCCTAGGATGTCGGTACAGCAACACCCGGCGAGGGTTTAAACCCTCGCCGGAGTGCTAAAAAAACTCCCTCCTGAATCGGAGAGAGTTGAGGGTTTAGCTTCTGATTAAAATTTAATTCACAGGAACCGCCAAATCAGACTGATTGCTCGGTTCAGCCGACTGAGGCTCGGGAGTGGTTTCTGCGGGGGGTTCCGGTGCCTGCTGGCTTTCTACCGGAGGCGTGGCGGGTTCGGCTGACTCCGCAGGTGCTGCAGGAGAGGAGTCTGGGTTAATTTCCGGCAGGTTGATGTTGATATTCGAGGGGGTCGCCGGCTCAGATGCCGGTTGTTCTGGGGGAGCCTCTTGGGTTTGAGAATTGGGGACTGTGATATTGATATTCGGGGCGGGTTGAGCAGGCGCGGGTTCAGAAGCGGGTTGCTCTTGCTCCCCGGAAGTATCTTGCGGGACCGGAATCACTCGTTCAATTAGAGTCCGTTCTCGCTCGATCGTGCGGGTGGGTGCGGGTTCGGCTTCCGTCTGTTGAGGGGCGGGCGCAGGAGGGGGAGTAGAAGCGCTATCGCGTTGAGAGAGATAGTATAGAGTCCCTGCCCCTAACGCGACTAAGGAAGAGAGGATAATACCCAAGAATAAGCCTCGGGCGGAATTGTCGTTATCGCGATCGCGCAGTCGATTTTCTCGAACGTTTTCCACAACTCGACCTTGCACATAACCTTCGTTATAACCGGCATTTTCTGCACGGTTGACTCGGGCAGCGCTCGGACTTGCCGGGGGTACACTGACTTGACCATGCCCTTGAGGGGTGCTATTCACCTCGGAAGGGGTTTGAGAAGAGGATTTGCGTTCGTTAGATTTCATAATCGGTTCTATCAAAAGTATTCAACAAATGGGGGTAGGGAACGTTGGCAGGTTGGGACTGGAAATAACCGGGTTGTTGGTTTAAGCTTTTAAAAATTTCCAACGGAGTTGAAAACAAAGGGTCTACCCGGGTTTATTTTCGAGTTCATCCCTGCTTTGGGTTGGACAATCCACGAGGTCAAAACGCTCTTTCAATCAAACAGTTTTTCCCTGAATGGTTGCTGGTTCAACGGTTTCACAATTGCTGTACACCCCTTTCTGAAAAAAATAGTTTAATAATGAGGGTTCGAGAGTCTGACTTGGGTAAAATACGGGTCAGACGGAAAAGCGATGGTTTTGCGAATGAATCTAAAGGATTCGAGGGCGCAAAATGGCTTTAGTTTGGGTCATCCTCGGGCCGATCGCCTTCTCAATCAGATGGCTTGGCACAGGGGACGGGAGTTTACCCCAATGTCCCATCAAGTCTGGCCTTGCACCCTAGAGAATCAGTAAAAACTCTAGGTGCATTGGACTCCTGATTGATTCAGGATTCAACCCTGCTGTAATTTCAACTGTACTGGACTACAATCCAGTTCGGCTCCCCCCTTGGAGGGATTTAAAACCCTTGTAATTGGGTAGAGGGATCGGGAAAATCCAATTGATTAAAGGAAAATATTTTGGGATAATTTTATTGGGGAAAAGCCCAGATGAAATGAGGCGAATCCTCGTTTTGATCCGGTGTTGAAAAGTTAGTGGGGGAACGAGAAAAACTGAGGCTAATGTCTGGGTTTTTATTCCCTTTGGACGAGGGGTTTTCTAAGACCAAAGGTTAGCGATCGCCCCGGGGGGAAACCAATCTGGACTGGGCATCGGCTCAGGGGCGATCGGCTCTAGCCAAGGGTTTGCGGGGTCCATGAAGAGAACCCCTGGATTTAATGTCTACTCCCACAGGCGATCGCTGAGTTGCGATCGCCTAGAGCAACCCTATCCCCTCCTCCCACCCCCCGCTTCAAGGAATAAAATTCCAGCCCTCCCAAATGGGTCCCTAATTTTCTCAAACCGAGAGAAAATGTGGTATAATCCTGTTGTGTGAGCCTCAAAAAACAGTGCTGTCCTTTCACTCTAAAGACACAGATGCTTAAAACGACCTTAATTACAGGCTCGATTCTCCTGGGGTTTCTGTATATCGGATTTGGAGATCAATTGACCTTTCTGCCAAAAGAAATGCAGACAACGAGCCTCCAAACTCGCACCAGCCTCACGAAATTTGGCACCGGACTCATCCCGAAGTGGGTTTCTAACACTAAAGAGAAACCTGATGCGTTTGAGCGAACGGAACAACAACTCCAGCAAGAACAAAAGGCTCCGTGATGGAATCCCAGGCATTCCCAACCCTTTGCCCATTCCATTGCACCAAAGACGCGCCATTAGGGCGCGTCTTTGCTTTTTCTACTACGACTGTAGCTGTAGCGGCTTATTTTTTCTTCAGCCAGCTAAACATCGCCCGCAAATCTTTTCCGACTTCCTCAATGGGATGTTCGGCTTCTTGTCGGCGCATGGCGGTAAATCCAGCCTTACCAGATTGATTCTCTAACACAAATTCCCGAGCAAATTGTCCGGTTTGAATTTCCTTGAGAATTTTACGCATTTCGGCGCGGGTGGTATCAGTAACGATGCGAGGACCGCGCGTGTAGTCTCCATATTCTGCGGTATTGGAGATACTGTCACGCATGGTGGCGAGTCCACCTTCTACAATCAAGTCAACAATCAGTTTGACTTCATGCAGACATTCAAAATAAGCCAATTCGGGCTGATATCCAGCTTCCACCAAGGTTTCAAACCCGGCTTTAATCAAGGCACTAAGGCCCCCACAGAGCACCGCTTGTTCACCAAACAGGTCGGTTTCGGTTTCTTCGCGGAACGTCGTTTCTAGGATACCGGCGCGAGTGCCGCCAATGCCTTTAGCATAAGCCATTGCGCGATCGCGCGCTTGACCCGTGGCATCTTGATACACCGCAAACAAGGCCGGAACCCCTTCTCCCTGTTCATAAGTCCGACGGACCAAATGTCCCGGTCCTTTCGGTGCCACCATCACCACATCCACATCATCCGGGGGGACAACTTGTCCGAAGTGAATGTTAAAGCCGTGAGCGAAACACAGTACATTGCCTGCGCTGAGATTCGGCTCAATTTCATTTTTATAAACCGACTTTTGGACCTCATCCGGCAACAAAATCATAATCCAATCAGCAGCTTTCGCGGCGTCAGCAACGCTATGGACGGTCAATCCGGCGTCTTTTGCTTTGGTGGCTGATTTGCTGCCCGGATACAGCCCGACAATGACGTTCATGCCACTATCTTTCAGGTTGAGGGCGTGGGCGTGACCTTGAGAGCCGTAACCAATAATTGCAATGGTTTTTCCGGCTAATAGGTCCAAATTTGCGTCTTCGTCGTAGTACATCCGGGCCATAAACAGACGTCTCCTTCCAGCAAGCTTCGTAAATATTGCAAACTTCGTATTGTATCAGATAAGGGGAAGGATTCCAAGGTCAAGTTGAGTTTTTAGGACTGGGGGATTGGGTTCTATTTCATTCGGACGGCTTAAGGCTACCCTAGAAATCGTAGGCTCGACATCATGTCCCAGGAAGGATAGAAGCAATGGATGAAGTGGTAAAAAAGGTGGCCGCTTTGGGACTGCCGGGAATCATTCTGGCGATCGCAATGGCAACGACGGGATTAACAGGTTCAGCCGCGATCGCCGCTGCCTTAGCCATGTTGGGGGGTCCAGCAGGGGTCCTCGGCGGCATTGGCGTTTTGGGGATCACTGGGTTAATTGCTGAATATCTGACCCGGGAAAGTCTTGAACAATTACTCACCGATGTCTATCGGGTGCGGGCTCGTACCGAACGCACCCAGGTGGTTTTAGGGGAGTTGGAGTGGTTACCGATTTCTGAGGAGTTGAAATCTCGTCTGGAATGGGAAGTGCGCCAAGTGGGTAACCAACAGGCGAATTTTGCTACCTCGATTGGACCCGTGACTCAGGAGGCGATCGCCCTTTTAGACCAGGTTAAGGGCATCAACTATGCTTCAGACAGTGACTTGAAAAATTCTCGCCCGATTTTTGTCCTCCGAGATGGGACGGTGGTCCGCATCTGGAAAAATTGGTTAGGAATTGACCATATTTTCCTCGCGGATACCCAGGGGAATATTATTTATGGGGGGTTTGTCAATTGGGTGGATAGTGACTCCCTGAATGAGGCGATCGCCCGGATTCGCACGGAGTTTACTTAAAAGTTCCTTAAAATGAAGACTCGGAACAGATGCGATAAACTAGCTAAAACTGAAGCCAGTGGTGTGTGTTGTGACTCAAAACCGAGTAAACTTCAACAACCGAAAACCCCCAATGCCACCGGGTACCTTGTCGGCACTGAATTATTATGCCTTGCTGGGCCTTTCCAATGGGGCAACGGTGCCGGAAATTCGGCGCGCTTATCGGGAACTGAGTAAGCGGTATCATCCCGATACCTCACCCCTTCCCCAGGAGGAAGCGCGAGAAAAGTTTCAACAGATTAAGGATGCCTACAAGACTCTGAGTAATGACCGCGAACGACATCTCTATGATGTGAAATTGAGACTAGAGCGCGAGGGAATTGGGGGAAATGGGGTCTCATTACCCCCGCACTGGAAACGCACCCCTGATGCGGCTTATGGGCAGTCTCCAGGGACGGGTCGAGAGCCATCTGAGCGTCCTTTGTCCAGTGGGGAGTTGTTTGTGCTGTTGATTCTGGGGATCACGTTGATCGGTTGTTTGTTGCTGGCGATCGCGATCGGGTTAACCCGGGAAAATGTCCCGTTACCCTACTTATAAACTTATTTGAGCAAGGCTAAATTTTTTATGACATTACCTTCATCGGATACCCCGCTTTATAACCATGCGCTTCCGGCGATCGAGCAATGGTTAGAGGACCAAGGATGTGAACAAGACCGAACTGAACTACACTGCTGGCGGGTAGAACGCCCCAGTTGGAATGCAGAACTTGTACTGGATGTGGATCACGTCAGTGTCCGCTACACCAATGCTGAGGGTGGGGTGCAAGATGTTCAACGCTCCTTCAAATATTCCCTGAGTCGGCGAGATATTGAAGAAGCGATTTTTAGTGGACCGTAGGGGAGTGGGGAGGATGGGGGAGATGGGGAGGATGGGGGAGATGGGGGAGGGTTAGACTTTGCCGAAACGGCGTTCTCGTTTTTGGTAGGAACGGAGGGCGTAATGGAATTCTTCGCGGTTAAAATCCGGCCAGAGGGTTTCGGTGACATAGAGTTCCGAATAGGCGACTTGCCAGAGGAGAAAATTGCTGAGGCGCATTTCGCCACTGGTGCGGATCAATAAATCTGGGTCCCCGACTTCGGAGGTGTAGAGATGACGTTCAAATAACGCCTCATCGATTTGTTCGGGTTGGATTAAACCTTGTTGAACCTGTTCGGCGATCGCCCGACAAGCTTGGACAATTTCTTGACGACCCCCGTAATTGGTGGCGATCGTAAAGTGAATCCCCTGATTATTGCGAGTATTTTCCACCGATCGCCTGATTTCTTCTTGGAGGGATTTCGGCAAGGAGTCTAAGTTTCCGACAAAGTTAATCCGGACATTTTCCTCCATCATCTCCTGGAGTTCTTGGCGCAGGACCCGCTCAAACAGGGTCATCAAAAAATTGACTTCCTCTAAGGGACGCCCCCAATTTTCACTGGAAAACGCATAAACCGTGAGGGCCTGAATTCCCCAATCGCGACAGCAGCGCAGGAGGTCCTTGAGGGTATCGACTCCCCGCCGATGCCCCATAAACCGGGGCATTCCATGAAGCTTCGCCCATCGACCATTTCCATCCATGATCACTGCTACGTGCTTGGGGAGTCTCTCTGCGTCGAGGTCAGCAGGCAACTGTTGTAAAGCTGATGGCTTGGTAATCATTTTTTCTCCCGTGAAGCCGATGATGGAAGACGGAGCAAGCGTAGCACGAGTCCGACTGCTTTTGATAGTAACTGACGGCCTAAATTTCGCAAATCTGGAGCAACGGGTTCCCGTTCGACGGTTTGTGAAAATCGGGCTTGTAGTAGTTCCTTGAGTTTACTACTGGTTAACGGTCGATTCAGGGTGCCTTTTTCTGCCAAGGAGATTGACCCGGTTTCCTCGGAAACCACGACGCAAACGCAGTTTTCGACTCGTTCTGTAATCCCCATTGCGGCCCGATGGCGGGTTCCTAACTGTCGCGAAGCGGTGCGATCGGACAAGGGGAGAATCACCCCTGCGGCCATAATTCGCGAGGCGCGAATTAATAGCGCGCCATCATGCAACAGGGTACTGGTCTGAAAAATGGTCTGCAAGAGTTCTTTAGAGACTTCGGCATTGATTTTTACCCCGGGAACGGAAAAATCCCGTTCGTCGATGGGACCGCTGGTTTCTAAAATCATCAAAGCGCCGGTGCGGTTTTGGGAGAGTTCCTTGACTGCATCGACAATTTCATCAATGACACTATCGGGTTTAGGAATAATCTGGCGGTAGGGTTGAAACAGTTGCCGGATTTCACCTTTACCCAGTTGTTCGAGAAATCGGCGGAATTCTGACTGAAGAATCACCGCCATTGCCACGGCCGAACCGATCACTAAGTTATTGAGAACAAAACTCAACAAATTGAGTTGAAGACGGCTACTGATCGCGGCTGCGACCATCAGAATGATAAACCCGCGAACGATCCACAGGGTGCGGCGCTCCCCAATGATGACGAGCACCATATAGGTCAGGGCCAAAACTAAGAGGATATCCAGGGGAGTTTTAATCCAGGTTGTCCAAATTTGGACCAAGTGAAGCACCAAGGACTGAGTCCAGTTCGGGTCGATCGACAATTGCTCCCACAAATATCCCATCGGATCTCGATTAACCTTGCGCTTCTACATGACGAGATTGATAGGCTGGCAACTTCGCCAGCCTCTTGCTTTTTCGGGGGTTTTAACCCACAGGTGGTTGATCCCAAGCGGTTGTCCACCCCTTTGCGATCGCCCCAACACTAGAATCAGTGTTTAACCCGTTATATGGCTCAACTCCAGAAGTTTTAATGGCTCACACCGCCGCTCCTGAGCCGAGATCAATGGCGATTAACTCAGATGAGCGAGTCTTTCCGGTAGGCGATCTTGTCGAATTAAATCTTCGTAAGTTTCCCGGGCCAGGATGATATTCGCAATGCCATCTTTGACTAATACGGCAGCGGGTCTGGGCACCCGATTATAATTCGAGGCCATGCTGTAATTGTAAGCACCTGTGGTCATGACGACTAGAATATCGCCGCTTTCCGTTTTAGGCAGACTGGCTTGATGAATTACGATGTCCCCCGATTCGCAATGCTTACCGGCTATGGTAACAGTTTCAGTCAGCGGTGCGGACATCCGATTGGCAACAACGGCTCGATAAACGGATTGATAGGTAATTGGACGGGGGTTATCGGACATCCCGCCATCTACGGAAAGATAGGTGCGGATTCCAGGTACCTGTTTTTGTGCGCCGAGGGTGTAGGCGGTGACGCAAGCGGGACCAATGAGCGATCGCCCGGGTTCACAAAGCAATTTCGGTAATGCCACTTGTTGGGACTCGCAAGCTTCGGTAATGGCTTCGCTAACACCTTTGACCCATTCCTCAATACTCGGCGGGTCGTCAGATTCGGTATAACGAATGCCTAATCCGCCTCCGACATTTAGTTCGGTCACCGGGAGTTGGTAAGCAGCGGCTTGTTTTAACCACTGTACCATCACCCCAGCTAGGTCGCGATGGGGTTGCCGTTCAAATATTTGGGAGCCAATATGGGCATGAAGTCCAATGCAGTTGAAAACGGGATGCTGTTGGACAAAGGCAAAGACTTCTTCGATTTGGTCGGGATCAAAGCCAAATTTACTGTCGAGGTGTCCGGTGCGGATATATTCATGGGTGTGACACTCGATCCCCGGGGTGAACCGCAACATGATGCGAATGGCAGACTGTCCGGTTTCCTTGGCGATCTCCACTAATTGATGCAAGTCTTGCCAGTTATCGGCAACGACGGTACAGCCACTGGCAACGGCAATCTGCAATTCTTCTTTGGATTTGTTGTTGCCATGCAGATAAATTTTTTCTGGGGGTAAACCGGCTTCTAGGGCCGTGTACAGTTCACCGCCGCTGACGACATCAATGCCGAGGTTTTCTTGGCCGACGATCGCGCAGATTGCCAAACAATTCCAGGCTTTCGAGGCATACAACACCTGAGATTGACCGGGATAGTACCGCGCAAAGAAGTCCCGATATTGTCTGGCCCCTTCTCTGAGGGTGTCTTCGTCCACAATATAAAGGGGCGAACCGAACTGCTCGACCAAGGTAACGACATCACAGCCACCGATTTCTAGGCGATCGCCTTGATTGACTCGGGCGGTGAGGGGGAGCAGTTCCTGGTTGGGCGATCGCGTCTCAGTGGCGCTACTGGATTGAGTTAGATACTGACGGCCTGTTTTTTCAACCGCCTGGGTTTGAATGGATACCATATTTAACAATTTGTATGAGGTTAGGTCGATCCGCGTAAGTGGCTTCGTTTTCCAGTGTACAATCGTCTCCTGTCCTTTCTCCAATCAACCTCGGCTGTTTTGTGCCTGATCTATTACTCAACCGACTCACCCCCGACCTGTTAGAGTCTGTCGTGGAACTCGATCAGCGTTCTTTGGGCGGAATGTGGAGCTTTGATGCCTATCAGCGCGAGTTCAACAGTCCTAACAGTGATTTGCTGGTGTTATCGATTCCCTCCACACCGGACTCTGCTGATTCCCCAGACTCTCCTCCTGTTTCTCCTCTGGTGGGCATCGGTTGCCTCTGGTCGATTCTGGAGGAAGCTCATATTACGGTTCTGGCGATTCATCCCGATTATTGGCATCAGGGGTTCGGTCAGTCTCTGCTCTATGGACTGTTGGCTTGTGCTTGTCAGCGCGGACTGGAATGGGCCACCTTGGAAGTGCGTCGCTCTAATCAATCGGCTTTGTCCCTGTACCAAAAGTTTGGCTTTAGAGAGGTTGGCTTTCGCAAACGGTACTATAAAGACACGGACGAAGATGCTCTAATTTTTTGGCTCTCCGGTTTGCATAAACCCGAATTCACTGACAGTTTAGGGCAGTGGGAAGTCATGGTGCGCGATCGCCTCGGACAATCCGGCTGGTCTTTATCCGTACATCTTTAGGATGATGATTTTTGGCTAGTTTTTGGTATAATGTTATCAGGTTTTCTGAAACGTTAAAAACCACTTTTCAAAGTTGGGGTTTCATGACACTCGCAATAGCAGACCCTGGGTCTGACTGTTGAATTTTTCATTGACGAGTTAAACAGGCTTCTTTCTTACCTTGTCTAGTAAAACCACCCTAAAATATCTCAGGGGGTATATATATGCCAAAACTACTGTCTACATTACTGACTTTCGCGGGAGTCAGTCTGAGTCTGACCGCGATGGGACCGGCAATGGCGATGAATTCTGAACAGTTCATTGCACAGGGTCCTGAAACAACCTCCGAGTCTACCGAGACGATGGCGCAAACGGATATGGGCGATCGGGCTGATCTGGAACGGGGAATTAGTGATTTTGACTGGGATCTCCCCAATCAAAACCCCGAAACTCAATTCGGCACTCCCCTCCTCCTTCCCATTCGACTCACTGTTCCTTCCCAGGAAAACGAGGGTGATGGGTTAGCGGTTCAAATCGATTTCACTCGGTTAGATCGCTTGGAACAGGTTGAGGGCCAACAGTGATTGATTTCAGATTAAAGGGGAGGGTGGCAACTGCTACCCTCCCCTTTCTCATGGCGTCATTCCCAATTAAACGGTCACCCCTTCTGTAATCCTCTGGGAACAGAGTCTTTTAAAATCATCCACTAAAATTCCTAACCCATTCATCGCCTCAACCTCCACGGCAACAAAAACATTCATTGAATTCCCGCAGCAATAACCGGCTGTTTTTTTAACCCCCGCCGGAGTTGAGGATAATAAAAACAAACCCATTCAAGGGTGCGAGTCTAGGAACCAATCCTCTCCTGGCCCGGTTAAAATCAGTTCAGTTTATTAAGATTTTTGAGGTTTTTTAGCAGACCGATAGAAGGGCTTTTTCACCACAGTTCCGGGATAGGTTTTACCGCGAATTTCCACATCAATCGATTGACCGGGTTTACTCAATTCTACGGGTAAATAAGCCAGGGCGATCGCCTTCTCTAAAGTAGGAGACCAACTGCCACTGGTAACCTCTCCCACAGGTTTACCTCCAGATATCACCGGATAACCATGACGCGCAATATAACGACCCTGCATTTCGATTCCCACCAAGCGCCGTTTTACCCCCGTTTCCTTCTGGTTTGCTAACACTTCCCTGCCAATAAATTCCCCTTTGCTATCCAGATGCACTAACCAACCCAAACCTGCTTCTAACGGCGTTGTGCTTTCGTCGATATCTTGACCATAAAGCGCCATTGCCGCTTCCAAACGAAGGGTATCCCGACAACCTAAACCACAAGGAGTCACGCCTAGATCCAACAGCGATCGCCACAGGGTTATTCCTGTTTCTGGATTCACCATCACTTCATATCCATCTTCCCCAGTGTATCCCGTGCGGGCTAAAAATCCATTTCCCCCGCATACCGACCCTTGTAAATGTCCAAACGGTTTCACCGAAGAAAGATCCACCTCCACAAACTGTTGCAGTTTCTGCACCGCTTCGGGCCCTTGAACCGCTAGTAATACCTTTTGTTTGGATAAATCTTGGAATTCCACATCAGACTCGGCCAATTGTGCTAACAACCACGCTTTATCTTGTGCACAAGTGGCAGCATTCACAATCACCTGAGCAAAATGCCTTCCGGCTCCATCTTGTCCTTGATCATAAAAAATAATATCATCTAGGATGCCACCTTGGGCATTCAAGAGAACCGTGTACTGACCCTCACCGGGTTGTAACCGAGACAAATCTGAGGGGACTAATCCTTGCATTTGCGTCAGCAAATCTTTACCGGAGAGAGAAAACATCCCCATGTGGGAGATATCGAACATTCCCGCAGCAGTTCGGACTGCTTGATGTTCCGGGTTAATTCCCGAAAACTGCACCGGCATTTCCCATCCTGAGAAGGCAGTCATCCTCGCATTCAGGGCGATCGCCTCCTCATAGAGGGGAGTTCGGGACAAGGGTTGTGCCGTCTCATTTGCTGCTGTGGTTGCCACTAATGTTACCTCCGGTTGGGTGAAATATTTCCTATTTTAGGGGAAATTGGGTCCGCTGGCAGGGGGATAAACAGGCGATGGGGAAACCGGGGAATCCGCCTGCGGGTTCGATTCGGTTTGTGCTTATATTTTTTATACTATTAAGGGGATTGCAAACAATAAACTTTTCAAAATCTTGTAGAAGAGATCCCCCCAACCCCCCTTAAGAAGGGGGGCTTTTCCAATTCTCCCAAAGTTCTAATGCAGAACTTTTTTTAGGGAAATCCCTTATATATAGCGGTTCCCGGACTCATGAGGTACAATACATAGGAGAACTGACTCATCTTAACCATCCGAATCTATCATGAA
>JAMXFF010000035.1:68234-78064 GCA_025370845.1 Laspinema palackyanum D2a | reverse complement strand
CAAGTCACTCAACAAGATATTCGCAATTGGTTTGCTCATTGTTGCTACTGTACCTCATGAGTCCGGGAACCGCTATAGAACATATTAATATTCGCTGATACCTGTTGACGCAAGGCAAAATCCACACAAAAACTATTTAATGCAGCACAAATGAATAGCATATATTTATTTTCTTGCGTCGGAGAGGCAATATTAAGAGAATTACCACAAAATACTTTTGAAGGCAGCACAGTCCCAATTAAGGTGCGAGAATCGGTACTTCTAGCAATTGCTCGATATGCAAAACGATAACACTGATAATCCAGCTTTTGACCGATATCTGTACCTTTTTTACCTAATAAAGCCTCTCTCCCTTCTTCTTCTTCAACCCAATACCTAGGTTCAGCATACAGGTGAGTAAACTGATGAATCATTTTTCCTTCATAAAGAGGTAATTGCCCTTTCGCGGGCTGTTGCTTAAATAAATAACTATGATTTGTCATGTCAAATTCCCGGTTGAGTCGCAGATTCCACTTTTGTGCCATGTTTTCCCCTAGCAGAGGAAAGGTTAGCATTTTTTCCATAATATGCAAGTCAATTGTATTTTTTAACTCCATTATTGAAAAAGAATCAGGCGATAATTTTTTAACCAAATCAATGCTGATAATTTGGCTATTTTCATCTGGGAAATTTTGCAATTCATGGATGTCATGACGCATAAATTTGGCCGGAAATTTTTGGGTCTCGCCCCCTTTTTCAAAAGTTAATACAACAAACTTAAATCGACTATCAACTCCCTCAAAAATTAAAGACCGATTTTCAAAACAGAATAAACCTGTAATTCGGTTTTGATTAAATAAAAGTTGCCGAAGTTTTTTCGCCCCTAAGTCTGTATAGATTCCACTAGGAATGACAAGTCCACATTCTCCCCCAGGGCGTAAGAGATTAAAACATTTTTCTAAAAATAGTTTGTATAGGTTAATATCTGTGCCAACTTTTTTATCATTAACAATAGAAATTTGATTTTTATACTGTTCCGCAGCGCGATAATAAGCACTCACATGAGGAAATTGACTTTGATACTCTAGCCAAGCATCTGAAATTTCTGGATCTTGTAGGAGTTTTTTTTGCTCTTTATTAAAAGAGTGAATATCCATTTTTTTCTTAGTTATTAAATTACTATATTGGGTGAAAAATTCTTTTCCATTCGGTTTGAAAATTTCCCACGGTGGATTAGTCAAAATTGCATCAAATCCCCCACGTTCCAGTATGACATCGAAGTGATATCCCCAATGGAACGGCTTCAAGGCGGCAATATCATCAATTTTTAATAGGCGCTTTTTGGGTTTCCCCGAGAGTTGGACCTCTTGATATTTAATCCCTAGGCTGCTGCTAAACTCATCCCATAACAAGTGATTTAACTTGTCTTGGGATTGTTTATTTAACTGTTCGATGTGACGCCGCAACATCAACAGCCGAGACTCCTGAGAGGTTCCCTCTTGTTCCCCAGGCTGAAAAGCGTGTTTTTTATATAAATCAATCGACTCATTTTTATCGGTTAAAATCTTCTGATAAGCACTAGCTACCAAGGGTTGCAGCAAATTTCCCTGTAAAGCAACGGGTTCCGAATCTTTCTTTTTCCCTTTTCCCTTGGTCCCAGAATTGATGGCATCAAAGCCGGTTTCATCCACCCGAATTAAGCCAATCAGGGAATTTCCCGCCATAATATTAAAATCAATATTCGGCAAAGGTTCCAATTCGCTGACATTATGGGCGGAAGAAACCAAGGCTAAAAATAGCCGCAATTTAGCAATTTCTGTGGCTTCCTCCATGATATCCACGCCATAGAGGTTATCGGTAATAATTCGCTTTTTGATATAATAGTTGAGGGAAGGATGCTCAGTTTCAACTTGGGTTAACCAGTTATTGAGATAATGGTCCGTAATTCTAACTTTAACCGTAGCAATCACATTGGAATAGATATAAATCAGCGTTTTCATGGCTGCCACCAAAAACGCACCGGAACCGCAGGCAGGGTCTAATAAACTAAGGGTGGGAAGAATCTCTTCCAGCAATTGACGGCAGAGTTTGGCATCCAGTTTGGTTAACAGTTCGGTAATCGTTTCAAACTGACGCGGTGCATTGGCTTGATTAATGCGGTCTAAAATCAGTTTATTAATGGTTTTATCACACAAATATTCGGTAATTTCTGACCGGGTGTAATAAGCGCCAAAGGCTTTTTGGTTAATGTATTTCTCAAAAATATATCCCAAAACTGCCGGGTTAATTTCGTTTTCTTTGCCTTCCAGGGTATCATCTAAATTCCAGGAATAGCCCGCAAATAAAGCAAAAACCTTTTCAAAAGCCTCATCAGGAATCGCAATATCGGGATAGTTTTGTTCAATTTGATGAGTGAGAAATAGTCCCCCATTCAAATATTTGATATCCCCAATCAGGGCCATCACCGCAGGCGATCGCTGGTCCAGAGGTTTGGCAAATCCATCAAAAAACAGGGCAGGCAGGAACTCTCGGTAAAATAAATCTGTCCCTCGATCTTTGCTTTCTTCTAGCTTTTCTTGAAGATAGAGGGCTTTTCCTCCATCAATAAATCCTTTGCGCTGCAAGAAATAAACAAACATCAAACGGTTAAGCAGAACTGAAGTGTACCAGCGGCGATCGCCTTCTTTGTCAATGCCCCGAATTGCACTTAAAAACTCAAGATGCTGTTGTTTAAAGTCTTCAAAAAACTTCTTAGTAATGCGCTCAACATCCAATCCCGCCTGTAACCGTTGAGCAACTTCAATCACCGTGAGGGATTCCAATTCATCCAGACTGACGTATAAGGCGCTAATCTTACTTAACAGTAAATCGCAAGGTTCCCGCTTGACATACACATGGTCCCGAGGATACAATTTCGTTCCATCTCGCTTCACCCAATACCAAACACATTGAGTCCGATTTTTACCCACAAAAATTAACAGATTTTCTCGAACCAATTCAGCAATTTCTTTATAAATTGCCATCCGCGCCGTGGCATTGGGAATTTCCCCATCCGCTGCGGAGACTTCAAAAACACCCACCCCCGACAGTTCCGCAACGGGGGATCTAGAGTAAACTTCTCCCTCCACTTCCATTCTGACGCTTTTATCCGCAGAAGGGTAGGACCATCCTAATTGCTGAACGAACAAATCGCTAAACTGAAATTCTTGTAAAAGGGGGCGAGCTTTTTGAAAGTCAATCGTCATCGCTAGGTTCCTCAGAACATTAATGAGTGGGGTACATCATTTCCGGATTTTAGTCAATCCGTAAACCGAGATCTTGCACCATTCTCAACACCGGCGGGGGTTCAAACCCCCGCCTAACAGCTAAAGTCGGTTGAAAACCGACTAAAAACACCACTGTATCAGACTTGCAGTCGGATTTATCCGACTTTAGCTATGAGGCGGGGGTTTGAACCCCCGCCGGTTGTTGCGGGTGATCGGGTAAACCAACTTAAAACAACGGTTCAATTTTTTATCCGTCTAACCTATCCCTCCTGAAACAATCCTAAAGAACAAATAATTTGCGGTTCTCGTTTTTCGATTTCGTCGCTGACAATGCACAAACGGCCATCCATTCTTAATGCTACCACTAACTCCGCCAGTTGGCGATCGCTAATTCCACTTTTCAACTGCCGATTCAACGTATCCGTTGCCGACTGCCGCAGGGGATAGCGGTAAATTTCATCAATCGCTTTCACCAGTTCATCCGTAACAAAAGCTGCCTCTCGCTTATCCTGAGCATACCGTTTCAACCGTTCATAACTGCGGAAACGAGCGCCAGAAGGTCGCCCCAACTGACCCCCAGAGTTTTTCTCCTCTGCCGCCAACAATTCCGCCCCTTTCTTAACTAATTCATGATGCTGTTCATCCCGGGAAATTGCGGGGGTGAATTCGTCACAAGCTGCCGCCCGCAACACCCCCAATTGGGATTGAGTCACGCTATTTCCCTCGCGATTGACCCAAATTAAAGAATCATTCCCCTCCGTCGTTTTCATGTACAATAAAACTCCTTCCGGCTGTACCGGCGTTGGACTATGGGCGCGAGTGGAATACACCACATTGGGCATTTCTTCAATTGTCTTTTTCAACCCTGGATTATTTTCCGTCGCCTTTTTCCAAATTTGGAACGCTTCAGAGGTTAAATCCACTTCCCCATCTTCTTCGCCATCTAACGCCCCGGATTTCTCATTATAAAGGTCAAGCAAAACCCCTGAATCATCGTCTTCAAAAAACATTTCATCAGTTCCCACCACCTCCGCATTTTCCTGTAACCGACGCTTGAGGCGTCCCCGCAGATTAATAATTTGTTCAACCCCCTCCGCAGGCAAAAATGAATAGCACAAAATCTTTTCAGCTTGTTGTCCAATTCTATCTACCCGTCCCGCCCGCTGAATCAGTCGAATAATCGCCCAAGGTAAGTCATAATTAACAATAATCGCGCAATCTTGCAGGTTATGTCCTTCGCTTAAAACATCCGTCGCAATTAATACCCGCACTTCTTGATCCGGGCTAATTTTATCCGCCTTCCCACTACTCACCGGACTAAAGCGATTTGCCAACTCCGTAGGGTCGAAAGATTGACCCGTAACCCCCGCAACTCCAGGAATTTGGAGGGCAT
Source organism: Laspinema palackyanum D2a (assembly GCA_025370845.1). Lineage (GTDB taxonomy): Bacteria > Cyanobacteriota > Cyanobacteriia > Cyanobacteriales > Laspinemataceae > Laspinema. The sequence goes on along the minus strand of JAMXFF010000035.1, from coordinate 73,426 downwards.
TTAAATTCTCCGTTAAATAGCGGACTGTATCCGCAAACTGCGTAAAAACCAGCACTTTTTCTTGGGGATAAGTTTGGGTTAACAACTCCACCAATGCGGCGAATTTCCTATCTTGCTGCCGATGCCAATCCCCACCCTTTTGCAACACCTCAATCAATGCTCTTGCATCGGCTAAAAGGTCCCGTTTCAAGGCTTTAGTATCCAACAAATCCGGTTTGAGCCATTTAAACCGCCGTTTATAACGGGTTTCATAGTCATGGTAAACCGCCTTGGCGCGCTGCTTGAAAACCTTTTGCGAGAGAGTCAACAAATCTTCCAATTCTAAGTCAGGGTTCTCCCCTTCTTCGGTGTCCGTCTCCAGTGCGATCGCTGTCACCGAATCCGAATCTTCATCACTATTGCGCGTATCCAACAACTCCGCATCCTGAGTCCCAATGGGAATATCCAACTGATTCTCAATGGCATATAAATAGATGAAATTCCGCAAAATATGCCGTTCTAACGACTGGATAAAAGCAATGCCACTACTTTCTAACCGTTTAAACAGATTGGTTCGCGAAAATCCCATCAACCGCCTCCCCGCCCGAGATAGCGCATTCAGTTGATGTTGTTCCGCTTCCGTTGGGGAAATTTTATGTTTTTTCAGGATATAATTTCCCAATCCATACCGAGGCAAGGTTAGGGCATTAATCACATCCACCACCCCCTCGGAGTACAGACGGGAATAGGGATTTGAGTCAGCACTATCAAGCTGAAATTTGAGAGTAGCTGGAATGCGATCGGGAAAATAAGACCGACTCCCATCGGGAAATTCTAAATATTTCCGCCCGGTTTCTCCGTCCGTTTGGGCATAGTTTTCTTTAATAAACGAACGAGTTCGTCGGACCATGTAATGCTTCATCAATTCGCGCCAATCATCCGGGTGTTCGCTCTTTTCAAAAGCCGCCAAAGAGCGTACCGAACATTGATGGCGGCGGATAAATTCCAATTCTCCTACCGCCCCGCCTCCCAGTTCATTCAACAGCGCCTCGGGCCGAAATCCCAGGTTTTGGTCTTCGGAAACGAATAGCCGCAATTGGGAGGATAAATCTAAATAAGTTTTGTTATAAGGGGTAGCAGACAGAAAAATACACTTGCTTTCATTCGCCGCAATATATTCTTGAATAGCGCGATACCGCTTCCCGTCCCGATTTCTCAAGTTGTGACTTTCATCAATTAAAACAACCCGATACCGGCGTAACTCAGGCAGTTGATTTTGCACCTGGCTAATCGGTAGAACTTTAGCATGGAGACGGTAATTATCTACATAGTCTTGCCACATTTTAACCAGGTTTTTAGGGCATATAATCAGAGTTTCTAACAAGCAATCTTCTTGGAGAATCTTCGCCAGGGCGGTTCCCACCAGGGTTTTACCTAACCCGACAACATCCCCAACCAGAACCCCTCCCCGCTTGGTAACATGACGGGCAGCTAATTGCACTGCTGCTTTCTGGAAGTCAAATAAACCGTTAAATTCCCGAGGAATCCGAAACTCAGAATGTCCGGCGATCGCCTCCCGGGAAAGGTGATAAGCAATCTTCAAATAAATATGATACGGCGGAATCAGTTGTTCCCTCGCCCAACTGTCATCAATAATTTCCGCCAGTTCTTTAGAAATATCAATACAGCCGAAATCTTGCCAGCGATCGTCAAACCACTTTTGCAATTTCTGGCAAGCATCAAAATCTAAAACATCAACATTCAATTCCCCCTGATTTCTCAATCCAGCTAACGTCAAGTTACTGCTGCCTAAAAATCCCACAATCGGACTATTTGGATCTTGCCGATGAATCAGATACAGTTTCGCATGAAGGGTGTGGGCTAAAAACAGTTTAACAACCAGTTTTCCGGCTTTAATTTGACGACTAACCCGGCGTAATCCCGCTTCATCCGAGTTCGTCGGTGCCCCGATCGCCAACTGGTGACGAAATTCAGCCGCCATCCGTTTTTTAAACCGCAAAATCCCACTATTATCAATTTTCCCCTCACCGGGACCCAGGCTAAAAGCTGCCTGAACCTCATCCCTCGGCAGACGTTGCATTCCCACCAACAGACGGCAGCAGGACCCCTCGCCCCCAACATAACGCTCAATCAGATCATCTATCTTTTGCCACCCTCTCAAGTTGAAATAACCCACACAAAAATCTGCCCGGTAGGAGAGTTTCAGCGTGTCTCGGAGGGCTGAGTGGAGGTGTAACTCAATATTATCAAAGATCCGTGGCACTTTTTTTCTGTCTTAGCACTAATTCGAGGGTGTTCTCAGTCCGAGGGCTTTTGCCCTACAACCCATCTTACCTCTTTTTTGCTAAAAACCCTCATTTTGTAATTTTGCCTGAAATCAAAAAGAGTATAGGGATGATATTGAGCGCTATTTCTTCCCCGTAAAAACTAGATATTTCTTTAAAAAAGATAATTAGTAAAAACTTGATTGACCGAGAATTTCCAATCTGTAAAGCTCCTTAAAAAAGGGAGAATATCCGATTCTGCTTTAATACTGGGGACGAGATGATCATTTATATCTGTAGAGGCGATTCGCGTCGCCCCTACAGATAAGGTTCGCTCTATGTTCACTATGAATACAGCCATCCAAATAAATCTTGGGCTGATAATTGCCAATCGGTTAATACAGTTAACGCCGGTAACACATCATCTCCAGTTTTTAATTCTGGGTTTTGATTGGGTTTAAAAATTAATACCGATTCATCCTCTGGATCGACTAACCATCCCAGCTTTGTACCATGATTGAGGCATAGCATAATTTTCCGAATGACCCGATTTGCCGATTGTTCAGGCGACAAAATTTCCATCGTCCAATCCGGTGCAATGGTCACTCGGTTATCTAATCGGCCATTCGCTTTTCGGGGAATATTTTTCCATTCAAATACAACGATATCAGGAACAATAGAAGCCCCGCCAAAGGTACAGCGTAACTCGGTAAAGGCAGACGATAAATTCTGAGGTTCACCAACTTGATTAATTACAGCAGAAAGGCGTGTTTGGATACGACTATGCTCAGTTTGTGGCATGGGTTTTTGATAAATTACTCCATTGATATAGTCACTGGCAGGTTTGGTTTCGGGTAACTGTAAGAAGTCTTCTAGGGTAATCTCAGTCAGGGATTGAATTGCGGGAGTCATAATGGGTTTCTCCTGAACGGTTTGGGAATGCCTCTGAGGGTCTTGCCAGGGGATTGGCGGTGGGGTAATCTGAGGTTAAACTACAGGGCCTATCGCCCAAGTAATTCTCTTCCCCAGTATATCCCAATCTCCCCGTTTCAATCGGTAATATTTGCGCCAAATTTAACTCATACATCGCCTGAATCTCCCCATGAAAAAGAGTGAAGACAAGCAGGAAACCTATTTGAAATTTTACCCATTATAGCGGTTCCAAAACTCATGAGTTTGGGGTTGCGACTGTCACCCCAGCAACAAGCGAATTGCCGATTAGACCCTGTGGAGTGGGAAGTCACCCTGGCGATCGCCTAAAATTAGGGAACAACTGCACTTTTATAGAGTTTAGGCATGAATTGGCAAGAAATTTCCGGTAATTGGGTCCATATTCCTCCCCGGACAAGGGGCATTATTCATTTCCTGGGGGGCGCGTTCCTGGCGGCAGCGCCTCAAGTGACCTATCGATGGTTACTTGAACAACTCAGTCTCCAAGGATATGCGATTATCGCTACGCCGTTTGTTAGTAATTTCGACCACGGTGCGATCGCCGCTGATATCGTAGATCGGTTCGAGTGGTGTGTTGAACAATTGCACCTGTCCGGGAAATTGCCTAAACGCTATCTTCCCATCTATGGAATCGGTCATAGCATGGGTTGTAAACTCCACTTACTCATCGGCAGTTTATTTGAAGTCGAACGCGCTGGGAATATCCTGATTTCCTATAATAATTACCCCGCCCGTCGTTCTATTCCTTTCTTAGAATTAGTCGAACAATTACCCACCACTTGGGGGGCGAAATTACCCCAGGCTTTCTCGGTGGAATTTACCCCTTCTCCAGAAGAAACTAACGACATCATTGCCAGAAATTATCAAATTAAGCGGAATCTGATTGTCAAATTTAAAGATGATACCCTGGATCAAACTCTGCTGTTATTTCCGGTAATGCAACAACGCTTTCCTGACTTGGTATCTATGCTCACCATCCCGGGAAATCATCTCACTCCTTTAAGTCAAGACCCGGGTTGGAAATCGGGGACGGAATTCTCTCCTTTGGATGCGATCGCCCAGTGGGTCCGCCTAGAAATGTATCGCGAACCCGTTCGCCTCAAAGATGAAATCCTCCGTTGGCTCAATCCTATCCCATCCATGAGACCTCTAAATTGATTTCTCCCTCATCCCTGTTCCTGTCTGGGACTGACCTCTGCTCGATAAAGCAGCTTCTCCCCTTGGCGATATCCGGTACTGCGGACTCTCACAAGTTCCCCGGGTTGAGCATTTCCCTCGCGTAACTGATGCTGCTGGGGATCATAAGGAATCTCTGACCCTACGGAGGCGATCGCCTCAACTCCCCACTCTTGCAACAACCGTTCCACCGGATGCAACAACGGCAGCAAACGCACCGCAGGCAAGTCCGGGTTTTGGGTGGCAGCATAAGCGGCAGTAGGCCAGTTCCGCAACCAGGACTCTAAAATATCTAAACTGGTGAGTTGAAATTCCTGCAACAGCGTCTCCCGTTGCTGCTGCATCTCAATTTGGAGGCGATCGTATTCTGCTTGCAGCGTCGAACTCTGTTCCAGGGGTTCTGCGGCTTCAACTCCAGCACATCTCACTAATAACTCCGATAGGGTGACTTGGAGGACATTCGCCAACATCAGCAAAGGTTCGACACGCATCTGCAACGCCTTTCCCTGGCGCAGTTGCCTCACCTGCCAGTGAGACACTCCCGCTTGACGAGCGAGCGATCGAAAACTGGAGATTCCTACCTGTTGCATTAATGCTTGTAATTGTTGGCTGGCGTCTGGAGTATCACTCATGAGTTGGAGTTGCTCAATCTAATGTAATCTTGGATATCATATTATAAACAGCGAAGAAACGACTGAAGTCGTTACTACGAACAATGGATTTTCCCCGTTTGTAGTAACGACTTCAGTCGTTATCCCCCGTTTCTTCGGAAAAGAAACGACTGAAGTCGTTACTACGAAC
>JAMXFF010000035.1:0-68134 GCA_025370845.1 Laspinema palackyanum D2a | reverse complement strand
CTACGAACAATGGATTTCCCCCGTTTGTAGTAACGACTTCAGTCGTTATCCCCCGTTTCTTCGGAAAAGAAACGACTAAAGTCGTTACTACGAACAATGGATTTTCCCCGTTTGTAGTAACGACTTCAGTCGTTATCTTCCGTTCGGTATCACTCACCTAAAAACTCACTTTCTGAGTTCGGGTTAGCCAGATTTAACCGATGCTTTATTCTTCGAGCAGACTTCTTAACATCCAAGCGGTTTTTTCATGAATGTGCATCCGTTGGGTTAATAAATCAGCGGTGGGTTCATCGTTGGCTGCATCAACGGTGGGGAAAACAGAACGAGCAGTCCGCACCACCGCTTCTTGTCCTTCCACTAACAACTGAATCATTTCTTTGGCTTTCGGAACGCCGAGGGTTTCTTCAATGGAGCTTAATTGACTAAACTCGCTGTAAGTCGCGGGTGCTGGATATCCCAAGGCCCGAATCCGCTCGGCGATCATATCCACAGCTAAGGCCAATTCGGTGTATTGTGTCTCAAACATCAAGTGCAAGGTCTGGAACATGGGTCCGGTGACGTTCCAATGGAAATTATGGGTTTTTAAGTAGAGGGTGTAAGTATCGGCCAGGAGTCGCGATAATCCATCAGCGATCGCTTGCCGGTCTTCTGCATTAATGCCAGTATTGATGGTTGAGATTGTGTCTTTGTCTTTGTCTTTGTCTTTGTCTTTATCTTTGTTTTTATCTTTTCCCATGATTCGGTCTCCTTTAGAACGAGTATATTGTTAACGGGATGACTAGAGCATCGGTACAGTATGGGTGAGAAAGCGGGTTTCTTGACAACCTACTGCTGGCTTGGGAACCAAGAAAGGTCCAAAAACCCGGTAATCGTCCCATTGCTTGAATACTGTACCGGCTCTATCGGCAGCATCGACTCAGGCTAGGTGCATTTTTAGCACCGATCGCGGAGCACGACGCACGTTACAGCGAATGGTTTTATGGCCTAGGCGTTGACAAGCCTCATAGCGATGACAACCCGAAAAGCCATAATATTCCCCTTCTACTTCTAGCACGTCAATTGGTTCTAATAATCCGATTTCTTGGATGGACGCCATCAGCGTCTCTACTTTTTGTAAGTCATTCTGGCGCGGTAAGGGACGCCGAATCTTGGCGATCGGGATTTCTTCGACTCTCATAGTTGTGATTTCTGGGTTTTTGGTGGCTTTCTTATATCATAGTCGGAATGAGTATGAGTTGCAACAAGGAGATTGGGGAGATTGGGGGGATTGGGGGGATTGGGTGGAGAATAGGTTGAAAGTTAGGGGGGATTTTGACCAGAATAGGAGGGGATAAAATTAATGATTGCCCAAGAAGCCGATCGCCCACTTCGAGGTTAAGGGAGTGAAATTCTTGCAGTGGGAGGAAAATTAGGCCATTGTCGAGCGTTTAGAACGGATATTTAAACCAAACAAACGGGTATCGAACGGTGAAATCAACAGCATATCAAGAACAGAATCCGGGGGTCCATTCCCAAATTGTCAGCGATCGCCAAGCTATAGGTCAGATTGTGGAACCGAAACCGACTGCTGTCACTCCCCCCGCCAAGCGGATGGGGGGCCAATGGTTGGGGCGGATATCTGGGGTGGTGTTCACGGTTTTGTGCTTTTGGAGTGTTCCGGCAGAAGTAGTTCAAGCAAATCAAGTTCAGAATCGAGAACTACAGATAGGAGTGGTGCAGCGGTTTGGCAGCAAACCGGGGGATAAACTGATTCTGAAAGCTGTAGAAGGCGATCGCCTCTATGTCCGGTTTGAGGGGGGTGATGGGACACCTCAAACCCAGGAAGTGAATGAACTCCAGCTAGAAATCATCATGAAACCCCTCGCCGAACCGATGCTGGAAGAACGGCTGGTATTGAGTACCCATCGCAGTTTCGAGAATGCGGAACAGAATGCCGAGGAATGGCGAAACAAGGGGATTGAGGTGGAAATTGCCCATCCGGGACGCTGGCAAGTTTGGGCGAAGCGTGAGGTGTATGGGACCCCGTTATTGCGACGGTTCTTGCTGCAAAATCTGCAAGCGGAGGGATATGAAACGGCCTTTTTGGATACAGAGATTGTCCAGAACAAACCCCAACCGAGTTGGGTATTTGAAGGGTTCCGCTATAATCGCGATCGCCTAGAGATTTGGGCTGGGACCAATCGGATTCAAGTTAGCCGAGAAAAAGAGGACCGCAACCCCACCCTGTATCCTGGGAATTTGCGAATTCAACCCAATGCCTACGGCAGCTTTACCTTAGTTAATGAGGTCCCCATCGAAGAGTATTTACGGGGAGTCGTCCCCCATGAAATTGGAGCAGAAGCGCCTTATCCCGCAGTAGAAGCGCAGGCGATTATTGCTCGGACCTATGTTCTGCGGAACCTGCGACGATTTGCGATCGATAATTACGAGCTCTGTGCCAATACCGAGTGCCAGGTTTATAAAGGAGTTGGAGAGACCTGGGACCGGTCCGATCGCGCGATCGCCGCCACTGCCGGGAAAGTCCTCACTTATAACAATGAACTAATCGACGCCCTCTATTCCTCTACCACCGGGGGGATCACCGCCCCTTTCCAGGATATGTGGGATGGAGCCGATCGCCCGTATTTGACCGCCGTCCTTGACTCCGTAGGCAACGTCTGGGACTTATCCCGCTACAGTTTAGCCAACGAGCAGAACTTTCGGAGGTTTATTACCCTGGACAAAGGGTTTAATGAAGAAGGGTGGGATGTCTTTCGGTGGCGCGAAGTCAGCAGCTTGGCGCAAATGAACAAAGATCTGAAGAGTTATCTGCAAGAGAAGCAGCATCCCCAGGCCAATTTCCAGACCATTCAGGCAGTAGAAGTGGTGGAAAGAAGCAATGCCGGTCGAGCGATCGCCGTCAACGTCACCACAGACCAAGGATCCATCAAACTGGTGAAAGATGAAATCCTCCGAGCATTCTGGGCTCCGTTAAGTACATTCTTTTACCTAGAACGGATGTATGGAGATGATAAAAGCTTTAAGGGGTATGTCTTTGTTGGAGGTGGATTTGGACATGGGGTGGGATTGAGCCAAAGTGGTTCCCATCGACTCGCGAAATTAGGATGGACCAGCGATCGCATTCTCCAGTTCTACTATCCTGGGACCGAAATTCAACCCATTTCTGAGGAGATTATTTTTTGGCGCGATCCCTTAGCAACACCAGACAGAGGTTGAAAGCGCCCGACCGGCCGCCAATCCTTTAAACCCCCGCCTAATAGCTAAAGACCGGCGGGGGATAAATCAAGCGCCTAATAGCTAAAGTCGGTTGAAACCGACTAAAAACAGCATCGGGTAAGACTTTCAGTCGTCTTTAGACGACTTGAGCTGTTAGGCGCTTGATTTATCCCCCGCCGGATCTTGCCTCAAAACAACAATAGGGGCGCACCGTTTGTTGTGCGCCCCTACTTCTTTAAAATGGGAAAATTTTAAGGGGGGGGAGTTCTCTTAGTAGAGTTCTTCCTCTTGATGAGTCAGAATCGTACAGTCAGAGCTCGGGTAAGCTACACAGGTTAAGACATAACCCGCTTCGATTTGCTCATCATCTAAGAAAGACTGGTCAGACTGGTCAACGGTACCGGCGGTAATTTTGCCTGCACAGGTAGAGCAAGCACCAGCACGGCAGGAATAGGGCAGGTCAAGACCTTGTTCTTCCGCCGCATCGAGAATGTAGGTATCATCCTCCACTTCAATGGTTTGATTGAGACCTTCGGCTTCGTTGATTAAGGTGACTTTGTAAGTTGCCATTTAGTGATCTTCTCCAGATAATCGACAGGCTTATAAGTTTTGCTAATGCAGAGGTCACGCCTTGATTAACGCGCCAGTCTGCGGGTAGGATCAGCCTTTCTCTGATATTAGGGGAAAAATCCAAGGTTGCAACACCCTGTGCCCCCTTTATACCAACAAAATTTATTATAAAAATTTCTAATTTAATCCTGATTACTTATACCTAAAGAAGGACCCACCCCAAAGTTAGCTCAGGTATGCACCGGGCAGAAGTTAGAGTAGTATCGATTCTATTGAAGAAAGCAAACTCAGACCGTGACGACATCCTCTAGTCCCAGTAAGAACCGATCGCCCTCCTTGGTCCCAAGCACCCAACTTCCGATTCGGGTGGGTCTGGTGGGTACGGGTTTTGTGGCCAAACTCCGAGGGCAAACCCTCCAAGAGGATGAGCGATCGCGCTTAGTGGCCGTGGCGGGACATACTCCCGAAAAAACCGAGGAATTTGCCCAAATCCATCGGACCACTGCCATGAACTCCTGGCAAGACTTAATCGCCAGGGGGGACCTGGATCTGGTGATGATTTGCAATATCAATCGCGATCGCGGTGCCATCATTCGGGCGGCCCTGTTAGCCGATTGCCATGTCGTCGTTGAATATCCCCTCTGTCTGGACCCCGCAGAAGCCGAGGACCTGCTCGCCTTAGCAACAGCAAGGCAACGCCTACTTCATGTGGAACATATTGAACTGTTGGGGGGAGTTCATCAGGCCCTAAAACAGTCCTGGTCCGAACTGGGGGATGTTGCCTATGCCCGCTACAGTACCCTCAACCCCCAAAGGTTTGTCGGGCGCAAGTGGAGCTATCACCGAGAATTATTGGGCTTTCCTTTGACTGCGGCCCTCTCTCGTTTGCATCGCCTGACGGATGTCTTGGGCAAAGTCGCCACAGTGAGCTGTCAAAGCCGATTTTGGGACGTCCCAACGGAACCGGAGTATTTTCGGGCTTGTTTATGTAGCGCTCAGTTAAGGTTTACCAACGGCGCGATCGCTTCCGTCCTCTATGGCAAAGGAGAAATCTTTTGCGCCAGCGAACGAAAATTAGAAGTGCATGGAAGTCAGGGAACCTTGATATTTGAGGGAGATCAGGGTCAACTGGTGCGGGAGCGTGAAATTACCCCCCTGGAAATCGGGAGCCGACGGGGGCTATTTGCCAAAGATACCCAGATGGTCCTGGAGCATTTAACCCAGGGAACCCCCTTATATATTGACACGAGGGCCAGTCTCTATACCCTTAAAGTTGCAGATGCTGCTCGTCTGGCCTCGGAAACCGGAAGGACGATCGCCTTGGAGGAGGAGTCGGAACCTTCTGTTTGACCCTCTCTTTGAGGAAGTAGTAACCGCCACCCGGGGCCCGCCAGCGATCGCCTGCTCATGCTCCGACAGTTCCGGCTACGATAAAAGAAGCACTCTCGGGTTTGTCTTTTTTAATGCCAATAGAATAGATCCTATAGAAACATCACCGTTCCAATCTGCAATCAAAGGGAGTTATTAATATGGGCGCGAGTCTCCAACAAATCGCCGATTATCTTGACAAACGGGCTTGGCAATATGAGGTTGATCCAGAACATCATCGCATTATCACTGGCGTCCAAGCAGAAAACCTAGAAAGTTTCCCCATCGTGATTCAACTCGATGAAGATGGAGAATTTTTCAAATTATTTGCCCCGAAAGTATTATCTGGAATCAGCCAACATCCTTACAAAGAGTCGATTCTCCAAACCATGTTATGCATCTCCTGGGAAACGAAAATGCTCCAATGGGAATATGATCCAACCGATGGAGAAATCCGAGCCATTATTGAATTTCCCTTAGAAGATTCACTGTTGACCGAGAGACAATTTAATCGGTGTTTGAGTGGATTAATTCAAATTGTCGATGATATTGCCATGCCTCGGCTGAAAACCGTCATGGAAACCGGGAAAGACCCGGGGGATGAAGATATTGGAGAACGGCTGCTGTTAACCTTACAGGAAGAAGCACCAGGACTATTAGACTTATTAGAAAAAGCGATGCAAGCTCGGAAAAAACGGGGAATTTTGCCCTCGGATTATTTTTGAATCTTTGAATCCGGCTCCCCTTCTCCCATCTTGGGAGAAGGGGTTGGGGGATGAGGGCTGCCCCGTTATCGACCTAAGAGATTCGGAATGCCTTCGCACCCCCCCGGCACCGTTTGTCGGGTTTTGGAACCGCCCCAGGCACAGATATAGTAGCGTTGACTATCAGACATCCGCTCAACTTTAGAGAAATTGGCATTCTCGACGACTGTGCCGGTATGTTCGCCGGTTTGATAATTAGGCCGTTTGGTCCGACTGCGGGGGGAAGCGGTTTCTACAGGTCCGTAGAAGAAGCGGGTCCCGTTGATGTCGGAACCGGAAAGGTTGGCTTCGTACAAAATAGCCCGGGAGAGATTGGCTTTGACCAAATCGCAGTTCTGGAGATCGGCGCGAACGAGATTGGCTTCGGTTAATTCGGTCCAACGCAGATCGGTGCCGGAGAGGTCGGAACCGGCTAACATGACGCCGAGGGCGATGACGCGAACCCCATCAACCCGGTCCTCTGCATAGCCTCCGTCCCCATCGAGGATGGGACGACCGAGATGGCGATCGCGCATTAAAGGGGTCAAGAGCCTAGACTGGGAGAGAAATCGGATAATTTTGGCTTTCCCTTCACTATCGACACTAGCGAGAATCGCGGCAGTCCTTCCTTCGGCGATCGCCCGTTCTTGAGGCCAGTCTTCTAGTAATCCTTCTGCATTTAAGGCTAAGTCAGATACTCCTTGAAAGAAGGTATCAATGGTTTGCTGTTGGGTAATTCGGTTTTGTTGAATGGTCAGTTCTTTGGAAATCACATACTGTCGCCATGCCACATAGACGGCGATAATGGCAATCAAGATTTGACCCAACGCACCGACGATTTCCCCAACCGCCCCGATCGCCTCCCAGTTAATCTGGATATTCCGGCTTCCCGGTTCCTGATTGGAGCCACTGAGCATCAGCAGACCGATGATCCCCGTCAGCAATCCCACAAAAGCAATCACCACGGCCCGCCAAGGGTTAGGGACTAACTGGATCCAAATCCGACTCCAGTTGGGCCAGATGATTCGCAGGGAAATTGCAAAGGTGGCGACGGCACCCGCGAACCCGAGTAAGATATTATCGATCGCCAAACCAAAGACCATGATGGCGATCGCGATTAAAACTAGAACTCCCCCAGGGCTAGATCTGGGGTTGTCCTCCAGGGGGGGTAAGCTGATCATCGAAAGCTGTTGCCTCCCCAGGTTCTGTTGGTATTCATTCAACTCAGCTAATGCGTCCGATGGACTTAGCGCTTCTGTGGTGACACCGTTATGACTGGAGCTCGCCTGGAGTTCAGGGGTGGCATTCGCCATCGATCCCTGGGGTCGTTCTGGAGTACCCGGGTTGTTTCCTCTCTGTGAAGGGTTAACTGAAGAGGAGTTGTCTCTAGGGTTGGGGTTGGACGAGTTAGGGGTTGGCTCGGGGTTCATGGTTTTTGAGAAAGCAGAGGAAGCTACTGCCGTGCAAGATTGGGATAGCCCAGAAGGGCTTTGTAGAAAATTGTACCTAACCTGGGCATGATCTGGGTTGACCTTTTGGAGTAGGGGGGAATGGAGATGACTCAGGGTTGAATACCCAATCTGAGACTCGGCGATCGCCCGGTGGAAATTACGGGGATCAATTTGCTAGGGATTAGGGGAGATGGGAAGGATGCACCCTGTGGTGATATTTTCCCTTATAGGCTACATTTTTTCAGTCGGGTGGCTAAAAATGACCATAACCGACCGCGCCGTCCCCAACTCGGGAGATGTCCGACGGGTGCGGTGATATCAAAGGTCAGGTCGGCATAAGAGACCCATTCCTGATCTCGTCGCCATCCGAGGCGATCGCTCAATTGTTCGTAGTCTTCTGCGCTTTTGCTCCACATCTGTCTTTGGATGCTCAAACCGAAATGTCCATTGCTGTATTCGGTCCAGAGGCGATCGAGGGTGCGGAGGTCTCGGCAGGGAAAATGTTTAACATCTTCTATGTTGAGTCGGCCTTCTGCTTCTCGACCTGCAACTCGCAGCATCAGTGCATCGGTTTCGCGATCGGCTTCCTGCCATTGACCCGCCGCTAATAGAGTCTCTAGGGTGGTATAGTCCATGCCGACGGCGGAGATGGAACTGACGATTTCCGGGATGGCCGGTGTCATCTCCGTGGGTTGGGGGGAGGAATCCGATGGCTCTTGGAGCAATTCTAACCAAGCATCAATGGACTGGGGCCGATTTTCGGGGACTAATGCCAACCCCTTGAGGATTGCTGCATTAACGCGATCGCTCACCGACTGATTGAGGGTTTTGGGGGGAAGTAAGGGGTCGGTTTGGGTTTTCACCCAACTGCGATCGCGAGAACTGGCCGATGGGGGGACTTTAGCCGTTAATAGGGAATATAAAGTAGCCGCTAATCCATATACATCGGTATAAGCCCCCCGCACTGCTCGCATATCGTACTGTTCAAGGGGGGCAAATCCCCGAGACCCTTGTTTGGGATGAATATCTACCCCATCCTGGGAAAACTCCCGGGCTAATCCAAAATCAATCAACACCGCATCGGACCGTTCTTGACGTAAGACAATATTCATCGGCTTAACATCTCGGTGTAAGAAGCCTTGTTGATGAACCAGGCGCAGAGCATCCGCGATTTGATAGGTATAAAACAAGGCTTCCCGTTCAGATAACCGGCCTTTTTGTTTGACCAAGCGGGCGAGGGGCGTGCCATCAATGTATTCAAGCACCATACAGCAGAGGGAGTCCGTATCAATCACCTCTTCAAGTCGCACAATACTGGGATGAATGCAGCGAGACAAACAGTCTGCTTCCTTGAGAAATTCTTCTTTATATTTAACGAGTTCCTGAGTAAAGCGAGCTTTTCGCCCCAAGGTTTTAATTGCAAAGGGGCGATCGCGATCGTCCCGAGCGAGATAGGTAATTCCAAACCCGCCTTGGCCGAGTTCGGATTCGATGGTGTACTTACCGTTGAGTAATTGTTCTCCGGGTTGCCAAGCCATAAGTTGTTGCTCTTTATTAGTATCCGATATTGTACTTGTACCGCCATAAAAATAGCCACCCACCTAGCCATGTTTAGCGAGTGGGTGGCCTATAGTTGTCAACCGGGGCTGGAGTCGCTTAGATTAGCCCCAGTTCTCCTTTGGGGGGCGGAGGCGATCTCGCCTCCGCCCTCTTTGTGAGTCACATTACACCACGGTGGTTTCTTCGGGTTGTTGGAAACCGGAACCGTAGACGTAGTTGAACGCTTGGACGTTCGTCACTTCGGTAATGGAGCTGGCTTTGTAGAACTGAGTCAGGGCTTCAGCATTTTGAGTTTTCAGTGCATTCACATCCAGACCAGCAGAGGGCGCGAACCCGGCTTCTAATCCGGCAGTGAACATATACTCTAGGGTTTGTGAGTAGCTGACTTGTTCGATGGAGGTCGAACCTGCCCAGGCCAGCAGGGCTTGCGCTGAGGCCGATCCTTCTGCCAGATAGGACTCGAAGTCAACCAACTCCGATGGATCTTGACCGTTTTCTAACCCGGCACCCGTTACATAGTCAAAGAGTTCTTCGTTAGAGATTTCGCCGTTGGCATCGACGTCGATTTGTGCTTTGTTTTCTTCCAGCACTGTGGCATATTCTGTCTTATACCACTCTAAGTCAATCACAGCAGAGGTGTTTAACCCTTCACCAATCCCTTGAGTCGTCATGAAGTCGTAAACTTGCTGACCACTGATGTTGAAGACATTTTCGAGGCTGTAGTTCGCCAGGATTTTATCCGAGAAGTTCTCGGTATAGTAATCCATTTCGACAAATTGGGTGATATCAATTCCCAGTTCAGACGCTTGGTTGAACATGAAGGAGACGATATCCGACTTGCTGAAGACGCCAGAGGTAGAGGAAGCACCAGCGATTTCCAGGAGTTGAGTCCCATATTCCGCCACAAATCCTTCCACATCAACCGGGGTGAAGGAGAAGTCTGCGCCGGAAGCAACCTGGGTGTAAGCAAATTCCAGGATTTGAGCATCGGTGATTTGGTCAGCGGTGACTCCAAACTGGCCTGCGATTTCCGCTGCATACTGAGTACCAACGAACTCGAAGTCAATCTCACTAGAGAGACCGCCATAGAGGTAGTCCAGAACCAGCTCTTGCTTGAGGTCAACCACGGTACTCACTTCAATATTGTAGTGACGCGCCAGGTCAACGGTGAACTCTTGCTTGAGGTAATCAACATCCACATACTGGGTGAGGTCGATTCCTTGTTTCAAGCCTTCCGTGAGAGCAAACTTGATGATTTGCTTATCGGTCAGGGAGTTCACATCGAACTCACCCCCCTCGTCGAGCGCTCCACTGAGTTTCAGAGAACCCGTCTTGAGCTTCATTGAACCGCTCTTGAACTTAGCGGAACCACTCATGGATTTTGATGAGCCAAAGGAGCCGCTCTTACCGAGCTTGAAGGAACCGCTCTTGACTTGGATCGGGCTGCTTTCACCGCCGTAGAAGGCTGTTAATGCCTCGCTATTGGCGGTCACATAGGCGTTAATATCGATCGCACTCAGTTTGAGTTCTTCAACCGCTAAGACGGCCTTGAATTCTTCGCTGTAGGCAATCTGAAGGACTTGTTCGACGCTCAAGGATGCGCCTTCGGTGACTGTGATTTCTAATCCTGTTAACAGTTCGGTTTGTTGAACTTCAGTCAGTTGCTCGAACTGGTAAGCGAGGAAGTTCACATCCAGGCTGGAGAATTCGCTGCTGACCCAGTTGAGAACTGCTGCACTGTCGAGAGTGCCAACTTCCTCTAGGGTGATGTTGAGGGATTCGGCGATCGCAAGGCCATAAGCCTCTTGGATGTATGTCGTTTCCACGAATCCTTCTAAGCTCAGACCGAGGGCCACGCCTTCTTTGAGCATGAACTTCTCGATTTGCTTGCTGTCAATCTCGCTGAGAGCATCAACTTCGATACCCAAGGCGGAGGCGATCGCCTCACCATTGGCTTCTACATATCCGGCCACATCAAAGGCAGACAGTTTGACCGTTTCTAAGCTTTCCTGTGCATACAGGTACTCAACGATTTGCAGTTTGGTCAGTTGGCTGACTTCGGTCAGGGTACCACCGGCGGTATTCACCGCTGTGAGGATCTCTTCACCCAAGGTAGCGCGGATGTACTCGATGTCAGCAACCTCAGTGGCACCGCCAAACTGGAAGTCGAGGACCAGTTCGCTGTTAAGGGTTTCCACTGCCGTGAGTTCAATGCCGTAGTATTCCGCCAGCAGCGCAGCATTTTGGTCACGATAAAGTTCGATATCTTCTGCCGCAACGAACGCAGATAGGTCGATGCCCATTTTCCAGGCTCCCTCAGTCATGTAGCTGACAATTTGGGAGGAAGTAACTTCTTCGATGGAGGCAGCACCGTAGAAGGCCAGGAGTTGGCTGGAAATCGTGGCGTCAGCGGTAATCGCTTCTAGGTTGAAGGCAGACAGACTGGTGTATCCGGCTTCCCAACCTTCGCTGAAGATGTAGAACTGGAGTTCTTTGCCACTGAGGTCTTTAACGGCGGTGCCGTCAGCGGTGATTTGTTCACCGTATTTCAGTTTAAAGTAGTCCGAATCTACGAAGGGAGCAGCATCACCGAACATGAAACTGACCACTTGTTCTGCGGTGATTTCAGTAATCGCGGTGAGTTCAAAGGTGGCAACGAGGGCCGCCTCGAAGGTGCTTTGATAGTAGGAGACATCAATAAATTCGCTAACATTGAGTCCTTGGGCGATCGCCTCGGTGACCATGAAGCTGTAAATTTGATGCTCGCTGAGGGTTTCAACTGACTCTACACTGTAGAACGTCTTCAGTTGTGCCTCAAATTCTACGCTGAAGCCTTCGATATCGAACGCAGAAGTCTGTAAACCGGCATCCTTCCCTTCGCCAAAGGCATAAGCTTTTACCTGATCGTCGCTGAGGTCTTCCCCGGTTGCCGCCTCGTCACCTAACAATTCTTTGGCGTAGGCATCGAGTTCTACGGTATAGGTGGCGCGATAGTAGTTGAGATCTAGGACGAAGTTACCGCTGCTGAAGACATGATCCAAAACTTCAGGGGTTTCCAGTTCCGAGATACTCTCGCGGCTGTAAAACTCGCGAATGCTTTCGATGTAAAGTTTCTTGATGTAGCCAACACTAAAGAACGGAGACGGATTTAAACCGGCTTCGATACCTTCTTGCACGATGAACTCAAACAGTTCCTTGTTGGTGAAGCTGGAGATATCTACTCCGAGTTTAGCCGACAGTTTCGTCAGTTCAACGCTGTTGGACGATTTGAAGAAAGACAAATCGATTAAGGGAGATGGGCTAAATCCGAGTTCCAGGGATTTTTCCAGCAACTCTTGTAAGCTCAGGCTGGAGATTTGCTCTGTGGTCATCCCTTGCTCTAGGAGTTTGGTCTCAACTTGGGTCTTGACCGCAGACTGGAAGTAGCTCAAGTTGACGAAGGGGGAAGGATTCAATCCTTCTTCCGCCGCGTATTGTTGGATTTGTGCGGCCTGTTCTGCCGTCAAATTGTTGAAATCAAAGCTGGCAAACTGTGCGCGGAGTGCCTCTAGGTTGTTCTTGACAATGTATTGAACGTTGAATAACGCAGTCGGAGCTGGTGCTGGTGCTGGACTGGTTGGGTCTTCTGGAGTTTCGCCTGTGGGGTCATCAGGGGTTTCGCCGCTGCTGTTATTAGTGCTGGGAATACCCGGACCGGCACCGATGATATTAAAGACGATTTTGGGACCGGATCCCTCTTGGGCGTCATCTCCCTCATCCTCTCCATCCAGGTCTTCGCTACCACCGCTGAGGCCACCGCTGCCACTGAGGTTGCTGCCGCTGCCATCACTGAGGTCATCGCCACCAGCACTACCTAAGAGTTCCTGGCCTTCAGCGCTACCGAAGAAGGCGAACAGTTGCTCGATGCTGATTTCTGAGAAGCTGCCCACCTTGAAAATGCTCGTCAACTGGGAACCAAAGAGAGATTCCAGGCTGCTGAAACTGAAGGATTCAGAGGTTTTGAATCCTTGCTTGAAAGCAACATTGATGGCGTAAGAGATGAGCTCGAATCCGCTGACGGAGGAGAGTTCACCCACGTTGAAAAAGCTCTTAATATTCTCGCTGTTGGCTTCGGCAACCACTTTGAGGTCGATCAAGGGGTGGATCTTACGCATCTCTTTCAGGCCAAATTGAAACAGATGTTTGATCGCTGTAGTTTGACCTGCGGCTACAGCTTCTGCAACATCTTCATTTGCCTGAAGATAATATGCAGAATTGAAGAATGAGCTAAACTGGCGGTTTTCTTTCCAGCCAAACTGTAGGAAGTGACCCCAAGAGGTGATTTTACCCTCGGCAACGGCTTGCTGAACGTCTGGATGGAAGGCTTCGTATTCTTCCGCTTTGAACAAGGCATGGGCGAACCGTTTCTCAAACTGGCCGTGGCGCTTAAAGTGACTGAACGCAGTGAACTCGCCTTTTTCGACGGCTTCTTCAACGTCTGTGTTATTTGCAACGTAGCCTTTGATGTCGATAAAGGCGTTGAAACTGCGGAGTTCTTTCATCCCATGTTGGGCGAAGTGGCGAATCGCAGTGGTTTCTCCGCGCTGGACGGCTTCTAATACGTCGCTATTGGTGGCCAGATAGTGGACTTCATCAAATATGCCGGACTCTTCTATTTCTTGGACGGCTTCGGCTTCTGCCATTTCTTCTTCCGTCATGGCAGTGGTTTCCACCATCTCTTCCCCTGCGGTGTCGGTGCCATCTTCTGGGGTGGCTTCACCTTCGGTCCCTTCTGCGGGAATGGCAGTGGTTGCGATCGGGTCACCTTCGGGCAAGGTGCCAGATTCTGTGGTGGCATCGGCTGGGGTGGCATCTTCCACAACAGCAGTTGTGGTCATCATGTCCTCATCCGTGACCGTGACTTCGGCTGGGTCACCCTCTTCCACAACAGTAGTCGTAACGGTCCCATCTGGTGAGGTTGTTCCGTCGGCTGTCTTCTGTGCTGTGGTTTCTTCCGTTACAGGTTCTTTAGGAGTCCCATCCGTTGTGGCCACAGTTGGTTCCGTTGCGGCTGCTTCGTCCTTGGGTGTTTCAGTAACGGTTACCACGACGGTCCCATCAGTGGTTGCTGCGGCTTCTGCGTTAGTGGTGGTGCCGTTTACTTGGTCGATTAATTCTTGTTGGGTCCACATAAAAGATCTCCAGTGTTTGAGAGTCAATAAGAGTCAAGGAACTGCGTCGGTGGAAACGGAAAGCCCGGTTTCCCGTTTCCGGGACTGATTTCGCTATAGATGCTCCCTATAAGAGGTAGGGATTCCCTGATTTAGAATGTTTATTCGTTCGCTTAGATTGTCTGAGGACATCTTGAGCATCATCCTTAATTTGAACTTGGGAATTTCCTAATTTAATAGTGATGTCCACGTTTAAACACCCCGGGTTGTATCTTGACTTATCTGCTTATAAAGCGGTACATCAAGGAAAGACCAGATTTTGATTTTTCTTGTTCCCTTCCTTGACATTTGCCAAATCCCGGATGTTCCGGTTAAGTGGTTAGACTTGATTGTTCCGGGAATGTTTCCGAGGGTTTAAATTTATTTTCTGGGCAAGCGCCATCGGATTAAACTTAAATCCCGGAACCTTTAGGGACTTGGAGAACCTACGTTTTACCTTACCCAATATGAGAATCAGTTGGCTTCCGTATTTTTGCGGATTTTTATTTTTTTGTTGTAAGTTTAATCCAGCCATGAACATTAAGTAAATCGCTGAAAATTTCAGTACATTATTTGAATAATAAAACGTGATATCTCCCCTCCTTATTCGCCTGAGACTGTCTCTAGCAGAGAGTTCCAGGTTATAATTAGGGGAAATATTGATTTCACTTAAAGGTTAATAATCCATAAGAATTTAGACCCCTTGCATCCTAGGGAATAAGTTCCCACCGATTCTCCTGCTTTAAGAGAGAGGGGCGGTGAAAAATTTTGCCAAGGGTCTGCAGAAATTAATCTCTTATCCCGAAAATTGCCTTTAATTAAGGGGTTTAGCAATTTGAATAAATTTCGGTTATTGTTAAATATTTTTTAAGAGAATTATGACAGAAAAAAATTAAATAAAATTGGGAACTAAAATTTTAAAAGAGATATCATGGGGTAATTCTTTAAAAAATCTGCCTATAAAGTTGGGTAAGGAGAGAAAATTGGCCGGGTTTTTCCTTTCTAATTCTTGTCCACCACCTCCTCATTTACTCCTTTAAATACTTTCTAAGTGAAGTTCACTTAAGTCCCTCTAATACAGTTACAAGTTTGTGAAAAGCGATTTTTTCCAGATTAGGGCAGAAATCAATCATCTAGGGAGTCAGGGATTCGATTTTAACTTGAAATAAGTACATTTAATAAGTGCAATAACTAGAGGGATGGCTTAAATCGGATTTTTAGTCACTTCCGAAATTGAGACGTCTCCCTTGGGGGATGGGTTCCCTATTTTCCGGGTACCGGGAAAAAATGTGGAAGGTTTCTGTTTTAGTTCAGAGGGAGAAAGGGTTTCATCGATTGCCGACTGCCAAAATGGCCCCGTCTCACGGTTGAGAGAAATAAGCGCATTCTGTAGCACTGGTTGTGGGTCCAGTTGTAACTGCTCGATTTTTGCCCCTATTCGATATCGGTAACCCGAGGCGATCGCCACTTCCTCCCTCTCAACACCCATCTTGAAAATCACTCCAATTGACCCGGGTTTAAATCTCCATTAGAGAAAATTCTAGGTAAAAAATCCCGGCTTTTTCCAGATAGTTTTAATCCTCATCAGAGAAAATTACTCAGAAAAAAAGGATGCGATCGCACCCATCCTCTCCCTCAATTTCCCATTCCCTGAAATTACTCCTGGGAATAGGACTCCATTGGTAAACAAGCACAGACTAAATTGCGATCGCCATAAGCATTATCAATCCGTCCCACCGAGGGCCAAAACTTGTGTTCTCGCGTCCAAGGGGCCGGAAATACCGCCTGTTCCCGACTATAAGGACGATTCCACTCCGAGGCGATCGCCACCATTGCCGTATGCGGCGCATTCTTCAACGGATTATTCTCCCCATCCATCGTTCCCAGTTCGATCGCCCGAATCTCCTCGCGAATCGCAATCATCGCCTCACAGAAGCGGTCTAACTCTTCCTTAGACTCACTTTCCGTCGGTTCCACCATAATTGTCCCCGCTACGGGCCAAGAAACCGTAGGCGCATGGAATCCATAATCCATCAACCGTTTGGCAATATCCTCCACCTCAATTCCGGCGGATTTTTTCAGCGATCGCAAATCCAAAATACACTCATGGGCCACCAACCCCGTTTTTCCCTTATACAACACCGGATAATAAGGGTCTAACCGCTTGGCAATATAATTCGCATTCAAAATCGCCACCTGTGTCGCTGCGGTCAATCCTGCCGAACCCATCATCGCCATATACATCCAGGAAATGGGCAGAATACTCGCACTTCCCCAAGGGGCCGCCGAAACCGCCCCGATCGCCTCATTACCGCCCACCTTCACCACGGAATGTCCGGGCAGAAACGGCACCAAATGGGGCATCACCCCAATCGGACCCATCCCCGGACCACCACCCCCATGCGGAATACAGAAGGTTTTATGTAAATTCAAGTGACAGACATCCGCCCCAAAATCTCCGGGACGACATAACCCCACTTGGGCATTCATATTCGCCCCATCCATATACACCTGACCGCCACAATCATGGATAACCTGGCAGAGGTCCTTAATCCCCACCTCAAATACCCCATGAGTTGAAGGATAAGTCACCATCAACGCCGCCAAGTTCTCAGAATGCTTCTGCGCCTTCGCCTTCAGGTCCTCAACATTAATATTGCCATTCTCATCACAGGCAACGGGAACTACCTTCATCCCACACATCACCGCACTTGCGGGATTTGTTCCGTGGGCAGAAGTCGGAATCAAACAGACATTGCGATGAGATTCTCCGCGATGTTCGTGATACTGCCGAATCACCAACAATCCCGCATATTCCCCCTGGGAACCCGCATTCGGTTGGAGAGAAATTCCGGCAAATCCGGTAATTTCCGCCAACCCTGCCTCCAACTGCTGGAATAATATCTGATATCCTAGGGTTTGGGCGACTGGGGCAAAGGGGTGAATCTTCCCAAATTCCGGCCAAGTGATGGGAATCATTTCTGCTGTTGCATTCAGCTTCATGGTACAAGACCCCAAGGGAATCATCGAAGTGGTGAGAGATAAATCCTTGGATTCCAGGCGATGCAGGTAGCGCAACAGTTCCGTTTCCGAATGATAGCGATTAAACACCGGATGAGTGAGATAGCTACTTGTTCGCGCAAAGGTCGAGTCAAAGCTGCTATTCACCTCGGTTGCCAATTGTTCCAGCGTAAACGGCAATGGTTCCCCACTAGCGAACATCTGCCAGAGATTCTGTAAGTCTTCCAGGGTTGTTGTTTCATCTAAACTAATTCCCAGGGTGGTTTCATCCAGAATTCGGAGATTAATCTGGTGATTCGCTGCTGCTGCAAGAAGTTGTGACTGGGATTTTGTCCCCAACTCCACCCGCAATGTATCAAAAAAGGGTTCAGAACCGAGATGGTATCCCAGACGGTTTAATCCGGCAGCTAGAATTACGGTGAGATGATGGACGGTTTCGGCAATCCGTTTAATGCCACCGGGACCGTGATACACGGCATACATGGAGGCAATCACCGCTAACAAGACTTGGGCGGTGCAAATATTGCTGGTTGCTTTTTCTCGACGGATATGCTGTTCGCGAGTTTGGAGGGCCAAGCGTAAGGCGCGATCGCCATTCACATCTTTAGAGACTCCCACAATTCGTCCCGGAATCTGCCGTTTATATTCATCCCGGGTGGCAAAATAGGCGGCGTGTGGTCCCCCATAGCCCAAGGGGACTCCAAATCGTTGGGTACTTCCCACGGCAATATCCGCCCCAAATTCGCCGGGAGGGGTGAGTAATGCCAGACTCAAAATATCTGCGGCAACGGTGACAACTGCGCCAGCAGTATGCGCTTGTTCCACCAATTCCCGATAGTCATAAACCGCCCCATCCGTTGCCGGATATTGTAACAACACCCCAAACACCGGGCGATCGAACGTGAATTGTCTAGGATTGCCGACAATTATCTCAATCCCTAGGGGTCTAGCGCGAGTTTGGACGACTTCAATGGTTTGCGGATGACAATCCTCACTGACAAAATAGGCAGTTGCCTTGGTTTTACAAAACCCATAACTCAGGGTCATCGCTTCCGCTGCTGCTGTCGCCTCATCCAGCAGAGACGCATTGGCAATTTCCAATCCCGTCAAATCCACAATCATGGTTTGAAAATTAAGCAGGGCCTCCAATCGTCCTTGGGCGATTTCTGCCTGGTAAGGGGTGTATGCCGTGTACCACCCAGGATTTTCTAAAATATTCCGCTGAATCACGGGCGGCGTGATGCAGTCATGGTATCCCATGCCGATGAAGGACCGGAATAGTTGATTCTGGGAGGCGATTTGTTTGAGTTGGGTTAATGCTGCGGTTTCGCTGAGGGGTTGCGGCAGATTCAGGGGGGTATCGCGGCGAATCCGACTGGGAATCGTAGACTCAATCAGGGAATCCAGACTGGAAAACCCGACTTCTTGCAGCATTTGCTCAATTTCATCCGAGGAGGGTCCATTGTGTCGGTGGACAAAGGCATCCGGCGTCATGACGGGTTGAGATTCGGGAGTAGGGGGAGACTGTCTGACTAAATCTGTGTCGTTCACGGTTGTCTCGAAATTTAGCATGAGTTGGGGAATTGGGGAGAGGGGTTAACAGGGAGGGCGCACCGTGGTGCGCCCCTACAACATCACCGGAAGCATCATGACTCTGAAAATTTCTTATATCGGTTCCGGATGGGGGGCTGATATTAGCAATTCAGACAGCAGTGGTGCAAACCCAAAGCTATTCTCCTTCAACTTGGGCGCGATATTCATTCGCGGACATCGCTTCCTCAAGTTCATCCGGGTCATTAACACGCACCTTCAGCAACCAACCTTCACCGTAAGGGTCGTCTCCAATCAGTTCTGGGGCTTCAATCACTTCATTATTCCGTTCTACAATCGTCCCGGATATAGGGGCATAGAGGTCTTCTACTGCCTTAACTGACTCAATCGTACCAAAAGTCGAGCCTTTTTCCAGGGCTTCACTAATATCGGGCAGTTCCACAAACACGATGTCCCCCAGTTGATCCAGGGCAAAGGCACTGATCCCTATGGTAGCAATTTCCCCATCTAGGCGGACATACTCATGGCTATCAAGGTATTTGAGATCTTCAGGATATTCCAGGTTCACGATTATTTCCTCACACTAACTGCACGGGATTTCCCTAATCATAGAAAGGACGCCTCGACAAGGCAATCATAATTGTCGAATTCTGCAAATATCTCTTTTTTCCGGGGAAGTGGGCTGGGATTTTCTCTTTGCAGGGTAAGTTGCTGATATCATAAAAAGTAAATTTTGTCAATAGATTTTAAATATTACAGGTTATTAACCTCAGTTTTTAAGGTGAGGAGATGGATGTTCTATCATCTCGATTGAAATCTGTGGTTAAAGCAAGAGAGGTGAGATTGATTTTAGGGGATTCCAACTAATAAATGGGGTGGGATACATTTAACCACTGATTTCACGGATTTTCACAGAAGGGGATTTCGCCGAGGATTAGAAGATAACGACTGAAGTCGTTACTACGAACTGGGGAGAAGTTTTAGGAGGTCTAGTTGGCTTCCTAATTTGGTTTTCTTTAATTCTGTTGTGTCTTTTTCGCTTAAAAGCGAATGTCTTACGGTTAGGCTTTCTAAATGGGGGAGGGCGTTGGAATTAAAGAGTTGGAAATAATGGGGGATTGGGGTTTTGTGTTGTTGGTAATTTTGGATATAGGTTTCGGAATAGTCGGTGAAATCTAGGGTTTTTAGTTGACTAAAGCAGGTGGATTGGGCTAAGTTTAAAATAAAATTTTGGGTATCGTAGCCGGTTTGGAGGGTGAGATGTTTTAAGGGGTGAGGGGGGCGGTTAAAGAAGGCGGGACTGGGGGCGGAGGGAATGGAGAGTTGTTCTAAATTGGGCATTTTATCCAGGAGTCGGGCGGTGATGCCATCTTCGGCGAAGTCGCCTAGAATGGTGCGATTGTGGTGGTGGGATTGGGTGCTTTGAATGTCTAAAAGTCTGAGGTTTTGATAGGTTCCTTCTCCTTGGGTTAAAGGTTCTAATTTCCACGATCGCGTTCCGTTGATGCCTTCATCAGGGGCAGATAGGCGCAGGGTTCCTAGAAAGGGGGCAAAGTCAGGAAAGGCGAGGAGTTCTAGGATTTCTGCATAGAATTCATCGTCTACATCTACATAATAATCGAGTTCAAGCAATCCATTCTGGATCGTGCCAATCATTAAGGAGTTATTGATTTCGGACAATTCGCATTGATAACCAGCCAAATATCTGCATAATTGTTTGAGGGCTAAATTTGATGCTTCCATATTCAATTTCCGGGGTAGGGTGACATAGCGGATGAACAGAGAAACGGTGCGATCGCCCTCTAGCGTTCTCTAGGGTTTCACCACCCCCAATTATATCCCATCGGATTGGCCCAAGGGTCTGGCGATCGCAAATCTCCATAAAATACAAAAGACGCGATAATTCGCGTCTTCCTAACCTTTGGGCCTTATTTCTTATAGCGCCGGTTTAATCGTCACCACCCCATAAGCATCCGCAGATAGATAGTCTAATGCCGCTTGCTTGATGTCTTCGGGAGTGAGAGACTGTAAGTGAGTGGGATAGTTGAATGCCGGTTCTAAATCTCCGAGTAGAGCGTGATAATATCCATAGAGATTGGCCCGATCGCTGGGGGTTTCGTTACTAAAGATAAACCGATTTACTACCTGAGTGACAATGCGATCGATTTCCGATTGCCGCACCACCTCTCGATGAAAGGTGCGAAGATGTTCCTGGATTGCCGCTTCTACTTTCTCCAGATTTTCTGAGGGCAAGTGAGCAGAAATCGTGAAAATCCCCTGATGATGAAAGGAACTATTACTGACGGAAATGCCCGCAACTAACCCCTTTTCTTCTCGCAAATCCTGGACTAAGCGTCCCATCCGTCCCCGTCCCAGAATCGAGGCGACAGCATCCAAGGCGTAAGTATTGTTTAATTCCGTTAATCCTGGAACACGCCACATCATCACCAGTCTCGCCTGTTGCAGCTTGTCATCGATGAATTCCCGGCGGACGATGTTTTGAAATGCGGGTTCTCCCGTTGCGCCGATGACTTGACTCGATTCAGGGATGAGTTGTTCGTCATCGGTGGCGACTTGCCAGTTTGGATTGAGAGAGAAGGCGGGACGTCCATTTTTTTCAAACCCCTCTGCGACAATCTCGATTAATTGTTCCACAGGTAAATTACCCACGGCAACCGCAGTGAGCGATCGCGGTTGATACCAAGTTCCGTGGAAATCCCGCATCTGCTGTGCCTTCAGTCCGGCGATCGTCTCCGTGGGACCCAAAACCGGACGACGGTAAGGCAATCGTTCAAAAGCGGTTTCCATTGCCCGCGAATAAATCCTGCGCCGGGGATTATCCTCCGATCGCCGAATTTCTTCTAAAACCACCAGTCTTTCCCGTTCAAACCCATCCTCGGGAATACTCGGATTGAGTACCACATCAATTTGTAAAGGAGCGAGTTCGGCAAAATCCTGGGGGGCGGAGGTAATATAGTAGTGGGTATAATCCTGACTTGTAGCAGCATTTGTCACAGCACCCCGTTCCTCAATGCGGCGTTCAAACTCCCCGCTTTCCAGGCGTTGGGTTCCTTTAAAAACCATGTGCTCCAAAAAGTGGGCCATCCCGTTGATCTCATCGGATTCCACCGCCGAACCAACATTTGCCCAAATGCTCAGGTTCACCGCCTCCACTGGCATCTGTTCTGCGATAATCGTTAATCCATTGGGGAGTCGATGGATCTTGGGGCAGTTCAGACGAGGGAGAGAGGAAAACTTAACAAGCGTTGAAGTCATTAGATACTCGTTTATTTGAGATTTCTTCTTCTATCTTAATCATTCTTTATCTAATGGGGAGGAGACAATCACAGATTTTCCTTTGTCAATCTGCTTCACCCCTAGGCGATCGCCCCAAATATCTAGCCATTTTCTCTATTACATCTCCAAATATATTGGATTGTTAACCCGTTATATCTCCCCCATCCCCCAATTCTCCCCCATCCCCCCATTCTCCCCCATCCCCCAATTCCCCCTCAATCCCCCCCATCCCCATATAATAGGAACGGATAGGATTTTTCCCTCATCCCGTAAAAACCAACACCCGTTGGCCTATTTTATCAGGGGCATCAGATGAATCGCAAATCAGGGTAACCATTCAATGGACTGTTTTGGAGGAGAACCAGCATGAACGTCATTGTTAAACCCCAGGGCAATTTAGATGTAAAAGTCTCCGCAATGCTTCAGCAAAAAATTGCAGCGTTAGTCGCGGAAAACTATAACCATTATTTCATTGATTTGGCCGGGGTCAAGTCATTAGGTCATTGTGGGGTCAGCACTTTATTGGCAGTTGATCGCCTAGTTCGCAAAACTGGCAAACGCTTAAGTTTGTGCAACTTAAATACTTCCGTTCAATACATTTTGGAAATCAGTGACCTCGCCTGTGAACTCGATATTGTAGAGTCCGAGTCGGATGATGAAATGCTTCGAGTCGGCACAACCATCCAAGTCTAATTCGCAACGCGATCGCCTTCACCCTATCAGGGAATCATCTACTATGCCAACTCTATCTAACACTCAGGAGTGACAGCCATTTGCCCTCATGACAGCCCCTTAACCGTTGCCCTATTTTTGTTAAAATTACAGAATGCCCCAGGTTAAATTCGGGTTAAAATTCTCCAATCTCAGATGGGGGAGACAGTCGGGAGCACAACCTGAATCTTTTACCTCGTCGATTTTTGCCCCTCGCCCACCGTTCCCAAATTGTGAAAAATCCTTTACAATTAAAAAAATATTAAAAAATGTAAAGCGTATCTCGAATGTCAAGCCATCATCAGGGTAAAAACCAACGGCGCGTTATTGTGATTGGGGCAGGAATTGGCGGGTTAACTGCCGGGGCATTGTTAGCCAAAAGAGGCTATGCAGTGCGGGTTTTCGACCTGGCGATCGTTCCAGGGGGATGCGCTTCGACCTTCCGACGACAGGGATTTACCTTTGATGTGGGGGCAACACAAGTCGCCGGATTAGAACCGGGGGGGATTCATCATCGGATTTTTTCAGAATTAGGAATTAACCTACCCGAAGCAACAGACTGTGACCCCGCCTGCGCGGTGTTTCTGCCTGGAGAAACCACCCCGATTAATATTTGGCGGGACCCGGAACAATGGCAACTGGAACGGCAGCGCCAGTTTCCCGGTAGCGAAACTTTTTGGCAGCTAATGGCGACTTTATTTCGCGCTTCCTGGCAGTTTCAAGGCCGAGATCCGGTGTTACCTCCGAGGAATCTCTGGGATGTTTGGCAGTTAATTAAAGCCCTCCGTCCCGATACGATGGTGACGGTTCCCTTTACGTTAATGACGGTAGGGGATGCCTTGGGATGGTTGGGATTACAACGAGACAAGCGGCTGAAAACCTTTTTGGATTTGCAACTGAAATTATATTCCCAGGTGAATGCCCAGGAAACGGCGTTATTATATGCCGCAACGGCGTTAGGGGTGTCCCAATCTCCCCAAGGGTTATCCCATTTAAAAGGGAGTATGCAGGTATTGAGCGATCGCCTCGTCGAAGGGTTAGAAAAACATGGGGGCGAACTGTTCATGCGCCATACGGTCAAACAGATTCAGGTTACAGAAACCGGCGCATCGACCGTGACAATTCTCAATCAAAAAACTGGGGAAATTTGGACCGAACAACCGGATTTAATTGTTGCTAATGTGCCGGTGCAAAATCTGGTTAACCTAGTGGAGTTGCCCAAAGGGTCAGAAAACTTATTTCAGCAGTTGTATCGGCGTCGGGTGGAGAATTTGCCTCCGGCCTCCGGGGCATTTGTGGTTTATTTGGGAGTGAAACAGGAAGCGATTCCCGAGAATTGTCCGCCACATTTACAATTTTTGTATGATTATAAGGGAGAAATTGGGGAGAATAATTCTTTATTTGTGTCCGTGAGTCGGGTGGGAGATGGCCGATCGCCCGAGGGTATGGCAACGATTACAGCGTCCTCCTTTACGGATACGCAAATTTGGACCAATTGTGAGGATTATTCCCAGTTAAAGCAACAGTATGAAACCGAGGCAATTGCCCGGTTGGGAGGGTATTTTACCCTGAATCCAGAGACAATCGTCTATCAAGAATCGGCGACGCCGCGCACCTTTGCCCGATTTACTGGACGCGATCGCGGGATTGTCGGAGGTGTGGGTCAGCGTGTGGCAACGTTCGGACCCTTTGGACTAGCCACTCGGACTCCGATTCCGCATCTGTGGTTAGTGGGAGATTCCACCCATCCCGGGGAAGGAACTGCTGGGGTGAGTTATTCGGCACTCACGGCAGTTCGGCAAATTGAAGCTGAAGGATATTGAAGGATTCTCAGGGGAGTCAACAGGGTTTTAAAATAGCCGTCCAAGGGCAAGAGGATGATAAAATAAATCCAGGGAGCGATCGCAATCGGGTCTGGCGTGGGGCTGCACAATTATTCAAGGATCCATTCATCGGTTTACCTATTCATAGATTGGAGATTCTCTGCTGTTTTATAAAATCTTATACAAAAGTTTAGTTTGCAGGTTTCTATTCCCTCTGCCGACGGCTAAAACCTTCTAACTTAAGAATCTAATATTTTATCCCAATTATCAGGACAATTCATGAGATAAATTAAAATTCAGCAATCAGGCGATCGGGGGTTGGGTTAGGCGTAGCCAAGCGGGAGAAGCCCTCAGCAAAACATGAGACTTTCCCCCTCTCGACGGATTGCCGGAAATAGACCCTTCCGCTAAGATATGAGGGTTTGAAACCGCTCAATAAAGGGAATATAAAGGATGGAACTTAAACCCAAACCACCAGTCTCCCTGGTGGAAAATTCCCGAATTTTCACTTTGCATCGGCGACAGCATTAATCAATAAATATAGAAAATTAGTGATGACTCTTCCAAAAGTAAACGCCCCAAATATTCATTTGTTTGCCTTTCATTTGCGCCATGAAAGCAGCATTCGTTCGGAACCCAAAATCCTCCCTGGAGCCGAAAATTTATGGAAAAAACTCGGGCAAATTCTCAACAAATATGGGTATGACACTCCTTTGGATTTGTTGGGTTATTATGCACCGAAAGGAGACAAGGCTTACGACCCCAAAGAAGAAGGACCAGGGTATATCGTCAATCTCCACAAAAACGGCCTGATCGACTTTAAAGGCACTCTGCAAGTGGATGAATATCCCGTCAATTTCACCGGAATTGCTTGTCCGCGTCGGGTGTATGATAGTTATGCATTAGCCTTGAATATTCGTCGGCCCGAAAAAGAAAATGAGCGCCAAACCGATGCTGTTCCTATTTCAATTTATGGACAATTTAATACCCATGCGAATCTGTTACTCCCCGATTTTATTCAAAGTTCTTTAGGCCAAACGCTCCTCCTCACGGCGGATTTAACTGATGAACAAAAACAGTTTTCTCCCGAAGGGTTAAAGAACTTGGCTTGCCAATGTGTGGATGAATTGATTGAGGACCCAAAAAAGCGGCCCTCTTATAGTAACAAAGGTCGGTTGTTTGGCAGCCCTATTTTTGAATTTGGAGATATTGATAGCTTAGAAAGTCAGTCCGATTATCGTCATATTTTAGTTCTATTCTTTCGAGATGATACCCTCAAACGAAAGTTTGAATCCGCCTATTGGGATTTAATTGAGTTATTTTATTATCGCAATAAAATATTAACCTGTTTTGATTTTACTCGAAGTGGATACCAGGAAACCTATCGTAAATATGAGGAAATTGAGGCAATCATTTCGGAGGTTAATGAACAAATAGGTAATTTAGTGCCGAATAAAAGGCTGGGGTATAAATATTTAGAAAGCCTGAAGCAAAAACTAAAAATTATGCCTGGATTAGCCTTAGAGTATTCCCGACTCCAGCAGGTTTTAGAACGAAATCGGAATACGATCGCCATTGATGCTAAAAAATACGATGCATCCCTAGATGAAATTCAGCGCAAGCAAAATTTAGATGTGTTTTATTTAAAACCGATTGATTTAAGTTTTGTTGAGAATTTTACGCGCCAAGAAGTGCCTTATTTTCAAGAACGAATTAAAGCGGATTTAGATTATTTTGTGCATGGCAAGGGACTGGTCGATCGCGCGATCGCCACGATCCGGGGGATTGTCGAAATCGAACGCATCGATCGCGAACGACATCTGGAAACCAAACTCGAAGCGATCGCCGTTGGAGTGGGAACTGCTGCCGTTGTCGCTGCCAGTTCCATTTACCTCAGTTTAGATCAACCCCTCAATCCCCCCGATCGCTCCCCCTCCGTGGCATTATTTGTCATGGTAATCCTCATTAGTATTGCGGTGGGTACCATTGTTTTTGCCCTATTTTCTTGGCTATTAAGCTGGATTCGTCGAGACTAACCCGGTGATTCTCTACCCGTTCGTAGTAACGACTTCAGTCGTTTCTTGATTTCGCGAGGAAAACGCATCCGGATGACGACTGAAGTCGTCACTACGAACTATTTTCTTGAATTTCCCTTGTTTGTAGTAACGACTTCAGTCGTTTCTTCCCGATGACGCCTGAAGGCGTCACTACGAACGGGAGGTTTAAACTCCTGTTAATCCTCACTGAGTTTGGGGCCAAGGAATCATCGGGTCTTGAGACAAACGGTTAGAAACCTCATGTGCACCATAGCGGTTGAGGTGACTGGGGTCAGAAAAGCGATCGATTTCTGTAGGCCAAAGTTGACTGAGGTCTCGGAAACTGAGTCCTTCTTTTTCTAAGGATAAACTCAGCATATAGGTTTGGAATTCCCGCTCATATTCTAGGCGTACTGGGTCCAAATACTCTTGAGTTAGAGGCATATTGATAAACACCAAGGGAATCTGATGTTCGCGGGTAAATGCCAGGAGATTGGTGACCGCAGCAGTTTGGATTCCTGCGAGTTGGAAGGACTCATAATCCGCATCATAGTCCCCGGAAACCCTGGCGTGTTTTTCATAGTAGGTCATGGGATTAAACCGCACCGATAAGGGTAAGAACCCATTAGAAAGGGTGGCGGGTTGGAGGGTGTCGGAATTGGACAACGCGGCGGATTCTTCGCTTAAGGCGATGATGCTCTCTTGTACGGAATCGAAGGTGGGGTCCGTAGTGGTTTCTGCGATCGCCTCTGTGGAGGGACGACTGGGTTCGGGGATAAAATTGCGCGCCACGTCTGCTAGGGGTAAGAGGAGTTGACTCCGCAGAAAACCTTGGAGGCGATCGCGGTGTTCATAATTCGCCGACAGGGATGCCAGCTTCTCATTAATCCAGAGGTCGAGGGTTTCATAACTTGCCTTAACATTTAACCCAGTCCGAGCCCGTTGGACGAGGTTTTCACTCAGGGATGAAAGGGACTGACTGTCATCATCACCCTTGGCTATTTCCGGGACCCGAGGTCGATTGCCTAGGAGGAGATGGCGATATCCGGGGGACCGGGAAATCGCCTCAAAAGTGCGATCGCTCCGGCCACTATTCAAGGCCCTGGCTCCATCGGCCCAGAGAATCAGTTTCGGTAATTGTTCTTGAGGAATCAGTTCACGAACCACAAAGTCAGCCACTTGAGCAGTGGCCCCATTAATGCCGAAATTAAACACCTTCAGTCCCGGATAACGGGCGGAGAGAGACTCCTCAATGGTCATGGGAGCCACTCCGCGCAAGGCCCGGGAACTGCCAATAATCAACACATCTGGGGGACCCGAGGTCGCTAAATATTGCAGATACAACCGCAGTTGTTCATCTAACTGCTGCGAGTTAAAGGTGGGATAGTCAAAGGTGGGCACCGTCTCAGGGTTAACGGCGATCGCCGGTTCCTCCTGAAATTCCGTAAAGCTAGAACCATTAAAAATGGGGTCATCGTCGTTCGCCGATGGATTCCGGGAGAGTTCACCCAGACTCAATTGCTCCTCGGGACTGGGCAAGGGGAGGGTTCTAGGGTCTGCCTGGGGTTCTCCCGACAGCGTTGCGGTTTCTAAAGCGGGGGAGGAGGGCAGGGTAAACCAGGCGGCACCACCTAAAAGCCAATCGGTATGCAACATGGCTAATAAACCCAGAAAGCCCCAAATGAAGGCGACTTTACTGCTGCTCGCCGGAGCCCGACGGAAGGTTTTAGCGGGAATAAATAAACCTGTGAGCAACAGCAAGCGGGTGACCCAACCCGGGGAGGGACGCTCCCGAGGCGCAAGGGGGATCACCTGTTTGGTCAGACAAGCTTGTAATTCCTCCGGTGGGTCCGAGGCAAACATGGACTCTACCGCTTCTGGGAGGTCCTCCCTGGCATCGGGCTCGCCGTGGGTAAAGGCGATCGCGGGTTCGGGACTGTCCTCGGCTAATTCCGGTGCGGGGGCTTCTGGCGGTTCCGGAGTCGGGTCTTCTAGGGTGGCTAAAGTCGGTTCCAGCTCGGGAGGGAGGGGGCTGGAAGGGGCAAAAATGGCAGTATGGTAGCGCCAGGAGGGATGCTTGTCTCCCCCCCGACGTCCATAGAGACGAAGCTCCTCGACCCCATTAAGGTGCAATTCCTGGAGGAATTCCAGGATGAGGGGAGCTAGGGTGTCTTGGTCGGGACAGGTGGAGCCTTCGACCATGATATGCAGAAGGTCAGGGTCTTGGCGCAGGAAGACGGAAAGACCACTGCCATTGAGTTTGGCATCCAGTTCGGGATTGACGAGGCGATCGAGCAAGAACTGGAGGGCGTCCAGGTTGCCTTGGGTGGCGAGTTCCCGGGGGGAGAGGGCGAGCAGGGGGTCCCGGGCTGCGGGTAAGTCGAGCCAATCGACCCACAGGGGTGGGGCGTTAGAGGGGGTGTCGAGTTGGCGTCCGTAACGACAGCCATAGAGGGTGACAGCGTGGAGTCCTTGGGGGGAGAGGGATTTGAGAATGGGGGCGATCGCCTCGATGCAGAGGGATTTATCCGCTGCGGCGAGGGGAGAGTCGGTGGCGCTGGGGTCTGAGTCTGGGGTGGAGTTGCCGCAGAAGAGATGCAGGGTGGCGTCTTTTTGGACCACGCCGACTTCCAGACCCTTAGAGGCAACCGCCAGATTTAAGAGGCGAGTGATGGCTGGGATATCCCCCCATCGGGCCCAGCTTTTGAGCCGTTCTTTGGTGGGAGTGAGGTCTACGCGAAGGAGCAATTCGGGTTTGCCATCGGGGGTGGTGCGTCCGAGAATGGCGGCATCGGTGCATCCGGTTAACTGGAGTTCTCGCAAGCGATCGGCGATCGGCAAGGCGAGGGAGGTGGCGTCTGGGGAATCGGGGGATTGACAGAAGATCCAGAGACGACGGGGGGGATAGGGCCGATCGCCCCAGGTGCGATCGGTCCGTTTCAGGGGTCGGATCAGGACTTTGACCGAGATAGAATAGAGGCTGAGGGTTTCGGTGAGATACCGCGCCATCCCTTTGGCCAGCAGCGCTTCAGCTTCTGGATTTCCCAGGGAGGCCCGACTCTGAACCTTGAGCATCATCCGCGCATCGGTAATGGAGAAGGGGAGATTTTCTGTGGGGGGAGTCGGTGGAGTGGGTGGAGGCGGTGGAGTGGGTTTGGGCTCAGCAGAGGAGGGTCCGTTCTCAGACGATGGCGAGTCCTCTGGTGTCGAGGAATTCGCCTGACTGGATTCAATTCGCACACTCCAATCTGGACGCTTTGTCCCCAGGGTGCGACCGTAAAGGAAGATTTCATCAAGGGGGGGATGCTCTGGGGGTAACAGGCTCTCTATGCCTTGTTTTTTGAGGGCATCGGTCAGTTTAGCGACAGCGATCGCCATCGATGGACAGTTTTCGCTTTCCCAGAGAATGTGCAGGGTGTTTCCCCGGAAACGCAGATGAATGTTTTCCTCCGTCACCTCTAACGCTTGGGCGGCCCATTGGGTTAGGGTTGTTCCTGAATTAGTCTGCACCAGCTCCTGTGTGTTTACCATCAATGATTCCTCTCCCCGCTCCTCATCTGTTCAAAACGGGTCTGAAACCCCGTCGTTTACGGCGATTAACTGGAGAGTTTTTTCGGGGATATCATCCCGGGAACTCTCCGAAACCCTTCAGTGCCACTGGGTTTGACCCGAGCCAGATTTCCGCCTGATGGCTGATCAAGACGAAGAAAGGCAACTGCTGAAACAGCAGATGATCTGACCTCGGGGGTATTTGGATTGTGGTCCCAGTAGCGGACTGGGGTTGCTCCAAATAGCATAACTCGTAAATTTTGTCATAGTTGAGATGACCTAAGCGGGTCATTCTCCGATTCTCATTTTAATAATCTTGTCAACCTAGAACCGAGGTCCCTATGAACTCATCGAACTCACCGAATAGCGAACCTACCTCCTTGAATCCTGATGCCAACGCGCCTTCTGTCAAAATTTCCTCCGAATTGCTGATTACTTTACTCACCCCACCATTCCTAGGGGCTTTGCTGGGGGGAAAAGCCGTCAGTCAAATGCTGCAATCGATGGGTCAGGCGAGTGAAGAAGTTTTTCGAGGCGATCGCCTCCCAGTCCTGAATTTCCCCCATTCTGAGGAGGACTGAATCTCAATCAAGGGGCCGCTAGAGGTAGATCTCCGGCGATCGCCGGTGGCCGAATTCCTGCCAATGGGTCCAGCTTTGGGGGACCCCTTGATGTTCTTCAACCCCGAGACAGGACCCGGGTAAAATGCCCGGTCTGTGGTCTCTATTTTAATCTTTATGTAAATTCACGGTCGAACCGAGGGAGTCGGGGGGAGGATTCTCCAGGGCCACAGACTGCAATTGTCAGGAAATCTAGTTGATTAAAGCAGTTCATCCTAGGTAGTTTTAGAAGACTGGATCGACAAGAAAGCGAGATTTAGGAGCAGTTAGGGGGTAAACTGAGTCCGTTTAGACGGCGATCGCCTCCAGGCACGAAGCCTGCTAAAAATCCCCGGATCGACCTTAAAATTAGCTAATATCTGACCGGGCTGAGGCTGGGATGGTCAGCATCCCATTCGGAACAAACCGGGGGTGTTCCCTCGATTCCCCAAAATAGCGCCGACTCACCTTGGGTTTTAACCGACTAAGGTTTTTGAGTCAGCACACCAGTCTAAGCCTTGCAAGTCCCTCGCTCACCGCGAGGGGGGTCAAAGAGTTGGGAGCCTGTTTCGAGACAGGTGCTTAATTCGGTCAGACGATCCGGCCCGTGCCTTGAGCGCGATTCAATTATAGTGGCTTGTAATCAAGGGGACACCGTTACGGTGTTCTGACAACCCACGCGCTAGTTTAACCCGTTCACATCGACCCGCGCTTTGATGAATTGGATGAAAGGAAAGTGAACCGAATCCAGGTAAAAATAGAATTGGGGACATAAACACTATGTTGTCCGAATTTAGCGGGATAACAGCCTTTCTTGGGTCTGAATTATGTAACTACAGGTTGGGTTTATTTAGGTTCACTGACTTATCCATTATAAGCGCAAAAATACCATTCATTCCCTCACCGGGATTACCGTCCCTTGAGTCGTTTTTTACCCAGTGTAGACCGGGTGTTTTCCAATCGTTCAGGAGGTTCTGATGACTTTACGACTCGAACCCTCAAATTCTGTTATGACAGTTAGTTCATCCGACTTATTTTTACGCCATCGTCTCAAAGTCGTCGAGGACTTATGGGAGTCCGTCCTGCGGACTGAATGCGGTCAGGAATTAGTGGTTCTACTGGCGCAATTGCGATCAATGTATTCCTCTGAGGGACAAGCCTGCAACTTTTCAGAATCCAGTGTTCTGAAATTGGTCGAACAGTTGGACCTCAATGATGCAATTCGGGCCGCTCGGGCCTTTGCTCTGTATTTCCAACTGATTAACATTGTCGAACAACATTACGAGCAGCGCGATCGCCTGCGGGGTGTGGGAGGAACTCACACCGTTGTCCCCGAAAATGAGCAATTCGACGTTCCCAAAGAGAGTCCTTATTTTGCGAGTCAGAGCGTTACTCGCCGTCGAGAATTCGCCAATTTCTCCGCTTTATTTCCCAAATTAAAGGAGTTGAACGTCCCCCCGCAGCAAATCCAGAAAATCATGGAAAGTCTGGATATTCGCTTGGTTTTTACCGCTCACCCGACGGAAATTGTCCGTCATACCCTGCGAACCAAACAGCGGCGGTTGGCTCAAATTTTGCAAGAGTTCGATACCCTAGAAGAAGGTGGGCAACCGGATAGCCAAACGACATCGAGCGAAACTAAAGACCTTTTAGAGGCGCTCACTGAAGAAATTCGCCTGTGGTGGCGAACGGACGAATTGCATCAGTTTAAACCCTCGGTCCTTGATGAAGTAGATTATACCCTACACTATTTTAAAGAGGTGCTATTTGATGCCGTACCTCAACTTCATCAACGGTTAAAACGGTCGTTGCAAGCGTCGTTTCCTTATCTGCAACCCCCCCGTTATAACTTCTGCAAATTTGGCTCTTGGGTCGGGTCCGATCGCGATGGAAATCCCTATTGCACTCCTTCTATTACCTGGAAAACCGCCTGTTATCAACGGCAGTTAATCCTAGACAAATACATGGGTTCTCTCGATCGCTTGACCCAACTCCTGTCTTTGTCTTTGCACTGGAGTGACGTCTTACCAGAACTCCTCGAATCCCTGGAACAAGACCGACTGCAAATGCCAGACATCTATGAGAAACTGGCAATTCGCTATCGACAGGAACCCTATCGGTTAAAACTCGCCTATATCTGCCATCGCTTAGAAAATACCCGCGATCGCAATCAGCGTCTTTACACCGAGTCCGACTGGAATCGCCATCTGAGCGATATCAAAAACGCTCCCATGTATCACTCAGGTGCAGAATTTCTCGACGAATTACGCCTGATTCAACGCAATTTAGCCGCAACAGGTTTAAGCTGTAGAGACCTGGAACAACTGATTTGCCAAGTCGAAATTTATGGCTTTATCTTGGCCCACTTAGATATCCGTCAAGAGTCCTCTCGCCACAGTGAAGCCCTCAATGAAATCGCCGACTATCTGCAAATCTTACCCCGCCCTTACAATGACCTATCGGAAGCTGAAAAAACCGAATGGTTGACGATAGAACTGAAAACCAGACGTCCTTTAATCCCCGCAGAATTGCCCTTTTCTGAGCAAACCAGCGAGATTATTTCCACCTTTAGGATGCTGCGGGCGCTGCAAGAAGAGTTTGGCTTGGAAATCTGTCAAACTTACATCATTAGCATGAGCCGGGATGTCAGTGATTTGTTAGAAGTGCTCCTGCTTGCCAAAGAAGCGGGGATTTATGACCCGGCTACAGGCATGGGAACGATTCAAGTTGTCCCGTTATTTGAAACCGTCGAGGACTTAAAACGCGCACCGACGGTGATTCAAAACCTGTTTGAACTTCCGCTTTATCATGCTTTACTCTCGGGCGGATACCACACAGGGCTTCCGGTTACGGTCAAGGAACCGGATCTTCCCAACATTTCTAACTTGAAATCTTCTCATATTCAGGTTCCTAAATTGCAGGAGGTGATGCTGGGGTATTCGGATAGTAATAAAGACTCGGGATTTCTAAGCAGTAACTGGGAAATTCATAAAGCCCAGAAAGCCTTACAAATTATTGGCGATCGCTACAGTGTTGTCCTCCGCATTTTTCACGGTCGCGGTGGGTCCGTTGGTCGCGGTGGCGGTCCCGCTTATGAGGCGATTTTAGCTCAACCGGGTCGCAGTATTAATGGGCGAATTAAAATTACCGAACAAGGGGAAGTTTTAGCCAGTAAATACACCTTACCTGAGTTAGCCCTTTATAACTTGGAAACCATCGCCAGTGCGGTGATTCAAAGTAGCTTACTGGGTTCGGGCTTTGATGATATCGAAGCCTGGAATCAAATCATGGAGGAGTTGGCGGATTGTTCGCGCCAACATTATCGCGCCTTGATTTATGAACAACCTGATTTTATCGATTTCTTCCATGAAGTCACCCCTATTGATGAAATCAGCAAGTTGCAAATCTCCTCGCGACCCGCAAGACGCAGTAGCGGTAAACGAGATTTAGGTTCTCTGCGGGCCATTCCTTGGGTCTTTAGCTGGACCCAAACTCGGTTTCTCCTCCCGGCTTGGTATGGAGTCGGAACTGCTCTGAATAATTTCCTAGAACAGGAACCGGAAGAACATCTGAAACTCCTGCGCTATTTCTATCTAAAATGGCCGTTCTTTAAGATGGTGATTTCTAAAGTAGAAATGACCCTCTCGAAGGTGGATTTAGAAATGGCCCATCACTATGTTCGGGAACTCACCCAATCGGAAAATCGCGATCGCTTTGAAGCCCTGTTCACTCAAATTGCCAGCGAATTTAACCTAACCCGCGATTTAGTGCTCGCCATCACCGAACATCAACGGCTGTTAGATGGAGACCCGGATTTGCAGCGATCGGTTCAGTTGCGAAATGCCACCATCGTTCCCCTGGGTTTATTACAAGTCTCCCTACTCAAACGCCTGCGCGAACATCAAAGTCAGTCCGTGACAGGAGTGATTCATTCCCGTTACAGCAAGGGCGAATTGCTACGCGGTGCGTTGTTAACCATTAACGGCATCGCCGCCGGAATGAGAAATACCGGCTGATTGCTTCAGCGATTCGCTAGACTGATTCAAATAGAGCCAATCCCTCCCTCCGGTCCCCTCCCCTTGGCAAGGGGAGGGTTAGGGTGGGGTCCTCCGGTCCCCTCCCCTGTAGGTTGATTCGCCCACTGAATCACCCCACGGGGAGGCCGATCGCAACCCACCCATCCACCGGAAATTGACCCTCAAGCCACCCCAATTCATAATTATGAACAAATCAAAAAAACGGATGTTGGTCTGCACGAGCGTTGCTCTATTATCCGGTGCCTTGGGTTCATTTTGGGGCGGGCAAATGCGGTGGTTGGCCCATGCCCAACAGTGCAATACTAGCGATTATGTATGGTTAAATACCCTGTGCCGCGTTCAACATAGCCCTGCCATGTTCAAAGGTGGCACTGCGGGATTGTGGACGGGGACGATTTTGGGGGCCTTTCTTGCGGGAATTGCCACCCGCCACCCCAAGGGGAAAAGCCTCTCGGCACAGGGTAATCCAGAAGTCTCTGGCAGCGAAGGGGCCCGGCTGGAGTTAGAGGGGTTAACCCCGGAACAAGTGGCACAGGTGCAGGAGTTGATTACCTTGCTGAAAACTCAATCGGCGGATTTGACCCCGGGTTCAAGAGGACCGAAGGCGATCGCCTCCAAACCCGTCAGTCTGGCACAGTTTCAACAATGGCTCACGCAGGTAGCCCAGTTCCAAGAAATTTCCCCCTTAACCCCACTCCAGGCGCAGCATTTGTTGCATCAACTGGGATTTTCTGACGAGGCGATCGCCCAGGCACAAGTCTCCCGCTCCCAACCCGTGGAACGACCCTAAAACGGCCTCCCCGTCGATGTTTCCCCGTTTGATTGTTTTACCCTAAAACTTAAACAGACTGGCCTTCATCCTCCGCATCAGGGAGCCTAAGAGCAACATCACCGGGATAATCTCCAGTCGCCCCATCCACATCAACAAAATCAACACCAGTTTCCCACCCCATTGCAAATCGGGATGGGAAATTCCCGTAGACAAACCCACCCCACTGAGTGCAGAAGCGGCTTCAAAAATCGTATCGCTTAACTGGTATTTTTCCGGAACTAGATAGTTTAAAACCATCACCCCAATGGCTAACCAACTCATCCAGAGTACGGCCAAAACTGCCGCCCCTTCAATGCGTCGATAGGCTTCCGCTTCCCCAAAAGATTTCCCATCTAGCTGATAGCGCATCAGTTGATGGGGTCGCAGAGAAATCCGGCGAAAGTGCCACAGAACCCCTTTATAAAGGGTCAGGACCCGCTTGATTTTCAGTCCGCCCACTGTGGACCCCGCAGCCCCTCCGATCGCCATTGCCACACTTAATAACAGTTTGGCACTCGCACTCCAGGTTTCCACTTTTACGGTGTTAAAGCCACAAGTGGTCAAGGCAGAGACCCATTGAAACAGACTGTCAATCCAGAGGAAGGACCCCTGAAACCAATAGTTTTCTAAAAACAAAATCAGCGTTCCCCCGCCTAACAGTAGCCAGAGGGTGCGATATTCTTCCTGCTTCCACAAGAGAGAGAACTGGCGATGGCGCAGTAGGCGATCGTGAATCGCAAAGCCGACTGCCCCGGCAATCATCATCGGCACAATCGCCAGTTGAATCACTGGAGAATAAGCGCTCATACTCTCCCCCGCTACATCAAAACCCCCAGTGGAAATGACGGTCAATCCGTGATTGAGGGCTTCCCACCAAGGCATTCCCAGTACCCCCAATACCGCAATACAAACCCCGGTATAGATCAGATAAATTTTCCAAATTCGACGCACAGTTCCTGTCACCGTCAAGGCAATTCGCCTGCTGCGTCCTTCCGCATTGTAGAGTTGAAAGGGTTCGGTGGAAGGGTCGAGCACGGACAGCATCAAGACAATCGTTCCCACTCCCCCAATCCATTCCATGAAGGAACGCCACCATTGCAAAGAGTAGGGCAGTTCCCGGGGGTTGAGGGCCATTGTCAATCCGGTACTGGTAAAGCCGGAAAAGGCTTCAAAAATAGCATTCCAGGGATTTTGAAACCGGAGTAGGGTATCGGAGATCTCTGGCAAGGGGGCGAGATGGGAGGAGATTGCCAGAAACGGAATTGCACCGACTAAGGGAATTAACCCCCAGCTTAGGGCCACCGTAATCATGGCATGACGCAGGTGCGCTTCCTCGCTATACTGATGAACGCTGCGATAGAGGAGTTGACCGATGCCAAAGGAGACTAAGCTGGTCAACAAAAAAGGTGCGATCGCATAAAACTCGCGAAATGCAACGCAAACCCAGAGGGACACCAATGCCATGCCTCCGGGGATATGCAGCATTAATCCCACATCCCGGACAATTGTTTTCGTGTAGGGTCGTAACTTAATCAATCTCTTGGGTTATTATTCTTCCTGAACCATGCCATAGAGATGTTGAGCGATAATCACCTCGGGGTTCACCAACACCTGCACTCCTAGTTTTTCAAACAGTCCTTGATGGCATGAGTGGTTAACCCGACTAATTAGGGTCTTAATTCCCCTGTCTTTCCCCAGAAACATGGTCATCAGGTTCACAGAATCATCGCCAGTCGTCGCCACCAATACATCCGCTTTGTCCGCTTGGGCCTCTTCTAATATCTCCCCGATCGCAATATCTCCATGAAAGACTTCTACATCATATTTTTCCACAATCTTGCGGGCGCGTTCCTCCGATGCCTCAATTACGGCGACCTTGTGACCGTCATTGAGGGCTAATTCCGCTAAACTAGAGCCTTCGGGCCCCGCACCAACGATAATAAAATACATCAGATTAATTGCGATCGCTCCGTTCTGAATTCAGGGTTAGGCCCCTT
The DNA here is from genome assembly GCA_025370845.1 of Laspinema palackyanum D2a. Classification (GTDB taxonomy): domain Bacteria; phylum Cyanobacteriota; class Cyanobacteriia; order Cyanobacteriales; family Laspinemataceae; genus Laspinema. Next base: position 30,605 of record JAMXFF010000035.1, on the reverse strand, counting down.
CCGGCTCAAAAATACAGGTGGCTCGGAGGGACATTTAACATTAATATTATGGATAAAGACAAGGGCGATTGACATTCCATTAGAGTCACGGGTTGGGTGGTCGTCCCAACTCCCCCTGACTCTGGAGAGTGGGGTACACTCTAACAGCAACAGAGCAAGGTCCACCGAACACTAAGGGCGATCGAACCAAGGGAACCCGGGCGAAACTTTTCCCACTCCCACCCTATAGCCTGCCTTGATAGCGAAACCACATGATATGTACAGCATCACACAGATATTAATTTCCGACTTTGTTGAAAAACTCCGCGAAGGCTATTACCGAATGTATGGCGGATTGAAGCCCGACTATGCCGACATTATTGCCTGGGCCGGAGGCATGGCGTTAGAGAATATTGCCAACAGTGACGCACTCTATCATAATGTCGAGCATACCATTTTGGTTACCCTCGTCGGGCAGGAAATTCTCCGAGGCAAACACATCCGCGAAGGCGGGGTTTCTTGTGAAGATTGGCTGCATTTCACCATTTCTTTGTTATGCCATGATATTGGCTATGTGAAGGGAGTCTGCCGAGATGATAGTGAAGGCTTGTATGCGACAGGCATCAATGGTACAATGATTGCCCTCGATCCGGGCTGTACTGATGCCAGTTTGACGCCCTATCATGTCGATCGCGGAAAACTCTTTATTGAGGAACGGTTTGGTGGTCATAAGTTAATCAATTCTGAAGAAATTAAATTCAACATCGAACTCACGCGGTTTCCAGTTCCAGCAGAGGCGGATCACCAAGATACGGTTAACTATCCCGGTTTAGTTCGGGCAGCTGACCTGATTGGTCAACTGAGTGATCCCCGTTATCTTAAGAAGATTTCTGGGTTATTTTATGAGTTTGAAGAAACGGGGTTTAATCAAAAGGTTGGCTATCGAAATCCCGGAGATTTGAGAAAGAATTATCCTAAATTTTATTGGGGAGTGGTTCATCAATATATTAAAGATGGGTTGACTTGTCTGGAGTTGACTCAACAGGGAAAACAAATTATTGCTAATCTTTATGCCAATGTGTTTGTAGTTGAACATGAACCCCCCAAGCCAGAATAAGGGGTTGAGGTGCGATCGCCTCTTGCTAATAAGAAACTGACCCTTACCCTTACCTTCATCACCTCAAGTCAGCAGCAGTGGGACCCGGATTCCTAATCCAGGCCCTTTATCTTCCAGTTTTGGCCGTCTCATGATATATTGAAACCCGCGATCGTTCTAAGCTCTCTTGTCCTAATCTTTCAATGCTCATTGTTATTGATAAACAACCCTCCCCGTTAGTCTTGCCCATTTTGCTGGCAATGTAAACATCTAATTCGCCAACCATAACCGGTAAAATTTGCCATCAACTCAAGATGAAATCAATCGTTATGTCCCAGTTTTTTGTCGTCCCAACTATCTAGTCTCTAAAAATTATTCAGGGGAAGGTTTATAACAATGTTTAGAAATACCACTCATGCATTTTACGCGGAACTCAAAGCCTTAGTCGAGTCCAAAGAAACTGTTTCCGTCCGAGGCGTCGAACTCAAATCCGGGCGATCGCGCTTCATTCAAATCACCTCTCCCCGAGAACGAGTTGATATGATTCCCCATCTCAACTCTAATCTATTCGCTCAAATTGCCGCCACCTTTTGGGAAATGTCGGGACGGACCGATTTAAGATTCCTCTATCATTATTTACCCCAATCCCTTGATTTTTTCGAGGATAAAAACCTGCCGGGTAACGAGTCCGATTCCAGTGGAAAATCCTGGCATCTCAGCCGAACCCTGCGAGAAGTCGCCCGCCTTCTCAACGCTGATCCCAGTAGCCGTGATGCGGTGATTAATTTATCCAACCCTCAATTCAAGAACCCCGCCACTGTAGGAACATCCTGTCAAAATTGGATACAATTTTTAATTAGAAACGGCAAACTGCATCTCAATGTTTGCATCCAGTCTCATGGGATTTTTTCTGGGACTTCTGGGATTAATCCTTTTGGGTTAAGTGTATTTCAGGAAGCAGTCGCTTACTGGACAGGGACCCAAGTCGGGGAATATTGCTACTTTATCAGTGAAGTCCATTTAAATGACTGCTACACGGACCTAGCGCCAAAAGTTTTAGACTTTAAAAAACCAAAAACCTTGTATGAATTTGGATTTAAACCCCCTCAGTTTAGCACCCCAATGGAGGAATTCGATATCATCCTCTCCCGATGGTTTGAGTTAGAAAATAAAATGCGACAAGAGTCGTTTAAACTAACCAATGAACTCAGTTCTATCAACGATGAATTCATTATAAACAGTTTAGAATTACTCTACATTTACAATCGCCATCTACATGGAGACAAACCCGAACAAATTGCAGAATTAATCGCCAAATTACCCCCTAACGACTTCAAACTCGCCGCCGTCGAGTATTTTGCCAGACTGTGGAACAACCGGGAAGTAATTTCCCTAAATACCCAGGAGAGAGACTATTTCAATTATCTTTGGCAAACCAAAGAATCGATGGATTCCTACTCCTTTGCCAGCATTTTCGAGTTATTAAGTATTCTCCACTACAAGAAAACCCTAGTTTATAAAAATAGCTGGAAAAAACATGGAGAAGCCCTCGGTGTATTTGCCGGAATCTCCCGCAAATATGACCGTCTGGAAACCATGTTCACCGAAAATGTCAAACCCACTGCCGATGAATCTGTACTCGATACCTTTGCCGATTTAGCCGTCTATTCCACCAAATACTTAACCTATCTGGCGGAACATTATCCCGAAATGTTTCAAGAATTTATTCAACCCGATTCGGCAGCAGAAGACTTACAAACCTACTGGCATAACGAAGGATTCGACCCCACCTCTAAATTACTGACGCAACGGTATGAATCATCCGAACAATGGCAAAAAATATCTAGCTATCAAGGCTGTTTTGAGGCGATTAGAGATGCCTATAAACAATTAGAGGATATCTTCGTCAACCAGGATTGGAGAGTCAGCGATCGGCGCAAATGTAGCTTGTCCGCAGACTTGGCGATCGTCTCCCTGCACTATCTTGTTCTGGCATCGCAACAGGAACCCGAGAATTTCCAGAAATTTGCGGAGGTGATCGCCAATTTGTAAGTATCATAAGCCAGCAATCCATGATAGGATAAAAAATTTGGCAAATCCGAACGAAAACCCGGGAAGAGCAACCCAGAACCCATCCGCGATCAGGAGATTCCTCTAGGGGAAACCATTCAGAAGTTAGGGATAAATCATGGATCGATTTCGAGTAGAAGTAATTACCAAAACCCCCAATCCTCAGCAAGTCATTTATGCAGCAATGCACCAAGATTATAGCGAGGGATTTGTGTATGATGACCAAGATTCTTGGCCGTCCGAATCCAAATGTGGTGAACTCATCGTCAAGCGTCTTTTAGCCGGAGAACGGGGTCATTATGGACCGATTGAACACGTGGGAATTGTGTTCAATTGCGGCTTTTTTCCCCATAGCGTCATGCAGCAAATTAGGACTCATCGCGTTGGAATTTCATTCGATGTACAATCTAATAGGTACACGGGAAATAGAATTATTGATGCTGCAAAAGGGATTAGAGATATTGAAGATGTGTTTTATTTACGTCCCGTTGGCTACTATAGCGATCGCCAGGGAAAACGCTATGAATATACCCAACAACAACGCGATCGCGATTTAGCTTGGTGTTTAGATGCTGCCAAACGCTATCAAGTGCTGATTGAAGAAGGGACATCAGAAGAACACGCCCGAGGCATTATTCCCTTTGATGTCCGTCAACACTGGGTTGTCTCCTTCAATGCGCGAAGTCTGATGCATTTACTCGATCTGCGCGCCAAACCCGACGCCCAACTCGAATGCCAAAAACTCTGTGATTTGATTTGGCCCCATTTTCAAGAATGGGTCCCCGCCATCGCAGAATGGTATGAGAAACATCGCCTCAAAAAAGGCCGTTTATCTCCCTAACTTACAAACGGTATAGAGAGACAAACCCTCTCTCTATACCCCCGTCGATCCAAACCCATTTGCACCTCTTGCAGTTGCCATAATTTCCGTGGTTGCCACTTCAATTTCAGGTCTTAAAACCGGAGTAATTGCCATTTGAGCAATTCTCATCCCCTTAAGGACTTGAAAAACTTCTTGTCCATGATTGATTAAAATTACCTTAATTTCCCCCCGATATCCTTCATCAATGGTTCCCGGCGTATTCAACACCGTAATCCCCTTTTTATATGCCAACCCACTTCTCGGCCTAATTTGTGCTTCCGTCAAAGGCGGTAACTCAATCGCAATTCCGGTTCCAACTAACTTCCGTTCTCCCGGATGTAGCGTCACCTCCTCATTCGCCGATAAATCCATTGCTGAATCGTTGTCATGGGCATAAGTTGGGATAATCGCATCCGGATGTAAGGGATAAATTTTCAGATTCATCTTGGGCGGTTTCAGTGACTTTTTAACTCAGTACAATTAAACTATAATGCCTTATTTCATTAAAACTGTCACCCCAGAAGCCAATTATCACCTTCGCCTCTTCTACAGGAACGGAACGGTTATTGTGATTGACTTTTCCCCAGTTATTGAGCGCGGTGGCGTGTTTTCCAAATTATCCGATCCGGCCTTCTTTTCGCAAGTCAAATGTTCAGAAGACGGTCGATCCATTGAGTGGCCGGGAGAAATTGACTTTTGTGCTGATGCCTTATGGTTTCAAGCTCATCCTGATGATAACCCATTTATTGCTTCATCTTCAGCAGCATCTAACGCCCTCTAAACCGATGATTCTGAACCTAATTTATTAGTATTTTCTTCCCCAAACTGTTACCATGAATAGAAACGATTGGGTAAATAGCAAGTAATGGAACTGGAAGAACTGAGACCGACATGGGATGAATATTTTATCATGTTGGCAAAATTGGCGGCGATGCGGTCAACTTGCCTTGCTTTTCCCGTGGGTGCAGTGATTGTTAAAAATAAGCAGGTTGTAGCAACGGGTTATAATGGTTCCCCGTCGGGTACGGCCCATTGTACGGCCCAGGGTTACTGTTATCCTGGATTGAGTAGCTGTGCAGAAAGTAAGTCTTTGCCTTCTCGGGCGGTTCATGCGGAAGCGAATGCGATCGCCCAAGCGGCTAAACATGGAATTTCCACCGAAGGGTCCAGCATTTATGTCACCCTGGAACCTTGTTTATCTTGCTTAAAATTAATTATTTCCGCCGGAATTCATGAAGTGTTTTTCGAGACCGGATTTAACAGTGGAAACAGCTTGTTAGTGCGAGATTCGTTTATTCAGGATGGGTTAGTTACCCTAAAACAAATTCATATTTCCGAGGCGATCGCCCAAAAAGCCGCTACCTTTTTAATGAACCCTACTTCCGTAGCCACCCCATCCCTCCTCTAAAAGAATTAAGAATTAAGAGTTGACCCCCCATTAATTCTTAATTCTTACCTATCCTATGGACGATGACTGCGGCGAATTTCAGTGATTTGGTCCGCCAATTCTAAAATCGGTTCAGGCATATTCGGTCCCGTTAAAATAATATCAACGTGACTCGGGCGTTTTGCTAAAAATTCCAGCACCTCCGATTCAGGAATCAAGCCAAAACTAATGGCTAAACTCAACTCATCCAGAACCACAAGAGAATACTTTCCTTCAGAAACCACCTGTTGGGTATAGTCCCATAATTTCCGCAGAGAACCGGCCTCAATTTCATCTAACTCTGGCGTATCAATGCAACGGGGGAGGTCACAACGAACCCAATCTAAATGTTCTCCCAGTTGAACCGGGGCCTCGGGACCCTGACCAATTCCTCCCTTAAGAAACTGGACCACCAGGACCGGGGTCCCCTGGCCGGAAATTCTCAGGGCCTGGGCCATCACACTGGTAAAAAAGTTGCGGTGGCTGCTGGTAAAAACTTGTAGCAACCCCTCCACCGCGTAGGGTAGACGACAAGGGGTATCGAGGGTGGGACTTTCAAGCTGTGCAATCATTGTGGCAATATTTCCGATGGGTTAAGAAACCGTAAAGGGTAGACCGACTCAAGGGCCAGGAAGTGAATTCGGGCCATCCAGTCGAGTCAATATGTAGTGTAGTGTAACCAGATTATGCCACGAAAAGACACTAAATGTACAAAATCCGGCGAAATGACCGAGGCGTAGGAATTTGGGGCAAAATTACGCAGAGATTAAGATTTGTTCCCTGGGAAGGGGAACAGTGGTAGAGTCTATTTTGGGCCAACATGAGGAGTTTTTGTCGTGAGATTGGTAATTCTGGGAGGGCCAGGAGCAGGAAAAGGGACCCAGGCGAGTCAACTATGCAGTCGCCTGAATATTCCTTGCATTTCAACCGGGGAAATCCTGTTTAAGGCGATCGCCGCCCAAACTGAATTAGGCAGGCAGGCGCAACCCTTTGCAGAACGCGGGGAACTGGTCCCCGACCCCATCATGATTGAGTTCATTCGCGAACAGTTAACCCAACCCTATACGCAAAACGGGTGGTTACTCGATGGTTATCCCCGCACCTCATTCCAAGCGGAAGAACTGGATTTTTTACTGGAATCCTTGCAACAGACCCTAGATTGGGCGATTTGGCTGAACGTATCCGATGCGGAGTTAATGCGCCGGTCCCTCCAGCGATCGCAGGCGAAACCGGAAAGAGGGCGTCCCGATGACGAACCGCGATTCCTCCAACGTCGGATCCAGTTATTCCAAGAACGCACGACTCCCATTTTGGATTACTACAACTATGGCAGTCGCCTCCTCACCCTCGACGGCGATCGGCCCTCGGCAGAAATCCATGAAGAAATCTGGAAAACGGTCAACCCTAACAAAACGCAATCCTAATCATGATTTGGCAGCGTCCTGATGGCCGATCCCCGGCACAACTGCGTCCGATTCGGTTTGAAAAAGACTTTACCCGCTTTGCGAACAGTTCCGTCCTGACCCGTTGTGGCGATACCCAGGTCCTCTGTACCGTCACCATCGAACCGGGAGTCCCCCGATTCCTCGCCAATCAAGGCAGTGGCTGGTTAACCGCAGAATATCGAATGCTTCCCGGTGCCACCCCCCAACGGCAATCCCGAGAATTCATGAAACTATCGGGACGCACCCAAGAGATTCAACGCCTCATCGGGCGCAGTTTACGCGCTGCACTGGATTTAAAAGCACTCGGAGAACGGACAATTCTGGTTGATGCCGATGTCCTCCAAGCGGATGCCGGAACCCGAACCACCTCGATTACCGGGGGATTCGTGGCCCTAGCCTTGGCGATCGAGAAACTGGTGCAAACCGGAGAGTTAGAACAGTCGCCGATTTGTCGCCAAGTCGCCGCTGTTTCCGTGGGGTTATTTGAGGGTGAACCCTATCTGGACCTCAACTACCCCGAAGATGTGGCTGCGGATATTGATTTTAATGTCGTGATGAGCGATGGTTTGGATATTCTGGAGTTACAAGGAACTGCGGAAGCAGGCAGTTTTAATCGCACCGAACTCAATCGCATTTTAGATATGGCTGAATCCGGAATTCAGGAATTAGTGGCAGCACAAAAACAGGCTATTTACGGCGCGAATAACGGGTAAATTTATCTATAGCCAGTCTAAATCAGTTTGCTATAGAGATAGCGAGCAAGATGCTCGCACTCCCAATTGTTCGGACTTAGATCCATTATCAAAATGACTTAGGGTCGCTATATCCTTAATTATCAACTGATTGATTTATCATAATGCCTAACGATGAATTGTCTGATGAATATGACTTTTCCCAATTAAGCGGAGGGGTTCGGGGAAAATATGTTGAGCGTTATCAACAAGGAACGAATTTGGTCCTACTAGATTCAGATGTAGCTCGCGCTTTCCCCACCCAGGAATCGGTGAATGAAGCCTTGCGGTTGTTAATTCAACTTGCTGAACGTCTACGAGAGTAAATGAGGTTTAATACTCCCTCAGTTTAAATTCTAAACATCATAGAGTTTTCCCATATTGCCGCAGTACCGGAGGAAGGGAAAATAGCGATTGCTCTTGTTGGATAAAAGAACGCCGTTTTAAAGATTGCAAGGCATTCAATAAATTCTCTGGGGATAAGGTTCCGGTTGCTAATAAGTCAGAAACTGACACAGAACCCGGTTGATTGGCTAAAGCAGAGAGGGCAATTTTTTCTATATCCGAGAGCCGATCGCACTGCTGCTGCAACACCGAACTCAAATCTTCACCCAAAAACAGCGGTTCATATTGGAACGCTTCTGATATTCTACCATTAAACAGCTCATCAATCATTGCAGCAAAAATTTTCAGCCATAAGGGATTGCCTCCGAAATAGGCGATCGCCTTCCAGAAGCAGTCCTCATCCGCCAACCCTTTATCTCGGAAAATTTGCGCTGCTGCTGGACCCAAACCCTGAAGATGGAACGAACGAATCGGAGTGCGATCGCCATTGAGTGCTGACAGTTCATGAGGCGGTTCCCAAGTAATCAGCAAAACACAACTTTGATGAGATAACTCCGCAATTTGTTTAAAGAATAAACTATAGCCTTCATATCCCGGTTGATAGTTCCCGGCGAGTTGTTGATTGCTGAGAATAGACTGAACATCATCCAGGACAATCAGACAACGATTTTGGCGTAATTGGTCGAATAAAATAGCACGGCGATCGCTGACATCGGCGGGTAAATCTATCTGCTGTGGATGACAGAGGAATTCCAGCAGATTCGTTTCTAACATTTCCACCGATGGGGAATACCGTAGACTCCGCCACACCACCGAGTCAAAGTCCTCCTGAATTTGCTGCAATAATTGTACCGCCAAGGCTGTTTTACCGATACCCGAGAACCCATGCAACACCACCAGACGAGGGCGATCGCTCACCATCCACCGTTCAAGCGTCGCCAATTCCTCCTCCCGTCCATAAAAAGGCACCAAATCCGGCACTTCCCGTAAATCTCGACGCCGTTGGGATTGAGTAGGAGTTTCTTCACTGGGTGGTTTTGTCTGGGAGACATTTGAAGAGTGAGGAGTGTCTCCACAGATATTAAAATCCCCAATATGTATGAAATCTTTCCAGAAACTGGAAGAGAAGTTAGAAAAGTTCAACCGTTTAAAGGTTGCTCGAAAATTCGATTTTCTAATATCTTCCCCTAATACCTCTGAGAGAATTTTCCATAATTCTGACCCCGCATCCTTAACATGACCCTCACTACAGTTAGTATCTTCTGCGATTTGTGAGTATCGCTGACCTTGCCAAGCACCGCGCAAGATAGACTCTTGCAAATTGTCCAGATGTTTCCCCGTCTTGGTAAACACGAGTTCATCCGCAAATTTCAGCACTTGTTGAACGTCCATAGGTCAGGTACGAGTAGGGGTAGCAACTGTACCTATTTTATCCGACTTTATCCGACTTTGCAGACTTTATCCGACTATTTTCTAAGTAAAGTCTCTACAAAACTCATCAAAATCCTGACTTAAACCGACCTTTTCCGACTCGACAAATACCCGTTAGATCCTCGATAATAGTTATATCGTTAGGTATCTATCCTCAACTTAAAGATAGTCATACAAACATCACGCTATAGGAGGTCTAAGCATGATAAGACGGTTCATTGCCGCATTGTTAGTATTGACTGTTACATTCTTCGGATTTATCCAACCCAGTTACGCTGCTCCTGCTCCATTTTATCTTAATCCGGGGAATTCAATCATCGTCCCCGATTATAGTGGATCACATTATATTGAATCATTGGGAGCTTCCAACGCAGTAGAAAATTGCTGGAATAATACACCCGCTAACGCGCCAGAAGAAGTAATTTGCCGCATTGGTAAGGATACTATAGTTTGGGTAGGTGGTACCTTAGCTACGGCTGGAATAGGAATTGGAGCTTGCTATGCAATAGATGCAGGAATTACAGCCGTGTTCCCTCCTGCTGTATTCCTTGCACCATTATGTAATACTGTTGGTGTAGGAGCTGCCGGATTATCTTTGGCTCGGAAAGGCTTACCAGTTTTAGCTCATTAATTCTTTACAATCGAAATAAACCTTGATGTAAAAGTGACAAAGCAGAAGAGCAGTGATTGTTCTTCTGCTTTGTCATTTCTATACCTGTTACCACCAACTTACAAAGGTTGACTAGGTTGCGGTTGTACTGCGGATCTACTTTCAAGAGGGCATTTCCACTTTTGTGTAAAGGAACTATGACTTTTCGCTAAAACCTTCGGAAAACTAAAGTTTTGACCTAGCAAGCTATGGTAGCATGATAAGTTAAGCCAACACTACTGGGGATTTGGGTTGATACCGGATAACTAAATCACTTTGTCCTGTTGGTGAAATCAAAAAGTCAAGGCCAGAATTTGACTAGAACAAAGGATGCGTATGAACACCAAATCAAGCCTAGTGAAAGCCGGATTGGGAATAGCGATCGCCCTTTTATTAATTTTATCCAATGCGATCGCACCTAAGTTATCCCAAGCTCAACAGCAACAACCCAATTGCAATAATCCTCGGTCAACGGTTGAATACAATCAATGCGCTCATCTAGCCTATCAAGAAGCAGATCGCCAATTGAACCAAGTTTATCAACAACTGACCGCTAGTTTAAGGCCGAACGAGCGGGAAAAATTAATCGATGCTCAGATAACTTGGATTCAATATCGAGACCAAAATTGCGAATTTGAAGTGGAAGCAAACCGATCAGGAACCGGGTATCGGGGATTTCTCAGTGAATGCTTGGAATGGATGACCAGGCAACGGACTACAGAGTTTCAAAATTATTTAAGTTCGGGTCGGTTTAGGCGTAGATAATGGAAATATCGAAAGATATCCAGCCTTTTAGTCAGTGTTGTGTTGATGGTCTACTTTCAAGACGGCATTTCCACTTTTCTTGAAATGCGATCGCCATTTCATTCAGTTCCCTAGCTTGCCGTTCGGTAGTTTTAGCGAGTTCCAGCATTTCTGCCAGTTCCTCAATTTGTTTTTGATTTAGTTCTGGTTGTTGCATAGCTTGTTATTCAAATATTTTTTTGAGTGAGTTGATAGAAACTGGGAATCGATTCCTTGCCTGATTAGGGAATGACAGGGGAGGGTTAGGGAAAGATTGCGATCGCCAGCTATGCTAAAATAATAAACTACCCCAACATCTATGAAAATTTAGGGTGCTACAGATGACTGAATTACTTCGGTATGTGGTTGCAGAGATAGAGAATCTGACAGAAGAAGAACAGAATGCGATCGCCTCTCGTCTCCTGGCTGAACTTGAAAATGAGCGGAAGTGGAAATCTCGCTTTGAAGCCACGAATGAGCGGCAGTGGAATGCTTTAGCTGAAATGGTCCGTCAAGATATTGCTGCCGGTAATATTAACTCAATCGATGATGTTTTCTCATCGGAACAATGAAGTCGAATATATCGAGTGATAACCACGGATTACACAGATTTTCACAGAATTGAATCCGTGAAAATCTGTGTAATCTGTGGTTGTAATCTAGGGTTCTTCCTCTCCCCCCTCCTCAAAATCCCCAACCCCGCCCAAAATTACGGAAGTTATCAAAATATTAATATTTTTTACAAAAACAACAAAAATATTGTTTTAATATTAACCTGGATCGCAGTCGCCTAGGGTCTTTCGACGTTCCCTAGGAATTTATACCTGAAAAAGTCACCACTCAGAACCCCTGAAATTTTGAGATAATCAACAACAGCTTATCGCAGTCGCTCAAAACGCTGTATTTAAACCGAACAAGGGAGAACACTCAAATGAAATTGGCTTACTGGATGTATGCAGGTCCCGCCCACATTGGCACCCTCCGCGTTGCTAGTTCTTTCAAAAATGTCCATGCCATCATGCACGCCCCCCTCGGCGATGACTATTTTAACGTGATGCGGTCTATGCTAGAGCGGGAGCGGAATTATACCCCAGTAACTATCAGCGTTGTCGATCGCAACGTTCTCGCCCGGGGTTCGCAAGAAAAAGTCATCGATAATATCGTTCGCAAGGACCAAGAAGAAACCCCCGACTTGATTGTACTCACCCCCACCTGCACTTCTAGCATTCTCCAAGAAGATTTACAAAACTTTGTAGATCGGGCGCAGATGGAGTCAAAAGGCGATGTCATGCTGGCAGATGTCAACCATTACCGGGTGAATGAACTCCAAGCAGCAGACAAAACCCTCCTCCAAATTCTGCAATTCTATATCGCCAAAGGTCGCAAAAAAGGGGAAATTGGAGAAGGTAAAACCGAAAAACCTTCGGTGAATATCATCGGCTCGACGACCCTCGGTTTCCACAATCAGCATGATTGCATCGAACTGAAGAAATTAATGGCAGATTTGGGCATTGAAATTAATGCCATTATCCCGGAAGGTGCCTCGGTTACTGAGTTGAAAAATCTGCCTCGCGCCTGGTTTAATCTGGTTCCTTATCGGGAAATTGGGTTGATGAGCGCCCATTATCTCGCCGAAGAATTTGGAATGCCTTATGTGGATATCACGCCGATGGGTGTGGTGGAAACTGCCCGCTGTATTCGCAAGATTCAGCAGGTGATTAATGAGCAAGGGGCGAATGTGGATTATGAAGAGTTTATCAATCATCAAACCATGTTTGTTTCCCAAGCAGCTTGGTTTTCTCGCTCCATTGACTGCCAGAATTTGACGGGTAAAAAGGCGGTGGTGTTTGGGGATAATACCCATGCCGCAGCGATGACCAAAATTTTGGCGCGGGAAATGGGAATTCATGTGGTTTTGGCGGGGACTTACTGCAAATATGATGCAGATTGGTTCCGGGAACAGGTGAGCGAATATTGTGATGAGGTGCTGATTAGTGAAGATAATGGGGAAATTGGAGATGCGATCGCCCGCATTGAACCCTCGGCAATCTTTGGTACACAAATGGAACGGCACGTTGGCAAACGTTTAAATATTCCTTGTGGCGTAATTGCGGCACCGATTCATATCCAAAACTTCCCGATTGGATATAAACCGTTTCTCGGGTATGAAGGGACAAATCAAGTTACGGATTTGGTTTATAACTCCTTTACTTTGGGAATGGAAGACCACCTGCTGGAAATCTTTGGTGGACATGATACGAAAGAGGTGATTCAGAAAACCATCTCTGCGGATTCTGATTTGAACTGGACCAAGGAAGCACAAGGGGAATTAAACAAGGTTCCCGGTTTTGTGCGCGGTAAGGTGAAGCGGAACACGGAGAAATTTGCCCGGGAACGTGGGTTCAGCCAGATTTCTTTGGAAGTGATGTACGCGGCGAAAGAATCTGTAGGCGCGTAGATTTGAAGGTTGGGTGGGGTGACCCACCTGGCGCAAATTATCAGGGTGCGATCGCCTAACAGAACAAGAGGCGATCGCACCTTTATAATTTCGACTATCCCCACCCGCTGCCAGAATCGTTAGATAAATTTAAGGAAAAACAACCTTGAGTGAACCCAAAATTTACCCCTCAGTTCCCGCCGATTATGATAAACCGTGGAAAGAAGCCCTTTCTCTCTATTTTGAACAGTTTTTATCCTTCTTTTTCCCAGAACTGCATGATCAGATAGACTGGACTGTGCCCTATCGTTCTCTGGAAAAAGAACTGATGGAACTGGTGCGGGATTCGGATGTTGGGACTCAATTTCCCGATAAATTGTTTGAAGTGAAACTCATCAACCAACAGACTGTATGGATTCTGATTCATGTGGAAGTGCAGAGTCAAACGGATCCGGAGTTTAATCAACGGGTCTATCGGTACAACTATCGCGCTTTTGACAAATACAACAAACCCGTTGTTAGCTTGGCTATTTTAGGTGATGATAGTCCATCCTGGCGTCCCACGGAATATTCCTATAGCTTGGATGGGTATCGACTCCGGATGGAATTTCCAACGGTTAAACTGTTGGACTATGAGAGTCAGTGGGAAGAGTTAGAATCGGAACAAAACCCTTTTGCGCTGATGGTGAGGGCGCATTTAAAAACCCAAGCGACTAACGGAAAGATGACCGAACGCCAACAGTGGAAGTGGACACTGATTCGCTCCCTGTTTGAAAAGGGTTATACTAGAGACCAGATGGTAAATCTCTTTCGGTTTGTGGACCGGATGATGAGTCTACCGAAGGAACTAGAACAGCAATTAAGAACTCAAGTAATTCGCTATCGGGAGGAAAGACAAATGCCGTTTCTTAGTCCAATGGAAGAACTGATCCAAGAAGAAGCGCGGGAGCAGGGGCGTCAAGAGGGAATGGTGCAAAAGCAGCGAGAGAATATCCTGAAAATTTTGCAAATCCGGTTTGGGGAATTACCACCGGAAGTCCTAGAAGCGCTTAATGGGATTGAAGAGATGGATATCCTCAATCCGCTATTGGAGCAGGCGATCGCCATCCCGTCCCTCGCCGAATTCCAAGTTTTGTTGACTTCGGTGAAAACATCAGTTGAATAAATAGGGAAATCTACATCCATCTCGATATCCATGATGTTTAGGACACGGCACTGCCGTGTCCCTAGCTTCAAACCTGGAAAACTGAATTTAAACTCAACAGGTTATGCCTGATTTTCAGACTTTTCCGCTTGAGGTGGAGCCTCGGAAATCACCTCATATTCAATGACACCTTGAGATTCCGGTACAACGTCAGGTTCTGGCACCACTTCCGATTCTACCAGGATGGGAGTCCCGGTTGATTCTCCTCTCATTTCGGCGACGCGATCGCGGGTTTGATTCGCTACTTCACTGGCTTTTTCTCGCGCTTGTTCAGCAAAAGATACCGTACCTTCTCGCGCTTGTTCAGCAAAAGATACCGTACCTTCTCGCGCTTGTCCTGCGACTTCTTGCACTTTACTTGTTGCTTGCTCAGAAATATTTTGCGCTCCCTTCATTAATCCGCGCAAATCAGCCATTGTTTTAGTATAATCATCTCTCAGCAACTCGCCGACTTTATTCAATTTTTGATTCATGCCATCGGTGTAGGGTTGAGGGTCTTGGATGGCTGCATCAATGGCAAGAATTCGCTTACTCCCGATACTCGAAATATCGTCCGGAGAGAGCAGATAAGTCCCTTCTACTGCACCTCGCCAACCGCTTGATTTATAAAGATAACCGACCACCGCCCCAGTCTGAGTGGCAATGATATAATCGCGCAATTCACCGGCGGTATTTCCGCTATCAGTCAAGACTTCATGACCAATAATCGGATGACTGATTTCCGGGGACTTTTCCGGTTCTTCCACCTCGGCATTAATGTTAACTAAAATACTATCCGCGCCAATACTATAAATTTGCTCCCAAGTAAAAGAATGTCTTTTAACTCCCAATCCTAAAACGCCGCCTGATTTAGAGGAAAATCCGACAACATGATGGGAGTTTACATTGAGCCACAGTTCATCAAGTCGGCCTACTTCTTCTGCGGTGCCGCGATCAATAATACGACGATTAATCAACTGAGAATACTGGATCACCTGTTGTTCGATTGCCATGTTAAAACTCCTATGGATTATAAACTCATCCATTGGGCGGATGATTGATTATGAGACCCCTGATGGCACCGGGCTAACTGCCATGATGCATTGCCAACAAACCATTCGTTTCCGGTAGTCTGCGAGAGGGAGCAATGTACAAGAGTTATGAAACTACCCTGAGGGGTAATCGGGCGCTAAGGGAGCAAGGTAGCGGAATGCGATCGCTCCGTTGAATGGCTCGTTCCTTCTAGTCTGTCTGATACTTCATGAACCGATCCTAACAAAATCGTAGAGGGAGCCGCTCCTTACTCAGGATGGATAGCCCTTTTTCGCCAATTCTGGTTCCAAAGAAGTTTGGGGAAGGGGGATGGGTTTGGTGACATCCTCAGCAGTCACCGTGTCCCCATCCCGGTCTGGCAGACGCATTTCAAACTCCAATTTTTGCAAGTCAGATGAAATTTTAGACTGATATTTTGCCAGATGAATTTGGATTTGCGGACCCGATCGCGCCAGAGAAAAAATCACCCCATCTTCTGCGGTCACTTGAGTAATGGGAGACCCCTTCATATAAGTCCCATTCGTGCCGAGATTAATAATTTTCCACTGGAGCCCGGCCCGTCGCAACTCTACATGATGTCGAGAGACAACAGCACTATAGAGTACGACATTGTTATCCGTAGCACGCCCAATCCGAATTACAGATTCGTTGTCAAATTTCCAACTCTGAATCGGCGTAGACTTAATCGGATGCAATAAAGTTAATGTAATCACAGGAGCATCCCTATTCAGTAGATCTACCTTTGATGACAAGGGCTGAAGGTACAGTCGCAACAGGGGAGTTAAAATTCCCGGTTTGAAAAAAGGACCTCTTTTAAAGATAGCCCGGTCACCCTACCTTTTCTTACTTCTCATTATCTCTCAGACGGTTTCCCTGCGATATGGAGTGAGACCCACTTTCCAATTCTGAGAATCCCATAACGAAGCGATCGCCTCTTTTCAGATGCTATTTTAGCCCTAGGGCTGTCCGTACAGTAGCGTTAAGACAACCGGGTTTCTGGCTCAAATCTGTGGCAATTTGTACCCATTGAGGGCCAGAAACCCGGTAACTGTCCTATTTATCTAATCCTGAACCGAGACTCTAGCAAAAGATTCTCCCTTGCACAGAAACCCATAAGGTTCTTTTCAACAGCAAGGGAAATCCATTCCCCAGCGCATCGGCACCCGATGGGTTGGAAACCTGGTTTCCGCACCAAATCGTTAACAATTCGTAACAGATTTAGGCAAAAACCCGGTTGCTTGTCCTGGAGATTTCCAACTGTACCGATTTTCTAAACCCTACGACAGTTGGAAAATAAAGGTGACCATATCCCCCTTACCCAAAGCAATGCGATCGCCCGCACGCAAAAGCTGGCGATTTCCTTTCGGCAACGGCAGATTGTTGACATAAGTCCCATTAGAACTTCCCACATCCTCCAGAAAGAAATTAGTTCCCTCCACCCGGATATCCGCATGAATGCGAGAGACCACCTCAGAATGGGGAAATCCCGACACATCCACATCCGGGGGCACCAGATCATTAGGTTTGCCAATGTGAACCACCGAGAGAGTGGCGGGTAATTCTATCGGGGTATTCGTTTGTACATGGAACAGTCGCGCCTGTGGCATTGCCTGAAGTTGAGTTGCCGAACTTCTCGCAACCGGGGTGGCAACTGGAGGCGGTGCAGGAGTGGGGTCTGGAGTCGGGTCCGGAGTAGCAACCGGAGTGGGTAGCGCAGTGGGGTCTGGAGTCGGTAGGGGAGTAGGTGCAACCGGGGGAGGAGTCTGCGTTTCCGGTTCCGAGGTGGAAAATCCGGCTAGGGGGTCTGGAGACACCAGGGGTTCCGGGGGGTCCAAGTCTGGCATTGACCCGGTAGAGGAACCCGAGGCAGCAGAAACCACCGTCGGCACCGCTTCAGGGAATTCTACGGAGGAGCTTTCCTCAGCCGTATTGACCTGGAGATTATAGCCACATTGACCACAGAAGGCGGCATCAGTTTGGACCGTTGCGCCACAGGAGGGACAGTTCATGGTGGCAGGCAAAGGAGTCAAACAAGCCTCACATTGGATGGCTCCATCGGGATTTTGGTGGTTGCAATTCGGGCAAACTATCATCTTCGTTAAGTTCTCGCTGCGATACGATCGGAGAAAAGACGGGTTTAAACTGCTGCTATGGCGGCGGTTCACTCGCTTCAGGAGAGCATAGCAACGAGCGGTTGATAGCAAAAGTCCATCGGACCTCTCTAATCAGGCCGCCGTGCCATAAGGATAGACCGTTTAGACGGCTAACTCCCGTCCTGCCGGTTCATCTAATAGCCACCATAACTCGCCTACTGGCTGAATCAGCCGCGCCGGGTAAGTTAGAGGGTCAGCTTCGGCGGCGAAAATTTGTCCGAGGGCCTGTTGTTTGGAGGCACCTGCCACCAGAAAGAAGACATTGTGGGCGTGGTTAATTAGGGGAACGGTAAAGGTGATGCGGGGCTGTCCGTCTTTATTGCCTACGGTGACGAGGCGATCGCGCACTTGTAAGGCTTCGGTATGGGGAAACAGGGAGGCCGTATGAGCATCATCGCCGATTCCCAGCAAAATGATATCAAAATTGGGGAACTCTCCTGGAGAAATGGCAAAGAATTGTTGCAAGTGGGCCTCATGGCGCTGGGCATCACTAGCCGGATCTTCTCCCTGGGTGGGAATCGGGTGAATGTTGGCGTCGGGGAAGCTAACGAGATCGAGCCATGCTTGACGTGCCATGAGCTGATTGCTGTCGGGATCCGTTGGGGGGACATAGCGTTCATCCCCCCAAAAGATGTGAATTTTTTCCCAGGGAAGGTTCAGAGTAGCGAGGGATTCATACAGAGGTTTGGGGGTGCTGCCACCCGCCAGAGCGATGGTACAGCGATCGCTCTGTTGAATCGCTTCATCAATTTTGGCCCGCACCAGTTCCAGCGATCGCTCCACTAGGGCAGTTTTATCGGCTAAGACTTCGACGTGATGATTCATCCGGTTGGATTAAAATGAGAGTTTTCCACCCTATTTTAGGCAATCTGGTCAAGAGGGGATGGGGGAGATGCGGGAGATGCGGGAGATGCGGGAGGTGGGGAGGATGTTCGTAGTAACGACTTCAGTCGCTATCCTCTTTTGTTCGTAGTAACGACTTCAGTCGTTACCGCGTTACTTGGCGTCAGCCAAGTAACGCCCCGATATCAGCCTTAAGCTCCAGTTCCCAAACAGGCAGGTGGTAGACCCTCCGATTGCTCGTGTCATGGCGATCGCCATGACACGAGAGCAACGACTGAAGTCGTTACTACGAACATCTTCCCCATCTCCCCTATCTCCCCCATCCTTCCTATCTCCCCCATCCCCATGCTTTATCACCCCAATCCCGATCGCCTGATTATTTTTACCCGCCTTCCCTATCCTGGAATGACTAAAACCAGGCTGATTCCGGCATTGGGGGCAAGGGGGGCGGCCCTTTTTCATCGACAATTAGGGGAACATACCCTCGCTACCGTTCGAGAGGGGTTGCAGCAAAAGATGGCGCAACCGATCGCGGTGGAAATCCGATTTACTGGGGGAACCTTGGAACAGATGCAAGGGTGGTTGGGGGAAGAGTGGCTGTATCGACCCCAGTCTGAGGGAGATTTGGGCGATCGCCTCAACGTTGCTGCTCAGGAGGCATTTGAGGCAGGATGTTCTCGGGTGGTAATCATTGGCACCGATTGCCCGGATTTAGATGCTGGGACCCTCATGGAAGCGTTTGAGTCCCTGCACTCTCATGACTTGGTGTTAGGACCGGCAATGGATGGGGGATATTACCTGATTGGACTGTCTCGGTTCATTCCGGAAGTCTTCCAGGGGATAGCTTGGGGGACTGGGGAAGTTTTGGCCCAAACCCTGGCTGTGGCGAGTTCTGAGTCTCTGACTGTGGCGCAGTTACCGGAACTTAGGGATATTGATCGCCCGGAAGATTTAGCTTTTTTAGGGTCCCGATTCTCCCGGAGACCCAACCCGGGTAGCATTTCAATGATTGTGCCGGTTTTGAATGAAGAGGCAGGGATTGGGTCTACCTTAGCGGCAGTTTGTGGACTCTCGGATGTGGAAATTATTGTTGTGGATGGTGGATCGAGCGATCGCACCCGGGAGATTGCCGAATCTTATGGGGTTACTGTGGTCCGTAGCGAACCCGGGAGATGGCGACAAATGAATCAGGGGGCTGCTCAGGCAACCGGGGAAATCCTGCTATTTTTACATGGGGATACTCGGTTGGGGCCGGGATTTGAGACAGAGATTCGGCGGATTCTGGAGTCACCGGAGGTCGTGGGGGGAGCTTTTGAATTGAGGATTGAGGGGTCCGAACCCTTGCTGCGGGTGATTGAATGGGGAGTGAAGTGGCGATCGCGCCTGGGGCAGATGCCTTATGGGGATCAGGGAATTTTTGTGCGCGCCGCCACCTTTTGGGAACTGGGGGGATTTGCCGAGATGGGGATCATGGAAGACTTTGAATTTGTGGGCCGCTTGAAACGGCGTGGAAGACTGGCGATCGCCCCGACCCCTGCCTTCACCAGTGCCAGACGATGGCAGAAATTAGGCATTCTGCGAACGACTGGGATCAATCAACTGATGATTCTGGGATATTATTTGGGGATTTCACCGGCCCGTTTAGCGCTTATGTATCGCACCACAGCAGTAAAATAGGGAAACATGAGGTTGAGCCGGTGGTTTATCCTGGGTCAACGCCCCCAATCCATCCTCCTGTCCCGGCAGGGTTTAACCGAACCTCAATCGCTTGGGGTGGCTTTTACCCCCCGCCAAAAACGACAATAAATTTTGCGTAAAGTTGACCCAATTGAGGTTAAAATTTCTAGGATTTAAGTTTAAACTTAAATCGGAGGATTCAATCAATCACCCTTCAACGGTGTAGCCTCCCGAGAAACTCATTTGATGAATCGCAAAACCTGGCCTATTAATAGTATCATAAGGCAATCAGGGCGAGTCGATTAACAGGAGTAGTTCAAGGGTTAAGACTGAATCCTCATTGGCATTCCACGGGTTTCAGGGGAATCGCTGTACCGAGGTCCCCTTGTCCCCACACCCGAAATTCAGTCAACCTTATCCGGTGAAAAATCCATCGGCCACCGAGTGGAAATCGGAGAGAAAAACTTCCCCTGCTTGGGGGAATATATCGGGAAAATTATAGGAGAATCATGAATCAAGAGTCTGTAGCTTCAATGTCCCTAAAAGTAATCGGGGTGATTTTAATTGTATCATCACTGGTAGATTATGTCCTGTTAGCCATTCCCTTTCAGCCCGGGTCGAGAGAATGGCAAATTGCCTACGCGGCTCAACTTGTAGAACGAGGAATTATTC
This sequence comes from Laspinema palackyanum D2a, assembly GCA_025370845.1. Classification (GTDB taxonomy): domain Bacteria; phylum Cyanobacteriota; class Cyanobacteriia; order Cyanobacteriales; family Laspinemataceae; genus Laspinema. The sequence goes on along the minus strand of JAMXFF010000035.1, from coordinate 9,770 downwards.
CTTTAGTAGGCATAGCTTTTTTAGTGACCGGATCTTGGATGGATCGGGCTGAAGGGGGTGGAGCCGCAAAACGCAACCCGTTCCAAGATTTGAGATTTTGGTCTTTTGTATTATCCACAATTCTTGGGGTGGTATTTTTAGTCGTATTTCCCCTGCATTTGAATAACGTGCGCCTGCAACGTTCTGAGGCATTGCAGCAGATTCGAGAACAGGCCAGCCAGACGGAAGGTCAAATCGTAAGCCAACTTGAAAACGACAATGTAGAGACAGAAATTCAGCAACGCCGAAGTGCAATTGGGGGACAAATTCGGGAATTACTATCGAATCCCGACCGACTGAATGAAGCGCTCGAAAGTCCAGATGTGCCGCAACAAGAGAAGGAATTACTGGAACAATTTCAGCAAAATCCCCAAGCTTTGGATCAGTTTCTCAACCAACAATTCAGTGCGGATAATCTTCGGACTCAACAAATCACCCAGATTCGCTCTCGTCAGCAAGAACTGGAAGCTCAGACCAAAACTCGATTTACCAAGTTAGCCGTGCAAACCGGGATTTCTAGTTTGTTGTTATCCGTGGCTTATAGCATTATTGGCTGGACGGGCTTAAAAAGTATGGGGACTGTTGGGGGAGGACGACGTAAATCGATGGGTCGTTAGAAGAAATCGGCGATCGCATTCAATCATCACTCAGGGATACCCCGTCTAATTGGGAACTCAGTTTGCTCTCAATTCTATTCGAGTCACAGTCTTTTAATTTGCCGAGGTTGCCCTCGTTCCAATCGTCTCGGTTGAGTTACGATTAGGGCGAAATGGGTGCGTCAGGGCGCTCACCCAGTGCAACCCTTCTACCCAGAAAGGGTGGTGTGGTCCAACTAACTCGCCGATACCGGCGTCGCAGACAAGTTTTGATCGCCGATGGCAACAACTATTCACAATTCAGCCGATTATTGGCAATTGCCCCCCATGTTCTCGATTTATATCCTGACCCATAACGAGCAAATTGATATTGCCCCTTGCATCGAGTCCGCCATGCTGAGTGATGAGATTATCGTGGTGGACTCGATGTCAAGCGATCGCACCGTGGAGATTGCCCGTCAATATCCCGTACAGGTGGTTCAGCATCCCTTTGAAAGTCACGGCAAACAGCGGACTTGGATGCTGCAAGAGATTCCCACCCAGCATGAATGGGTGTACATCCTAGAAGCGGATGAACGCATGACTCCTGAATTATTTCAGGAATGTCTCGATGCGATCGCCAACCCAGGCGAGATCATCGCCTACTATGTCGCCGAGCGCGTCATGTTTATGAATCAATGGATCCGGTACAGCACCCAGTATCCCCGCTATCAACTGCGTTTATTCCGCAAGGACAAGGTATGGTTCACGGATTACGGACATACGGAACGGGAAGTCTGTGATGGTCCCACGGGATTTCTCAAAGAAACCTATCCCCACTACACCAGTAGTAAAGGATTGAGTCGCTGGTTGGACAAACATAACCGCTACTCCAGTGATGAAGCGCAAGAAACCCTGCGCCAACTGCAAAAAGGAGAAGTCTCCTGGAATAATCTCTTCTTTGGGCGATCGGAAGTGGAAAAACGCCGAGCACTCAAAGATCTCTCCTTGCGCCTCCCCTTTCGGCCCCTGTTGCGTTTTATTTATATGTACTTTATGCTCGGGGGCATCCTCGATGGACGCGCCGGATTTGCTTGGTGTACTTTACAGGCATTTTATGAATATCTGATCTTGCTCAAAGTGTGGGAACTCCAAAATATGCCCACGCCTCAGTTAGACCCGCAACCCACCAGCAATGCCACCACATCCAACCCGTCTTAATTCTGGCGGGATCGCCCCCGCCTTCCATCCCTAGCCCGATTGACCGCTCAACCCGCCGATCTGGAATGGGATGGAAGAATCTCTTCGAGATCTGCGGGTTGCTCTTTGCGCTTTACCCGGCAAACCGGGTCCCGGATTCCGTTTCAAGTCAGCCGGACCATTTTTTCCATCTCGCGCCTCATTACTGGGCAATAATTCTTTACAATTGAGAAGAGAAGCGCCCTTGTGGAACAGGATACTGTCTTTGCTCAGAACCCAGGGTATAGTATCAGAAGATACGAAATCCCGTTTCCGTTTCTGCAAAGAAACTGAAACCGATTCAGTCTGGACTTTTGCAAGAGAACTGATGGGCTAAATAGCCCGCAAAAGTGCTCACTCACAGAATCAGGGTTTTGTGGGGATTCATTCGCGGGATCCTCCCTCGCCGGTGCTGATCCCCCGAGGGAGGGGGCGAAGCGAAAGAATTCTGAGGCCGACTCAGACGGTTTTTGGGAGACCGAAAATGATACCGTTTGTTGAGAATGAAGCAGTTAAAAGTGGCGATCGCGTAATGTTTCCGAACAAAAGGAGAGTGGGTAAGCTGTGATCCAACGCCTTAAACAAGACTTAAAAAATGACCTGATTGCTGGACTGCTGGTGATCATTCCCCTGGCAACCACCATCTGGCTGACCATTACTATTGCTCGATGGGTGATCGATTTCCTGACCAGTATTCCCAAGCAGCTTAATCCCTTTGACAACCTCCACCCCATTTTAGTCAACCTGATTAACCTAGGAGTCGGATTAGCCGTTCCCCTCCTGAGTATTCTGCTGATTGGGTTGATGGCACGCAACATCGCCGGACGATGGTTGCTCGACTTGGGGGAACGAGTGCTGCAAGCGATTCCCCTGGCGGGTTCGGTTTATAAAACCCTCAAGCAAATTTTAGAAACCGTCCTGAAAGATTCCAATGGGAAATTTCGACGGGTGATTTTAGTCGAGTATCCGCGCAAAGGAATCTGGGCGATCGCCTTCGTCACTGGGGGTGTCGCCGCCGAAATCCAATCCCAATTATCCGGGGGAATGGTCAGTATTTTTATTCCCACCACGCCTAACCCGACCAGTGGGTGGTATGCTGTCGTTTCTGAAGAAGAAGTGGTCAACCTCTCCATGTCTGTGGAAGATGCCTTTAAAGTCATCGTCTCCGGTGGCATTGTTAGCCCGCCCATGACTGGACCCTTGCCCCTACCTCCATCGAGCGATCGCAAGCTACAGGAACTCAGACCTGAGGTCAAACGGCAGACCCTCGTTTCTGAAGAACAAAAAGAATATATCTAAACCCACCCAAGTTAACTCCTGGCATTATGAAAGCTCAAAGAGTCGCTCGTGAACTCGCCCTGCTGAGTATGAGTCAGCTGAGTTCCAATCTGGAAAAACTCAGCGCTCAACAACTCTCCGATCTAGTCCTCGCTGCGGTTCGCGCCCTGACGACTGAAGTCCACGATATCCTAGAAACCGCTGCGGCTGAACTCAAACGCAGCAACGATCGCCTGTTAGGCAGCGAAATTCAAGCCACCACGGTGCAAAGTTCTCGGACAATGGTCTACGAAGCCGTAGAACTCACCCAAACCGCCATTAACCGGTTGGCAATGGCAATGGAATTGCCTGAGTTTCTGCAACTGACTAACCAAAAAGAAGTCAAGGCGTACACCCTAGAAACCCTGACCCTGGTAAACGCCAATCGCGAAGAAATTGATGCCATCCTCCAACAGGCGATCGTCAATTGGCAGCTAAATCGGATTGCTCGCATCGATCGCGATATCCTGCGAATTGCAGTGGCTGAAATGCGCTATCTCGGTCTCCAAGAACGCATCGCCATCAATGAAGCCGTAGAATTAGCCAAACGCTATAGCGGTGAAGATGGCTATCGCTTTGTCAATGGCGTCTTGCGTCGGGTCACCGAACAGTTTCATGAGAAGGTGCCGCAAGAATAATCTCTCCCCCGTTGCTTCTGATCGCAACGATCGCAATCCTGTCCTGGGGATAGGACCTGGGCCATTTCTCTTCAAAAATCTCTCCCCGACCCTTTAAAATAGTCGGCAAAGCTCTCTTGCTGGTAAGTGCTATGGTGTTTAATTGGTTCCGCCGTCAGTTCAACGATAAAGAACAAAAACAAGAACAAGAACAGGCAATAGAACCGACTGCAAAGCAGCCGGAATCTGAGGCTGAGGAAACGACCCCAGAAGTTGCCGAAGATTATCTGAACTGGGCTAAAGCTGCTTATCAAAATATTCAAAAGCAACAGGTTTCTGCTTCGGAAGAACCGGAAGCGGGGGGAGAACTGGAAGCGGGGGAAGAACTGGAAGCGGAGGAAGAACTGGAAGCGGGGGGAGAACCGGAAGCGGAGGGAGAACCGGAAGAACTGGAAGCCGAGGGAGAATTGGAAGCTGAGGGAGAACGGGAAGAACCGGAATCTGAAACGGAGGACCCTGCCTTTGAATTGATCGCCGAAGAACCCTTAGATGCCTCGGAGGAAGCTACAGAACCCGAGGCAGTTCCAGAGGAGTTTATAGAACCAGCAGCGGCTCTGGCTATTGAAACCTCAGAACAGACGGAAACCTTGGAACCGGCGGAGCCAGCACCGGCTCCGGTGTCATTCCTGGCACGAGCGGAGGCGGAACGACAGGCGAGAATGCAGCGGTTAGAGGAAACTGCTGTGGAGGCCCCGGTAGAGGAGGACTTCAGACGGCCCGGGACCCCGGGACAACCGGAGATGGAAGGGACAGAAATTCCCGGATTGGCGTTTGATGAGGGCTTTTTGTGGTCAGCGGAAGTGCTGGCGGCGCAGGGACGCCGTCCTGATCAGGTTTCTATTGAAGAAATTACTTGGTTACAGAAGTTACGCCAGGGGTTGGATAGAACCCGTCGGAGTTTAATTAACCAACTCCGGGCGATCGTTGGACAGGGGCCGCTGAATAAAGCAGCGGTGATGGAAATTGAAACGGCCCTGTTGCAAGCGGATGTCGGGGTAGAGGCAACAGATTTGATTATTGAGGCCCTTCAGCAGAAGTTAAAAGAAGAGGCACTTCCCCCAGCAGAGGCGATCGCCTACCTGAAAAAAATCCTCCGGGAAATGCTCGATCGCCCCTTTCAGGAAAAATACAATGCTAACTTTGTCCCGGAGAAAGAGACCCTGAATATTTGGGTGATTGCCGGAGTCAATGGGGCCGGTAAAACGACCACTATCGGTAAAATTGCCCATTTGTCCAAACAATCCGGTTATAAGACCCTAATTGCCGCAGCAGATACCTTCCGCGCCGCTGCAGTTGAGCAAGTGAAGGTGTGGGGAAGTCGCGCCGATGTGGAAGTGATTGCCAACCCGGTGAAAAATTCCGACCCCGCAGCGGTGGTGTTTGATGGGATTTCAGCCGCGATGGCCCGAGGCACAGAATTGCTGCTGGTGGATACTGCCGGACGTTTGCAGAATAAAAAGAATCTGATGGACGAATTGGCAAAAATCCGTAGAATCGTGGATAGAAAAGCACCGGATGCAGTGGTAGAATCACTCCTGGTTTTGGATGCAACTCTGGGACAAAACGGCCTCCGTCAAGCTCAAGTATTTTCGGAAGCGATTAATTTGAGTGGGGTTATCTTGACAAAATTGGATGGAACTGCTAAAGGTGGCATAGCCTTGGCGATCGTGCAGCAGATGGGATTACCCATCCGCTTTATCGGTGCCGGGGAAGGAATCGAAGACCTGCGCCCCTTTTCCAGCTACGAGTTTGTTGAAGCCTTGATTGGTGGCTAGGATCTAGAGCAAGAATAGAGACGTTAAACCTTCAGACTCAATGGGCTCAAGTCATCAGACTGAAGGTTTGCAAGCAGTCTGTCCCGGCAGGTCATTCGCCCGCCGGGTAGAGTCTGGCATTGAGGAATGGGTGACAAGAAATCGAACAAATCAGCGATCGCTTCTTTGAGGAATCGAGGAGGGAAAACCCCCCCATTAGTGGATTGGCAGAGCTTATAAATAGCGCTATCATGAATCCACTTTAATGCGATGTCTGTAGAAATCTGGATTGATGCTTCATGCAGTCGGCTCAGGGTTGAGGAATCATCACGCTGAAGCCGCCTGCTGGATAGAAAATCAGTCCACCCCCGCGATCCGCATCGGAAATCGATCGTGTGAGTTTTGTTACAACCCACTCAAGACACTGGGGAGACTCCCCCAGATGCCAAACACTCGAATTCCTACCTTTTGCCGCGAATATTATCTTGCAACGGAGTTTAAATCGGTTGCATAAGGGTTAATTTAGAACTGCTTTAACATCATCAGCCCTTAAACAATCCATAAGGGCGATCGCCAAACCCAATTGGCAGCTATTCTTTAACACCAGACTCTGTGGTGTGGGGTAATTTCTACCCCCAAACAAAAGATATAATCACTCCCGCTGGAGCGAGCTTGACTCAATGACTTCTTTGCCTCTCCCTCGACAGCCATTTCAGCCAGATATACCCGACAACGGCAGCGCATCCGCAGACGTCACCCCCGTCTTTGCCCTCAAAGAACTGGTGGCGCGTTTGCATCGGGAACAAAAGAAAGTCCAAGATTTGCTGTCATCCTTGGGATTTGCCCTCCGCAGCTTCAACAATTTGAATCAGTTCTTGGAGTTGATTCCCCTGGTGGCGAGTCGGGTCACCGATGCAGATGGGGGAGCATTGATCCTGTTTAAACCCAATGGTCAAGTGAGGTTACAGCAACTTCATTGCCAGGATGGTCACGAATGTCATGATATTCGACAGGCATTAGAAAACCTGACTCGTCAAATCATGGATGATTCTAACCTGGCCGCCTCAAGTCTGCCTCCCTCGGCGTTAGATTATCAAGTGAGCCCCTATTTGGGGTCAGATGTGCAGTTATTTGGCACTGCCATTTTGGTTAAAAATACCGAACGCGGTCGTCTGTATGTGTTCAGTCGGGACCCGGACTATACTTGGACTCCGACGCGCCAGAAGTTGGTCCGGTTAGTGGCGGATCAAACTGCGGTGGCGATCGAAAATGACGAGCTCACCGTAGAACTGCGGAAGAAGGAACGACTGGACCGAGAATTAGAAATTGGGGCAGAAATCCAACTGCGACTCCTACCGCGTCAATGTCCGACGATTAATGGGATTGAACTGGCTGCTTGTTGTGAAACTGCCAATCGGGTGGGGGGCGACTACTACGATTTTATTCCCACAACCCACGACTTTGCCCAATCAAAAAATCAGGGCGGAAAACCGAACGGACGCTGGAGCATCGTCATTGGCGATGTGATGGGGAAAGGGGTACCTGCGGGGTTGATTATGACCATGACCCGAGGAATGTTACGCGCAGAGGTCCTCAACGGCCATTCTCCCTCGCGAATTCTTCAGCATTTAAACCGGGTGATGTATGCGGATTTGGAGAATTCTCATCGGTTTGTGACGCTGTTTTATTCGGAGTATGACCCGGAAACGCGGATTTTGTCCTATAGCAATGCGGCACATAATCCACCGTTATTGTGGCAGGCATCGACAAGGACGATTCAGCGGTTAGATACGTTGGGGATGTTGATTGGGTTAGACCCGGATACCCAGTATCAAGAAGCACAGATTCAGCTCCAGCCAGGAGATACGCTGATTTATTACACGGACGGGTTTACCGATGCCAGCAACCAAGTGGGCGATCGCTTTGATGAGGAAAACTTGACAGCGGCCTTGGAATGGGCTTGTCAACATTATCAAAAGCCCCAAGCCATTTTAGAACACCTGTTCGAGCGGGTCGGTCATTTTATCGGCCCGGATACGCAAAATACTGATGATATGACCCTGATTGTCCTGCAAGTCAAGGGGGAGGAGGACCCAGCAAAAACCGGGTCTGAGGAGGGGGGTGGGGGTTAAAACCCCCGCCCGCTGTTGCCACTTCATGGAAGAATTGCGATCGGGTCGTTTACAGGGGGAACTTCATCCGGCATACTGCAAAAAGCCCTCTTCATCCCCTCTCACGGGTGTTAAAAAATCATGACAATATTGTTTTCTAGTATTCAGGAATTAATTGCTCAATTAGCTACCCCTCCCAACAGCAGTGAAGTCCTCTTTGGGTTGATGGGGGACTCTTTCCGGCAGGCGATCGTCCTGGCTCAACAAGTCAGCGATCCGGATATTATGGGTCAAATTAAAAACGCCTGGGATAACTTTGTTGAAACTGGACAAATTTGGGCCTTAATCATTGGTATGGTTCTGGGTTATCTATTCCGGGGATTCCGAGGTAGTTAAAGTCACGGGTCATTTGTCCTGGGTACGGTTTCAAACAAGAAACAACTTCAGGCTCGAAAAGACCAACAATGTTTTTGTGAGCGAGTTAAGAAGGCGGTTAATTGAGCATGACAGAACAAAAAACCTGGAGTCAACGATTTGAAGGTGCATTACATCCGGCGATCGCCCGCTTCAATGCCAGTATCGGGTTTGATATTCAACTGATTGAGTATGATTTGACCGGCTCGATGGCCCATGCCAAAATGTTAGGCAAAACCGGCATTATCTCCCTGGATGAAGCAGACAAACTGATGAAGGGACTCGAACAAATTCGCCAAGAATATCGCCAAGGGTTATTTAAACCCGGAACCGATGCTGAAGATGTCCATTTTGCTGTGGAACGTCGCTTGACGGAATTGGTGGGAGATGTGGGGAAAAAACTCCATACGGCGCGATCGCGCAATGATCAAGTGGGCACCGATACCCGACTCTATCTGCGGGACCAAATCGAGCAAATTCGGCAACACATTCGCGACTTTCAAGGTGTTTTGCTTGAATTGGCCGATCGCCATGTAGAAACCTTAATCCCCGGTTATACCCACCTGCAACGCGCCCAACCGATTAGTTTAGCCCATCACCTCCTGGCCTATTTTGAAATGGCACAGCGCGACTGGGACCGTTTGGGAGAGATTTATCAGCGCGTGGATATTTGCCCATTAGGGGCCGGTGCGTTAGCGGGAACAACGTTTCCGATTGATCGCCACTTCACCGCCCAAGAACTGGGGTTTAGCCGCCCTTATAATAACAGTTTAGATGCGGTGAGCGATCGCGATTTTGCGATCGAGTTTCTCTGTGCCTCTAGTCTAATTCTCGTCCATCTGAGTCGCTTATCTGAAGAAGTCATCCTTTGGGCGTCGCAAGAATTTAGCTTTATCACCCTCACTGATAGCTGTGCCACGGGTTCCAGCATCATGCCGCAGAAGAAAAACCCGGATGTTCCTGAATTAGTTCGAGGAAAAACAGGCCGGGTTTTCGGGCATTTACAAGGAATGTTAGTGTTGATGAAAGGCTTACCTTTAGCCTACAATAAAGACCTGCAAGAAGATAAAGAATGCCTCTTTGATGCCGTAAAAACTGTTAAAGCTTGCCTAGAAGCGATGACAATTTTAATGAGTGAAGGCATCCAATTTCGGGAAGAACGCCTTGCTGAAGCCGTTGCCGAAGACTTCTCCAATGCCACCGATGTGGCTGATTATTTAGCTGCGAAAGGAGTCCCCTTTCGAGAAGCTTATAATTTGGTGGGAAAAGTTGTTAAAACCTCTCTATCGGCGGGGAAATTGTTAAAAGATTTAACCCTAGAAGAGTGGAAAGCATTGCATCCCGCCTTTGAGACGGATATTTATGCGGCGATCGCCCCCAAACAAGTCGTCTCCGCCCGCAATAGCTACGGTGGCACCGGATTTGAACAAGTGAGAAAAGCTCTAACTGAGGCTAAGATGCGGTTTAAAGAAGTGTAACTGAGATCTGGCACCCGTGACAAAACCAGGCGGGGGATTTATCCCCCGCCTGGTTTTGCTGTAGATGAAATAAAAAATAATTAACCCGATAAACCCACATTCCGCAGGTTTCATCAAGTGAGTAAATAATATTTCTGGCAGGAGGCCCCTAGGAACTGAAGGATCC
>JAMXFF010000002.1:88341-362541 GCA_025370845.1 Laspinema palackyanum D2a | reverse complement strand
CTATAATATAGGGATCAGCTAAAATAAAAGGGAAATTTTAGCATACTTTTCCCCTTTTACAAAATTGGGATGCTCCCGTTCCCAACTCGCTGAAACGATTCATACGCAACTGAATATTACGTTTCCCAGTACGAATATGCCAGGAACGTTAGGGGAAGTGATTGCCAAGATAAAAGACCGATTGGGCGACAAGATGGAGGCGGATGGGATAGCGATTGACTTGTTGCAAAGAAAAAAAGGTCGGGAACGGCAGAATCCCGATTACCAAGCGCCTTGGGAAATCATTTATCAGTGGTTGTGGGAAATAGAATTTCCTCGGCGGGGGTGGGAGTTGGCAAAGGAAACGGCCACTTATGCGAAGGAAGAATTGCAGATGATTGATTCAAACAAGGTGGATCGGGATTTGGTGTTTAATGTGCCGAATCCGACGATTCACAAAGGTGAAAAATATGCCTTAGAGGTGAATTTTCTGCATGAGGGTCATTTGCTCTTAATTAATCAAGGGGTGTCCGGTAATCTGTATTGCCTTTGTCCGTCTCTGGGATTTTCTCCAGAAACACAGGTTATGCCGGATAAAAAACTGTATATCCCCAGTATCAAGGCTCTAGCGCCTTGTCTGGAATATAACACCACGGGAAACGAGTATTTTCTAGCAATCCTGACTGAGAATCCGGTGAAGTTATCCTGGGTAAATCCGGATTCTGACCCGAGCTATATGCTCCTCACGGATGAACGATTGAGGGAGATATTTCAGGAGGTGGGACGGCAGTGGAATGCCCTGGTATTTTCTAAGAAATTTGAGGTAGTGGAGTAATTTATGGGAATGGATAGAATTGGCATTTGTTTTGATTTTTAGCGATTGAGTCACACACAAAACCGGCGGTTTTTAAAATCTCCGCAGGTTGATGCCACTTGCATAATTTTATCCGATGCCCTGATGATTTTTTGGACCTATCTGTACTCATATTTATCGAGATGCGCCCATCGGTCCGGAGGCAGAGAGTTAGGTTGTTCGGGGTTGGGTTCGGGAATATTAGACAAGGCAATAGGCCAAATTTTGAGCTGATGTAATATTAGTTTACAGAAGTAGTGGAGGTAGACTGATGTTTGATAATCTGTTTGAGCAAGTTAAATCACTGCATTACAAGGCAATAACAGCCTATAAAAACGGTCACTATCAGCAAGGGATTCAATTGGCTCAACAAGCGTGTGAACTGGGGAAATTGGCTTTCGGTACAAATAATCATGACTATGCCACGCTCTTAAATAATTTGGCGGAACTGTACTATGCACTGGGGCAGTTGACAGATGCGGAACCCCTTTTCCGGCAAGCAATGGAGATTCGGAAACTACAGTTGGGTGAGAATGATCTCCACTATGCCGCCAGTTTGAACAATTTAGCGGAACTGTACCGGAAAATGGGGCGGTTGACAGATGCTGAACCCCTTTTGCAGAAAGCAATAGAGATTCTGAAGGTGCAGTTGGGTGAGAATCATCCTCTCTATGCCACCAGTTTGAACAACTTAGCTGCACTGTACGAAGCAATGGGGCGGTTTAGGTATGCCGAACCTCTTTACCTGCAAGCAATGGAGATTCTGAGCGTGCAGTTGGGTGAGAATGATCCTCTCTATGTAACCAGTGTGAACAATGTGGCGGAACTGTACGAAGCAATGGGGCGGTTGACAGATGCTGAACCCCTTCACCGGCAAGCAATAAAAATTCGGAAGCAACAGTTGGGGGAGAATCATCCCGACTATGCCCAAAGTTTGAACAATTTGGCGCTACTGTACTATGCAATGGGGCGGTTTGCAGATGCTGAACCCCTTCACCGGCAAGCAATAAAAATTCGGAAGCAACAGTTGGGGGAGAATCATCCCGACTATGCCCAAAGTTTGAACAATTTGGCGCTACTGTACTATGCAATGGGGCGGTTTGCAGATGCTGAACCGCTTTACCGGCAAGCAATCGAGATTCGGCAGCTGCAGTTGGGGGAGAATCATCCCGACTATGCCCAAAGTTTGAACAATTTGGCGGAACTGTACTATGTAATGGGGCGGTTGACGGAAGCTGACACCTTTCTCCGGCAAGCAATCGAGATTTTGAAAGTACAGTTGGGTGATAATCATCCCGACTATGCCACCAGTTTGAATGGTTTAGCGCAACTGTACCAGAAAATGGGGCGGTTTAGGGATGCGGACTCCCTTCACCGGCAAGCAATGGAGATTTTGAAAGTGCAGTTGGGTGAGAATCATCCCAACTATGCCACCAGTTTGAATAGTTGGGCGCTATTGTACTATGCAATGGGGCGGTTTTCGGAAGCTGAAACCTTTCTCCGGCAAGCAATCGAGATTCGTCAGGTGCAGTTGGGTGAAAATCATCCCGACTATGCCGCCAGTTTGAACAATTTAGCGGAACTGTACAAGGCAATGGGGCAGTTTACGGATGCTGAACCCCTTTTCCGGCAAGCAATCGAGATTGAGAAGCTGCAATTGGGTGAGAATCATCCTCTCTATGCCACCAGTTTGAACAATTTAGCTGCACTATACGAAGCAATGGGGCGGTTGACGGAAGCTGACACCTTTCTCCGGCAAGCAATCGAGATTTTGAAGGTTCAGTTGGGTGAGAATCATCCCGACTATGCCAGCAGTTTGAACAATTTGGCGGGACTCATGGCGGCAACCGATCGCCCTCAAGAAGCATTCCAACTCATGCAGGAGGCGAACCAAATTCAAAACCGGACGATTGGTGAAATTTTATCTATCAGCAGTGACAGACAACGCCTGGAATATATGCAGCAAAACTATTGGCAGTTAGAGGTATTTCTTTCTCTGATTACCCAATATTTGCCGGAGGATGCAGCAGCGAAACAGGCAGCGTTGGATTTGGTGTTGCGGCGCAAGGGGTTGGCGACGGAGGCGGGTTTGTTGCTGCGATCGCTCATCTTCTCCGGACGTTACCCGCACCTGATGCCGGAATTTGAGAAATTGCGCCAATTGATTCAGCAAGTGAGCTTTTTGACCACCCAGATGCAGAATCAATCCGGGGAACAGTTGTCCGGTTATCGGGTAGAATTGGCAAGGGTCACCCAGGAACGTGAGGAAGTGGAACGATCGCTGAGTCGTCAAATGCCGGAGATGAACCTGCAAATGCACTTGAATGATGCCAGTCGGGAGGCGATCGCCCAAGCTCTCCCCAAGGGGTCAACTCTGGTGGAGTTTGTGCGATTTAATGTGGTTAATTTCAAGGCAGTGAAAGCGCATGGGGATAAACAACGGTTTCCTGCGCGATATCTGGCGTTTGTGTTGCCCGCAGGAGAGGCGGCAGGGGTGGAAATGATTGATTTAGGGGAGGCGGAGGAGATTGATCGTCTCTGTCAGACATTCCGCCTCTCGGTTTCTGACAAGGAACAGTCTCACCCTGATCGCGACATCGCCTTACCGACAGACAAAACCCCCGTGGAGCAATCACCTGAGTCGGTTTCTCCAATGCTCTACACCACCTCGGAAGGGCAGGAATTGTATCAAAAGCTGATTATCCCCCTGAAACCCTATCTGCAACCCCAGCAGACGGTATATATTGCCCCCGATGGGGAATTGACCACCCTGCCTTTGGGGATTTTGTCCCAGGAGGGAACAGCCTATTTGATGGATGAGTATGGGTTGCGCTATCTGAGTGTGGGGCGAGATTTGTTGCGGTTCCAGTTCCCGATTCCCGTGGACTATACGGACTCGTTAGTGATTGCCAATCCCGATTATAATTTGCGGGTGGAGGGATTAAAACTGCCCAAACTGCCGCAACCGATCGCCCAGGAGATGACTCCCCCACCGCCCAACATCAAGGCATTAAAACCGCCCAAGCAGCCGCAACCGATCGCCCAGGAGATGATGTTAGCAGTGGCAGGGGCGATCGCCTTTCTCTCCTATTTCATCTTGTTAGCTGTCTTTCCGATGGCAATTTTGCTGCTGGTTTTCGGTATCCTTTGGCTGGCGGTGGTGGTCCACAATGCTTCCTATGGCGATCGCTTACACCAGTTTGAGAAACAAGCGCGAGAGTACGATCGCCAGGTGACTCAACCGATAACCCCTGAAGGGGTTACTACAAACGTTCGTAGTGACTCCTTCAGGAGTCAATCCATTCCGACTCAACCGACTCAACCCGCCTCCCCGGTTTCTGAGGAAGTGCGATCGTTATTGCGGGAGTTGGGAGAGGGTCCCGGTGAAGTCTTTACCAAGCTGCCAGGGACGCAAATTGAAGGGGAGTTGATAGCTGAATTATTGGGCGTTCCCCTCTATACAGAAGCCCAGGCGGTGAAATCCTTGCTGTCTCGGTGCCGATCGCCCAAAATTGTCCATATCGCCACGCATGGTTATTTTCTCCCCATTCACCAAACTCCCCCAGACTGGGGAATGTTCCCACAAATTCTGGGAAGTGAGACAAACCCAGGGATGCCGTTATCCGTTCGCAGTCGATACCGGGTAGAGTTCCAGGACCCGATGACGCGAGCGGGTTTAGCCTTGGCTGGGGCGAATACGGCGTGGCAAGGGGGCATTTTGCCGGAACTGGCGGAGGAGGGGGTGTTGACGGCACAGGGGGCATTCCAGGTGGATTTAACCGGGACTCGGTTGGTGGTGCTATCGGCTTGTAATACAGCGTTGGGAGATCAGACTATTGGTGAGGGGGTACTGGGATTACGGCGCTCTTTTATTGTGGCGGGTGCAGAAACCGTGGTGATGAGTCTGTGGAGTGTTCCCGATGTACCCACGGCAATTTTAATGAAACGATTTTATCACAATTTGTTGAAGACGGAGTTGGGTCGCACTCAGGCATTGGAGAAGGCACAACGCTATTTACAGCAGATTACCATTGGGAAAATTCGGGCTGAATGGTTAACCGAGGAGGCAATTGATGCCGTGGCACAGCATAGTGAAAAGAGTGCTATCTGGTTAAAAATTTTAAGCACAAAATCAGATAATTTTCAACCCTTTGCTGGGGTCAAATATTGGGCGGCATTTGTTTGTATTGGCAATCCTAGTCCCTTTCCTAAAAAGGCGATCGCTTTCCCCTGATTATCCAACCCATCTAATCGAGTTTGTACCGGGTTTTTCCAGAATTTAGGTGATTTCCTCTGTAGAATCGTCCACCTCGAATGCCAGAGGAAGGGTGAGTTCCCAAAAATGCTACACTCAGAGATTAATCACTGAGAGCAAAATGTGGCACACTCAGGAGAACCGATCGGCATTCAAGTCCCTCAACCGGATGGCAAATACCCATGCAGCATGACTTTCTTGAAAATAACCCGGTAGCGTCCCTGCTTACCAAGGTGATCAAGTCCCCCCTTTCTCCCCATGCCTCCCGTGATGCTGAATATGAGGCATGGCGGGACCGTTTCATGCGGAAGCGTCTGGATGTGGGATTGTGGATTGGATTGATTGCGTTTTTGAGTTCCAGTCTGCTACAAGTGAGCAATTTATTGTTCCGTCCCGAGGAATTTAGGCCCGACTGGTTGCGATCGCAGGTTAGCATTGAACTCAGTTTACTGTTATGTTTGTTACTTCAGCATAGCAAATTAGGTCGCCGATATCCAAGTTTAGTCTTTCTGACTTTTTATTGGGTGGTGACGATTCTTCCGCAAATTCAGCGTACTTTGTCTGGAGTTGCTCAACCGGAACTTTTAGTTTGGACGATTATGTTTTTCGGTCAGGCGACGTTTACTCCGGTGCGTTGGCATCTTCATTTAACGGCTCAATTGGGCGTGTTTTTGTACTACCTTGGGGTAAATTCTGCCTTGGGAGTAACCTTCAGCAACTCAATAACTTGGATGAAGCCTTCCGTAATGGTTTTGTATTTCTTCTGGGTCTGTTTTATAGGCAATTTATCGGTTTATTTATACGAAAAATTACAAAAAGCCGAGTTCAAAGCCCGATGGGATTTAGAGGAGGCTTATGCTCAATTGGAAGAAGAACAAAAACTTTCGGAAAGTTTATTACTAAATGTTTTACCCCATTCCATTGCCACTCGGTTGAAGCAAAACCCCAAAAATTTGGCGGATAGTTACACGAATGTTTCGGTTTTGTTTGCGGATATTGTCGGGTTTACGGAACTGTCTTCCCAGATTTCTCCTTGGGAGTTAGTGGAATTGCTCAATCAGATTTTCTCGGAGTTTGATGCCTTGGCGGAGTTGCATCAGTTGGAGAAGATTAAAACCATTGGGGATGCCTATATGGTGGTTTCGGGGTTGCCGGAACCTCGGGATGATCATGCTCAAGCGATCGCAGATATGGCGTTGGATATGCAGCGGGCGATCGCCACTTTTAACCAAAAAACTGGGCAGAATTTTAGCATCCGCATCGGCATCGCCACGGGTCCGGTAATTGCGGGAGTAATTGGGATAAAAAAATTTATTTATGATTTATGGGGAGATACGGTTAATCTAGCCTCTCGGATGGAATCTCATGGCATTCCCGGGGCGATTCAAGTCACTCGGGAAACCTATCAGTTTTTGAAAGAGGAGTATTTATTTCAGGAACGGGGAAAAGTATTTATTAAGGGCAAGGGAGAAATGACCACTTATTTATTGATAGGGAAAAATCCAGGGGTTGTTGATGGGGAACTGTCTGGAAAGTGATGTAGGGGGGATTGAGATTTGTTTGGAGATGGGGTGATCATTGAGGAGGCTGTAGAGGTGACACGAGGATGATGTGAGCTTAGTATGAAGCAAGGTTCCGGTCCCCTCCCCTTGCGAAGGGGAGGGGACCGGAAGTAGCTTTAACTGCGTAAATCCCCAACCGCTTATTATTTTTTCCGCAGTTGTCCGACGACTTCTATCAAATGTCTAGGGTCAATCGGTTTAGGAATATGCATTTGAAATCCGGCGGCGAGGGCGAGAATGCGGTCCTCGGTGCGAGTATAGGCAGTGAGGGCGGCAGCCGGAATTTTCCCCCCTTGTTCTGGGGGTAAAGTGCGAATTTGTCGGATTAAAGTATAGCCGTCTTCTCCGGGCATTCCGATGTCACTGAGAAGAATTTCCGGTTGCATTTCTTGGATCACGGCGATCGCCTCGGCAGTGGAGGCAGCGGCAAATACTTCCGCCCCGTATTGTTCCAATGCGGTGATTAAAAACTCCCGAGTATCAAATTCATCATCCACGACTAAGATTTTTAACCCAGCGAGTTCGGAGAAGGATTGATCGGACTCTAGGGATGCAGAGACGGGACATTCCTCCTGTATCTCATCCCTTGTATCTTGTAAGCGGGGAAGTTGGACCACAAAGGTAGAACCTTTCCCTAGTCCGGGACTCTGAGCAAAAATCTGGCCGCCATGCAGTTCGACGAGGTTGCGGACGATCGCCAACCCGAGTCCTAATCCCCCATGCGATCGCGTGGTTTTGCTATCCGCCTGCCGGAATCGTTCAAACATATAAGGTAAAAATTCCGGTTCAATGCCGATTCCGCTATCACTAATCCGGATTTGTATCCAGTTTTCCACCCGTTGTAAACAAATCTCCACTCGTCCGCCTTCTGCCGTGAATTTTACCGCATTGGAGAGCAGATTCCAGATGACTTGTTGGAGGCGATCGCCATCTGCGGAAACCAATCCCACCCCGGGTTCTAGGGTACTTACCAACTTGATTTTTTTAATCTCTGCCGTAGGACGCACAGTATTGATTGCTGCTTCAATCGCCGGGATTAATTGCAACGGACGCAGGTAGAGACGAATTTTGCCGCGAATGATGCGCGAAATGTCCAGGAGGTCTTCAATTAACTGGGTTTGCATTTCGGCGTTGCGTTCGATGGATTCCAGGGCCTGAGCCATTTTTTCCGGGTTGAGTTTGCGGCGACGCAGCAGGCGAGACCAGCCTAAAATCGCATTTAAGGGCGATCGCAACTCGTGAGAGACAATTGCCAAAAATTCGTCTTTCATGCGACTGGCGGCTTCTGCCTGCCTGCGGGCTTCCTGTTCGCGCAGGAGCAAGTCCTCCCGCTGGCGTTCCGCTAACTTGCGATCGCTAATATCGTAGAACATCACCACCCCGGCAACAATTCGTCCCGCTAAATTTTTCACGGGTTTAGCACTGAGGCACAAAATCTGAGAGTGACCATTCGTGAGGGGAATTTCCAGTTCTTCATCAATCACCGTCTCACCCAAAGTAATCGCCCGAGACATGGGCAATTCTTGCGGTTGATAGGGTCGTCCATCGGGATGAACGCCTTGGAACAAGCGATCCTCTTCTAAATGTGTGTCGGCGGCGATCGCACCCGTCAAAATCGCTTGTGCTTGTTTGTTACTCAGCAGCACTTTCCCCGAAGGCGCTTCCGCCACAATCGCACCGGCAGGCATTTGTTGCAGGACTGCTTTTAACAGTTGTTGCTCAAATTCCAGTTGTTTGAGCAGGCGATCGCGTTCTTCCTCGGCCTTTTTCCGTTCGGTAATATCCAGGATGACTCCCCCCATCCGCACTGCAGTCCCTCTGTCATCATAAAAAGCTCGACCTTTTGCCGCAATCCACCGCACCGATTCGTCGGTTCCTCGGATAATCCGATACTCGATGTCATAATCTGCCTGCTCAGTAATCGCACGTTGTACGGCCCGATTCACCCGGTCCTGGTCCTCGGGATGCAGGCATTCCACGAACCGAGTATATTTCATGACCATCGCGGGGATGTCCAGTCCAACGATTTCCAAACATCGCGGGGTCCCTGAAATTTCTTGCGAGTCTAAATCATAATCCCACAAGCCTAATTTGGCCGATTCCAAAGCTAATCGTAGCCGTTCCTGGTTGCGGTCCGATGTGGCCCGAGCGAGTTTATATTCGGTGATATCGCGACTGAGAGAGAGGACCGATTCTACTGCACCATCGCGGTCAAATTCCGGAACTAAGCGAGACTGATAATATCGGGTCAATCCTTTGATGTCCGTTAATTCACATTCGAGTTCCCCTTCCTCTCCCGTGGCAAAAACTTGTGAAATTGCCCTTTGGCAATCTGCCGAATGGGTCACGGGAAAGGCGAGTTCCCGGTTAGTTGGGTTCAGAAACTCTTCGGGCGATCGCCCGGTGACTCGATATATAGCTTGGTTGACATACAAAGGACGCATTTTTCGGTCAAACCGCGTAATAATATCCGGTGAATTTTCCGCCAAGGCTGTAAATTCTCGTTCCCGTCGGTAGAGTTCCGCTTCCACTTGTTTGCGTTCGGTGATATCGCGCCAGGTGGCGAGAAATCCATCTCCAAAGGCAACTCCTCGGATATCAAATGCTTTGGTGACTCCCGTTTCGGTGGTGACTTGTTCATCCACAAAGGAATCTTTGACCAAGGGTTTTCTGGTTTCAACCACTTGGCAATATTCGTCAAAGAGTCCGCTGGTTCGGTATCCGGGAAATAAATCGCAAACTCTTTTCCCAGTCTGTTCTTCCTTAGTCAATCCATTGCTGGCACAAGTGGCGGCATTGATATATTCAATGCGGAAGTCTATAATTTTTCCCGATTCATCCCGCACGGAGGTATAGATTCCAAAACAATCCAGCAAGTTTTCCACCGAGGTTCGGAAGAGTTCTTCTCGTTTTTGTAATTCGGTTTCGGCTTTTTTGCGATCGCTGATATCCAGGGTTGTGCCAATGACGCGAACTGCTTTCCCCGATTCATCCCGCTGAATCCCTCCGCGATCGGATACATTCAAATATCGGCCATCTTGGTGTCGAATGCGATATTCTATATCAAACCGATTATTATCTTGTTCTAACGCCTTATTCATGGCAATAAAGGCCGGTTCTAAGTCATCCGGATGAATCAGAGAAAGCCACCATTGGGCATCTTGTCCCTCCTCGGCTAAGGGATAGCCTAAGAGTTGAGTGAGGCTTTCACTCCGAACCACCTGCTGACTTGCTAAATCCCAGTCATAAATGACACAATTGACGGCAGTTGAAGCGAGTTGATACCGCTGATTGGCCTGTAAAAATTCCTGTTCTATCTGCTTGCGTTCGGTGATATCTTCAACAATTCCGGCAATTCGATACACCGCTCCTGTGCGATTATCGTGAATTGGAAAGGCGCGCGATCGCACCCAACGAATCGTGCCGTCCGGATGAACCGTGCGATATTCTTCATGATATTCACCGCTTGATTGTTTAGCTAAAGCGGTTCTGACGCGATCGCGGTCCTCGGGATGGACTCCCTCCAAAAACGAGGAGGGTTGCTGATACAAACTCTCTAGCGATCGGCCCCACATCTGTTCATATTGAGGACTAACATAAAAGATTTGAGTTTTTTCCGGGTCAGTCATCCAAATCAGCCGATCAATATTTTCCGCAATCTGTCGGAATTGTTCCTGGGTATTTTCTAACCCCTGAGCATACAATTCGGCTTTTTGTCGCGAGGTGTAAAGTGCCGAAATCAGCCAACTAATTCCTAATCCTTCTAGCAGAAATACCCCCAAGGCTAACGTTTGCCCGGTGGTATGTACTCCGAAGGAATAAAATGGGAACAAAAAGAAATATTCCCCGCAAGCTGCGGCTAAGAGTGTAGCCAACAATCCAGCCTGAAGTCCTCCATACCAAGCACTCACCGCCACTGTTGCGCTAAACAACAAAAATGGGTTGTTTGTCATCAGTTCTGAAGAAATTAAAAACTTCAGGAGCAAAGACAAGATTACCGTTGTCACAGCAAAACTATAGCGCCGGATCGGGGAGCGTGATTGTTCCAACATTGATTTTCTCGCTAGGGGGACACGAGTCTTTTGAATTAAGACACCATTGCTTGAGTCAGATTACTTTGTAAATATTTTACCGACTCGGAAAATTTACCGAAATCTTTCACCACAGGCGTGATCGGGGTAAGTCCCCATCGCCACCTCTTGTGGCAATTATAGCGGTTTTTACGCCCATCTAGGACTGACTTCGACTCAGAATTTCCCCGGGATAAATTGGGCGATGAGCGGCGGGTTTCTGCTCCTCCTCGGCAAACTGGCTCTCTATCTCGCCAATCCCCCAGCCTCCGTAGCTCTAAATCGCTCCAGAAATTCCCCCAAAAACTGCCAGTCCATAGTGTTTCCAAGGGATAGCTACTGTGGCAAAATCGGCAGATTTCAAAAGCTCTACCTGTTCTAACACCGTTGCCAAGCGATCGGGACCCGAGTATCCCTGGGGAATGGTTTGACCACATTTAGCCCGTACTTTTTCCAGGGTGATTCCCTGTGCCTTGACCCCCTCCTCTCTGACTGCATCATAAACGGCCTCTAAAGCTGGAGTTTCTGATAGTACGGGGTCAGCATTCCAAAAACATCCCCCTGGGGACAGATTCTGACGAACCCATTTAAACAGTTTTAATTTGACCGGATCGCTAAGATGATGAATCGCTAACGAAGAGGCACAGACATCAAACCCTTGATGCGGTGCAATTCGCACATTTAAGGTTGCCAAATTACCAAAATCTGCCTCGATCCATCGCACCCGTTCCCCATAGCCTGCTGCTGCAATTTTATCCTGACAAACGCTCAACATTCGCGGGGAATAATCCACCGCCACTAATTCAGCATCGGGACAGTGAGCCAATAGCTTAAGGCTGAGTTCCCCCGTCCCACATCCTAATTCTAAAATCTGTTTACTGGTAACCGGAATGCAACGCAGTAGCGCCGCCAATAAGTCATCATAAATCGGCAGGAGTTGGCGAATGCCACTATCAAAATCCGCCACATTCGCAAAAACTTCCCCAGGATAAATTTCCGGTCTAGGGTCAAGGGTTTCTAAACTAGCCTCCCTGGGGTTTTCTTCTGAAAGGGGAGTCTCAGAACTCATCAAGGGTTTCCTACTCATAAAGTTAGATGATTTTAATAATATTATCATAATGTTGCCCCAGTTCTGGACAAACTGTTTGACTTTGGCGATCGCCTCTAAAAATGGGGGATCACCAGGCGGGTGTTGAAACCTCCGCCTAACAGAATCAAGTCGGTTAAAAACCGTCTAAAAACATTACCGTCTAATAGTTTCAGTCGGTTTCAACTGACATCTTGCAGCATTTTCAACACCGGCGGGGGTTTAAACCCCCGCCTAATAGCTAAAGTCGGTTAAAAACCGACTGCAAGTCTATATCCAGTGGTATTTTCAGTCGTCTTTAGACGACTTGAGCTGTTAGGCGGGGGTTTAAACCCCCGCCGGTTGTGGCAACAGGTGCAAAATCTCAGGCGGGGGTTTAAACGATTGGCGGCCTAACAGCTAAAGTCGGTTAAAAACCGACTGCAAGTCTATATCCAGTGGTGTTTTCAGTCGTCTTTAGACGACTTGAGCTGTTAGGCGGGGGTTTAAACCCCCGCCGGTTGTTGCAACAGGTGCAAAATCTCAGGCGGGGGATAAATCCCCCGCCGGTTGTTGCTTAAGTTATTAGACCGCCAATCGTTTCAACCCCCGGCGGGTCTTGCCTGTGCAGGGTCCCCTCACATCTTGCTCGCTATCAGGGCCAAAACCCCTCTCCCAGTCCCCTTAATAGAAGACTTGACTAGGGTTCTAGCCACCCCCTACAAAAAACTAAACCGTTCTGACAGTTTGTCCCCAACTTGTGATACCCTAGAGCATACTCTCCGGCCTGTCACTTTCGTGCCATTATGTTGTCTCTAATTCGGCAGGTTAAACCCAACCCCCCCTGGCAAATCCGCTGGTTGCTTTTACCCTTTTCCATTGGCCTACTTTCCTATCCCAGCAGCGCTCAAATTGTTCCTGATCCCACACTTCCCGTTAATTCTATCGTCACCCCAGAGGGCAGTCGCCTGGTCATTACCGGCGGCACTCCTGCCGGGTCCAATCTGTTCCATAGTTTTACGGAATTTAGCTTGCCCACTGGGGGGACCGCCTATTTTAATCAGGGCAATAGTATTCAAAATATTTTCACCCGAATCACGGGAATTAACCCTTCAACTATTGATGGAATTCTCCAAGCCAATGGCAGGGCTAATCTATATTTATTAAACCCTAATGGAATAATATTCGGGGCAAATGCTCAGTTAAATATTGGGGGTTCATTTGTTGTCAGTGCCGGGGACCGTATTCAATTTAGCGATCGCACTGAATTTCCCGCCCATCCCGGAGACACCCCCCCCTTGTTAACGGTAAGCTCACCAATGGGGTTGCAACTCGGCACCAACCCGGGGAACATTGCCCTCAACGGTGCTCGCCTAGAAGTCCCCACGGGCCAACAGTTAGCCGTAGTCGGGGACAACTTGGCCATCACGGGCGCGCAACTGAGGGCACCCAGTGGTACAATTGACCTAACTGCCGAAAATATCGCACTTTCATCCGGTGCATTGCTTGACGTGAGCGCAGAAGCGGGAGGACAAATCCGCATCGGCAGTCGCGACCTCACCCTCACCGACCAATCCCGAATTTTAGCCGATAACTTGGGGAACGGAACCGGCAGAGGCATCGAAATCACCACGGAACGCCTGAACTTAAGCGATCGCGCCTTGATTTCCGCCTCCACCTTTGGCAGTGGCACCGGAGGCCAACTCACCATCGAGGCAACCGATGCAGTGGTCATGACTGGGGACAACCGCTTTAACCAAACCCTCGATCGCCTGTTTAACCAAGAAATCACCCGCCCCGAAGACGTCGGAACCGGCATTTTTTCTATCACCTTCGGTACGGGCAACGGAGGCAGTCTCACTTTAAATACCCCCTCCCTAACGCTCACTGACTCCGCCTTTATGTCTACCGCTACCTTTGGCGATGGGACGGGAGGCAACATGAGCGTCAACAGTGGCACGGTACACCTCATCGAATCCGAACTATTTGCCGATAATTTGGGCAGTGGGGATGCGGGGGATATCACCCTAAATGCCCAAACCCTGAAACTCCAAAATGGAGGTGCGATCGCCGCCTCCACCTTTGGTGCAGGTCTAGGGGGAACCATTAGCATCACGGTATCGGACTCCATCGAAATAGGGGGAACCAGTTTCGGCGGTCGGTTTAACAGTGGCATCTTTGCCAGTGCTTATGTCAATGCCACTCAACCTGCTGGAAATATTAAGATTCAAACCGGACAACTCAACCTTCGCGGAGGGGCTCAGATTGTTGCCACCACCTTCGCCGCAGTGCCCGGGGGAATCGTCACCGTCACTGCCTCAGAAATAGAAGTCAGCGGCACCAGTGCCGATGGACAATATCTCAGCAGTATCAAAACCCAAGCGCAGTCTGAGGGACCGGCGGGAAGTTTGACCCTCAACACGCGATCGCTGATTGTCCGGGATGGAGCGCTCATCTCCACCTCCACCGAAGGAACCGGCGACGGAGGCAACCTCACTATTCGAGCGACGGACTTTGTAGAACTGACCGGAACCGGAACCTTTAATTTAGTTCAAGCAGTTGTAGAAGGCGGGTTTGAACCGGAGCAGATTCAGGATGGATTATTTACGGTGAGTTCCGGTTCCGGTAACGCGGGCAATCTCACTCTGGAAACCGGGAGACTCAGCGTTCGCAACTCGGCTCACATCGCCACTGGCACGCTCACTCAGGGAAATGGGGGAACCTTGACAGTCCGCGCCAGCGATCGCATTGATCTCCAAGGCGCTTATTTGCTAACAGGCACGGGTGGTAGTGGTCCAGCCGGTGATATCTTTATTGATACAGGTGACTTACGCTTACAAGACGGATCGCAAATCATCGCTTCCACCCTCGCCACCGGATCCGGGGGCAATATTCGGGTCAACGCATCGGAGTCTGTCCAACTCCAAAACCAATCCTCCATGATTTCCACCAGTCAAGGATCGGGAAGTGCGGGGTATGTGCTAATCGAAACCGGTCAATTGAGCCTCCAAAATCAATCCCTGGTCTCCACCTTTGCTGGGGGTGAGGGAAATGCCGGTTTTTTGGGAATTTCCGCATCCGAATCTGTGGAACTGCAAGAAAACAGTTCCTTGGAAACGGCCACTCAGGGAATCGGCGATGCCGGATTTTTGCAAATAGATACGCGATCGCTGATCCTAGAAAACAGTGGCATCACCGTCAGTGCTCTAGGGACCGGAGAGGCCGGTAATCTGAACATTGCCAGCGATCGCTTGAGTCTGAATTCTGGGTTTCTATTCGGAATCGCCGCATCCGGTCGAGGGGGTAATGTTCAATTAAAGGTGAATGATCTGCTGACCCTGCGACAAGGGTCTACTATTTCCGCTGAAGCGTTAGGAACCGGAGATGGTGGCAATGTGGCAGTCACCACCGATGCGATCGCCTTACTGGAAAATAGTCGAATTAGGGCCACTGCGGTAGAAGGCACCGGCGGCAACATCCAAATCTTCACCCAAGCTCTGTTTGAGAGTCCCGAGAGTCAAATTACCGCCAGTTCTAACCAAGGCATCGATGGAGTAGTCTCAGTCGATACCCCGGATCTCCAACCCACCGACGGGTTAATTGCTCTCCCCTCAGAAATGCTTAACCTGGGAAATCTCGTCTTTGAAGGTTGTGGTACGGGGGCCTCCCAAAGTGAGTTTATTGTGACAGGACGCGGAGGATTACCCCCCAATCCCACGGACCCCTTCAATGGCGATCGCATCCTGGAGGATTTGGGAACCGTGCAAAGCAATCGGGATTTCACCTCACAGCGGTTCACCGGCGATCGACCCGCGACGATTCCCCCGCCTCCTCCCTTAGTCGAGGCCAATACCTGGGCGATCGCCCCCAATGGTCAACTCATCCTCACCACTGCACCCACTGCCAACCCCTCTGGCGATCGGTGGAATACCCCGGAAAATTGTCATTCCCGGTCCTAAAAGGGCGATAAGCTGTTCTGCATTTAAGGAGATCCGCTGATTTCGTCATCATTTTCCCGTTCCCTTGGCGGGTTACAATTCTACTTCTTCAATGTCAGAAAAAGCCGTCATGCGATCGCCCTCATTGACCCGGAACCCAGAACCCTCTCCACGCTGACAGCGCGTGACAAAGGGACAAGAGTAACAGACTCCCTCACTTACCGCCACTTGGGGAAAGGGCTGACTCATCTCATACTCCTGACTCCAGGTTTGTAACTGATTTAACAAATGAGTGAGATATTTTGCGGATTCTTGATGTTTAGCACGATTGTAGTAGAAAGTCCAAGATTCGGACTTAGACTGGCGATCGTCCCCCTTGTCGGCAGATTGCACAAACCAATAGGTCATCGTAATGTCTTCCGGTGCATAATCGCTAGTTTCCGCTAACACAAACGGATACAAGCGCGTTTGCCAGTTCTCTTCTAAAGTGCGCTCTTTTTTGGGCAGGGGATAGGTTTTCCAATCCAAGATTTGAGCGCCAGTTTCATCAGCGATGATTAAATCATAAATAACCGTGAATAAATAGCCTTGAAAATTCATAATCCGCCGATGTTCCGCTGCCCGAAATTGGCGATTTCCAGGAGACTCCAGTTTAAATAGGTCCGGTGCAGCCTCCAGTAACCCCTGATAACACCGTTGCATTTGTTCATCGGCTTGCAACAACACTTCCACGGGTAACCCGAGTTCCCGTTGCTGCATCAACAGGTGAAACCGACTCCCCCAGACCATTTTTTCTCGTTGGTCCGGGGTGACGGGGGAGGAGAGATGTTCCAGATAAGTATATTGAAACTTGCGCGGGCAAGTTTGCAGCATATTCAGTTGGCCTTGGGAGAGGCGATTTTGGCGAGAGACGGTAAAATCTTCTCGGGTGGCGTTGGCATTCATCATGATTTGGTTAATACAAAAACACTATCTTTATTTCCTCTTCCAATCCGCAAATCACTATCCAGATAGGTGATATCTAACCACCCTTGTTGTTCTCCGGTAGGAATTTGGAAATCCAGAGCGAGAAATTTTTTGCCCGTTTCAATTTCGTTGATGAAGGGGTCCGGGGATTGGTACCCAATTAGACTCTGTAATCCGGCAACAGCCCGCTCAAATTTTACCTCAACTCGCCGCTCAGAAACGACTTCAAATCGAGCCGCTACGCTGACTAAAACATCCAAGTAGGGCAATCCAGAAATTTCGGCAATATTATAAATTTTGCCTTGACTGGGACGCACGCATTGATAAATTTGGCCTAAACTTGCCAGGGGAAAGCGATCGAGACGGAGGAGTTCGTCGCTGGTGGTGTACAGCAGTCGCCAATTTCCCCCTAGGAGATCCGTTGCTTCCACGGGACGGGGGGTGGGGTTGCGGTCCTCCAGTTGGGAAACCGCTGCGAGAATGGCTTGTTTTTGGGTGGGGGTGGCGAGTATTCCGCGATTTTTCCCGGCGATCGCCTCTAATAATTCCGTTTTTCCAATCATTCAGACTTCCTCAAGTTCAACTCAGCAGCTTCTACCATTATGGAGGCCATTCTGTTGCCCATGCAGGGGATATTAATTAGACTTCTTACAAAATTCTAAAAAGCCCCCCAGAAACTAAACCTTTATTCCTCTGGCTTCCCCCTTATTAAGGGGGACGGGAGGGGGATCTCAGGGGGGTTGGGGGGATCAAGCCGGATTTGGGCAAGAGGTCTCTTCTTTCTCAGTCCAAAACCGGGGGAATGATTCAATTTCCGATAAAATTGTCAAGGGGTACTGTTAGGGGTTAGCCCGTCGTCTCTGCTTCCCAGAAGCGGTTGACAAGGGTTGACAAGGGTCTACACTGCCGGAGTCTCCAAACTTCTCAATAGGAAGGGGTCACTCCCCAAGACAGCCACTCCCGCCACAGTTTGCCCGATCTCGTTAAGTTTGAGCGACTTTACTTTCAGGAGTTTTAGATGTACAACCCGTCTCTACGCGAAGAATCTCGTTATAAAATTGCTGATGTGATTCCTTTGCAACAAGAAACGTCTATCCTTGATTGGCTAGAATCCAATGGTCGCTTGATTGCCCGGGAGGACAAAGAGAGTGAGTATGCCATTGATGAAGAAGAAATTGCTGCACTCATGTCTGTAGAAGATAGCACCTACGATGACGATGATGATGATAACGAGTTAGTCGAGGAAGACTAACCCTCTGACTTTTACCCGGTTTTTTGATTCTGGAGGCCAAGAGACCTAACCCCCCAACCCCCTTCCCTACGAGGGAAGGGGGAGCCGGAAGGGCCCTATAGCCCGAAAAAAAGTTCTTGATTCTCCCTCTCCTTGTAGGAGAGGGCCGGGGAGGGGTCTCTTGATTCTCCTTCTCCTCTTAGGACAGGGCCGGGGAGAGGTCTCTTGGCCTGTAACCTTCCCGTTTGAACCTGTTTTGCGGTTTTAGAGCATTTTTTAATGGAGATTCACCGGAGAAGCGATCGCCGAGCTTGGAGTAACAGTCTGTGTGGAGTGAGGATATTAAATCAGTGGACGCAAAAATGGGATCGGTTCAGTCGTTGAACCTGTCAGGAACTCGTTTATTTTGGCTCTTAACCGTTGCCGTGACTGGGGCATCGCTCATCCTAGATGGGTTGAGTGGGAGAATCGCCAATCTCGGTGAAACCTTGACCCTACCCCTGTTTGCCTGTACTTTGGCAACCGTTGCTGTCGGGTACTGGGTGGTTCCGGCCCTGCAACGACTCAAAACTGGACAAGTGATTCGAGAGGATGGTCCTCAAAGTCATTTGAAAAAAGCAGGCACTCCGACAATGGGCGGGGTGTTTTTTATTCCGGTGGCAACCCTGGTGGCGCTGATTTGGTCAGGGTTTGCACCCGAGGCGACTGCGGCAGTCGCTCTCACCCTCAGTTATGGTTTTATTGGCTGGTTGGATGACTGGCAAATTCTCCGGCGCAAGTCGAATAAAGGCATTTCTCCAAAAATGAAATTGGCCTTACAATTCGGTTTCGGCGCCCTCTTTTGTTTGGGATTAGCCTTAACTCAACCCCCAACCATTACCAATATTACCCTCCCCTTTGGCATCGTTTTACCCTTGGGTTTCTTCTTCTGGGTCCTAGCCCAATTTGTCTTAGTTGCGGAAAGTAATGCCACCAATTTAACCGATGGCGTTGATGGATTGATGGGAGGAACTGGGGCGGTTGCCTTTTTGGGATTAGGTGCGTTAGTTGCCTCCACCCATCCCAGTTTAGGAATTTTCTGTGCCTGCATCAGTGGTAGCTGTATCGGTTTTGTCGCCTATAATCGCAACCCAGCGCGAGTCTTTATGGGGGATACGGGTTCCCTTGCCTTGGGCGGTGCCTTAGCTGCCGTTGCCCTCACCAGTGATAGTCTCTGGGCTTTATTTATCATCAGTGGACTGTTCTTTGTGGAATCCCTTTCGGTGATTGCCCAGGTGCTTTATTATAAAGCGACTAAAGGACCCAATGGCATTGGCAAACGCTTATTTAAA
The DNA here is from genome assembly GCA_025370845.1 of Laspinema palackyanum D2a. GTDB lineage: Bacteria > Cyanobacteriota > Cyanobacteriia > Cyanobacteriales > Laspinemataceae > Laspinema. Next base: position 343,290 of record JAMXFF010000002.1, on the reverse strand, counting down.
ATGGCTCCGATTCATCATCATTTAGAACTGAGTGGCTGGTCAGAATTGCAAATCGTCGCTGCATTTTATGTGATTTGTGGGGTTCTGGCTATCCTCGGTCTGACTTTAGGTTAATTCGCGTTCAGCTTCGGCGCAATGACTCCCCTCCAATGGCGCACGATTGTGCGCCATTGTCATTTAAAATCAGTTAAAATCAGTTAAAATCATGATTTTATAAATTCTGATGAACCCTCAACCGATATCCCAACCGATGCCTCCCTCGTTTTTGCCCCCGGTATCCGTCGTGGTGCCGGTTTATAATGGCGAACAGGATTTACCGGACTTGATAGACTGCCTGCGATCGCAAACCTATCCCCCACAGAAGGTAGAGTATATTCTTGTGGATAACAATAGCAGCGATCGCACCCCAATCCTCCTCCAAGATGCGGTTCAAAACACCCCAGAAATCACCCTTCGTCCCCTTAGCGAACCACAAATCCAAAGTTCCTACGCCGCCCGTAACACCGGCATCCGCGCCGCCACCGGGGAATTCATTGCCTTTACCGATGCCGATTGTCGTCCCGAACCCAACTGGTTATTCTCCTTAATTCAGCCCTTTATTCAAGAAAATGTGGGAATTGTGGTGGGAGAAATTGCCGCATTCCCGGGAAATAACATCTTAGAACAATATGCGGAACGGGAAGAAACCCTCTCTCAAAAACATACCTTAGCTCATCCCTTTTGTCCCTACGGACAAACGGCAAATCTGGGCATTCGCCGCTCGATTTTTGCCGAAGTTGGATTATTTCGCAGTTATCTAACAACCGGAGGAGATGCGGATATCTGCTGGCGCATCCTCAGAGAAACCGAATGGAAGTTAGAATTTGCCCCCACTGCGATCGTCAAACATCGCCATCGGACAACCTTGAAAGCATTACAAAGTCAATGGCGCCGATATGGCAAATCCAATCGCTACTTACATGAACTCCACGGAATTGATTTGATGAGAGAGTTGGACCAACGGGAATATCTTTATCGATTAACTCGCTGGGTTTTAAAAGAGTTACCCCTAAATACCTTAAAAGCAGTTGCCCAAAAAGCCACCCTCGCCGATATTCTATCAACTCCCATCGGTTTAATCTGTACCCAAGCGCGATCGCAAGGTCAACGAGAAGCTAACCTATCAGAAACCGCCCGAAAAATTGATTCCCTATAACAACGAAAGTAGAGGCGATTCGCAATTCGCCTCTACTTTCATTCTCCCCTGTTCGTAGTAACGACTTCAGTCGTTCTTAATTGTTCGTAGTAACGACTTCAGTCGTTTCCGGGTGCAAGTAGTTCCAACAAATCAAACAACTCACCCCCTCTGATGCAATTCTCGCGCCAATGCCAAATCAAAATAAGTCGCTTCACCGGCATCCCCAGATAAAACCCTAAACGGTTCATCCGGTTCCCCCAGAGAATCTATCACCAATTCTGCCTTAGAAAAATCTTGATTCCGGGTATAATTATTAACTGTAATTACCGTCTTTACCCCAGCCGCTTTAGCTGCTAATAATCCTTGATTAGAATCCTCGATCGCCAAACAATCCTCTGGGTTTAATTTTAAAGCCTGGACTGCATATTGATAGACATCCGGTTCAGGCTTTTTAACGGGAACCATATCCCCAGCCGCAATCACTTCAAACCAACTCGGACCATCCGGTGAAATCGCACTTTTTAACAACGCCTCGACATTATGGGGATCAGAAGTCGTGGCGATCGCCAGACGCACTCCCTCCCGTTGCGCTTCCTGCATCAACCGCATCACCCCAGGACGTAAGGGAATTCTATCCACCACCAACTGACCAAAATATTTATTTTTAATCTCATGCAACTCGACAACAAACTGATCTAAATCTTGATTGGGAATGGGGAAATCTGACTGATACTGCTGCACATAATGCCGGATTCGTTCCTTCCCTCCGCCAATCTCTAATAATTCTCCATAAAACTCTACCGACCACTCCCAATCTAATCCCGCCTCCGAAAATGCCCGGTTAAACGCGGGACGATGAGCATCTCGCTCAGTTTCAGCCAGAGTCCCATCCACATCAAAAATCAAAGCCCGAAGTTCACTCATCACCCATCCTTTTTAAAATATTTAACCACAGATTACCCTAATTTCCTTTGAATTAATCAGTGAAAATTTGTGTAATCTGTGGTTACCATCTCAGCAATATTTCAGGTTTTAAATTCGATATTTTTTATCGACGAACCCATCGGGAGTTCAGTCTTGGATTTTTCAAAAAAAATGCCAAGTTAAACCTGTTTCTATTCGTCACAAATCAGGCGATCGCAGGGAATCGTATCTGAGAGAATCGCCCCTGCCGTTCCTCCCGTATGGACTTCTAACAGGGACTGCTCAGGGGCCTTAAACAGGAGCCGTTGACCGGGAAACATCACCCGTTCAAAATACCAATTGGCAATATTACAGATTCGGATAATCTGAATTTTGCTTGTAATGTTAACGTAGCAGCAAAGAATATCGGTACCATTACCTATAGCTGTTTCGGGAGCCTGGAGTTGAGCCATTGTTCAGAGCCTCATTTTTATAAAATTACCGCCGCACTGGGCTGCGCTGAGTGCAACCCTCTCTTTGATATTAACCTTTTGTTACATTATTGGGGATCAATCTTAATATTGTGTTAATATTTGAGATTTTGCACCTAAAAATCCTTACTCTATAAGGGTTTCAGCCTATAAAGTAGCCGATTTAACCCTTAAAATACTGCAATTCATCAATTTTTTATCCGTAATTATGAATTGGCAATAGCTGATTTAACCCTAAAAATTCTCTCCCAAGGACAAGGGTCATTCCTCTGGGGATCACTCCCGGTGGAGAATTTGCAGTAGCGATCCCTTTGCTGTTACCCTCATACATGAATCGCCACGGGGATCGCCCCAGGAGGAAACGGCATGATTCGGATTCAGGGAATCGTCAAAGCAGCGCAAATCGCCAGAAGTCAGTTACAGGCAGGAGTCCCCCCCAGTCGCCTGGTCAGTTTTCAGCAATTCATCCAAGAAACCCTCGCCCAGATTGACCAAATCTGTGCCAACGCCAACATCAGTCCCGCGCAACTGCCGACACCCTCGCGCAAAGCGTATGAGTTCCTGGCACAAATCGACTTATCCAACCTGCCTGTCGCATCCCAGAATAGTCCCTCAGTATCCGTACAACCGATTCGCCTGAAACATATTCGCAATCAACAACAACAGTTTTTAGGCGCGATCGCCTCCATCATCGCCAATCCACAAAACAGTCAATCACAAAAACAGCAACTGCTCCAGAGTATTAAATGGGCCGTTGCCCGAATCGAAGGAATCTGCACTCAACAGAATGCCACCCCAGCCCAATTAAGTAAAACCTCCAGACAGACTTATGCTTGGATAAAATTTTTAACCGACGAGTCAAATTTAGAACGCCATCTGAGTGCCACAGGACGCACCCAAAAACTGGCAGAAGAAATGCTGTGGAGTCAGATGCAGCATCCCTGCAAAACCATCATCATTGAGTTTACGAATATCTCCCATTTGTACAAAGGACAAATCGGCCCACTAGAGGCGAAAGCCAAAATCAACGAAGCCTTTGTTAACGCCAGTGATGAGATTTTAGCCGTCCTCGTTCGATTAGCATTTTTAGGCAGAAATCAAGCAGATAGTCAAGTGATTAAAGAGTACGCTCTTTCCGAAGACTACAGCGAAGTCGTGTTAGAACTAGATTTAATCGCTGATACAGAAGCTGAGAATCCCCAAGGGAAATGCTACAACCTCGATCGCCTGTTTCACACCGTCAATCGAGAGTATTTTGGGGGAAAAATGGTCAAACCGCGCCTAAGCTGGAATCGGTCCTTTACCACCCGCAAATTCGGCCACTACGAACGTGGACGCGATCGCGTGGTGTTGAGTATTAGCTTAGACAGCGATCGGGTTCCGCAATATGTGGTTGAGTTTGTCTTGTATCACGAGTTGCTCCACAAACAGCATGAGGGGAAATGGGTAAATGGACGATTGAATGTACATACCCCAGAATTTCGCCAAGACGAGCAGAAGTTCCGCAAGTATAAAGAGGCAGATCAATGGCTCACTCGGTTAGCATCGGAGTAGGAGAGTTTGGGGGTAGAGACAATAGATGTGGACTAAACGTAAAATTTTATAAAGTTAGAGGCTATCACGAATCCTATTAAGAGGATAATTGAATCACTACTCACCGCTAGTAATGGTTTTCTAACTGCTTGGCTACAATACAAGAGCAGGTTAGGGTATTGCAAAATATAAATCATTGAACCGTTCAACGTCCCCCCTTCAGGGGTTTCTTTCATAAGATGACTCAGTAAAGAAGTCACTACGAACATTTTGGGGTTTTTATTTTTTGGAGTTCCCTTAGTCACCTTTAACTTACTTTGATAAATCTAATTTATAGAACTAAATTTATGTCAGAATTCTTCCCCATTATCGAAATTCCAGAAAATGCTACTCAAGAACTAGAACAACTAGGGACTAAATATAAATTTTGGTTTAACCATCCTGAATTGGGTAATTGCCTCTATAAACAATCTCGGCCCAATACAGGAGAAGATTGGTCAGAAAAGATAGCGGCTGAATTATGTAAATTAGTAGGATTACCTCATGCTAAGATTGAGTTAGCAAGCTGGAAAGCTATTCGGGGAACGGTTTCACCCTCATTCCTACCGGACAAGGGAAAACTCACGTTAGGTAATGAAATTCTTGCTCGAATGATGCCAGAATATCCCAAGTTTGCTTTTCAAGTATCAGAACATACCCTAAATGTTGTATTAGATGCCATTTGCCATACGGGAGTAACCCATCCAATTAATTGGAATCCCCCAGTAGGAATCGAGACAGCCGTAGAGACCTTTGTAGGCTATTTACTGTTAGATACTTGGATCGGAAATAGCGATCGCCATCACGAAAACTGGGGAATTGTCGAGCTTCCAGAACCGTCAACGAGTCAAACCCTCAGCTATTTGGCCCCTACTTATGACCACGCATCGAGCCTCGGACGGGAATTACTGGACCCTAAGCGCCAACAGAAACTCAATAATCGCGCTGTTACTGCTTATGTCAATAAATGTAGGTCCGCACTTTATGCGGGTCCGGAAGACAAATACCCGATGAAAACTTTTGATACCTTTTGTGAAGCAGCAAAACAGTATCCTGATGCTGCTAATCTTTGGCTGAAGCGGTTATGCGCTGTGTCAGAAGCCGATACTCATGCACTGTTTAATCAAATTCCGAGAGATAGAATCACTTCCATTGCAATTTCTTTTTCTCAAGAAATCTTAAGTTGTAATAAAATGAGACTAATGCAGCTAGATGGGTTTTAGTCTGCTGAGGTGCAAATTGTTTCTGTATTCAGTGCTTGACAAGGGAATAGCTGTTTCGAGGCTTGCACCTCATCAATCCAGGAAATTCTCTAAAAGAGGGGTTATGTTAAAAAAATTGTTTATTGCTTGGCAAGATCCAGTGAGTCGGGCTTGGTTCGCGATCGCCCAATTAACTCACTCGGGAGAATCCTATCAATTTCGTTATCTTCAAGGGGTTAAAGAGGCGCAGAAAAAATCAGGGTTTGAAGGATTGTTCTCTTTTCCAGATTTAGAAAAGGTCTATGAATCTCCTAACCTCTTTCCTTTTTTCTGCAATCGAATTTTAAGACGATCGCGTCCTGATTATCCCGATTATATGAGTTGGTTAAATCTGCCCGAGTCGGAATATGACCCAATGGCAATGCTTTCTCGCAGTGGGGGGACCAAGGTTACCGATCATTTTGCCCTCTTTCCCTATCCGGAATTAGACGATCGCGGACGGTATCATCTCTACTTTTTTACGCATGGGTTACGATATTTGCCTGCTGCCAGTGCCGATCGCATTCTGACTCTGCAAGTTGGCGATCGCCTATTGTTGATGCATGACTTCCAAAATGAATTGGATCGCCTTGCCTTGATGTTACGGACTGAAGATGCTCATTTAGTCGGTTACTGTCCCAGATATTTGCGAGAGGATATCTTTGAAGTTTTCCAACAGAATCCTCATGCGGTAACGATTACCGTAGAGCGGGTTAATCCGCCACCCGCCTTTTTGCCAATGCGGTTACTCTGTCATCTGACCCTTGACTGGGAAGGGTTCCAGCCGTTTTCTAGTCCAATGTATCAACCGCTACCCGAAGCCGTTGCTGTTTTAAAATCATCCTGAAATGCTATGACTTAGTGCGGGATTTAATGGCCGTTAAATTTATAAAATCATCCCCCTTTTTTCAGAAAAAAGAGGGATGATTTTATGCTAGTTAACCCCCATTAACCTTGGGGACATACGGCTAAACTGTCAGCGGAAATATAACCATTAATCGGGAAAGTAATTTGCACCCAATCTCGGGGTTCGCCATTGAGATCTCGGACGAGTTGATAGTTTTCAACTAAGGTGACTCGTGCAGCCGCATCAACTCCACCTTTATAGGCGGAAAGGCGGGAGGGGTTTTCGCGAATGGCTAACCCTCGGGGTGCGCGATCGCCATTGACTTCTCGGCACAAGTTAACCGGGGTGGGTCCGGTACTGGGTACCGGCGTTGTTCCCACTTGTTCGACACAATAGCCCAAATTGCTGGTATTGCCATATCCATTCGATACATATCCCTGCACCGGGGCAGCAATTTCGACCCATTGGCGTCCGTCGGGTCCTTTGATGCCTTGAAATCCTTGGACTAGGGTCACTTGTTGGTTAGAGGGAACAAATCCCACCTGGGGACTGTTGGGATTCGGTCCTTGGCGAATAATCAAACCCGAGGGAGCGAGGGTGCGACGGCAGAAACTTTGGGCTGCCTGTGCCTGTGCTTGTTGCCAGGAGGGCGTTGAGGCGGCAACGGTTTGGGCAGTTCCCGTTAGTAATCCTCCGGCGATCGCCAATAAACTCACAAATGCTGCGGGTAAGTTCGAGTGAGTAAATTTTCTCATGATTGAATCTCCAAATTGACTAAAAACTGTCGTATTATTATGAGTTAGTTATAACCGATAATTTTTAGCTTTAAATCAGTCTGGAGATAGGTATTGCTCACTCTCCCAGTAACCTTCCCGGACATCATCACTCTCCATCTCCCCGGGGGGAGTTTCCTGAGTAAAACGTGACCGAACCCTCCCTCGGCTTCGTTCTCTTCTAGGGTGACTAGAGAGGCTTGAATCAGTGATTCCCGGGCTTTAGCCTTGGGGTGGAGAGGACTGAATCGACGCAGGCAAATTGCGGAAAGTCAGGGTATAAATCTCCGTCGGCATTTCGATATTGGCAGCGTCTAATGCCTCCTTAATCCTTTGAGCGCCCTGAGAGGTCATTTCCAGAAACTCTGCTCGTCGGGAATCCACCCAAAAGCGAATTTCTAAATTAATCGTACTGGCAGCCAATTCCTGAACGAGGACTTCGGGTGCCGGACTCGGTTCTACTAAGTCAAGTTCCTCAAGGGCTTTTAAAATTGCGGCTTTTGCCTGGTTGATATCGGCTTCATAATCAACACCAACGATCACCGATGTGCGTCGTCGAGGTGAAGCGGTATTGTTCGTAATACTGGATGAAAAGACTTCTTGATTGGGGATGTAAATCAGCCGTCCATCATAGGTTTTAATGGTGGTGGCCCGGAGTTGCACTTCGGTGACCGTGCCTTCATAGTCACCGATCGCAATCTGGTCCCCAATCCGGAAGGGACGAACCGCCAGCAGAATCACTCCGGCAATGTAGTTACTTAAAACATCTTTCAAACTAAAACCGATCGCCACACTGGTGAGTCCTAATGCTCCGAGTAACGCGGCAAAATCTAGCCCTAAAACGCCCAAGGCAATCACCCAACCTATCACCCAAATTGCCCCATAACCTAACCGAGAAATTAACAGTTCTGTACTGTGATCGCCTTCGGTTTTTTGCGCCCAACTATAGGCAATCCGACGGACAACAATAGCAAACCCCCAAGTTAATAAGATGACAATTAATGCTCCCACCAGCGAGGGTAAGTTACCAATGGCATCTTGAAGTAAATTCCGCACCGTGGCATTGAGGCGTTGGGCAACATCGATCGCCAGGGGAGGACGATCAAAAGCTTGGTTTAATTCCTCCGCCCACTGATTGGCTAAAACTTGAGCATTTGCAACGCCAAAATCCTCTGCATCCTGCTGGATTACCGTCATAATCACCCGGTTGTTGACTTGCAAGGTTGCATAATTTTCGGCCTGATTATACTGAACGGTAATCGAGTCGGCGGTTTCAGATTGACCGAGCAAACTGCTGATGCGTCGGTTGATAATCTGTGCGCGCTCTCGGGCGGTGAGATTTCCCACACTGCCGACTTGAAAAATCGGTCGGTTTTTCACAATCACATCGGCAAAAAAGGGTTCAGTCAACCCCGGTGCAGTCTCCTCCGTTGCCGGTGAGGGTTGAGGCATCGGCATCTCCTCTTGTGCGAAAGCCGGGGAAGCGATCGCCATCATCGCGCCTAAGAGGAACCCCCCCAGGTAAGCCATCCTCCTCAGATTTACTTTGATTAGGTTGTGTTTTAACATAATTGGATGCTCAAGGGTCAACGGTACTGCCTTACATTTTGAGCCACAATCGTCCCTCCATTGCGTCCCCCTTATGGCATATCTTGAGTGCCGGTTCACCGGGAAGTAAGCGATTTTTCCGCGATCGCTTTCTCCTTTTTAAGGATTACAGAGGCGGGATGTTAAGCCAAATACCTGTTACCCTTTCTTTTTAGAGAACAAAAAATCTTAAATGAGAGACTAAGACATAAAAGCACAAATTTCCCGCTTAAAATTGGATTGATTCATACAGGAGAGCGTTGTATTATGCCTGGGCAAAAGTCCCCTCTATCTCTAAGTCCCGTTGGGTTCGCCGTCTTCGTGGCGATCGCCATCGTCTCTCGCCTGTCAACACCGCTACAGGCAAGCGCCACCCCCGGAGAAATCCTCCGCGAAACCCGACCCCGGGAACTGCTCACCCAAGGGGACCCTCTGGATCCGCCTAGCGATAACCCCTCTCCCTTACAGGGTTCGGCAGGAGGCACTCGGTTTTATCAGCCGCCCATAGAACCTCCATTGCGCCAGATTCCCCTTAATAATGGAATTCGCGGCAAATGTCCCATTGATCGCCAGATCCCTTCGGAACCTCTCACTGCCGTGATGCCTTCCTCTGGGGTGGGGTTAACCGCAGCCGGAAATTCCACCACCTTTTTTATCTATTTGCCCACGACTTCAGCCCTCACAGGGGAATTTGTGCTGCAAGATGAGACGGGGACAGAACAGCTTTATCAGATGATGGTGGAACTCACCAATACCCCCGGTATTATCCGGTTCACCGTTCCCCTTCAGGAGCTATCTTTAAAGAGTGGCGAGTATTATCGGTGGTACTTTAGTATCTTGTGCGATCCCACTGATCGCGCCGCAGATTTGTTTGTCTCGGGATGGATTCAACCGATGGATGTGAGTCCAAGCTTAATGGCGGACCTGGAAAATGCCGCCACTCCCCTGGAACGCGCTGAAATTTATGGACAAAATGGCTTTTGGTATCCCACCCTGGAACTGTTAGCCGATATGCAGCAGTCGCCCACTAATTTTTCCACCGAAGCAAAAATCGGGTGGGATGAACTGTTGAGTGCTGAGGTTGTTAATCTCGAATTTCTGGTCAATCAACCGTTTTTAGAATGCTGTGAAATGGAAAATAAACCCCTACCAACCCAGCCATAAACGGACCCGGATCCGAGACACTTCTGGGTGATCAATCCTCGATCGCCCCCATCCGGTGGGGTCCAACCGAACCCGATTGAATAATCCTCAGATCCGTTGGCTATCTAATCGGGGTGAATCTATATTTAATCTGAAATATTAACGGTTTCGATTTCTTTATCCTCTCCCCCTGCCCTAATGTTTAATCGAAATGTACCCAAACCCGGATTTTTTATCAGACAGTCTCCCGATGTGACGGCGAAAAAAATTAAGCAGGTTTTATGGGAATGGCGTGGGATATTCATCACCGCCCCCACCGTGGCAATTTTGACCATTGCCCTGCGAAGTTTAGGCGTCTTGCAACTACTAGAATGGGCCACCCTTGACCTCTTTTTTCGGTGGCGTCCTATGGAACCCACCGATTCGCGGATTGCCATTGTTGCCATCAATGAATCGGACATTCAACGCGCTAAAACCTGGCCGATTCCTGACCAAGTGTTAGCGCAATTACTGGAAACCATTAAAAGTCATGAACCTGCCGTGATTGGACTCGATATTTATCGGGACCTCCCCGTAGAACCGGGACATGAGCAGCTCACCAAGGTGTTCGCTTCAACGCCGAACTTAATCGGAATTCAGAAAGTAACCGGAAATGCTTATGGGGATTCTGTTGCCCCTCCGACTCAATTAAGCGAACTCGGACAGGTGGGGGCGGCAGATATTCTATTAGACCGTGATGGCAAAGTTCGGCGGATTTTACTGTCCGTTAAGGATAGAAATAATAAAACTATTTATAGTTTTCCGGTAAAATTGGCGTTAGAGTATTTAAAACCCCAGGGCATCGGATTTGAATTACTAGACCGGGAACGGTATAAACTGGGATTGGGAAAAACCTCGTTTGTCCGCTTAACTGCAAATGATGGCGGTTATATAGGCGTCGATGCCGGAGGGATTCAAATTTTATTCAACCCCCGTAATCATCTGTGCCGAAGTTGGATACAACATTGCCATGTTTTTGATACAGTGTCTATGACTGCTGTTTTAGAAAACCAGATTTCCCCGGATTTTTTTCGCGATCGCATTGTCTTAATTGGCTCTACTGCCGCCAGTCTTAAAGATAAATTTTTTACTTCTTATAGCAATAGCTATCTCACCGCACCGGCAGGGGTAGAAGTTCATGCAGATGCAGTGACCCAGTTATTAAGTGGGGCGCTGGAGGGAAGACGGTCCATCGCCGTTTGGTCCGATTCAGTGGAGGGGTTCTGGATTTTCCTATGGTCTGGGGTGGGGGCAATATTAGGCTGGAGATTCTTGCGAATTCGTTCCAAAATTATGCTTCTCGCCCTAGTCTCCTGTGGGTCGATTGGCGGAGGCTTTTTAATCTTTTTAGCGGGATGGTGGATACCCATTGTCCCCCCCTTAATGGCCTTAATCACTTCAGCGGTGGCAATGGTCGGCTATACCGCTTATATCGAAAGTGAAAACCGCCAAACCGTGATGAATTTGTTGGGTCAGCACGTTTCCCCAAAAATTGCTCAAGCGGTGTGGAATAGTCGTCATGAATTACTCAAAGAAGGGCAGATTTTAGGGCAGCAAATGACCGCAACAGTGCTATTTACTGACCTGCAAGGGTTTACCCGAATTACGGAACAAAGCGACGCCCAAACCTTAATGCTGTGGCTAAATGAGTATATGAAAGCCATGTCAGGGATTGTGTTAGACCATGATGGGGTCGTAGATAAATTTATTGGAGATGCCATTATGGCGGTGTTTGGGGTGCCGATTCCCCGGACCCGATCAGATGAAATGGCCGGAGATGCGATCGCCGCTGTAGCTTGTGCAGTCGCGATGGGGAAAAAATTGCGATCGCTCAATCAACAATGGCAAGCTCAAGGTCGTCCCACCGTCGCCATGCGTGTCGGCATCTCCACCGGCACAGTCTTCGCCGGGAGTCTCGGCTCTCGCCAACGGTTAAATTATACCGTACTAGGAGATACAGTCAACATCGCCGCCCGCTTGGAAAGTTACGATAAAACCTTAGATGGGGGGATTTGTCGGATTTTAATCGGAGAAGAAACTTATCATTATATCCAAGGACAATTTCCCACCCAATGTATCGGGAGCGTCCAATTAAAAGGTCGAGAACAGCCCGTAAATATCTATCAGGTTTTGATGTAGGGGGAGGAGTACATAGTAAGTACCCGACCACCTCTCACCTCGTGACTTGGCAGAGCCAAGTCATGCACAATTCGAGGCTATGCCTCCAGAAACCTACCCGATGCTTCAATAAAACATTACTCCAAAATCTCCGTAATTTGCACCTTCACCTGACCTTGAGCCAGTTGCACGACTGCCTCCTCCCCGGGCACTAAGTCACTGCTACTGCGTGCGATCGCCCCATCCTCTTTCTTCAACACCGCATAGCCCCGTTGTAACACCTTTTGCGGGTCCAACGTTCCTAACTTTTGCCGTAACAACTCACAACGCTGTTGCGCCCGATCGCCTTGTTTTAACGTCGCTTGCACCAGCCTTTTTTGTAGCCATTGCAGAGATTGCCAATCTTCCTTAATCTGTCGTTCTAACGGTAACCGATACAACCGCGATCGCAACTGATTAATCCCTTCAACTTCCTGCGCCATCTGCTCAACCATCGTCGCTTTCACCCGTTCCACCCGGGACCGATGTTCTACATACAAACTCGCCAATTCTGGCACCACAATTTCAGCCGCAGCAGTGGGAGTGGACGTTCTAACATCCGCCACTAAATCCGCCAGAGATTCATCTCGTTCATGTCCAATTCCCGTAATCACCGGAATCGAACATTCGGAAATTGCCCTGACTACTCGTTCATCATTAAAACAAGCCAAATCCTCCGAAGCGCCCCCACCCCGGGCCAAAATCAGCACCTCAGCGCGATGATCCGCCTCCACCCGGGCGATCGCCGAAGCAATCGAAGCCGGGGCCAATTCCCCCTGAACCGTTGCCGGAGATAGCAACACCCGCAATCCCGGATAACGCTGATTGAGCGTTCGCTGAATATCCCCCCATGCTGCTGCCTGGGGAGACGACACCACCGCGATAATCTGCGGATGACGAGGTAAGGGGCGCTTTCGGTCAGCATCAAATAACCCTTCCGCTTCCAAGCGCGATCGCAACTGGCGGTATCGCAGGGCCTGCAACCCTTCCCCTGCCGGAAACCCCTGCCACACCGTTAGCTGATACTCTCCCCGCTTCGGATACATCCGAATACTACCCAAAACCAAAATTTGCTCCCCCCTTGAAGGCGTCTGCACCAATTTTTCAAGCTGCGAATTCCAAACCACACAGCGAATCGTCGCACTCCCATCCGGTTCCTGCAACGTGAAAAACAGCCCACTGCGATGGTGATTGGCACTCGAAACCTCCCCCATCACCCAGACTTGCCGCAGTTGCGTATCCAACTCCAACAACTCTTGGATGTAGGCAGTCAATCCAGCCACCGATAGGGCCGTATCCGTCAGCATTTGATAGGTGTTTGACTCATTCATGAACAGTTCTTTTGGGGGTAAGCAGGGCTGGAAACAGGGTTTAAATTTCTACCTAAAGTTTTTTAAACTTACTCATTTTTGATGCTATCATAAGGAGATGAGTAGGTTTGGGATGACCTCAGCCGCAAAAATCGCGGCAAGAGGATCACCATCTCCATTGTTTTCTGCTAGTCTTTATGGTAGCGTGAGGTCACCCAAACAAAAAGATTGTTGAGGAGTGAAAAAAGTCAGTGAAGAGCTTTAAGACCAAGCTAGACTTAAATAACCGACAACGAACGCTCATGAATAAGCACGCCGGAGTCGCTCGACACGCTTGGAATTGGGGACTCGCTACCTGTAAGGAAATAGCAGAAGCCGGAGGTAGACTCCCAAGCGCCATAGACTTACACAAAAGATTAGTAGCCGAGGTCAAAAGTCAAAATCCTTGGTACTATGAGGTATCTAAATGTAGCCCTCAAGAAGCGTTGCGTAACCTAAATAAAGCGTTTAAGCGAGTTTGGCAAGTTAAAGGGACAGGTTTCCCCAAGTTTAAGAAAAAGAACATCAAGGATAGTTTTTACCTGGAAGGAAGCATTAACATTTTGGGTTATTGGGTGAAGCTACCTCGGATTGGTTGGGTAAAAAGCCATGAAGAGTTACCCCCAGTCAATCCCAAAAACGTCACGATTAGTAAACGGGCAGGAGACTGGTATATTTCCTTCAAAATTGATGTGGAACCCCAGGCGACTCCCAAAGTAAGAGAGCGGATTGGGGTAGATTTAGGAATCAAAACTCTGGCCACCCTGAGCGATGGAAAAACCTATCCCAACCCAAAAGCCTATCGTCAGGCCAAGAAAAAATTAGCCAAACTCCAGAAAGAGCTAAGTCGCCGTCAAAAAGGAGGTAAAAACCGAGAAAAAACTAAACTCAAGTTAGCGAAAGCTCACCGACGCATCGCCAATATTAGAGCCGACCATTTACATAAGTTAACAACTTACTTAGCCAAAAACCACGGTGAAGTAAAAATTGAAGACTTAAATGTGTCAGGGATGCTCAAAAATCATAAGCTGGCTGGCGCTATTGCGGATGGGGGTTTTTATGAGTTCCGTCGCCAGATTGAGTACAAATGCGGGTGGTATGGGAGCAAATTAACGCTGATTGACCCGTGGTATCCCAGTTCACAGATCTGTTCCAACTGTGGACAACGACAAAAAATGCCCCTAGACAAAAGACAGTATGACTGTCCGAACTGTCACCTCTCAATTGATCGTGACTTAAATGCCTCAATTAATTTGGAAAACGCGGATAGTTCAGCCGTGTAAGCCTAGTGATGGAAAGGTCTGCGAAGATCCAAGCTAGGAACTAAACATCATACAATTAAGTTTGAGTAAGTTTTAGAGAGCGGACCAAACAATAAAAGCTATAATCAGCAAGACTTTTATAGCGTTTCCAGCAGGGCGGCCACTTGGGGGAGAAGCCACTCCAGTTTTAAAACAATTTTAACCTTTCATGCCCCCCCTCCAGCCTAAGCTGAAGTAATGTAGAATAGATAGTCAACATACCCAATCTGCAAGTCCCAAAATAAGATAATGGCTACAGCAAGCACAGCGAATTCTGAAAAAGACAAGGCCCTAAAAGTAGTGCTTTCCCAAATTGAGAAAAGCTTTGGCAAAGGGGCGATTATGCGCCTGGGAGATGCCACCAAGATGAGGGTCGAAACGATTCCATCAGGGGCGCTTACTCTCGATTTAGCCCTGGGTGGCGGGTTGCCAAAAGGCCGCGTTATTGAGATTTATGGACCAGAAAGTGCCGGTAAAACTACCCTGGCACTTCACGCGCTTGCAGAAGTTCAAAAAGCTGGGGGACTAGCTGCTTTTGTGGATGCGGAACACGCCTTAGACCCGAGTTATGCCTCGAAAGTGGGAGTTGATATCGAAAATCTACTCGTCTCTCAACCGGATACGGGAGAGATGGCCCTAGAAATTGCGGATCAGTTAGTGCGATCGGCAGCAGTGGACCTCGTGGTAATTGACTCCGTGGCGGCCCTAGTCCCTCGGGCGGAAATCGAGGGCCAAATGGGCGACCCCACCATCGGGTTACAAGCGCGGTTAATGAGTCATGCCTTGCGGAAAATTACCGGAAATATTGGTAAATCCGGCTGTACAGTGATTTTCCTCAACCAGTTACGGCAAAAAATTGGCGGTTACGGCAACCCGGAAACCACCACCGGGGGAAATGCGCTCAAATTCTACGCTTCGGTCCGTCTGGATATCCGTCGGATTCAAACCTTGAAAAAAGGCACGGAAGAATATGGAATTCGGGCGAAGGTTAAAGTTGCCAAAAATAAAGTTGCGCCACCCTTCCGGATTGCTGAATTTGATATTTTGTTCGGCAAAGGCATTTCTAATATGGGATGCTTGATTGACCTGGCAGAAGAAACCGGCGTGATTAGTCGTAAAGGCGCTTGGTATAGCTACAACGGAGATAATATCGGTCAAGGACGGGATAATTCTCTGAAGTATCTGGAAGAAAATCTCCCCATCACCAACGAAATCGAGAAGAAGGTACGAGAACAGTTAGAACTCGGCGCGGTGGTTTCTGCCAACTCCGTAGGACGTTCTAATCGCGATGATGATGATGATATTGATGGAGATGGCTACGAAGTCGAGTATGTGGATGAGGAGGATGCGGATTAAATCTGTAAACAATCTCTAGCAAGAGAACCAGAAACGGGAGCATCCCGATTTACAAAATCGGGATGCTCCTGATCGCTTCTTCCCCACCCCAATTAATTCGGACTTGCCACCGTTCTCACCGTCAGCACTTGCGGTGGGGTCGCATCGGGAGGATAGAGAAAATCCACCTCAACCAAACGCCGATCGCCCGGTGGTAGAGTCAGGGACAACAACGGTTCTCCCTGTTGTCCCCGTCGCTGTACCAAATGCAGATAGCGCGTCTGAGTGACGCCTTTTTCATCGGGATAGCGCACTCGGATCGTCCCGCGAAAGAACACTTGCCGATCGCGCGGATTGAAGAATAACAGTGCATCCATATCCTCATTTTCCTTCAACGGTGACGAAAACTCTAACCTCACCGTCTGCGCTCGATCGCTAGAATTGTACAATGGCAAGCTCAAATCGTATTCTATCCCATAATTAGCATGAGCGAAATAGGCCGTATCGGGATACCGTGCCAGCATTGGCGCACTTTGTATCTGATCCGTTCCCAAAGTAATGCGATGTACCGTACTCAACGCATAGGCAAACGCTTGACCCAGAGGCGGAATTGTGAGAGTTTCCGAATTCGGGTCATCAGTGAGATGCGATCGCCACTGCGACCCCTGCGCCACCCCCGCCACGCGCCCGAACACCACATCGATATTGCTCGGATCCAGAGAAGTCGGCGGCGTATCTCGCGGCCCTGCAAACCCACCATTTTCTAACAATCGCTGCCATTCGGCTAAAGTAGGTGCGCGTTCTTTGCCATCATCCGTCAAGGGCGCTCGCATCGCTAAATTTGCCAAATAGACCTCCCCACTACTCGACAACCGCATCATCGTCGATCGCGCATTAGAAGAAGGCACCACCGTTCCCACCGGAATCGGCGCATTAATTAACATCACCATCCCCCCCGGAGGAATCTCCCATTTCTGCGGAAACATTTCCTGTCTGTTTCCCCGCAAAACCGCATTCATTACGCGACTTCCCGGCCCAGAATACACCTTTCCTTCCGCATCTTCTACCATATCCGGTAACTCGATAAATAATGCATCGGGACTGGTTAAATAACTCCCTGCTTGTAACACTTCAATCGTCACCGTTTCTGCGGTGGGATTGTACGCCATCAACCCTTGATAAAAGGTGCGAGTTTCTTCCGGCGATCGCGCCCTAGCAATATGATGGGCAAACACATCAAATCGTCCTTGAAACGCAAAATTTAAGTGTGCATCCGGTACTTGTTTTCCCTCTGGGGGAAAAGTAGACAGCAAAATGCCCGGTGTCAGCACCACTTCCGGACTATTGCTATTAAAAACCGGCACCTTATCTAGTTCTCCCGGTAAAGCACGCACCTCTTGAACATCCTGCACTTCTTTGGGCGGTAAAGCATCGATCGCCGGGATAGCGTCAAAACTGGGAATCTGTTCCGGTTCTGGCAACACTTGCGATGGAGGCACCGCAGGCGCAGGAGTGGGAACTGCAGTGGTTTGGGCGATAGGAAAGAACGGGAAAAATGGCAGCATGAGTGGTGGTCAAGAGAGGATAATGAGAGGCGATCGCGATTCTATCGTTTTTTCGCCCTTTTACCCGAACATCGGGACGACATCGGTATAAGGATTGCTAGTGGATAGGGGTTAGATAAATTTATAGTTGACATCATTCAATAGAGACATTAAGATAGCAAAGCGTAACCGGAGAATTGACTTGCAAAGGGGTGTTTTAATCGGGGTTAAGGAGAGCATCGGCCAATCCAATCAGAGTTGATTTACAATGCGATAAACGGAGGTTTTTTGGAAAAATGTTGCCATTTGTTTTTCTTAGACAGACAAAAATAGTGACGACGGATTGGAAAGGGACAGGTTCCCAATGGGCGATCGCCGCAATGGTTGCGATGGGGGTGAGTGGGACGGCTGCGATCGCACCGACAATCGCTCAAGTTCCCAGCAGCGTTACCCGCACTTACTGTCAGAATAATGGCGGTTCCAGCAGCGAAAATCCTAACGGCATCTGCATTTTTCCCAGTGGAAACTATTACGACGGCCAACTCACCAATGGTGTCAGACAGGGAAATGGTACTTTTCTGTTTGCTGATGGTAGCGAATGTTCGGGAACGTTTCGCAACAATTTACTCAACGGTAGAGGCACCTGCAATTTTATTAACGGCAACCGCTACGAAGGGGAATTTCAAAATAGCATCATTCAAGGCAGTGGGGTTTATACCTTTGCCGATGGCACCCAATGTTCCGGTACGTTTGAAAACGGACAATTGAACGGGAAAGGGGTTTGTACCTTTGCCAATGGCAATCGCTACGAAGGCGAGTTTAGAAATAATGTCAGACAGGGAACTGGGGTGTATGCGTTTGCCGATGGCACGCGCTGTCAAGGGGAGTTTCGCAATGGACAATTAAACGGTAAAGGAAGTTGTAGTTTTGGCAATGGGAACCGCTACGAAGGGGAATTTAGAAATAACCTGCGCCAGGGAAATGGGGTTTACGTTATGGGTGATGGGACCCGGTGCGAAGGACAATTTCGTGAGGGAAAATTGAATGGGAGAGGGGTCTGTACGTTTGCCGATGGCAATCGGTATGAAGGGGAGTTTAGAAATCACGTTCGACATGGCAAAGGGGTGTTTATTTTTGCCAATGGGACGCGGGTGGAAGGGGTATGGCAGGATGGAGAGTTTGAGGCGAATAATGCGCCGTCGGGGGGGTAAGAGCCACAGATTTCACAGATTTTCACGGAAGAATTGTGGAGACGCCCTCAATCGTGTCTCCGACGTTGGTGTGGGAAAAGCGATCGCCTCCCTATTGCGTGATATGTAGGTTACAGCCCACTGTAATACAAGCAGACAATTGGTGTAATGCTTCTTTTTCCGCTTTGAAAGCTTCAATTATTTTAGTTGTCATTTCCGGTGCAATATTTTCTTCCAGCAAGGGAAAAATAAAAGTCATTGATTCCCCTTCTGCCTCTTCTATTTCAACTTCAAATCCCTTGGGTACTATAGCGCGTCTTGCAGCAGTTTGACACGAGGAACAAGGTAGGATAAAATAAAAGGTTATGTACAAAAAGGGGGCAAATCATGGAAATTAGTGTTCAATTAGATAGTATATCAACGAATTTAATTGATTTAACCGAGTTCATTGACAGTCAGAAACCGGGTTTTTCCTTTACTAAAGGTTGTTGCATTAGTCGGTTTTTAACCGACTTGAGTGATTAGGCGGGGGTTCAAACCCCCGCCCGTTTCTTTTCTATCCCTTACTCAGTTTCCGGATTTGTTGATGAATCTTTTTCCAGCGTTTCTTCTCTGCTAACTGCGCCGTTTGGTCCTGTTTTCGTTCCAAATAGGCTAACTCGCTTTGCAGTTTTTGATAACTGAAAAATCGTTCAAAATCCAACGTTCCCTCGGCGATCGCCTCCTGGATGGCACAACCGGGTTCGGAGTCATGTTGACAATCCCGAAATCGGCATTGTTGCGCCAAACTTTCGATATCCGCAAAGGTTTCCGGTAATCCCTCTTGATTGTTCCATGTTTGGATTTCCCGCATTCCTGGGGTATCAATCAGTAGGGCACCGGAGGGTAAAATCATCAATTCTCGCTGGGTGGTAGTATGCCGTCCCCGACTATCGCTTTGGCGCACTTCCTGCACTTTTTGAGTGGCAGTCCCGAGTAATTGATTCGTCAGGGTGGATTTGCCGACCCCGGAGGAACCGAGTAAGGCAACGGTGTTTCCCGGTTGCAGGTAGGGAGTTAAGGCATCTAACCCGACTCCGGCGATCGCACTCAGGGGAATAATCGGCACTCCCATCGCCACTGCTTCGACTTCAGCAATGTCGTCTTCCAGGCGATCGCACAAATCCGCCTTATTCAACACAATGGCTGGTTTTGCACCGCTTTCCCAGGCTAAAATCAGATACCGTTCGATCCGCCGCAGGTTAAAATCTCGGTCCATTCCTGACATTAACAGGACTGTATCGATATTAGTGGCGACGATTTGTTCTCGGGTTTTGACTCCGGTACCTTTCCGGGAAAACTTAGTTTTTCGGGGCAAAATAGCCTGAATAATCGCTTTATTTTCCCCCTCGCGCAATCCCATCGCTACCCAATCTCCCACTGCCGGAAAATCGTTTTCACTGGTGGCGTGATAGCGCATTTTTCCGGTAATGTCGGCTAAGAGTTCTCCGGCTTCGGAGTAAATGACGTAGAGATGTTTATGGGCGATCGCCACCCGTCCTGGGAGATAGCCTTGTTCCCGATAGGGTGCAAATGATTCGTTAAAAAATGGAGTCCAACCCAGTTGTTCTAGGTTCATGGATGAGAGTTCCTCGATTTGTCTGGTGTGTCGATTCCCAGGCATACAGAGAAACCCGATTTGAGGTTTTCAATAGAAAATTCATTCTCAAAGTCTCTAGGTTAATGCCCGGTCATGGTTTGGCCTAATTTTTGATTAGAAATGCAGACTAACTCAGACATTCGTTTTCTCCCGATTCGTTCATTGATGGGTGAATAATCTCTTGTTTTTAGGTTTAAGAGACTACTATCTTTCTATTAAAACCTAAAGGGAATCAGATGTCAATAGGGAATTTTAGGGGAATTTTTAGGTAAAAAAAAGCCCCTTAGAAAAGAGGCTTTTTTACTGTATAGTGCGTCCACATCCTATCTGTAGGGGCTATTCATAGAGTACCCCTACAAGGGAGAGGAGGAATGGGTCAGCCTAGAACGGGATTACAGAACCCGTGCAGTCAGAAGCACACCTAAAGCACCGGCACCGGCAGCAGCAATTCCCGAAACCAACGCAGTGAAGAACAACCACCAGGCGGCAACTTCTGCCGCTTTGCGGGTTTCTTCCACTTGGCGTTCCGCTTCATGTTTCACCTGTTCGATGCGGCGTTGGGTTTCCAGTTGCATCCGTTCGGCACGACGGAGTATATTATTGCGAACCCCTTCGATTTGACCTACCATCCGGTTAGCATCGGCTTCGGAGATGTCATCGCGAGAACTAATTACGGCGATCAGGGTATCGCGATCAAAGTGACTGAGGCGATCGCGCAACGCATCAAATCCCGCTTGCGGATCATCAAACAAGGTCCGAATATCACGCTTGAGACCTTCATAGTTGAGTTCCGGACGTTCCAAGGAGTTGAGATAGTTGCGAATCCGGCCAAAAATGCCATCAACAACCGCTTTAATGCGGTCTTGAACCTTCTGCACCTGTTGCAGGAATTGGTCACGAACGGACATCATGCGATCGACAATTTCCTGGGCTTCTTGTTCCGAAATATCGGGACGTTGTGCCAACAATGCCCTGACCGTCGTGCTATCCATGTGGGCAATCCGTTGTCCGAGGTTTTTGGCACCCAGGCGGGGATCGGCGATCAGTAATTGTAAGTCGCGCTTGATGCCTTCGGGGTTCAGTTCGACCTTACCTGTATTCCGCAAGTAATCCTCAAAAGCCTGTTCAAACTCAAACGCTTGTTGTTGCACCCGAGTCGCCAGTCGGCGCGGTGCACGCAGGACAGTCCGAATATTTTCCTGTAATTGGTCAATAATCCGATTGACATCCTCTTCGTTCAAGTCTTTCCGTTGGGCCAGCAATTGGACCAGAGTATCCCGGTCCATGTGGGAGAGGCGATCGCGAATGGCGATCGCACCGGCTTGGGGATTATCCAGAAGTTTCTTCAAATCCCGCTGAATTCCTTCCGGGTTGAGTTCTTCTTTCCCAGTGCTTCGCAGGTACTCGGTAATTGCAGAAGTCGCATGATCGTACTGTTCCTTCGCTTGATCCGCAACCTGTCGCGGGGCGTGAGAAATATTGTACCAAGTATGTTCCACTCGGTCTACGATCTCGTTCACTTGATCTTCATTTAACTCTTCCCGTTGGGAGAGCAACTTCACCAAGGTATCGCGGTCAAAGTGCGATAACCGCGCCCGTATTGCCCCCAGACCTGCTTGGGGGTTATCCAACAATTTACCCAGATCCCGCTTGATGCCTTCGGGATTGAGTTCTTCTTTACCCGTGTTGCGGAGATAATCCTGGACATGGTTCCACTGGAGATCCAGATTAGCTTGGGCCGCTTCTTGGAGTCCTTTGGACTCTTCTAAGACCACATCTCGGGTCTGTTCCAAAGCCACCAGCATTTCCGCCGCTTCATCCCGAGTGAGATCATTGCGATCGCGCATGGTTTCAATCATCATCGCCCGGTCAATATGCCCCAAGCGATCGCGCATTTCCCGATAATCTGCCGTCGAATCGGAAATCAACTTCTTGAAATCCCGCTCAATATCCGCCGCTTTCAGAGTATCCTTGGGACTATGGCGCAAGTAGCGTTCCACCCGGTTGCGGAGATCCTGCGCTTTTTGCTCTTCCTCCGCCCGAGTCACGGTTTGCAACACCTGCAAGCGCACCGCCTCCAGGTGACTAGCGATTTCTTGAATCCGCTTTTGGGTAAACACCCCCCGAGAAGCCAGCATATCGACAAAATTGCCGCGCCGGAAGCGTTCCAACTCTTGGCGAATCAGTCCCGGATCAGCATCGGGATCAAACAGAACATCCCGGAATTCCCGATCAATATTTTCCGGCGTCATCTGCCAAGAATATTTATTGAGAACGTAATTATCAATATCCGCTCGCAAGGCACTGTAAGGTTCAGCCGGTTTACCCTGAATTTGCCGGGTGACTTTATCCGTTCCGTCGGTCACTTTGTGTTTGGCATCCTGTAACTGAGACAGGATTTTTTCCAAATCAAAATCGGATACATCGGTCCGTCCCATCAGCATCCCCAAGGCAGCATTAAAGGCGAGGGTCATCCCCTGCTGCATCATCCCGGGTTGTTGATTTCCCTTGTTCTGTTTGTTCTGACCTTGATTGCCGAGCGCATCAATCAGGCGATCGAGCTTACCATCTAGGCGATCGGAGATTAAATCCGCCGGTGAAGCATCCTTAATATAATTTACCAATTCCCCCATCCAATCTGTCTGGGGTTGCAATTTTTGCTTGGTTTTATTCCAGGATGCTTCCAACTCATCCACAATCCGATTGATATCCCGCTTTGATAAATCCGTGCGTGAACTCACCAGAGACACCAAAGACTCCCGGTCCACATCCGGCAGCGTTCCTTGGGTCGCTAATTCATGCAGTTGGGGTTCATTTAGCAAATTTTCAAATTCTTGTCGGATCCCTTTGAGATCCAACTGTGCCGGTTTTAAAGCCTGAATGTAATCTTCTAAATTTTCGCGAATATCATCGGGATCAAGCGCTTGACCGAGTTCACGGCGTACTGCTGCCGCTGCCGCTTCCGCCGTTGCCACCACCTGATTAGAGGCCGCTTTTGCACCGATGGCGCTCGTCGCCGTCCCTAAAATCGACTGAAAGCCCGAAGTCGCCGCATTAACCACGGAACCGACTAACGAACCCACGGTGGTAGAACTGACCCAGACCAAAATAGAAAAATAGGTGGCCCAAATCACCAATCCCAAAATCGCGCCTAACCCAACACTGACCATCAGGCTGAGTTTAACCGCCAGTAATGCCGCACAAAATAGAGCAATACTCACGGTGACCAAAGTCCAGATCCCAACTGCCGTCTCTACTTTCCGAATCGTACCCCCTAGGGTATCTCCTGAGTCAGAATGTGAGCTTGACGACCGGGAAGTATTCCCCATGTAGGAAATACCAGCAGCAACCGAAAGATTTGTTAATAAAAGTTGAAAACCAAAGGCTAAAAGGACCCCGGACACTAAAGCCGCAAAAAATTGGGGTCCTGAAAATAAAACGGAAGACTGTTCTGGCGTCGGGACCAACGGTGCCACCGGCACCTGAGCCAGTCCGCCAAACTCTATCATCCTTTGTACAATTTGAAACATGGTAGCTACCTCGAACGTAGTAAATAAAATTGACTCCCACAATTCGATGAATGGGGGTGAGCCACTGAGGATGAAGTCTTTTTAAGTTTTTTTTTGACACCTCCTTTAGACAGCATTGTTCTATACCCCAGTAAAAACATCCCCCTGAAGGCGGATTTATCAAAAATAATCCTGATCGCCTGAACTTTCCGTTCCCACATTTGGCGCTTCAGAATAACCCTGAAGACATTCGGTAGCCTGCAAACTCTGCTTTTTGGGGCCGATGAGTCTTGTTCTAGCAAAATGACAACAGCCCCGAGAGCGACTAACATACCTGCATGAGTGGCATTGTCAGGGTCTGTTGAGATTAAGATTAAGATACTTTGTATGAGTCACTCCCTAGATCTTCCGTTGTGATATTAGATTCAGGGGACAAAAACCCGATTTTCGGCTCCTAACTCGCGGCAAACCCCGTCAGGATTTACGGTTCGCCGCTCTAAAAGCATCTATCCTGTAGAGTTATGACTCAAAATTTCCGTCAGGTAGGTTTGCGTTTCTGCATTACCAGAGCAGGACAAGGCAGTGCCTTGTCCCAACCGTAAAATTTAGCTAACGGCTTGCCGATCGCGCTCCAACCGGGCAAACAACCCGCGCCAGTCCCCTGCCGGACTTCCTGCTGAGTCAGATTTCACCTCAAAGGTCATGTTACAGGCTTCCGGCAGTTCTAACGCCTGCACACATAACTCCGCGATATCCTCTCGACTCACTTTCCCCTTGATATTATCCCCTTGCTCAAACATTAACCCCTCACCCCCCGGTTCTTCCGTGAGCGCACAGGGGCGGATAATCGTATAAGGCAAGCCACTAGCGCGAATCGCCTCCTCACCCCGTAATTTCCACGTTAAAATTCCCCCCAGTTGCTCATTCATCCTCACCGCTGGCGGTTCTGACTCTAAGTCTAATCCCGGACGTCCCGGACGAGTCACCCCCGCCGAACTCACCTGAATAAACCGGGGTAAGGTTGGACCGCCATAGGCTTTCAACGATTGAATTTGCAATTGAAACAGTCCAGGGGTAAATTGGGGATTCAACTCACCATCATACTCAAATTTACTCAGCATGATTTGTACCGAGCGAATTTGACTCGCATCTAAAGGCGGGCAATCTTTCAAGGTTTTAGCGCGAAAAACCGGGATAAATTCTGAAAACGGAATGCGAACCGTAAATTCTATGTTAGCCACGGTATCAAAGGAATAGCAGTATGAAATACTATCCCATTTCGGGTCCGTGCGAAGGATGAATTTATACCGATTGCCATCACCTTTGACGCGAATATCAATCCCTTGATAGGCGGATAAATCCAACGGGGGTTCAAAATTGCGGGTGCGAATGGAGACAAATCCACCGGAATTTGAGGTAGAAACATTCCCAGAAAATAAAGCCGTTGCGTTAACCAGGCGGACGTTACTTTCACTGACTCCACCCATGACGATATCATCAAGGGCACCCCATATTTCTTTGAGGTTGTCCGTGGGTTTGCGGAAATCAAAGATGATTTTTTCATGGGGTGCACCCAGGGTCGCGAGTTGACGACGGGTGGCATCGACTAAATTTTGAATGCCGCGATATTCCACTTGTTCGGGTACATCCACCACTTCCGGGGTATAAAATTTGATGCCTTGATAATATTTTTCTCGGGTTGGGGTATCCCCTTCCACGGGTTGGACTCGGGTTCCGATGCAGGAAATCACGGCAGTGACATCTTCCAAGAGGCGATCGCTCAAACTGTCAGCAAGGGTGATATCCGCATCCACCAGATCCACTTCAGTCCCCAGCATTTCTCGTCCCCGCTTGAGATCTCGGACTAATGCTCTAACGGAGTAACCTCGCTGTTGGAGTTTTTGGACAACCCGTTTGCCAACGCCTCCCGTGGCACCAGCAACGAGAATGACTCCCGGTTTTTCCGGGGTGCTGAGGGTACTTTTCCCGCCCGTGAGCAGATTGCGGATCCAGGAAATATTCCCTAAAAATGGGACCACTCCAAAATAGGATAGGGTTTTCCAGAACCTGGCTGCATCCCATTTAGGGCGTTTTTGTTCAGTCATGGTGATTATTCTCCAGTCAAAGGGTACTCTCTAGTAGTAACAAATATTGGTATGGGTTGGGGGTGAGTGGAACCGATGGGATTTTGATTGCCATTGGCTCATTAAGGCCGTATAATACCCCCAGACTACTTTCTATGAATCCTGCTGAATTTTGGAGTTTTGCGAATGTTCAATTCCCCTGATGACAGAACTGAATCGGCGTTCAAATCAGGACTTATCCGCTATGGGACAGCACTGGCGGCGATCGAGGAATCCGGACCCAATTCACCCAGTTTAGAGCAAGTCTTGGAGGTGATGAGCGCTCGGGATGCTCTCAGTGCAATTGGTAACCCAGGAGTTGAAGTCGCTGGGGAAAGTCTGGTCAAACTCCTCGACTTAGATCAGCGCCTGAAAGCACAATCAGAGGCGATCGCCTCCGATGGTAAACTGGAGAATTCTCGCCCCACTTTCAACCCACCAGACAGCAATTGGTGGTGGTTTTTGACCGTTCCCCAAACAACCCCACAATGGAAACGATTTGATTGGATTTGGGATTCATTGACTGCCGGTGCATTGGTGTTAGCTGGTAGCTTTATGATTAATACGATTCAGGCATTTTCTAGCGGAGGATTAGGCGTCTCAGAAGCCTTTAGCAGCATCGCGCAAGTTGCTGGATTAGGCGCGCTCAGTAAAGGGGTACTGACTTCAGATGGCCAGGACAAAGTAAAAGGCTTCCTATTTAAACTTAACATTCCTGAACCCTTTCACAATCCGGCCATATTTATGGCATCGGGAATGCTAACTGTAGGCAGTTATGGGTTAAATAACTCTTTACCCTACATCGGCAGTATTTACTATGAGCAAGGGATTAATCATTATGAGGAGGGTGACTTAAATGAAGCCCATGAAAAGTATCTAAATGCCAGCAAGCTTGATCCCGAAAATATAGAGGTTAAAGTTGCGTTAGGTGTAATTTATGAATCTCTGGGTTCGCTTGATTTAGCCTTAGAACAGTACAAACAGGGAATTCAGTATGGAAATGCCCAAGCTTTTAATAATGCGGGGCGGACCTATATCCAGAAATTTAATCCAGGAACGCCTCAAAATGAGTACAAGATTGCCGAATCATTACTGATTCTAGGATTGCAACGGGTTGACCCCCAAGAAACAAATCTCCAATATCAACTGCATAAAAACTTGGGTTGGTCTCTGTTAAAACAACAAGAATATGACCGAGCCGAACAAGAGTTAAAAGAGGCGATCGCATTTGATGATGAGATTTTAAATTCTCAGGTAGGTGGGGGAATGGCCTACTGTATGCTGGCGGAAGTTTATCAACAACAGAAGCGACGGGCTGAAGCACTGGAACAGTGGCAATTCTGTGCCGAGTATGCCCGTCCTGAAACCTTGTATGAATACAAATGGTTTTTAGAGGTCGGACAAAAAAATCTGGCGCAACAAATCGATACGAGTTCGGTTGTGGCGACTCCCCATCACGCCGAGTCCCCAGGTCAGGGAAACACTAACCTGAATGTGGAAGAATTAATTCAGATGCCTCCTCAGGTCATTGAAGGGGAGGAAGCCTCTGACTATTCTCCTGAACCTAGCCCAGGGAATCCCGGAGAATAGTCGGGATTAACTGACATCTTGCACCATTCTCAACAACCGGCAGCCAATCGTTTAAACGATTGGCTGCCTAACAGAATCAAGTCGGTTGAAACTGAGATCTTGCACCCGTTGCAACAACCGGCGGGGGATAAATCAAGCGCCTAACAGCTTAAGTCGGTTGAAACCGACTGAAAGTCTTATGCGATGGTGTTTTTAGTCGGTTTTTAACCGAATGCAAGCTATGAGGCCGCCAATCGATTTATCCCCCGCCGGTTGTTGCCACTGGTGCAGCAAGGTTCACACTCCAAGATTTCCCTAATTTTCTCAGATATTTCTTGAGATAGGCAAAAGCTTGGGGGAAATACCTCGAACCCTGGAGTAAAATCTACGGAATTATCACCTAAAAATTGATCTAAAACTCCCCAGGTTAGGCAGTTCTGCCCCTGTAAATTATCAGTGTAACTTTCTCTCAATCAAACCGAAGTGCAAGGACACCTTTCAATCATTAAAGTACCCACCTTGAATATTTTAAGCGTCAGAGTAGTAATCGGAGTTTTTCTGGCTAATTTAACCTTGATTTCTCCTGGGCGATCGCAACCTCCCCTTCTTTCTTTCTCTTCACCGAGAGACTCCAAAATCAATGAAATTTATAATTTGACCCAATTCGAGGCAGAGCCATCGGGTCAAATCACTGAAAAACTTTTAGCTCAATTTCCAGAATTCGCTCAACAAACCGACAGATTCCCGGAGTCAAACCAGCAAATTTTAGAAGAGGCATTAGAGGTTGTTGATACTTTAGAAGAACCGGAATCAAAGGCTCGATTATTAACTGAAATTGCTTTAAAGTATGCAGATATCGCCCAGGAAGAACGTGCCCAAACTCTCTTGGGTGATGCCTTAATCGCCACCAATGAGATCGAAGCAGACTCGGTGCGGGTTCGGGCTAAAATTGCGATCGCCCGCGCCTATTTTCAACTCAGACAACCGGAAACCGCTGCGGACTTGCTCTCGGACGCATTAGCAACCGCAAATCGCCTAGATGACCCCGAGGTAAAATCCAGCTTATTCGCCGAGATTGCCCTCACTTATGACGCGATCGGACTCGGCGATCGCTCCTTAGCAATTTTATCCGAAAGTCGTGACATTGCCCGTGGCACGCGATCGGCAGAATCCACTGCCCTCTTCCCCTTTGAACCCACCGGGTGGGAAGGTCAAGTGGGACTGGGTGCTTCCTTCTTTTCCGGAGCCAAAATCACCAGTGAAACCACCTTTAACTTCGCACTGGAACGCCAATGGCCGACGGATGAAGTAGATTTCCGAATCAGTTTCACCAATGACTATGATGATAGTCGAGTTTCTCCAGAAAACGATAATCAAATCGAGGGTCAAATTGATGCAGAATATCGCCATCATGCCACAGAACGCTATCAATATTTTCTCAGTTCCTTAGTCCGTCGGGATGAACCCGATGAGATTGATATTCGGACCAATTTATATACCGGGCCAGGGATTAACATCTGGCGCGCCGGTCCTGACCAATCCTTTGATATGCAGTTGGGTCTAGGCATTCGTTACGAAGACTCCAACCGCCGCCGGGATGATTTGGATTTTCCCGTGGCTCAGTATCGGATGCGCTATAAAGATGTGTATTTTGATTTTATCACCCTGCGTCAATTCCTAACCTTTGAGCTGCCTTTTGATGATTTAGAAGACTATTATCTGGAATCTTCGACTACCTTAGGAATTCCTATTGTTCAAGGATGGTCGTTTAATAACAACTTGATTTTGAGATACGCGAGTAACCCTTCTCTCGACAATCCCAATTTACGGGTCGATTTCGTCACGGGAATTGAGTATCAATTTTAGGGAAGCATGGGGAGGATGGGGAGGATGGGGGAGATGGGGAGGATGGGAACTTCAGTCGTTTCTTCCCCTGTTTGTAGTAACGACTTCAGTCGTTCCTCGTGACTTGGTGGAAGCCAAGTCACACACTATATGCGGCTTAAGCGCCTGGTTGGGGGCTGGATGCTTTGCCTACAAAAAGGCGTTACTTGGCGTAAAGCCAAGTAACGCCGTAACGACTGAAGTCGTTACTACAAACAGGGGAGGAAACGACTGAAGTCGTTACTAGGAAATTCCTCCCCATCCTCCCCATCCTCCCCATCCTCTCCATCCTCCCCATCCTCCCCATCCTCCCCATCCTCCCCCATCCTCCCCATCCTTCCCCATCCTCCCCCATCTAGCCTGAAATTGCGATTTGCGGCACAATGATAAGGAATAGGACCTATCTTTATGTGTTTTGAGAAACCTCGATAACCATGCCCTTACAGCAGCTTACTCGCGAAACACCTGTTACTTGCGGATCGGAATCGGCTTTTGATTATGATGTGGCGATCGCCGGTGGTGGAATTGCTGGGACAACTTTAGCCGCCTCTTTAAAAGATTCCGGTTTAAAAGTTGTGCTAATTGAGGCATTGCCTCCGTCGGTTGCCTCATCCCGAAATCAAGTCTATGCTCTGTCCCTGTTATCGGGGCAAATTTTCCAGGCGGTGGGGGTGTGGGAGCGGATTTTACCGAAAATTAGCCCCTTTAATCAAATTAGTCTCTCAGATTCAGGACAAGAAGGGGTGCGCTTTCAACCGGGGGATTTAGGTCGAGAAACCCTCGGTTATGTGGGGGAACATCAGGTATTACTCACGGCGTTGCAGGATTTTCTCACGGATTGTACCAATGTGACTTGGAACTGTCCATCGGAGGTTTTGGGAGTGGAGTACCAACCCGATGGCGTGGTGGTAGAAGTCCGATCGCGGGTTGAGGAAAACCCCGAAACCCAACGAATTCGCACCCGGGTCTTAATTGCTGCGGATGGGTCGCGATCGCGGATTCGGGAAGCGGCAGGCATCAAAACTCGCGGTTGGAAATATTGGCAGTCCTGTATTACAGTCCAAGTTAAACCGGAAAAACCTCACGGCAATATTGCTTATGAACGGTTTTGGCCCAGCGGACCTTTTGCCATTTTACCCCTGACTGAAAATCGCTGTAATATTGTTTGGACTGCACCCCACGCAGAAGCCAAAGCCTTAGCTGCCTTGGATGAGGCGGAATTTTTAGTGGAACTCCACAAACGGTATGGCGAACAAATGGGACGAGTCCAACCGATTAGCGATCGCCGGGTGTTTTCCGTGCAACTCATGCAAAGCAGTCGCTATGTGCAACCGCGCCTTGCTTTAATTGGAGATGCGGCCCATTGTTGCCATCCCGTGGGGGGACAAGGGCAAAATTTGGGGATTCGGGATGCAGCGGCGATCGCCGAAATTCTCACCCAAGCGCATCACCGGGGGGAAGATATCGGTTCCCTGGCAGTCCTCAAACGATATGAACGCTGGCGAAAACTAGAAAATCTGACCATTCTAGGATTTACAGATCTTCTCGATCGCCTGTTTTCTAATCAATTCTTACCGGCAGTTATCCTCCGTCATCTCGGATTATGGGGATTGCGAACCCTGCCGCCAGTCAAGCAATTGGCCCTGCGATTAATGACAGGACAACTAGGACGACATCCTGAAACCGTGAAAGCGTTATCTGTCCTCTCCCGTTCATCCGGGTGATGAGTCTTAGGGATTTCCATAGAAAAAGTTCTGCATTAGAAGTAATGCCGAATTATTAAAGCCCCCCGTGGAACTAAACATTTATTCCGGGGGCCTCCCCCCTTCTTAAGGGGGGCGGGGGGGGGATCCAAGGGGGGTTGGGGGGATCTCTCCTAGAAGATTTTATTTTTTGGAGTTCCCTTATGTCTTATGTCTTATGTGATTGGTCTTATGTCATTGGTTGTTGCTAGGGGTGTTGGTCCTGAGTATTCAACAATTCAAATGACAAAAGACAAAGGACAAAGGACATAAGACATAAGACAAATCACCGAGAATAGACCGCTTGTCCCACCGTAGAATCAACCCGCAGCTTCTGGCGATCGCCGGGAAGATAGACTAATGGATCCGCCGCATCGGTACCCGGAGGATAGAGTTCAAAATGTAAGTGAGGACCCGTACTATTACCCGTACTGCCCATTTCCGCAATCAGTTGACCTTGAATCACCGACTGACCGGCGCTGACCAAAATGCGATGATTGTGAGCGTAGCGAGTGAGACTGCCATCGGGATGCTCAATTTCCACTAAGTTTCCATATCCACCAGAATTCCAGCCAGCAAAGGTGACGATGCCCGTTCCTGCCGCCATAATCGGTGTGCCAATGGGTCCAGCAATATCAATTCCTTTGTGCATTCGTCCCCAACGCATTCCGAACCCGGAGGTAAAGACGCCTCTGGCGGGCCACATATAGCCTTGAAAGAGTTCGCCCGGTTCTGGAAGGTAGGAACCGGCTGCTGCTAGGGGGGGCAGTTCGGGGACCAGGGAGGGAGTGGATTGAATTCTGCCGCGTAAGGTTTCCAAACGGAGGCTGATGCTATCTTCCAGGGGGTCTGCGGAGGCTTCAGAGAGGGTGGGGGTGACGGGACGAGGGGGTAACAAGGCGTTGAGGCTTTCGGAGGGGCGGGATTGCCTTTCCCAAGTGGGTTGAAAGCGATCGCCCTGGATCACCGTCTCCTCCCTGGGAACCGCGTGGGAGTCGAGATCCTCGAAGGGTTCGAGATCAGCTTCAGTCATGGCAAATCCTTCCCCACCAATCCCCCAACGATTACTGGGTGGGGAGAATCGGGACTCGACTGCGGGGCGATCGCTCTGATGGAAGTTGTCCAGGGATTCATCCGGATTCTCAGGAGTTTCCGGGGATTGAGGAAACAGGGTGACGACGCTTTCTGCTGGGAACGCAGGAAAAAGTGATGCAGTTATTTCTGGACTTTCCCCGGTGGGGGTTACAGATGGAGACCTAGAAACTGTGGGAAGCTCGGTTCCGGAGGATTCTGCCTCAACGATCGCCAGGGCCTGGTAAATAAAAGCGGCGACTTCCCCACGGGTGGCGATGCGATCGGGATTGGAAAACCAGTCATTTGGGATTGTCCCTCCATAAAGGTGCCGATGCTGTTCCAGTTTCTCTAACAGGAGAATCGCCCCCGCTAGGGGTGCTTGTGCATCGGCGGGAATCGATGCCGAGGAAGAAAAATAAGTGTCTACATTTCCCAGGATGTCCCTGGGGGGTTTTAAGTTTAAGCCATTAACTAGGGCGATTAACACTTGCAATCGGGGGATCGGTTGGTTGGGTGCAAACCCTTGGTTTGGATCCCCTCCCATCCATCCCCTGAACGATGCGACGGCGATCGCACTTTCCGCCCAATCGTCCCCCGGAACCTCTGGACTCAACGGCTCATCCGGCGAGAGATAGCGGCCCTGGAAGGCTCGTTGCAGCACTGCCGCAAATTGGGCCTGAGTCATCGCTGCATCGGGTTGAAAACTGCCATCGGGGAAGCCGAGAATAATACCCTGTGCTTGCAGCACTTCAATAAATTCTTTGGCCCAGTGACCTTCTAGGTCGGTTAATGGCTTTTGATGCTCCACAGAGGCCCTCAAAGTCGGAGCACTCGGATTGAAGTCATTTAGACTGGGATCCAGCATTTTGTCCCGATCGCCAGGGATAACCACAGCATAGTGCTGTAATGCATCCTCGCCAGGGTGGTGAGGGTCGTGGACTTCGTTACTAGCTGGGGATGCCAGTGCTGGGGACCTTCCACCGGGACTGACACTGGCCTCTTGGGTTAAATCCGCTGTAACAATAGCCGCTAAAGTGCCAATTGCAAGCTGTTGAATGTTCATTGTTCGCCTCCTGAGTCGGACAGAGCGTTAAATTCAGACCCAATCTGGGCATAAAAAAGCCCCCAGATCGTCCCCTGATAGGGTTCGTCATTGGGAAACGCCTTTGAAGAAAGTCGTACCCTTCAGGTGGTCAGGTCCTCTTCTGTGAACAACCGCCAGGGGTCTAGCAGAAATCACCTCGCTCACCTAAATGATGGTTATCTCTTGGCCATCCATCCTGCCCATCCCGTGTTTCTACGGAATTTCCTGATCACCTCAGGTTAATCCCTGAAGAATATTGCAATCTAAATGCCGTTCTAGGGAACCGAAATTTCGCAGAACGGGTCTTCTGGCAACATTCCCTCTGGGATGGGAAATGCAGGCGATCGCCCGATTAAACCGGGTACTTATTCAAGCTCTATACTCAGATTCCAACCCCCAATCCGTACAGTTTTGTAAATTAATTTTCCGGAAAATCATTTTCGGGGACTTTTTTGCGGTGAACTTTCCCGAATTCAGAAATCTTAAGAATTAATTAAACTGCACTTTTATTTAAAAAAATCATTGCACCTTCACCAGAATAAAAAAGTAGCAGGTCACCGAAGGAAATCGGCTATTTTGTCCCCAAACAAGGGTCGCTATACCCTTGGAACGACCCCTTTAGTCCAAAAATATTTGTAGCAACAATAAAGGGGACATAGACTCCGAGTTTTATTGGATATCCTCCTGGCCTGTCTCAACTTTAAAATACAAAAACCGAGAGGATAACCGAGTCTGTTTTCCTCTAGGGAATGGCAAAATAAGGACAATTAAAATCGACAGTCTGTCGGGTGAGTCCAAAATCAAGCCATTGAGCTTCGTCGTGAAACCAAGAAGAACCGCTAATCCCTCTCGAATTGGGAACTTTAAACCCCAGATCCGGGCAACCCTCATCACTTTGCTGGCCCTCATCGGACTCCTGTCCGTAACGCCGATGCCTAGGGCTGGAGCCACCGTAAACCCTTCACATCTAAAGTGGGTTGCCCCAGTGGGACAGTCCCAGGAGGCGATCGCCAGGACAGAACCTGAGCCCTACATCGCCCAATTCCGCTCGGAATGGCTCAATCAGGAACTCCAACAAGCACAAGCTGCCGTTAGCTTGGATGGGAGACGCCTTTTCTTTGTCACTCGTGCGGGGGAATATCCCGCCGATGTTCGCGCCAACGTGATTGAAACTCAGCTCCAATCCGTTGCAGATTCGGCCATGCCCTTTGAACTAGAGGTGCGCCAAACGAATCAACTGCCCGCAATTTACCTCAACGATCGCCTCTTAGTCACCGTCACTGCTGGGGATACGGAGGATAACTTCACCCCCCAAGCGCAAGCTGAAATTTGGATGCAGGATCTTCAAGAGGCCCTAGAACAAGCCCGAAGAGAACGGCAGGGTCGATTTATCCAGCGATCGCTGATTCACGCCATTGCCATTATCATCGCCATCTTGGTCCTGAATCGCGGATTAACCCAAATGTGGCGACGATATCGCCAACCCTTGCGCGATCGCTTCAGAGGCACAAACTCCGAGGGAGAAACGGACAACTCCATCGGGGCGATCGATTTATTATTCACCCTCCTCGGGACAGTCTTCCGCATCGTCTTGGCAGGGGGCACCCTCCTTTATATTGCCAACCTCTTCCCCTTAACCCGACAATGGAGCTACCAGATCACCACCGTCCTGGTTACCTCCTTTACCACCCCCATTATCACCCTGACAGAACGCTCTTACAGCGTCATCGATCTGCTAATCATCACAGGGATGCTAATTGGGGTAGTCGCCATCTCAGGCATGGCAACCAATGCCCTGCGATCGCGGGTGTTGCGACTCGCCGGACTGAATCGCGGTGCAGAGGAAGCCATCTCCATCGTCACCAAATACTCCCTGATCATCATCGGTAGCGTCGTCCTCCTGCAACTCTGGGGACTGGATATCACCTCCCTCACCATCGTTGCCAGTGCCCTGGGTGTGGGGATTGGTTTCGGGTTTCAGGATATCGCCAAAAACTTTGGCAGTGGCATCGTGCTCGTTTTTGAGCGTCGCATTCAAATCGGTGATTTTGTCGAAGTCGGTCAATATGTCGGGACCATTGAGCGCATTGGGGGTCGCAGTACCACCATCCAAACCTTAGACCGGATTTTTATTATTGTACCGAATTCCAAGTTTTTGGAAACCGAGGTGATTAACTGGTCCCACCGCAACCCGGTCTCTCGCTTGCATCTGCCCGTTGGCGTCGCCTATACTTCTGATGTTCGTCAGGTGGAAAATGCCCTATTAGATGCCGCCAAGGGACATCCCGATGTCTTGCTGGTTCCCCCACCCCGGGTATTTTTCAAAGGGTTTGGCAGCAGTTCTTTAGATTTTGAACTGCTTATCTGGATCTCGGAACCGAGTCAGCAGTTTGGGATTAAAAGCGATTTGTATTTCCGGATTTTCTCCTTGTTGCACCATATCGGGGTGGAAATTCCCTTTGCTCAACGGGATTTGCACGTTCGGTCCGGAACTTTGCCGGTGCAACTTTCCCCTGAATTGGAACAGGCATTATTGAAATGGCTCGATCGCAATGGACATGGCAACTCGGGGGAAATGGGGTGAACCTGTCGGGAACACCACTGGAACAACCCTGGTTATTTTCAAGGCAAAAATGCCAACACTGTAGCGGGAGAACCGGAACCCTGGACCAACTGCAACGGCGCGATCGCCAAGGTTGTTCCCTTGGGTGGCAACTGGTTCAAGTTTGTGAGATTTTCCAGGACAATGCGTGGTTGTTCCAATACTTGCCGGTTGGTGGCAAAGGTCAAATCTTGTCCCCCATCTACCCCATGTGTATCAATTCCCACGCCGCCAATCTGACGGCGATCGAGCAAAAATTGGGTAGTTTCTGGGGCAAAACCAGGAAAGTGCTGCTGGTTGATAAAAGCATCGGGGTCGGACCACTTGTGCTGCCAGCCGGTATATAATAAAACCACTGTTCCAGCAGAGATTTCCCCTTGTTCGGCTTCCCAGGCCAATACATCAGCGCAAGTTAGAGTATAATCTGGATTTTCAGCGGCCATCTGACAGATATCGATCGCCACGGCTTTGACAATTAAGGACTCGGCAGAATAAGTCTCAATTCCTACTCCTTCGGGATAAAAACTATTGGGTGCATTCAGATGGGTAGCGCTATGTTCTCCCATCGCAAAGCGGCGTAAATAATAGCCATCGGTAGATAAGGTGGCGATCGCCTGGAACTCAATGAGAGGATCTCCCGGCCATTGGGGGATATTGGAGGCGATCGGGTGACTCAGATGAATCACCTGGGAATAATTAATTGTTTTAGGAGAAAATGGCGGCTTCATGGCGATGAATGAGGGTTAAATATTTTCGCTCATCATAAACCCTCAGCAAAAATTTTAAGAGAGTAACCGGATCGAGGGTGAGTGTTCGAGATAGAGTGACGAGCGATCGCGATCGCCAAAGTCAAATCTGACCATTCAATCGACCAAAAATGGAGTTTATGCAAATCTCGACTTGGGTTACAGAACAATATGCAGAAACCTACTTGCTGACTTGGTTGCTCAGTCAAGGGGAATTGTGGTGGTGCGAGGGAGAAGTTTACCAAGCGACCGTTTTGACCGATGGCGATCGCCTCAAAGCCTTCCTCCAAAATAGCGAAGAGGATGAACTGATTAAACAAGTCGCTCAAAACTTGACAGAAAAAGCCAGTTGGGATAGAATTGCTAATTCATTAAACCGGATTTTCCAAATTTATCGACAAGAATTGATGCACCTCCCAGTGCTTCGTTATCAACAAGAGGCGAAACTGGAAAAAAACTCGGAAAACGGCAAAAAACCGGCCTTACTCCAACCGGAATTTATTAATCCCTACGCGGATAGTTTAACCGGATTAAATGATTAAGAAAGTGGGCTTCAACTTCCGGGCGATCGGTGAAGGAAATCACCGTGTTATTCCTGCCACTTAATTACCGGATCCTGCTGTTCTCCAAAACATCTCAGAACGGACGAATTTTGGAGAGAAAACCTCTATATCTGTAGGGGCATTTAAGCCAACTTGCCTACAGATATAGAGATAAATAATAAGTTTTTTACTCCCTTCTTTCACCCTAAAATAGGGGATTTTTATGAGTTTGAACCCCCGTTATGAACGCCGACGAGGTAAAATATCTCGAATACTCATCGGCAAATTGCCCACTATCAATCGCTCGATCGCCTGCTCATTGCGCTGATATTGAATCCCGGCATAAATCACCAACAGTCCCAACACCATTAAAGTTAAGGGAAACAACAAAGACCCCTGGAACGTTCGATAGGATAAATCATATAATAACAAGGAAATCCCTAGGGTTCCAAATACGATAAAAACCCGTCGGTGCAACAAAACCGATAACAAAATTAAGCCGAGATTAATGAACAAATAGATAAGAGGGTTCCCGGAGAAAGCCACTCCCATGAAAGTCATACTAAACCAAAACGACATCAAGCCAAATAAATAAAGCCAAAAGGCATAATCTTCTTCAAGGCGGCTGGTTTTTACATCCACCCAGTAGGCCACCATCAAACAAATCAATCCAAACCAGAAAAATACCCAATAATCTTGGGAGGACCACCAGGTTTGCCCGGTCGTATAAAAAACCGTTACAGCAGTGAGATGAATAGACAAAAATCCAAAAGCCAAGGCAATTGGAGCTGTTAAAAATGGGAATTTTATAAATTTTATTGTAATCAGTCCCACCAAAATGGTAGCTAATTCCATTAAAATAAAAATGCTTTTTTCATGAATAAAATAGGTATAAGGAGCATCGTAAAGATAGGGAATTGGCCATGATTCTAGCTGACTTAACAGGCCAAACACAGCCAGGGGAGTCATGCACACTGCAATAGTAAACAGGAGTCCGCCCGGTATTTTTAAATTTTGCTTAAACCAGAGAGTGTTCCCGGCAAGGACAAACAAAAAAGCGTAAAAGCAAGCTAAGAATAACAAACCCTTCCCCCCAAACTCCTCCCAAGCTAAAGTCATAAACCAACTCATTCCGGACAGCACAATGAATGCTCCAAAATAGTAGGCAACATTGGCAAAATTAAACTGGGGGCGGTTACTCGTCCGCTTTTGGAGTGCATTCCAGAGGGATTCTCCTTGTTCTGAGGAGAGAATTCCTTCCAAGACTGCCGACTCGATGTCCTTTTTAACAATCTTCATAAAACCTGTCAAAGAATAGGGTAGATAGGTGGATGATAGCATCGAGTGCTAAAAAGCCCTCTGAATCGGATGAGATAGCAAGATTGCCCTTGGAATGGGGTGGAAAGTTCTGACACCCTAGCTGAAAAATACTCAAGAGTGGAAACATTATCCGGACAAAAGCGATCGCTCTAAAGTTGGGAAGTCAGCGCCACAAAAGGTCCCCATTTGTGGCGATCGCTCCCTAAAATTAAAATAAAGTTTCGCAAGGGAAATCAGGATAGTGATGAAACCGTTAAAAAATCGGACCATTCTAGGGGTAGGACTGGGCCTCTGGGCGATCGCCTCCACGGGATTCAACATCCCCGCCACCACCGCGCAATCCCCCTTCCAACTGGCGCAGGCAACCGGCACCCTCTGTCGGCAAGTCACGGAACAACAGGGATTAGCGATCCGTTCCCAACCCAACTCCAACTCCCCTGCGATCGGAGGCGTCGATTTTAATGGCACCCTCACCCTCGCCGAAGGTGCTCGCCAGATTCCCGGTCCCGATGGTCGAGTTTGGTTTGAAATCATAGCACCCGTGCGGGGGTACGTTTCTAACGGCGAACCCGGAAGTTCGGGCAATTTTGTCCCCTGTACCGGAACTGCCACCCCCCTCCCCAACCAAACCCCCTCTCCGAACCTCGGTACAACCTCCCTTTGCCGTCGAGTGGACCCCAATCTGGCCCCCCAAGGCATCAGCGTTCATGCCGATGCCAACCGATTTGCCACCAATCGCGGCGGATTAGCACCGGGTGCACAGGTTTTACTCGCACCGAATGCTCAACTTCTGCCCGATCAAAATCGTGAACCTCGGACTTGGATTGAAATTTCCTCCCCAATCGTCGGATATATCCCTACGGAAAGCTTAATCTACTGCAATGGAGGGGTTTCTGTGAATCCCCTCAATCCCACTCCGGGAACGGTGAATCTCTGCCGTGAAGTAGAAGGTCGAGAGGCACCGGATGGATTGGTTATTCGCGCTGAACCCACCAGTACCGCCGCCTATCTAGGTGTCGTCCCCCCTAGAGCAAGGGTGACTCTCATCCCCAATTATCAAATCCTACGCGATCGCAACTCAGAAGCACGAGAGTGGGTACAAATTACGACCCCAGTATCGGGGTTTGTCTCTACAGATAGTTTAATTATGTGTCGATAGGAGATGGGGAGGATGGGGGAGATGGGGAGGATGGGTAGATGGGGAGGATGGGAAATTCAGTCATTCCTTCCCCCGTTTGTAGTAACGACTTCAGTCGTTTCCGGATCTTCATCACACCGCAAAAAAAAGATGACTTAATTTCACCCAGAAGAATGAATGAATGGAGCCGAAATTCCCTATAAAATTCAACCATTTTCCCCTTGCCTGCTCCCCCAATTTTCCGATATAAATCTCGTTAAAATCCGGATAAATTTTTGATTAACATCAAGATTTCCCGCTAAAATTAAAGACTGAACCTGTTTGAATTGGAGACAAAAGTTAACCCATGAAGTTGTTAAATCTGTGGACAATCCCGATCGCCCTCCTAAGTGTCATAACCAGCACTCTACCCAAGGCGATCGCCACTCCTCTGGCACAGGCAGAACCCCTCGATCTGTGCCGTCGCGTCACGGAACGTCGGGGTCTAGCGGTCCATCGTACCCCAGACCCCAGTCAAACCCAAATTGGCGGCGTAGACCCCAATGCCACCGTGACGTTAGCGCCGGATGCCGAACCCATTGTCGGTTCC
Source organism: Laspinema palackyanum D2a (assembly GCA_025370845.1). Lineage (GTDB taxonomy): Bacteria > Cyanobacteriota > Cyanobacteriia > Cyanobacteriales > Laspinemataceae > Laspinema. The sequence goes on along the minus strand of JAMXFF010000002.1, from coordinate 303,080 downwards.
GATGGTCGAATCTGGATTAAAATCACTGCACCTGTTGAAGGCTTTATTTCCAATGGTCCCCCGAATAGTGGAGGCAATCTCGCCTACTGTTCGGGAAGTGCCAGACCCTCCCCACCGACCCCTGCAACCCCACCGACTTCTACCACCCAATCCCCGGTTACCGAGACTCCTGAGATTCCCAATGGTCAGTTTTGCCGCCAAGTGAATGGACTGGTGACACCCCAGGGTCTGGCGATTCGTTCTGCTGTTTCTGGTCCTTCTCAGTATCTCGGAGGAGTTCCCGCCAATGGGCGAGTGCAATTGATTGAAGATTATGAATATATTCCCGATCCCGGGGGAATTCAACGCTCGTGGGTAGAGATAGAAGCTCCCATTAAAGGGTTTGTTTCTGTCAATAGTTTGATTCGCTGTTTTTAAGTGATAATTATTGCCAAATTTCACTCCTATGTTATTTAACCAGGGTGCATTGTTTTAAGGGATTGAGTTAAGGGCAAATTTCTAAAAAACCTCAGCTATTGCGGAAAAACTGAAACTAAATTATGGGCTGGATTAATCTCTATTTTGGCCAGACCAAATTGTTCGATGACTCCGGCATTGGTGGTTAAATGTAAAGAAATGGCTTGGGCATGATAGTGGGTTTCAGATGTGGCTAAGGCGGCAGGTAATAATAATTGGTCGGCGAGATAGACATCAACAGCAGCACCGCTGTGATGAAATTCCAACAAGGCATCACAGGCGCGATCGGCGACTTGATCCGAAGGCAATCCCTGTTTCCCTAATGCACTAAATCCAGCGGTGCTATTGCGATAGTCCGCTGTCAGAAATAGGCCCGCACCGGGAGCAATTCCTTTTTGGCGGGAAGTTTGGATATGAACTTTCATTTGGGCCTCGCGTAAGCGATTTTCGGCGCGGTTGGCCATGCGTTGGGGAATGTGAGAGGGGAGTTCAGTGACGGCAGCTAATCCTCTCACCTGTTGGAATTTGCCCCGGTCCTGGAGATTAAGTCCCGAGAGGGGCTGGCCCCCGGTCACCCGGAGTTGGATTTCGCCCCCACCTCGGGGATACCAGCCCCACTTGACTAAGGTGACTTCGGCACAGACTCCCATGCGGGCGATCGCAGGTAAATAAACCTCCTGAATGTAGGGAAAAGAGGGACTAAAGGCCACATGGGTCCCCCCGCAGAGGGTAATCCGGGATTCTCCTGGGGTGAGGGCTAAAGGGAGTAAAATCGTCTGTAAGACTAGACTCACGGACCCGGCAGTAGTCACATCAAACCGATAGTGACCTGGCTGAGGGGGGGATTGGGGAATAAATTCTAAAAATTGGGACCCCAGGGAGTCCCCATAAACTTTGGCATTGCAGAGGGTCGCGGCGGCGCGGACCCCGGTGAGGTGTTGGGCGGCTAAACCGGGTTTAGTGCGTCCAGCACGAATGCGATCGAGGGTGAGGGGAGTCCCCGTGAGGGTGGCTAGACTCAGGGCAGTCCGGAGGACCTGACCCCCACCTTCTCCAAATGAGCCGTCAATATGAATCATAGATCAACTCCAGTTAATGATACGATCGCTCATAGAGAAAGTAGGCTGGGAAAACGGCGCAAAATATCGATGAGCAAAACGTGGGAACTAGATTTTTACTCCAAACCGATTCTCGATGAGAATGGCAAAAAGCGCTGGGAAGTGCTCATCTGTGAGAGTCCGACCGATACCTGCTCCACGGAAGAAGAGTTGTTGCGCTTTTCAAAATATTGTTCCAGTAGCGAAGTCAATTCGGTGTGGTTAGGAGATGCCATCAACGAAGCGATCGCCCAGGCTGGCAAACCGCCGACGCAGATTCGCTTTTTCCGTCGCCAGATGAACAATATGATCACAAAAGCCTGCAAGGATTTGGGAATTACCTCCAAACCCTCCCGGCGGACCGTCGCGCTCTACCGTTGGTTGCAGGAACGGATGGATACGATTTATCCCCTAGAACCGGGGTTTCAAGGGGCGGGGTTAACCCCTTCGGTGCAATTTGAAACGCCGAAACCGGAACGCCTTCCCGATGCGCTACAGGGCGATCGCTGGGCATTCGTCACCTTGGAGGCGGGTAGCTTTGCAGAAATGAACGAGTGGGATATTGGCTTCGGAGAAGCCTTTCCCATTTTAGGTGAAAAAAGTTTAGTGCCTCAGATCAGCACAGACACCATCATTCCGGGGATGATTGTCTTCTCAAATCGGGCGAAAGCCCTAGCGGGATGGATGTCGGGACTAGAGTTAGGGTTTTTAAAACCCGAACTGGAAGAACCCGGACAGGTGGTTTTAGAAACAGGGTTTAATGAGCGATGGATTTTGGCCAATTTAACGGATAAAACCACTCGCGCCGAAGCGGCTGGATTTGCCGAAACTAAGGATAAAGCCCAAGGGGTGCATTTTTTAGCCATTCAAACCGATCCCAATTCGGAATCTTTTGCAGGATTTTGGCTATTACAGGAACTCAACTTAGCGTAAAGTTGTGAAGTGTGAAGTCTTGTCGCGTCCGCAACATCCAGTTGCGTTCTACAAGTGTGAACCGTTAGGGAAAGATATTTCTGATTTTACCCTAGCTGTTTCACCCTTCACCCTTCATCCTTCATCCTTGAATTCTCATGGGGTCTGAACATTTGCAAGCAGAGGAACTGCCAGAACAGCTCTTAGATCTGGCTCATCATGCAGGGGTCGAGGCGGCGGAGGTGTTTCAGTCGCGATCGCACTCTCGCCCTGTTTATTTTGAGGCGAATCGTCTCAAACAACTCGAAAGTGCTCAATCTGAAGGCACAGCGCTGCGACTTTGGAAGAATGGGCGTCCGGGTTTAGCGGTCGCTTATGGGCCGGTAGACCCGAAATCCTTGGTGGAAAAGGCGATCGCCTTGAGTACCTTGGGACAGCCGGAAACTATCGAAATGACGGACAACCGTTCCGCATCCTATCCCGATTTAGGGGAAATGGTGCCGGTGGAACAGTTACTCGACTGGGGAAAAGAGGCGATCGCCATGATTCGCGATGCCTACCCGGAAATTCTCTGCAATGGAGAATGGGATTGCGATAGCGAAACCACCCGCCTGCTTAACTCTAATGGTCTGGATTGTAGCTATAAAGACACCACTTTAAGTTGCTATCTCTCCGCTGACTGGATTCGCTCAGAAGATTTCTTGAGTGTATCCGACGGCCAAACCCAACGGGGACGCCTAGAACCGATTGGAGTGGCTCAACAAATTTTGCAACGCTTAGGCTGGAGTCGGGAGAATGCTCCGGCAATCAGTGGCCGGATACCCGTCTTATTTACGGCCAAAGCTGCGGATATGCTCTGGGGAACAGTCCAAGAAGCCATCAATGGTAAGCGAGTCTGGGAGCAATCCTCACCCTGGAGCGATCGCCTCGGTTCGCCGATTGTCTCAGAGTCTCTCACCATTTCCCAAGAACCGGATGCGGGGCCTTATAGTTGTCCCTTTGATGATGAAGGCACCCCCACCCAACGGATTATTTTTATTCAAAATGGGGTGCTCCAGCAGTTCTACAGCGATCGCACCACCGGAAAATTACTAGGAATCGGCACCACCGGCAACGGATTTCGCCCCGGTTTAGGCAGTTATCCCACTCCGGGTCTGTTTAACTGGCTCATCCAACCGGGTTCTAAATCTTTAGCTGAACTGATTGCCGGATTAGATGAGGCGATCATTGTGGATCAAATGCTCGGGGGCTCTACGGGAATTTCTGGGGATTTTTCCATTAATGTAGACCTCGGTTTCCGGGTCAAAAAGGGCCAGGTCATCGGGCGTGTCAAGGATACAATGGTGGCTGGAAATGTCTATACTGCTCTTAAACAAGTCATCGACATCGGGGGGGATGCCGAATGGAATGGCGCTTGCTATACCCCTTCTCTGATTTTAGAGGGCCTCTCGGTTACGGGAAAAACTTATTAGATTTGATTGTCATGGGTCATTTGTCCTGGGTCATTGGTCATTAGGGGGCAGGAATTGATAATTGATAATTGATAATTGTCAATTGTCATTGGATGCTGGTCATGGGTTCTTTCGTTTAATGACAAATGACAAATGACAAATGATACAAATTCCCCCACTTAAATATTCATAGCAAACGAGATCATGTGGCTCCAGTCCCTTTCCTCGTATAGTTGGGTAGTGGCAAGGCTTCGAGCTTTTTTCCTGAGACCAAAACGGCTTGCCATGTTTGAAGCCTGTTTAATAGGTTTGGTCTCTGGACTGGCGGCGGTTTTCCTAAAACAAGGGGTGGGATGGTTGGGAGGATGGCGGATCTATGCGTCGTTCAATCTGCCTTCTTGGATTGGGTTGCCGATGATTGGACTCATGGGAGGGGCGATCGCCGGATTTCTCGTCGAACGCTTTGCCACGGAAGCAGCAGGCAGTGGCGTTCCTCAGGTCAAGGCGGCCCTGGCTGGGGTGCCTTTATCCCTCGATTTACGAGTTGCCTTCATTAAATTAGTCAGTACCGTGATCACAGTGGGGTCCGGCTTGACCTTGGGGCGGCAGGGTCCAACGGTGCAAATCGGCGCGGCGATCGCGGCTGAAATTGGCCGATGGTTTCCCACCTCCCCAGATTACCGAAGACAATTGATTGCTGCGGGTGCAGCCGCTGGTTTAGCCGCTGGATTTAATGCCCCCCTCGCCGGAGTCCTCTTTGCCGTTGAAGAACTTCTCCATGATATTTCAGCCTTCTCCCTAGGTCCAGCTATCCTCGCCTCATTTATTGGGGCCGTTGTCTCCCGAATTTTAGGGGGAAAAAGTCTCGACTTAAATTTAAGCGCAACGGGCTTTCAATCTCAATTCACGGCCCCAGAAATCCCGTTTTACCTGGTTTTAGGAATTCTCTCCGGTTTGCTGGGAACCCTCTTCACCCAAGGCATTCTCGCGAGTATTAAATTTAACCGGAAGGTGATCCGAGTGCCCCTGCCTTGGCGGATGGGACTGGCGGGATTAATTTGCGGGGTAGCGATCGCCCTGTTACCGCCATTATTTCGCAATAATAGCGGGTTGAGGGAGTTCCTGCTCACCGGATCCCCCACTGCCGGAGCCTCGGCGATCGCCTTCCTGAGTCACTTTTGCCTAACCATTATTGCTGCTGGATCCGGCGCACCTGGGGGTTTATTCGCCCCTTCCCTGATTCTCGGTTCCGCTTTAGGCTATCTCGTGGGCCTCTGGCAATTTGCGTTCCTTGGTGTCGGATTGCCCACCACTTACGCCCTAGCAGGTATGGGGGCTTTTTTCTGTGCCGTATCCAAAGCCCCCATTACCGCTGTCGTGATGATTTTTGAGATTACCACAGACTTTAATTTAGTCCTCCCCCTGATGATTGGTTCCCTGGTATCTTATCTCGTCGCGGAAATGGCTGACAGCGGTTCTTTGTATGATAAGTTACTCAAACTCAATGGCATTGACCTCAAAGCAGAAGCCACCCCGAATGCGATTCTCAGTGAAATTCGCGCAGCAGATGTCATGCAGCGCCGAGTGGAAACTTTAACCCGCGAAACCTCCATAGAGGAAGTCGTCCAGGCATTCTCTCGCTCTCATCATCGCGGATTTCCGGTCCTAGAGGGGGGGAAATTAGTGGGAATGGTGGCCCAGTCGGATTTGGCAAAAATTTCTAAGCTGAATTTACCCCCGGATACCATCCTGGAAAAGATTATGACTCCCCAGGCGGTGAAAGTCTCCCCAGGGGATACCTTGATGGAAGTGCTGTTTCAACTCAACCGCTACAATCTCAGCCGAGTGCCGGTGACAGAAGGCAGAAAGCTGGTGGGGATTATTACGCGCACGGATATCATTCGGGCTGAGAGCGATCGCCTCACGGGAAAACAGGGATTTGGACCCCATCCCGCACCGTCCTATGTGGTCTATCAGACGCGATCGCCCGCCACAGGTCAAGGTCGCTTACTCGTCCCCCTGGCTAATCCTGAAACCGCCCCGGCATTGCTCCGCTTGGCCGTGGCGATCGCCCATCAGCGCAACTATGAACTGGAATGTCTGCAAACCATTGTCATCTCCCGTCACCAATCCCCCGATGAAACCGCTGTTACCACGATTCCCTCTCGTCGGTTATTGCGCCTTGCTGAACGCATCGGTCGGGATTGGAATGTGCCCGTCCATACTCAAGTTCGCGTGGCCCATGATGTCGCCCAAGCCATGCTGGAAACGATTGACGAGCGACATATTGACCTGATGTTGATGGGATGGAAAGGCAGTACCGGCACTCCCGGGCGGATTTTTGGGAATGTGGCGGATACCATCATTCGCCAAGCCCCTTGCGATGCAATTTTGGTGAAAATGGGTAAAACCTCCTTCTCCCCCTCGCGACGCAGGCCAGAAACCCAGCGCTCAGGCAAGATTTCCGTGTTGACAACTGGACTGGACCGCCCCCCCCTCCCCCGTCCTCGGTCGTTTCAACGCTGGCTGGTTCCCATTCGGGGTGGCCCGAGTGGTTTAGCTACGGTGAAATTACTCCCGGGATTAGTGTCGATGACCACGAATCCTGAAATTCGCCTCTGTCAAGTGTTTGGGCCCGGAACTTATGGCTCCGATCAGGGGGTCCTTGACCAAGCTTTGGCCTTTCTGGAACAGCAAGTCACCTGTCCGGTGATTTCAACTTCCCTTTGCGCTAACTCGGTCCAGGATGCATTGATTGATTTGGCCCAAAAAGACCAATGTGATGTAATTGTCCTGGGGGCCAGTCGGGAAGGTTTACTGCACTCCGTGGTGAAGGGGAATATCCCCGAGGCGATCGCCCGCAGTTGCGATTGTACCGTGATGCTGGTTCGCACCGGCACCGCCAGTTGATAATGGATAATTGATAATGGATAGTTGATAATTGATAATTGATAATTATCAACTATCCATTATCAAACTTAGAAATCAACGCCGCGCTTGAGTTCTACACCGTGGTTAGCATAATGTTTGTGACAGAAGACTTCTGAATGAACACTGGCTAATTCAAAATAGGCGGGAATATTTTGACAGCGCCCGGTGATAATGATTTCGGTGTCTTTCGGTTTGCGGAGTAAGGCATCAACAATGGGTTGAACTTCTAGCAGTTCTAAGTCAACGGTGGGATTGAGTTCATCTAAGACAATGGTTTTGTAGAGTCCCGAGGCGATCGCCGATCGCGCAATTTCCCACCCCCGTTCTGCCTCAACATAGTCAATTTCTTTCTGTTGACCCCGCCAGACAATGGCATCGCCACCACAGCGCTGATGATCCACCAGATTGGGGTAACTGTGACGCAACGCAGCGATCGCTGCATCTTCCGTATAGCCACTTCCCCCCTTCAACCACTGCACAATCAGCACCCGATGGGATTGGTCGTGACTGATTCCCTTCCCGATCGCCTGCAACGCCTTACCCAAGGCACTGGTAGACTTACCTTTTCCTGCACCCGTATAAATTTCAATCCCATCAATGCCATTTTCCGCCCCTCCAGCATGATAGTGGGACTTCATTTCCGAATGTAAATCCGCAATCTCTAATAAAGCTGGGGGTGCCGATCGCCCCGTGGCAATAACTTCCAGATGTTCCGGTTTATGATCCAGGGTGCGAACCACCTCCTCAGTCGAGAGTAATCCTAAATCCAGAACCGGATTGATTTCGTCCAACACCACCACGGAATAGAGACCCGAGGCGATCGCCCCTTTTGCCACATCCCATCCCCGTTGCGCTTCCAGTCGGTCAAACCGCGTAATTTCATCCGGTCCAAAAAACTCCGCCCTTCCCGTGCGAACCTGATCAATCAGATGCGGAAAACCCCGTTGCAAAGCCTCGATCGCCGCATCTTCCTCATAATGCCGCGCCGGACCCTTGAGAAACCGCAACAACAGCACTCTGCTTTGCAGGGGCGTATTAATACCCAAGCCAATCGAACGCAGCACGACTCCAAGGGCCGCCTGGGATTTCCCCTTCCCCGCGCCATCATAAACGTGAATCTGACCTACAATGCGCTCTTGAGAAACAGCCGTGCGAATGCCGATGCCAGTTCTTGTCATAGCTCGTTTATTTTTTATGAATGCCTTCACCTCTTATTATCCGAGTTCTCGTCCCCTTTTCCCTAATTGGTGGCAGATTGGCGGATGGGGTGGATGGGGTGGATGGGGTGGATGGGGTGGCAGATTGGCAGATTGGCGGATGGGGTGGATGGGGTGGATGGGGTGGATGGGGTGGATGGGGAGGATCCACACATGGGAGCGTTACTTGGCATCCGCCAAGTAACGCGGTAACGACTAAAGTCGTTACTACGAACATGAACCCTATCCTCCCCATCCCCTCTCCCAGTCAGCTAGAATAGGCAAGATTAGGAGCCAATAGCCATTATGGTTTTTCCTCTGCCCACAATTTTACTTCAAACCTTTTTTTTAACAATTTCCGTCGCCATTGAATCCTCGGTGTTTTATGCGCGCTGTCAAGTCAGCCGAAAAACTAGCGTTGAATATGCCCTGACCATTAATTTAATTTCCGCTTGTGTGGGCTGGATATTCTTCTTTTATATCGAGCCTATTCTTTCACCTCCTCTCAAAATCCAACTCGTTACTTATGTTTTTTTAAATAAACTGGGCGAGGGGGGGCTCTCTTTAATCTTTATCATCGGATTTTTTGTGTTTTGGGCTAATTTCTCACTTAAACTAATTAGCTTAAATTTATTCAATAAACTGGTGGATTATGCTTACCCACTTCAACCAGAGGCTGAACTAGAAGAAAATTATAGATATTCCACTCGGAAAGTCAAAAAAGCCCCCGAACGCCGCCAAGCAATGGCTGTTTTATGGGGTCATTCCTATAGTCATAGTGTTATTTTATTAGTTTTATGGTTAAAAAATTTTCAAAATACAGTTTGAAATTATTTGAGATAAAAGCAAGAAAAAATAGGGCTTAAAATTGTTAACAAATTTGGCCTAAATATCGCATTCTTGAGTTGATTATTACTCCTGTTATTCACCTGTTTACCGACTAAAATGCTCAAATACTGTATTGATAGATTGAGACCTCCCCGACCTTTTTGTTGGGAAACTTTTATTTTATTAAGCATATTTTCTTGGTTGCTCTCTGCCTTTTCCTGGCTGCTTGTTCCCCCGGCTGAGAATGCCTATCATTTCACCCATACCGGGGGATTGATATTTTTTGTGGTGGGAACGGCTTGGTGGCAATGGGAACGACCGATAACACTATTTGGCATCAAGATCGGTCCTTGGATTGTGGGATTATTACTCAGTCTTATTTTGTTCGATGATTTACCTGAAAATTGGCGGCATCAAGCAATTGTTGTTACTTGGCCCCTGCTGACTGCTTCGGTGCGGTCCGTGCCGAAATTTTTTAGAGGGCGACTCTTACCCAGTTGGCCTCCCATCTCAATTCGTAAAGAATTAACGGTGATGTTTTTATTTCATGTTTTAGTAAGTTTATGGTTACAATTTGGGTTTGTAATGAATCAGTGGTTACGGGAGTATCCCACCTTATTAGCAGAAGATTTTACCCGCAGTTCATTTGCTATTTCCCGAGGAATTGAAGCACCGGAAATCCCCCAAGGAAATATCATGATTAATGAGATGGAAGCTTTCCTTCGGGAACAGATTGATGGGCAACAGTGGCCCCGCGCAAATCAAGTGATTTCGGGATTGCTAGAAAACCGAATTGATATTGAAGATGCGGTTAAGAAAAGGTTACCGGAGATTGAAGAAAATGAATGGTGGACATTGAGGGGAACGGTGATTCAGCGTCAAGCAGGATTTGGCATTACCTTATTGGCAATTTTTGACGGGGTGCCCTTAGTATCGGAGGACTATTATCTGGAAAAATCCTGCGAAATCTCACGGACCTTTCGGCAACGGGGACCCGCCAGCAGTCGCCCCCCCGCAGAGGCGTTAGATCGGGCTGAGGTAGAGTGCGGACCTGCGAGCGATCGCAAATCCGGACCCATCCCCTCCCAAGGGCAAGGCTTCGATTAAAATAGAAATACAGAGGCGATTCTCAGGCATAGATTGACTGGGCAACGTTCCTTGATTTTTCTATTGCATTTTAGCCCCTATTCCTTTAAAATTTGCTCATAGCAAAATCGAGAACCGTTGAAATTAAAGCGAGGAGGTGTCTTGGTGAACCCAGGCAGAACGTTAGCGATCGCAAACAATGTCTTTTGGGAAGTGATTCGCGCTCGCGTCCTCTATTTTATCATGGTGTTTGGGTTATTTTTTATCGGGGCAATGCGCCTTATCCCAGAATATGCTGTTCTCACTGAGGACAAAATTCTTCTGGATTTGGGAATTGCGGCGATCGGCATTTTGGGATTAATCGTTGCGGCATTTGTCGGAACTGCACCGATCCAAAATGAAATCGAAAATCGCACCGTTCTTGTCTTGCTGGCTAAACCCATTAGTCGCGCTGAATTTATCGTTGGCAAACATCTGGGACTCTGTGCGGTTCTAGCGGTCCTGATTACGGTGACGATGGGGTTATATTTAGGGTTGATGAGTTTATCTCAGGTAAACTATCCCCTGTGGAGTCTGCTCGTTGCGGCGTTTTATCTGTTTTTAGAACTGTCTTTACTGACGGCGGTGGCGATCGCCTTAAGTGTCTTTACCAGTTCGTTACTGGCAACCCTCCTGACTTTTGCCGTTTATGTGATGGGACACCTCAGTGAGGATATCGTTGCCGCCGGTGAACTGAGTAAAAATCCCACGGTTGAAGCGATTACCCGAGGGTTATATTTAATCTTACCCGACTTATCCCGGTTAGACCTCAAAAATCAAGCCGTCTATGGGATATTACCCGATGCCATGACCTTAATTTTCAATTTTATTTATGCCTTATTTTACATCGTGCTGCTGTTGGCGATCGCTAATTTAATCTTTTCTCGAAGAGAATTTTAAATCGGCATTTTTCCCTCTATTTCTCAGGGGTTATTTCTGTCAAAAATCAAGGCACAAACCCGGGAGTTTTTCTCCCCAACAGCCGGAGGATTTCCAGGAACTTTCAAAAAGCAACCCGGTTTCTAACCCCTGTACCGACCCCCATTTTGATTGAATGACTATTTTTTACTCGAATCACTCATGCAACAACTCCAACAACTCCAACAAATTTTTCAAGAAATGGACCGGGCATTAATTGCCTATTCCGGCGGCATTGATAGCACCTTAGTCGCCAAAATCGCTTACGATACCTTGGGAGACAAAGCATTAGCAGTTACCGCAGTTTCGCCTTCTCTACTTCCGGAAGACTTAGAAGATGCGCGGATTCAAGCGGCAGAAATTGGCATTGCTCATGAAGAAGTAACCACCCAGGAAATGGCGAATCCCAATTACACCGCCAATCCCGTTAATCGCTGTTATTTCTGTAAAAGTGAACTCCATGATACCCTCAAACCTCTAGCGATATCCCGGGGATATCCTTATGTGGTGGATGGGGTGAATGGGGATGATTTGCATGACTATCGCCCAGGGATTCAAGCGGCGAAAGAACGAGGGGCGCGATCGCCCCTTGCGGAAGTCGGACTCACCAAAGTCCAAGTGCGTCAACTGGCGAAATTCCTAGACTTGCCTTGGTGGGATAAACCCGCCCAACCCTGTTTAAGTTCTCGCTTTCCTTATGGGGAAGAAATCACCGTAGAAAAGCTCCAAAGAGTCGGTCGCGCCGAGCGTTATTTACGAAAATTAGGACTCAAAAATCTCCGAGTTCGCTCTGAAGGAGACAGCGCCCGAATTGAATTACCCCCGGAACAAATCAAGGAATTTGTCTTAATCACGGACTTGCCTGGTTTAGTGGCTGCCTTTCAAGAGTTTGGATTTATTTACGTTAATTTAGACCTAGAAGGGTATCGGAGTGGTAAACTCAATCAGGTCTTAACCCCGGAGGTGCTGGCAAAAGCACCGGCAGGAGTATAGGCGATAACGGTAGGGGTCACTAGCGGATGAGCGCCGATGACCCCCCTACAGGCTGTGCGGAGTTCTTTTATTTTTAAGTTAAACGATGAGACGATTCAGAAGATGGTATTACCAAGTTAGTGATAATTTTAGAAATGATAAGTTTGTTCATATCACGGAAGAAATTCAAATTGCGATCGCCAAAGTGTTGTCAATTTTAATGATTATTATCATTTTAGTTGCCCTTTGTGACTTGATTATCTTTTTAGCCCAAGTTCTGTTTACGGAACCTGTGGGCTTTTTAACGAATACGTTATTTAAAATATTTGGCCTGTTCCTGAATATTCTGATTTCTATGGAAATTTTAGAGAATATTACAGCCTATATGAAAAAGCATACGGTGCAAGTGGAACTGGTGATTGTGACCTCCCTAGTTGCGGTTGCCCGAAAAATTATTATTTTTGACCTAGAAAAATATTCAGAATTTGCCTTACTGGGTTTGGCTGTTGCTATTTTTGCCCTATCGATTAGTTACTGGATTGTCCGCAGTCTCAACTCTAGCCACCGAGTCTAATCTGAAGCTCCACCGGGCTAGTTTTGCTAAACCATTGTCTTTAAACTCCATACCGCTTGGGGAACTCCAAAAAATAAAGCAAAAACCCCGCACATCAGCAGGGTGGGGCTACAAGGACTAAGACGCGCTAGCGGCTTCCCGAAGGGTAGCCCGAGAAGCGCGGGCTAATCGAGTATTGTTGGGTCCTTAACCCTCGGATTTGGAGGATTTATTTGTTGGAATACCCTTAGAGAAGGGTAGCCCGCACAGGCGGGCTACTCTATTAAAGATGAGTTTTCAGACCCAAATTTGGAAGAAGTCTCAAATTCCAGTTCCCGATTATGCCTTGATACTCGTCCCTAAACAGGCAGCTAAATCTTCATCTGGCGTGCCGATCTCCTTGAGATTGTAAGTTTGGGAAAGTAACTTGAACACATTTGGAGAAATGAACGCGGGCAGGGTTGGCCCTAAGCGAATATTTTTAATTCCCAAATGGAATAGGGTCAGCAAAATCGATACGGCTTTTTGTTCATACCATGACAAAATCATTGACAATGGCAGTTCATTCACCCCCACCCCAAAGGCATTGGCTAAAGCTAGGGTAATTTGCACCGCAGAGTAGGCATCATTACATTGACCCACATCCATCAAGCGCGGAATTCCGCCAATGTCTCCGAGTTCCTTATCAAAGAACCGGAATTTGCCACAAGCTAGGGTAAGCACAACGCAATCTTCAGGGACTTTTTCCACGAATTCGGTGTAATAGTTGCGGCTGGGTTTGGCCCCATCGCAACCTCCGACGAGGAAGAAGTGGCGAATATCTCCCCGTTTGACGGCAGCGATTACTTCATCGGCAACACCCAAGACGGCATTCCGGGCAAATCCGGTGGTGACTTGGCGGGGGTCTCCGTTATCGGTAAATCCGGGCATGGATAAGCTACAGGCGATCGCATCGCTAAAGTCGCGATTTTCAATATGGGCCAGTCCGGGCCACCCCACAGGGCCACAGGTAAAGACTCTATTAATATAGGAGTTGTGGGGGGGCATTAGGCAGTTGGTGGTCATGACGATCGCCCCGGGGAATGTCGCAAATTCGCGGGTTTGATTTTGCCACGCAGTCCCATAATGACCATACAAATGAGGATATTTCTGCTTGAGTCCGGGATACCCATGCGCCGGTAACATTTCCCCGTGGGTATAGACGTAGATTCCTTGGTTAGCCGTTTGTTTGAGGAGTTCCTCTAGGTCCTTGAGGTCATGACCCGAGACGAGAATCGCTTTACCCGGTTGGGTTCCCAGAGGAACGCGGGTGGGGACAGGATGACCATAGTTGCCCGTATTTCCGGCATCGAGGAGTTCCATCGCCAAGAGGTTGATTTCCCCGACTTTTAAGGCCATTTGTACCCAGTCTTCTAAGGTCAAATCCACGGCGTCAAGTCCCGCTAAGGCTTCATGACAAAAAGCATAGAGGCGATCGTCTTCCTGTCCCAGTTCTTGGGCATGGTAGGCATAGGCGGCGATGCCTTTGAGTCCATAAATAATGGTCAGTTTGAGGGAGAAAATATCAACGTCTTGGGCGGATTTGGAGATAAATCCGTATTCTACATCTCGACCTTGTTGGACTAATTCATCGAGGGTGGCGGCGGGTGCCAAGGTGGCGGGACCTTCGTCCAAGCGGACCTCGGGGGCGACCGTTTGCAGTTGCGCTTTCAATCCATCCCGCAGGGCGATCGCCTGATGGATATATTGAACAAAACTTTCGGGGTCGAAGTTGACGTTGGTGAGGGTTGAAAAGAGGGTTTCGCAGGTAAAGCGATCGGCTTCGCGGTTAATGATTCCGTGTTTCCGGGCGGCGATCGCCACTTGTCCAAGTCCGCGCAATAAATGGGTTAATAAATCTTGGAGGGCATCCACTTCGGGACTTTTACCACAGGCACCCCATTGATAACAGGCTTCTCCACCGGCAGTTTGTTCGCATTGGCTGCAATACATGATGTTACCTCTCGGTCGCTTTCGTCTTGTTATCTTTACTCTAAGTTGGCCCTCGGGGAATGTCTTTGACTTAAGTCAAAGAACGCCAGATTTATACTCCATTCGGTTCTCATCTAGGACTCAGGCGGATTTGAAGCATCAATTCTAACAATCGGCCCTAGAGGGATAAAGGTCAGGGGTCAGTCCTGTAGGTGTGAGTTTTTCTTAACCCAATTCTGGATCAGCCAGTTTTGCCGGTACAATCAAATCAATGAGTTGATCCAGTCCCCGGAATCCAGTCTTGAAAGACCAATCCTTTGATAAACAAGCCTTTCTTGCCCAAACTACCCTGTTTCAGAGTTTACCCCCAGACCAATATCAGGCCCTTGCCCAGATTGCGATCGGCCAATCCTATCAGAAAGGAGAGGCACTGTTTTGGGAGGGAGATGATGAAAGAGTTGGTTTTTTCATCGTGATTTCTGGGCGAGTTAAAGTCTTTAAACAATCGCCGTTTGGCAAAGAACAGATTTTGCAAATCTTTGGTCCGGGTCAGCATTTCGCGGAGGTGCCCGCTTTTGATGGTCAACCCTTTCCTGCTTCTGCTGCCGCCCTAGAGTCCACTCAGGTGTTATTCTTTCCCCGGACTGCATTCGTGGCCTTGATGCAAGCCCATCCCAATATTGCCATAACTTTGTTAGGAATTTTTGCCCGTCATCTGCGCTGGTTGGCTCTTATGGTGGAAGATTTGTCTTTGAAGGATGTCCCGCAACGCTTGGCTGCTTATCTTCTTTATTTAAGTGATTCACCCCAGGGGAGTTTGGAACAAGTGGAACTGGATATTACGAAAGGGCAATTGGCGGCTTTTTTGGGGACAATTCCGGAGACTCTCTCTCGGGTGTTTGCAAAACTCAGCAGTGAGGGGGTCTTGGAGATTGAGGGGGCGCGGATTCGCTTGTTAGATTTGTCCCGGTTGCGGGCTTTGGCCGGAATGTCTGAGTGAGGGTGCGGGGTGATGTCGCCCGGATAGAACCCTTATACCTGGAGTTGAGGGAAACACAAAGCATAGTTCACCCTCCGGTTTCCTTTGGACTCATCGCCAGTTTTGTCACTTTTTGTTGCGTCCGTTGATTTTTTCTATCCCTTGTGTTAAAATTTGCCTCTTTTGGCCTAAGTATATATTCGATTATTGATCATACTCAAGCAAAAGTTGCGATCGTCGGGGTTGTCTTCCCAGCCCGGTAGAACTTGCGCTGTCCGATGCTGCCTTGCCGAGGCAGGAACCTTTCCTCACGGAAGTGAGCATGGATTGGGCTGGGGAATGGTTCCTGGAGATGTTTTCTGAACCCCGGAGTTAGAAAGAGGTGAGGGGAGGAAAAATTTTTATCTCTCTAGGGTTAAGTTTTTTCTAGGATGACTGAAATATCTGAGAGAAACTTGATTTTTTATTCAAAGTGCTGATCTGCATAATCTATAAAATATTGTCAAGTAGCTAAAGAAATAAACAGCCCAAAATGACCCGCTAGAACTGTCCAAACCAGGAGGGGAGAGGGGCTGGAACATTGATCAATCGGGTGAAAACTCGCTCATTAATCTCCTGGCATCATCCCCCTGGGGCGATCGGACTCAGGACCCGACTAAATCCGTTAAAAATTTTTTGACTCGATCGCATTGGCGAGCAACAAATGCTTAGAAACACAGTATAATGAAAAACGTTGTATCGTTTGTAAAGATTTAGAAACCTTGACTAACCAAATTCCACCCGAATTTTTAACCGGAGTCGCTAAAGAACGAGGCGTTTCCGATGCGGAGTTAGAAACTGTCATGATGGCACTTGGCGGGAATTCCACCGCCGCGATCGCCACCATCCTCGGGATCAGCAACATTGCGGTTCGCAAACGACTCGGCGAAGTCTACAGAAAATTTAGCATTTACGGGCGTGGTCCGGGCAAACTGGCTGAATTGCGGCATCAGCTATTCTATCAATACCAAGCCCAAGAAACAGAAGCACCAGCACCCACCAAAACCAAAGGTAAAGCCAAAGCCGAACCGGCTAAAACTTCCCGCAAAAAAGCTGAACCAGCAGCCGCAGAACCGGCTACTGAAGTCGTCTCCACCGGAAATCGTAGCCAAGATTGGGGTGAGTCGCCGGATGTATCCCAATTTTATGGACGCACCGAAGAACTTAAAATCCTAGAAGAATTAATTATCGATGAAAGCTCTCGGTTAGTCACGCTCTTAGGAATGACAGGGATCGGCAAAACGGTACTTTCCGTACAGATTGCCAAACAACTGGAAAGCGAGTTTGAGTTCGTAGTGTGGCGCTCCCTCTGTGCAACCCCCAAACTCGAAGACTTGTTAGGGAATCTGCTGCAAACCCTTTCACCCCAAAAGAAACCGGATATTCCCGATGATCTCAGCGGCAGAATCTTACGCCTGCTAGACTTGCTGAAAAAGAATCGCTGCCTGATCATCTTAGACGATATCGATGCCTTGCTCAAGGGTGATGAACTTGCCGGGAATTATCGTCCAGAATTTGAAAATTATCGCGATTTCATCAAACGAATTGCCGAAACCCGTCATCAAAGCTGCTTCATCCTAGTCACCACGGAAGAACCCGCTGAAATTGCCTTGTTGCATGGAGAAAAAGTCCAGACCCTGCAACCGATGGATTCCCACGAAATCGCCCGGGAAATCTTTGCCGATAAAGGAGTGGCCCCCACGGATAAAGAGTGGCTCGAACTGGTTAAACGCTATGGAGATAATCTGTTGGCGTATAAGGTTGTTGCCACAACCATTAAAGAATTCTTTAATGGAAATACGGCAACCTTCCTCAAAGCCACCGAGTTGTTTATCGAAGATACGCTCAATCAGTTACTCGCGCAGCATTTCGGGCGCTTATCTCCCTCAGAAGAAGAGATTTTGTACTGGTTGGCGATCGCCAAGACTCCGGTTACCCTATCCCGCTTGCGCGAGGATATGTTATTACCCGTATCCCTCTCGGATATGCTCAAAAACCTCGATTCTTTGGATCGCCGCGCTTTAATCGAAAAACAAGAAACAGCCAGCGACATTTTCTTCACCTTACAACCCTTGATGATGAAGTTTGTCACCACTAAATTAGTGGAAAATGCTTGTGAAGAGATTAAAGAGTTGGTGAAGACTCAAAAACTATCCAGTTTAAGAATTTTAATCCAACATAATCTCGGCACAGTGCAGACTCCCGCCAAAAAAGGTAAATCGGCTCCTCAAAAACCCCAAATGGTGCAACAAATTAAAAATCAGTTGCAACTTTTCGTGATGCGAAGTGGGGGATATGATGAGTTGATCGCTCAACTTGAAGCCATTGCTGGAAAACTTGAAGATAAAACCCAACGGGATGTGGGATATGCCAGCACTAACCTTCGTAACTTGCTTGCAATTATGGCGGGTTAAACTGGGTTTCCCCTAGGCGATCGCCTAGAGAACCCAATCCAACTCGGGGAAATTTGGCTTCTTGGAGACAGCGTTTACCAAACTAATGCTTTCACCGTTGCAAAAGAGCCAAGTTTCCCCTCGCTCATCTTCCAGCCAATCATCTTCTAAAATGGGTTGTGAGTTACTGTATTAATCCCAACTGCATCCAGCGGGAAAATCCGGATACCGAGAGTCACTGCGGCAACTGCGGTTCTCCCTTGCTGATTTGCGATCGCTATCGCATCAAAACCCCCTTGCGAGAACCCAATCCGGCTTATCCCTGCGATATTTATGAAGTCCAGGATTGGGGGGAACAGGAATGGGGAACCCCCAAGGTGATGAAAGTCCTTAAATTTACCACTCAACCTGATTTTGTCCGCTTGTTTAAACAAGAAGCACGAGTATTGATCTGGTTGCGACATCCGAGGATACCCCAGGTGGAACCGGGGGGATATTTTATCCTCACCCTGGGCGATCGCAAATCCCTCCAAGGGTTCGTCATGGAAAAAAAAGCCGGAAAAACCCTAGAACAACAGATTGAGCAACAGGGTCCTATTTCCGAAACCGTTGCGGACAACTGGTTAGCACAGTTGATGGAGCTCCTCAGCACAATTCACCAAGAAGGGGTGGTGCATCGAGATATTAAACCCAGCAATCTGATTCTCACACCGGATGGACAATTGCAACTGATTGATTTTGGCAGTGCCGCCGATCGCCACAGTAGAAGTACCCGGGTGGGAACCTCGGGTTATGCACCCCCGGAACAACTCCTCGGCGATACCCAACCGCAATCGGATTTTTTCGCGATCGCCCGGACTTGTTTATATGCCTTAACCGGGTTAACCCCCCTCGACTTTCCCGAAACTCCTCAAGGAACTCTCATCTGGCGCAGTCACCTTCCGGATCTCTGTGCTGAGTTAGCACAGTTACTCGATGACTTGATGGCACCCGACTGGCACAGTCGCCCCCAAACAGCACAAGCTATTTTAACCCGGTTAAAGTCATTCCAGATTCCGGCAACCTGGAGTCATCCCTCTGGATAAAAGCAATCCCCCCACTGAACATCTCCCTATATAGGAATATAGGAAGTCCTACATGAGGACTTGGAGAGCAGATTGTACCTCAATTTCTGTTTCGGTATATTAGACTTCAGGAAAAATTTTTTAAAGCCGATTGGCCCTTTTAAGGGGGGTTGAGGGGATCTATCCGGTATTTTGCAAGAGGTATAGTGATAACGAGGGGCTATCCTGCCCGGATGGTCGGCTTTCATCGGTTTTCAGTTGTTCCGTGAGATGTCAGGGAATGGTTTTGTTTGAGTTAGGACTGACACCCAGGGGAGAATGTAGCTCTCACTGTAGGCAGTATTGTAGATGAATCCTCTCTACTATCTATAAGCGGTGATGAAGTGTCCGTCCTGTTAGTTGGATTAATTATCTTATATGCAGCATTGATGCAATGTTTATTCTTGAGAAGACCCGTCACTTTGATCCCTAAACCCCTGAATTAAACGGTAACTTCTCACGCTTGACTGTTTTATTAAGGAGGCGATCGCAATGACCGTCCAATGAAAACGCCCCGAGGCGCGGCACTGGAGCAACCGGCACTCCAGGCAGATTAATAGCATCTTTCAAAACATTGTTAAGCAGCATTTGATACGCTTTGAAAATTTAATCTGGTTTTAAGCACAGCATAAACTTAGGGGGGTGATAATTGGATGAGTTCCAGAGGACAAAAAACCAGTTTTCTCTTTCTACAGCAACTGGCAAATCTGACTCTCATTCGTTCACAAAACCGGGTTTTGGTCCCTGGGTTCTCAAACGGTATCGGCGTTCTAGGCAGGGGTGTCAAATCCCTTCAACCAACTTGGTAAAATTAGATACCAAAGTTAGGTGATAATGCAATTTACGGATGAGTCAAATTCGATTTAGGTATCAATGGGCCGGACCCTACTAGCACATCCAGCCCAACCGAGGATAAATTGAAAGGGATAAAAGTTAGACGGGAACCCTTGTAACTTTGGCAACCCTTGCACCCCGACTCATTCAAAACCCACCCATCAATATGCCCCCAACACTCTCTAATCTGTTAGAACAAGCTAACGAAGCCGCAAAACAAGAAGATTGGCAATTGGTGACTCAATGTTTGGAAAAACTAGCCGCGATCCCAGGAACTGGTAGAGTCGAATCTCTATCCGTTGCCACGGAGGAACCGAACCGCCGATCGCCCAAGGTGAATCCCTCCTCTCTACTCCATTTGGCGGATCAAGTCTTAGAATACGGTGATTTTCAACAACGATGGGAAGTCGCGAAAGTATTTCCCCGGTTGGGAACTGAGGCGATCGCCCCTTTGTTGGAGATTCTGGCTGACCCCGATGCCGAAGTGGAATTGCAGTGGTTTGCGGGTCGAATCCTGGGGGAGTTTAATAGCCCAGATGCGATCGCTGCCTTGATTGAATTACTCCAGAGTCCAGAAGAAGAATTAAGCTCAATGGCAGCCACTGCCTTAGCTCAAATGGGCGAACCGGCGATCGCTGCTTTAAGTCAGCAGTTAACTGACTCCACCTCCCGCGCCTTAGCGGTGCGCTCTTTAGGAAAAATCCGCAATCCCCAAATTATCCAACCTCTGTTGAGTGTAGTGGGCGATCGCGATCCCCAAGTGCGTTCCGAGGCGATCGCCGCCCTGAATAGCTATGATGACCCCACTCACGCCCAGGTCCTGGTGGAATCCATCCATGACTTCCATGCCTCCGTCCGTCGGGAAGCCACCATCGGCTTAGGGTTATGCGCCATGCGACCCTCCTACAAAAACCAGACTGAGGAGATCTACAGGGCGATCGCCTCGGAAATTGAGGACCTCCTGCGGGAGCGTTTGTGGGACTTTAACCCCCATGTCGCCCATCAGGCAGCGATTTCCCTGGGACGGGTGGCAACCCCGAAAGCCGCCGCCTGCCTCGATGAAATTCTCGACTCCCCAGCTACCCCCATCCCTTTACAAATTTATGCGGTTCGTGCCTTAGCTTGGATGGGAACTCTCGAAGCCTTGGAGTATTTAGAAAAAGCATTACTCAGTCGCGAACAGAATGGTTCTAGTCCCGAGGTGATTGCCGAAATTGTCTCCTTATTGGGACGGATCGAAGTGCCACAGTTGAAGCCTAAAGCGGCGCAGATGCTGATAGAACGGTTAAACACTCAGCCCAAAGTAAAGGGGAAAGACTTGATCCGCAGGAAACAAGCGATCGCCTCGGCATTGGGTTATCTCGGACAAAAAACTAGCATCGAACCCCTGATTCAACTGTTAGGCACCTCTGAGGCTGGAGTTCGCTTCCATGCGATCGCCGCCTTGAAACAGATTGCGCCGGATCAAGCCTATCGGCAACTGTTGGAACTCTCCAGTCAACCCGCTGCCAGTCCCTCCCTCAAAGAAGGGGTGGCAGTCGCTTTGGAAGAATGGGTAAAAAGTTAGGGAATTCTGACAAGGGGCGATCGACCTGAGTTTCCCCTTGACCTATTCTCTGTAAAACCCTCTGGGTATAGGATTCCCCTCAGAACAACCCGGATTCGTTCCAGCGGATCTAGGGAGTTATTCATGTAAATTTTGCATAATCTTCTGGGTATTTACGCATAAACCCCGGTTTTTTTGCAGCGATCGCTACAAAACCCACCCCTTGAGGATGAGATTTGTTGGGAGATTAAGAGGCAGTTAACAAAAGCGCGAATCCGAACCCACACCGGATCAACTCGGATTCGTTCCAGGGATTCGTTCTTACATTCAGGACTATCTGCAACTCATGGTGTCTAAACTCTCGTCAATCTTCATCCTGACTACCCCACTCCTTTTGGGGTTCAACTTACTGGGCATCAGGGCGGTTGCGGCTGAACCCGTCCCCTTAAATCATTCCCCTACCCCAGTCAGGGAACCTGTCGCCCGGGAACTCAACCGGGATCTATTCGACCCCGAACCCTCGGCGATCGCCCCCCTCTCCCTGGAAAATCCTAGGGATGAGGCAACTAACCTGCTGCAACAAATTGAATTCTATTCCCAAACCAATGTAGAGTTCGGTCCGTTAGAGCAAGTCAACTCGGTTTCCGAACTCACCGATGTTAGTCCCAACGACTGGGCCTTCCAAGCTCTTCAGAACCTAGCCTCCCGCTATCAGTGCCTCTTGGGATATGGTGATGGAACTTTTCAGGGCAATCGGGCGATGACCCGCTATGAATTTGCCAGCAATTTAAACGCCTGTCTGGAAGTCATCACCGATCGCATTAGTGAACTCGACTTAAACACCGGCGATCTCGACCTACTCACGCGGTTAACCCAAGACTTTTCTGCGGAACTTGCCACCCTCCGAAGTCGCGTAGACAACCTCGAACTGCGAACGGTTGAAATCGAAGCCAATCAGTTCTCCCCCACCACCAAACTCGCCGGTGAAGCCGCTTTCATCCTCGCCGATGCCTTTGCAGACGAGCAAGACGCCGAAACCGTCTTTAGCAATCGGGTTCGCCTCAACTTCGTCACCAGTTTTACCGGACGAGATAACCTCTTTACTCGCCTAGAAATGGGCAATATTGGCAACTCCTTTCAACCCGTTTTAGGGACTAATGAAGGGCGTTTTGCCTTTGATGGTGCAAACAACAATACGGTTACTCTCAACCGCTTGCACTATTTCTTTCCCCTCGGCGACAAGTTAAGCGTGCGGATTTTCGCCAATGCCGGAGGTCATCAATTTTATGCTAATACCCTAAACCCCTTCTTAGAATCCGGTGGTGGTGCCACCGGCGCATTATCCCGCTTCGCCGAACGCAATCCGATTTATCGCTTCACCCTGGGCGGTGCCGGTTTAGGCGTTAAATATACCCTAGGCAATAATTTAGAAATTAATGCCGGTTACTTAGCCAGTGAAGCCAAAACTCCCCTATCAGGAGCCGGTTTATTTGATGGCAACTATTCTACCCTGGGACAGATTGTTTTTGGCAGTCGATTTCAGGTGGGTTTGACCTACATTCATGCTTATGAAGGCACTTCGGCTCCCCGGTTTGCTTACGGTGGAACGGGCACAAATTTAGGGAATCTTTCCCCGGCAGCGCTGAATCCCCTCAGCCCCTCCTTGCGAGCAACCCCCGTTGTTAGCAACTCCTACAGTGTCAATACCTCCTTGCGAATTACTCCGAATTTAATTGTCGGCGGGTGGATTGCTAAAACCAGTGCGCGACTGATTGGGTTGGGAGATGCTGATATTTGGAATTATGCCGCTACTGTGGTTTTACCCGACTTAGGAACTCCCGGCTCTTTTGCCAGTTTAATTGTCGGGGCTGAACCCCATTTAACCAATTTGGATGTGCCTGGAAATCCAAGCTTTGCTAAGGATACTCCCTTTCATGTTGAAGGGCTTTATAAGTATCAAATCACTCCGAATATTTCCCTAACTCCCGGGGTAATTTGGTTGACAGCTCCCAATCAAAATAATGACAACAGCGATGTTTTCATCGGGACATTCCGAACCACTTTTACATTTTAAATTACCCGAATCCTCAAAAGTGGGGGATCAGCACCGGAGCATTTAGGAGACTGTTTTACCCCTAAAAACTTAACCCTTCTGCATCTGGTCCCCTCTCCTTACCCAAGGGGAGGGGATGAGAGTGGGGTCTGACCCGGAAGAGATTTGACGGGTCGGTGCGATCGCCTTGGGGTTGTCCCCAACTCCGATGCAATTCATCCCACTATCCACCCCAGGATAGAGAAAATCTCTGAAAATCCGGTATCAATTTGTACGAAAAATTTGGAGGTTTTCAGGTAAGATAACAAATGCGGAAAAATCTTATTTATCTCTCCATATATGCGCCTAGAGCAGTTACAAGCTTTTATGGCAATTGCTGATACGGGTAGCTTCCAACAAGCGGCCCGCCGATGCGGGGTCACCCAATCTACAATTAGCCGTCAAATACAGTCTCTTGAAGCAGAACTGGGCTTGCAGTTATTTCATCGCAGTGCTCAGGCCAAATTAACCTTGCCCGGAGAGCGATTTTTCCCCCATGCTCGCAAAATTTGTCAGGAATGGCACAGCGCACGAGAGGAACTGAGCAATTTATTAGAAGGAAAACAGCCGGAACTCTGCGTCGCTGCAATTCATTCGGTTTGTGCCTATTATTTACCTCCTATTTTAAGAAAATTTTGTCGGCAGTACCCAGAGGTGCAGCTTCGAGTGACGGCATTAGGGAGCGATCGCGCTTTAAAAGTCCTCAAAGATGGCCTCGTGGATCTGGCGATCGTCATGAATAACCGCCTATTAACCTCTAGCGCCGAAATGGTCGTTGACATTCTCTACAATGAGTCAATTCAAGTGTTAATGGCAGCCACTCATCCCCTCGCTCAATATGACCCCGTACCCTGGCAAGAATTAGCCCGCTATCCTCAAGTTGTCTTTAAAGATGGTTATGGAATGCAGCGGCTAGTTCAAGATATGTTTGCTAAATACAACCTCACCTTGCGCGCGGTGTTGGAATTAAATACTCCTGATGCCTTTCGCGGGGTCGTCCAGGAGGGGGACATGGTGGCACTGTTACCGGAATCGGCCCTCTTTGAAGCCCGTTGCGACCCGAAAGTTGCCATTCGCTCTCTACCCCCGCCGGAGCCAATCGATTCCCCTGCTACCCCCTCGACATTGAATGGAATTTACCCTTCATTGGCCGGGGATTCTTGTTGGAATCGACAAGTGGTGATTGTCACGACGAGCGATCGCCTCCAAATTCCCCCGATCCAACACTTTTGGCAACTGGTTCATGACTTTTTGCCCATCAAAGTGGCATCGGGTTAAGGACTGGAATTGTTACTCTATTTTTCGGGGTTAATTTTGCCCAGATTCCTGAGCCCCACCCAAGATTCCCCGGTTTTTTCCAGTTTATTCCCCCTTTATTCCCCCTTTATTCCCCCTTTATTCCCCCTCTCACTACATGAGTACAGCGTTCACAGAATTTGTCAAAAAAGTCGGCAGTGGTCCCCACACCAGCCAAAACCTCTCCCGCACAGAAGCAGCCGACGCAATGCGGATGATGCTGGTGGGGGAAGCGACCCCGGCACAAATCGGTGCATTTTTAATCGCGCACCGCATCAAGCGTCCGACGGGGGAAGAATTGGCGGGGATGCTGGATGCCTACGAGGAAATCGGGCCGAAACTGGGAGCGATCGCCGCCTCGTCCCCAGTCATGGTCTGGGGATGCCCCTACGATGGGCGATCGCGCACGGCACCTGTCACCGTCCTGAGTGCCATTCTCCTCGCCAGTTACGGTCAACCTGTACTCCTCCACGGCGGGGATAAAATGCCCACCAAGTATGGCATTCCTTGTGTGGAAATTTGGGATGCCTTGGGGGTGAGTTGGCGAACCCTCGACCTCAAACAACTCCAGTCCGTCTTGCAAGCAACGGGAGTGGGATTTGTCTATCTTCCCAAACAGTTTCCCGAAGCGCAGAGTCTGGTTCCCTACCGAGAACAACTGGGGAAACGACCGCCAGTCGCCACCTTAGAACTGATTTGGGCTCCCTATCAGGGCGATCGCCACCTCGTCGCCGGGTTCGTCCATCCCCCCACCGAACTGATGTTTCGCGATGCTTTAGGATTACGCGGGGACTCCCGCTTGACCACAGTCAAAGGATTAGAAGGCAGTTGCGATTTACCTCGGGAACGCACCGCCATTATCGGATATAGCAATCCCGCTGAGACTTCCCCCCCACCGGCGGCCTCCGAGTCTGAGTCTCCCCATGCCGATCCGTTCCACCGCCTGCTTCTGCATCCTCGGGACTACGGATTTACCCCGGAAAATGTCCCCTTCCAGGCCGAAGCATTCCCGGCCCAAATGCAAGGAGTCCTGCGGGGTGAACCCAGCGAACTGATGGAGTCTGCCGTCTGGAGTGGGGGATTTTACCTCTGGCATTGTGGCATAGCGGGGGACCTTAGCAGCGGCATTGCTCAAGCGCGGGAAGGGTTCAAGAATGGTCAAGTTGCTGCTAAAATCCAGGAAATTACTCAGGCGGTAAGTTCGCGATCGCTCTTGCATTAAGGGAACTCCAAAAAATAAAACCCAAAAGACCCCCACCCTTGAGGGTGCGGGTTTTTACAGACATCTCTTCTGTACCAATGGCCTAATATAACGATGAGCGAATCCAGTCCCAGCAATCCCCAACTCGCGGCCCTCATCCTCGCTGGAGGCCAGAGTTCTCGCATGGGGGAAGATAAAGCCCAAATCCTCTGGGAGGGAAAGCCCCTACTCCAGCGCGTCTGTGAAGTGGCCTGTCACTGTGCATCCCAGGTTTATTGCATCACTCCTTGGCCGGAACGCTATGAGTCCATACTGAGTCCGGACCATCTCGCAGGAAGGACGGTACAGGCGCTGCCAGAGACGGAGCACCAACGGGGTCCTTTAGGGGCGGTTTGGGAAGGGTTAAGTCAGATTGAGGCGGAGTGGGTGTTGTTGTTAGCTTGTGATTTACCGTTATTAGATCCGGCGATCGTCCAACAGTGGGCGGATCAACTGCCTAATCTACCCTCGGAGAGTCTGGCTTTGGTTCCGCAGCAGGGAACCCTTTGGCATCCGATGTGTGGATTTTACCGGCAATGCGCCGTAGAACCGTTGCGGCAGTTTCTGGAGGGAGGGGGGCGATCGTTTCAACGGTGGTTACCCCAGATTGGGGCTACTCCCCTGGAGGTAGGCACTGCGGAATTCCGGATGTTAAGAAATTTTAATACGCCTGGGGATTTGCACGCCTCTAGCCCTGAGTAATCCCGATTGTCGCCCTGGCGCGATCGCCGAGAGGTTTGGGGGGATAATCACCTTTACTCCTGGGGTAGAACGCCGCAGAAGGGGTTTATTTCCTTAAAAATTATCCATTCCCTAACAAATTATCCGGCGGATCCGATCGCGGACCCTCCCCCGGATCTAAGCCGTTCAAATCCGGCAATAATTCTTTGGAAAGATTTTAGAATCCTTGCTTATAATTTGTAGAGGAATCTTTACGATTCTCTACATGGTTCTTTATGAACCGTAATCAACCCAGTCTTTCAAAATTTTGAACCATGCCCCGGATACTCGTCATTGACGATGACCCTGCAATCTCGGAATTAGTCGCCGTCAATCTGGAGATGGCTGGCTATGAAGTCAGTCAAGCCGAAGATGGCATCAAAGGTCAAGCGCTTGCACTGCAACTGATCCCCGATTTAATCATGCTCGATCTGATGCTGCCTCGGGTGGATGGATTCACAGTATGTCAACGGCTTCGGCGTGATGAACGCACTGCCGATATACCCGTCCTGATGCTGACAGCTTTAGGTCAAACCCATGATAAGGTCGAAGGTTTCAATGCAGGTGCTGATGATTACCTGACTAAACCCTTTGAAGTTGAAGAAATGCTTGCACGGGTGAGAGCCTTGTTGCGACGCACCGATCGCATTCCCCAGGCTGCCAAACACGCGGAGATTCTCAACTATGGACCCCTAACCCTCGTCCCCGAACGGTTTGAAGCCATTTGGTTCGATCGCACCGTCAAGCTAACTCACCTGGAATTTGAACTGTTGCACTGCCTGTTGCAACGTCACGGTCAAACCGTCTCTCCCAGTGAAATTCTCAAAGAAGTATGGGGATATGACCCGGATGATGATATCGAAACAATTCGGGTTCATGTTAGACATCTAAGGACGAAACTCGAACCCGATCCTCGACATCCTCGCTACATTAAAACGGTTTATGGTGCCGGTTATTGCTTAGAATTACCGAGCACTGCACCGGCTAATGAAAACCAACAAGCCGTATAGTCTCATCCCACAAAAAAGGAAGAACCGGATGGGGAGTTTCGGCTTTTTGAACTCCCTGAAGTTCTACCCTGTGGGGTGAAACTGCTCTGTGTTCAGGGTGATTCAGGATTCCATAGAAAAACGCTCCCCCAAACTGCTTAATGTCGCGGGAGAGCGCTCTTTCTAACAATTTCCCGAATGACTGATCGCCCGGATCAGCTTCAGGAAGACTCCAAACAGAATCCAACTTTCCCGATTTATCGGCTGTAGCTGGATCCTGTTCTGGGTGGTTCTAGGGGGCCAAGGCGTTACCCCGGAGCAAACTACCAATCGTTTTCGCGGTAATCTTCATCTGCACGAAAGGATTGGCGGGAACGACGGTTTTATACAGATAGCTGTCAAACGTCATGCGCTGAACATCCATATCAGCACACATTTCCACAAAGGCTTCGCGAGTGGCATCGGTGCGATAGAACACCCGTTGGAGGATATCCAGTACCGCATAAGTGATGCCGTATTTCTTATCCCAACGCTTCAGGTAAATTTTCAGTTCTTCTTCAGTGGGAACGCGGGTCCCACCTTCGGAAAACTCGACGATGGTTTCGGCGCACATCCGAGCGGATTTGGCTGCAAAGTAAATCCCTTCCCCAGATGATTTGGTGACGGTACCTGCGGCATCTCCGACGAGGGCGACGCGACCGACCACTCGACGCGGACGCGGATGTTCCGGAATCGGGTGGGCTTCCACTTTGATGATTTCGCCCCCTTCTAGCCGTTTGGCGGCGCGGGTCCGAATGCCAGCTTGCAGCTTTTTGATTAAAGCTTGGTTGACTTTCATGGTGCCGGTTCCCACGGCGACATGATCATATTTGGGGAAGACCCAGGCATAGAAGTCTGGGGAAACGTCGGTTCCCACATACATTTCTGCGAGGTCATTGTAATAGGCCATTTTGTCTTCCGGGAGGCGAATCCGCTCTTGGAAGGCGATCGCGTAGTTATAGTCCCCGGCATCAATGGCTTTGGCGACACGAGAGTTCGCACCGTCAGCCCCAATGACCATATCCACTTTTAGGGTTTTTTGGACCCCGGCCACGCTGCCGTCCGAATGGTCGGCATAGTGCAGGACATAAGGATCCGTATTGTTTGAGGGAATATCCAGTTTGTGAACGGTGCCGTTAATCAGGTTTGCGCCTAATTTTTCAGCGCGATCGCGCAGGAATCCATCGAGGATTTCCCGGCGACACATCCCAATATATTCTTCTTGTTTTTCTAAATTGATATCGACTTCGATATTCGACGGGGAGATCATTTTCATTTTTCTCACCCGACGATCAATGATGTGATCGGGTAAATCAAACTCGCTCACCATACATAAGGGTATGGCCCCGCCACAAGGCTTCGCATTATCCAGCTTGCGCTCAAACAGGTAGGTCTCAATCCCTGCTTTTGCAAGCGTTTCGGCAGCAGAGGAACCAGCCGGTCCCGATCCAACAACAGCAACCCGTAGTGCCAAAGAAGTTCTCCCTATCTGTCACGGTTACGGAAAGCAATCGTATCACGGAAGACTCCCTGTTTATCAGATTTACCCCCTATATGTGAAGAAAATGAAACATAGCTTAATATTTCGACATAATTGGCCCGGGTTGGCGGATGCTGGAATTTAGTCTGGGTAAAAGAATAAACTTGGAGTTAAAATAAGGGCCATCTTCCCTGGGGCAACATGAACTCGAATGGACTGGATGCGCGGCTGTTAATGGATTCACGACTGTTAAGATTAATCGCGATCGCCTCGATTAGCGGCTATCAAAAACACCTCTCCCCCCATAAAGGCTTTTCCTGCGCTCATCGAATCCTCTACGGTGGGGACTCCTGTTCTCAATACATCAAAACCGCTATCGCTCAAAGGGGCTTATCCGAGGCGATCGCCTTATCGCAACACCGATTTGCTGCCTGCAAGGAAGCTCATCACATTCTGCGCTCCCAAGTTTGTGCCACCACCCAACCTCAAAAAAAGCCCAAACGTTCCAGTCCCAACCGGGTCCAAGATTGTGCCTGTACTGAATTGACCCCAGGAGTCGGTTGCGATGCCTGTACGGACAGCCTAGAGTGCCTAAACCTGTTGGATTGTTGTGGTGGAATTACTTGCAGCGACTGTAGTCCCCTGGAAGATAGCGCCCTGGATTGTTCGAGTTGCGACTGCGACTTTGGCAGTTGTGGCTAACTCCCACATTCTAAATTCCGTTAAGTGACGCCATTGCCTTGGATGGCGACTCCCTATTAACTCCTTGAGGGACTAACTCACCCTAGTTTACTGTGGACTAACTTGGTATTTTTGGGAATGTTTTCTACCCCAATCCGGCTTAGGGATTTCCCTAATAAAAAGTTCTGCATTAGAGATTAGGCAAAATAGAAAAAGCCCCCCTTGTTAAGGGGGGTTGGGGGGATCTCTACTAGAAGATTTTATTTTTTAAAGTTCCCTTAGAGATTAATCTTTACCCGTGATGTTTTCAACTGAGTTCTTAACCTGATCGATAAACGAGGTTGCACCATCGGCTTTGGCATCTTGTGGGGAGATCATTTTATCTTGATCTGCAGCCCCTTGAACGCCATTCAAACCTGGATTCGTTTCATCGATCTCATCTTTTAGGGTATAAGGATCATCTCCGATCGCCTCTAGGGATTTCTTCTCAATCTTTAGCATCTGATCTTCACCTTTCGTCGGGCTGCTCGTCGTTGCATAAGCAGGGAAGGCACTGGTGAAAAAGAGTAGGGCAGACACACAGACGGCCAGCAAAAAGCGTAGCGGACGCAAAGTCGGTAATTTTAAGCTGATAGACGGCATATTATGGTTCTCCTGGTCTAAAATTTCCATTGGATGGGAAGAATGGGGGGTTGCAGGTCTTGGACCCTCTCGGCCTCCCTTATCTGAGTTAAGGTTATCAAGGGATTGTGCCTACATACATCAGCCTTAAGATATAGATAGAGTAGTAAATTTAGAAGGCGATCGCTGCTTTTCTCCTCAGACGGGTGGCTAGAGGAATTTATCCTCTGGGTCCGGTTGAGACTGAGGATTGGCAACTTCAAAGCTCTCTCGTCCGGGCTACTCCCAGGGAGCATAATCGGCTCGATCCCGAGGCGATCGCATTAATCTTTCGCCTGGGCGTTGTCCCGTCCAATCGTATTACCCCTGAGATGATTGCCTAGGAACAGAATCATCCCAAATAGAGCTTAAAACATCGGCTGATTGAGTTGAGGTTGCCCAATAAATATGGATGATAATAGGTGGAGATGAGCCATTGCTCAACAGGTTGGATAGGGGAATAAATGAATAAAACTCATCGCTACACCTGTGGTAATCTTAAAATCGCAGATAGCGAATAGGTAATCCGTGATACTTCGAGGGGTTGAGAGAGGTAATATCAAGGATTAAAAATTTTACAAATCATTAAAGCGCTCTATAGTAAAGTGATATGCAGATATCCTCTGGAAACCACCGACAGAACTTATGATCTTCAGAGGGATGTCAATCCGATATGATAGGAGCCTTTCATGCACTGCCCCTGGGAGCAAGGCAATGGGTAAGTCCGGCTGGAGTAGATTCGCCATGAGCGCTATTATCCTGGGAGAGTCGCTTCGGGTTTGCTCCTTTGGGGGGACCGTGGGGTTCCTAGGGTTAAACCGGCGATGTTCGAGAGTTTCCGGGTAATGGGTCAAGGGGTTGAACTCCCCAAAGTCAGGGGAATCTTTTTAAGATTTTAGCAGTCTGAAAAGCAAATTAAATGATTGAGACAACATCTTATTTCAGTAGATACTATGGGCGAACAAGGTGCATCAGAAATTAACCGAATGAATTCTCAAGATAATTCAGGATGTAAAGCCGATATATTAGTCGTAGATGATGTACCCAATAATTTGAAATTATTGGTAAATTTATTAAGAAGAAATAACTATAACGTTAGAGCCGTAACTAATGGTTCTTTAGCCTTGCAGTTTGTCGAGCTTAAACAGCCAGACCTAATTTTTCTGGACATCATGATGCCAGAGATGGATGGGTATGAAGTCTGTCAAAAATTGAAAGATAATCCTCAGACTAAGGATATTCCCATTATTTTTTTAAGTGCGCTAACGGAAGGATTTGATAAAGCCAAAGCCTTTAAATCCGGGGGAATTGACTACATCAGCAAACCGTTCCAAATGGAGGAAATTCTGGCGCGGCTAGAAACCCATCTCTCTCAACGGGCGCTCCAAAAGCAACTTCAAGAAAAGACTCAACTCCTGGCTCATCAAAATCTGCAACTCCAAGGGGAAATTAATGAAAGAAAATTATTAGAGGGAAAACTGCGCTCCGCTGAGGAGAAAATGCGGGCAGTTTTTGAGGCCATGACTGATATTATCGCCTTAATTAGCATCTCTGAAGGGAATATTGGCAATCTGGATATTTTACCCAGTAATTGGATGCGTTTATATCAGCCGGATTCCGACATCGTGGGTCAAACGATTGAACAGTTGTTTGACCCAGAGACGGCAGAAATCTGGTTGAATATTATTGGTCAAGTGTTAGAGAGCAGAGAGACGCTGCATTTCGATTATTGTCTCAAGGATCGCGGTCAACCGATGTGGTTTTCTGCGGCGGTGTCGCCGGTGCGGGAAGATACGGTGATTGTGGTGGCCCGAGATATTAGCGATCGCAAGCAAGCAGAAGAAGCCTTAAAAATAGCAGAAGAACGGTATCACAGTATCGTAGAAAATGCCATAGCGGGGATTTTTCAATCCACGGTAGAGGGAGAGTATTTGAGTGTCAATCCGGCATTGGCGAAGATCTATGGGTATGCTTCTGGGGAAGAATTGCAACAGAGTCTAAAAGATATCAACACGCAACTCTATGTCAATCCCGATCGCCGCCAAGAATTTATAGAGGCGATCGCTGCCAAAAATTCAGTCTCCGGATTTGAATCAATGGTCTATTGTAAAGACCAAAGCATTATTTGGATTTCTGAAACAGCCCGCGCGGTGAGAGACTCCAATGGCAATATTCTCTATTATGAAGGCATTGTTTCCGATATTACGGAACGCAAGTTAGCCCAGGAAGCGCTCAAGTTTCAACAAGACCAAACCGAAGCGCTACTCCTGAATATTTTACCCCAACCGATTGCCACTCGTCTGCAAAAAGGCGAAAGTCCCATTGCTGATCATTTTGAAGAAGTGAGTGTTATCTTTGCTGATTTAGTCGGATTTACGGAGTTTGCTGCCAATAGGACACCGAAAAAATTATTAGAATTGTTAAATAAGATTTTTTCGCGGTTTGACAAGTTAGCAAAACAGCATAATTTAGAAAAAATTAAAACCATTGGCGATGCCTATATGGTCGTCGGGGGATTACCTGTTCCCTGCGCCGATGCTATTTTTGAAGTAGCTCAAATGGCCCTGGATATGCAAGGGGAATTAGCCCAGTTAAATCAGCATACGGGCCAAACCTTTGAACTAAGAATAGGAATTCATATCGGTCCGGCCATTGCGGGAGTCATTGGCATGAGCAAATTCATCTATGACTTATGGGGGGATACGGTTAATACTGCTTCAAGAATGGAATCCAGCGGATTACCGGGGAAAATTCAGGTAACTGAGGCGGTTTATGAACGGTTAAAAGACCGATTTGAATTTGAACAACGGGGACTCATTTCTGTAAAAGGCAAAGGAGAAATGCTGACCTATTGGCTAAGCGGGAAACGGGGTTAATCGAGGGGCCACTATCTCCCGGAGAAACCCGGATATTTCCGCCCGAAGGCTGCCTGGATTTTCCGATGGGGGGGGTAATCGGGGGCCAAAAATTGTCCTGCCAGTTTATTGTAGAATCCATGCTAAACTTCAAGTCGATTCAGAGGTGAAAACACAAAGGGGAGGGGTTTGGCAACCCGGAACTTGTCCGGTGAACCCCTAAATCTGACCGAAAGCAAATAAACGAATGGGCGATCGCTTTTGTCACTTGAGAAACTTGCCAATTTAAGCTGAGCAATTGTAGGGGAAAAAAAATTGAAGCCGAATCAGACAACTGGAGTAAACTATCGCGGTATTACCGGATCCATCCGTGGGATGATGGGAGGTCGCCACTGGCGCAAATTCGCTCAATTTGTGGGATTGTTTTCGATCTGCGCTCTTTTGGCGATTAGCTGTGGCGATCGCGCCGGGATGAACCAGAGTAACGACCCGAATCGGATCTCCATTGGCACCACCGCCAAAATTAGAACCATCGACCCTGCTGATGCCTACGAAAATGCAGCAGGAATGTTGCTCTACAATCTAGGCGATCGCCTCTACACCTACGAAAGCGGCACCACAACCCTCAAACCTCAACTCGCCACTGCACTCCCCCAAATTAGTGCCGATGGAGTTACCTACACCATTCCTCTGCGTCCGGGGGTAGTTTACCATGACGGCACTCCCTTCAATGCCGAAACCATGAAATTTTCCCTGCAACGATTCATGGAAAATGGGGGTGCGCCTTCATCCTTATTATCCAATATCGTTGAATCCATACAAGCCAGCGGCGAGTCTGAATTAACCATTAAGTTAAAACAGCCCTTTGCTGCCTTTACCGATTTGTTAACCTTTTCCGGTTTAGTCGCCGTCTCTCCCACTGCCTATCAAATTGGGGCGGGTCAATTTAAACCCGATACCTTTGTAGGAACAGGTCCTTATAAATTAGTCAGCTATGGAACCGATTCCATCAAATTAGATGTATTCGAGGATTACTGGGGAGAAAAGCCGGTCAATACCGGCATTGATATTCAACAGTTTTCCAGTCCTGCTAATGTTTATAACTCCTTCCGTCGGGGTGCGGTGGACCTCACCTACGGGACATTAGACCTGGATCAAATTACCAGTTTAGAAAAGCAAGCCGAGTCCGAAGGGTGGCAAGTAATTTCTAATCGTAGTAATGGGATTTATGTCTTAACCTTGAATATGAAAGATGAGGCATTAAAAAAACCGGAAGTGCGAAAGGCGATCGCCTCCATCATCGACCGTCCCCAGTTACAAGAGCGGATTTTCCAGGGGCAAATGGAACCGCTTTATAGCTTAATCCCGACCACCTTAGAACGGTATTATCAGCCCGTTTTTAAAGAGACGTATGGGGATGGCAATTTTGCCCAAGCCAAACAACTCCTCACTCAAGCCGGTTACACCCCCGAGAATCCCCTGCAACTTCAGCTTTGGTATCGGTCCAATCTCCGGACCAATGCCGATGCCGCCACCACCATCAAAGCCGTAGCCGAACAGGAATTAGGGGGAGCCCTTCAAATCGAACTGCAAAGTGTGGAAGCGGCCACCGCTTACAATAATTTGGATAAAGGGGTTTATTCCATGTTTATCCTAGATTGGACGCCGGACTTTTTCGACCCGGATAACTATATTAATCCTTTCCTTTCCTGTGCGAAAGGGTCTGTTGAAACCGGATGTGAAGAAGGAGAAACCAAATTGTGGGGTTCGTTTTACTATAGCGATCGCGTCAATCAATTAATTGCTCGTGAACGTCAAGAACAAAACCCCGAAACTCGCCGCCAAATTTTTACCGAACTCCAACAGATTCTAGTCGAAGATGTGCCCTTTATTCCCCTGTGGCAAGGGAAAGAATATCTCTTTGCTCGTCAGGGAATCCAAGGTGTGACCCTGGAATCGACTCAAGCCGTGCCATTTTGGACCTTGAAAAAATAAGGTTCATCCCCGGATGGAGGGATGCCGGAGGTTCCCAAAACCTCTCATCCCTCCAGACCCTCATCAACCCTAGCATCTCACATATCGCCCATGTCCCGTTCCAAAGCGCTTCAATCCTATATTCTCCTGCGGTTGCTCTTAGCACCCTTGATGTTATGGACGATCGCCACCTTAGTCTTTTTGCTGTTGCGTGCCACCCCAGGCGACCCCATTGATGCAATTTTAGGCCCCAAAGCCCCAGAAATTGAAAAAATCCGGTTGCGTGAGCAACTGGGCTTAGGTGCGCCTTTGTGGTTACAATACATCCGTTTCATGGGAGATTTGCTCCGGTTAGACTTAGGCACATCCCTCACCACCCGAGGACAAACCGTCTGGGAAATCGTCGGTCAATATTTCCCCGCTACCTTAGAAATCGCCGTGGTGAGTATGGCGGTTGCCGTCATTGTCGGCATTGGCGTGGGGGTAATTTCCGCCTCTAATCCCAATACCGGATGGGATGTCGGAGGACGGATGTTTGGCATCATCACCTATTCCCTACCCGCATTTTGGGTGGGGATGATTATGCAGTTAATTTTTAGCGTGCAACTGGGGTGGTTTCCCGTAGGCGCACGTTTTCCCAGTACCCAAACCCCACCTTCGGGACCAACAGGACTGTACCTGATTGATAGTTTGTTCAGTGGAAATCTGGGAAGTTTTTTCACCACCTTGCACTATTTGGCCCTACCATCTTTGACCCTGGGAATTCTAATTAGTGGGATTTTTGAGCGCATTGTTCGGGTGAATTTGAAGCAAACGTTACAAGCGGATTATGTAGAAGCCGCGAGAGCAAGAGGGATACCGGAAACACGAATTGCGATCGCTCATGCTTTAAAAAATGCTATGATTCCGGTGATTACAGTGATGGGATTGACCTTAGCGGCACTTTTAGGGGGAGCAATTTTAACCGAAGTGACCTTTTCTTGGCCCGGATTAGCCAATCGACTCTATGAGGCGATTTCCTTACGGGATTATCCGACAGTTCAGGGAATTGTGGTCTTTTTTGCCGGGATTGTGGTGATTGCCAGCATTGGAATTGATTTGCTGAATGCTTATATCGACCCCCGAATTCGCTATTAGAGACCACACCAATCAAGAAACCCGACTTCTCAACCCATACCCCAGACTAAGAAACCGGGTTTCTGTAACAATTTTTGCTAATCAGCTCAAATTGAGGAAAGAAACCCGGTTTCTCAACCTTTTAGCGGGGAATCCCCACATTTGAAATTAATTAGAACGAGTTCCCGGTTGTTGTAACAAGCGCTCAAGGCGACTTACTGCCGAAAAATTGCCCTGTCTTTGGAATAAATCTCGGGCAGTTTGTAAAGCTTGAGTCGCTTCAGTTTGAGCGCCTTGTTGCGATAAAATCATGCCTAAATTGCCATAGGCTTCGGCAAAAGTGGGATTAATTTCAATGGCTTTCTGATAGGCGGATATGGCTTCTGAAATTTCCCCGAGATTAACTAAAATATTGCCCATATTATAGTAAGCTTTATCATAGTTAGGCTGGAGACGAATGGCTTCTCGATAGGCAGCGATCGCCTCATCGAAGTCCTGTTGTTGTGCCAAGGCATTGGCTAAATTATAATGAGCGGCAGCTAATTGGGAATTCGTAGCAATGGCATTTCGGTAGGCGGCGATCGCCTCAGAAATTCGCCCTAGATTGACTAAGGCAACTCCCATATTGATTTGCGCTTCGGTAAAATTAGGATTCAGTCGAATCGCTTGCTGATAAGAAGCGACTGCTCCCTCTAAATTCCCCTCATCCTGGAGTTTTGCGCCTTCGGTATAATACCGTTCCGCTTCCGGGAATTCCTCCATTCCCTGCGCCACCCAAACCGTTGCTGGAATTTGAGAGGTTTCAAAATGCTCTCTCATGGATGGTGCGATCGCTTGCACTTTGGGGGTTACCCCGAGACTGAGCAAGATTGCCACCCCTAATGTTTGCTTGTAATCCCTGTTAGTCCACATAAATCATTCCCCAAACCCTCAACTGTAGATCAATCTGTTTGTTATCAAGTGTAGCGAATAAATTCAAGGGTTCTGAAGTTCGAGGCATTCAGGGTATTTATCCCAGGGAATAAGGCGATCGCCTTATCCGGGCGCGAGAATCTCTCTGTATGCCCCCAGGGTTTGCTGGGCGATCGCATCCCAATTGTAATGAATCGCCGCATACTCCTGACCCTTCTCTCCCCGCTTCTGACACTCCTGGGGATTGGCGACTGCCTCCGAAAGCAACTGTGCGATTTCCTCGACAGTCCCATTCCCCACCCAACCGGCACCCGCTTCCAGAACATCTTCCCAGATATAAACCCCCCGAGAAACACAAACTGCCGTTCCTGCTGCCATTGCCTCCGCCACCGCAATCCCAAAGTTCTCATAATAAGACGGCAGCACAAAAATATCTGCTGCCTGAAGCAACGATACTTTAAACTCTCCCCGCACAAACCCGGGCAAAGTCGTACAATCAGCAAGGGGAGAATCAGCAATTTGCGCTCTAATTTTTCCCTCATATTCTGGATCTTGGGGATTGCTTCCCGCTAACACAAAATGAAACGCTAACCCTTGAGCAAGTAACTTTTCTAATGCCGGTAACAATAAATCTAATCCCTTTTTCGGTTCAATCCGCGACAGAAACAGAACGAGGGGGCGATTATCTGCTATTCCCAATTCCTCCCGCATCTTTTTACCTCGTTCCTGCCGTTCCTCCGCTGTCAACTTTCCATCCATTCCCGGTAAACTCACCCCCAAGGGAATGATTAAATCCCGGGTTTTCACCCCAAACCGTTCAGAAATCTTCGCCTCTTCTGCACTCGTAAAATGAATCGCTGCCGCCCCTGCTAAATTCCCCCGTTCCCACAATGCCGTATAAACTTGCTTCATCGCGTTTTTCTTTCGCAAATCTGCCGGATCCAGGGTTCCTAACGGGCGCAAAATATAAGGAATCTTCCGCAGTCTTGCCACCGTTGCCGCCCCAGAAATTACCGGAGAAAATAGGGCGTGTAAGTGGGCAATATCATACTCGCTCCCATTGATAGATAACCACCGTAATAAATCCACCGAAAATTTATAACGACGAAAGGGAGAACAAGGAAAATAGCGGATTTGATATCCATCCTGTTCTACTGGGGAGTCCAGGGGAACATCCAGAGGTGCTTGTCCCACATCTCCATTAGAATTAGTCGTTAATATCGTCACTTCTTCACCTTGTCGCGCCAGGGCTGCCGACAACCCCAACACCATTTGACTCGGCCCTCCATAAACCAGGGAAATAGACGGAATAATTTGTAAAATTTTCATAGATTAAAATAAGAATTTAACGGTTTTAG
This sequence comes from Laspinema palackyanum D2a, assembly GCA_025370845.1. Taxonomy (GTDB): domain Bacteria; phylum Cyanobacteriota; class Cyanobacteriia; order Cyanobacteriales; family Laspinemataceae; genus Laspinema. The sequence goes on along the minus strand of JAMXFF010000002.1, from coordinate 264,364 downwards.
GGAGAACTTTGAGGGGAATAGCAAGCGAGATGATCCCCATCCAAAATAAGGCAAATCATACCTGTAGAAAATGCTAAAATTAGAATATTTAACCCCTCCTACATCCTCGTTCCTAGGCTCTGCCTAGGAATGCTCAAAACGAGGCTCTGCCTCCTATACCCCTACTCCTCCAAAATGGTCTGATAAAATTCAAACTGTTGTTGAGCAAGCGCCTGATTGGTATAATGTTCCATTGCCCGTTGATAACCGCGATGAGCCAATTCCTCCGCAAATACAGGGTTGTCCATGAGTTTAGAGAGGCAATCTTGCAACGCTTCCGCATTCCCTTCGGGAAAGACTAATCCCGCATCTTGAATGACGTTAGGAATTTCCCCGGAATCCGACCCAATCACCGCAACTTGACAAGCCATTGCTTCAATTAAAACATGACCAAATTGTTCTTTCCATCCGGCAGAAGTTAGGGTTTTAAACTTATCGGTGGTTTCCGAAGGGAGAACCAAAACATCCATTAAGTTAATATAGCGCTGGACCTCATCATGGGGAACACTTTCAATCCAAATTAGCCGATTTTGCAGTTTCAATTCTGTGGCTTTTTGGAACAGGGTGTCTTTTAAAGGACCGCGACCCAATAACACCAATTTCCAAGGTTTATCGGCTAACTGCGATAAAGACTGGAGTAAGGTGAGCAATCCTTTTTCTTCCACAAACCGCCCGACAAACCCCACAACAAATTCATCGGGTAGAATGGCGAGTTGGGTGCGGAGTTCCGGTTGAGGATGGGGACGAAAGAGGGTTTCATCAACGCCGAGTTGAGGCATGATTTTGAGGGGGCCGGAATAGCCGCGATCGCGCAAAATTTCCGCCCCATCTTGATTGCCCACAATAATGCCATCGGTATGGCGCAAATTATAGGATTCTAAGACAGAAACCGGGAATTTTAATTGATAAGGGAGATTCCACCAAGTAAAGAAGAGATTTTTTGCTTTTAATCCCAGCAATCGGTTTAAAGTGATAAATTCCGAGTAGGCGATCGCCTTCGCACCCTGTTCCACTTGAATAATATCGGGACGCCACTGCCGCAACAGGGAAATTAAATCCGCGCCAAAGGTCAAGAGTCCTTGATTGTTCTGGCTAAAATTAGAAATCGGCATTACTCGAAACGAACCTTCTTCCAGAAATTGGGTTTCGATGAGTTTATTTTGAACGCCACCAGGACGCCATCGCCGAGGAACCACCACGGTAACTTCAATCCCGGGAGCAAGTTGGGCTAGTTTGCGTAACTTTTCCCGGTTTAAATCAACAATATAAGTATGGCTGGCAACTAGAATTTTCACAGCATCTACAATAAATTGATAGGTCAGGGTTTTTGAGAATTGGCTAGTTCATCTTGTTGGCTGTAAATTTGTCCATCCTGAAAGCTCGATTGGAGCACGGTGCCAACGGCATTGAAAAATCCCAGGGTATAGAACCAAAACCGCACGAGGGTTTTAATCGGCGACCCACTTTTATTGCAGGGGGGATGACCCAGAACATGGCAGTCGAATAACCGAGAGAAAAAGCGCAGACATTGGGAGAGGGTGAGATTTTTTAAGCCCAGGAGAAAATGGTTGTGATAAAAGGTGATTTGATAGCTAATTGAGCGAGTGCTAATATCATGACAGCCGCCGGTTTCTTCTCCTAAATGAATTAAGTGAGCGTCCGGTTCATACCAGATTTTGTATCCAGTTTGTCGCAAACGCAAGCAAAAATCTGATTCTTCTCGGACGGCGCTGCCTCGGAAGCGTTCGTCAAAGTGCAATCCGTACTTGTCAAAAATCTCGCGACGGAAGGACATATTGCAACCGCGAACGGAGAGGACTTCCTGGGGTTTGACGGTATGCACCAAGTCGATATAATACCAGGCAATTCCCGGGTCCATTGCTTCTGGGGGTAAATCCTCGATGGTTAAACCGCCACCGGAGTCAGCGAGTTTCATGCGATCGAAAACCCGACCGGCGATCGCCCCGATTTCGGGGTGATCCAGGTAATTGCGCGCATGAGCGTGCAGAAAACCCGGGGGAAGTTGGACATCATCATCGAGAAATAGAATAATTGCCCCCTGCGATCGGCGCACGGCATAGTTGCGAGCCCCGGGTAAACTCGCCCAATCCAGGCGCAACCACTGAATGCGATCGGATTCGGCGAGGGATTGCAGATAGGCATCGGTTTCGGGTTCATGGGTGGCGGTTTGATCCACCACGATCACCTCAAAATCCGGGTAGTCTTGTTGGAGGACATCGGCGAGAGTCTCTCTGAGCACCTTTTCCCGGTTGTAGGTGGGAATAATCACAGAAATCGAGGGCAAAGACATGGAGTTAAGGGTTGAAAGTTTAGAGTTTAGAGGAGTTGAAGGCGATCGGCAAGGAAACTGGGCGGTTGAGGGGTCGGGTTTATTTCTTTTTCGGCTTCTTTTTAGAGGACCGTTTATTATCGAGTAAACCCAGTTCCTCCGCTTCAAGTTTTTCTTGGGCAACCTCTCGGTCGAGGTCGGGCAACTTGAACAGCAACCCGGCAAAGACCCAGTAATAGACCGCAACCGGGTCTACATCCAGAGGATAATAGTAAGTGTTATAGCTGATAAACAAGATAAAAACCCAATAGGATGCGCCATAGCCTCGGAGATTTTTATCTTTGACAGACCGATAGGTTTTAAAAGCGAGATAGGTCAGAGTCGTCACGAAAATCAGAAACCCCATGACTCCCACTGGGCCAATTTCATAGAGTAATTTAGGGTAGTAGGTTTCGATCAGCCTAGGCTCCCCGAACATCCGAGCGGAGTTAGTAGCTCGTCCTAATCCATTCCCAAAAAAGCCATCCTGTCCTTTTGAGGTAAATTCAGCTTGGTGTGCGATAAAATCCGTAGGCGGAGAAGCATTCCAGCGACTTACAAAACTATCGATCCGTTCAGTAACCACATCCGGGAAGAGTGCCATCGCCCCAAATCCTAAGATAGAAAGTCCGATTGCGATGGGAATAAATCGTTTCAGATTGGTCACTTGGCCGGTGACTACCAACAGAATAACAGCAAATACAGGTACAAGAGCTAGAGCAATTCGTTGACCGGAAATGACTGAATTGACAAAGACTAAGGCCATTCCCAAAAAGCTGAGAAGCTGCCAGACTAATGAGGGATCGTTAAACGCTGAAGCAAAGGTAAAAAAGAGGTTAGCAATCAGGAACCAAGCCCACTGCCAGGGGGCAACAAAGGTACCGGGTAAGCGAATCATACTCTGCTCAGGACTAAAAACCAGGGAACCCCCGACGAGACATTTAGCATCAAGGGTGGCTTTAAATAGAGCTTCCCCCGTATAGCCGCGAGTGCCTGCACAGCGACCTGTCAGCAGAAGCCAATACTGCACAACACCCAGTCCACAGCAGATCACAGCCAGAATGACATGGGTGCGTGTCAGCCACAGAAACTCCTTTTTATTACGGATCAGATAATAACTGCAGCCGAGCAAGGGAACATAGCCGATGAAGACTTTCAGACCCAAGAGTCCCATAGCGATCGGCTGTCCCTGGGGTTTGGGGGCAAACTGCTGAGCACCGTTGACAAACGCCAGGGTGAGGAGGCAGACGAATAATAGAATATTCAACGCTGGACCCAGTTGGGGGGGAATTAAAAAGGACAGTTTTTTGCGCTTGATCTCTTGGTACAGGGCGATCGCCCCGGGAATGTAAAACCCATCTTTAGCCAGTTGAAAGATGGCATTTCCCCCGCCAACCCAGTAGGTAATGGTCCCAGCGAACGGCATATAGATCATGAAGCCCCACATCGCTAAACGCGGGTATTTGTAGGACAGTAATAAAACCGCCACTCCACCGCCACCAGCGATCGCTAACTTGTAGTCCGCCACAAAAAAAAGTACGATCCCGATCGCTGCACCGAGACCTCCATAGGTCTGAAACGATCGAATCATCGCTTTGCGTTCGCGATCAACCTTCTTTTGTTGGACAGCCAGTTCTTTTTTGCTCAGAGAAGGCGCTTGTGTCTCCTGATTGGTTTGGGACTTTTTCTTAGATTTTTGCTTGCTTTTTAACATATTCCGATGGTGAATCTTCCCCAGGAATTAGACTCTCGAACCGACGGACCTTTCTACGGACAGTCACACAAACCCGACTAATCACTTCTTATTGATAACATCAAATCCACTCAGTCGGCTATATCCAGCTTCCGGGAGTGGCGATCGCCATTACCACCGGGCAGATAGAGAATTACACCACCAAAAATTGCACCCCTCCTGAGCTACCCCTGCGCTCGGTCCTGAAGCCCATGCAGCCCTCCACAGCCCCTATTTTTAACGAATAGACTCCTGTCCTACTCTCCCCAAACAAAGAAAAAAGAAAAGAAGACCCGATCGCTCGCGCCTTCTTTTCTAAATTTATTCCGATTTAAGAGTGCAACTTAACGGGATAATTCAACTCTAAGCGGCCAAATGTTGCTCAACAACTCGAACTAAATTATCTGTCCAATAATTTGCCAGTTCCGCCGTTGCTGCTTCCACCATCACCCGGATCAAGGGTTCAGTACCGGAAGCTCGAACTAAAATCCTGCCCTGATCGCCCATTGCTGTAGTGGCGCGATCGATCGCAATTTGCACGGGTTCGCAACTTTCCCAATCCATCCGGCGATCGCGGTCTTCTACCCGCACATTCCTTAACAATTGTGGATAGGTCTGGAAACTCTCATCCACCATCTGCCCTAGAGAACCGCCCTGTTGCCTAACCACGGTTGCCAGATGAATCGCCGTCATCACGCCATCTCCAGTAACCCCATAGTGGCGACAGAGGATATGACCGGATTGTTCACCACCTAACATAGACCCGGTACGCAGCATTTCTGCATGGACGTGCTGATCGCCTACGGGAGTTCTGAGTAGTTTACCCCCCAATTTTTCCCAGGCCCGTTCAAAGCCTAAATTAGACATTACCGTAGCTACAATCGTGGAATCCGGGAGTTGACCGGACTGTTCCAGGGTATGTCCCCACAAATATAGAATATAATCCCCATCAATCGGGCGGCCTCTATCATCCACCCCTAAGACGCGATCGGCATCGCCATCAAAAGCAAATCCCATATCGGCATTGTAAGCCTTGACGGTGGATTGCAGGACATCCAGATGGGTGGAACCGCAGCCGACATTAATGCGATCGCCATCGGGGCGATCGTGCAAGCAGATAATCTCAGCCCCCAATGCCTTAAACACCTCCGGGGCCAACATCGCCGCTGCACCCCAGGCCAAATCTAAAACAATCCGCATTCCCTGTAATGGCAATTCCTCAGTCCCATTACCATAAATCAACGGGAGTTGCAACGCTTTCGCGTAATCTGCTACTAACTCGGGCCTATAATATTGATGGCCCCAGGCCCCAGTTCCATTCCCCGAGTCCATCTGCCCTCGAATCCCGGCTTCAATCAACTTTTGCACCGCAGCCGGTAGCTTCGTCCCGTCGGATCCAAAAAACTTAATTCCATTATCCCCCGGGGGATTGTGACTCGCCGAAATCATCACCCCGCCAATGGCTTCAGAAACGCTCGTCAAGTAGGCAACGCAGGGGGTCGGACATAATCCTAAATTCCAAACCTCTAACCCTGCCGAAGTCAGCCCCGCAGTGAGGGCCATTGCTAACATATCGCTAGAATTGCGAGAATCTTGTCCTAAAATAATCGGACCCGTTGTCCCACTTTGGGCTTTCAGGACCTGACCGGCCCAAAATCCGACCTGCAAGGCGAGGGGCGCATTCAGAAAATCTCCCACTCGTCCGCGAATTCCATCGGTCCCAAATAAGGGAGTATTGGGCAGATAAATTCCGGTTTCTACCACGGAAAGGCGATTGATGACCTCTTTACCCGCAATGGGTTTGGGGTTTTGTACCGATTTAGACCCATTCACCCCGGCGAGGGTTAAGGATGAGCCGTTTGATCCAGAGCCTTGCGTCCAGGCTGGAGTTGTTACCATAAATTTATTCACTCCACACACACACCAATATATAGATTCACTGTGGAGAATAGCATTTCCACAGAAATATCCTACTAAACAAGAGTAAAAATCTGAAATCCGGAGTTAAGCCGGTTAAGAGGCTCAAGATAGAAGGATCACGGATGAATGAACAAGGATGAATTGTGGGGATTTTGTGCATCCTTGTTCATTCATCCTTAAAGGTAGTCTTTTAAAATTTCTCCTGTGGAGATTCCGGTTTTAGACCAACTAAATTGACTGGCACGGGCCAGACCCAGTTCCCGGAGGCGCGATCGCGTCGTGACACCCAGGGCCACCGCCAGCATGGCACTGGAAATTTCTCGAATATTGTACGGATCAACTAGGATTGCGGCATCCCCGGTCACTTCCGGCAGCGAAGATCGATTTGAGGTGATTACCGGGGTGCCACAGGCCATTGCTTCTAAGGCAGGCAAACCAAATCCTTCCCACAGGGAAGGAAAGACGAGGGCGATCGCCTGATTCATCAATACCGGCAATTTCTCGTAGGGCACATATTCCAGAAATTTCACTCGTTCACCCAATCCCAACTCTTTGACCTGTTCCTGGAGGGCGGGACTGTATCGGGGATCAGAGGAACCGGCTAACCACAATTCATACTCAGACCCCTGAGCTATATTCGCAAATGCTGCTATCACTCGATGCAAATTTTTATAGGGGTCACAGCGACCCACATAGAGAAAATAATTACTAACAGGCAGATTTAAAACTTTAAAATTATCCGTATCATATCCCAAGGGAATGGGGGTAATTTTATCCGCCGATATTTTACAAAAGTTACTAATATCCCGGGCAGTGGATATGGAATTACAGACAATATGAGTCGCTTGCTGCAACACCAGGGGAATATAATAGCGATGATAATAGGTTAAGGGAGAGCGCTTGTTGGGAAAGCGCAGGGGAATAAAATCATGAACCATGACCACAGACCGACAGGCCGAAAACAAGGGGGCTTCCGGCACTGGGGAGAACAGCAGTTGCGATCGCAGGCTTTTATAAATTTTCGGCAGATGTTGTTGGGTCCACCATAACCGCTTCAAATGACCTTTCTTTCCATAATCTGTGGTTAAATCTTCTGGAACTAAATAACAATTATAAGGAGCTAATTCCCGCCCGATTAATAAAGTCGGCTCCAGAGGGGTCAAATAAGGAACAATTTGGTTAGCATAAGTGGTAATCCCCGTGGGTTTGGGAATTAAAAATGACAGATTAATGGACAGGGAAGTCAAGAGCGTACACCTCGGATTTTTTGCGTGACGTCTAACTACAGGTCAAGAGCGAACACGATTGTTTTATCCAAAGTAAACATCCGAACCTGTCAGTTTCAGGGGAGAGAGGAGGGCTTTTACTAGGGGCGATCGCTGACAATATTGGGCCAATCCCGCCAACTTTCCCCGGGCAATCTCCGGCTTAACAAAACTCAGAATTAGGGCATGGGCAATTAAGCGGAACAATCGACCGATTAAAATTCTTTTGGGACTGTATTTCTCCATTGTTCTTAAATAACTGTAGGTGCTGTGTTTGAATTTATCTTTAACCTGGGTATCTGTAATCGAAGATGGAGCATGAATCAGGCTTAATTTGGGCGTCACTCCAATAATATGTCCTTGGGCGGCATAGCGTCGGCAAAAGTCAAAATCTTCATAATAGAGAAAGTAATCAGGGTCAAAGGTCGGACATTCGGAAAACTGCCCCAAATTAATTAATAAACTGCACCCCGTTACCCAGTCACAAGGAACATAATCGGCATCCGCCTCCAGACTCAACAGGTTTTTTTCCAGAATCGCACCCTGACTCGGAATAAATACCCCACCGGCAAACCAAAGGGTCCCGGTGGGTTCATAAACAATTGTACCTAAAATAGACACTTCGGGATTCGCAGCCAATAAATTCGGCACTTGTTCCCATCCTTGCGATCCCAGGACGGTATCCGGATTGATTAACCAGACAATCCCTTGGGGGTCTTGCTGATACACCCAATCCAGTCCCAGATTGCACCCTGCGCCAAATCCGACATTCTCCCCAGACTCCAAAATCACCGTAGACTCGCATTCCAACTGGTAAATTGAGACGTCCGTTGGTGAATTATTAACAATAATCACCCGATATTCAAGGCCAGAACTGTCCTCAATGGATTGAATTAATTGCTCAATTAACTCGGTAGAATAATAATTAACCGTTACAAAATAAAGCACCTGGATTGAGATTCCATCGAGTGATTGACCAATTGAACTGGGATGAAGGATAACCTATCCAAATTTTGATTTATCTTTTATCCTTCATCCGAACCGATTAGGGTAATTCAATTTGAGAATCATCGCCAATCATAAACCGGAGTGCTTTGGGTCGTCGGGGGGCGACGGTCAATTGTGCTCGTCTGCCAATCACACTATCCACCAATCGTTGATGAATGCCGATGATTTGAGCGCTATGCAACACCACACTATGTTCTAAATCTGCTTCGATTAACTTCACATGATCCGCAATACTGCTATAAGGACCAATGAAGCAGTTTTCCAAATAGCAATTTTCGCCAATAATCACAGGACCGCGAATGGAACTGTTAATCACTTTCGTTCCCGCCCCAATTTGAACCCGCCCGATAATCTGACTTTTATCATCAACTTCGGCGTGATTCTGTGCCACTAATTGAGTATCCAGAATGATGCGATTGGCTTCGAGGAGGTCATCTTTTTTCCCGGTATCCAACCACCAACCCTCTAGGGTACAGGATTCCACAGAGGTTTCCCAGTCGATGAGACGTTGAATAGCATCGGTAATTTCCAACTCTCCCCGGGCTGAGGGTTGGATATTGTCGATCGCCTCATGAATCTGGGGAGAAAAAAAGTAAATCCCGACTAAAGCTAAATTAGACGGAGGGTCCTTGGGTTTTTCCACTAATTCTAAAACCTTACCCTTCTCGTCCACTTTGGCTACCCCAAATGCGCTGGGATTGGAGACTGGACGCAAGAGAATTAACGCATCCAGTTGTTCGGCTTTAAACTTCTCCAAAAACGGATTCAGCGGCCTTTGAATCAAGTTATCTCCGAGATACATAATAAACGGAGCATCCCCTAAAAATGGCCGCGCGATTTTCACCGCATGAGCTAAACCAGCGGGTTGTTCTTGTAAAATATAAGTAATTTTCGCACCGAAGCGATCGCCATTCCCGGTCAGTGATTTCACCTCTTCCCCGGTTTCCGGACTAATAATAATTCCAATATCCGTAATTCCGGCAGCTACAATTCCCTCAATGCCATACCAGAGAATTGGCTTATTTGCCACCGGCACGAGCTGTTTAGCACCGGAATAGGTGAGAGGTCGGAGGCGAGTGCCTTTTCCACCGGACAAAATCAGTGCTTTCATATCAATAATTAACGGCTAAAATTCCGGAGCATTTGTCTGAGTCCCTGTCGCCAGTGGGGGGGATAAGTTCCCAAAGTTGCGGCGATTTTCGCCAGGGAGAGGACCGAATAGGCGGGACGACGGGCGGGAGTAGGATACTCTTCGGTAGAAATGGGCTTAACCCGTTGGATTTGCAGGGGAAAATTTAGGGCCTGGGCTTCTTCAAAAATGGCGATCGCAAAATCGTACCAACTGGCAACTCCGCTATTCGTGTAATGATACGTCCCCGAGGGAATTGCCAACTGAATCATCGAGGCGATCGCCCCTGCTAAATCCCCCGTCCAAGTCGGACTCCCCACTTGATCGGTCACCACCCCTAATTCCTCCCGTTGGGACCCCAAGCGCAGCATCGTCTTCACAAAATTACCCGAACCCCCGGTCCCGTAAACCCAAGCGGTTCTAAGGATAATCGCATCTCCCCCCACCTGGCGAATCGCTTCCTCGCCAGCGAGTTTTGATGCGCCATATTGTCCCAACGGATGGGTGGGATCGGTTTCGCGATAGGGATGAGACTGAGTGCCATCAAAGACATAATCCGTGGAAACATGAATCAAGCGTGCCCCTAATTTATGACACTCAGAAGCCAAAATTCCCACCCCGGTACCATTAATCGCCATTGCCAGTTCCGGTTCAGTTTCGGCTTTATCCACTGCCGTATAGGCGGCACAATTGACGACGACTTGAGGTTTGACCATTGCCATAACTTGCCGGATCGAGTCAGGGTTGGCTAAATCCAGAGTTTGGCGATCGCACCCCGTCACCTCTCCCACCGCTTGCAGAATCGGAGACAATTCCTGTCCCAATTGACCCGTAATCCCGGTTAGTAAAATCTGGGTCATGCAAACACTTCCGCATCTTTCAAAGGCAGACCCGCTTGGTCTTTTTCCGATAAAATCGGCGTGGCCCCATTCAAGGGCCAATCGATGCCCAACTCTGGATCATTCCACAGGATACAGCGTTCATGGTGCGGGGCGTAATATTCCGTGGTTTTGTACAGCACTTCCGCCATGTCTGACACCACCAAAAAACCATGAGCGAATCCGGGGGGAATCCAGAACTGGCGGTGGTTTTCGGCACTGAGGAGACAACCGGCCCACTGTCCGAAAGTGGGAGAGTCTTTGCGAATGTCCACCGCCACATCAAACACGACACCGACGACGACGCGCAGTAATTTTCCTTGAGGCTGTTGAATCTGGTAATGTAGACCGCGCAGGACATTTTGGCGCGATCGCGAGTGGTTATCTTGGACAAACTCTGCGGTGATGCCGGTTTTTTCCGCAAAGGTGCGTTGGTTATAACTTTCCAAGAAAAAACCGCGATCGTCGCCGAAAACTTTCGGTTCGATAATCACGACATCAGGAATATCAGTGGGAATTATGTTCATTAAAAACTGTCAGGGATAGCAACCGGGAGTTTTTGGGTTTAAACTCAGCCGTTAGTCAATTTATCAGAATTGCTTACCGTTAAACCGAGAGGTTTAAAATTTATGACTTATTTTCTAGTCCGTTAAACTCAGGGGTACAGTAGCTTAAGAAGACCTATCCAGAGACTGTGGCCACCCCAACGGGTGCCAGGACACAGAGGGGCCTGGATGGAGGGTGCTATCAAATTTAAGGTTCAGGGTAGCCACTCGCATTCTTGATCCCCAGGACTCAAGAATTCAGATCGTGTACGTTCCTTATAGCGCGGTAGTTTCCCTAAACGCCTTTGCGTTTATCCTCTATGGTGATGCAATTGTTTGATAAATATTTCCCAAACACCGTTTTAACCCGATCTGTAAATTGGGCGCTGAAAGTGCGTCTGCTTCCCTATCTCGCCGCATCAGTCACCGTGGGATTGCTGTTAACTGGGGTGGGAGTCATCAACTATTCTGAACAACAGCGCTGGAAACAGCAGCATCGCGCCAATGTCCTGAATGAAGTCAGCGCCATCCGGGCCCGGTTAGAACAGGGGTTAAACCAGCGGCTGTTTTTGGAACGGGGGTTAGTCGCTTATATTAGCGCCCTCAATTCCAACATTGACCCCGAGCAGTTTGACAACCTAGCCCGGGTGATTGTCGCCAAGCAACAGGGGATTCGCAGTATTGCCCTGTATGAAAATACCATTGTTAGTCATATGTATCCCCTCGCGGGGAATGAGGCGGCGATCGGGTTTGAACCGATGACGATTCCCGGTGAACGGGAAGCCATTCTACGGGCCATTAATACCCGCAGCACAGTCTTGGCTGGACCTGTGGACCTAATTCCTCAAGGGCTGGCTTTTATTAGCCGCACCCCGATATTTTTGACCCCTCCAGGTGCAGAGCCCGGAAGCGGGTCTTACTGGGGGATGGTGGGGATTATTATCGATCGCAATATTCTGTTTACCGAGGCGGGTTTGCTGGGTAGGGATTCCCAACTGAAATATGCCATCCGAGGCAACGATGGATTGGGGGCTGCCGGAGGAGTCTTTTTCGGAGACCCCAGCATTTTCAAGCAAAATCCGGTGTTGTTATCGGTAATTCTGCCCAATGGATCTTGGCAGTTAGCGGCAATCCCGGCAGAAGGATGGCCTGCGATCGCCCCCTTTTCTCGCTGGTTATGGACGGGAGGCTCCGTATTAGCGCTGTTGGCTGGGGGTTTAGTATTTATTTTGGTCAGTGCTCCGGCAAGACTTCAGGATGCCGTCAATCGAGCTACTACAGCCCTGAGAAATAGTGAAGAGGCCCTAAAACAGGCGAATTTGGAATTAAAACACCTCGATCGCCTCAAAGATGAGTTTTTAGCCAATACCTCTCACGAATTACGAACCCCCCTCAATGGCATTATCGGTCTAGCTGAGTCGCTAATTGATGGGGCCGCAGGATCCGTGACCTCCCTCCAACAGAAAAATTTAGGGATGATTGTTTACTGTGGATATCGCCTCGTCCATCTGGTGAATGACCTGCTTGATTTTTCCAAGTTAAAACATAAAACCATTGAACTGCAACTCAAGCCGATTGGCATGAGAGAAATTGCAGAAATTACCCTGTCTATTTGTCAGCCTTTAATTGGCTCGAAGGATTTACAATTAATCAATGGAATTCCGGCGGAGATTCCCTTAGTGTTAGCGGATGAAAATCGGATCCAGCAAATTTTACAGAATTTAATTGCCAATGGGATTAAATTTACCTCCGCTGGTGTCATTGAAGTATCGGCTCAGTTGCGCGAATCTGGCGCGGATACTTCAGATAATGCTGAGTTTTTAGCGATTACGGTTTCGGATACGGGAATTGGGATTGCCTCGGACAAGTTAGAGCGAATTTTTGAGTCGTTTGAACAAGCGGATGGTTCTACGGCACGGGAATATGGGGGCACGGGATTGGGGTTATCCATTACGAAGCAGCTTGTAGAGTTACATGGCGGGGAAATCACCGTTGAATCTACGGTGGGAGTTGGGTCTCGATTTACCTTTACTGTACCGATCGCATCTGTTGAGGTAACCAATGGGGAACCGTTAAGTTACCCATCGGTGACGACGCAAATTATCAAGGAACAGCGTGAGGCGATCGCCTTTGATTCCTCCGGTAAAGCGCCCATATCTCCCGAGGAGTCCATCGGAACCTTGACTCTCTTAAATGCCGATGAAAATTCGGAACAATTTAAGATTTTAATTGTGGATGATGAGCCGATTAATTTGCAAGTATTGGTGAATCATCTGTCTCTACACAATTATGCCATTACTCAAGCCTCTAATGGAATAGATGCCTTAGATGTGATTGAGCGCGGGTTTAAGCCGGATTTGATATTACTGGATGTGATGATGCCCAAAATGACGGGGTTAGAAGTCTGTCAAAAATTGCGGGATGTGTTTCCAGCGACGGAAGTCCCCATTTTGATGTTAACGGCTAAAACTCAAATTGATGTCCTGGTGGAAGGGTTTGGATCTGGGGCGAATGATTATTTGACCAAACCCATTTCCAAAAATGAATTATTGGCCCGGATTAAAACCCATTTAAGGCTCTCGCATATTAACCTAGCTTACAGTCGATTTGTTCCTCGGGAATTTTTACAAATGCTGAATAAAGAAAGCATTATTGATGTCAAATTGAGCGATAGCGTGAATCAGTCGATGTCAATTTTATTTTCAGATATTCGGGATTTTACAAGTTTAAGTGAACGGTTGACGCCGCAAGAGACGTTTAAGTTTATTAATGATTATTTGTCGCGCATGGAACCGGCGATCTCGGGGAATAAGGGGTTTATTGATAAATATATTGGCGATGCAATTATGGCTTTATTTAATGGAGAAGCCGATGATGCCGTACAAGCGGGAATAGAGATGTTAAGAAGTCTCGGGGAATATAATCGCGATCGCCTCGGACGGGGAGAACAGCCGATTAAAATTGGCATTGGCATCAATACCGGGGATTTGATGTTAGGAACCGTTGGCGGAAAAACTCGGATGGATGGGACGGCGATCGGAGATGCCGTCAACTTAGCCTCCCGAATCGAAGGACTCACCAAACAATATGATGTTTCCTTGTTAATTTCTGACCGTACTTTTTCTCGGTTAAAAAATCCTAGTCACTATGGAATTCGCAAAATTGATACGGTGAAAGTCAAAGGTAAATCAGAATTAGTCACCGTCTATGAAGTGTTCGATGCCGACCCCCCGGATCTGAAAGTTTCCAAACTAGAGACCAAACAGGACTTTGAAACCGCCTTATTTTACTACAACCAGAACTCACCGGAGGAAGCTCAGGAACTCTTTGAACGGTGTTTGTGCAAAAATCCCCAGGATAAAGTCGCCCAGATTTATCGCGATCGCACCCAAGAAAAGTTATCCTAAGCGCACCCGAATAGAAGTGTCAAGCCTCAACTCTATCCCTTTCCGCTTGACACTCCCTCCAATAGACAGGAGATTATTTAACCGTCTCAATGCTGCGGGTCTGATTCGTCATCCGGCTCAAGAAAATCTGGAGCACACTGCGGCGGCCAATTTTAATATTACCCTGCACGGCCATCCCGGACTGAAGCTCAACTTGCAGTCCATTATTCAACAAGAACTTTTCACTATCTAAAACAATGGTTGCGGGGAAGGCATAAAAGCGTCGGGTTTCATCGGGAGGCAACACATCAGAACCAATCGAGGTTAGCACACCGCGCACCGTACCATATTCCGTGGCGGGGAAAGCTTCGATACTAATCTCAACGGGGACCCCAGGCTGTCCGTCCTCTTGACTCTTCCGCAGAGCATCTAACACCATCGCAATATCTTGGTTTTGGATGTAAACCGATGCTTCGAGTTCGTTATTCGGAACAATTTTCAACAGCGGTTCTGGGGATTGGGCCATAGTGACATATCCGGGAGAATTGGGTTTTAAATCAAACACATACCCATCCACCGGAGCCTTGAGTTCTTGATACTGGAGTTCCAAATTGGCCTTGGCTAACTGTCCATCAATTTGGGAAATGCGCTTGTCATTTTCCAGTTTTAAGCGGCTGAGTTGTCCATTGATATCCGCAATTCGTTTTTGATTTTCCGCAATGCGGGCTAAGACATCGCGCTGGGAAATGGCGCGGGTATTTTGGACCTCTTGACGCGATCGCGTCATCGCCACATTCAGCCGTTCTTGTTCACTCCCGAGGCGATCGACTTCTGCCGATCGCGAGAGCAATTCATTTTGCAGGCGCAAAATTTCCCCTTCCCTTGCCGCAATCTCATTTTCAGCCCGTAAAATTTCTGATTCCCGAGCCGAAATTTCACTCCGAAAACGCAACAGTTCCTCTTCCCGTCGGGCAATCTCATCTTCACTTCGCAGCACCTCAGCTTCCCGAGAGGAAATTTCATTTTGCTGGGTCAGAATTTGTGCTTCCTGGGCGGCGAGTTGTTGCTGACGACTCAACAATTCCGCTTCCCGATTAGACACTTCCGCTTGAGAGCGCAAAATTTCTTGTTCCTGGCGCTCTTCTTGCAGTTCAGACAATGCCCCTTCTGCTACCACAGGTTGAATCCGCCCCATAATGCTTTGATTCACCGCGAGGCCCTGTTTTGCCGTTTCCAGTTGCGCCTGAGCTGTGGGGATTTGGCGACGGGCGGTTTCCAGTTGTTCCAGCGCCCTAGGTAGCTGCCGACGGGCATTTTCTAACCGTTCCCGAGCCTTGGGGAGGTCTTGTTTGGCATTTTCTAGGCGTTGTTGCGAGGCCACATATTGCCGTCTAGCATTCTCCAGTTGGTCGATCACATTAGGCAATTGCCGCTGGGCGCTTTCTAATTGTCTGCGGGCGGTTTCTAATTGTCCCTGGGAGATGGCAATTTGACCTTGAGCGGTGGGAATTTGGTTGTTCACCTGGTTGAGTTGTTTTTCCAACTCATCTACCCGCAAGGACACCGCTTGTTCCCGCGACTGAGATTCGTTTCGAGAGGCAATGAGCAATTGCTGCTGGTTAAGGTCGAAGTCCCCTCCGTTGCTGGCGACAGCGGCCCCATTGAGCTGTGCCTGTAAAAATTGTGTTTCAGAAATTAAATTCGCTCGGAGTTTGGTCAGGTTTTCCAGTTCTGAACCCGCTTCTCCCACGGTATTCCCACTGAGTGCTGCTGTAAAAAACTGGTTTTCTCGCATCAGGGCGTCTCGTTGTTGCTTGAGAGACTCCACATCAGCTTCCGGACTGGTCGGATCCAAGGTGACCAAGAGTTGGCCTTTTTTCACCAACTCGCCTCCTTTAACGTGAATTTCCCGCACCACACCACTGGTAGCGGGCTTCACTTCAACTACAGCACCCTGGGGTTCTAATTTACCCATAGTGGCAACGGATTGATCGATTTGCGCCCAAGCTGCCCAGGCGACGCCGGAAGCGGTCATCCCCATAATTAACCAGATGAAGACACTAGACCAAATCGGGGGGCGTTCTAAGATAACGGGTTGGTCGAAAACTGCTGATTTCATGGGTTTTAGGACTAGGTTTTAGAAGGATGGGGGGATGGGGGGGATGGGGGAGATGGGGGAGATGGGGGATTTTGCCCTCATCTCTCATTCTGCCCATTTCATTCCTAGACTTGAGATTCCTGTTGTTGATATAGACAGTAGTAGAGACCTTTGAGAGCCATTAATTCATCGTGAGTGCCTTGTTCCACCACTGCGCCTTGGTCCATCATGAGGATGACATCGGCTTTTTTAACGGTCGTCAGACGGTGGGTGATGAAAAAGACCGTGCGACCCTTAAAGGCTTCGGCGAGGTTTTCACAAACGAGGCGCTCGGAATTGTAGTCCAGGGCGCTGGTGGCTTCGTCCAAAATCAGGAGATGAGGATTTTGGAGGACCGTTCGGGCGATCGCAATCCGTTGGCGCTGACCCCCGGATAAGGAAGAACCCCGTTCTCCCACAATAGAGTTATATCCATTGGGCAGGGTCATAATAAACTCGTGGGCGACACCAATTTTGGCCGCTTCAATGATGTCATCGGTGGCGGCATCAGGATTGGTCAAGGCAATATTGTCCTGAACTGTTCCATTGAAGAGTAGGGTATCCTGAAGGACCACACCGATTTGACTCCGCAGGGAATACAGTTCCACCTTAGATACATCATAGCCATCGAGTAAAATCCGACCGCCCGTGGGTTCATAAAGCCGCTGCAACAGCTTCATCAAGGTACTCTTACCGGAACCACTCTGACCGACAATGCCGACAAACTGACCCGGTTGAAACTCCAGATTGATGTTCGCCAATTGCAGAGATTTACTCTGGGGAAAGTGGAAGGAAACGTTTTCAAATCGGACGGCACCCTGTACCGCAGGCATGGGGATATTGCTGCGGTCCTGGTCATCTGCCTCGGGATGGGCTTCTAAGATATCCCGCAGACGTTCAACGGACATGGCGGTTTCTTGGAAGGTTTGCCAGACTTGGACAAAGCGCAGCAGGGACCCGGTGACGTTGGAGGCGATGATTCGGAAGGCGATCAACTGACCCAAGGACATTTGGGGAGGGTCGCTCAGAACTAAATGAGCACCGACCCACAGGAGGGCGAGTCCAGATCCTTTATTCAGTAAGGTACTGATAGAACTGGCGGTGGTGGAGGTGACGACGGTTTTAAACCCAGCGCTGATATAGCGAGCATAGCGATCGTACCAACTCCATCGGGAGGTGAGTTCGATGTTCTGGGCCTTGACGGTTTGAATACCGGAGAGGACCTCGACGAGATAGGACTGGGTATCGGCGTAACGCTCAGCCCGTTTGCGTAACAGCCGTTGGACAATGGGCGACACCCCGGCGATTAACAGGGCCATCAGGGGGACGACTGCCAAGGCGACGGCGGTCATCAGGAGGCTGTAGGAGAGCATGACGGCGATATAAATCACCGAAAATAAGGCATCGAGAACGACGGTGAGGGCGGTCCCGGTGAGGAATTGGCGAATTTTTTCCAGTTCGCTCACCCGTCCGGCGAGTTCACCCACGCGCCGTTGGTCGAAGTAGCCGAGGGGGAGTCGCAGCAGGTGGTCGATGACCTGGGACCCGAGACTCAAGTCAATCCGGTTGGTGGTGTCTACGAATAAATAGGTCCGTAACCAGGTGAGCGCCCCTTCAAACACGGCGACTAAAACCATCAATAAGCCGAGGATATTCAGGGTGTCTAGGCTTCTTTGACCGATGACTTTATCGATAATCACCTGGGTGATCAGGGGGTTGGCTAACCCAAAGAGTTGAACGAAGAAGGAGGCGAGGAAGACTTGGACTAGGACGCTTTTATATTTGCCGAGTTCGGGGAGGAACCACCAGAAGTTAAAGGTGTCTTGTTTGTCTTCGGCGGGAGGAACGAGGAGGAGGACCTGTTCGGTGCCTTCTTTTCCTTCTTCGGTGGGGGTGACGAGTTGCCACTCCTGGATGAATTTTTGGGGTTTGCGGCGAATGAGGCCTTTGGAGGGGATGGCGGCAACGACTTCGCGATCGCTGACGCTGAATAAGAGGGCAAAGCTATTTTCCCAGCGAATCATCGCCGGTGCTTTGAGTCGGGGAAGGACTTCCATCGGGACGGTGACTAACTGTCCGTTAAATCCCATCATGGCGGCGACGGACCCACAGGATTGTAGGGTGAGTTTGCCGTGGGAGTTATATTGATTTTCCAAGACGCGCTGCACGACGTCACGGCGCACCCGAATCTGGTATTGTTTGCCCAACATTTGAAAACAGGCTAAAGACCCCTGAATCGGGCCTCTTCCCCGGATGAAGGGATATTTAACTTTGCCCCGTGGGGTGCTCTCTTCGGCTTCAATCTCTGGGGGCCGATCGGGGGCGTAGGGAATGGGGTCCACCACCGTTGGGGTGATGGGGGTCGTGGGGGCGATCGCGCTATGGGAATCGGCGATCGCACCCCCATTGTCCTGGGGAGTTGCCGGAGTTCCTGCCAAATCAAACAGGGGTAAGCCCACCACTCGGGCCCCGTCGGGACAAGGGAGCTTGCCAATGGTGTTGGCATCCACCATCAGGCGGCTGCCTCTGTTAAATTCGCCGATGGTTCCGGTACTGAGAAACCAGAGATGCTCGCGATCGAGTTCGGTTAGATTGGCTTTCCCTTTGGGGATGTTGATGACGACTGCCCGGGGTTGGAATTGCAGGGTCAAGTCTTTGGCATTGGTGGTCGCATCGGCTCGGCGCTGAAGTTCCCCGGAGAGTAGCTCAAATACCTCATTCAAGGCGGCCTGTTGCTCAAAGGCTTCTCGGAAGATTTTTTCCGATTTCACCTGTTCTAAGAACGTACTGGCCCGGATGGAGACACAAATCACTTCCCGCGAGGCGATCGCACTGTCTACGGCCACCCCTCGCACCAAGCTACCCCACCCGAGAATTTCTCCCGGACCGGCTAAGCGCAAACTCACCATGCTTTGGCTGCGTTGGTCATGGGCCAATTCCCGCACCTGGCCCTCATAAATCACCGCCACTTGAGTCGGCATTTTGCCCAACTCAAAAATCGGTTGACCCGGACGATACCGCAACAGTTCGCAATGGGTGGCCAGATTTTCCAAGGCCCGATCGCTGAGGCGATCAAACGGGGCCGTTTTCTTTAAAAATTCTGAAATTTGAGAGAGATCGATTGTTGATGTCATGATGAAACGTTCCGAAGCGCCTAACCCGCGATAGACTGCAATGACCCGACTTTTTGCACCTGTTCTCGCCACCAATTTTCAAACATCTCATCGACTAATTGCCGACGCATACTGTCATCCAGTTGGGCTGGAATAAATTTTTCTAATCTAATAATCACGAACCATACATCCAATTGTCGAGGCGGCCAGAGTTGCCCCGGTTGACTAATCGACAACAGTTTACCAATCAGGGGATGGGGTTGAGACACTGGAACAGGTCCCAGCAATCCCCCCGTTCGGCTTTCTGGGCCTTTTGAGTATTCGGCAGCCGCATCTGCAAAGCTTTGTTCCCCTTCAGAAATCCGAAAATAGATTTCTTGGGCTAGACCCGCATCCTGTGTGCGAATTAAGGAATAAACCACTTTATCCAGGTCGCTTTTGCGGGTCATAAAATAACTTTGAACTTTTGGCCCCCAGGTTGTTGTCTTGAATTTTTCTATCAATATCTGTCGCACCACAGACTCCTGCATCTGTTCTTCGGTCATGCCTTGGCTTTTGAGCCACGCCTCCCGGATTTCAGGGGAGGTAAGCTTCTGCTGCACCGCAAAGTCTTCAAGCGCTCTTAAGCGTTCTTCATCAGTTGCCGTGATATTCGCCTCGGCTATTCCTTGATCTAGGACGACACCCCGACAAAATTGCAGATCTAACTGATACCGCTTTAATAAGGCGGGTATGTCTTCGGCTTTAATCGTTATGTCGCCAACTTGGAAAAGGTCACTCATGTTCAACCTCTACAAGACCACAAATATAACCAATCCTAGTTGGCATTGCCAGCACTTTTTGTTTCCTGAATTGAGTTTTGGTTTGGGTTTCGGGCAATTGGGTGATGCTCTCCCATCATAAACAGCCGGTCAAACTCTCTGGGATGGCACTCTTGGAACGGTCGATATCAACTTACCCCTTCGGGCAAGATGAAGGAAGCTAGTTAGGATGAAGGATTAACTGCACCCAGAACATTCCGTCCATAGCTCATCCTCTCGCTGATCGTTGATCCTGTTGTTGTCTGACCCTTCCCCATTGCCGTTGCTGCCCTGAAAAAAAATTTGACGGCTATTTACTATCTTAGTAGATACGCCGTTGAGTTCTCTCTACTACCGGGGACGCTAGTCAACCGGGATTGGTTTCTTTAAACAGGTTGCCCAACTCACCCCTGTCATCCTAACTTTATGTCCCCCTGAGCTATTTTTCCTTGAACTGGGTTCAAATTTGGTTTTGAACCAGTTTTTCTAAGAGTGCTCCGATTTTGGCGGAATAAGCTCGGGTATCCAGGCAGGGAACTGTCTTCTGGAAACTCCGGTGAAGTTGCTCCCGATACTGTTCCCGTTGCTTTGGATTGGTCGCTAGGGACACCGCTAAATCAATGTAGGCAGATTCACTCTGGGCAATCCATTGTCCAAGCTGCAACTCTCGCAATAGGGCCGACGATCGCCGGGTTTGAGGAGCTTCCCCTTCCCGCACCACCATCGGCAGTTCCACTTCTAAGGGATCCAGTAAGGACAAATCCCCAGTATCCGGGTAAGCATCTAAATACAAGTCCGCTTGGTGCAAACAGTTTTTCAACTCCTCCAAAGAATTCAACTGCTCTATGACTACGAACCGCCTCGGGTCAATTCCATATCTCTGGAATACCATCCGCGTCTGATTGTCGTAGGGACTCGTCCGATAAAATTTGGCCCCCATTGCTCCAAAGGGATATAACACCAATATTGAATGGGGCACTGCCGCCAAAATTTTGGCCCAGGTTTCTCGAATCTGAGGACCGATTTTGAGGGCACTGGCCCCGGAAATAAAGATGACGGTTTCCTCGGGAACCCCCCAACGGTGGCGCGTCGGTTGGATTCGCGATCGTTCCCCGGGGTGGGGTCGCTTAAAACAGAGTCCGGACCCTTCCACTGTCACGACTCGTTCCTGATAGTAGTCTTGGAACCGGGGCCCTACCATCAACTCTCCGGTAATGTAGTAATCCATCGGGCGCAGTCCCGTGGTAGTTGTCACCCAGGCCCCGCTACATTGCACCCTCGCCAAGCGGTGGCAAGCTAATAAGCCGATCGCCGTCGTCTGACTGGAAATGTCGCTACCAATCAGCAGAATATCCAAATCATCCCCGCGAATTTTCTCCACTTGGTCCCTCAATTTCTGAGGCAGTTTCACCAAGCTATCCGCACAATTTTGGCAGGTTTGTTGCAAGGGGGTCTCTTGGAGGGCGATCGCATACAACCGGACCTCAAATTTCTGTCGGTCTAAATGCTCAAAAGCGGCCAAAGTGACTACCGTTTCCTTCGCCGCAAAAAAGTTATGTTGCAGAATTCCCAGGCGAATTTTACCCCGAGACGGGGGACGAGGGGGAAAGTCATAATCCAGGGTCTGCCCCAAAGTTTTGAGGGTCAATTCCAGAATTTCCCCCCGTTTCTGGGTAATTTTCAACCCATTCCCTTCCCAAGCGCATAGGGCTTTAAAATTATGGGATTGGATAAAACATAAGGCAATATACCGCCATAGGTCTGAATGGGGATTTTTCACTAGATGGGAATGGAGATAATTGACCAATCCCTGAATGTAGTGAAAGTATTGTTCTGGTTCTCCGGGTTCGGAAAAGGTACTGGGTGCTGCAAATAAAAATTGCCAAAAATCCGCGAAAAACCACTTGGGAATTGCTGCGCCGTTATAGGGGAAGGGGAGTTGATAGGCATCCCGGTACAACATCGCCACGAGAAAGGATTGCAGCGCTTTTGGCTGATCCAATCGGAGGCTAATCTGTGAATTTAACCGTTGGATTAACTCTCTTTCGCTGTCCGTCAAGGGTTCATTTTTTACCCCTTGATCGAGCAGGATTTCCGCATCAATACCCACGCCACTCAAATAGCTGAGTTTGAGTGCCTCGCCGGTTAAACTCAACCAGCGATCGGCGATTTGCTCTCGCAAGGGTCGCAAACAGGCGGGTTCATACTTCCTCGGCACTTTGGCATCATGCAAAATCGGTTCACTATTCCAAGGGTCGTAAGGAATCAGAGATTGAGCGGACAATTTGGGCCGCATGAAGCAGGTTCCCCGGCGATTGAGCATGGAGGCCACAAAGGAAAAGGTACTGTTAGAAATCGCCAGAATATTGCAGTGACTTAATAAGTAAAAATCTGGATAAAAGTCGGCTTTGGGTAAGTCGGCCCCCAGGGATTTTGAAGTAACAGGTTGATATTCGGCAAAATGCGGCAGGACTTTTTCGGGTTCGTCACTGGCAATGAATAAAACAGGTTGATCCAGGGTATTCCAGATTTGCGCTAACCAGGCTTTATACCAGACAAGGGGGGCGATGAAAAAGTAGGAAAAGCCATAATCTTTGAGTCGGATATGCAATCCGACAATGGTTTTGCCTTGGGACAGGAGGCGATCGCGTACCGGGTCGAGTTGTTGCTTTACCTCGGGGACAGGTTGAAACAGGCGACAAAATTCATCTTTATATTGAGAATAATACTGAGTATTAAACTGAAAATAGCCCCAAATATCGACATTTTTTAAAGGGGTTTCCCGTTGCAAAATCGGCGATTCATCGGCCTGTTTACTGCTATCTTTAACTTCAGGTAAATTTTTAGACAAGGGGGGGTCTTGATGTCCAAATAAATACTGTCCAATCCACTCCGGAGTTTCTATCCGCAGATGATGGGTTTGAGCATAAAGTTTCAAAAACCCATACTGAAACAGTTGATTGGCAAACCGTCCATTGCTACCCAGGGTAGACAGGGTAATCAGCGGTTTTTTGACATAAAACGCATCCCCCCAGGACGGATGATAGGGGGTCACCGTAGCAACGCGCTCAAAGTCGGATTCCGCTAATAATTCATCGATTTTGTCAATTAACTGTGTCCCTTCATATAGTTCCTCATAATTGACTTCGGTATTAATCGCTTCGATATGTTGCAGCAGATTTTTTGCGCCTTGAAGGGCTAAAAATTCTGCACCTTGAATATCTAAATTCAATAGATTAAAATCCGCTGGATTTAACCCTAATTCTGCCAAAAGGGTATCTAGGGTTTTACATTGGACTTTAATTTGATGGGTTTCTCGAATCTCGGGATAATACTCTTTAACCCGTTTCAGGGGTAAAATAGAACTGGCTGCATCCATTGAGGTGACGTGCAAGGTTGCAGTTCCATTAAGATTGGAGATTGCACAATTTACACCTATCAGGTTAGGAACGTCACTCAATTTTCCTTTTAATACCTGAAAAACGGCAGGGTTGGCTTCAATAAATAAGACCTTGTTGATGCCAAGCTTTTGATAAGTTTTGAGTTCTTCGCCTTCATTCGCCCCCACATGAATCACTCCCCGAGGGGTGATAGAATGCTCCTCTAAGAGTTGGGATAAATCCAACATTTTTGGGTGAGAAGGGGAACTCTCTCGACTAGAGGGAATCTCCGGTTTTACAGAGTCTTGGGGAAGATTCTGGGGATAGAGGCTAGAAATAAACCCTTCCAATTCATCCAAATTCAGGGAATTAGATAAAAGAGTTGTGCCAACTTTAGGGAAACTTTTAACCCTGGAAAATGTTTGGATGGGTTCGACTAAGGACCGATTCATGGTAGAAAAAGAACCGGGTAGATCATGGAGAACCACCACTCCCTGATCCGCTAATAGGGTATGGGCTAATTCTAAACAGCGATGGGGAACGGGACAACCGGGATAAGTTCGACCTTTGAGAGTTACTTCGTCCTGGCGATCGCCTGCATTGACAAAGATAATATCAAAATAACCTGAGCCATATTTCAAGGGATATTCGCAATAGTCTAAAATATCGGATTCAGTCCAGCAATCTACCCCTAAATAGGCTTTTCCTTCGTGACTTTTAACCTCTATTAATCGATAGTCAATATCGATGCCTTGAGCCGATTTTACGAGAGTCGCAAATTTTTCAGACCACTCGGCATTGTCTTCGACAGATACGACTTGCTGACAGACTAATGATTTGATAAACTGCTTGGTGTTACATCCCGGTCCATACTCTAGGACTCGTAAAGGACGACGTTTTATTTTATACTGATGAATGATGACATAAGGCAGAATGTATTTAAAGGAATTGACAAGGTTAGAAGACCTTACATTGACCAAACTTTGGGCTAATTTGTTAGAATAATTGAGATAAGGCTGACAGAGAGAGTCTAGGTTGATTTGGGAGGAGAGGTGGTGAGTTTTACAGGCGATCGCATTGCCGACATGGGACAGGGGATGAAAAATATCTGCAAAGTTAGTAATCTCTTGAAGTGCAAAAGAATAGGGACGGGGCAACTCCCGGTCAATCAGCAGTAACCATTCATATCCTAGGGCTTTTAGTACCTCTAAACAATCGAGGGTACTCTGAAAATATTTAGGGTTCCATCCCCCTTCCTGACTCTCGCGATCGCCTCCCCCGCCATATTCAAATTGCACCAAACTCGGTAACGTTTGGACAGGAATCTCCCGCAGTCCATTAATAATTCCAAATTCGCTGCCTTCTGTATCAACTTTTAAAATAGAAAGCCGTTCAATTCCGCGATTTTGTAGTAAAGTTTTTAAAGTAAATGCAGGCACATTCAGGCTGGCCGGGGTTCTATTCTGACTGGGAGAATCCAACTGTTGAGGGTTGGCCACTCCCCACCAATCCGGATTTAAGGAGTTCAAATTGACATTAATCTGACCTTGGTATTCCCCCAAATACAGGGTGACTTCCCCATTTTTTTCAGCGATCGCCGCTTGTTCCAGGGGGACATTCAACCGCTGACAAGTGACCCGTAGTTCCTCTGCTGGGGCGGGTTCCACCGCCAAGGTGGGAAACCCCGCTTTGACAAAATCTACAAAATAATAATCCTGGGTTCCTACCCCAATTTCGATCGCAGTCCCCTGACGTTCTGGATCTAAAATTGTGGCAAAGGTCGTCATTAACTCTCTTGAACAAGCCTCAAACTTCATCGGATTAAAGCCTAAAATTTCTATGCGGATCCTATTTACCCTGGCTCACTTTTTCAACCCGGATGGAATTGGCAAATATGGTGCTCAACGCGACGATTCCACACCGCGCATTCAAGCACTCACCCAAAACCTCACTGCATTGCACCAGTTATTTGGAAACTCCCAGTATGCCACGGATTATGCCAACCGGGTTGCAATCAGCGCCAATCAATCCCTACAGACTGACATTGAGATTGTGATTTGCACGACCCAAGGCTACCATATTCTCGATCGCCTGCCCCTCCCCTCCCATTTATGGACCCATCACCCCACAAATGCCGAACCCCTACTGCTGGGATTTGAATGTCAGGCCCTTTTGAGAGAACGCTTAGGCGGGTATGATTATTACTGTTTTCTGGAAGATGACCTGATTTTGCAGGACCCCTGGTTTTTTATCAAGCTGAACTGGTTTACCCAACAAGCAGGCGATCGCAATCTCCTCCAACCCAACCGCTATGAACAATCCACCCACCCCGGCATCGGCAAAACCTACATCGATGGGGAACTCCACCCCAAAATTACCGCATCCTATCAAAATGTTCGCGAACACCCTCAACTCACCGGCATGATTATGGGGCAATCTGTCACCTTTAAACGCACTTGCAATCCCCATTCAGGCTGTTATTTCTTAAATGCCCGCCAGATGGAATACTGGGTGCAGCAACCCTATTTTTTAGACCGCGATACCCGGTTTGTGGGTCCTTTGGAAAGTGCGGCGACTCTGGGAATTATGCGGACATTTAAGGTTTATAAACCTGCACCTCCGATGGCTAATTTTTTGGAGGTGCAGCATTTTGGGAGGGTTTGGAGTGACAAAATTGGTCAGTTGGTGAGGTGGGAGGGGGAGGGATGAACCACGGATTACACGGATTTTCACGGAAGAGATTTATAGAGAAAAGGGATTGATGAGTTTATGACTGATTTTGATTATTATGACCGGGTGAATCCAGATTTGTTGAAGGTTTTACCGGCAGATGCGGCGGTGATTATTGAGGTGGGTTGTGGTGCAGGGGCGATGGGGGCGCAATATAAGCGGATTAATCCTCATGGCCGTTATATTGGGGTAGAAATTAATCAAGAAGCGGCAGCGGTGGCGGCGCAACGGTTGGATGAGGTAATTGTTGCGAATGTCGAGGATTTGGAGGATGAGCGGTTACAGTTTGAGCCTGGGTCGGTGGATTGTTTGGTGTATGGAGATGTGTTGGAACATTTGGTTGATCCTTGGGCGGTTCTCCAGCATCAAGTGAAATGGTTGAAGGATGAGGGTCAAGTTTTGGCTTGTATTCCAAATATTCAACATTGGACGGCGATTGTTAATTTGTTGCGCGGGAGTTGGGAGTATCAGGACCAAGGGTTACTCGATCGCACTCATTTACGGTTTTTTACGTTAGATGAGGTGAAAAAATTATTCCTTCAAGCGGGTTTACAAAGTTATGAAATTCAAACTCGCGGACGAAAACCTCCGGCTTTTCAACAGTTCCAGCAGTTAATGGCACCGGTGGTCCAAGGGTTAGGAATTGACCCGAAAACGTTTGAAACTCAAACAGGCGCGATTCAATATGTGGTGAGAGGAATTAAGTCAGAAGTGCCGCCGAGACGGTTATTAATTCAGACAATTATTATGGCCCCGACGGGATGCGATCGCCCTCGGGTGTTGGAACCCGATCGCCTCAGTGCGACAATTCCCGGGGTGCGAACCCTCTCGGAGGTGCGATCGGCCAATGTGAATGCTGCACTCCCTCAAGAGGAAAAGGTCTTTATCTGGCAGCGCACCATTATGGACTATCCCGAAGATGTGGTTAAACTCAAACAACTGTTGCAATTAGGCTATTTAATTATAGCGGAAATTGATGATGATCCCCTGCGGCGTCCAGAATATGAAAAGAATTTGTTTTTGAGTTATCGCGGTTGTCACGGCGTGCAAACTTCTACGGAACCCTTAGCTAATTTTTTACGCCAATACAATCCGAATGTGGCCGTATTTAAAAATCAATTGGGCTATTTACCGCCGAAACGAACCTATTCTGACGACCCGACTTGTACTATCTTTTTCGGGGCGCTCAATCGCGAGGCGGATTGGCAACCGATTATGCCGGAATTAAATCGGGTTTTGAAAAAATATCAGAAACAGGTCCGAGTGAAAGTGTTGCACGATCGCCAGTTTTTTGAGCAGTTGCAGGTCAAGCATAAAGAGTTTTTACCCTTTTCTCCTTATGAAACCTATCAGGAGGTGTTGCATAGCTGTGATGTGGCACTGCTGCCTTTGACGCCGACTCGGATTAATAGTATGAAGTCAGATTTAAAGTTTCTGGAATGTGCCGGTCATGGGGTGGCCGTGGTGGCAAGTCCAACGGTTTATGAGAACACGATTATTGAGGGAGAAACGGGGTTAATTTATCGATCTGAGGGGGAGTTTGGTAAAAAGTTGGAATCTTTAATCCTGGACCTGGATTTGCGGAGGGGTTTAGGGCAGAATGCTTATCAGTGGGTGGCCGAAAATCGCTTACTCTCTCAGCATTATCGGGAACGTCACCAATGGTATTTGTCCCTGCGCGATCGCCTCCCCCAGTTGAATCAGGAATTGCGCGATCGGTTACCGGAGTTGTTTGATGCAACACCCGGCGGGGGTTAAAAACCTGTGGGTGGCACCAACCGCTGGGGGTTTTAACCCTTACATGAGGAAGTTTTTTACGCTTAAGAGCACCTCCGGTCGCCTCCCCTTGGCAAGGGGAGGGTTAGGGTGGGGTTCTTCTTGGGCGATCGGCGACTGCGCGTCACTCTCATGAGGCAATCGCGCCACATGAGGAAGTTTTTTACGCTTAAGAGCACCTCCGGTCCCCTCCCCTTGGCAAGGGGAGGGTTAGGGTGGGGTTCTTCTTGGGCGATCGGCGACTGCGCGTCACTCTCATGAGGCGATCGCCCCTGTATTTAGACGGGTCCAACCTCTTTCTTCGTGAGGTGGCTTTATCACATCACGAGAACCCTCAACTCACTCATTCTTCCTGACGTGGCTTGGCTACGTCAAGAGGACCCCACCCTAACCCTCCCCTTGCCAAGGGGAGGGGACCGGAAGTGGAATTAATCTGAGGCAAATCCCCCATCTCCCCCATCCACCCCATCTCCCCCATCTCAATTTACATCTATGAAAATACTGGTCACGATCGCGCATTATTTCAATCCCGATGGCGGAGGGAAACATGGTTCTCTCAGCAAAGACCCGCGATCGCGGATTGTGGCATTGAGTCAGTCTTTAACCCACTTGGGCGCAATTTTAGGGAAATATCAAGGGGTGCTGGATATCGCTAAATCTCTGGCAGTCCCGGCGAATCAGGGTCAATCCGTGGATCTTGACATCGTGATTTGTACCACACAAAACCACCATGTTTTAGACAAGTTGCCCGTTCCCCATCAGATTTACCACCATCACGCCACCCAAGCGGAACCCTTGATGCTGGGGTTTGAATGTCACGCCCTATTGCGGGATAGTTTGGGTCGCTATGATTATTATTGCTATTTGGAAGATGACCTCATCCTCCATGACCCCTGGTTTTTTATTAAATTAAACTGGTTTTCCTCCCAAGCAGGGGATTTGAATCTGTTGCAACCCAATCGCTATGAAATTTCGCCTCCGGGTCGGGTAGGTAAGGTCTATATTGATGGGGATTTATTACCCAGAGCAACGGCCCAGTTTCAGAAGGTGGAGGACCGCCCAGAGTTGAAGGGCAATATCATGGAGCAACCTGTAGTCTTCCAACGATCGCTCAATCCTCATTCGGGATGCTTTTTTCTGAATGCCAAACAGATGGCTTATTGGGCGTCTCAGCCTTATTTTTTAGACCGCGATACCAGTTTTATCGGCCCCTTGGAAAGTGTCGCCACTCTCGGCATCATGCGAACGTTTAGAATCTATAAACCGGCGCCGACTTATGCTAGTTTCCTGGAGATTCAGCACTTTGGCACTGCCTTTCTCAACCTAATCGGTCGAGGCATTAATATCTCCCCAGGATAGAATGAACAGTTCCTACGGAATCCGGATTTAGTATCAATTTATCCGCGAGCAAAGTCTATCCCCTAACAAAAAGAGCTAGAGATTTTGATCTCTAGCTCTTTTTGTTGGATTCAGTTAACTGAAATTTAGAAAATCACGATATCGTCACGGGTGATTGTTCCGGTTGCCACAACGGCAAGGGTAACAATATCAAGGGTGGCACCAGCGCCGGCTGGTTGAGCGCCAGAGAAATCCCAGAGCAAGAAGCCACCTTGATCCTGAGCATCAAAGATGATCGCAGGAGTCTGCTGACCGCTGGCAATGGTCGTGAATGTACCACTGTAAGTCTCATTCGTTCCGACGGAGAAGAAGTCAATACCAGTCCGCAGTCCGGAAGCAGCTTCAGGGACAAACGCGAAGCCCGAACGACTCAGGTACAGCTTATCGGTACCTTTCTCGAAGGTAGTAATCGTGTCTCCGGTAGCACCAATACCACCACCATCTTCAAAACTGGCATAGAGGAAGCCATCGGTTGCTCCTACAGTTCCAATCAGGCTGTCAGCCCCTTTGAACCCTTCCAGGGTATCAATCTCCGCACTATCTGCTCGCAGGGTATCTGCATCTACACTCCCCACGAGGAAGTCCTTCCCGGTACCGCCCATCAGGGTGTCATCAGATTTACCCGCAACCAGCACGTTATCGCCGGAGACGGCCATCAGCAGATTTTTACCGCCACCGTTCCGGGCATAGAGGGAGTCATTGCCTTCGCCACCGATTAAGGTGCTGTTTGTGGCAGTCAATCCAAGGACCAGGGTATCAAGCCCTTTGTCCCCAGACAGATAGGAATTGGCTCCCGATGCGGTGATGAAATCGTTATCTTGACCACCGTACAGAGACACGAAGCCTGCTGCACCAATCAGGGTGTCGTTACCTTGGTTACCAAAGCCAATGCTGGAAGCTCCACCGAGGGATAAGCGGTCCAGATTGTTTCCGGCGATCGTGTCGTTGTCTTCGATGTTGCCACCATATAAGGTATCGCGGACACCGGTACTGAGCATCGTGTCGTTGCCTTTATCTCCATACAGGAGGTTGGTGCCGCCACCCACGGTTGCGGTGCTACCCGTCACCAGGGAGAAACCGGAAACCACGGTGTCATTATCTTGTCCACCATATAAGGTACTCCGAGTGAACCCGGTGGTTTCTAAGTAGTCTACGCCAGTATTACCAAACACCAGGACCTGACTGCCTCGGTTGAACAGGGAATCATCCCCCTCGGCCCCGGTCATGGTCTGGCGTCCGCGATCGCCGCCGTAGGAGTAGATGTAATCGCTCCCGGTCCCGCCATCTAACAAGTTGTTGCGAGGGAAGCCTGCGAGTTCGCGTCGCGCACCGACTACGGTGTTCTGCCCGTCGGGAGATAACCCGAGTTCTCCGGTAGCTTTGGCACTGAGCATGAAGAGGGAGTCGTTTCCTTCACCCCCAATCAGACTGTCACGATCGCCAATCCCAAAGATAACGTCGTTGCCTTTGTCACCGCTGAGATAGTTGCGTCCGGGGTTTCTGGGAATAGGTACGCCTGCTTCGAGAACGACGCCCACTCCTGCACCGGATCCACCGCCAGATGTGGACGGAGGAATGAAGCCAATGCCAGCAACGGT
The DNA here is from genome assembly GCA_025370845.1 of Laspinema palackyanum D2a. Lineage (GTDB taxonomy): Bacteria > Cyanobacteriota > Cyanobacteriia > Cyanobacteriales > Laspinemataceae > Laspinema. The sequence goes on along the minus strand of JAMXFF010000002.1, from coordinate 233,201 downwards.
ATCCGGAACGAAGGCTGCGCCACCACCTGAGGCACCCGAGCCATCCCCAGCGATTTCAATCACCTGGATGGTATCGTCGCCAATACCACCGTAGAGGGTATCTGCACCGAAGCCGGAGCCACTGATGAAGTCATCGCCGCCATTTCCAAAGGCGAGGTTGCCCCCACGACCGTTACCAAAGTTGAAAATATCGTCGCCGTCTTCTTCTCGGTTCTCGGATTGGTTGTTGGTGCCACCGTAAACCGTGTCGGCACCTCTGTGATTATCTCCCCGGGCTTCAAACCGGTCTTGGCCTAAGTCGCCAAAGAAGACGCTTCCTCCGGCTTTGCTCACCAAAAAGTCATCGTCTTTACCCCCATAAAGGGTGTCTCCCGGGCCGCTAGAGGTCAGGGAATCATTTTCCGTATTCCCAAAAATGAAACTCCCACCGACGCTATCGCTGGTAATAAAATCGGTTCCCGTTTTGCCCAGAACCGTATCTGCGCCTAGGCCAAACGCAAATAAATCTAGGGTATCGTTCGGATTTAACGGGTTTGTATCGAGTATTCTAACCATTCAGTTTCTCACTCCTCATCTGTTTCGTGTCGTCCTTGTCAAGTCTGCTCAGGCAGCTAACCTAGGAAACCCTTGACTTTGGTTGAGTCGTCTGGACTTTCTGTCAGCAGCAAGTCTAGCCCAATTGGGTGCTAATGTCTAGTCTGGCAAGATGGCAAAATTTTAGCTGTTCCAACTGTGACCGATTAGCATGGCTCATTGATTTTAGCTTGACAATGCTGGGGTGCACGACTATGATACCAATCCGAGAGTTCCCTTTCCTTAAAATGGCTCAAAATGCTTACCCAGGCAGCTCTTATTCCTCTATTCTGCGTTTTCTTTTTCGGACCCGGCAGATCCCAGGAAAGTTTATCAAATAGGGGGCCAGTCGGCCAACCCTAGATAGGGGGAACCCAGTGAAAATCATCGCTGTGACCTGCAATCCTCGGGTTAAAGGAGGTAGGAAGGATTCAGGGACGGGTGGGTGAGGGAACCCGGGGTCCCAGAAGCGATCGCCTCTTTTCTCCCAACACCATCAAAGCTGGACAGCTCTGCTCCTAGGGGCCATTCCCTGCGCTTGATTTAGAAAACCCAAATCTCTCGTCTCTACATTATTGATTAAACAGACCCGAAATCTGTTTTCTCTCTATTAATTGTTTCAACTGGAGCGGTTTAACCGCTCCACCCTTTTTGATCTCTACTCGGATTCTAAAAAGAGCGCAAAGCCTACGGAAGGGGATTTTATTGTAATCTTCTATACGATCCCCGAAGGGGTTCTATAGAGAATTGCTATAAATAGGATAAATTTCGGCTAATTATTACGAAGTTGTAATTGTTGCTTTAGACCCAGAGGATACTATCCCTTGCATTGCATAAGGCAAAGTAGAGGCAGGGAGCAGTTTTGATTTAGGATTGCTATGGGAGTCAAGACCGAAAATCGGTGGGGATCAAGGCGATGTCAGTGAGTGATCTGGAAAAATCTGGGGTTTGGCTCCAGCGAGGCCATCAGTTGAGAGCAAAGGGTCAGTGGTCCGAAGCGATCGCCCTTTATCAAGAAGCCCTAAACTTTAACCCGGATGCGGTGGAGGCTTATTGTCAACTGGGGGACCTCTATTGGCGGCAGGGCCAACTAACTGAGGCGATCGCCCACTGTCAAGGGGCTCTCAAACTGGCCCCTCAATCCGCAGAGGCTTACAAGACCCTGGGTAATATCCTCCAATCCCAACAAAAATGGGCCGCAGCGGAGCGCGCTTATCAACAGGCGGTGCTGATCCTGCCCGAGTTTGCTGCGGCTCATGCGAATTTGGGCAGCCTCTACTATCACTGGGGGGAGTCGGAACGCGCAGTCGCCTGCTATCAAAAAGCCCTCTCCCTGGAACCCTCCCAAGCCGGTATTCACTGGAACCTGGGGAGGCTCTATCAGGATCTAGGCCGGTTCGAGGAGGCCCTAGAGTCCTGGCAAGATGCCTTACGGCTGGAACCGTCTATGGGAAACGCAGAACGGCATTTAACCATCGGAAATACCCTCTTAACCCAGGCCCGAGTTGAGGAGGCGATTCACCACTACCAACAGGCGATCGCCCTCGAACCCAACTTCTCCCAAGCGCATTCCAATCTCGGCAACGCCCTGATCCACCAGGGAGCCTTAGATCGCGGGATTGCGGCCCTGAAAACTGCCCAATCCCTCAGCCCCCAGTTAGCAGGGATTCATTACAATTTAGGTCAAGCCCTTCTACAACAAGGGCATCAGCATAAAAATCTCAGTGGATCAGCATGGCAAGAGGTCGTGGACTGCTTTCTTCAGGCGATCGGCCTCGATCCCAACTTAATCTCAGCACACCATGCCTTGTTCTATCTGATTCGCTCCCGAGACCCCTTCGGCATCGATTTTGACTCCCTGCGACAAGCGGCTGAAGACTATTTAAGCCTTGCTCAAGGCCCCACTAGACTGTTGGCTGCCCTCCCCCATCTCTCCTTGTGTTTACATGGGGGATACAGCGATTTAGCTCTGGAAACCTTTCTTACCCTAGAAACACAGATTCAGTCTGACCTGGATCGCCTAGACCTCGACTCGATCGCCTTGCTTTATTCTCGCCTGATGTTTTCTCAACCCCATCTGCGCGATGATGCTAGGGCCAATCTAACCTTGGCGAAACGCCTCGCATCTAAAAATCAAGCCCGCCTCAACCAACAACCAATCTCCTCTCCCCATCCCCCCCATCCCCCCACTCTCCCCCATCTAAAAATCGGCTTCCTCTCTCCTCATTTCCGCCGCCATTCTATCGGATGGTGTAGTGCAGATATTCTGCGCGAGTTATCGGCCCTATCGGCTGAGATCTATCTTTATGTGACTCAATATCAAGGGACGGATGATAAAACCCAAGAGTTTAAAAACCTAGCCACCCAATTTTATCAACCGCAAAGTGCTAATTATGAAACGGCGAAATTAGAGATTATTGAAAAAATTCGCCAGGACCAGATTGATATTTTAATAGACTTAGATTCAGTCACCTGTTATGAGCAGTTAGAAATTTTGTATGGTCAACCTGCCCCAATTTGCCTCTCTTGGCTGGGATTTGACGCGCCTTTTTTATCTTCAGCCCATTACTTTTTAGGCGATCGGCACACCCATCCCCCCGGCATTGAAGCCGATTACATTGAGCAGTTAATCCGAATGCCCGATTCCTTTGTGGCGGTTTCTGGATTTAAGCGTCAATCCGTCGAGCGAGAAGTGGTGCGCTTGAGCCTAGGAATCAGTTGGAAACAGATTGCTTACCTCTGTGTGGCCCCGGGTAAAAAACTGAATCGGGAGTTGGTTTTAGCCCAAATTACAATCCTTAAACAGGTCCCCAATAGCGTGTTAATTCATAAAGGTGAAGGAGAGCGATCGGCGATTTTGGAACTCTATCAACAAGCCTGTGCTGAGTTGGGAGTAGCCAGCAGTCGGGTTATCTTAATATCCCGAAGCAAAACCGAGGAACAGCACCGGACTATCTACGAATGTGCGGATATTTTATTAGATTCCTATCCTTACAATGGCGGCACTCATACCCTAGAAGCCTTGTGGTTTAACCTGCCCCTTGTCACCCGAGTGGGAGAACTTTGTTTGGCGCGGATGGGATATTCTTTTCTTAACACCCTAGGCATTGAAAGTGGAATTGCCTGGAGTTGGAACGAGTATATCCAGTGGGGAGTTCGCTTGGGTCAGGAGTTGAAAGTTCGCCAAGACATTCGCCATCAATTAATCCGGTCTAAGCAACCCAAACACCTATCTCCGTTGTGGAATCCGGCTAAATTTGCTCAAGATATGTATGAAATTTTTGAAGCCCTAAAAAAACAGCAAGTTCGTATCCATTAAATTAATAAAGGAGGATTTCCAGAATTATGTCTGAAATCAAACAGGAACAACAACATCCCCAAGCTCGTAAGGATCGCGAGACTCTGGACAAAATTTTAGCCGGAGATATGACCGAATATAATCTGGCGGAATTAGCTCGATTGCGAATTCGCTATCGAGGATTTCCAGGGTCGCGGGATGTCTGGAGTGACATTGACAAAGTGTTATCCCGTTGGAATATGACTGAAGAGGATTTGTTTGAAAAAACCCGCGAAATTCACAGGAAAGGTCGAGTTTATAGAGCGCAAGATAGTGATAGCGAAGATTGGATGTAATCGGCGCAGAGGGGTAGTCAGAAACCGGGTTTCTTTCATCAATTGATGGTAAAAAGGCAACAATTTTTGCAGAAACCCGGTTTCTTGTCGGTTAGCAGGGGTTGAGAAACCGGGTTTCTTTCATCAGTTTATGATGAAAAGGTAACAATTTTTGCAGAAACCCGGTTTCTATACTGGGGGAGGATTAATTCCGATTAACCATTCACCCAATCCGGTAAAGGTTGGTTGGAGAGGGGGAGGCGATCGCGCTGTTGGTATAACAGCAAAGCTAGGACTGCATTCATCCCCAAAGGCGCATCTAGTCCGGGGACCAGTTTAGTCTTTAACTCCTGCACAAAGCGCTGTTCTGTCTCGGGTAAGGGCTGATTTTGAATGCCACTGTTGAGAACACTTTGGTGTGCTTTGCCGAGTTCCTGCGTATAGCATTCGTGCAGGCGATCGCTGGGGATTTGCAACCACAACTCAGCAAATTCTCGCCGCAGTTGAAGCAATTCCCGTTGAATGGATTCATCAGACGGGTCAATATAATACAGATTGGCACAACCAATCAGGCGATTGAGAAATTCCTGAGAAACAGAGACGGGTTGAGACGGACTTTGGGTGGGTTTTGCACTCGCCATTGCACCAGAAGTCTGTCCCCCTTGAACCAATTGCTCAAACAAATGCCCCATTTTCTGGCCGTAAGCAGCACTATCTAAAAAGGGCGGATTTTGCTGCATTTGTTGCTGGATTTGCTGGCGATAGTGGTGACGGAATTGAGGATTGGTTGCGAGTTTAATCGCTAATTGGATATAACCCGGTTCGTCCTGGGCGATTAAATCACTTAGGTGGATTTCCCGCAGGAGTGCAGAAGCTTGGCGGGACCTTAAGCTATTATCTTCCCAGGCGATCGCCGGAATTCCCAGTTGTAACGGATCCAGCAAAGAAGTTGCCCCACTATAGGGATAGGAGTCTAAATAAACATCGGCGAGTTTGACGCATTCTTTAATATCCGATGGACTCGGTAGAGTATTAATCAGAATTAACCGCCGTTTATCAATGCCATGTTGGGTAAAAATTCGGTGGAGTCGTTCCAAAAACGGCATCGCCGGATAAGTGGAATTCCAGGCTGGACCAAAGGGATATAAGACCAAAATAGAATGGGGAACGACGGCGAGAATTTTGGCCCAAGTTTCGGTGAGTTCGGGAATAATTTTGTAGAAATTCGCCCCAGACATAAACACCACGGTTTGCTCTGTTGCACCCCAGCTTGCCCGAGTCGGATTGACGGTGGAGGCGGGTTCAGGTAAAGGGAACCGGAAACATAAACCAGACCCTTCTATATTGACCAGTTTCTCGCGGTATTGTTCACTGCTGGTGTTAGTCGGTGCAGTTAAATTCCCGGCAATATAGTAATCGATATTGCGGATGCCGGTGGTCACCGGGGAGGCAATGGAGGTGACTTGGACTCGGGCGAGTCGGTGTTGGGCGAGGGCGGTTAAGGAATGATTGAGTTCGGTAATATTGGTGCCGATGAACAGGATATCTAAGTCATCATTGCGGAGGGTTTGGACTTGTTCTGAGAGGGTTTCGGGCAGTTTCACGAGGCGATCGGCCCGACTCTGACAATACCATTCAAGTTGACTGCCATTGACCTGATTGGCATAGAGAACAATCTCAAACTGCTGGCGATCGAGATGTTCAAAAACTGGCAAAGTTGCCAAAGTTTCCGTTGCTGGCTTGAAATGGTCTCTCAAAATTCCCAGGCGAATCTTGGGGCGATTTGCTGAACGGGGGGAGAAGACATAATCCACTGGGAATTGCCGATTTTTGAGTGCAAATTCAATAATCTCCGCTCGTTGACTGTAGACAGATTTTAGGTTAGCACGGGTGAAATACAGGGGGGCAAAGTTGGCATTTCCCTGGGTGAAAAACTCGGCGACGCTTTGCCAGAGGGGTGAGTCAGGATTGCTGAAGATTTTCTGATGGACATATTCTACCCAACCTTGGAAATAGCGATAATATTGTGCGACTTCTCCAAGTTCATGGAACAGGGTAGGACTGGCAAACATAAACTTGAGATAATCCTGGGCGAACCATTTGGGAATCGGTGCATTGGTGTAGGGAATCTGGAGTTGATGGGGATAGCAATAGAGAGTAGCAGCAATGAAGGATTGCAGCGCATTGGGTGCATCAAATCCCTGGGCAATTCCCTCCGAAAGTTGGCGGATGACTCCTTGTTCGGAGGGAGTTAGGGCATGATGTTTGATGCCGCTCTCTAGCAGGGCTTTATGGGCGGTTCCCAGTTCACCTAAATAGGCGGATTGTAATTGTTCTTCGGGGGTATTTAACCATTGTTGGGCCAGTTGTTGGCGGGTTTGCTGGAGATGCGTTAAAGTACCGGGTTCTACAGGGGTGGGGGAAGCAGGAGTGGCGATCGCCGCTTTGCGGGGGTTTTGTGCGGTCTTCACGAGGGTGGAACGGACAATTTCTGCCATTTTTTCCCAGGAAAATTGGCGAGGGCGTTCCAATCCGGCGGCAATTAAAGGATTGCGAACTTCAGGTTTTTGAATCTCCTGCATAGCCTTCACCAGACCAGAAATGTCATGGTCTTGAACATACATAACCCCTGAGCCGCCGACTTCGGGAATCGCACCATTGGGACAAGTAATCACCGGGCATCCACAAGCCATTGCTTCTAGGACGGGCAAGCCAAAGCCTTCATATTTAGAGGTGTAAATTAGGGCAGTGGCACCGGAATAAGCCAGTCGCAATTCTGAGTCACTCAATTTCAAAAAATGGACGGTTGTATCGGTGACATAAGTTTGAAATTCTGGCTCTAATTGGGCTTCTCCACCGACACAGAGAATATCGAATGCTTGGCGGTTTGGGAGTTGAGCAAATGCCTGGAAGAATAAGATGGCATTTTTGTACTGATTGATATTAGTGCGGCTACCGACCCAGAGGAAATAAGGTTTTGAGAGGCGGTATTTGGCTTTAAATGCGGTAACTTCTGCCGGAGTGGTCGGTCTAAATTCCGGCTGGATGCCGCAAGGGGCAACAGTGACGCGATCGCGCGGAATTTCTGGGAAAAATTCAACCAAATCCCGGGCGGTTTGTTCAGAAATAGTCAGATAGGCGGAACCCTGACGGATGCCGTGATGTTTTTCCCGCCACATGGGGGAATTCAGATTGGTTGAATACCGTTCGGGGATCATGTCATAGGCCATGAACACCGAGGGCGTGGAGATGGGGGTAGTGTAATAAGTGGAGATGAAGATATCCGCACCTTCTTCATCACAAATGTCCTGCAACAAGAGGCGATCGGCCTCGGTATTATGGTAATCATAAGTGGGAATGCAGAGATATTTGATGCCCGGAATTCGCGGGGCTGTGCCAGCGCGATCTAAGAATAAGAGTTGTTTGGCAAATCCCGTTTTCACCCATTCTTGCAAGAGCGAAGTCCAGACGCGAGCGATGCCGGTGTTGTTGATTTGGTAGAAGACTCCATCTATCAGGATAAAGGGAAAATTTCGTGGGGTCTGTGTCGGGGTATTTCCTAGGCTGCGATCGCCGGGGACAAACTGTACTGTCGGTTTGGCAAGGGGAACAATCCCGAGGTCCGTTGCCTTGTTGACGATTGTATCATCCTGTACCCAGGAAAAATAGTCTCGTAAGCGCAAAGGAAATTGGGTTTGTTTTTGGAGTTCGATCCAGTTATTCAAGGCATTGGGATAGCCGTAATATTTTTCTTTAAAACATAGCTGGTCAATGGTGACATAAGCAAAATGTTGGAATACCAAATTTTGTTGTTCTGTTTCTTCATGGCGAAAGGGATTAACCCGACCCACATCACGCCATTCTCCATTGGCTAAGGGTTCTGCTAATCTCGGGGGTTCGTGACTCAACCACCGCATTCCCGGTTTAAAGCGCCAACTTCTCAACCACTCTTGCTGCGGATTCTGGGTGTAGCAATTGCGAGTGGCGATCGCGAGATTATCTCCAACAAAGTACCAGCACCAATAAAATGCGGCGGTTTTTTCAGGATTTTTGATAAACATTTGTCTCGCTGTGGCAATCTGCTCGACTGTCCATAATTCATCCACATCGACTTGCCACAGTAGACATTCTTCTTGGATATTCGCTAAGGGTGCATTCACCATTTCCCGTTTGCCATCCCAGAATACCCCTTCCGGTTTCTGATAAAGGGTAACCTGCTGGGGATAAAGTCGCGCCAGTTGATTTAGATATTCGGTAGTCCCGTCTTTGCTGCGTCCCTGACGATGCATTTCATCCTCAATTTTCCCTCCGGACCTCAAACTCCAGGCCGTATCCTGTTTTAAGTCAGCAACTCCTTCAACGATATGCCAATGCCATTGGAAAGGGAGGTTTTTAAAGACCTCGATATGGTAGCGAATGAAGGGTTCGCCATTCAGAACAATGGTAAAGAAATGGATGGGTAATGAAGCCAATTCCGAGGGGTTTGGAGGCGTCTCATTCTGGCTTACGGAGTCTATCCCTGTTGATAATTGGGTGAATGGGGGCTTAAATGCCACTCCAGTTCCGGTCCCGAAGGCATCCTCAATGAAGAGATAATCTTTAAATTTTTCGCGATATTCATCCCAAAGCTCGCGTAATTCTGGATGAGCGGGATGAGTGATATCATCAAACATTAACGCCCCACCCGTAGCCAAATGAGCAAAGGCAATTTCTAAATCCTCTTTGGCTCCACTATAGCTGTGATCTCCATCAATATTAATCAGGTCAAATTCTTGAATCTGACGGGGGTCGGCAAAAAAATTAGGGAGGGTTTGGTGAGAGTTACCACTAATTAAGGTGGGTAGATTTTGGATTCCTAACTTCCTGAGTTCACTGCATACAAAATCAGGACCCGGATTAGCCACTCCTGCATAATTATCAATCCAGAGGTCGAATCCATAAGCTTGAGTTTGAGGGGATTCCGCTAAGACTTGAGCGAGCGATCGCCCCCGTCGAACTCCCACTTCTAGGTAATGTTTGGGCTTAAAGTTGTGAGCGTACCAGTTTAAAAATGAAATAGAATCAAACCAACCGGCGTTAGTTTGTGAGGGGTCTGCATATCTTTCTAAATCGCTTTGCATCCAGCGATCGCTGGTTAATTGGGTCAGAATGGCATAAACTCTTTGCTTAACTTGCAAAGATGCGATCGCTTGCACCAGCTTTTCCCGGTTAAAATTCTGTAAATCCATAGTCGCTTCCTCCCCGCTATTTCGCCGCGTTGTTTCCCCTCGTGCCATCGAGGATTTAACTAAATTGGGGTCAATATAGTATTCCCCCCGATGATTTTTATAGGGAATTTCTTCATTAATGATTTTGCTACAAAGTAATGCCGCCTGATCCACCGTCGAAATATCTAATTTTTGGCAATCCACCACTAAAGCCATTAGTCCACCTTCCCGATTCCGGACATATCCTTCATAACTCTGCTTAAGGGGTTCTGCCTTGGGAGGAATTTTAAATTGACTTAAATTAATATTCCATTTTTGAGCTAACTGATGGATTTCCGCTAGGGACTGTTCATACTCTTGCGGATTGTTATTAATTTGCGATATTAATCTACTTAATAGCGCCTCAATATTTAATTGATAATGAGGCTCATTTTTAAAGAAAAAATCTTTAATCGTGAGTTGGTCGCTGGCGATGACAATCACTGAATTTTTGGAAGGGACTAAATCTCTATGAATGAATTGATGATTTTTGCTTTGCTGCTCGACCACGAATTCTTGGGCAGGCTGAGAATTCAAACCAGGAAAAGCAAAAGAAATTCCGGTGCTATGCCCAGAAATTCCTGATATCGAAAGAGGTCTTTCAGTATATAAGTAACTTTCGGTAAAGTAGGCATTGACTATCCCTGAATAAATATCTGGACATAAACAAGTAGGTAAAAAGTATCTCCCGTCTTCTTGCTTTTCTCTAATTTTTTTTATAATATCTCTATGAATAAAGGAATTATAGAGCATCGGCAAAAACTCATAAGTTGTTTTGCCTTGATAAAATAATTTGAGTTGCTCTTTTGAATTGGCTACCAGGCAGTTTTTATTTAAAAGAATATGCAACCGATTTTGTTCCCAGGTTTGAATGGCATTGGGCCAATAGTAAGGATGTCTAAACCAGGTCACTTGATTGATTTTATATTGGTCGAGAAGTTTGTAGCCTATTTCTAACCCATCTGGTAGTAAACCATCATCATCTCCGATAATAATGACATATTCTCCCGTCGCATGAGATAAGCCCAGTTCCCAATTGTCCGACATGGAAAGGCGCTGAGGCGCACGATAATATTTGATTTTAGAATTGTTAAATGAATCTACGACTTCTCGGGTTTCTGGAGTGCTGTAATTATCCATTACAACTACTTCAAAATCTTGATAAGTTTGATTGAGTACACTTTGAATCGCATACTGGAGGGTATTATGTCGTTGACGGGTGGGGATAATTACCGAGAATTTACTGGACATAAGAGTTCACTCCAAAGAATCAGGATTTACGAGCAATTAATTTTATCACTTCCTCTCCCCTTATAAATACTGTACAGAAGAAGAGGGATGGCTTACTTTAAAACTAGACTTGGATCCGTTCCGATTGTGCCAGATTCTGGACTGCGTAGATCTTGCAGATTTTAGATTTCCAACCCACCTCCCTGTTATCCAATAACTTATCCCCGGGAACCCAGGCGCGATCGCCCCCTCCTCAAACTTGCCCATCTAATTTCCTCTCGGTCGGTAACTAGCATACCACCGGCGGACGTCATTACAGTTGCGAAATACTCAAGGATCAAGACACCCATTGCCCCCAAATTCTCGACCTTTTTCTTTGAATCCGTCCATCGGATAGATAGCTTAGGCCATCTCTTCAATCACTATCTTGTCATCGCCTTCTTCTACTCAGTCAGGGTGAATGATTGTTCATCAAACTCCTCTAGTATAGCTTCTTTAAATTGATTCCTTTCTCTGCAACCAAGCACCGGGCCAATGGGTAACATTTTCCGTTAATTCACTTTCATTAAACGGCCATCCTGGTTGTTTTAAGATAAACTCAGGATGCTGTTGAGCAAATTCTGCTGCTGCCGCTGTTGGATTATCAAAACTCCAGTCGGCTTGACCCATAGGTACATCACTCAACTCTTTCATAATTCCATCCGTTGCCACGAGATAAGACCTGGGGGTTACTAAGTCTCCGTAGGCTTCTAACTCTGCTAAAACGTGCGCTTTGGTATGGCAAGAATCGAGAATAACCATCACCGTCTCTGCCGGTTTGACCATCGATTTAACCTGACGGACAAGTTCCGGTTCTATGGAGTTACCTTCTACTAAGGTTATGTAAGGGAACAGTTCGTGAGATTCGATCGCCTTGCGGTTCTGGGGTCGAATCTCAATGTCAATCCCAATCACTCTCCCTTTAGCGATCGCTTTACACAAACTGGCATAATAAATTAACGATCCCCCATGAGCGACCCCGGTTTCTATAATCACATCCGGTTGCACTCGATAGATCGCTTCTTGAATGCGGATCATATCCTCCGGGAGTTGGATAATTGGTCTTCCCAGCCAGCTAAAAATATAGGGATATTTTTGATTCCATCCCACTTTGACCCATTGTTGGGAAATGAGTTCAAAGGCTTGTTTAGAATACAAATTCAAACAAACCTGGTTTCCGTCAATTTCTTGGATGAGTTGTTGGGTGTCTGTATCGATTATCAATTTCATAAGTTTCAATTTTTATATGCATCTGTCTGATTTTTCCACCAGGTGATTGTTTCATTTAATCCCTGATTTAAACTAAATTGGGGTTGCCAACATAGCTCATCCTTTAACCGACCTATATCCCCCATCACTAGGGGGGGTTCGGTGGCAGAAGTGGGAATAACTCCGAGTTCAATCAACTCTGACCCATTCAGGATTTCTGCAACCTGGTAGATTATATCCTTTAAGGGAACGGGTTGACCGGATGCAATATTAATTGGACCGGAAACGGGACTCTCTAACAAGCTAACAAAGGCATCGGCTACATCTTTAACATACAGAAAATCTCGAATTTGGTTTCCATGAGAACAAGGTGCAGTTTTTCCTTGCAACAGGGAACGAATGACGGAGGGGACGAGGCGATCGCCATATTCATGGGGTCCATAAGCAAAAAATATTCGTCCCCAGGCACTACTGATTCCCGTTTGTCCTGCATAAGCATCCAGCAGACTCTGAAGGGAGTTTTTACACCGTCCATACAAAGTTTTAGGGTCTAACGGAGTTACCTTTTCGGAACAATATCCATAGTCCCAATTATACTCGGCACAGGTCCCCGCCATCACCACTCGCTGTCCTCCATATTGAGCAAATTCTTGTAATAAACTTAAACTCCCTTGTACCCACTGAAAATTTTCTAAAGCAGTCCAGTATTTTCCCGGTATCGCAAACCAAGCAAAATGCAATAAATGGCTGGGTTTAACTTGAAACATTAACCGGGATACCTCTGCCGGTTCTAACAGATTAGCTTGATGCCAATGCACTTCTGGATTAGATGAATTAATGGGTTGAGAAGAAACGGCATGAACCTCATACCCTTTGTCGAATAATAAGGGTAAAGAATGTTGGCCGATAAATCCTGTGCCTCCGGTTACTAAAACTTTTTTCATCCCACAAAATCTGCATAGCTACTATCTTTGTCCGAAATAATCACCGAATTGGCAGTCGGCCATTTTATCCCAAAGGCTGGATCATTCCATCGCACCCCTATAGCACTTTCTGGATGATAAAATTCTGACATTTGATAAAATACTTCAGTTTGCTCAACTAAGGTTTGAAATCCATGAGCAAATCCTTCAGGGATGTAAAGCATCCGGTGATTCTTTGCGGTTAGTTCTATCCCCACCCATTGGGTAAATGTGGGGGATTGAGGACGCAGATCGATGATGACATCATAAATTGCACCCTGAGTACATCGGACTAATTTGGTTTCACCATGAGGAGGGATTTGATAATGCATCCCGCGCAGGGTTCCCGACTTGGCGTTAAAGGAAATATTACACTGAACGAGAGCAGAATTTAGCCCTCGGTCCTCAAATTCTCGCTGACACCAAGTTCGAGCAAAAAATCCCCGGTTGTCGGTTAATAGTTCCGGTTCAATAATCCATGCGCACTCTAGGTTGGTTTCTTTAAAAATCATCGGAGTTATTCTATTTTTCTCCCCATTGATCATCACAAAATTTTTACTTCAGGAATTGGCACAATAAAGTGACCGCCAAGCCGCCTATATTCTGCTTGTTGTTGGAGAATTTCCTCGGCAAAATTCCAGGTTAAAAGTAGCACATAATCGGGCATCACTTCTAGTAATTTGTCGGGAGGATAAATGGGTAAATGAGTCCCGGGTGTGTATTGACCTTGCTTGATTTGACTGCGGTCCACGACAAAATCAAGGAGATTTTTATCGATTCCAAAATAGTTGAGTAAAGTGCTGCCTTTAGCGGAGGCTCCATAAACGGCAATCTGTTGGTTTTTGTTTTTTAAGTCTGTCAGGAGGTTGAGGAGATTCTGGCGCAAGTCTTCGACTTTTTGCCTAAAACTCTGGTAAAAGTATAACTGATTAACGCCCCAATTTTTTTCGTTTTCCAGTAGCTCCATAACTTCAGCCGATCGCCCATTTGACCCGATGCATTCTTTCTGTACAAATATCCGCAATGAACCCCCATGAATCGGGAGTTGTTCAACTGCTACAATCCTTAATCCCTGTCGCTGAAAGAGGGAGTCCAGGGCGGTTAAAGAAAAGTAACAGAGGTGTTCATGATAGATGGTATCAAATTCAACGCCATCAATTAATTCTCTGAGGTAAGGTACCTCAATTACCGCCATGCCATGCTCTTTCAGAAGGATATTAATTCCAGCAACAAAGCCGTTCAAATCCGGGACATGGGCGAGGACGTTATTAGCATGAATGAGGTCCGCTTGTTTTCCTTGTTGTTTGAGTTGCTGGGCGAGGGTTTCTCCAAAAAACTCACTGAGGGTAGGAATTCCTCGCTGAGTTTGGGCGACGGTGGCAATATTGACTGCTGGTTCGATACCCAGGACGGGAATCCCTTGTTGTTGATAATACTGCAGTAAATAGCCATCATTGCTGGCAATTTCTATGACCAAACTATCGGTGGATAAGTGGCGATCGCCTATTAATCGAGTCGCAATCGTTTTGGCATTTTCCAACACCGTATCAGAAAACGAAGAAAAATAAACATACTCCCGGAACAGTTGCTCAGGGGGCACAGTTTCGGTAATCTGAACTAATGTACAATGGGGACAAAAGGCTAAATCTAGGGGATATTTCGGTTCCGGCTCCCTAAGTTGTTCAGCGGTCAGCAATCGATTTGCTAAAGGAGTTTCCCCCAAGGACAAAATCAATTGTAACCCTGTTTCCCCACAGGAACGACAGGGATTCAATAAACGGCTCATCCGGCCACTCCTAAAAATATTTTATACCAATCAATCGTGCGCTCTAATCCTTCATGTATAGAAAATAACGGATGCCAATTCAGCATCTTTTTTGCTTTAGCTGCACTTAAATATTGATAGCGAATTTCATTACTGGCTTCCCCTCGGATATCCGGTTTTAAATCCGACCCCATTAAGGTTAAAATCTGCTCGACCAATTCCAACACCGTGACTTGAGTTTCCGTGGAGAAATTAAAGGCTTGACCCCGTAAATCCCGGTTGTGTGCGAGTTCTTCGGCCAGGAGAATATAAGCAGCAGCACCATCTTCTACATAGAAGTAATCTCGAATATACTCACCATCAGAACGGATGATAGGCCGATCGCCTCGTAACACTGCCCGAATTGTTCCTGGTACAATGCGATTCCAATTCAAATCCCCGCCACCGTAGAAATTCCCACATCGGGTAATTGCTACAGGTAAATCATAGGTTTTAGCATAGGCTTGGGCGATTAAATCCGCACAGGATTTACTGACATCATAGGGATGACGCCCGATTAAAGGAGTCTCTTCATCATACGGGAGTTGCTGGGCTTCGCCGTAGGCTTTATCCGATGAAGCGAGGACAATTTGCTTCACCGTGGGACTATGACGGCAAGCTTCTAAAATCGACCAAGTACCGGCAATATTCGCCTCAAAAGTAGAGATGGGATTGCGGTTGGCGATCGCCACAATGGTTTGTGCAGCCAAATGAATCACCGTATCAATTTCATATTCTCCCATCGCCCGTTCTAAGAGCGCTTGGTCCTGAATATCCCCCCGAACAATTTTGACCTGTTCAATCCCCTGACTGCGGACCAGTTCACTTTGAGGAACCCAATCCCGAACTAGACAAACCACATCCGCGCCTAAGTCCAGTAATTGCTTGACCACCCAACCCCCAACCAGGCCGGTGGCCCCTGAAATCAAAGTCGGACGATCCTGCCAAAAGCGGCGTTCGCGCAGCGTCTCGGAACGAGAATCGCCCGTTGCATTTAATCCCATACTTTCCAAGGTGGATTCCCCCCTTCCCACAAACTTTCTAACAGCCGCACATCCCGCAGCGTATCCATACATTGCCAAAAGCCTTCATGGCGATAAGCGGCTAACTGACCCGCTTCTGCTAATCGTTCCAATCCTTCCGCTTCCAAACTGGTTTTATCCCCTTCTAAATAATCGAAAATCCCCGGTTCTAAAACCAGAAATCCTCCATTAATCCAGCCTTCGCCAATTTGGGGTTTTTCTGTGAATTTCGCCACCAAATTTCCCTCAAAAATAATCCCCCCAAATCGGGCAGGAGGACGCACCGCAGTCAAGGTAGCCAGTCGTCCCTCAGACCGATGAAAATCGCATAATTCTTGCAGATTAATATTACTGACCCCATCCCCGTAAGTCACCAGAAAGGGTTGATTTTTCAACCAAGGCTGTAAGCGCTTGACTCGTCCTCCGGTGAGGGTATCCAGTCCGGTTTCAATCAGATTCACGGTCCAATCTTCTGATTCACTGTTATGAACATGAACTTGCCCTTGGGTTAGATTCACGGTCATATTTCCATTCAGAGGATAGTAATCTAGGAAATAACGCTTGATGGCTTCCCCTTTATACCCCAAGGCCACAAAAAACTCCTTAAACCCATAGTGAGCATAGAGTTTCATGATATGCCAAAGGATAGGTCGGCCCCCAATTTCGACCAAGGGTTTAGGCTTAACTTCGGTTTGTTCAGCGAGGCGAGTGCCTAGACCCCCCGCTAAAATAACGACTTGCATCGAATCTACTGCGTTTAAAAATCCAGGAGTTCAAAAGGGAAGGGTAAGGGCGGGTTGGGGAAATCTCGGGAGGCGATCGCCTTGCGAGTTTTCCACTTTTTCCCCAATCGGCTGTTCAGACTTAACCGGATTAACCCACCTGTTCTAAATACAGATTCAGATCCTCCACCAGACGGGTGAGTTCGGCTTCCGTACTCAGGCGAATGCGATCGTCGCGCAGGGTGATCAGCACCTTGGCGGCAAAGGGAGTGGGGTAAATATTGGGATTGCAGAAAATTTCTAAAAACACATCCCCGGTGGACCGATATTCCATCGGTTTCTGGGGGGTGGGTTTACCTGAACCGGCACCAGGGGTGGCTTTCGATGCCACGGCTTTAAGCTGCTGCATCAGGTCGTTAATGGCCGCCTGCAAGTCCCGCGCTGCTTCGGGAGAGAACCGAAACGAGACGGAACCCTCGACTAAATTTAGGGTGAGTTGAGAACCAGACATGAGGGATCTACTTTTAATATTCGGTTTCTTTATGGTAAGGGTGAAGGGGGACATTGGGATCTGTGAACTGCCAAAGAAACCGAATGGCCTACAATTTTTGTAGGTTGTAGAAGGAAAGATCCGTGGCTACAGATAATCGGGTTGAAGTTCGCCGGGTACTCCTGATTACCCTGGGCTTAAATTTGGTCGTGTTGGCAATTAAAGCAGTCGTGGGCACCTTGACGGGTTCCCTGAGTTTGTTGGCCGATGCATTGCATAGTGTGACCGATAGTGCCAATAATATTCTGGGATTGGTGACGAATCATTTCGCCTCTCCCCATCCCGATCGCGAACATCCTTATGGCCATCAGAAGTTTGATGCAGTAGGGGCCTTGGGGATTGCGGCTTTTTTAGGGGTAGCCTGTTTTGAAATTCTCAGCAGTGCGATCGAGCGGATTTTCTTCGGGGATGGAACCCCGGTGGAAGTTTCCCCCAGAGAACTATGGATTTTGCTGGTGGTGTTGGGAATCAATATCTTTGTCGCCTTTTATGAACGGACAATCGGTCGGCGAATTGGGAGCAGTATTCTAATTGCTGATGCCAAACATACCATGAGTGATGTTTGGGTGACAATTGTGGTGATGGCGGGGTTAATTGCGATTACCTTTGCCAGTCGCTGGCCTTGGTTGCAATCGGTGGATGTGATTTTGGCCTTTCCCGTGGCCTTGTTGGTGTTTAGAAGTGGCTGGGAAGTGTTGGCAGATAATTTACCTTGGTTGGTGGATCAAATGGCGATCGCCCCAGAAGCAATCCACTCCATTACCATGCAAGTTCCCGGCGTTCTCAACTGTCATGATATTGCCTCTCGCGGTGTGGTCGGACGTCAGGTTTTTATTGAAATGCATCTGATTGTTGATGCCAAGGATGTCGAAACGGCCCATGCCATTACCGAGGAAGTGGAAGCGCGTTTACAAGCCAGATTCTCTCCAGCCCGGATTTTAATTCATATCGAACCGCCGAGCTATCAATCTCCCGAGATTAGCTATGCGCCGGACTCTCCTGAATCCCGAGAATAATGCCTAGACTGGCCGATCAACAGGAAAACCTCCCTTGAAAATCTCGGTTAAAACATCGGTCGTTTTCCACAGATTGATCTCAGTTTTCCACAGATTGAGGGCAGTTTTCCCCAACAATTAAAGCGCTTCCAGGTTTCTAAGTTTCTAAAAAAGTAGGTTATTTCTGTCCGAAATATTGCGCCAGAAACCTGCTGTCTGGATTGAGTTCCCTCAGTTTGGGTAGATTGACTCTGGGGCTTTCCGGTACAGGTAGAGATTCTCCTTGAGGGCGCAGACCTCCAGGGGCATAGTCTGGGCAAATGCCGGGAAAGGACTGCCAGGGCGACCCCCTCTGATGCTTCATATTTCTTGATTTTTTTTTACAATAAGAATAAAGTCAAGCTAACTGTCCCCTGTCTTTATGTTGTTACAACCGACCCAACGCACGAAACTCGATGAGTCCGACGATCGCCTGTTCTATTCCTACCCCCGATTCGTCACCCATGTGGATGATGGATTCATCGACCAACTGACCGCTCTCTATCGCGATCGCCTCAAACCCAATAGCCGCATCTTCGATATGATGAGTTCTTGGGTCTCCCATCTCCCCCCAGACATGACCTTTGCTCATGTGGAAGGTCATGGTCTCAATGAAGAGGAACTGGCGAAAAATCGCTGTCTTAACCATTATTTTGTCCAAAATCTCAATGACAACCCCCACCTCCCCCTAGAGGACCAAAGTTTTGATGCGGTTCTGAATGCGGTTTCGGTCCAATATATCCAACATCCCGAAGTGGTGTTTAGCGAAATTCACCGCATCCTGAAACCGGGTGGCATCGCGATTATTAGTTTTTCCAATCGAATGTTTTATCAGAAAGCGATTCAAGCATGGCGCGAGGGGAATGAAGGGTCTCGCGTTGCCCTGGTGAAAAGTTATTTTAAGGCAGTGGAAGGGTTTTCTAATCCGGAAGCGATCGCTCGCAAGTCCGATCTACCTTCTATCTTGCAGTTTATGGGGATGGGCGGTGGTGACCCCTTTTATGCAATTATGGCCGAACGTTTACCGGAATAACTCAATCGGTTAGCTTTGCCAAATCACCGGATTCTACTTCGGCAGCAGTCGGTGAGCTCACCCTCGGCACCCAGGGGTTTAGAGGGTGTCCAAAATCTTCTCGACTTCATGACATAATGCTTCGTGGCAATGAGCATTGCTGGCGATCGCGCACCCCCACTGATTGATATCTTTTTGGTTGTAGCGCAACGGCGTCCCATCGACAAAGGTTAACTGGCCCCCGGCTTCGGTCAAAATTAACTCTGGGGCCGCAAAGTCCCAATCTTTGGGCGCACCTCTGCCGGAGAGGGAAATAAACCCATCCACCTGCTGTTCCACAATGGCGGCAATTTTGCACCCGATACTCCCCATATATTGTTGGGTTTGGCAGGGTAAGCGTTGCAAGAGTTCGTCTAATTTCTCCCCTTTGCGGGTCCGTCGGGTTAGCAGGCATAAGTCTTTGAGGCGATCGCGCGAGGAGACTCGGACTGGGGTGCGATCGCCAGAACGAGTTTCCACAAAGGCCCCACCACCACGTTGGGCATAATATAATTTCTGGGCGGAAGGGACTGCCACCACTGCCACGACGGGTTGCCCCTGATAGACTAAGGCAATATGTACCGCATAGTTAGGGTTTTGCTGAATGTAAGCGCGAGTGCCATCGATGGGGTCAATAATCCAAACCCACTGGTGATCCCGGCGATCGCCATTGGTATGGGATTGATAACTTTCCTCACTCAGATAGCCAAACTCCAGACTGCCAAAGGCAATCCGTAATTTTTGCAAGATATACTCGTTCGCCGCTACATCGGCATTGGTGACGGGCCCTTCTGTTTTTTCCCTCACCTTCAGTTTCCCAGCAGCATCGGTATGATAATAGGTCAGAATATCCGCACTCCCCCAACCAATCATCCGGGCGATCGCTCCTATCTCTTCCAATTTCTCTAAGCGATTGTCCGTCATCGGTGTTCCTAACTGTTTGCTTTTGCTCATTTTCCTCTTGAGTGATTGGCCTAATTTTAAAACCCTCTCTGGGTGATTTATCCGGGTTTTTTATACTTTTGAGAAGGTCAGCTTATCTTAGGTGTTACATTTAATCTGACCTCTCTATCTTAACTTAACCCCTGTTTTCTTGATTCAAGACTTGCTAACATTCCATCGGATTTCTAACAATTTATCAGTAATTTCACCGATTCTCTATATTAATGGACTACCTTGTTCCTTGAAGTTCCTGGAAGAATCTGTTGAACAGCTCTATAGGGAAAACCAGAACAATTAGAGTCGAACCGCACTTCCCCAGAGGTAGTGGGACCGAGATAAATTGCCCTAACTCTCTATCCAAGTGATAGGTAACTCCTGTGCGAGTCTAATTTTTCTAAAGTAGGCTTGACAAGCGGGATTATCTACAAAGTTAGGCCGGCTGAATGCTAATCCCTCAATTTTTTAAGTAAGCCCATTGTTTCCAATCTCGACGCCGGGACAATCCTTTAATTTCAATATCCATCCGATTCGCTTCGGCAATTTCAAAAATTAGACGCAATCCATCTCTAAATTTCTTTTGCTTACTGTTAAAAGAAATCGAATATTGTAACGGTTCTCGCGCTTGAATATACACTAATCGATTGTTTTTTCGATTAGACACTAAAATAGCTCGTTTTACATTAACCCAAGGGATAATAAGCCTCGGACTGAGAGGACTGCGCCGCACGATGTGACTATGACTAATTTCTATAGCGGCACATAATTCATCGGCAATAATCAATAACGGACTGGTCATCGCAATCCAAATCATCGCTGTCCCAACCGGAATCAAGAGCAGTGATAGACAGGCACAAATCAAGTAAAAGACTCCTAATCCCCAACCAATCCACGGATTACGAGGAGAGAGCCGCAGGAATTGTTCTCGGGTTTGCATCGTTTAGCTTCCTTTACAGGCTTTTTAGGTTAATTCTAATTCATTCAAATCACCGTCCAATCCTTCTCAAGAGATAGGTTAGGACGGGCTTGAGGTGAGGTTCATCCACTGGCGTGTCCCCAAGACTTCACAAGCGCTGGAGGCAATTTTTGCGGCCGAAGCTAAAGCCCTGGGGAATGTTTCTTGTAAAATATAATGACAAAATGCCCCATGAAAAATATCACCAGCACCTAATGTATCAACGGCTTTTACTTTAGGAACTTCTACCCAACCGGGGATACCCTGGCTGAGGTATTGAATGGGGTTTTCTCCGTTAGTAATGGCAATATGGGGAATTCCCAAGTGGGCAAGATAGGTGAAAACTTCCGAGGCATTGTGGCAGTTTGGAGGATGAAAATTGCTGGAACATAAGGCATAATCTATAAAGGGTAGAAGGGTTTCAAATCCGGGTTTCCAGCTTCCTCCATCTAAGACGACGGGAATGGTTCGGGCGTGACTGATTTGGGCGATCCGTTGACTGACGGACATTTGATGTCCATCGATTAGAACTATGTTAAACTTTTCCCAGGAATCAAGGGGTAGACGATCGCCCAGGATTTGAGATTTGGTGGCATTGATGGAAATAACAGCCCGATCGCCGGTTGCTTGGGTAACAATAATCGAAGACAGGGGTGGGGGTTCGGTGCGGTGAGGGTCTAAATCAGCGATCGCCACCCCATACTGCTCTAATTCCTCATAAACAATGGCGGTGAGGGGATGTTGTCCCACTGCCCCTAAAAGGGTCGAGTGATTGCCGAGAGAACTAAAGGCGATCGCCGCATTGGTTGCCGGTCCCCCCGCATTGATCATCGAGTCACTCGCCACAATTTTCTGATTGTTCTGCGGCACTCCTGCGGTTAAATAGATCATATCCAGGGTGACTAACCCCACAAACAATCCTTGTTTTTTCAGGGTTTCATCATCTCGTTTCAGGGCAGCCGATTCTTCCATTTAAAACCTCTTGGGGTTCATACTTTATCATGAATTGGGATGCGGATGAGCCAGGAATCCGCTTCAGGAGTCTACTCTCATCCCGTTGGTACATCGTCCAAATTAAGATTGGGAAAATTTTAGCCCGTTATTCATGGAAATTGATTCAAAACTAGGCACACTTTATATTGTGGGAACGCCCATCGGGAATCTGGAAGATATGACATTCCGGGCGGTCCGAATTTTGCAGGAAGTTGATGCGATCGCCGCAGAGGATACCCGTCACACCGGGAAATTGTTGCATCATTTTCAAATTAAAACCCCACAAATTAGCTATCACGAACATAACCGGCAACAGCGAATTCCCGAATTAGTTAATCGGTTAGCAGAGGGTGAGGCGATCGCCCTCGTCACCGATGCCGGAATGCCCGGAATCTCGGATCCCGGATATGAACTCGTCAAAGCTTGTCTGGAAAACGGAATTCTTGTCGTGCCAATTCCCGGACCCAGTGCCTGCATTACAGCGATTAGTGCAGCGGGTTTACCCGCCTCTCGATTTACCTTTGAGGGGTTTTTACCGGCAAAGGGAAAAGAACGACAGCAGCAGTTGCAGGAGTTAAAGGGAGAGACGAGGGCGATGGTGCTTTATGAAGCGCCCCATCGGTTGCGGAAAACTTTACGAGATTTAGAGAAAATCTTGGGGGGCGATCGCGCCTTGGTGTTAGGGCGAGAGTTAACGAAGCTCCATGAAGAGTTTTGGCGGGGAACAATTGCCGAGGCCATAGCACATTATGGCGACAATTGTCAACCCAAAGGAGAATTTACCTTAGTTATTGACGGGGGCGATCGCTCAACCCCCGATTTTTCAGAAGAGACCCTCAAAGCTGCATTACAAAATGCGATCGCCCAGGGACTCACCCGGTCCGAAGCAACCCGACAGTTGGCGCAGGAAACCGACCTTCCCCGTCGCCAGATTTATCAACTGGCGATCGCCCTAGATCAGCCCAATGCCGAGGATCTGTAAACCCGAGGGCCTCAGTACAGGGGAAATGAGAGACTCAGAAACCGGGTATTCCGGAAGGACCCGGAGGCTGCCCTCTGGTTCCACGCAAAACCGGGCTTGGGGGTCAAAGGAGCCATCCCTATTCCCATCGGCGATCGACCCTTACAGAGAGTAAACTTGACCATCAATCAGTAAACGGGTGATCCCCTTAGATTGCAAATAAACGCTAGTTTTTTGCAGCATCCGGCCATCGGGAACCTTAATCACCCGTTGATTTCGGGCCGAAAAGCGCCGAGCGACTCGGTGATTATCAAAAACCGGCAGAGTTCGTTCATAAGACTCTTGCGCGGGAATTTGTCCGAGCTCGGCAAACTCTTTGAGAGGGCGAGTAATTAACTCTCCCCCTTTGTCTACAACCACATAACAGATTTTTGGAAGTTCCGCTTCCGCCAGAGGTAAAACTTCAACAACGATCGAGGTGGGAAGCGGACGTCGTGGCAAGAGAGGTTCATCATCCCCCCACTCATCATCATCATCCTCATCGTCCTCATCGTCCTCATCCTCATCATCCTCATCCAGGATGTCTTCTCCCAACATTTCTTGGAGGGCGCTAGTTTCGATGCCCGGATAGCGATCGTTAAAGCCTTCCTCTGGGAGTTCAAGCTCGTTGTTATCTTCTTCCTCAGAAGCGCCGGAAGCCGAACGGAGGCGAATGCGTCGTTGACGCGGAGCAGCTAAGGGCTGATCGTCTTCGATATCCAGGGACTCTGGCTCGCTCGGAAGGAAGCGACCAGAGCGCTTTTGTTGGATGAGGGATTCATATTCCTCATCGGATAACGAGCTTTTGAGGATGCGGCTAATGGTCGAGCTACTGACACCGTAACGACTCGCCAGGGTTAAAGTCGTTTCTCCGGGCTGTCGATACAGATCAATAATGTCGCTTTTGTCAGATTCAGATAGTTTTCGAGAACTCATGCCGCATCATCGGGGGTAAACATTTGGACGAGAGTCGGAGGCATTGAACGCGCGATCGGGGGATGAGCGCCATCTTAGCGCGGCCAGTGTCTGAATGGGGGAGGACTAGAATATCATGCCATTGTTGGATTAAGGGCGAGTTAAAAAGCAGCCCGGTTCCGGACAAGGGATTTTAGCCGAGTCCGAATGGGGATCACAGGGATTGGATCAATCTGAGGACCCGCCTCTTCTGCGTCCCCGAGAACGAGACCGAGTAGAGATATCGTATTCTAAGACTGCACCAATGCCGAAGAGAACGGCACTGAAAACCCAGAAGACTTCCAAAAGACTGCCACTTTCGTAGTTAGCGACGCGCACATCAGCGTACTTAAACCACATATCGGCAATATAGAGGGAAAAAGTAGCCGCCGCAATCATCCGCCAAGACTGAGAGAAGCGTCCTCCCCAAAAGGCTAACAACAGTGCAGTTGCCAGGATCAGGAGCAAGACGTCCATGATCACATAGAACAAATTCACATAGAAAGCCACAGGAGTCAGGGCTTCGTCAATGGCCAAAATGAAGTCCGGAGCCCTTTGCGGGGTGCTGGAGGTAGGAGCAGGAGCCGAGGTCCCGGATCCGGTAGGTGGCGGCGCAACCTGCTCGATCGCCTGGGGTGAAGCGGCCTCGGGTACCTCAATCGGTTCAGCCACAGCCAGCCAATAGGCTAACGCGATCCCGGCCACGGCGATCGCCCCGAGGACAGCCCACTGCCAAACTTCTAAATTCAGCTTGCGGCCTGATACGGCTAGAACCATGCCAATGGTCAGGGCAATATAGGTAATTGCGTAAAAGAAATCCCCCAAAGATACATCCGGGGCCAAATTCCAATACTGCTCCCATAAGCCAAATAACACACCGCCAAGAAAATAGCACAACATTCCCACCCCGATCGCCAGCCAGACATTCCGTCCACTGACAATTTGGGGAGCGCGCCAATTTCTAAAACAGAGAATGGCAGCGCCCAAGAAAGCGGCTAATTCAAATATTAACGTACCGATCGAGTACCACAAGGGTCTCCCCTCTCCAGGATATTCCGGTACGCTAAATAACAAAAAAAACAACAATGCTAAAACAGCCCAGGTGATTCCGGCAACCACCAGGGTCTGAGCTGCAAACAAGGGTTGAGAACTGGTTAACTTTTCTGAAGTCGTTCGCATAGAAATTCCCAAATTGCTAACGGGGCATCGGTCTTGGGGTCTAGGACTTTCTTAAACGTAAAAACGGCCAAGGGCTTGCCTAGAGAGCCGTTTATTAACGACAAGAACACAAAACCCACTTGAAAGAACCCTCTGTCAAGATAGGGACCACATCTCCCCCAGGGGAGATTGTCCAAGCCAATCTCTAAACTGCTTGCGTTCGGCAGAGGGCATATCTTCCAAGATATCTAAGGCTCGTTCTACAAAGCTGGTATTCCCAAAATAGGCTTTGCCTAAGCGATAGAGTTCTTGCAACAAGGTATTCAAATGATGCTCTTGCCAAGACGGGACTTGAGCGCCGCCCAAGGGGTCCATATTGAGCAACTGGTTAACTGCATCCGGTGATTCCGCTTGAGGGAAGCGCCATTTTTTAAAGGTCTCAGCAATGTCCTTTTCAAATGAACCCGCTTGCCGATTGCCCAGCAAGTCTTCTATGTCAAAGAAAACCGCTTGTAACATTAAAATACAAGCTTGGGTGTACAGGGGCGCTGCTGCTACCCCTGCATGAGCATCATCTGTCAACTGGTCGAGACGGATTTTGCCCCAAACACTGTATCGATCGCTCTCTTCAAGCAGTACGCAAGCTTTCCCACGGTTATCCGTTAGGTCCCTCCAGAAGGCCCTTGCCTCATCCGCCTGTTGAGCGCTAAACACGTTAATTAAGCGAAAGGTCTGACCTTGATAGTTCAAAATCGGTATTTGCTGACCCGTTTTTGGGTGCTGAATACCCGTTATTTCAACATCCTGCCGTTTCAGAATAAACATGACGCTGCCAATTGAGTCCTCGTGGCCTGTGGGTGCTGTCGGTTCAATGGAAATGGCTTCAAGCCAGAGTTTCGTTTGTCGGCCTGCTTGGTTTCAAGATTAAGTTGAACCACACTTTGGCTTTAGTTTAGTCTGACTCACGCAGTTAACCGCAACTCGGCAAGTCTTGCTCATTTCCCTGGCGACGTAATTCAACGCCCTGACTAACCCTTATCTTACTCTATGCCTTATCCGGAAAAACCCCAAGCTTGTTATTCCTACTTTGAGCATGGATCCACCCCCAACCCCTGGTGATTTCTCCTTGAGGCGATTGAGGTTGATTGAAGAGGGTTATCCCTAGAGGCAGGCTTTTCAAGGGAAAAAACCCAATCTCCTGTGAAAACCGCTATGCAAATGCCCTCTTGTTTGATAAAATACAGAAATCAACCCGGGCAGCCACTTGGGTTTTGACAGTCGGCAAGAAATGAAACTCAATCGGGGTTTTCCGGTAAGCGTTGTTTGGGTGCGTAACTCAGGTGGATAGAGTAGCGAACTTCTAATTCGTTGGTCGCAGGTTCGAGTCCTGCCGCACCCGTTTCTCGGTTTCGGTTTTCCCCAATTGGGTCAATCCCTGGTCAGAGAGTTTTTCTCCCTTTTGCCCTAATTGTTATCAAAAAAACAGGGTCTAACACTCTTTCAAGTTTTAGACCCCATTCTTTAATAGTCTCAGATTCCCAAGCCCGTGACGAGGATTGAACTCGTGACCTCACCCTTACCAAGGGTGTGCTCTACCACTGAGCTACACGGGCAGATACCATTCAAACTTCAAACCGTTAAGCGGTCATGATTTCTTGACCATTCACCTTGAACTTTGAAGGAATTGTGGTGGGCCGAGCTGGATTTGAACCAGCGTAGGCGTAGCCAGCGGATTTACAGTCCGCCCCCATTAACCGCTCGGGCATCGACCCTTTTTTGTCCACAATTACTAATACTAGCAGAACTCCCACAGAAGTCAAGGCTTTAAGCAAACTTTTTTTAAAGCCCGGGTTTAAACCTGACCCGGCGAGTTCATCGACCATTCCCCCGGTTGCTGCGAATACCTAGGGGAACGGCATTGACAACCCCTTTGCGGTGGGTCCGGTTGTCCAAATCACTCTCATCGTAAATTTCCCCAACCAGTTCTTCCAGAATATCTTCTAGGGTCAACAACCCAACCGTTCCGCCATACTCATCCACAACGATCGCAATATGCAGCCGCTGTTGCAACATCTCCTTGAGCAAGTCCGCTACTCGTTTGGTCTCCGGGACATAAACCGGAGGATCCATCGCCAGGGTCACGCCCCCATTCTCGATGCCCTCCTGTTGACAGGCCCTAATTTGCTGAATTGCCCGCTTGAGGTGAACGATCCCCACAATTCTATCCTTGGATTCCTCCTGGACGGGAATCCGCGAATATCCCGTTTCTAAACACAAATCCACCAAATCCTGTAACGTCGCCTCATGGGAAATGGTTCGCATTTCAATCCGAGGTTTGACCACTTCCCGGGCGCTTAAACTATCCAACATCAGGGCTTTGTTGAGTAACTGATGCTTGTACAAGTCCAATTGACCCCGACCCCCGAGAATTTCGATCATCAGTTGGAGATCGGTTAAGGATTCCCCTTGTTGAACGTTATTCCCTTGAACCAAACGAATCATCACCTGGGTGATTTTTTCGAGCAACTGCACGATCCCAAATAAGGACAGCACCCGGGATAACCAGTAGATGGGTCTTACAACCACCTTGAAAATGGGAATCACGTTGTTAATCGCTAAAGATTTGGGGGTAATTTCCCCAAAAATCAGGACTAACAGGGTGACCACGGCTGTTGCTACTCCTAATCCGGCATTTCCCAGCCACAAGGCAAATAGATTGCTGGTCAAAATGGCGGAAAAATTATTGACGAGGTTATTGCCGACGAGGAGGGTGGTAATAAAGCGAGTGCGCTTGTGCAGAACCAGGGTAAAGATGCGGTGAGGGTCCCCTTGTTCTTTGATCAGCGATCGCAGTTTCAGATTATCGAGGGCGGTAATTGCTGTTTCAGACCCGGAAAACATGGCTGAGAGGACCAGCATGAACATCAGGACCCCGACATCAAGCCAAATATTTCCTAACAGGGGTTGCAGTTGAGAAACAGCTAAAACTGAATGGGGGAGGGGTGAAGAAATCACGATGGGGCAGAATTAATGAGGTAAAATTAAAGAAATCCAGAGCGTTGTGATCATTAGGCTATCAAGTTCGCTCTTGATGCCCATAATAACCTTCCCATCGTATCTCGTTGTCAAAGCAGTCCGGATGATCCGGGGGACAAAAGTCCCCTCTTTTTGCCGGAAGGAGTCTCGGTTGATTTGATGGGGCGATCGCCTGCCAAAGTCTTAGCGGATTTCCAGAAAGAGGCTTTTTAAAAAGTCAAAAAATCCCTAATTTAAGTCCGGTCCCCTCCCCCAGGTTTTGGGGAGGCTTAAGGGTGGGTCCCCTACCTGTCGATGCGGGTAGGACTATCAGACCCTGATTTCCCAACCTTAGCCCCATATTAGGATGAAGGCTTAAGGTAGACCGGACCCAGATGGGCGATCGCCTCGATATCCCCGTCTAGTTGAAACTATAGGCAGATTGCAACCCCCACCAAATCAAAAAGGCAATGCCGCCTAAAATCAGCACAGAGGAAAGTCCGACCAGCAATGGGCTGTCGGCTCCTTTAAATTTCATAATTCCACGATTTAAGTCTGACATAGCGCTACGCTCCTGGCTCAGGCACAACAAAGATTAAATGTTCGCTCAATCCCGACCCTCTGCCCCGTTTAAAGATCCCGGAGAGAGGGTCGTTTAGTCCGGGGAGAACAGACTTAGCATTTCTCCCCTTTTTCCCCCGTTTTGGAGTCGGGGGTTGGTTTTTCTCCCTAATCATTGTAACTGCGGATTCTCCTCAGGAGGTAGAGGGTCTCAACTCTATCTTCTAAAATAATGGGGGAAAGTGATGGACTCGCCCAGAACAAGGGTGCGGTGCTAAACCAGGGGTGTAACGACCTCAGACTCCCGGCCCCTATTCCTCGTCCCCAAACCCCCACCTAGAGTCTGGATTGGGAAGTCATTGGGAAAATACTTTGAAAAAGCGATTAATAGCGGTTAGATGCTATAGTACATTGACACGAGATACAAGCTGCTGACCGTGCAACCGACCGTCTCCACAGCGGGAGCCTTACATCCAACAGGCCCCAAGCCAGAACCGAAAGGATAAGGAAATCCTTTTTTAAGGACCCTTACCCCTAGCCCCAGGAGTTCGATTGGGAAAACTTGTAGAAAAAGCGGCTATACTGTATTTTGATAAAACTGACGATCAGGAGCGAAACTCGCTTCTTCTACGGAGCACCATTACAATAACTCGAAGCAATAACTGCATGGGCAACAAGCCAACCATTGCTATCTCTCATCTAGGATGCGAGAAAAATCGCATTGACACCGAACATATTCTAGGTCTGTTGGTACAAGCAGGCTACTCGGTCGATACCGATGAAGAAGTAGCAGATTACGTCATCGTCAACACTTGTAGTTTTATTCAATCGGCTCGGGAAGAGTCAGTCCGGACGCTGGTAGAACTAGCGGAGGCGAAGAAAAAAATCGTCATTACCGGATGCATGGCGCAACATTTCCAAGAACAACTGTTTGATGAACTGCCCGAAGCAGTTGCAGTTGTGGGAACTGGGGATTATAATAAAATTGTAGAAGTGATTGAACGAGTCGAAGTCGGCGAGCGAGTCACAGAGATTTCCGCAGAACCGACTTATATCGCCGATGAGACGACACCGCGTTACCGGACGACTACCGAAGGTGTAGCGTACCTGCGGGTCGCGGAGGGATGTGATTACCGCTGTGCATTTTGCATCATTCCGCATCTTCGGGGAAACCAGCGATCGCGCACCATCGAGTCTATCGTAGCGGAAGCCAAGCAACTGGCAGCCGAGGGCGTCCAAGAAATTATTTTAATTTCTCAAATTACCACCAACTATGGGTTAGACCTATACGGTGAACCCAGACTGGCGGAACTGCTGCGTGCATTGGGCGAGGTAGATGTCCCCTGGATTCGGATGCACTACGCCTATCCTACGGGACTGACCCCGAAAGTGCTGCGGGCGATCCGGGAAACCCCAAACGTGCTGCCGTACTTAGATTTACCCTTGCAACACTCCCATCCGGAAGTGCTGCGGGCGATGAATCGGCCCTGGCAAGCAGGGGTCAATGATCGGATTATCGAGGGAATTAAAGCAGCGGTGCCGGAGGCGGTGTTGCGAACCACCTTTATTGTGGGATTCCCAGGGGAAACCGATGAACATTTTGATCACCTTTATCAGTTTGTTCAACGTCATGAGTTCGATCATGTAGGGGTCTTCACCTTCTCCCCGGAAGAAGGAACCCCCGCCTATACGCTGCCCAATCAACTCCCGCAAGAGGTGATGGATGAGCGGCGTTCTGCCTTGATGGAATTGCAGCAACCGATTTCACTGAAGAAGAATCAAGGGGAAGTCGGTAAGGTTGTAGACGTATTAATCGAACAAGAACACCCCGAAACTGGGGAGTTGATAGGCCGATCGGCGCGATTTGCGCCTGAAGTGGATGGGTTGGTCTATGTTCGAGGAAATGCACGTCTGGGTTCGAGGGTGCCAGTGGCGATCGCCAGTGCTGACGTTTACGACCTCTATGGTCATGTTGCAACTGTAGCTGACCTAGTACAACGGGAATCCATTGCCCTCGGTTAAGGAATCCAGATTTTCTGGGGAAGTTTAAGACGGTTTTTGGTATGGTCTTTAACAGATATGTTGAGATCCTCTGCAATTTAAAAGCTCGTTCCATACCTGCCCCGGATCGGTGGCCCGGGCCTTAAGACAGAAAGCCCGATTCTACCGTGCCTTTTCTTTACAACGCTTGTAACCAGAAGGCAAATCAGAAGTACCCCTCAACATCCGCTAATCTCAATTAGCATCAATACCAATTCTATTTTTATGCTCTACATCGAAAGCGTATCTGTCCTAGCTCCAAATATCTAAGAGCAACCCCATGTAGCATCAAAAACGAGAAATGGTATTAGCTGCCCTTGAGCAGCACCAAACTCAAACGTTTTAGGAGAATAAATGACTGTTTCATTTCAAAGTTTAGGTCTTTCAGAAGAGCGCGTACAACAGCTAGAAAAACTTGGTTTTACCGAACCGAGCCCGATTCAAGAACAAGCCATTCCCAAACTGCTGGCGGGACTGGATGTAGCAGGACAAGCCCAAACGGGAACGGGCAAAACCGCAGCATTTTCTCTGCCCATTTTGGAGCAGATGGATGTTAACGACAAGAATGTTCAAGCCCTAATTCTGGCCCCAACCCGCGAACTGGCGATTCAAGTCAGTAATGCGATTCGGGAATTAACTGACGATCGCCGGGTGCGGATTTTTGCCGTGTACGGTGGGTCCTCCATTGAGCGCCAAATCCAGCGCTTGGAACGAGGCGTTCAAATTGTCGTCGGCACCCCCGGACGAGTTCTGGATTTGCTCAACCGTGGACATCTCCAACTCAATACCCTCACCCATCTCGTCCTGGATGAAGCGGACGAAATGCTGAGTATGGGCTTTATTGATGATGTGGAAAAAATCCTCGATAAAGCTCCCAAGGACCGGCAGACGGCTTTCTTCTCAGCCACGATGGAACCCTCCATTCGTAAGCTGATGAATAAGTTCATGCGCGATCCCGTGACGGTGAAGATTGAGCAAAACAAATCAACGCCGAAGCAAATCGACCAGGTAATCTACATGGTCCCTCGCGGCTGGTCCAAATCTCGGGCCTTACTGCCAATTTTAGAATTGGAAGACCCAGAAACGGCGATCGTCTTCGTCCGCACCCGTCGGGCGGCGGCTGAACTCACCAGTCAACTGCAAGCGGCAGGTCATAGCGTGGATGAATACCACGGTGACCTTAACCAGTCCCAGCGGGAACGGTTAATCGATCGCTTCCGCAAGCAACAGGTGCGCTGGATTGTCGCCACGGATATTGCAGCACGCGGTTTAGATGTGGATCATCTGACCCACGTCATTAACTACGATTTACCGGATCAAGTGGAAAGCTACGTCCACCGGATCGGACGCACGGGCCGCGCCGGTCGTGAAGGAACTGCAATTTCTCTGATTCAGCCGTTTGACCGGCGCAAGCTCCAACAAATTGAGCGGCACCTGCGTCAAACTCTGAAGATTCGCTCGATTCCGACTCGCTCTCAAATTGAGGCGCGGCATCTGGAAAAACTGCAAGCTCAAGTTCGGGAAATCCTCAGTGGTGAGCGTTTGGCTTCGTTCCTGCCGATTGTGGCTCAACTGAGCGAAGAATATGACCCCCACACGATCGCTGCGGCAGCCCTGCAAATGGCTTATGATCGCACTCGTCCCAACTGGGCGAACAATATCATGGAAGATGCGCCAGAGGAAATGGATAGCTATTCTGACAAGCGCTATGACAACCGCGATCGCGGCGATCGCTCATCCCGGTCCATGTCTAAGCCGATCAAGCGCTCATCAAAACCGCGTAACTCTTCTTCCCGTGAGCCCATTGGCGAACGTCAGTAGAGGGTCCGGTTGGTAGGAGGGAATGAATCGGGACAATAGGTCTGGGTCCTGTTCCCTCTCACCCCAGAGTGAGGGCTAACCTCTAGGGGGGATCATCTGGCGATCGCTAGAGAACCCCCCTCTCAACCGTCCAATAGAACCTGACTGGCTGGTGAGCATTTTGAGAATGCAACCGGCCATAATTTTTTTGGGGCAGTCCCAATCCAGGTAGTTGATGGCATGACGGCTTTTGACCATTGCAGCCCAAGGGCTAAGGCTGAAAATTTAACGGGATTGGAACTCCGAGATGAGGCTGGTTTACGGCATTAAAATCTAACAAATCCACCGGGGAAATTCAGCCTTCGGATAGATGTTATTTTGGAGTCCCTACTCTTTATAGACGGTAATAACAATCGAGAAGACAATTGGCAGACTCCTCACATCAATGTTCTGAAAGTCGTTCGGCCAAATTTATAATATTTTATACGATTTCGCACTCATTTAAAGTTTTTTAAACTTTTTTTAAATCTTTTTAATTTTTTTGAAGCAGTTCCTCAAAAATCTACCCTTTCATCTCAAATAGTCTATAAAAACTCAAACTAGAGTGCGTTGACAGTTTAGGAAAATGTAGTTAGGACACTGTTTTGAGTTCGGGGAAAACCCGAGTATTTTCCTCAACAGGCGAGGGCGATCGGTGATATCAATTGGCTGAGTATCGGCTGGATTTCTAGTCTTCAATCACTCTTAAACCGACTCTGGCTGGGTTTTAGGAATTTTCCAGATGCCAATCGTACTGACTTGATCCTCTCCTCTCTAAGGCGGTAGACAATCTGACTGGGTTGGGTTAACATAGGGTTAATTTAGGGTAAAACTCGTCCATAACTTGCAAAAGGCTGGCTTATAATCTGCTGTGAAAATTATTCCCATCGGTTGAAAGAGGGTCTTAAAAATCTATAAAATAAAGCAGGTAATCTATGAATAAAAAGACGACTCATGTTGGAGATTTAACCGGAAATTTCGGACCAGATATCAAGACAAATGAACCCCTGAGTGACAATTTTAGGCAAGCTAGAGCCAGGGATAGCTTAAGCGATCGCCTCCCGGGATTATTCCCTCTGATGATGGCCGTCTATCTCCCAACTTTCCTAATTTTATTGCTGGTCCGACAGCAAAATCTAGTCCCCATTTATCATCTAACGGGCGACCCATCTAAAGTTGCAGACTTGCCTTTTTATGTCGGAATGGTCACCAAATTTGGTATTTTATTATGGTGTGCTACTGCTGCCATTTGTCTGTTTACTTCCCTTTATCTCAAACACCTGAATCCCTCCCTAAAACATCAACGCTTTCTCTTCATCGCTGGGGTGATTACCACAGTCTTGATGGTGGATGATTCTTTTCAGTTGCACGAGGAAGTCTTCTCTACTTATTTGGGCATTTCGGAAAAAATAGTTTATTTAGCTTATGTGATCATGGTGGCGCTGTACCTGGTGAAATTTCATAAAATTATCTTGAACAGCCGGTATTTAGTTTTTTTGGGGTTGGCCTTTGTTTGCTTTGCCTTGTCAATTTTGCTCGATATGCGGGCCATCATCGATTTAGTGGAGAGGGGACTGCTTTATGATCGCGATCGGGGTTTATTAGAAAATGGATTTAAGCTATTTGGGATTGTCAGTTGGTTTACTTATTTTTCCTTAACCTGCAAAGAGCAGCTTCAACAAGGGATTCACCGCTTCCAATCCTAATTTTAGCTTAAAGAAAAAAGTCAACGGTGGATTATGATATCAGTTGACCCAGAAGCATCTCGGCGGTGAAACCCCGTTTCTTGTTTCTAAAATCTAAAACTGTACGGGCGTCCTTTATAGCATTTCCTGAAATAATAAGGTACAGGTATTTAGAGGAGTGCGAACATCTTGCTCGCTCCACAGACAAGCGAGCAAGATGTTTGTACTTACGCACAGGCTTACGTGCTGACGCACTCCTTTAAAATGTAACTCATAACTCTGGGAATTGCTATATATATCATTCAGAACTGTTGTTAAAAACCTTCTGATACTTAACCCCAATCATCACAAAAGTTACTCCCAATAAAAATACAACTATCCAGGTCATTAATAAAACTCCAAATTGCACCAGAGGCGGAACAAAACCGCGCAATCGAGACCAAGTGGCGAAAATATTTCCCTGCATCAAGGCTGAAATTCCATACAATAATTGAACTTCTACCCCATCCGGTCCTAATTCCAGCGCTCGTTTAATAGCAGGTTCCCCTTGTCGCGGATGCCAACCATAGAGATTCACAAACCCTAAATAAGCATGAGCATAAGGATTTTCCGAATCCAGTTGCACCACCCGTTCAAATGCCGAAATTGCCCCCTTCACATCCTGCTGTAAAACATGACTAAAGGCTAAATTGTAGGCGAATTCTACATTATCTGGGTCTTGTTGTAACCGATATTCCAGGGATTTCTCTGCTTGAATCAGATAATCTTGAATTGGGTCATATTGATTCACCCGTCCCATGTCATCAAAAATAAAGTCAAAGGCCTCGGGTCCTTGGGGTAATGAGGCAGACAGCGATCGCAACTGGGTGATCCAATCCAGTTCCGGTGCTGGAGTTGCCGTTGCTGCGGGATTGATGGCGATCTCAACTTTAGGCACATCAATCTCCTGAGTTTCCCCAGTTTTTCGATTCAAATAAGTGGCCGCCAAGGTATAAGTTCCCGGTGTCACATCCGCAGGCGGTAACATCGCCATCCGTTCTATCACCTTCGCCTGTAACGGTGCCGTCACCGATTGTAGCTCACCTTTGCCGATCCCATGATCATGCAACCAAGACTCACGCAACGAGGGAGATGCTGCCGGACTCTGTAACTGCCAAGTTAAGACAACTACTCCATCCCGCAACGAGTCCCAATTTCCCGTCCATTCATAAGTCACCGGAACCGGCACACCGGGAGGAGATTCCGCCGGAACCGTCACGCGATCAAGAGTGAGAATTGCTGGAGTCACAGATGCCTCAACTGCCTCAACCGTGACCCTAGGCAAGCGATGATGATACAAATTAAGGGTACTGTCATCGGGTAACGGCCAACTCGCCTGTAAATCAAATTCACCCCCAGTTTCGACCAATTCCACGATCGCCCCTTGTGCCTCCGTCGGGACCGAACCCTGATTTCCCGTCTTGGTCAAAAACCAATCCAGCGATCGCGCATCTTGGGCAACGTGCGATCGCCTTGTCCCCACCTGTCTGCCATAGACTTGAAACTGTTGCAAATTCCCGTAATAATTAAAATTATGCTGATTAATCATCGGCGTCGAAGGTAACACCCCTAAAGTCGATCGCAAATAGGGAGTGGTTTCCATAATTTCTGCGATCGCCTCCTGATGCGGCCAATCCGGTCCCCGATAGGCATGATGAGACGCCACATCCGGATGCCAGTCATAAACCGGCCACACATCGGCCAAAATCAACACCAGCGCCGCACTACAAGTCCCCCAACGCACCCATTTTCCCCAATTACGGGGAAACAGCATCAATCCATAAGCTAACACCAGAGAAACAACAGGCAGATAGGGTAAGACATAGCGAAAATCTTTATTTAGAATTAAAGAAAGTAATATATAAGACCCGACCCAAAAAATGGCTAACCATTTGAAGGGAGAATTAAAATGGCTTTTCCAGACTGGATTTTGCAACTCGGCTGTCAACTCAGTTAAGTGGCGATCGCCTCGTGAACGCCACCAAGAGAACAGAAATCCAGCGATAGGAACCAGCAGAAACGGCCAGGATACATGATGAGGGAGTTGTTCCCCATAAAATGTCCAAGCGGGAAGAGTATAAATGGCCGGGTCACCTTCTGCCACTGCCGCCTGAATTGCCGCACGTTGACTCCCTGTGAACACCAGCAACCAATTCGTGCGATACCAGGGATACATCACTAACCCCGTCACGAAGACCGCCACCATTAACTGAAGGAATCTGACCCAATGCCGGTCTTTAATCGTACTCACAATCACCCAGACAAGTGGGGTGATGAGAAAGAATAAAGCGGTTTGTTTGATCAGCAGAGATAATCCGACGGATAATCCCAAGACGACGGCCCAAAACCAAGCTTGAGAAGCGGGAGACTTCCGAAAAAAGGAAATGTCATGTCGAGGGGGATTTTCGGAAGGTAAAGATGTTAACTCTAACGGTTCGGTGATTTTCCACAGGGTTAGAGAATAGAAAGAAAAAGTTACAAGGGTAGTGAGGGGAAAATCCAGGAGAAAATCCAGCCGTGCATGATATAAACCGGGAAACATCAGACATAGAGCTGCTGCCCAGACGCCGATTTTGGGGTTAAATAGCAAGCGACCTAAACCATAGACTGAAGGGAGTAAAATTGCGCTAAAGAAGAGGTAAACCAGGGTGGCGCGATCGGGTCCGAGCCCAAATAAATTGTGAAAAAATGCGGTCAGGATGTAAGTGGCCGGGGGGATTTTAGAGGAGAGTAACCATAAACTGCGCCACCACTCCCCGGAAAACCACTGGGGGGTTTGTAATGCGTGCCAATAGTTTAAGGCCCCAGTTAAATAATCGGCCTGATCCCAAGAGGGTATGGAGCGATCGAGGGCAAACCAGAAGCGATCGCAGAATGCCCCTAGCAACCATAAACCGGCGATCGTCAACCAACCGTGATGTTTTTGATAGTTCTTCACCCGCCAAAATCCTCCTGATTTTCATGGATCGTTAGAAATCGCTACTCGGAACGCTGTAGATACACCAGGGCACTCCGAATTCCCTCCCACTCAGCAGCAATCCTCACCGGATTCTATGCTAGATTGCCACTTATATCATGGTGTTCACCGATGGTAGACCCCAAAAATCAAATTTTCCTTTCCCCGATTTCTGCTCAGTTTGCCAGAAATTTTATGGAGTCGCTTGAGTTATCGTTTCTTCATGGTTAAATCTTTTATGGTCAACTTCCGCCTAGTCTCGAT
This sequence comes from Laspinema palackyanum D2a, assembly GCA_025370845.1. Lineage (GTDB taxonomy): Bacteria > Cyanobacteriota > Cyanobacteriia > Cyanobacteriales > Laspinemataceae > Laspinema. The sequence goes on along the minus strand of JAMXFF010000002.1, from coordinate 195,749 downwards.
TCTGCCTGCCACCGCCTTGGCGATCGCCATGAGTGCCGCCAGCGTTGGCGCTCAAAATATGTACAACCCGATCCGGTTGCCATCCAACAATGAAATCACAGATACCTTATCTGAACGAGATATTCCCACCGGACAAGGTGGATTTGCCCGGGATTATATTGTCACCTTACAACCGGGGGATCAAGTGGTGATCGACCTCCTCTCCGATAGTTTTGACAGCATTGTTACGATGATCGGACCGAATGGGATGACGATCGCCGAGAATGATGATGGCCCTGATGGGACCACCAACTCCCTCTTATTTTCCCGAATCACCGAGGCAGGGAATTATATCGTGCGAGTGCGAGCCTTTGGCGAAGGGGGCGTAGGAGAGTTTAACCTCAAAGTCACTCGTCTTCGCCCTATCTAATCCCTTTGAGGCGTAACAGCAAATGTAGCTACAATGATTACGCCTCAAAAAATTTTTTTTAAAACGCTTGCCAATTCCAGAAATGTTTGCTATGTTAGTTAAGCATGAAAAAACCAGCCGGGATAGCTCAGTTGGTAGAGCAGAGGACTGAAAATCCTCGTGTCACGAGTTCAAGTCTCGTTCCTGGCATCCTTACATAGCAAGGCTTTCAGCCGAAATCAACCCCCCGATTGACTCTAGTCCTCGGGGGGTTGTTTTTTGGCTGCATCCCTTGCCCTGTAAAGGGTTCGGGATAAGCTAGAGACAAGCTAGAAATAAGCTAGAAATAAGCTAGATACTCATCGGATACTCAAAAATTGGGGATTTCACCGGAGATATATCCGGCGTAATAGCGCATGAGGGTTGGCACAGAATCACCGATCCATTGGGCTACTCTGGCAGGGCTTTCACCTTGGGTAAGGCAAAAGGTAGCAAAGCTGTGGCGAGTATTATATTGAGGGCGGTAGGCGATCGCCACTTTTTCCAGTACAGGTTTCCAGTGCCGCCGTAAAAAGTTATTGGGTGAAACTAAATCCCCTGATTTACTGGTAAAAACCGGGCGATCACTCTCAACTCCATCCGGCCTAATTGATTCGAGCAACTCCCTCAACTGGGAATTGATCGGGAATCGCCGGACCTCGCCGGTCTTGGTGGAATTTAAGCGGATGCCCTCCACGACCGGAGAGCAAAACTTAATGAATTCGCGATCGCAATCTCCCCAGCGAAGCCCGACCGCCTCCGAAGTCCGGCAACCCGTCAAAAATAAGAACCGAACGAACCCGGCATAGTGCCGGTGGATTGGATCTCGCTCAAATTCGGCAATGATGCGATCGCGCTCTTTCTCCGAAAATGGATCGACCTTTGGCCGTTTCTTCTGAGGCTTGAGTTGTAGAGCATCAAAGGGATTCGCCTCTAATTCCCCTCGTTCCACCGCCCAATTGCAAGCGGCTCCCAATTGCTGAAGGGCTCGGCGGGCTGAATCCCGGGAGAAACTTCGGAGCAAATATTGGCTGATTGCTTTGGCGGCTTCTGGCGAGATATCGGAGCGGGGAAAATCTGGAATCTTCCGAATTACTGAATCAAGATTTTTTAGGCTGGATGGCTTAAGCTCTTGAGCCTTCGCCTCGCGGTATCGGCAAAAAATTTCCCCCAACCCCTCTCGGGCTAGGGGAGTATTCTCAGGAGTAGGGATTGGGGGGATTAAAAATTTAGGGATTCGATTTGAGTTTGCTGGATTTCCCTGTTTTTGTCTTCTGCCAGTTTTTGGGCGATCGCTCTGTTCTCTGGGGAGTCTGGCAAATTCAGATATAGATATCGCTTGGGGAAGCTTGGGGGAAATCTCAGTCGAAGATTCCCTCGATCCGTTTCCACTCCCACCAATCCTTTTCGCTGTCTGGTATGCGCCATTTATCCTTCGTGCAAAGCGTTGTATCCCGCCCCAGATTCCAAGTATTCTGTAATCATCAGAAAGATGTCTTCCAGTTCCTCTTCAGAAAATATTGTTTTCTCGTAAATTTTCATGCAAGACTTTAAGAACTCTACGACCATTGCATGGTCATCCCCAACGGAGGGATACCTACTATTTTTAAACTGGATGAGTTGCAAAAAATTTATATCGGCAGAAGACCTTGCTGAGTTTAAAAAATCTTCTACATACCCTGACAAATCATCCCTAAAAATGTGGGTCCTAACTTGACTCTCAAGAAGCCATCCATACTGCGGCATTCCCTTAAGAATCCCCCTTAAGCTCTCTTGTCTAATTTGCTGTTCCATGCGCCTAATTTGATGTTTCATGCCAACTCCCTGTACTGACTCAATAATTCTTTCCCTTTCTCAAAATTCCGCCCCTTCATTCCTAAGATTTCTTCAATAATCCAGGTGTCGGATTTCTCTTGAGAAATTGCAGTTTTAATGGCGGTGAGGGTGGCGATCGCACTTCCAACTTCCGCCGCTTTACTTCCACTTCCACTAACACTCCCAGAATCTGCTACCCCTTGACTACCAACGGTTAGCGCTTCGGAAGTAGGTGAGGAAGTAACAGGGAAGTGCGGGGCGGAAGTTGGTGGAAGTTCTGCGTTAGCTGTTTCCGCCAACCCCTCATAATACTGTTGCTGTGCATATTGTTCGGCGGCAAATTGAGAGAGGGCGATTTCGTCTTCTACTTTTTTGATTCGCTCCAAAAGTTTATCAGTCACCTCTAACTGAACTCCACAGACCAATAAACCTATCCCACAAAAAAGGCCGTAAAACAAGCATATAGACCGAATTTTAGGGCTGGTTTTAAACAAGGAGGGAGAAATAGAGGTAAGGGCAAACCCAGAGGTTAGAAGCAGGATACAGAAAAAGTGCAGAATAACCGAGGTAACTTGGGCGTTGCGTCGGCCCTGGTCAAAACCAGAGAAGAAAATCATAGCCACTGGATTACACCTCCTACTAAAAAGCTGGCAGCAAGGGAAAATACACTAGCCCAAAACTGTTCTTTTTCAATCTTTAAGTAGGAAATCAAATAATCATCGCAAGCACTTACCAGTAATAGAAAGACAACTGCGATGATGAGACAAGCCCAACCCCAACCCACTAACCCGGGGAATATCTGAACGGCAAAGCTGGGAATTCCAGCCAGGGCTAGACCAAATAAAAACAATCCGAGAAACTGATAACCTCTTGCCAGCATATCTAAAGCCCGGGATTTACCCGGGCGACCAAACTACCTTAATCCTGCTTTGATGGCGGCGACCGCAGCGGTTGCCTTGTTCTCTGCCCTTCCCAATCCAGCTCCGAGGGAGGCATAGGGAGCACGAAGCCCGTGGAGGTGGACTGCAAACTGTTGTTTTGCTGCAATTTTCTTCAATTCGGCACTCGCTACCCGAGGGGCATACTCCCGATAATAGGCAGCCTGAACCTTCGCATCAGCTTTTTCTACCTGCCCTAACGCTCGGAGTGCTGTCTCTGATGGCTTAACCTGAGCCTTTTTTTGGCGGGCAAGCTCCTCAAGTTTGTCGGCTTCGTCTGCCGTGAAGTATCGGGGGCCTTCTAACACTGGGGCCGATCGCAAGTTTGCCATCTTGCCTGGATTGTTGGGGGAGAATCCGCCAGCGGGCTGGAAAACTAGGGAAGAGTTGATGTTGCTTTCGGATTGAGCGATCGCACTCGACTTGCTCTCTCCACCACCGCCCAATAGTCTGCTCATTAGTCCCATTATTTGGTTACCTCAATGTGATTGTTGTTGATTGTCGAAGGTCCAGATCCCTGGTTGGCAGTTAAAGCCACCATGCCAGCGACCATAAAAGCCAGAATCAGAAGAGGGAATGCTCTCTCAAAAGAACTCTGGCGGGCATCCTCCCGCTGGAGGTACACTCTGGTAGTTGTCTCTATAAACTCTGATTGTTCGGCTTGATTAGGCATTGGATTGATTGGGGGTGAGTAGTTTGGCTGGCATTCGCTGCTCAATGATTCGAGCTTCAAAAGTTTGGGGAGTTGTCTGCAAAATTTCTTGTAGTTGGCGGCGAAAGGAATCACCGAAAGCCCGGTTCTGCAATTTTTCGTGAAAGAGTTTTAGGGTTAACCCTTCGACTTGCTCAAGCATCTGTTCAGAGGCTTGATCGGCTGCTTGATGAATCGGGGAATCAGCGGATTGCTTGCTCTCTCCCTGTAGTTCCTCAATTTTTTCTTTATCCTTTGCGTGGGCCATGTTTCCTCCAGATTTCTCTTATTGCGGGTTCCCTTCCTCGCTCTTGTACTAACTGGCGAAATTCAATTAATAATTGAATCCCTTCCCTCTCACACCCTTTAGATCTCTCTGGGATTTTAAGAAGTTTGAGGCTTCTTAAAACTGATTTATCCTGCCGTAAGACAGAAGGGGAGACCTGTAAGAGATGCTCGATTTGGGAGTTGGTAAGCCAGCTAATCTCAGGCGCTAGGGAAGCGTTGTATAGTCGCGTATCCATCGCGTATCCGGTGCGCTTGTTTATCGCTTGTCTATCGTCACTATAAACCCCGTCCGAGTGACGGGGTATTGACGCTGGCTATTGACGGGAAAGTAATTGTTGCGCTAGTTCAGCTGCCCTGCGCCGGTAAGCGAGGGATGGTTTGCGGGAGCCGTTGCACCACCGGGCAAAGGTCGTTGGGTGTACGTCGAAAATCTCAGCTAGTTCCTCTTGTGTTTTGTCAGTTTGGTGCCACAAATCTACCGGGTTTAATTCCGGTGGTGTGCTATAATCAGTCATGTGTAACCTCTACCTTGCTTTAATCCTTAATCAACGATGCAATGAACGAACGGGCGATCGCATGACAGTTGCGATCGCCTTCTTTTTTAGTCTTTATCACAACGGTCCGATCGGCAATCCCGGGTCGGATCGGGTGTGTGTATGACAGGCTGTAAGACAGCCATCCGAAATAGAAGTAGGGCTGCTGCAAAAATCATCATTTTGTCTTCTTCCTGGGTTTCTTGGTTTTTTGGGCGAGTTGCTTGCGGCGGGTAGCTTTTCCGGCGCACTTTCTCCCGCAGAATTTTTTAGATCCGGCAGGTTTTTTTTTGAATTTACTTCCGCATTCAGCACAATTCAAAAAAATAGAATCCGAATTACAATCCAAAACCCTCTGATTCCCTCGGGGGCGAGGCGTGTAATTGGTCGAGATTTCTCTGTATCTTTCTGCTACTTCGGACCCGTATTGAGCTAATAGATAAGCGGCATATTCTTCGTTGATTTGTATCCGATGAGCCATTTATCCCCCCTTATGCAGTGGCTTTTAATAGGGTTTTTACGGGTTTAGCAATCACTGGATCGCGCCATTCGGATTGCCAGGATTTAATCTGATTTACCCAGAAATCTAAATCTTGGGATTCAATTTGCCAGATGAATAGATGCGGGTCCCAACACACGACGATCGCACAGCCTGATCGCGCAATTACCCAATCGCCACAGGTGACGAATTCAGCAAATAATTTTTCATAGCTTTCAAACTCTTCGCAGAAATCCCAAATCCGATTGGCGAATTGAAATCCAGCATCTTGGAGCCGTGCGGCAATATCTCGGTTATCCCATCCGTCCATAAGCCGAATTTTGTGGGCGTTGGTGATGGCTAAATTCCAGAGGGAGAATAGAGATTGGGGATACTCTGGGAATTTATAGGATTTGGATGGGGCGATGAGATGCGGCCATAAGAGTTTGAGGGAATATTCCCCCGCCTCGGGGAATTCTTGCGATCGCACCAACCAATTGCCCGGGCGCTCCTTATCCGGACCCGCTACGATATAAGGCTCAATGAACCGGCGCACGATATCCCCGGGGTAGAAAATCGGGCAAGCGGTGGAGGCTTCAGGCGGCGGGGGAGGGGCGATGGATTCCTCGGGTGGGATTCCCACTTCAAATCCGGTGCAGAGTGGCGCGCCATCCCAATACTGCCATTCTGCTGGCGGTTCCCCGGCCAGGGCTTCAATATAAATCGGGCACCCCGATTCAGTGAACTTTGAGCACTGTTCACACCAGATTGATTCCCAGATATCGCCTGTCGTCCCGTTACTGGGAACGAATCCGGTCCCATCGGGCGGGCTTGTCTTAAAAATTGCCACCGCCCGATCGCGCAAGTGTTGGGGAGGCGGTGGCTGCATTCCAAAAGCTTCATCGCAGCGGTGACCTAAGCACTCATTCATTGCCTTGATATCGCCATCTGTCGCCAAAGCCAAATCCAGTTTAATCGCCTCGATCGCATGCTGCTTCTCTTCCTCGGTTTCCTCTTCTGGTTCGGCGATCGCCTCTTTGATTAAGTTGCAAGCCTGGGACAAGGCTTCTTTGCAAATATTAAATCGCAAGCTCCAGCCCTCGACTTTATCAACAAGCTCCTCATCCAGGTACCACCCCCCTTTCCCTCGGGAAACCAGAAAATCTTCGTCGGTATCCCAAAACATCACCTTGAGGAGATCATTGGAGATAATCGCAGCGTACATATTCGGATCTTCCTCAATGACTTGATTGAGCGCAGTGACCATTTCCTCGCAGTCAGCGATCGCCTGCTGTTTACGAAGTTCCTCCCAGCCAGTCATGATCCAGTCGATTCCTTGCTGGCACTCTTCCGAGGATTTGAAGAGATCAGGGAGAAACGCATGAGACACGCCATTGTAAAAAAATCCAATCCGCCACATAGGATTCGCAAAAGGGCCATCAGGGACTGGCTGCAGATTTGTCCCTTGCTCTAGGAGTTGCGCCAGGGAGATGGTTTCAGGGGAGTCAGTGATCGCACCATCACCCCCCTCCAAAAAATCCGCCACAAACTTAGCGCCAAAAGCATTAGCCTCTCGCTCATCCTCCGAAAGTTCCTCTTCAGGGATAGGCTCGGAATCATCGGTCCCCACCAACTGGGAGAGCTGGGCTAATCGGCTGAAAACTTTCTGGAGTTCGGCAACCGAGCAAAAGGTCAAGCTTTTCCCCGTTACCTTTTTAGCCACGCCTTCGGCTTCGGCTCCCAGGCGGGAGGAAAGTGAGCGGATGCGCTGAATCCATTCGGCTTTGGCTTCCTCCAGTAAATCCTCATCCGCATACTCAATCGGGCCGCTGCCGTGGCATAGAATCTCGCCGTTTTCATCAAGAGCGTAGCGAGAGCAGTCATGCCCATAGCGCACAAGGGCTTTCTCTTCAGCTTCAGCCCGCCCTTTTTTTGCCAGTCGCTCCTCATCTGGTAGCTCCTCATCCACGGAATTGATAATTTCCAGCAAATCAATTTCGCAGATTCCCGAGTCATCGATGGCGGATTTTTCATCCATGCCTGACGAGTTAGAAGGGGTTTCAGCGATCGCATCTGCCTCAATCTCCTCCCCGGCAGTCTCCTCGATGCTGGATTTTTCCTCCATGCATTCAATGGTGGGAGCCCCCGGCAAAGCAGCCAAAATATCGGCGCTCCGGGGGGAGGCCGCGATCCATTCGATTAATTCAGATTTTGAGAGGGCTGAGTAGCCCTTGCCCCCGGCGGATTTGCAGGCGCTCTTGAGTTCGGCCAGTTTGAATTCGGTGATTTTCACAAATTTCCCAGCCCTATAGACTAGGCGTTACGCTTAGTTATCAATATAACTAGGCGTAACGCCTATGTCAATGGCTTAGTCGAAAATATCTCGGAGAGAGGATACTCGACTGCCTGAAAGGTCGAATGGTGGCGCATCAACCAGATCGACTTTTAACCGCTGACGAACTAGCGCCGCCAGTTTCTGCCACTTGGCAAAGGGCAGTTCAAGTTCCGATAGTCCCCGTTCGCATCGGCTAACGGTTGAAGTAGCTACTCCCAAAAACTCAGCTAACTCTTGCTGAGTCATCCCCAGCAGTTCTCGAAGAAATTTCAAGTTATTTTTCTCCGGTTCATCATTGACTTGCTTTTCTACCATGTTATCATGAGTAGGCACGACGCCTAGTTGTGAACAACAAAACCAGTCAGAGGGTGATCGGCCCCTGACACTGAAGGGGATTGCCCAACAATCCCCCCCACCCCATCAATTTAGAGCTAGGGAGAGGAAAATCACTATGCCATCACAGGAAGGAAAGGGAAATAGCCACTCATCAGCCCCATTCGAGGGTATCTATAAGGATTTCTCGATAATCCATGCCGATGCTGAGAAGGCACTGAGTTTGCTGAGGGGGCTGGATGAGAAGTTGAAGAATGCGATCGCGGTGAATCCCCCCGAGCCTGGGGATGGCGATCGCTTTTACCAGTTTTACGGGCTGCGGATGAACTGCCTCAATCTCATCTCTGCCCTACTGAAGCAATTTGATTCGGGATTCGGCCAAGATATTTTGATTGAGGCTGAGGTAGCAATCCTTATGGAGGAGGAAAAGGAAGAGGAGGCGAACCATCAGAAGGAGAAGGCGATCGCTGAGGAGGTGGGATACCCAATTCCTCCAGAGTGGATAGAGAATGCCAAATCTGATGAGGCTGAGGAGGGTGAGGAGGCGATCGCTGAGGAGGGTGGCTACCCAATTCCTACCGAGTGGATAGAGAACGCCAAATCTGCTAAGGCTGCTGATATTGCTTACGCTATGGCTGAATCCGTTGAGGCTGAGGAGGATGAGGAGGATGGGGCGATCGGTGAGGAAACTACTGAAGAGATTTACAAGATAGTTGAGCAGATGGCTGATCAGGTGATTGTAGATCTTGCCAAAGCATTAGGGGTGGAACATGAAATTAGCAAAGTTACTAGAGAGGGATTTTATGATTCTCTAGTGCAATTAGTGAAAATAGCCAAATCTAACCAGCTCAAACAGAAATACAAAGACATTGCATTTAACAGAGGATTTGAGAAAATTTACTCCTTAGTGCTTCCTTTAATGAAGATGTCTTTTGAAGCAGAATTCCAAGACGAAGACGGCAACATCAGCCAAGACAAAGACACCCTCATAGAATCCGCCGTAGAAATCCTGGAAATGGCTATAAAGCAAATCAGAGAAGCCAGCATCCCTTTTTAACTTCTGTGTCATACGATTGTCATACAATATGTTTACGTTATGAACGAAACAGAAGAAGAGTTATTTGATTCCCTTTTCTGGCACTTCGTGGATGTGCTAGAAGAATTTCAGGCTAAGGAATGGAATTCACCCGAGGAACTAGAAAGCGATTTTAGAGAGTGGGCAGAGGGAAAAATTGACCTCTGGTGCTCTTTTAATGATTTTCCCTGTGTGTTGGCAGAAGTAAAAGAGAGGTCTCTTTCACAAAGAGCAAACTTTCATTCTCACTTTCTTGCACTCCAAAACCAGACAGGAGACAGCCTAAATGCTGGCTGATTTCTCCTACTGCAAAATCAAGCCCGGGACCAAACAACCCCAGGGCTTGAACTGGCAAAAACTCCCCCTGACCTGGGAGGAAGTTGCGGGCGAAACTGCCTGCGGAATCCTCTCCGGTCACGGGGGGTTTTTGGCGGTCGATTGCGATGGCGAGGGTGCGATCGCCCGCCTCACCGAATTATTCGGCGGCTCTATTCCCCAGACATGGGCATGGAGTTCGGGGAAACCCGGGCGGATTCAATTCGGGTTTGTGGTGCCGCAAGAATTGCGCGATCGCTTCCAAAAAGCCAGATATTGGGAGGATCTACCCGATGGCTCTCAACTGGACTTCCGGTGGAAGGGTTGCCAGTCAGTTTTGCCGCCATCCCCCCACCCAGAGACCGGCGCATATCATTGGGTGAATTCTCCTGATGATTGCGCGATCGCCATCGCCCCCGAGTGGCTGATTGATTATGCGATCGCCCTCAAGAATCGCAAACTGGAATCAGTCCGGCTCCCGGCCCGCCTTTACTCCGTTTATCGCGCACCCTTAAAAATTTGGGCATTTGCCCAACTTGCCGCCAAGGGCAGCGGGCGGGCTGAGTTTTCCCTGGAATTTGCAGCGGGGGAATTGCAGCGATCGGTTAGCTCCATTCGCAGGCTGCTGACTCAGGCCATGAGGCTTGGGCTGATTCGCCATTTCTATACTGAGGGCGATCGGGCGATCGTCTATCCCTATGCCCTTAAAAAAATTGCGAAAGCAGCAGGGCTTGAAACCCTGGCAGAGATTGCCGAAATTAAATATGAGGATATTAAAAATCTAAACATCAAATGCACCGAGGCGATCGCGGCGGGCCTCCAACGTGCATCACTATTCGCCGCGAAAGAATCCCAGCGAGATATCCCTGAAGAAAATCGCATCAAACCGATAAACCCCCTTGTCAACCATGCGGCACTAGGACAGCGTGTACTTTGGCTAGGCCCAAGGTTTATTGGAGTGAGCGAAAAATTTGTACTTTGGGGAGCTAGTCAAAGCGTGATCGCAAGTCATCGGGGAGTTAGTGAGCGGACAATCCAGCGCCACCTATCGAACACATATCGGAATCAACCCTCGGAGGTACGAGGCTCTAGATCCGATTTGGAACCGATTAACAAGGCTCAAATCTGCCAGCGGTTACCGAGGCGCATGAATTTCCTCGGTAACCCCGCATTCTCCGAAATTCTGATTGATGATTTGGACGGCAAGATTTTGGCCTGTGGCGATCGGGTGTATCGCTGCCATACAAATCTTTATCAGTTCGATGCGATCGTCAGCCTCGCTGGGTACAAGTGGAGGAGGGCTGCTTATAAATCCTTCCTTGCTGCTTAATTTTTATTTTTATCAATTTTGTCTTCCCTTCCCTGGTGGTTTTATGCCTTCTGAGGAAACCTTAATTTTTAATCGCTGCATTCAGGAGGCTCAACGAGTTTGTCTCTCAAGTCCAAGAATTCAAAATTCCGGAGATATTGCCTACTGGGAAAATCAGCTTATTCAAATTCGATGGAATAAAATTCTCAAACTTAAAGCCTTCCCCATTTCCCAGCAACTCAAACTCTTAAACTCTCGACTTAAAGATAAGGCCCCAAGCTACCAATTTTCCCCCGACAGCTTTGCTGATTTTCTTCAAAATTTTCATGTTGAAGCCCTTCGAGCATTTCGCCGGGAATTTGAGCTAGACAGCTATTCTCCAAAAAGCCGACTCCAGACCGCAGAGTTTTTCGTATTCTGCGATCGCTACGCCTCCCGAAAGATTTTGGGCGGCATTCCCCTGATTCGCAGACGGGCGCTTGATTTCCTGCATAGCCGCTCCCGAGAAATCTCTTGCGAAATTGAGGCTGCTGCCGAATGGCCTGACGAACTGAGCGCCTGGGGAGGAATGATCTATAAAGCCTATGTCCGGGCCGCCCAAGAAAAGGAGCGGGAGAAATTGGCGGCGGGCGATCGCGCCGAGCTTATCTCCGAATTAATCAAATATCTCGAAGCCCGCAAGCAAACCGATTGCATCACCTATTTAAAGCTAGTGCTTGACGATGTACCCTTTTCGGAGATCTATGAAACTCTGGGGCTATCTCGCCGCCAGCGCGATCACCTTCAGCAAAAGTTGAGGTATTACGTCACCCAGTTTAAGCAAAGGACTGACATAGGCTGACATAGGCTGACATAGGCTGACCAGATATTGAATTTTAAAATTTCAAGGGAAAAAAGCGAGGCGAGGGCAGTAGCGGGGGATAATTATCTCAAACCCATTCGGTGCCAATTATGAAATTATGGCCGCTGTGGATACCCTACCCAATTTCAATTTTAAGGGCTGCGTTCGTTTTAGGGATTTTTATGGCGATCGCATTCCCCTTTGTCAGCACCTTAAGCCTTGATTTCGTTCAGATATCAACTCAGGAGGATCTAGAAGAATTTGCGATCGCCGCAATTCTCGCCACCTGGTTTTGCTTTCTCGCCCTAATCCCCCTGATCGCCTACGCTCACCACTGGGGGAAAGGATTTTTAGAGGAAGAGTGGAGGCGGCGATTTCCATTTTTTCCAGGGATTGAAAGTTGGTGGGAGGGATTGTGCGCCCCTTTTGTTCTCTCCCTTGGCTGCTCTCTAGGTTTGGGGATGTACCTGGTTCTTGATGATTTTTTCCCCAGCCATTGGGACGAATTCGCGATCGCCAGTGGCTTCATAATCGGAGCAATGGCCTACTTATATCAACTCGGGATCCTCTTTAAAGAGTGGAAGGATTACAGGAAAAAACTCAAAGCAGAACGCCGCGCTGCAAAGCAAAAAGCCCGGGCAGAAGCCCAGGCAGCAAGGGAGAAAGCGGAGCGGGAAGCCCAGGAAGCTAGAAAGAAGAAGAAAGCTCAGGCCCAGGCAGCCCGCGAAGCAAAGCTCAAAAAAAGTAAGGATTAGTAAGGTAGTCACCGACTGTTAGCACTCAGTCGGTTTTTTATTATTTTACACCACAGTAAGAGCAAGAAGACTCTCGGTGCATCCTTCCCCAAACTCCTCAATGAACTCTTCAACGAAATTCTGGATCCGCTTATCCTTGATGGATTCCACAAAATTTTCAGTGGCGATCGCAAAGCTCCAAGGGCTTCCCCCTTCCTTGCCCCATTTATCAATTATTCGCGCTGACCCTGGGAAGACTTTTGTAAAATAATCCGACCGTGCGGCTCCCTTAATCCATGACCGGATATTTTGATAGCCCTGGGAAATTATTCCCGAAACTGCTACATCGCGTGCTGACCTTAGCATTAAAGTCATTTCATCCAAGATTTCATCCATCTGATCCGGTCCTGCCATAGTAGCGATGCTGGCAGCGAGTCGGGGATTAAAAACCGAAATAGATCCGACCCCTGCCGCTCCACACATTAAGCGACCCAATCCAGAACCGAGAGCGCCGCCAGCAACTCCATAAAGTGCCACGATTCTTTGCTCTTGAATCCGCTTAAGATCGGCATCCGAAGCATTAAAGTTAAAATTCCAAAGTCTTTGAAAAGCAGAAACACCCCACCGGATAATGCGTTTAGCAACAGGCCAAAGGAGTGCGGTCCCAGCCATAGCAGCCAACCCCTTAAATGAAAGGAGAGCGACAAGAGCCTTACCCGCTAAAATTGCTCCTGTCGCGACTCCCCCCACAACCACGGCACAAACTGCGCCCCCTATGAGAACGCCTCTCGTAACTTTTGCGCCAGCGCTTTCCCCTTTGAGCCAGTCAAGGGCGCTCCCGAACCATCCTTTTCCTTGTATTTCGTCTTGAGGGCTCTTACCTCTTCCAGGCGCAAGACCTTGGATGGACTCGCCCAATTCTCGTGCATTTTCGAGTATTCGTTCCTGGAAATCTCGGGCAAAACCGGCGATTTGCTGATCGGTGACAACTCGATTAAGGAGTTCTTTGGCTCCGAGGGCAAACTCTCGGAACATTTCAGATCCCGTGATTCCTGAATAAAGCCCCGATGCCCAATCGCCAGCCGATTGCAGCCCGTTTTGGTTGATTTTTTCTTCTTCTTTCGTGGCATTTGGTTTGCTGGTAATATCATTTTTAATAGTTGAATCCGGCAGACCAAAAGGCTGCCGGATTCTAGGGGGAGATGGATTGTCACTTCTCGAACCCGGATCATATCCTCCGAATCTTGATCCTTCTGAATTAATGGCGGAACTTAAATCCCGCTCAACCTGGCGCACGTAATCATCTACCTGCCGATTAAATCTTTCCCTATAATCCAATTCCGCTTGCGATCGGCGCGAACTCTCAGAATTTGGATTAATCGAATTAATTACTCGGTTGAATCCCTCGTCGGAAGCGCCATTTTCGGGGTTCGTAGTAATATTCCGTGCGGCTTCTTCTAATCTTGTCCCCGTCTGCTTAGTCCAATTTTGAAATTCTTGCAATTTCGCCCCTGCGCCGGGGTCAAGACCCCGGAAAGTGGCCTCAGCAATTTCTAAAAAACTCATTTATTTACTGCTCCCTATCTGGATTGTTATCAACTTTTCGGATTTTGGGCTGATTTCGCATATCCCTCCCCCACGGCTTAGAGGTATTGGAATATTCGTCCGTTGCCCCAGTTCCGGGATATCCAGCCTCATGCTGCTTGCTCCATTCCCCAAAATCTCCCTGATTATCCAAATTTTTAAGCTCTTTCTTGAGCTTATAATCTTGGATTTGGTCAATCAGCATATAGCTACTCATCAAGGCTGCTAACCCCTTTTTGCTGCCATCCCATTCTACTGCCTGCCCAGCTTGGATGGTATTGATTGCTTGCTCCATTTGGGTGAGCCTCATCACAATATTCCGCTTCTCATCTACGCTCAAATACTTGATTTGCTGAGTAGAAGTATCAAGGATTGCAGCCATTAAAGCCTCGGTGCTTTCCTCGGTATTTTGCAGATTTTCCGCCACTTCCGCTGCCGCTTGGGGATTGAAGAAAAAGGGCACCTCTTCAACTTTATCATTGTACTTCGCTCCAAGCGCATCAAGAATTTCCGAGGTTTGCAATGCTGATTGAGTAGCGGCTTTTTGAGTCGCTGCCGAAGTCATTGCTAATCTCAAAAGCAGATTATTTGATAAATCTATATCACCCTCGTTATCTATCGCAATTTGAAGAATCTGGCAGGCGAGAGAACTCAATCCAAAAAATCTTAGATTTACCTTTTGTTTCCCAGGCTCCAAAGGCGTCCCATCCGAAAGTTCTACCTCATTGACTATTGGGCCAAGTTTGGCATCAAGTCCGCGCAAAATCGCCATCAACATTGCCCCAATAGATTGAATTTTTAAATTCCCTGTGCCCATCGGCTCAATAATCCCTTTGGGAAATTGAAGAGGCCAAGCACCCGGCGGCGCAGCTACTTCCCTCAGTCTATTTTGAGTGGCCAACTGAGCCACCCACAATTCCGGATAGCTTTTCAGTTCTAAAGGCTGGGCATCCCCATTATCTAATTGCAGCATTTGCCCAGGCACTTTGATAGGCCACGCCCCTTCCGGATCGAGTAAATCCAATAATCGGGATATTTTCTCATCCTGCTCTTCGAGAGAATCTAAAATTTCCTGGCAGCATTCATCCATCATTTCCGGTTCCTCTTTTAAGGTTCCCCCACTCAATCCCGGCTTTTGGGGAGGTGGGCAATTTTTTAGCGAATACAAAAACATCCTGTGCCGCATTTCCTCAGCCCTGGATTGCCCGTAAATTACACCAGGCTCAGGAGACAGCAAATATTTTTTTGAGATATAAGGCTTAGTATTGTCTATTAAATCGTTAGCACCGGGGATATAGCACTCAATTGGCTCTAATTCTTTAAGCCAATTAATAATTGAAGAAGAGGCGACATGGTTCATTAAATAGTTTTCATTGAATTTCAAGCGAACGGCAAAAATACTCCCTTCGTAAAATTCAAAAGCTCTAACCCAGTGGCCTACTTCAAAGCTTTTTATTTGCTTTGGAAGATTTACCTCTTTCGCTAGAGGTAAAGCTACAAAATCAAAAAGTTCACTTGTTGAAAGTGGGGGGTGAAGAGAAATTCTTAGATCGCTTCCTCCTGAATTATTTCGCCAAGGATTTTCAAGTTTTTCAAGCTGGGAATGCACGTGTTCCCAGTTGTAGCTCGAACTGGTATCCCAAAAAAGGATGGTCACATCCGGGCACCGGCTTTTCCATCCCTTCGCATTTCCCCCTGGCCCGTAATCACCTGGAGGCTCTGGCTCTTCAGGAAGATCCGGCAGCTTTAATGGATCGCAAGCCCCATTTCGATACCCCAGTGACCACTTTCCGTAGCTCCACCCCAATGCGTAGAAACCAAAAGTGACTATAGTTCCGCATTTATTATGTTCCACTCCAACGATCGAAAGGTGGGGAGGAATATTGAATGGATTAAAACCCTCTTCTGCCAATTCCCACGGGGTGAGTGGGCGATCAGGAAGGGGGATCATTCCGAATCCATTGGTGTTTCCTAGGTCGTTAAGAGATTGGGGATCTCCTAATTTTATCCCCCCCTCAGATCGCCTGATTCCGCTTCTTCCTTCTTTTTCTCGGTTTGCGAGGCTGTTTGCGGCTCTTTGTGTTGCGGTTCTCAAGGCGGCTCTACCCGCTTGCTTTATTATTCCTTTCAAATCAACTCCTCCATTCCTTGAAGCTTGGCTGTTGTCCCCTCAAATAAAGGATCTGAGACGGGTGGGGTAGCGATCGCCCATATCGTCTCCGGCCTAATCACTCGCTGATTTTGGCCTAGATTTAAGGTGGAACCTCGGTGGAATAGCCCAAGCCCATCAATCGAGTTGTCCTCCTGAAGCCTTGGCGGATTGCCAATCGAAATCCATATCTCGGCATCCCCCGCATTCTCCAAAATCAAGCCGATCCGATTTGAGGCAAACCCGCGAACCATGACAGGCGCAAAAGATTCCCCAGGCCGCCAGACCGGGATATCTTTTGAGAAGATTGAAACGGATCTCACTGTTGCGATCGCAGGCTTAGGCTGTAGCGATAAGTATTCGGTGTAGTGGCACTCGATCGTGATAACATCATTACCGGCCAGGAGGCCGTGTCCAGCATCTTGAATCCCAACCCCAATTCGGGTTGTCTCCGAAGTATCCAGGACTTCTCCCCGGGTAAAACTTGGTTTTAGGGTATCGGGAAAATAGGGTTCCCCGTAATTCTGCAACGATAGCTGATTTTTAAATCTCCAAGGCCCGTTATTGATTGAAATATAAAAATTCAGCTTTATCTCAGGGAATAAATCCCGAATAGCCCTAAGCTTCAAAGCTTTTTGCTGGAAATTATCACGCGCTCTAATTGGCGGCAGGGGAGTAGGCCGCTCTTGCTGCCGAAGTACCCAGCTAGTGAGCGCGATATCCTCAATCCTTACCCGCGCACCCACCCAGTGCGATTCTTCCATCTCCCTGCGATGCGGCTCCAATTTTAGATGAGAAAAATCTGCCAGTGTGAGAATCCCAGATCCACTGGCGGAATTAAATTCAAGTTCCCGGCAATAATTACGGGCAAAGGTTACGGGTTCCATTCATCACACCAAATAAGATACAGCCGAAATTTGTAAAGCCGATCCGTCAGGGGTCAGTAATGCTGTAGTTGGAAGCCTGCCAGAAGCTTCAAAAATATACTGATTTTCGGTTTTCCTGATAGACCAATCAATATAATCAGCGGATAAAGGATTCTGGCTTCCAGTATTCTCGATCGCTTCCTGCCGTGCGATCGATTCAATCAAGCTCTGGGCTGCCGTGGTAGCTTGCATTGTCCCTCCTGAGCCATTGCTAAAAGTTATCCCGGTGAGATACTCGTTAGCAATAATCCGCAGTGCTCCCGATCCGGATTCAATTGAATAGTTTACTGGAATTGAGCAGGAAAAAGTTAAGATCGTGTTGTCATCACTGTGATCTGATCGGAGATAGTTCCGCCCATTTGGGTTAGCCGTTGCATCGCGTTCTTTGGCCTGGAGAAATTGCAGCATACTTAAGGTCATCTGCTCTTGAGTTTGCCTCTCGGTGGCTGCCGTTTCCAGTAGAGTCGCTCCCGTGCCGATCGTGATGTTTGCCATAAGATTAAAGATATAATTTCATTATAATAACACTACAGACAGGGGAAGGCGATGCTAATTAACGCTAGTGGTGGGGGTGGAAATGGAATAGATCTAACAAAATCATACAATTTTCACGAACAGGCAGAATTTGAGACCTTTGCCGATTTGCCACAGGCGATCATCCCTCCCACCCCTCGCCCGAATCCTCGGCGAATCATCCTTCACAATTGCACCAATTCCCTAATCTGGCTTTCCTTTGCCTCCCCAGATGCCCCGATTTACCCACTGGAGCCCGGGAATGCCTACTTTAGCGATGATGCTGGGGGCAATGCTGGGGGGATTTGGGCGATCGGCGCTGGCTTGCTACGAACAACCATCCTTTCTCGCGATCCAATCACACTCCCAGAGCAAGATATGCCACCAATTCCCCTCAAAGTCCGCACCCGCATCCCTACCGGAGCAAACAAAATTGCTTATTTTGCAGCCGATTTAATTTATCCGGCAATATTTGATTCAAATTTCGCGAAACTATTTGATGCCGATAGCGGCGTAAGTGGATTTAAAGCTTTTGAGTTGACCTCTTTTCAGCCGCTAACCGAATATATCTTTAATGTAGTTATCCCCCCTGCATTGGCGCTTAATCCTCCTATTCAAATATTTATCCCTCAATGGGATAGGATAATGGCCGCAGCCTTAGAATTACACGCCTTCAAGCCAGCAGAGAATACCCTACCCTCTAGCTTTATTGGGAATGTGATTTTCTCGGGTTGGGTGGCGAATACTGATGCAAATAATCAATTTAAGCTTAAGCCAGAGTGGGGGCGACATATAGGGGGTATTTGTGCGCGAAATCCAGCCAAATCGAATTACTCAGATTTCCTTAGTTTTACCTATGATTCCTCAACTCAAACCTTTACTCTATTAGGGTTCTAAGCACATGACAGTAGAATCGTTTGTATTAGAAAAAATTAAAAGCCTGGAGAACCCAAAGGATAATATAATCCAATTTTGGCCAGATAAATCCAAGGATTTTAATAGTTTCTTGATTGCAGGCTCCGAGAAATCAATCAAAGACCAAATCCTTCAGTTGTCCTCGATTTATCAATTTGGCTTGGACTGGTTTGGGGTGCCAATCGACCTTGATAAATTTCTTGAAGATTTCTCAGGGTGTTTTCCTGCCGCAACTGAATTTGAGCACCCTGAATTAAAGAATAAGGCACAACCCTGGGGAATTGAGGAGATTAGGTCCAGACCCCTTTTTAAGCGAATTAACAAGGAGGCAGAGGAGGAACGCGGCTATTGTATAGTAGAATTCTGGCCGGGTGGCAAAAAGGGGGATAAGCCTTTCGTGCTGGTCGGGCCGCCACTGGTGATTATTGCTCAAATATCCCAAATTTGGGCGCAACACAATCAACTCAAAGAATATGATTTTGGGGCCATAGTGGGCTATCCAATTGATGATTATTTAAGGCAGCAACCTAAAAAATTAAAAGTTAATATAAGGCTTTCTCTTAACCAAAAGCCACCCTTTAATAAGCTGATAAATGGAATTAAAATCCCCCCCCGGCAAGTTTCTATTCCTCTGCCTGCTAGGAGTAAATTGAGTTATGAGTCGATCCGCAGCGCCTGCGGTGGATCTAGCGGGCTTCAATGGGGGAGGTGGAGTGCCCGAGGATATATGGCGGGCGATCCAGGTCAAACCCGATTAAAAGGACTATCCCAGCTTGTTGCGGGGGGAGCCTCCGAAAGGGGGGCTTATGAAAATCTGGCTAAATTTGCTCAACTCTCCGAGGGGTTCATTGTTGGGCAAAGTGCCACCGGGATTGATACCGATTCTGGGAATAGGAAAAAGGATCGGCGCTACCCATCCCTCAATAGCTTCAAGGTCTATCCTGCCTTTTGTTGGATCGAGAATTCTGATTTGATTGCCTTAGACGACGCAAAGAACGCGGGGAAGCCGACACTCTCAGGGAAACTGGTAAGCCGTGAAAACCGGCTCCCCCTGTGGCTGGAGTCGCCGCCAGATGGATGGCAGCAACTCCTCAATGATTTATTGCGATCGCCTCTGCAATAGTCACGGCTTCCACCTGCCAGCCTCAATATCCCATCGCATTTGATAGAGAATCCTGGCGGCCTCTTGTTCGCTTCGCCCTGTTTTTTGGGCGACCATCCTAAATAGTTCATTTCTTGGGCGAAAATAATGCCGCTTTTTTGCCTTGGTAAATCGCCTTAAGAGGGCTTTTTTAGAATTGGTTGGGAGGATTTGCCAAATTTCTTCAAAAACTTGCTTGGTCATAAGGTTTTACCTCTTAGTACAATGGAACAACCCCTAGGGGAATGACTAACACACTAAGTGTTCCCGCATTTAATCCTGGTACATCCAAAGAAATACCCTTTAGGGTTTAGCAAGAAAATCGCCCCAAACCCTTGTCACAAGCCTGTCTCATCGCTATGATCGAGGGGAAACAGTTGCGATGGATTAACTAGATTATGCAGATCCTCAAAAGTGCGGTGAAAGCGAAGCTACCGGCAGGCACTTCTATTACGATTGACGACACTGTAGACGGGGATTTTATCCCAGATATGGAGAAGTTGCTTCAAGCCTTTTTGGATGCCCAAGTAGAGCAAAATGCAACCGCTCCTGAAGGCGAGGATGTTATCAGCCTTCGGAAGCAGGAAGGGGCTCAAACGGAAATTACCGATCCTGACACTGGAACCCCCTTAAGCGTTGTTCCGACTTTCTGGACGTTCACACTCTACGCTGTGAAAACGATTAGCCGCCACATCCCGATGCTTCAGTAGGATTTTCCTCTGGGTAAGCATAAGGTTAAAAAATAGAAATTTTGGGATTGAAAAAAGATGGGAAAGACAGAGATTTACGGCGATCGTCCGCTAGTGGCAGTCAAGCTGGGCATTCCTAATAATGGGGGATTTGTCGATGTAGGGATGTATGGATTTCGGAGCCCGATTGATGGCACAGAAGGAACGACACTGGGCCATACACCTGCCGTGTCTGCTGGGGTTTTTATAGCCAATCTTGTGATTACACCCCGCCGACCTCGCCCCCCGCGACTGACTAGAAAAGCGGCTGATTATACGGTCTCCAGCTTTTGCGCTTATGATCAATTGACTGCGGCTGCCGGAGCGGGATGGAAACAAAGCGATTCAGCTAAATTTGAGGTCCCCAGGGGAAAGAAGGCAGTAGATCCCTATTTTGTTGAAATTCGCGGGATTAAATACGGCTTCTACTCTCCGAAGCTTAAGATTGGGAAAATTCAAGCCGATCTTGCGGCCCTGGGTGTGCAAGTCGCCGATGGGTCCATGAGAGATATCTGCTGGGGGACCAATTACCCAGTGCCTCCCCGGGTAGCCAAGCAAGTAGCAGGGACGGGGACCTCAGCAGTGGATACGGTATCCACTTTTTGCGATCCAATAAAATTGGATGCCTTGCCCCCAGGATATTTCCTCCAGGATGGCGGAAGGTATGGAGATCTCTAATCTAATCATGACTCCGGAGGATGAGGGATTCTACCAGTGGCTACTACTCCCCCCTCCTTCCTTGCGGGAAAAGCAAGAAAAAGAAGGGGAGCATTGCGCGCTGGTAGCCGATGATTCTGGAATGCTTCGCCCCGTCAATAGCTCAGAATTTTCAGATTATTGGCTTGGAGGGGAATATGATTATGTTTTTCAAGAATTTGAAGAATTAGAATGTGGATAATAATTGGAGAGATTTTTCCAACCTCTCTCTACTGGCAATCTACAACATTTTCCCCTTTGGCAAACCAAAGTCAGGCCCGCCTCTTGTATGAGCCTATCTCCACCATCCCCAAAATTATCAGCAGAGTGCTTGTACGGCAGGTTTTTCAGCCGATTGGGGGGGGCTTAAAAATCTGCTCTCAATCTCAAATGATTTTTCCTGATTATGGGGAAATTTTGCTACATTTCCCCACAATCATCCCTCCCCCGGATTGTGAATTTTTCGGGTTTGAAATTAGAAAAAATTTTAGGAGGTACTACCACACGGAATCAATGGATCGCACATACAAAATAAAAGTATATGGATATGAACAATGATAATTTTAGCCACTATATCCTGGGTTAGCCTTGAAAAACTTTTAGCTATTCTTTTGGGGATTTTTACACTTTTCGGGAGTATAATGGGGGCGTTTTTATGGGTAAATACTCGGCAAGACGATTTAATAAACCGATTTAATTCTATTAATCTGAGATTTAATGAGATAAATACTAGAAACATCAGGCTTAGAGGCTCACTTTCCTTGATTTTTCAAAAAATTTCCGGGCGATTCACTGAGCTAGATTCCCGCATTTCCAACGTGGAATCTTATCTCAAAAGCAAGGGTTATCAGGTTCGTGAAAAAGATTTCCATCACGAAGATTATGGGAACTCTTTCTGGAATGAATCGGGGAACGAAGATGACACTAAGATACCGGAGTAATTATTATGGGATTTGGAATTTATCAAATAGGTGGATTGCCAGAAGCGCAAGCAACTACTTTATTGCCAGTTGTTGTTGATGCGGCCACAGAGGGAATAGGAGCGACTGATTTAATGTCGGCTAATCCAAACAGAATAGCCATTGCTTTAGTGAATGAAACGGACAAAATCGTGTACCTGGCAACCGGAACCGCTATAACTAATGCAGCCTCTGCCACCAATAAAATACTGGAAATCCCGGCCAAGCAACGCATTTTATTGAGCGGGGATGACTGCCCCAGAGAAGCCTTGAATGTTGCCTGGGTAGCATTAAGTACAGGAAAATTTGAAGCGGTGGAGCGAGTGCGGATTTAATGGGGATTCAATCTTGGAATATTGAAACCGGAGAGCAAACCGGAGGAATCTCCCCCCACGCAGATACCCACCACCAGGGAGGGACGGATGCGATTTCGGCTGAGGCGATCGGGGCCGCTCAAAAAATGAGCGGTGATTTTACTTTTGCGTATGGACCAGGTTGGGGTGAATTTGATTCAAGCTATTTGGCGAGATATCGCCGAATAGATAAATTGATTCTCTTGAGCGGCCTCATCCAGCGAACCACTACTACGGGTCGGATTATAGCTACCCTTCCGGAAGGATATAGACCCACGAGTATTAGGGTTTTTGAATTATATTCTTCTTCGGGAAGAATGCGAGTTGATTTTTTAACGGATGGGCAGGTAATTCTGATTCTTGAATTAGTGGGAAACCTAATTCAATGGATTAGCCTAGATGGAGTGTGTTTTTTTGGGAATTAACTAAAGAGTTTCTTCGTAAAACTGAAAATCCTCGTGTCACGAGTTCAAGTCTCGTTCCTGGCATAACCCTAAAGCGCTGACTCTGTAACACTTACAGGCTCGGCGCTTTTACTTTTGATGGGTTTTGGGGTCATTTAACGTCACTCGACAGAATGCGGGTTGTAGCGTTAACTTACAGTATGTAACCCTCAAATCTAGTTCAGAAGTAGTTCAATGCCAAAGTCAATCCCAGACTTGCTTTCACAGATAAATGCTGAACTAAAATCAGCTAAATGCGGCATCGTTGTTTGTCTTCGTGGCGATCGCCTCAGTTTACGCGGGACCTTTCCCCCAAAACCCAACAGCACCAAAACCAAACCTCATCAACAATATCTGGCCCTAGGCATCTACGCCAATCCCGCTGGATTCAAACGCGCTAAATCTGAAGCCCTCCGTGTTGGTGGTCTCATCGCTTGTAAAGAATTTGATTGGTCTGAATGGTTAGAACCTGAACCCCTCTCTCCATCTGATTCTAAAAAGATTGCAGATTTCTTACAAGAATTTGAATCCGACTATTTTTCAAGGAAGGCAAGGACAGCCAAAACAGAAACAACGTTTAAAGACTATCTCAAAAGCTGGGAAGAGTTTAGCGATCGCCAAAAACCTCTGAGTACAGAAACGATTTTAGAGGCAGTTCGTTCAACTCCACCAGATTCCCACAAACGGAAACGAACCTGTATGGCAATGAAGTCCCTGGCTAAATTTGCTAGAATACAGATAGACCTGAAACCTTATCAAGGGAAATATTCTCCTTATACCGCTATTCAGGAAAGAGATTTACCCAGTGATGAGTTTATTGAAGAATGGCGCGAACTTATCCCTAATCCAGCATGGAAATGGGCTTATGGAATCATAGCCACTTATGGTATCCGCAGTCATGAATTGTTCTATCTCGACACCAGTCTTTTACATGAACCCCCTGGGATTCTAATTGTCCTTCCTGGGGCTAAAAACGATAATCGGCATAAAGTTTGGCCTTGTTTGCCTGAATGGTGGGAAAAATGGAAACTTTGGGAAACTGACTTACCCAACTGTAGTGGTCCCGATAACAGTGCGCTTGGTCATCGGGTTTCTCGGGCTTTCAATCGCTACAACGTTCCTTTCCCGCCATATAATCTGCGTCATGCCTGGGCTGTGAGAACTGCTGTTGCTGGACTTGACCCGGCGATCGCTGCAAGGATGATGGACCATTCCCTGGATGTGCATACGAAACTGTACCATCGGTGGATTGGGGATAAGCACTTCCAACAGGCTTGGGAAAATATGCGTTTCTCTAAGGAACGATAAATTCTGAGACTTGTTCTTTTATTTCTTGGGGGACAACAATCTTTCTGAGCTTCACCAAGTTTTTAAATGAGTCCCTCACCGAATCTTCAGTCTTTTTTAATTCAGTTTCATAATAAATTTCGGTAATTCCTGCTGAAATAATTAATTTCAAACAAGATAGACAAGGATCCAGTGTCACATAGATACTGGATCCTTCTGTTGCAATATGGATTTATCTTCCATCGAAGAAGTCTTACTATCTCCCGGACAACATTTAGCGATTGGAACAGGAATTGCGATTCAACTCCCTCCCTTGACTGAAGCACAAATTAGACCCAGAAGTGGGTTAGCTTATAAATATGGGATTACAGTTTTGAATACGCCAGGAACAATTGATGAAGGGTACACAGGAGAACTCAAGGTGATTTTAATCAATCATGGACAAGAGGCATTTCAGGTACTTAAGGGGATGAGAATTGCTCAAATGGCAATTACTCCAGTTATTAGACCTGAAATTTTAAGGAGCTAACCGACCTTTGCCTAGACGATTTTTCTTGTACCATGCTGCTATAGCCGGAACCCATTCCCGAAAATGCACCCAAATCAACTCGCAAAATTCCTGGCATTCTAACTGAGCATTAGGTTTAGCTCTTAAATCTAGTATGTGCATAAAACTTCGGGCATTGAATGAAATAATGAAGTTTTGACGGATATCAAACGGAATAATTCCCCGGGCCTGTTCTTCTGAATAACCTTGTTCAATCAACACTTGATAACGTTTTGCTGCCTCCATACACCAATCTAAATCTTGTTTCCGTTGTTCTGGAGTATATAGATAGGCTTTTCCTTGTCTGTCTGTGTAATAATCTACTGGTCTTAAATAAAATACCTCTTCAATATCTTTCAGCCCTTTTGCTGCTTCAATAATCCTCCGACCTGAGTACCTACCAGAGTTATGAACAACTATTCCATCTGCCACAAAATTATGATTTGGGGCTTGCATTACTAAATCATAGGTAGGCTCAACTCCTACATATTCAATAGCAATAATTTTTTTAGGATGGGCACATAAAGGATTTTTCACACCCTTTTTATGATGCCGAACATGGCAAGACGCACACAAAACCTCAAAATTGCTAAATTCAAAAGCCAACTCAGGATAATCACTTATTGGTTTTATGTGATGACAATGCAATTTATTTAATGCCCCACAACTTTGACATTTTCCTCCTTTTTGTGCAATGATTTCACCTCGGTGGTATTTGAGCCAATTATAAGCTCTTTTTTCTATAGGTAAACCTTTCCAGCTAGGATGATTTTCACCTGATGCAATAGAACCATTAGCAATTCTGCTTTTAGTTACAGCCTCTATATGTTGACGACGACGTTCTCTTTCTTCATCTGAAAGATTGATATTGTATTGAATCCCTTTGTTCCATACTGATTTGTCCCATGATAAATTGTGACGATATGCCCATTTCTTGATAGATTCTGTTGAACATCCGGCAATCGCCGCTATATCTTTTGGACGCAGACCTTTATCAAAATGTGTTTTAAGCCATTCTTTATCTTGATAAATTTTATCTGCCGATTCTAATGATTGACCATTAACCATCACCTCAGACCCTATTGAAAGTTGGGCTAAAATACGCCAACCATAAGGGGTTAATATTTTATGGTTTTGAGTACATTTTATAGTTTTGCCATCTTCTAAAGTGACTCGATACACTGGATTAAGCCCACTAAAAACCACAAGAAAAAGATGGGAGAACGGGAGCCGCGACGTTTTAACTCGCGGAGGAAGTTCGACTCAAGCGGTTTTAACCGCCGTGAGTCTTAAAATAAACTTAGTTGTTCTCCATCAGTTCCTTTAAATTTCCGAGTGCGTTTAGTTTTAGTTTTGGTTGTTTGAGTGGAAAACTCAATAGTATTAAAGAGGTTGAGTTGAGTTGGATTAAGTGGTTGATTATTAACTGGCTTAACAACTTTAACTTTTTGCTTAACCAGTTCTCCAAAACTGTATCCAAAACCATCAGACTTATGGATATGCTGGCAATATTTATGATTAACATCAAAGGTTTGAGTTGATGTTTTTAGTTTAAAATTACCCTTTTTCCTTACAGCAATTCTACCAGTATGAGTACCAGTATATTTACCTTTGGGAACTACTGCTTTAACCATATCTCCAGTCTGGAAACCAAAGAAGGACTTCTGTCTTAATTTAGCTGCACCTCTGGGAAAACCGTATTTATCAGAATTGACCATCTGACGAGTGCCTCTACCCATAGCTTTGATTAGCAAAGGTTGGTAGCCTTTAATATTTAAGTTGTTGGGAGTAGATTTACCAACACAAGCCGCGTCAGTCCAATGACTTTTGCTAATGCCTAACCGTTTTCTATTAAACTTAGTTAATCCTCCAGAACCAACTTCAACATTTAGTCCAGTAGATTCGAGAACCTCTTTAAGTTTCCAACGAGTAGCATTAACAGCAGCAGCGTCAGCTAAAGGGTTTTTCCTTTGCTTTTCAATTATTGCCAGCAATTTAGGTTTATCACTTAAGAAATCAGTAGGTAACTGATTATCCTTTTTCTGATTGCACTTAACGCAACTCAGCACTAAATTAGAAACTCTATTGCTGCCTCCTTTAGATTTTGGATGGAAATGGTCAAGGTTAAAAGGCCCTTCTTTGGTGTTGCAGTAAACGCAAGTCCTGTTAAATTTCTCCAACAAATACTCCCGAACTTCATAACCAAATAATTCGCCTCTTTGATATTCAGCCCCATTGATTTCTGGGTTAATCATCTTCTGCGTATCAAATCTAACTAGCTCTTGACTAATAGCAGAAATAGGAGCTAATCGACATAGCTTTTTAACCCAGGACTCGATGTTATAAACTCTGGACATTAACGAAGGAGGCAACCAACCTTTTGGACGCTTCCTGTTAAGAAATCGAGCTTTACGGTAGTGAGTTTTACGGTTACGCCTTGACCTTCTTAATGTCCGACGGTCATTAAGTTTCTCTCTGATTTGAAATCCGCGATGTTCTAGTTCTGCACACCAAACGATGTTGGTTTCAGAAACTATTGCTAAACCAGTAGTCTTAGCACCAGGGTCAATCTTAATTCTTAACTTTTTTACTTCATCTTTTGATTCCTCTTTCGCAATAATGGTAAATGGATATCTGCGAAATACTGCTGCTTTGCCTTGCTTTAATAGTTTTCTAGCAACAGCAGGATGCACTGGATTACAGGGTTTTTTATTTGTGTCCAGCACAAAAACCGCATTTTTATTCATTGAAAAAACTCCTATTTCTAGGGTAACGTTCGCCTTGGCAATGTTTTCTAAGTTTTTGCGCTAGTTGCACTGTTTTACCCCTCGTACAACTGTTTAACAACTAACAACAGAGCTACGAACTGGCGAGGCATTCGTAGGTGTTATGACTTAGAAAACGTAGTCCTTTAAGGACTTAGCCGGGTCAGCATATCTAAATTAACGAGGCATGAAGCCCAGTCTCTTTAGAGCGGGGTGCTGACAGTTCAATACTATTCCAACGTGTTCTAAACATCCATAGTGTCCTCTATCACCGGATAACAGACGTTTAACTATTATTTCTCCACATTTCTCCTCAGACGGCCATTCATCTTTTTCATCGTAGACAAATCCTTCACTATAATCTTGGTGCATTGCTGCATAAATTACTTGCTGAGGATTGGGAGTTTTGGCAATTAATTTTACTCGAAACTTGTCCATAATTTCTGCTAAAATTTTAGAAGTTGTTGGGTAAATCTTTATGACTACGAATCCATCAAATTCATCAAATTCATCAAATCCATCAAATCCATCAAATCCAAATTATGATGATGTGTGGAAATCCGTAATTGCTGACATGGAAGAACGTCGGGAGTTAGGAATTGAGATTTATGGGCAACCAGTAAAAGTTGGCGAGTTTGATGCCAAGCAATATCTCTACGAGGAAATACTTGATGCAGCCGCTTATATTAAAACTGACCTTCTTTCTGGTCCCACCTTAGATAATTATCAATCGAAGATACCTGCTGAGGATTGCCGGTATCATTTATTAATTCTTGCTCAGGACATGAATGCTAGTTCTGATAATTTACATCAGAATTTAGCTTTAAGTTTGAGATATATTGCTGCCATTGCTAAATTTCAGGGTATCAGATTAAGTCAATTGAGCTAATTCATTTAATAATTGTTTAGCTAATTGATTTCCATTTTGCCATTGAGTGAACCCATAATATTGTGCTACTTCTGGTAAAATTTCATCATCTTCATCCAGTGATGTTATTTTACCAGAAACACAACTTACTAAACATTCCTTTAAACTTGATAAAGGTTGATTAATTGCTTGACAAACTGATAATGCTTGATAAGCATAAACTTCCCCTTGGAATTTGTACCCCTTCAATTCAAAATTGGTCAAGTTCATTGACACATTTTCTCTATTTATTTTAGTTGTCATGACTACCACCAATTAGAAAATGTTGAACGACCATTAATTGTTACTTTTCGCTGCAATATTTTTTTATTCGGGTCTCCATCATAATTTAAGTTAGAGGAGCCGTCCCAATTTCGGGCTTCAGATGCTTTGATATATTTCCACTCTACTATTCCATCTGTTCCTGTCCATTGAACTTGAGAAGTCTCTCTCCGATTCATTCGGGCTATTGCCTCATTTATATCAAGACTTGCATTTTTCATCGGCCTGTAAATTTCTTAGTTACTTCAATTGCTAATCCTTTAGTTTTAGCTTGGTAACTTACTTTGATTGAAGTTGGACTAATTCTAACTATTTTATCAGTTTCAGGATTAATAGTTAGCTGAATTTCTCTCCAAAAAGGAGCCGGTAATTTTCTAATTATTTTGGCTTTTTGACTGTTTGGACGAAATCTCATTTTTTCAATGAACTGCTGTCGATTCATATTTTTGATTAGGTTGATGATTAGGCAAAAACTTCATTTCTTGTTGAGCATAACGAACTGCCACCTCAACTGAACATTGAGATAATAAATGATAAAATTGTTGACGAACCACTTTAGGTAATCTACTTAAATCAAGAGTGGTTGAATTTAATTTAACTGGATTCTTTGGGATAACATCTTCAGTTTCTGAATACTTCTTAAGTTTTTGTTGAAGTTTGGTTATTTTAGACTGAAGACTTTTCACATATTCTTGACTAGCTTCAATTAGAAGTTGAACATCTTTAGCTGAATCCTTAGATGGTAAAACTCCTTTTTTTTGAGCAATTGCCCAAATTTTCTTAATTTGTCGATTATTGAAAGCAGCCAAAACTTGTAACTCCAATGCTGAATATGTTGAAACTGGAATATTTAAAAGTTGTTCAATTTCAGCCGAACGTAATTCAACAAAATAATCTTGAGCAAATTCCTTCAAAAATAATTCTTGCCAAGATGAATAGCCAACTGATTTGAAACCTCCTTGTAATTCAAGATTGTGTAATTCGATTCTGATTTGTCTCCAATTATCAAAACCTTTATGAAAACCAAGGTGTCGAATATTCTGCAAAATAGTAGTTGACATTAGCGATATCTCCGTTTTTCAGGGGGCAGTGCTTGAACATTATCTATGGCTCGGCAATTGACTCGATATCTGGGAGCCATCCCGTCGCTGACATTGATATAGTGTTTTCCATGCTTCCACCTTCCATCATTGATTCGATCGCGCATTTGTCGAATCGATAATCCTACTTTTGGAGAGGCTTCAGTCAAAGTCATCCATTCGGGTGAGGATTGTTCTGACTTAGAAATTTCCTGTAAACATGATTGTAAATTAGCGATCGCCTTAACTAATTTATTAGTCACTTCTGCTACTGTTTCAAATGCATCAGTCAATTCTT
Organism: Laspinema palackyanum D2a; assembly: GCA_025370845.1. Taxonomy (GTDB): domain Bacteria; phylum Cyanobacteriota; class Cyanobacteriia; order Cyanobacteriales; family Laspinemataceae; genus Laspinema. Next base: position 166,065 of record JAMXFF010000002.1, on the reverse strand, counting down.
TAGACATTAAGTTTCTCCTGAAAATAAACTGGAAAGATAGCTTGAGACAAGTTTAGAGATTGTTGTTGAGTTTGAGACCTTAGCACTTCCAGATATTCCATATCAATCTGAAAAAACTCAGCTAACTTTGGCAAAATCATCAACACTTCATCTGATTGGGGGTCAAGTCGATTATTTTCTAATTGGGACAACCACTGATAATCAATCTGTAACTGAGTCGCCAATTCTTTTTGACTTAAGTCTAATTCTCGGCGACCGCTTTTAATGGCGTGTCCTAATGTAATTTGGGTTTCCATAACTCACTACCAACTTTTTAAATCTTCTTCCAATTTAGTTAAAGATTGAACTAAATCTGACAGTTGTTGATTGTTCATTAAACGACGGTCATTAACACCATATCGTGTAACCAGTAGTTGTTTTAGTTTGGTCTCATCAAATCCCAAACTAACAACTGATTTAATTAAAATTGTTGTTTCTTTAAGCAGTTCTACATCAACATCAGCCGATTTTTTATTCAATTCTGAAACGGGAACGGATTGAATAATTTCTTCAGTTTCCCATTTTTTACCACCACTACGAGGTTGGTTTCCAATGCAGAGAAAGACCATGTTTTGATTTTCAGAGAAAGAGCGAATAATCCCAAGCTGATTATTCCACTGTACTTGTTCACCTATGGAGAATTGTTTACGAAAACTGGTTACCACTATTTGGCTGATTGCTGTTCCATGTAATCTCATTTGATTCCCAAAATCAATCAGTTCATCTCGGGTCATCAGAGCTTGAGATAATTTAGAATATCTCTGCTCCATAAAAGCTCTTAAATCCGCTTTTAATACTCCTTTATTTGCCAATCCCATAAATAATTCATGAGTCTGTTTCCTTAATTCTCTTAATTCACCTTCAGAATCAGAAACAGAATCAGAAACGTTTTCAGAAACAGAATCAGAAACAGAATCAGATTGAGAAATGTTTTCAGAAACAGAGGGGTGAGGGGAGATAGAGGAGATAATTTTGAGACGAGCGCGAATTGATGAATCAAGAGATTGCCAGACTTGACGTTTAACATCATTAGGCATAGGACCAGTAATTTCAGCCAATAACGCATTATCAGCTTCTTCAAAATTAGCTACATCTATTAGTAATTGACACCACTCAGGAATAGTTAATGTATTATCTTTGGCAAAGGTTGTGGTTGTAGTCATCAAAACTTCTTCACCTACTTCTGTAGAAGAATTATCAGACTCTTGATAACAAACGTTATTAGACCCAGAATCAGACCGATTATCAGACCTTGATTCAGACCCATAATCAAACCCAGAATCAGACCCATTATTAGACTGAGAATTAGGAACAGTATCAGATGATAAATTATTGATTGAATCAAGTTGTTGGTCAATAGTAGGAGTTTTATCTGCATCAGTTCTTAATCTAATTCTGCTAATAGATTTGCGCCCTTTAGAGTCTCGGGTTCTGGAACAATCCCATTTCAAAGTTTGAGAACAAAGTTCAATTAAATCTGCACTAAAATTATTAATTGACTTGGGTTGTAAACCCGATTGACGACAGAATAAATTATAAGAACCAAATAATGTAGATAATTCAGGATGATAAGATTCATCTTTCCATTCATCTTTATCGGAACCAATTTGAGTTTTGGCTTCTTCATCAGAAATAATCCATTCAGAGACCCAAGCAGCAATGGAATCAGTACGGATTTTCGATTCCCAAAGCACTGGGGATAAGTTATCATTACCAATTCCGCGTAAAGTTCTTTCAATGATACATTCAGGGATACTGAGTAAATAATTGGTAAATGCAGGTAATTCAGGTGAAAATTCAGCTTCTAAATCCCGTAACTCAGACGGAGCCGGTTTATGGAGAAATTCGGCCATTAATACCCGTCTAGTTAACCAAGACCCAGCATCTGCATGGAATATAGGAAAATTACTTGTAACTACTGCCATACCTGAAAACCTAAATTGGAAGCCATCTTTGTATAGACGACGGGCATTGAGTGGGTCTTGGCCGGTGAGTCTTTTAAAGTTTCCCAGTCTACCCAGTACCTTATCTTGGTCAGGTAACAGCAGTAATCTTTTTCCAAATACTTGAGCGACTGCGTGTTTATCTTCTAAATCTGGCAATGACAAAGTAACCACATTTTGTTCTCCAATTAATGCAGCTAATAAATTTGTCATTGTTGTTTTACCTGTCCCACCAACTCCGATGAGGTGGAGGAATTTTTGCAGGTCACTACGTCCGCGTAATACTGCTGCGGCATAGCATAGAAGAAGGTGTTTAGCTTGAGGAGTATTTGTAGCAATATCTAACCAATTATCTATTTTTCCCCAATCTGTTGAAACAACTGAATAAGGGCGAGGTAATGCCCAAGTTAAGCGATTTCCTGGTGAATGTTCTGTAAATTGGCCTGTTGATAATTCCAGAACTCCATTACTAAAAGGCAGAATTTCTCTATTACTGCGTTCATTCCATAATCTGGAGAATAATGAATAGCGCAAAATTCCCACAATATTTTTGATATATTTGGGGGTGTAATTTGTAATATTTCGGGAACAGACAATATCATTGATTGATGTTTCCACAAATATTTCTGAAACGGGTGACCATACCCCATCAGAAACTAAGCCATACATCATCCATGTATTATGTTCATCGTTCCATAGAATACGGTCGCGATAATCCTCTGCTATTTCTTTAGCTATTTCAGAGGCTGGAGTTGGTTTAGTTGGTTTAGTTGGTGAATAATTTTGGTTTTCTTGATTGGCGATCGCCACAGCATTATGAATTTCTGCTTCTAATTTTTCAATAAATTCTTCAGGAGACAAAACTGCTAAAATTTCGGCAATATCTCCTTTTTCTGGTAAATCAGGAACAATTGCTAACGGAGATATTTTGATAAAAGGAAGACCGGCTTCTCTACAAGCATCATTTATGGCTTGAGATTTAGTTTCTCCAGTTTTATCATTATCTGGTAACATAGCTACCAGAATATTTTTGTTATAAGTTTTGATTCGAGAAATCACATCAAGAATGGAAGCATGACTCCAAGCGCCACCACTCAGAGTAATAGCAACTAAACTCAGAGACCGGGCAATTTCCACACATCCTTCACCTTCAAGGAAAAGTAGAACTGGAACTGTATCAGGATTTTCTTGAATTGATTCTATAGCGGCAATTGCTTCATTTTCACGATAAGCAGGCCAAATAGACTCACCTTTTGACCAAACTGGAGCACCATCTTCATTAAGGGAACATTGTCTGAAAGTTTTGCTATAACCTTTTGGGTTTGATTCATCATTCCATTGAATACGCCAATTACAGCGACCATTGCCATAATCGTAACGGATTCCGATAGCATCATCTGGTATGCCATTTGGAATAAAAGGAGGAGATTGACGAGTTGGATAATCTGAGACTTGTTGTCTTAATAAGTTTAGTTGTCCAATAGGTTTGACTGTAGTTTTGGTTGAAATTTTCCGAGATTTAATATATTTTTTGGGTTCGGAGACTATTTTATTCATGTTTGATGGACTAAGAACTTCGCGAATATCTTCTACATCACAACCATGCCAACATTGATAAGCTCCTGTTTTGGGATTGATTGTGAAATCGTTTCCCGAACACACTGGACAATGGTAGCGGTTTTTCCCTTTTCTTTTAGTTGGAGTCAAGGTTTCGGCATAATCCAGGATATTGAAAGTCATTGTTTATTTTCCAGATTTTTGAAGGTTGACCGTAGCGTGAAGTTTTGGCTTTTCTACTGCACAGAATTTTTCCTTCACTGATTAAACGATTTAAGTGAGAAATTGTTTGTTGATAACAACAAGGAAGTTGTTCTGCAATTTCTTTAGTAGTTCGCCAATTGCCGTCATTGAGAATCTCTAAGATTTGATTACATCGTTGTTTACCTAGACGGCGATTTTTGGATGCCCATTTTATGAGGTTAGTCAAATACTCCTCCTTTCTCTTTTAGGCTCCTCTTTTGTCATTCTATTTGTAGCTACACTTATCAAGATAGTGTAATTTTGGTGTTGTAAATTCTGATGATATTTTCATCAGAATCATTGTCAACACGCTTAATTGTGTGTTAAGCCATTAAGAAACTAAGCCATCAAATAGATTTTCTTGATTAGTCAAGTAGAAATCCACTATGTTAGCCAGGACCAAGGACTGACTTGTTTGCTCTAATGCTGAAATCACTTCAATTTTTCGTTTGGTTTCTGGAGAAATATTGAAGCTCGTTTTTTTCAATTGCATTTCTCCAGTGCTTCTATTTCGTTTCATGGGGCCTCTTTCTCTCCCGGTGGAGGACCTATTTTTTGGATATTAACCACAGCTTACCAAATTTTCCATTTATCTGTCAATCCTGGTAAGAGAGATTTTAGTAAAGTTTTGTAATGTATTGAGGAATAACGATGAGAGCCGTATCAATTGTGGATTTAGATGAACAACAACGATTAGGCGAATTATTGAAATATCTTCGGGGAAGCCAAAGCCAGCGGGAATTCGGGAAAAAGATAGGGGTATCCCACCCAACAATATCTGCTTGGGAAAATTGCCAATGGGAACCCTCTGAGAAATATCTCCAGAAAATTGCTGAGTTATCTGGGGCCACATTAGGCGATTTAAAAGCCTATCTCCAATCTAATCACAGCCCTGAAACCTTTGTGATATTGAAGGATGAGCCCAATATCCCCACGGGGGTCCCCACCGAGACCTCATTTCGTTCTGATTTTAATCTTGAAACCACCTATTCCCTTAATCAAATTGCTCGAATCCTCCGGATTCTGGCCGATATGCTGGACCCCCCCCAGCCCCCTAACTCAAATTCCTAATCTGAACACCTACACTTAACTGAATACCTTGCTGAACACCTTGCTGAACACCTCTAATTCTTGTTCAGCAAGGTTTTTGGCTTTTTGTCTGCCTTTGACTTCAAATATAAGCTCTTTTTTCCTTCTGAATATTTTTTCAGAATCTTTTATTCATTTAATTTCTGAGCTAAGTTTTATAGCTCATAGTCTTCAGAGTCTTCAGATTCCTTGTCTACTCTAGCTTTTAGGTCTTCAGCAAGGTCTTCAGCAAGGTCTTCAGAGTCTTCAGTTTTATGCAATCCAGATGTGCAATACCCAACTCGCTCCTCCAAACCTGTAGACCCTCTCCCAAATCATTCATCAAAAAACTGAATGATTTTCTTTACAAAAATTTACTTACCAAAAATGGTTAGTTATGGTAAGATAGTGTTAGAGTGGTAAGAACAGAACGGAGAAAAAAAGAAATGGCTAAACTACCAACGACATGGACAAAGCTGGACTTAAGCGGGTTCGAGATAAATCAAGACCAGGTGCCAGCTAAAGGAATCAACCGGCAAATGGTGGATATGGCTTGTGACGTACTCCAAGCGAATAAAATCGCAATCCGCAACCGCACAGTGCAACAGGCTCTCAAAGAAATCTACGGCGTCGGGGGGAGCGCCACCGATGTATGCAATTTATTGAAAGAGTGGCGGAAGGAAAATACAGACGCGCTGAAAGAAGGGAAAAACGACAAGGATTTAGTAACGGCCATCCTGGACTCAGTAGATGATGGACTATTGGCTGATGAGGAAATTCCTGAAGAATTCCTGACTATCTCAAAGCAAATCGCTCAGGCAACGTACCGGCTGGCTTATCAAACCGCAGATACCAATATTAGTGGTGAGCGCTTACGTCAACTCAGCATCGAGAATGATACTCTGCGTCAACAACTCAAAGAGTTTCCCCAAATCCAGATGGAACTAGACTTCTATCAAAAACAGTACGAACGTCAACAAAGTGAACTTAAGTCTGTTTATATTCAGTTGAATAAACAGCAATTGGCTGATTCTGAAGAGTTCTCTCAACGTTTGGATAGTTTGATGTCGGAGCGGAATAATTTAGTCGAACAATTGGCGATCGCTACTGAACGCCTCAATTCATTGACTGAAACCGAATTATCTCTGGCTAAACTTAGTGGTTCTCTATCCGCTCGTGAACAAGAAGTCAGTCAACTACAATCCCAAATTCAATCCCTGCAACAGTCTCAAGGTGAAAAAGAGGTGATTGAACAACAGTTGATTGAAGTTAAACAACAATTGGCTACAGCACATGAAACAATTACTCAACTTCAAAGTCAATCTCGTCAATCTGCGGGTCTTGAAGTTGATGTGGATGTTGACCAACTTGTTGCCGATAATCAAGAACTCAATCATCTCGTCCAAGTTCTCAACGACCAAATCTCTCATTATCAACAACTGATTGATTCTGATTCTGTTATTGATTCTGATTCTGTTATTAATTCTGTTTCTGAGGAGGATGATTTTACAGAAATGGAGTCAAAGGGGTCAAAAGGTAAAAAGGAAAAACAAACAGCATAAAATTCAGTAAAAATCGGGGCAGTAAAAAACTGCCCTTTAAACCAAGCCCTTTAAACCAATCAACATCATAATCACAAGATAAAGATGAAAGAAGCCGAAAAATACTTGTTTTTGAAAGCAGAAATTCTAGCGGAACTAAAAAAAATCCAGTCAAATCTTCATTTCTGGCTGAAAAATCCCCAAAATGATTGGGTTTATCAAGAAAAAATTGTCAAAGCTCAAACCAAAATTCAAATATTACAACAGTTGGAAAAATTGATAAATTATCTGGACAATAATCAGATAAGTAAAAAATCTACTCAATCGATTCAAATGCTTGAACGGTGTTTTGAATTACCAACAATCTCTCCAAGTACACCCGAAAAAGAATAAAGAAAATTAACTCAAATTCTCAACTAAATCAGGAGTTAAATCAGGAGAAAAAATTATGGAAATAATTGCAGAGTTGAAGACAATTTTACAAGCTAGATATTCATTAGTCTATGCAGTAACAAAAGATGAAGAAATGGGGGAAGAGGTATTAATAGAAGCAACTGAGAAAAAAAGACAAATATATTTTTGGGATTTCTCAAGAGGCTGGTTGGATTCAGGAAAAGATAAAGGAAATCCTATGCAAGCACTAAATCGCATAGCATCCGCACCACCAGAACAAGCAACTTTGTTCGTAATGAAGGATTTAGCAAATGTTATAGCTCCTATCAATGGAAGAATCACACCACCACAGATTTCGATAGTGCGGGAAATTAAGAATTTGGCTCGGGAAATGAGTCGGGATAGGCGCTGTCTAATTCTCCTGTCTCATGATGTAGTTTTGCCCAAGGAATTAGAAGAAGAAGCATTAATCCTAGATTTTAGTCTGCCCAGTCTGAGTGAGATTCACCAAATCATTGATACATTGGTTGGGAAAAAAATTAAACTATCTCCAGATGACCGGGAACGATTAGGTAAGGCTTGTCAGGGATTGACTCGAATCCGAATCCAGCGGATATTAGCCAAAAGTTTGGTTAAACATCATTCAATCACATCGTCCGCTATTGATGAAGTCATTGACGAAAAACGCTCAACAATACGCAAAACAGAAATTCTCGAATTCATTAGTTCTGATAAGGGCTTAGAATCAGTTGGGGGCTTAGACAATCTCAAACTATGGGTCCGGTCAAGAAGCGGTAGTTTTTCGGAAAAAGCCCGTGATTATGGTTTACCTATGCCCAAGGGTGTTCTGTTGGCAGGGATTCAGGGAACTGGGAAATCTCTGAGCGCCAAAACCATTGCTCACGAATGGAAGCTGCCTCTATTACGTTTGGATGTTGGTCGGCTGTTTGGTGGAATTGTTGGGGAATCTGAATCTCGTACCCGGCAGGCCATTCAAATTGCTGAAGCCATCTCTCCATGTGTCCTTTGGATTGATGAAATTGATAAAGCGTTTAGCAATGGTGGCGGTGACGGTGACAGTGGTACATCTAAGCGCGTGTTTGGGACATTTCTCACTTGGATGCAAGAAAAAACTGCCTTGGTGTTTATCGTACTCACTGCTAATCAAGTGGAACTGCTCCCGGCTGAGTTTCTTCGTAAAGGACGGCTGAATGAGATTTTCTGGGTGGATTTGCCCAGCCATGATGAACGGAAATCAATTTTCAATGTGCATCTGAGTCGATTACGTTCCGAGCGCCAGTTTGATTTAGATTTATTGGCATCTCGGTCTAAAGATTTTTCGGGTGCAGAGATTGAACAAGCTATTTATGATGGGATGCAATTAGGATTTTCTCGGAATGAGGAATTTACTGAAACTGATTTATTGAATGCGATCGCCACTACTGTTCCTTTAAGCCAAATCGCTGCCAATCAAATTAATCATCTCCGTGATTGGGCTTCTCGTTCTGGCGCTCGTCCTGCTTCTTTTTTGGATAATTCTGTCCAAACTTTAACTGAACAATATGGGCTTGAAGTTGATTGAATTTGACTAATCAAAAACTAGGTCAAGTAGCATAAAAACTACTTGACTCCACTCCTAATACAACGGCAAAACTATGACTAAACCAACTACAACTAAACCAACTACAACTGAACCCATTACAACTGAACCCAATATTATGACTGAATTTACAACTACTTCATCATCCATCATTACTCCATCTGTATCTGAATCTGATATCAGTGCTGCTAAACAAAGACAAAAACAACTAATCAGTAAAGTCATTCGGGTGTTAATTGACTTTCAACATGATATTGATAGTCTTCAACAACAATTTCAATCTTTGGATAATGAAATTAATTCCAAATAATTCGCTTTCGCTTTTTCTGTTGATATTTATTCATTTTAACCATGTCTAACAACTCCAAACCACAAATTAACACTGAACCTCAAATTATTCGTGTTTGTTCTGAAATCGAAGACCCTATAGGTTCTCTGGATGAAGTCGTTCAATATATCCTCCAAATTAAAGAGGAATATTCTAAATATTCCAATGTCCAGTTGGATTATGTTGCGGTTACTTATGAGGATTACGTCTACCAAATCTCTTATGACCGACTCGAAAACGAAGCTGAATTAGAAACTCGTATTGCTAAAGAAAAATTTGCAGTACGAGAATGGGAACAGAAACAACTAGACCTGATTGAAAAACAAAAGATACTTGCACAAAAACATGAACTACAAGAACAGTTAATTCAACTTAATCAGAAATTGCAAGAACTCGATTAACTCTCATTTTAGTCAAGTTGTAAAATCTCACTTGTTCTACCATTTGACTAACTTTAAATAAAATATAGAGGAGGTATTAAAGTGTACATAGTCTCAATCTTTAAAAACGGAACTTTATCGGTTCCTGATGCAGTTGTTTGTACTGATATTGAACAATTGCATCAAGCTCGTGACCGAGGTGATTTCAGAAGACTTTTCTGCCCAGATTGTTTTTATGCTGATGCCAACTCTGGTAAACTTATCAAACAATCAACTCAATTCCTGAAAGAAAATATTTGGCTAAATGAATTCGATAAAAGGTTTTAAATATTCACTAAACCTTAACCTGATTACTTGACTTCATCAATCGAGGAATTTAAAGTAAACTACCCGACACTAAGCTGAGTACAGCTATAGTGGGGGCTTTTAAAGAAGCCTAGAGTTTACCCGACTAAGTACCTCGCGTACTACGTTTTGGAAGCCATCACACCTACGGATACGAAGCCAGTCTGTAGCTCTGTGGTTAACGATTAAACAGGTATATCGGGTCGAAACCAGTGTCGTTAGCGCGACAAACTTCTAAAACATTGTCAAGGCTACCATTACCCGTAAGGAGACTCACTCGTGAGTAAAGTTTTCGTTTTAGACACCAACAAACAACCTCTTAATCCCATCCATTCGGGTCGGGCTAGAATGTTGCTCTCTCAAGGAAAGGCTGCGGTTTTCCGCCGCTTCCCCTTTACCCTAATTTTGAAAGAAGAGGTATCAAGTCCTGATGTAAAGCCACTCCGTATCAAGATTGACCCAGGAGCCAAAACAACTGGATTAGCTCTGGTCAACGACAAAACTGGTGAAGTTGTTTGGGTCGCTGAACTACAACATCGGGGTTTCCAAATTCGGTTGGCTTTAACTTCGCGTCGTCAGTTAAGGCGGTTCCGTCGTAGCCGTAAAACCCGTTACCGCAAGCCTCGTTTCCTGAACCGTACCCGACCAAAAGGATGGTTGCCACCCTCCCTAAATAGTCGAGTTGCCAACATTCTGACTTGGGTTAAGCGGTTGTCATCTCTATGCCAAATCAACGCTATTTCTCAAGAACTGGTCAGATTTGATACCCAGCAGATGGAAAATCCTGAAATTAGCGGCACTGGTTATCAACAAGGAACTTTAGCCGGATATGAAATTCGTGAGTTTCTTCTTGAGAAATGGAATAGAACCTGTGCCTACTGTGGTGCAAAAGACACCAAACTTGAGATTGAGCATATCCAGCCTCGGTCGAAAGGAGGGTCAAACCGAGTCAGTAACCTGTGTTTAGCTTGCGTCCCTTGCAACCGAGAAAAGGGTAACCAGGATATTAAAGACTTCCTCAAAGGTAAGCCTGACCTGCTCAAACGAATCTTGGGACAAGCTAAAAGACCTCTGGCTGATACATCCGCCGTCAATGCAACCCGATGGAATCTGTACGATAACCTGAGACAAACGGGCTTACCTGTGGAAGTTGGCACAGGAGGTCTTACTAAGTACAACCGCACCATTAGAGGTTTAGACAAAACCCACTATTGGGATGCTGCTTGTGTAGGTGCATCAACCCCAGAGCGGTTAATCACATCAGGAATTAAACCGCTATTGATTAGTGCTAAAGGGCATGGAACCCGTCAACAGTGTCGCACCAACAAGTTGGGTTTCCCTGTTCGCTACTGTTCGCGAACTAAGTTTCACAAAGGTTTCCAGACAGGCGACATCGTTAAAGCTGTTGTCACCTCTGGTAAAAAAGTTGGAACTTATGTTGGTCGAGTAGCTACTCGTGCCACGGGCAGTTTCAATATCTCAACAAAAGATGGATTAGTTCAAGGAATTAGCCACAAATACTGTAAACACATTCACAAAAAGGATGGTTACGCTTATGCCTACTAAACCCTGCCCCTTTTTACAGATATGGTAGGGGTCTCCAAATGATTGAGGCTGAAAAGTCTAATAAACAACGACAAGAATTGTTGGAGATTCTGAAACTGGCAAAAGATACTTTCAAAAAATTACTCTAGCTCTCTCTAGCTCTCGCTGAATCTTTGTGATAATTGGAGGAAATTATGTTAAATCTGAACCCTGAAACCGGAATTAAACTCTGTTCAAGTTTAGGAACATTCTTCTTTGAAGAGTGGAATTATCTTCTTGATGCTTTAGTGGCTGGAAACGATGGAAACAGTGAGTTAAAATTAGATGACTACGAACTTTTTGTATTTCATAAAGGAAACCAGATTTTTGGAGAAATGTTATGTCCTGACGAAGGTTGTGCTGGGGGATATGATTCAGATTATATTGCCCAAAATATCATTGAACTCACAAACCTTAAACTTTTTTCAGAAAAGTTTCTCCAACAAATCCCGGAATTGAATTCTCAGCCTCATAATTTTCAAGATTCTCAACCGACATCAGAACCGGATAAATCAAAAGTTGTCCGACTACATTTTGGCTTCCCTGATATCTCATAATCACTTAGGCCGGTGTGATTCCGGCTTATTCAACCCCAACAAAGTTTTCGTTATTTCACCCCATCTTTATCTGAATTTCCAAAAACCGGAAACAGAATCAGAAACATTCTCGGAAACAGAAACAAAATTATCCACGGAGAAAAGGTAAGTATGTCACACTTTACAACAATCAAAACTCAAATCAAAGATGGAAAGATTTTACACCAAACTCTACAGCAACTAAATTATGTTGTAGAAACCAATAGCATTGTCCGAGGCTATCAAGGAATCAAAACTAATGCGGATTATGTTATCAAACGCCAAAATGGTTACGATATCGGTTATATCAAAAATGGAGAGGTCTATGAGGCCGTTGCTGACTTCTGGGGAGTTGACCTTCAAAAAGAATTTATCCAGCAAATTAATCAAACTTATGCAAGTAATGTTGTAAAAGACTATGCTCAACAAAAGGGGTATGAGATTGAATCTCAAGAAACTCTTGAAGATGGTTCGGTTCGTTTGGTAATGGCAGGTTGGGTCTGATTCCCAATAAATCTTTCAGGCCGGTCTATTTCCGGCCTATCAACTCCATAAACTCAAGAGAGATTCGGTCAATGCTCCAATTACGACATCCTGAAAAACGTCAAGTTCAAGCAGATGAAATTAGACAATGGTTGGTTGATTATGTCAAAACTGGAGAAATTACTCTGCAAGAATTGGTTATGATATCAGATAATTTCTCTCTTGATGATAATGATGTCGATACCCAATCATATATTGAAGGACAAATCGCTAAAATGTCTATTGATGATTTATTGAATGCTATTTATCAGTTATTCGATATTTACATAGTCGAAATACCTGAAAATAATTGATAACTGTTTAATCGGGTTTTTCAATCGTTTCAATCGTTCATTAAAAGGAAAACCAATGACTAAAGCATTAGGATTTTATTTGGATACAATTCCTCCAGAATTAGCAAAAATAGAAGAAATTGCCAGTAAGATTCCACCGAAATCCTGGACTCTTCTTATAGAATTTTCTGCAAATCAAGCATCCATTCTTTTATGGGCAGAGTGTTCAAACAATGAATATAATCATGTACTTTCAACACGAAATGCGATTTTTAAGAGAGTATTGGCAGACCCAATGATAAAATCTGTTTCTGAAATCGATAATTCTAATATGTCCGCAAAAAATTGGTTGTCCGTTGTTGCATGGTGTCAAGATAAAGCCACAACAACTTTTCATCAATAAGTCTACATCTATTAGCGACGAAAACCTGTTCATTTACATTCCCAAAAACCCATGACATACTTTACTGCCGATGAAGCCTTTGTACAATTGATTGAAATTTTGTATGATAAGGGTAAGTTTCCCGAATATCAATCATTAGAGATTTGTGTTGCAGAAGTCTTATCTGGATTCCTGGAAAAAGAAAGGGTTCAGCATATTATTCAGCAAATTTTTTCCCTAAATGTTGAGATTCCTGATGATGTTGCCAAGAAAGTTGGGGTTGATTCTGTTGATGATGTTCCAGTTCCTGATGTAGTTGTTGAGAAAAAAGTTTGTGCATTCAGGTTTAGTGATTTTGATTTGGATGAAGATGAATTACCAGAATTAGCAAACTTCAAGGATTCAAAAGAATTGAATGATTTCCTTGATAAAGATGATGAGGAGTCTGTAGCTCTGAGAGTAAAAATATTCCAATTAGGGTTAAAGGCTCTAAGAAAAGATGGTGATGCCTATTCAACAGCAATCGAAATATTCACAGAATAGGAGATTTGAGTTGGTTGAAAATACCCACAAAGTTGTCTTTGACTATGCTGGTTTCTCTTCAAGTATTACCCGATTAACCTGTTATTCAGACGGATGCAATTGCTCAACTCTGGTTCGTCAACCTTATATCGGGGATGTAATGTGGCAAACGGCCATTGAACAATTTAAACAAAAACATCCTTATTCTTCAGCAATATCTTGGTCTGAATATCAAGATTTGAAGAATTAACACCAGCCCCGAATAGCGTACAAGCAGGTCGCTCCTGCAACAATGGAGGTTTTTATGTATTCTGAACAAACTAAAGTAACTTGGGAATCCGCCAGTCAAGGGTCAATGATTGAGAAAACTGGGACAATTTATTCATTGCTACCAAGTTATTGTGTCCCGATTCTGCAAGAACCTTGGTTGGCTGAGTTGAAACCAAGTCAACTAAAATTCAATCCCTCCGAATGTTCAAAAAACGAACGATATCTTGTCAAAGTAGTTATTCCCTTAAAACGAGGTGGCGAAAAAGATGTCTATTATGCTCCTAGAGCATCTGTATTAACTAAAGTTGATTAATAGCGTATTGAGCAGGTCGCTCCTGCTTTGACTATGGAATTTCCTGAATTTCTAAAAGAATGTGCTAACAATTCTGAACTGGTTACTGAATTTAATCGTCTCAACCGTTGCAATCTCTATCACCTGGATTTAGACAATCCTCGGGATGTTGAAATTTTGGACCAATTTACTGCTTTTGTTTACAACTATATTTGGTTACCTGTTCTAAATTCTTAATCTCCTGCTCTCGCTTGTTGTGTTGATGTTTCTAATATCTGACTATGTTCTTATTGATTCAACCAGGAAAAATAACCTTACGCACCAACGATGATGAACTTGAATTAAAACCCATGCAAAATCTGGTTGGTGAAGAAGGTGATTCGGCTTCAGTTGAATATGTCTATCAACTGTTTTCAGACAAAACCATAGATTTAGTCTGTGATGATGAATTCCTTTTTAAATCGTTTCCTCCTACTTGTGTGGTGGAAAATACCAAAAACATTGATGAAATCATTGTCTTATGTGGCAATGTTATCGCTGTAGCAACCACTAACGATGGAAAAACAATTGGTTTAACTCAACAACAAATTGATATTGTTCTGGATTCTTTATTGGTGGTAATCAAAGAATCTGACAACAAATTAACTACTGTTAAAGCCCGAGAAGTTTATCAATCTTAATAACGTTTTGGCAGGTCGTTCCTGCCCAGTTCAATGACCAAACATACAATTTTCACTTTTCACGATACTCAAATCACAGGGAAAAACAGCCCAAAAGGTATTGGATTCTGTTACGACCTTCGTCCCATTGCCCAAGCACTTGAGATTAGCATTGACGAGTTAAAACAAGCAATCCTGGAAACTAATAGTGAATTAGAAGATGAAAGAGTGCTTTACACAGATTTATCAGATGCTTTATTTTGGCTGAAAGACAAAGGTAATGTTCGGGCTGATGAACTAATTAGACAATTAGTTACTGATGCCTTATATGCCTAAAAACTTGTAAAAACTTGGAGGAAAAATGAAAACTTGTTTAGGCTGTCAACACTGTCGTTCATGGTCTTATCCAGCAACAAGAGAAGAACCGGGAGAAGAAGGTTGGGAATGTCCTCATCCCAATGTTAATAATGAAGAAGATTTTGAAGACCCACAAGATATAGCAGAAACCTGTTCTTTCTTTGAACAAATTGATTGGGCTGCTATCCATCAACTTGAAGAAGAAATAAACAAATCAATTGAAGAAGAATTCAAATATTTGGAGGCAATCAATGACTCAATCATCTAAATCCTGTTTAGACTGTCAACACTGTCACAAATGGCATCAAAATCAAACTTTCTGGGAACCGGGAGACGAAGGATGGGAATGCAATCATCCAAAAATCGTTTCTAATAACCCAGATGACCCATTATCAGATGTTGAAGACCCAGAAGAACTAGCAAACCAATGTGAATTTTATGAACCAATTGATTATCAAGCTATTCATCAGTTTGAAGACCAAATGGATGATAAAGTCACCGCAGCAACTAAAGAATACCTAGAAGCACTAAAAATCCATGAAGCAACACTTGACTAATTTCCTCCAATCAAATCGCTATCGCTTAAATTGTTGAAGTTTACATACAGATAATTATGTCAGCATTAGTCAAACCCAAATCCTGTCTTGATTGTGTTCATTCTTATGAATGGGATAAAGGAAAGGGTTGGGACTGTCAACATCCTTGTGTTAGCGATATCGAACAATCCCTCGAAAACTCAGACCTAACCTATGCCAATTCTTGTTCATTCTTTGAAATATTTGACTATAAAGAATCTCAACGAATGAATGGGTTGATACCTTTGAACAATTAAACATCTTGAGGAAAGTATAGTCACTTTCCTCAAATCCATCAATCATACATCAACCAAATCATCAAATCATGCCTAAATCAACCAAATCAACCAAATCAACTAAATTCACACTGGAATTAACCTGACTGCCTGACATATCTTTTCTAATTGAGGGTATGACAAGGTTTACAAACAATGGAACGAACTCGCTCAAACCAGATGTGGTCATAATAGTGATGCTTGGCTTTGAGGGAGGCAAAACAAGGTTGAGGGTCATTGGGTAACAACGCAACGCAAGGCAGCAAAGTCCGTCCTTTATGAATTACCCCTTGCAGCCAGCGCAGCCCAATTTTGAGATAGCTTATACCACGTCGCCAATGGGGGTCTACCTGTTGTCTGAAGCCAGCGAGCTGCACCGCCATGCCTTGGGAGGTAGCAAACAGCAAGGCAATAGCAGCGACCAGATAAAGGCGTTCAAGGGCGGTAGCAGAACGCAAGCGTGAGTCTTGTAACTCAAAAGCACCCGACTTGCTATCCAAAAATAATTCCTCTACCTGAAACCTCAAGGCATACTGCCAGAGTGTTTGCAAGCTCGCCGGTTCATCAGTGACGACGGCCCAAGATTCTTTAGCTCCCTGTACCGTTGCAAGGACTAAGTTACAGCGATGCTCGCCGTCAAGCCACAAGCCCACATTCTGATAAAGTCGGGCTTCGCCGAGGGGAGGATAAAGCGTCCCAACCTTCAAAGGATAACGTCTTGTGGTGTGGATCAAGACATCACAGGGCAATCGGAGACAGTAATGCCAGTGGCTGCGCCGTAACCATTTCATCAATTCATGATTAGCAAAGCCTCGGTCGGCTAAGAGCATCACATCCTGATGATGCCGTAACAGCCATCGAGCACGGCGCAAAACCGGTTGGTACTCCTCAAAGGCAACGGTGGCACTGCCATGTTCTAGGACTCGCCACAACAAGGGAACCGCCCGTCCACAGCACACTACCGACAGGTGAATCATGCAAAAGCGATCCCACAAAACCGTCGTATCCAAGGCTAAATACAATCGCTGTTGCTTCCATCCACTCAGAGCCGCTAGCACCAACGGTAAGTAAATCGCCATCACGCGAATGCGGTTATTGTCCATAAATCGTTGCCAGCGCCGCTCCGTACTTTGCGCTTTCTGCGCTCGACTCAACACATATGGCTCCCATGCAGCCAGATTCAATTCTCCGCTATAGAGCAAGGCACTCACCATCCATGCCAGCGCTTTTAAGTGGCGCAAATCCCTAACGCGGCTATGTTGACTTAATTGGTTGAATAGTTGACCATACAAATGGGTAGAGGTTCTCATGTGTTTAGGCTGTTGTGTGGTAACTCTAGCCTCTGATGATTCTCTACCCTCTTGGCTAATTTCCTCGTGCTTCTTGGCTTTCACCTACTTCTGTCAGGCAGTCAGGGAATTAACTCCACAAGAATCATTGGAATTGATGGATAAAGCTGCTTCTCAATTTTATCAAGCAGCCCTGGGAACTGATTGTCACGGATTTCTCGAATTCACAGGTCTATTAAGGGAATATGTAAAGATTTGTCATGAGTTTCAGAAGAATAATCCTCATCATGATTTTCGTCGCTGCAATATTCATAACAACCATCGTCTCCATCTCCAACCTTATCAACGGGAATATATTCACGAAAAACTGACTTGTATTTACCAAGATGAAATTTTCCCAAATTCTAATCATTTGTCTGATTAGTTTTCTGCTCAACTCCACTCATTCTCATAGTCCAGTCTTATCTAGGGTTGTTGTCTCTTCTGGTTCTTCTGGTGCTGTTCCTTCCCGGAACAGAAGAGACGATGATGAACCCAGTAATCCAAAACCAACACCAACACCAACACCATGCAAACATTTGACCCCGAAGCTCTCGATATCCAATTGATTCAACTCAATGGTCAACCCATTCCTGATGATGCCAAACTTCAATACTTAGTTTCGGCCAAACAAATCAAAGTAGCATATTATCGAATTCCTCCTGAATTTCGTGATTTCTTGAAAACAGTTCACGATAATGCCAAAATAGTAGGCTTTCAATATGATTTTGAAGAAAGTGATTTAAACTTTGGTATCCTAGTCAAAAATGATGAGAATTTAGAATCAGATAATGACCTAACTGAATCTGATACTGAATCTGATACTGAATCTGATGCTGAATCATCAGATGAATATGAATAAATTGCAACAATGTAGAGGTAGGTTATCCTGCCTCTATCCTGCCTCTAGTTAATCACATAGGAGAATAATATGTCACAAACAATGGAACAATTACAACTAATCCGAGGGTTAACATTATGGCAACCTTGGGCTGGATTAATTGCCAATAAAATCAAAAATATTGAAACTCGAAGTTGGGGAACCAATTACAGAGGAACTATTCTAATTCATTCCGCTAAACGTCCAGTCTATCAATCAGAACTTGAACCATTCACTGAATATATTTCTGATTTTGATTTTACTCAGGATTTGGGCAAGATAGTGGCGATCGCTCAACTGACTGATTGCATCTTAATGACTGAGGAATTTATTGAACAACAATCAGAATTGGAAAGACTTTGCGGAAATTGGCAACCGGGTCGATATGCTTGGAAACTAACTCAGATAAGGAAAATTGACCCGATTCCTTGTCTTGGCAAGCAAGGTTTGTGGATTCCTCCTAAAGACCTGATTGCCAAACTAATCCTTGACCAACTTATTTAGAGCGGTTGCTGGAATGGTTGTTGGAGCGGTTGATTCCGCTCTACCTCTTTTTTTTCCAGTAACATATCAACCAATCCGCTCTACCTCTTTTTTTTTACCAAAACATATCAACAATGGAATTATCAGAAGAAATCAAAGCTCAGTTTCTTGAATTTTTGTCCAAGACCCGTTTGCTTAAGAATAGATGGATAAGTGATGAGAAAATGAAAGTTTACTTGAGAATATCTTGCAGAAACCGTAATAATCAGGTTCAACATTTTTTGGATATTGCAGCTATTGAAGTTGATAAAAAATATCGATTTCAAGGATTAGGGAAACAGTTTCTGCAATTCTGTCGGTCAAATAGTCCATATCCAGTAATGGTAGAAAACTGCAATAACCCACATCTGCGAAATCA
The DNA here is from genome assembly GCA_025370845.1 of Laspinema palackyanum D2a. Classification (GTDB taxonomy): domain Bacteria; phylum Cyanobacteriota; class Cyanobacteriia; order Cyanobacteriales; family Laspinemataceae; genus Laspinema. Next base: position 147,213 of record JAMXFF010000002.1, on the reverse strand, counting down.
TCTCGAAAAACAAGGCTGGATTCAAGTAGATTTTGATTATTATGCTCCTGACTGATTTTAAAATGCTCCCTGCTCTCGCTTTAAACTTTGATGTTTCTCAAATTCATCATGGTTTGTTCAAATTGGTTTTGGCACATTTATAGATTAGATTCAGGTGAAATATATCCTGATTTTCAAGCCTGCTGTCTCTTAGATATTCTCTGGTCAGAAAATCAAAATGGTGAAGTCAATACAAGTATCAAAGTTTTAGAGAAGTTATTGCGATCGCCACGTCAAGAAGTCCAATCTAGTCTTGAGCTACTCAAACAGCAAGATTTATTGGCGATCGCTTATCCCACTAATCCTTCTCAGTTATTGGCCGGTGAACTCAATATCAAACTTAATCTGGATAAACTTCAGAAAATTACCACCGGCCAATTCCCCACTACTACAGATTCGGATGTTCATGGATTCGTCTATGTTATTCGTAGCGGCAATTTAGTCAAAATTGGTCGCACTAACAATTTACAGCGTCGTTTACGTCAACTTTCAACTATGAATTCTAAGGAACTTGAACTAATTTGTTCTATTCCTACTGGTGATTCGGTTACATTGGAGAAAAAGCTCCATCAACAATTTCATTCTTTTCGTCAACATGGTGAATGGTTTCAACTTCCCGAACCCTCTATTCAATGGTTAAAATCTCTAGCACAAAGGATTTAAGATAATGTTTAAGGATATAGCAGGTTAATTCATTGGTTGAATGCACAAAATGCCGAACATTCTAACGGTAAATATATCGTTGTTTGGAACTAATTAATCCCAAGGAGGAAGTTGATGAATAACAGAAAATCAATGGATGAATTACGCAATAATCTCTTAAAATATTTCTTGGCAAAAGTTGGTAATCAACAGGTTTTACAAGAAAATGAGGTATTTAAGTCAGTTCTAACCTCATATCAGTATTATAGTCCCAAGTTTATTGAACCTTACTGCAATGGGGATTTGATACCCAATACAGTTGGAGGGATTATTCACTGGGAATTCAGACGAGCCATTATCTTAAGCGTAACCGATTGGTCATCATTTGCCAATCATCTGCAAGATAATCTCAAACAAAAACTAGGACTATAACTACCATCTCGTCATTACATCACCTCAAAGTCGGAATGTAATGGCTTTGCCGGATTAAGTGATTCCCGGCTGTTTTACATCATGCAACGTATTCAAATTTTAATGACGGTCAAACCAGATGGAACTATTGAAGAACAAATTATTTCCACTGGTCATAGTTTTAATTGTGTGAAAACTACAACAGAATTAGAGCAGAGTTTAGGAGAAGTTAGCGATCGCCAATTAACCGATGACTATTTACAATCGCTTGATACCGAATCAGATTATGTCCAAATGTTTGAGGATTTAACTGAATAATCTGAACTGAATAATCTGAATTGAATAAACAACAAGGAGAATTTATCATGACTAAAAAACATTTCAAAGATTTACGACAAGTACCTGTACAAGACAAACCCTGTCGTACTTGTCCTTTTGCTGGACAAAACCCTATTCCTTTAGAACCTGAACGATATGCTCAATATTTAATGCCTTTGGTTAAGGGAAGTTCTCAACATTTATGTCACTCTGCAAATGATAAAAAAGTTTGTCGAGGTGGTCGAGATATCCAATTGAGAATGTTTTATTGCAAAGGTGTTATAACCGCACCAACTGATGAAGCATTCAATGAAACCATTACTCAACAACTTTTTCCTGATGAACTTGAAACTGAATCTGAACAATAATTAATTGCAATCCTTGGGGTCATCAATCAATGACCCCTACCTTTACCCCTAAAAAATTATGAATCCATTTAGACCATTTGATGCTTCTTTTTTGTCAGTTAACAATTCAGGTTTTTATTCAATTTGTTGTAGACGTAGTAGCTATTGCAAAGGGGATGGTTATGCTGTCTGGATGAGAAAAGAAGGAAAATCCTGGAAATGTTATTGTAATTCTTGCAAAATACATTTAGAGTCTAAGTCAAAATCTTCTTAAAACTTGGCAATATTATTAAAACTTGGCTCTCGCTTTGAGTTGTTGATGTTTCTCAAGATTTCATTATGAAAAACAACAAAGGATTAATGTTTCCCGAAACAAGAACAGCTAGTGAAGTGGCTTATGCTCTCCAATCAAAAACTGATGGAAATGCAGTAATTTTAAAGACCAAAGACTCACGAGCAATTAATTTGGCGGTTGCCCTTGCCGGTGCAGAAGAAAATTGCAGGATAGGGGAGCGGTGTCGGGTATCAGAACCCCCATTATCAACTCCAATGATTTATGTCGCTTGTCTGGCTGCATATAACGCTGGAATTCTACATGGTTGGTGGATTGATGCCAACCAAGACCCCGAAGACATCCAAGCCGATATTCAAGAAATGTTGGATGATTCACCTATAGAAAAGGCAGAAGAATGGGCAATCCATGACTTTGATAATTTTGGGTTTATCAGAATTAGTGAACATGAAAGCCTCGAAACTGTTGCTCGTTGGGGACAATTATTAGGTGAACATCCTAATGAAGAACAAGCCATTTCATATTATATTCAATATTGTCGAGAAAAAGAAGTTGAGCCGAATCATGAACATTTTCAGGAGAGTTATATTGGATTTTGGGATGACTTAAAAGATTTTGCTCAATCAGATTATATTGCTGAAGTTTATGATTACCCAGGTTTTGAGAAAAGAGAAGAATTTTGGTCCAAGTACGTCGATTGGGAATATTTAGGTAGAGAATTGGATTTGGGTGGGGGTTTCTATATCGATGAAACTCCCAATGGTATCTACGTTTTCCACAACTAATTATTTTAGGGTTGGTTTATCCAACCCTACAAGGAGGTTATCTTGAAAGAAAGTAAAATGCTAAAACAATGGTCAGCTAAGAGTAAATGGCTCCCAATCATTCTCAAAGACCGGAATTATAATTTACCTAAAGAATTTGGGAAATGGAGTGCTATTGCTACAGAATTGGCCTTGTGTATGGATGTTGACGATTTGGGAAAAACTCGGTTAGATGCAGCTTCGCAATTAACTACAAATCGAACATTTCTCTGGTTTCTTAGCGATGCACCAATTTACTGTATCAATAGTAATTTACTGAGAGATTTATTAGAAAATGATGTCAATAAATTATCAGCAATTGCTGGATTAGTTGACACAGTTCCCTTGCATACACTTATGGTAGTGTTTCCATCTTGGTTTAAAACACCAGATGGTTATCCTATAAAATATGCAATTCTACATTGGGGAGATAAAGACAAACCTGAAGAATCAACAGCATCGGGTTATGGAAAAACATTAGAATATTTACCTCAAGAATATCAAGTCAATATTCATATATGTTTTTGTTGTAACTTGGGTGATGTAGTTTGGTTCTCTGGAACTGGATTAGAGGATGGGCAAATCAAAATTAATAACGATTATGCCTTCGGGAATGCAACAATTACCGAAGATGAAAAAGCGTTCATTGAACAATTGCGTAGTCTGACCATTCAGGTATTTATGCTATTAGCCTATAAACCTGAATTACTCGATTCTACTAATGTTGATGAGGTCATCAAAGGTTTTGGTAAAAAATCTACACCTTCTACTTCACCAAAACGTTATCCTAGAATGTTAGGGAAACATTATCAAAATCCCAGTTTGAAATCCCACACTCCTACTGGAATCAAACAAAGGACCCATGTCCGCAAAGGACATTGGAAAGAAATTCCGTGTGGTCCCGGCAAGCAACCACGCAAAAAGGTTTGGATTCAACCTTATTGGGTAGGACTTTAACGCTATAATAGTGGAGGGTAAATTAACTCTCCACTACCCCCAATCATTGTCATGCAAGAGTTGCCAAAAATTTCTCAACTATTAATTCAAATAATTGGTCAAGAAATAAGTTTTCTTACATTGCTTCATCTTCATTTAATGGCAAGTAAAGGTGCTTTATCAGCAGAAAAATACTAAAAAGAATGGCAATTTGGACAGTCGGTAGAAGAAGTGTTTTTATCCGATGATTTACTTTTACATTGTTTAAGGCTAAATCCGGGCAATAATCCAGTATGGCAAACCAAATTTAGTGGTACAGAATGGCTGGAATTTGCCGGTTGGATTCAACAAAAACTTACAAAATAGTAGAAACGTTGGCTTTTAAGGTCTCATCCCTCATCGCTAGAAACCAATTGGGAGTGAGGAATGCAAAACTTGGGGTTGCTTGAATCTCGCCTCTTCCCGTATCATTTCCTATTTCGCCCGCTAGAAGATTACCGGCTCATCTAATTTGCTTCGGTCACCGGATAAGTTTCTGCTGAATGTAAAACGCTTAATGTGGCTTGAATAGGCGATCGGTGCAGTTATTGACCGATCGCCTGAATTGCCTTTACTGTTTCAGCACCTTTTCCCTTCAATAAGGGTCAAACTGGTATTCGGAACCCCTCGCGACCTTTACGGTCGAGTTTCAGCACCTTTTCCCTTCAATAAGGGTCAAACCATTTCAGACTCTGGCCCAGGTCACATTGTGACCCAATCTTGTTTCAGCACCTTTTCCCTTCAATAAGGGTCAAACACGGTAACCAAGGAAACGACTTCTTAACTGGCTCACGTTTCAGCACCTTTTCCCTTCAATAAGGGTCAAACCTGCAATCGCTCAAACCAACATTGTCGGTCCTCAGCGTTTCAGCACCTTTTCCCTTCAATAAGGGTCAAACAGTTGCGGCAGGTTCTGTCAACTCTAGCGGTGCACAGTTTCAGCACCTTTTCCCTTCAATAAGGGTCAAACTACCAAGTTGACACTGGTCGAGCCGGGGATGATATAAGTTTCAGCACCTTTTCCCTTCAATAAGGGTCAAACTTGTCAAAGCTTCGCAAACAAGTTTTAACCATAATGTTTCAGCACCTTTTCCCTTCAATAAGGGTCAAACATCAATTTCAACTGGGGCAATGATGTCCCCACGACTGTTTCAGCACCTTTTCCCTTCAATAAGGGTCAAACTAGAAGGTAATGTACGACTGGTAGGTGTAGATGGTTTCAGCACCTTTTCCCTTCAATAAGGGTCAAACGGGAACTGGTATCGCTCCAATCAACACACCTGCTGGTTTCAGCACCTTTTCCCTTCAATAAGGGTCAAACTTAACAAATCTGACACTAAATGGACTGAATAATAGTGTGGTTTCAGCACCTTTTCCCTTCAATAAGGGTCAAACGACCTCGGTTATTCCCTTGATCCGTCATTCAATTCCATGTTTCAGCACCTTTTCCCTTCAATAAGGGTCAAACTTCGATAAACTTCCTCAAGAAGTCCAGATTGCTTTCAAGTTTCAGCACCTTTTCCCTTCAATAAGGGTCAAACGTCTGTAATGACCAATACCCCATGGTTGAGGCCGCTCGTTTCAGCACCTTTTCCCTTCAATAAGGGTCAAACCGAATTTCAGTGGGTTGAATATCAACCCGAACCACTATGCGTTTCAGCACCTTTTCCCTTCAATAAGGGTCAAACAGGTAGCGATACCGTTCGGGCTGGTATTTCTGGTTTCAGCACCTTTTCCCTTCAATAAGGGTCAAACTGTGCCTGTGGTAACCTCTTCAGATGGACTGCATAGTTTCAGCACCTTTTCCCTTCAATAAGGGTCAAACAAGTGAAACCATTGAAGGAGCTATTGCTATGCTTCTTTCTGTTTCAGCACCTTTTCCCTTCAATAAGGGTCAAACACTGTATACTACCTTCGACTTGGTAATTCAGTCTAGTTTCAGCACCTTTTCCCTTCAATAAGGGTCAAACTTTCATGATGGATGGTGGGAAGAAGATCCCAATTCGTTTCAGCACCTTTTCCCTTCAATAAGGGTCAAACACGGTTCACAAGAGTGGGGTTATAACCCCAACCAAACGTTTCAGCACCTTTTCCCTTCAATAAGGGTCAAACCCGTTTGGGAGTTTTGGTCGAACGGGGAGCGAAGTTTCAGCACCTTTTCCCTTCAATAAGGGTCAAACGCTAGATGCCTATCTAGCAGACAATAAAAATTTAGTTTCAGCACCTTTTCCCTTCAATAAGGGTCAAACGTCTGGGAGTGGAAGTTGACTCTGGGCAATGGAATGTAGTTTCAGCACCTTTTCCCTTCAATAAGGGTCAAACCTAGTTTGGTCTTTTGGTCTGATACTAGGAACATTGTTTCAGCACCTTTTCCCTTCAATAAGGGTCAAACTCCATGTCGTTAGCGGTCAAGTAATGATCGATGGGATCAGTTTCAGCACCTTTTCCCTTCAATAAGGGTCAAACAATTTTCAGCTGAGCCGAGGTTAGTTAAAAAAATTGTTTCAGCACCTTTTCCCTTCAATAAGGGTCAAACCTACTTTGATAGTACCAATGCTTTTGTTTTAAGCCAGTTTCAGCACCTTTTCCCTTCAATAAGGGTCAAACACTCTTGAAGCTAAGTTAGCAATTATCCGCTCTGCAGAGTTTCAGCACCTTTTCCCTTCAATAAGGGTCAAACTTCTAGTGTTGCTGCCATTACGATTGGTAGCTTCACCCGTTTCAGCACCTTTTCCCTTCAATAAGGGTCAAACACAAGAGTGTGAAGCCCGAACCCCTGCAAACAATCGTTTCAGCACCTTTTCCCTTCAATAAGGGTCAAACTTGCCGTGGTTATACGGCGGAAAGTCAGGCTTTAGGTTTCAGCACCTTTTCCCTTCAATAAGGGTCAAACCCTTGAGTCCTGAGACCGGGGCATAGAGCCAATTGTACACCGATGGATCTGAGGGGGTCAAGTTTTCGTAGCAACAGTTTCATGATTTGGGTCTGAAATTGGGGAAAATCATTGTTTCAAAGCCTTTTCCTGAGCCTAATCTGAGGGGGGTAACGAGAGAATGCGGGTTCCAGGACTAGCCTACCCCCCTCAGATGCTTATCATTGGATAGAAAGTTATAACTTTTAGTAATGAGTCTTAGGAGGGCTTCACTTCAGCTTACTCCTTAATTTTACCTTGTTCAAGGCGGGTTTTGCTTAGGCCCCTCTCATCTCTAAAATCAAACTGGCAATTTCGTCTCGATCGCCACTCTGTTGCAGGATGTGATTCAACCAAGGTGAATCGACACCCTCTACTCGCCGGATGGACAGAATGATGGTGCGCTGGTTTCGCCAAGGCAGGCGGTAGAATTCACTTGTGAGGAGTTGAGGAAAAAATTGCCCTTCAACTCGGGCGATCGCCGCGACTAAATCAATCGCTTTCGATTCCTGGACTCGTTTAAAATCAATAGAATGCAGCAATAGTTTGGTCCATTGGCTAAGTCGGTCAGTTTGGGTGTTATCTTCTAACTGGGCGATAACATTGAGGGTATCGAGTAATGCTCCAGCAACTCCCCCCTCTAAGTTGGGATTAATAGTAGCTCGCTTGACTAATTTATCAACTGAGTCAGAAATACAAGGCGGGATAGTCCGAGAATCATCAATCCATGCTGTCACGATTTCACACAACTTTTGAATGACTTTAGGCTGAGTTTCCACTTCAAAGGTCGTGCAGATTTCAGCTAACTCTTTCTCGGACAGAAGATGTTGACGTTCCTGAATTTGAGTTTGAATCATTTCTAAAGCATTGAATCGAACACCGGGATAGGGGGATTTGACTAAGGCTAAACTGTCTAACAGTTGGGGAAAATCTCGCTGAGAGGCTAGACTTAGCAGGGCTTTGGATGATTCAAGGGCTGGTTTTCGTTCCGGGGACTGTGCCAGTACAATTAATCGAGATAAGGCCAGATTGGAGGTAACTGCTTCCAGGCGATTGATTTCCACCGTGGCTAACTCATCCTTGACGATTTCTGAGTTTAATTCCCATCGACTTTTGAGTGAGGGAGCCACTCGTAGCAGTTGTTGCAGTTGCGCGTCTGCGACTGAAGGTTCAGAAATTTGTTCGAGTAGATTGACCAATTTTTCTTGCACCGTTGGCGCATTTTTGGCAAGGGGAATCAGGATGGGTAACCAGCGTTCCGGTTCTTGGGATGCGGGTTGATTACACCAGTCAATCACTTGTTCTTTCTGGGTTTCGGTTAGGCGATCGTCAATTGATTTGATGACAGCCGCCAAAGCAGAAAGCCGCTCCAACTGAGTCCCCTGAAATTGCACCAGTTTCTTAGCAATATCAGCAGCGACACCGGATAAACTGGCTTCGTCTAAGGCAATTAAATTGCTGCTAGTATGCCGAGGGTCTCCCGTCAATAAATCGGTCAAGAGTTCATCCAGAATTTCAGGAGACTGGCAGGCATATCGTCCAACCGCAGCGGCACAAACCCGGTCCCATCCGGTTTGAATGGGATGGTGAATTACTGCCAAAACTGAGTCAAACCAAGGATGATTTTCATTAGTGAGTAACTGAGGGAAGACTCGGGCAGCAAGTTGGATGAGTTGCTGTTTCAATGAATTACTCGGACGTTTGGGTAAGGGAAATTGGATACAGGTTTCCCACAATTTTAAATAGGCTGCATCGGGCAATCCTCTATCCAGATGTAAGCGGATTACCGTGGTTTGTGTTCCTTCGGCAAAGCTGGGATAATACTCACAAAGTATCGAGAACGCCGCGTCATTGGCGGATTCTCGGAGCAATGGTGTACAAGATTCGACTACTGCACCCCACAAAAATGCTTGTTCTCTCTCTGCTGATTCTGCGTTGCGTTGCCCGACTGCCTTCAAAACTTGCCGGAGGCGACTGCCAAGTTGAGTTTGCCAAGGGGTGAGTAATGACCCGAGATGTTGCGCTAGGGTTGAGGCGGTGGTGCGATCGCTCGACTTTAACTGCTCAACGGTGGCATCCCAAGCTGTTTCGGCTAAAGCGGTGGATGCCGATTCCAAGGCTTGACGCAGAATTTTTTGATAGATTCCAGTTTTGGTCAAGGCGAGTGGCAGTTGTTGACGCAACATGGCTGGGGTGTCCCGGGAAGCCGCCGCAAAGATAACGGCGCGAAACGCTTCCAATCTGTCGGTGTTGAGTTGTTGCGCGACCGTTTCAAATTCCCCATCCTCTGCAATGGTTAACAACTGTCGCATCACAGACCACCAACTCCACAACGAGCGCCCAGTTTCGGGTTGACTGAGGGTGGCAATTAACTGTTGCCGTTGGGGTAAACTGGATTGTCGCAGTAACCAGTAGGCGATCGCATATTCAAGTAAAGTTTGGTGAAAAAAGTGAATTTTTTGAGAAGGCAGTCGTTCCAAGACTCCCTCACTGAGCAAATCCCGATAAGCGGAGGCAGTGGTTTCGCTAAAGTCTATCCCCAACTCATCCAAATAAGCCGATTCGCACAACCGTTCACCGGAGAGGTCAAATAAGGCTTTGGCAATGTTCAAACAAAACTTTTCTTTCTCAATCGCCAGTAAAGCGGAATGACTGCGATCGACCCGACTATAGGCGACTTTCTCCTGCCAATATTTTTTGTAGAGTTTGCTGACCGTTAAATCTTGAGGGACCCGGCCATCTTTAGCAAATAAATCACATAACAAGGCCAAAAGCAAAGGATTACAGACGATTTCTCCTAAAGACCGATTGTCCGCAGACAAAGCTAAAATTTTATCCGCAAAATTGTGATTTTCTACTGCCGGTTGCTTCTGGACAAAAGCCGTGGCAGCTTGATACACTTCGGTTCGGGTAAACTCTGGCAGGTGATAGCGGTCCACAGCAGCGGCCAATCCAGGCAGTTTTTCTGATGTGGGTTCTAGGAAATCATGATATTCGCGATCGCGACAGGTAAAGACCAGGGTTGTACCCGCTTCCAGGAGTGCAGCAAAAATCCGACTCAAGGGCGGAACCAAGGTGCGGTCCAGGATTAAATCTAAGGTGTCGATGAGCAACAATCCGCGCTCGGTAGCATTCAACTGGGTGGCAATTTCCACAATCGAACGCTGCATCCCTGCAACGCTTTCTCCCAAGGCGACTGCTAAGTGTTCCGCAGTCGGAGAATCTAGCAGGGTCAGAGAATTGCATAAAATCAAGCCAATCCAACAGTTTGGATGGACGAGCAATTTGTCATAGAGACTGCCAACAATCGTGCTTTTTCCATAACCGGCAGGTGCGACAATCGGGATAATGCGTTGAATTCCTTCGAGTCCCCGTTGGATTGCTCCAGTGAATTTTGAGTCAACTATCTCGCGGTCAATGCGTTCTAAGATGCGAGGATTCAACGCTTCTCGCCGTAACTGTGCCTGCCGCAATACTGCCGCCTTTAAATCGTTAATGGGTTCTGGAGGAGGACCCGTATTGACCACATCCTCCCATTCCAGGTCTAACGCTTCACAGATTTTGATAAAGATTTTGCGATCGACCCTTTTGCCAGTAAAGAAGTTGTTAATCGTAGACCAAGACGCCAAATCATATTCTGTGGGGTCCGCCAACATGGATTGGGTTAAATTTTTGCGCTCCAGTGCCGATCGCACCAGTTGTAATCCGGCGATTGATGCTTGCAAACTGCGTTTTGGCATGAGCACCCCCAATGAAAATCTGAGTCTGCCGATTAAGTCATGGCTGAATTTTAACAAAAGTCATATAAAAAATCATACAGTTTTCCGCCATACTCATACGCCAACGCAAATACCGCCTTGCCACGATGGAACGGTAAGCCATTTTCAATGAGTTTATGGAATTTACCGAGACTTTACTCAGGGCCGCTTGGCAACAGGTACGCCGGGGTTCGCGAATGGCAGGGGTGGATGGCATCACGGTAGATTGGTTTGCCGACAATCTCCAGATGCAGTTAGAGCAACTCCAGCATCATCTCACCCAGGAAACCTATCAGGCTAAACCCGCATTGGGCTTTTACTTGCCCAAGGCATCCGGGGGGAAACGGTTGGTGGGAATTCCTACCGTGGGCGATCGCATTATTCAACGGTTATTGCTGGAGGAACTGTACTGGCCCCTTGAGGATGCTTTTCTCGATTGTAGCTATGCCTATCGACCGGGGCGCAGCATCCAGCAAGCGGTGCATCATCTTTATGCCTATTACCAATTTCAACCTTGTTGGGTCCTGAAAGCGGATATTGCCCAATTCTTCGACAATCTCTGTTGGGCGCTGTTGCTCACTCAATTGGAGCAGTTGCAACTCGACCCGATTATCGGACAGTTGCTGGAACAACAAATCGCTGCCGGGATTGTGATTCGGGGACAATATCAAAACTTTGGCAAAGGCGTCTTACAAGGAGCTATACTTTCCGGCGCTTTAGCTAACCTCTACCTGACCGAATTCGACCGCCGTTGTTTGGCTGCCGGATTCAATCTCGTGCGCTATGGGGATGATTTTGTGATTGCCTCTGCCAATGCCATGCAAGCCCAGCATCACTTAGAGCAAGTGCAAGGCTGGTTAGGAGAATTGTATCTCACCTTGCAGCCCGACAAAACTCAGATTTATGCTCCTGATGAAGAGTTGACCTTTTTGGGCTATCGGTTTGTCAAAGGTCAAGTCTATGCACCGCCACCGCCCGAACCTCGCGGGGATTGGGTCCTCTCTGCCTCGGGAGTTCCTTATCGGCGGGTACGACAACGGCAACGAGCGCGGGTTTCTCGTCCTCCGCTGGCTTGCAGTCTCAAACCCGTTCACTTTCCCATTGCCAATCCTGAACATTTATGGAGTGATGCGATGACCACTTTATACATCACCGACCAAGGCGCTTATTTGAGTGTCAAAAATCAGCAATTTCAAGTGTTTTCTAATCACGAATTGCGCGTGAAAGTTCCCGCCAACCGGGTGAGTCATATTGTGTTGTTTGGCTGCTGCAATATGTCCCACGGAGCGGTTTCTTTGGCCTTGCGTCGTCGGATTCCGGTGATGTATTTGTCCCAGAAAGGGCGGTATTTTGGCCGGTTGTACTCGGAAAGTCATGCCAAAGTTGAGTATTTGATTCAGCAAGTGCAACGGTCGCTCGACCCAGAATTTACCCGTCGCCAAGCCGAGGCGATCGTTCTGGCAAAACTACACAATTCTCGGGCTTTGTTGCTCAAACTAAACCGCCGTCGTCAAACCGATGCCGCCTTGATTGCCTTGGAAATGCTCATCAGTTGCCGGGATAAATTGTCCTTAGCCGAATCAATGGATGCCTTGCGCGGCTACGAAGGCAAAGCCGCATCCGCCTATTTTCAAGCCTTGGGTTCCTTATTCTCTGGACCTTTTGCCTTCGAGAAACGGACCAAACGGCCCCCAACGGACCCGGTGAATAGCATGATGAGCCTTGGCTATACCTTGCTCAGTCAAAATGTCCATTCCTTTGTCAACTTAGCGGGACTGCATCCGCACTTTGGCAATCTGCACGTTCCTCGGGACAATCATCCCGCATTGGTGTCCGATTTGATGGAGGAATTTCGCGCCCAAGTTGTGGATTCTTTGGTGGCTTATCTAGTCAATTCCCAGATTTTAACCCCAGATGATTTTACCTTGCCCGATGAGCGCAATGGAGTCTACTTGCAACCTCATGCCTTGAAGAAATATCTTAAGCACTGGGAGGATAAGTTGCTCTCTGAAATCACCCATCCCCATACGAACTACAAAGTTAGTTTAAAGCGGTGTATTGAGTTGCAAGTGCGAGAATATATCGCTTGTTTAGTCGGGGAGGTTGAGGTGTATCGTCCCATGTTGTGGAAGTTGTAGCGTTCTTTCGTCACTTCGACAAATTCAGTCTAGCCACAGCAGTAATCCATCCATTGTTTCCTAGTGCAGAACAAACTGCTGACCGGGACCCGAAAATTGCTGTTTCTTCAAATTGCTCAACAACCGGGAATTACATCCTCCCAACTCTGCTCCAACAGTTGCGCTAGAGGAGGACATTTGTCTCGAATCAATCATCATCTAGCTGGATTACTTGATGAAGGATTTATCTGCACTTCCTCTCGCACTAAACGGGGCAAATCTCATTACCAAATTACCTCAACTAAGGGCAAACGAATGTTACAATATCTACAGACTACTCAACTTGATGGCGAGTGTTAAACGTTGTGGGGATAGTCGCTTCCCACGCACTACACCTCCATCACCCCACTGGATTCTCAATGATTAACTCAACTTATCACTAGAGTCTGACTGATAAGCATCTGAGGGGGGTAGGGTAAGTCTGAAAGCCTTATTCTGCTGTTACCCCCCTCAGATTGCTCTTCACCAGTGGGTTTGAGACGACGATTTTGCGTGATTTGAGGCGAAAATGAAGCGGATGTTGCTACAAAACCTTGACCCCCTCAGATGTAGGGGTGTAGAATTGGCTCAACGCTTGAGCTTCAAAACTCAAGGGTTCGACCCTTACTAAAGGGAAAAGGTGCTGAAATTTGCTTCTAACTCAAAGTTAGAACGTTGGGGTGGTTTTTTCGTTCGACCCTTACTAAAGGGAAAAGGTGCTGAAATTCTGGTGCTGGGGCAGGAGGAACTGGCAACAAAGGTTCGACCCTTACTAAAGGGAAAAGGTGCTGAAATTGTCCCCCCAACCGACAACAGTAGCACGGAATTCAGGGTTCGACCCTTACTAAAGGGAAAAGGTGCTGAAACAAATCAATCTGACCAGTAGGCATACTAGGATCGGAGTTCGACCCTTACTAAAGGGAAAAGGTGCTGAAACCGTATACTGTTACATTGCATTCCAATGGAACACCTTGCGTTCGACCCTTACTAAAGGGAAAAGGTGCTGAAACCCTTCTTCGTGTTCGGAGACATTTATGATTTGCCACTGGTTCGACCCTTACTAAAGGGAAAAGGTGCTGAAACTCACGAAACCCTTTGTGATCGTGTAATTGATATTAGAGTTCGACCCTTACTAAAGGGAAAAGGTGCTGAAACTCGACGAAATTTGTTTGAGATCCCATTGAGTTCATTTCGTTCGACCCTTACTAAAGGGAAAAGGTGCTGAAACTGTTTCCGGCATCTCCAATCAGCACATCATTTCCGTGTTCGACCCTTACTAAAGGGAAAAGGTGCTGAAACTTGAACCTGCCCAATTAATTACATTAGAGCTTGGTCCAGCGTTAAGTTCGACCCTTACTAAAGGGAAAAGGTGCTGAAACCCAGGCAGAGTGCTTTCGTACTCAGTCCCTACAATCAGGGGTTCGACCCTTACTAAAGGGAAAAGGTGCTGAAACCAGTTTACACTGGGAATACCACGATTGTTCACCGGTTCGACCCTTACTAAAGGGAAAAGGTGCTGAAACAATACACTCTCAATTTGACCATCTGGCTGGTAAGGGATAGTTCGACCCTTACTAAAGGGAAAAGGTGCTGAAACCCGCAATATGTCTCGTAAGCTTCTTCGATAGTTCGGTTCGACCCTTACTAAAGGGAAAAGGTGCTGAAACAATAACACGGAGACCTATAACATTCTGTGGATGTCCGGTTCGACCCTTACTAAAGGGAAAAGGTGCTGAAACTGCTTACTCTTTTGGTGCACACCACGGATCTCCGTGGTTCGACCCTTACTAAAGGGAAAAGGTGCTGAAACTCCTTTGCATACTGAAGAATGACATCCAGTGCTTCGTTCGACCCTTACTAAAGGGAAAAGGTGCTGAAACCCCGGGTAAAAAACCCAGAAGAAGAACAGAACTGAGTTCGACCCTTACTAAAGGGAAAAGGTGCTGAAACCAGGTTGATATCGATCGTCTGGAATTTCTACGAAAGTTCGACCCTTACTAAAGGGAAAAGGTGCTGAAACATCAGCCGTGGCAATAATATGGATCCGTTCCAACTGGTTCGACCCTTACTAAAGGGAAAAGGTGCTGAAACCAAACCTTCTTCCTCGTCTTCTTCCCAGTCTTCACAGACTGTTCGACCCTTACTAAAGGGAAAAGGTGCTGAAACTAACTTTCTTGGTAGATTAAGCTACCAGTAGAGTCCTGGGCGGTTCGACCCTTACTAAAGGGAAAAGGTGCTGAAACAGTTTGAATTTCTTCAGCACGCTGTTTAGCTTCTTCTGTTCGACCCTTACTAAAGGGAAAAGGTGCTGAAACCAACTGAACATTGTTGAGTGTATCAACAATCACTGTTCGACCCTTACTAAAGGGAAAAGGTGCTGAAACTACTAATTTAAAAAAATCCCCTGTTTCTTTATTGACTAAGTTCGACCCTTACTAAAGGGAAAAGGTGCTGAAACCTTCTAATAAGCGTATCAAGGTTTTTACACGTTCTGGAAGTTCGACCCTTACTAAAGGGAAAAGGTGCTGAAACGCATAAAAGCAGTCGATTGTATTTCGGCTGCTTTTTTAGTGCGTTCTTTTAAAAAATGCTGAATAATTTAATCAAACTAGCTAAGTCATATAAAAAAACATATAAAACTAGCCTGAACTCATATCTGAACTCCAATAGCTCATTGGCAGTATAGAAACATAGCGGAGTAATGCGCTATAACCTCTAACTCAAATAAACCTATGACTGCTATTTATTTGATGCGATCGCCTACGATTCTGAAAGCTAAACGGCAAGTCTTTGAACAGTGGTATCAGGAGCGATTGGAGTATCGGATTCAGGCCAAACTGACGAGTCACATTGTGGTTTGCCACGGATGCGAACTCTCCGGTGAAGCGACGGCATTGGCATTTTCTTATCAGTTGCCGGTGTTGTTTCTGGATGCTGATTATCGGTATTTGGGACGCCTTCATCTGGAATCCCCGGCTCAATATCTACCTCAACAACTGCAACGAGCATCAGATGCGGAGTTCTGCCAATCCACCGCAGAACGCATCGTGAGTGCAACTCTGCACAACCGTCAAGCCTTGTTGCTGTCTTTAGCTTCTAGCTGTTGTCCCACGGTCGAAATCGCCCTGGAAGCGATCGCCCTGTTCCTGGATGAGATTCCCAATGCCAATATCGAACAACTGCGCCGGTATTTCGCCACCATCAATCAAGTGTACTACCCAGCTTTGCGCGAGTGGCTGTGGCTGAATGCAGCCGTAGAACCAGCCACCGTGAATCAGTTTTTCCACCTGAGTCAGGCGCTGTTAGAACAGGTGGGGTTAGGGTTTGTCCTGGAAATGGGACTCGACCCCGAACTGGGCGGATTGCACTTGAGCGATGGAGAAAATCTGCCTCTGGTGCGGGATTTGATGCTGGAGTGGTCGGTGGTGTTAGTGGACCGGGTAGCAATGCGGTTTGCTCTGTCTCATTCCAATTTTTTGGGCAACGGCAACGGCAATGGTCACGGCAATGGCAACGGTCACGGTCATGGTCATCCCTTGACTGATTTGATAACGGCCTGGGAGCAACAATTAGCCACAGTTGCGACGAACAAAAAAACCTATCGTCAATGTCTGTGGCATCAAATCCGACATTACCGGCGCTGTTTGTGCAGTGATACCCCATACCGTCCGGCGTTGCTGAAGTGGACTCCTCGGGGGATGAGTGTGCCTCAACCGTCTTGGCGAGGGAATCAGGTCTCTGAGTATGATAACCCGCAGCCTTGGAAACTTGAGTCTATCCCCATGAGCTAAATCTGATTCCTAGGGTGGTCAGGGATGTTCATATCGCGTCCCCTAACCTCTAATTTTATAGAGGGGACCACCCTACAATTTTACCGAAATCTAACATCAACCTCTAAGGTCAGCGATGTTTTATTTGATTTGTTACGACATTACAGAAGACAACCGCCGCAACCGAGTCGCCAAAGTCTTGGAAACCTACGGAATGCGGGTGCAAAAGTCGGTATTTGAGGTGGTTTTGAACGAAACTGAATATCATCAACTACAAACCCGCTTACTCAAACTCCTCAATAAACGACAAGACCAACTGCGTTTTTATCCTTTGTCTCCACATAATCGGGAGCGCATTGTCATTTTAGGTAAACAACCGGAGTATCAGGTAGATGCCTTGACGTTTATTGTTTGAAGAGAGAGGCGAATGATTGGTTTTCCGGTCAATCAAGAGAACTTGAGGAGTAAAATAGAACAGATTACCAAAAATAGAAGTGTTCAAACTTGCTGAAATGACAAGATGACTATCACTCCCCGAGAATCTAAACTGGAAATTCCACAACAGGCGATCGCTCAGATTTGCCAAGATTACCATATCCGTAAACTTGCCCTTTTTGGGTCGGTTCTACGGGATGACTTTCGCCCTGACAGCGATATCGATATTCTGGTGGAATTTCAACCTGGAAAAACCCCCGGTTTTGGTTTCATCGATATCCAAGACCGTTTGAGCAACTTACTCGGACGGACTGTGGATTTGAATACCCCGGAAGACCTCAGCCGCTATTTTCGCGATCGCATCCTGTCTGAATCTGAGGTGATTTATGGTCAAGACTGATGCTGTAAGGCTACAACATAGAATTGATGCTGCCGAAAAAGCTATTGCTTTCACCAACCAGCGATCGCGAGAAGACCTTGATCGGGACGAAATGCTGGCCTTGGCGGTTGTTCGCTTAGTGGAAATTTTGGGAGAAGCGGCTAAAAATGTCTCAGACTCCACCAAAGCCCAAGCATCCGATATCCCTTGGCGACAAATGAGCGGAACCCGCGAGCGATTGACTCATGCTTACTTTGAAGTCAACCTCGATATCATCTGGAACATCATCACCAATGAACTCCCCTCTCTAATTCCCAAACTCCAAACATTGCTGGCCCAAATCCCAACGGAATAGGGGGTCAATTTTTAGATCCCATTCCTCAACTTTAACTTAGGCGATCGCATTGTCATCTTAGGCAAACAACCGGAATATCAGGTAGATGTCTTGACGTTTATTGTTTAAAGAGTGATGCGGTTGAGATGTTAATTCCTGCTCTTTTACAGTTGTTTTCATTTCTTTTTTTCCTCGGGGCGCAAATCAACCGCTCAGAATCGGGAGATGGATTGTCATAAAAATGCAACAAAAATTCATTAAAGTTTAAAATTACAGCAACAAAAACTAGGTAGAATGCATGAAAATATATTTGAGTGGGAATCGCCTGAATACAAAGAAAGGGGGCGGATTGGAGCAACGCTGCCTCAATTGGCTAAATATAAAGATTCAGGTCAGGCGATCGCACCCAAACCAGTGACCTCTCAATCAAATCTTTAGAGGAGAAGACATGACTACTACCCCCAAACCCCTATTACCGACCAAATTACCTGACTGGTACACTGTTTCAGAGAAAGAAAAGGGCTGGACACCAACAACTGATGATTTTAAAAAGCCTGCGGTGGAAAATGCCTGGGAAAAAACGGCTCCCCCTGCCTCAAAACGCTATACCATTCGGGTAACAGATTTACAGATTATTAGTCCGGTTCAAGTGGGTGGGGGTAGTTTTCCCGAAGGTCATATTTTACCGGCGCGAATTGCAGGAGTTCCCTGTATTCCGGGTTCTAGCGTCAGAGGAGTTTTATTGAATTGGTTAAAGGACAACTGGAACGAAATTTCTGACCCGAAAGAACAAGAATTTTGGGAAAGTCTCATCGATCGCCGAGAAGGATGGCACTGGCGTCCCCGTGAGATTCGGTTTGAGAATGTTCCTCTAATCCAATTAAAACCCTATCCGTTGCATCCCCAACAAAATTGGCAACTTTATGGAGAGGATAGTTTGAACAATCAGGGAAATCAGACCAATCGAACTTTGGCATCGCAGTGGCAAGCCGCACCCAAGCATCCTAAACCCGAAGGAACTCAGCCTATTGCGATCGCTCGTGTTCAATCCGAAAACCCTGTGTTTCAAATTTCCCTCAAGAAACCCGCCAGTGGTGACCAGAAAAACTGGCTGGAAAAACGACTGAAACAAATGTTAGAACAACATGGAATTGGAAGAGGAACCTCCTCGGGTTTTGGGCGGTTAGCGGTTTCAGTCCCCCAAACCGGAACTTGGACTATTGAACTAACAGGGATGAAACCCTATGAATGCGACCAAACCCGAAAATATCGCTGGACACCGCAAGTGCTTCGTGCTACTCTGCGCGGCTATTTTACCCGATTAGCCCTTCCTTTGTTAGGAAAACCCAATGCTGAACGATTAACCAACATCCTGTTTGGCGGAATTTCTTCACGCAACAATCAGAAGGGTTGTATCGCCGAATTGAGCTTAACCAGCTTTCTTTCAAAAATTCGTCCCAGTTCGCCAGACCATACAACTAATTACAGAAATATTCCTACAGAAGTCGCCCATGAAACTTGGGTGATTTTAGTTAATCATCAAGTTAACTTTAAAGGAAAAAATTGCCCTGTAGAACAGCAAAATACTGTAGCAAAATTGCTGAAACCACTCATCGAAAACTTGCTCAGTTTAGCAAGTCGCGTGGGAGGACTCGGACCCGGTTGGCGACGACATCCCCATAAAATGGAGAAAATTGATGAGAACGGGCCGTTTTACCTTTATCGTGGCAGCAAATTTACAGTGAACCCAGCAAGTTCACAACCCCTCGCCAACCTAATCCAAAAACTGAATGAAATAATAAAGAAGTTAGCGATCGCTCATAATGTCCCCCTCAATGCCACACCTAACGTCCCTGGACAGCTCATTAGTATTTGGCAAGGAGAACGAAAAAAATGGCGATCGCTCGTGCATGGTGTCTGTAGCAGTGACGCTCCAAATCGCTCCGAACGTCCTTGGTGCGGGGATTCCAAAACGCGACCCTCGGGTTATGCCGTGCGCGAGTATGACGATTTCTGCTGGATTACGGTCTTTGATTCAGGCGTGGTAGACACTTTAAACGAGCAAGGGTTTAATCAAATTTGGCCCCTTTCTACGAGTTGATTGGGGGCTTTATCTATCCCCTCATAGAATGGCGATCGCCTCCTGTCTGCGAGGCTCATCCAAAATCGCTGAAACGACCTAACTTCGTTCTGAGCCTCGCAGCCTTACCCTGTAAGGATTTCACGAATCGAATCTCTCTCCCTCACCCCTCGGTGTAGCAACAATTTTCCCCAGCCTCGCAAACCCCCCCTGGAACCCGCACCAGACAAGGGGTTGGAAAGGCAGGGGTCACGACCTTCATTAGAAGGAAAAGGTGCTGAAACAAGTCTGCGCCCTTGTCTAGCTCTTGAGCAATCGGGGTGAAAGGTGTCACGACCTTCATTAGAAGGAAAAGGTGCTGAAACAATTTAATCTCAATTCTAGGTCACTCTTTAGTAACTCAAAAGGTCACGACCTTCATTAGAAGGAAAAGGTGCTGAAACTGTCTGAAGTTAATCTAATGTAGTGGAGTTTCATTTACTTAGTCACGACCTTCATTAGAAGGAAAAGGTGCTGAAACTATATAGTTTGGAATCATTGTAAACTATCATTCCTCGTCACGACCTTCATTAGAAGGAAAAGGTGCTGAAACGTTAATTTGTCTACTTTGGCCTCGAACATTTGAATGTGTCACGACCTTCATTAGAAGGAAAAGGTGCTGAAACCCGTGGGCTTCAGCAAGTTTCTGAG
The DNA here is from genome assembly GCA_025370845.1 of Laspinema palackyanum D2a. Lineage (GTDB taxonomy): Bacteria > Cyanobacteriota > Cyanobacteriia > Cyanobacteriales > Laspinemataceae > Laspinema. The sequence goes on along the minus strand of JAMXFF010000002.1, from coordinate 126,873 downwards.
TTAAGCGCAGTAGCTCAGTCACGACCTTCATTAGAAGGAAAAGGTGCTGAAACTCTTGCGGCTACAGGCGACCTTCCCATCCTGTCCCCACCATTGTCACGACCTTCATTAGAAGGAAAAGGTGCTGAAACGTAACAAGAAGAATAGTTTCTTACGGCTACTAATACTCTTAGGTCACGACCTTCATTAGAAGGAAAAGGTGCTGAAACAGCATGATATTCATTAGTATCTATTCCTGCTACTTCAAAGCCGTCACGACCTTCATTAGAAGGAAAAGGTGCTGAAACTAGCAGAATCGGTCAATATCGGAAGCATGAAATAAACAATCAGTCACGACCTTCATTAGAAGGAAAAGGTGCTGAAACTCAAGCACGGTTTCGTGATAACCCTCGAAATCTTCCAATTGATTGTCACGACCTTCATTAGAAGGAAAAGGTGCTGAAACTCTAACTTAAAGGCTAACTCAACGTCTCCGGTGGCAGTGAGTCACGACCTTCATTAGAAGGAAAAGGTGCTGAAACTCCAGGGCCAAAAACTCGGGATGTGCCATCGCTTCAGCAGTCACGACCTTCATTAGAAGGAAAAGGTGCTGAAACCGACAAATTCGATTAAAAAGTCTCGAATTCCCCCAAACATAGAAGTCACGACCTTCATTAGAAGGAAAAGGTGCTGAAATAAATCTTTAATCTTTCTCATTGATTTATTACTTGTCACGACCTTCATTAGAAGGAAAAGGTGCTGAAACCTTAGAGCTTACGAGGATATCACTACCATAACAGTAGATGTCACGACCTTCATTAGAAGGAAAAGGTGCTGAAACTGGACTGTGTTTGCATCGGTCGAGATAATATCAGCGAGGTAGCGACCTTCATTAGAAGGAAAAGGTGCTGAAACAGTTAATTTAAGTTGAACGATTTGATGATTAGTATCCGAACTTGTAGCGACCTTCATTAGAAGGAAAAGGTGCTGAAACTCGGGAACATACCCTAGAACAACGACGTTTGCCCAGATGTCCTCAAGTGACGACCTTCGTTAGAAGGAAAAGGTGCTGAAACATAATAAAGTCCTCTTTCCCGAACTCAATAACGTTGTGACGACCTTCATTAGAAGGAAAAGGTGCTGAAACTTCAGCGTAGTAAAAAAATTCTCTAATTCGCCCCCAGGCTGTGACGACCTTCATTAATAGGAAAAGGTGCTGAAACTTCAAGCAATTCTCGTAATGAATCTTGCTGTAGGGGTCTGGAGCTCAGCCTACCCCTATTAACTTTCAGGAGAAATGAAAAACTATCAAAAATAAAAAACTCCAGAGTGTTCGTCTCTGAAGTTTAGATTTTACTGTGCTGGTGGTCAACAAGTTTTGGAGAACAACCCAAAGGCTATTACATTGGCAATCGGCTGAAAAATCTATAATCACCTATGGGGAAACTTCCCTAAATCGAACTAAACCACTTTTGGCTTAGGGGACTTTTGATTTAAGTCATGTACTTGTTTCATTCGGACAGACCAAAACTGAATGGCTTCCGAAATTTCGATTAAAAGCTCGGTCAGCATAAGTTGTTGATTCATGTCCAAACCATCAAATGTAGCGTGAAAGTCTGTCGTTGAGGAATTAGCATCCAGTTCTAAATTTGAATCAACAATTTCGCACAAGACTCTTCTAGCAACGTCCCAGGCAAAATAGCTTAATTCTTCCAGTTCTGTGGTAATTCCACCACCAGGCGCAAGGGGTGATCGCGACATCGCCCAAAAACGGTGCATTCCCCAACTTGCTACATAATCAGCAATCCCACTAGCTTTGGGATACCAGGTTTTAATGCTGGAATTTTGCTCATTGAGCTTGCTGAAAACTTTAATATCTAAATCATAGTAAGTGACTGTCATAATGACTCTGATGTGCTCCTACATTTTCAGAATGGAAATTCGTCCGTAACCAACACTCCACAAACCGCCGAGATAATGGTCGAGCTTGAGAAACTGTGGCCATTGGTCGGGGTTCTCGACTTTTGCCTGTTTTTTAAATGTCCAAGCAAAGATAAAAACGGCTCCAGGAGGTAAACCTTCTACAGCAAATAAGTTATTGACTAAACTGCCCTTGGAATCAGGTTCATCTCGCAAGCTCACCCGAGGTTGACGCACTAAACCCATATCCACCATGAGATTAATACGATTATCGGAAACAACAATCATCCGATTATCTTTCCTGATTTCCCGAGGAGCAGGGAATGTATTTAACTTAGAAGTACAATCTTTAACGTTTTCGAGTTTCAGCCATCTGAGGTAAACATCTTTACCATCCAACTCTGGGGAAGTGATATAAGTGTCCTCTGAACTTAAATTTATCTCTTGTCCAGATTGAGTCAGTTGATGGACGCGGTTGAGCCAACTGGGACAACTAATCCACCAATTTCCATAGCCTAAAACATGAATCGGCCACCAAACGGGCCATCCCCAACTTAGAGAAATATAGCCTGGAGATGTTTGGACCTCATCACCGGATTCATTATCCGAGGGCTGTTTGTTTTCCTCACCTTCCTCTGACTCATTTTTGGGTTTAATTTCTCGACCAAACCAATTATCGACAAAATCAGCATAAGCCGCTTCATTTTGCGCGCGTTCTCGTAAAGCCCCACGCAGAGAACTGCCAGGAATAGCCGGAGTACGGTCGGGCAAACGATAAATGGGATTATTATTACCACGACTGCTGCTATCGGCTCCTCCAATATGAACAGGCTCTCGACAAATCAGCCATTGTACTTCTGATTTAACACTCATCACTCTGACTCCTCTAATTGATTGTCAAATAACCACAAATGTCCGTAACCTAACGCATCAAACTTAAAAGCCGGGGAAAATGGTCCAGATTGTTGAGCCGGAGCCGGTCCGTCCCACAAATATACGGCACCGGCAGGGGTCATCCATTCTCCCGGGGTGAGTGCCAGGGCTCGACGAGTTTTCCGTTGCGATCGCGACTGCCAAGGAATGCCTGTTTCTGCCGCATATCCTTTAAGGGTCGTTCCGCCAGTTTGTGGATAAGGAAGAGAAATTTTTTCGTTAGCTTTCGGCCACAGTGCCCCGGTCAATAAAACCGCACCTGTAGCATTTGGACAGTTCTGACTTAACCAAGTTTCTTCAATCAACCCCTCTTCAAGGCGAGTAATTAAAACTGGCGTTCCTCCTGCACCCAAAACGCTCCACCAAGATTCGGGCTTGTCGTAACAATTTTCCTCATCGATAACTTTTACTAAAATTGACCAACCTGGCTCTAAAAGGGTGGTCATTTCAGCAAAAAAACCATTTTCATCCTTGACCTGAAATTCTTCCCGGCTATTATGGCTGAGGGTCAACTCTTTCCAAGGAAATTTTTGGAGTCCGGCTGATTCAACATGACCTCGGTTCCAAAAATCTACTAGAGTCTCACCACCAATTAAAAATCGACCTCCAATCATTTCAATTTCCGCCGTGGTTTCATCATCGTCGCTCGACTGGTGTTCGGAACGAATTTCCCATCGACCTCTAGTCATTTCCCTTGCCGTTTCGTCATTGGCGGTTGGCTGGTGTTCGGAACCAATTTCCCGGCGATCGCCCCACTGACATCGAAATATTTCCTCTGGAACCTCGTTAGGTTCTAAACTTGGCGTGACATACACAGGCAATGGCAACACCACATACAACTCCTCCCCGTTATACCAAAATGGCCCCCACAGTTGACAGCCAATACTCTGTTGTTCTCCTTGAGAATTTTTAATGGGTTTTGGCAAATCCAAACAAGCAGCGAGTTGATGGCCGTTAGGGGGCCACCGACAGCCGACTTGTCCACTGTTTTGTCCCACCGGCGTTAAGTTGCCAATGGTTACGGGTCCCGTGGGAGTAATCGAATACCATCCTCCGGTCATAATCATCTCCTCGTCATTTTCTTTAACCAATTTTGGCGATCGCGTTCCTGCCGAGCCAGGAAAGTGTGTAAGCTCGCCCACTGAACCCACCAGTCCCACTGGAAAACTTCTTGCTCAAAATCAAGCTGCATCTGGTCTTCTATGTCCTGCCATTGCAATGGAATTCCTAAAGAATGCCATAAGGTATCGAGTAAAGACTCGACAGCGCTACTTGACTGGATGAGATTGTCAAGAGATTTCTGCCGCAATTGAATGCTTTCTAAATAACTCAACAACTTTTCCCAACGATTTAACTCAGTTTCTTGAGTATCCTGGAGTTCGAGGGGCATCAAAACGTGCCATAAGGGCCAAGGACACACCCAATCAAGGGACTGTCCGCTATTGAAGAGCACTCGGACACAAACGCGGTTTCTGCCTTGATTTTTGGCCTGTTTATAAGACTCGTTCAAACGTCGATGTAACACAGACTGAGGAACGCGGCGTTGAGCGATCACCAATCCCAAGCTAAAACTCATTTGGCGTCCAGGGACGGGATAAACTTCATTGTTATATTCGACCCAACCATCGGCGGGAGGTTTAGTGGGTTCAGTGAAAGGGGTATGTTCTCCCAACCACAGGTTATGCAAGTTCGTAGTCAAGGAAATCGCTTCGGTCAGCGGTCCCAACAACAGAAAATCATCCCCCCCAGCAAAGATTACTTTACCCGGATGTTCCTGTTCAGTTAACCGATAAAGGAGATTGTTCCAATGCCCGAACAATGCTGACAAATCCAACATATGGGGTAATTCGATTTTTTTAGGCAAATTCTTCGGGTCAGTCGGTTGGGCAATTTTTAACTTCTGCTTATTGATAATGTCAGTATTGGGATGCCAATTTAGCCAACGTAAATCCGAGAGAGTTTTGTACTTTTCCCCAGACAGCCATTTTCCCATGTTGTCGCCGTCTCCACGCCATCCCACCGTCCATTCGATGGTACTGTCCCAACCTTTTGGTGATTCTTCGTCCCAAAGACTGACCAGTTCTTTATCGATGATATTGCGACGTTCTAAGGGGTCGGGATGGCGGAACTGACTGCGATCGGCAATTTCGACTCCCCATTTCGTTCTGGCGTTCTTCGGAAAAAAGTCTTTTTCTAGTTGAAGCAGGGTTTTATTCCAACGCGATTTCACTACTTCGGGTTGAGTCGTGACCCAAGTGGCGGCGATCGCAGGGCGATCGGGAAAAGTACCCCAAGGACAAGAGTACAGAGGTGGGCGATCGGGCCACAACTCAGCTAAAGTGGGTTGGATAATCTCGGGGATGGATGCTAGTCGCTTCACCAGTTCAAGGCTGTTGAGGCGATCGCTTTCCGAAAAGAGGGCACAAAACTTGTCCAGATTATCTGAACTGGCAAGAGCTTTCCACCAGCGATCGACTTCGGTTTTCGGCAATCCCGACGTTCCACGGCAATCGATGGGTTTTAACCCCGGATGCCAAATAGACAAACAACCATCGCTGGGACTTGTACGACCTCCCCACCAGCTTTTTTCCCAGTTGCGACTGAGTTTGTCTGCATCAATCCTTTTATGTAACTTTTTAATATCCTCCGTAACTCGCTCGGTTCGCAACTCAATCGATTCCACGTAAACCGACCATTGATAATGAGCATCGCGATGAATTACCTGCCATCCCGGACCATTAATCAAATTCTTGAAATTGGGGTGATTAATAGTGACTTGTTCTAACTTTTTAGTAAACCGAACCCACTCATCTTGGACAAGGGTTTCAATGTCCTCTATCCAATTTTTGCGTTCAGTGTACAGTCCTGTCACCACATTGGGAAGTTCAGCCCTCCAAAACTTCTCATAATCTACCGTTTTCCGATGCAACCAATTCAGTAAATCAGAGGAGTCATGTAAGGGAAACAACACTCGCCCTTTATATTCTTTTTCCCAGCGGTAAATGACAACTGCTGCTAAATAATGACAAAGCCAAGAAGCAACCGCCCAATCTCTGAGGCGCTGTCCACCCCCTAAGAAACTTTGAACCGGACCAAATGTCAGCACTGCAATATTTGTCGATTCCTTGTCGCTGGCACGAGTAATTTGCTGCCACCCCTCTTGAGTGGCTCCACCTCCCCACCAAAACTGATTTTTGAGGTATGACGATTCCTGCCACGTCCCGCTAGTCGGATGCACGGCTAACGACGGAAGACCTTCCGGTAACGCTTGTCCAGAGTACAATATTTTTTGTTGAGCCAACCAATCTGCTAAATCCATTACACTAACCAACCTTCAATTTTTTTAACTTTTTGCTGATAAGTCTGGACTTTATTCTCTACTTCCTGCTTTAAGCCTGCCAACTCGATAACATAATCTAGGTATTTTAGGGCCACCTGAGCTGGATGTTTGTCATCATCTATTTTGTATTCATCAAGAAACTTATCTACTTTGTCACCCATAAGCTGATGATATAACCCATTCCTTAAGCCAATAAATGGCAGGCTTATTTTTGGAGTAACTCTCCATCCGTTTGTATAAAATTTATTGCAAAATTCCAGCCATTTTTTATCTTCTATCTTTGCAAGAGTTAATGGGGGATCGTTGTCTTTAAAATGTCCGTTAGCTAAAAGTTCAGTTACAACTCGATTGACCGATATCGGATTGACTTGAATTAAGGGATTACTGTTTTTGTAATGTAAAATCGGTTTTTCTTCAACTATTTTTTCAGTCCACTCATACTTATCTCCCCCTTGCATATAAACTAACCATAAAATTGCCAATTCAAAGGCTCCGGCAACTCGAATCATCCAGTGCATCCAGTGCCGACGCTGACGAAATGCTTTTTCACTCCAAACTGCAATACTTATTCGCTCAATAAGTGAAGTTTTAGTATCTAAAATTGAGTGATAATTTAAATTAAAAGAAACTGACCTGTCTAAAAATTCAAGCCCCTCCTTTAATTCTTTATACTTTTCATGTTGAGAATCCAGAATTGCCAAAGCCCCATTAAAATCAGAAATTTTGAGCAATTCTTGTACCTGGGCGTTCTTAAATTTCCACTGCCAATGCTTTCCCGTATGGAAAGGCGGAGTGTTTTTGTCATCTTTAGCGATATAGACAAATTCAATATTTTCTATGCCTGCTATTTTTTGCTCAATACCCCATAAATACAATGCACTACTCAAAGCCGGTGTACCACTACTATGCTGGATAATGATTCGTCGAATCTTAATAGGTGTGGCCTCTTCTGAAGGTTTAAATAAAATATCTCTGTCCTTGAAGGTAATATGGTTCCTGAGAAAATTATTTCCTAGGGTTTGAGCCATTTGTTCCCAATCGGCTACTCCATTATGTGGTCCTGGCCGGATTTTAAAATGAAGCGGGTAGCATTCAATATTTTTATTTTCTGCCTTACACCAAGCTGTTATGCTGTCTTGCCACCAAATGCCATCAGTGCTGCCGATTTTTTTCCAGGCATCTCCTGTATTGGCTCGACTGTCTTCTATCCACTTAGACTGGTCAGTGAGAATAATTCCTAAAATCGGAGCATTACTCCCCTCGTAAATTTTATAAAATTGTTCTATTATTGGAAATTCTACGTCATTTTTTATGTCATTTTTATAGCGCACGACTTGTTTTTCAAGCGCATCTTTACTACCACAGTTTTTTAACTTTTCACTGCCCGGTTTGCCCTTTATTTGAGTATCGCTTTCACCGAGAACTTGTAAAAGTAAATCCTTCATAGTTCCTCCTAAGTTAACTATTGATTCAACGTCCAATGGGTACTGGCGATGCGATCGCCTTCAGCCTCTACTCCTTTACTAGGGAGGAGGCGATCGCTTTATGCGCTGCCACCCTCGCTCGATATCTCGCCAAGTCTCATTGACCACCCTCGAAAACAGAGAAGGGGGCTTCCGTGGCTGTAATCGACCGATCGCCTTCTGCAAGCGTTTGGCATACGGCTCCAACCTAGAAATCAGCAGAAGGGAGGGCAAATTATTTTGCTCATCGAGGAGTTGAGCATAGATTGCCGATCGCCTTTCCCCTTGACACCACTTGCTAATCTGTTCGGCCAGTTTGTCGGGTTCGGATGCCCATTGTTGTTGCGCCAGATGATGACGCGCTTCCCTGTCGAATAAATCGGACTGTTTCTGCAACAGTTGCAAAAATCCTTCAATTTTTTTCTGGGCAGCAGTGGGTGGAGAAATCGCTGCTCGCAGTCTGGCTTTATAGTGTTTCTTAGCCCGAAAATCCGGCTTAACCCGCTGTTCTAAACTTGCCAGTTTACCCAGTATCTGAGGATGCCCTTCGTGTTCACACCAATCAGCGATCGCCTTTGACAATTCCCTAGGTTTATCGGGGCGAGAATCCACCAGTTCGCCCAACCGTTCGCGATCGCACCAGGAAAACCACTCCAGATCTTGTTGTAATACCATCAGAAACGCCTCTAACTTCCTTCGAGCGCGGCGATGGAGACGACAACGTTGCGTGCACTGAAGTAGCTCAACGAAACCCAAAAAGCATAAAGCGCCACAAAAGCTCACAGATATGGCAACGTTGACGGGATGCCAGGTAGTCATGAAGCTAGGAATCCATTCCACCGTAACTCGACCTTCATCACTACCGGCAGTGAGTAACCCGGCACTAGAGGCAAAAATTGCTGCACCCCCCAACCCGATACTAATGATATAGGCTAAATCTTGAAACTCGCGATCGCGCTTCGCCTGGTCCTCCTCTTTTGCCCGCAATTGTTGCAAATATCGGCGTTCGCGCTGTTTACCCGCCTCCTCTTTTTCCCGCAACGCCAACATATAGAAGCGATCGCGTTCCCGTTCCCGTTCCTCTTGCCGCTCTTTTTCTTCCCGGCGCTCTTGGTGGCGTTTTTTCTCCGCTGCTGCCAATCGTTCCCGTTCTTCCAACTGTAGGCGATCGCGTTTTTTCTCGACTTCTGCTAGGCGTTCTTTTTCTTCTAACCGCTCTTGTTCACGTTTTTTCTCAGCTTTTTCCTGCCGCTCTTTTTCTTCTAACCGCTCTTGTTCACGTTTTTTCTCAGCTTTTTCCTGCCGCTCTTTTTCTTCTAACCGTTCTTGTTCGCGCTTTTTCTCGACTTCTGCCAGTCGTTCCCGTTCTTCTTGGCGGAGGCGATCGCGTTGTTTTTCCGCTGCTTCCAGACGGCGCAGATATTGCAACGTCGAATATTCCTGCATTTCCCGGACTTCATCGTGAACTTCCCGATAAAGTCGGTCTAACTGAAACACCTCTTGCCACTTACAATAACAACGATGATGATGTTCTCGTTGCATCACCTGGGCAAAATAACCCCGGGCGGTAAACAATAACAGGCGATCGCGAATCTTTTCAAACTGCTGCAATCGAGTCGCCTCATCCTTTACCCAACTCTCTGCCACCTGTCCCGAAAGCGACATCAAAGCAAACCGCTGATGCAATGCTAGCAAAAACAACAGAAAATACTGTTGGCGCAGGTGATAGGGAAGGGTTTCCCGAAAAAATTGCTCAGTGGAGGCGTTCACCGCTAGGAAACTGCTGCCTTCTAAGGTACAGACAAACCACTGTCCCCGCGCATAAGGCAACCAAGGCTGAATCTGCGGGTCCAAATCTTCCGGCGATGGGTCGTTCCCCTGTTTCTCGTGAAAAAAGTTTTGTAATTTGTAGAGCAAGTGAGGAGTTTTTGCTTCAGGCAAATTATCCACATACAGAGATACAAACGGCAGCATTTGACCCGGGACAAAAATCTCACTCCACCAGGGTTCTGAACTCACCGTGTGTAGTAATGCTTTGACGATTTGGCCGAATTTAGGTTTGTTCTGGGGAGGACACTGAGCAATTTCTGGAAAATAATCTTCCCAAAAGGCCTCTCGGTTTTGAGCATCCCACTGTCTCTTTTGCACCTTCACCTTCGACCCTTGCTGCCCTTTCAAAAACCGAAAATAATGCAAAAAGTTTAGCCAATGCTCAAGAGTATTGCCCTTGGGTTGCACCTGCAAAATTAAAAATCCTACCCCCACCCGAAAGAGCACCAGTTGTACCACATCGCCAGCTTTTCCATCCTTACCAAAAGCAAACGGCACGGAACCCTGGGGAGAAGTTAACTCTAACTCCCACTGGTCCTGAAATCCAAACACGTCGCGCACTGCACCTGAGAGTGTCCAGCGTTGAGCAGTAGAGATTTGACTCTCTGTCGGCTTGAGATAGTTGGCAACGTGAAACAACAAATCTTCTGTAGGAAAAGGCTGAGTTTCCCAAACGGTAGTCTGCTTCTGAGACAACTTGGCCTCGGGGATAGCCTGATTGAGCGAGTCAAATGTGGCAATATCGAAGGTGAACGGATACACAAAATAAATTGACGATGCTTTTGTATCAATCTTGGCGTCATTAAATTGCATCGTCCCTACCTACCCTTAAGTTGTTGCCTATCCAATCAGGCTGAGAATGAGAGTTAAAATTTACTCAAATTAGCTCTACAAATCTGTTTTTTTATCCTATCCGATACTTGCACCTCCTTTGTCGATGTTCAGAATCATTTAAGATTTGGATGAAAAATTGGAGGATTTACTTTATTTCTGGACAATCTGCCGTGAGGGCCTACCATTGGTTCTCCCTATAGGTTTATTGAGGGGATGCGATAACCTTTAAACCCTTTCAGGGTAAAGATTCCAACCCTTATCATCAACGGATTTAGCAGAATAGTTAGATAAGGGCCAAGAAGTCTTGGGGATTTTGCACTTCGGCGATTGCCGTAAAGCTGGGGAACAAGGCGGCCCAGAGGTTTTGGGAATTTTGCACTTCGGCGATCGCCACGGACTATTGCTGGTGATTTCACAGAATGACCCCGGGAAAGGGTCCAGGTTGAGACCCATTCTCTTTAAGGAGACCCTTCGCGATCGCCTATTCCACATTTAATTGGGCAAGCCCTGTTTGGAGTCGCTAGAGTGTAAAAATAGCCTAAACTTTTATGCCCAGAGGGATTCACTCTATCAATTTCAGCGACATTAATTTTGCAAGACGACATTTAATTAGGCAGCCGACAACAGAGAAACCTGAGAAAAACTCTTGACCCTGACAAGTTGAGGAGTGGGTCATTTTTTTACGGGCAGCGCTGTCCGTAAACCTTGGGATTCCTAGAATAATTGGCTCCATTAGCATTCCTTTGACAAGGCTCTAGTGCCACCCTTATGAAAAAATCAGGCATTATTTTAGTGAAAATTAGCTCAACCTAATGAAGCGAGTAGTGACGACTGAATGCTGCATTCTGGGAGTCGAGTCCCCGAGATAATTTAAAGCAATCGCCACCGACCGAATTAGACCGATCGCCACTGACCAACCCAAGACAATTCGGAGCCACTAGCCGCAAAACATCGAACTCGAACTGCACCGGGGCTCATAGACGCGATAATTTAGTCCGAACCTTACGGAGCGATCGCCTTGGATAGTCACCCGCCGACCATCAACCTTCATCTGGTCAACCAGTCCAATCACAAGCGCTCTCCGGCCAACGATGAACAAGAACGTCACCGAAGCCAGACAGTTGGCAACGAACCTGGTGCAATAACGAAGCCACCCGGGCATTCCCTCAACCAGAGCCATCAGCTTCAAGCAAGCAAGCAATCGCCAACTCCACATAAAGCAGTCAACTTGACCAAACGCTCGGCTTGCACCCGGTGAATCAACTTAAGAGCGAGCATCAACTCGACACAGGCTTATAACCATCAATTCACAACGAAGATGCGCCAACATCTGAGCCGCGAGATATTGGCTCCCATTGGACCACTCTGCAATCGGCTCTAACCATCAAAGATGCGATCGCCACCAATCGGATGTGCTCTAGTTGAACTGACTCGAATACCGCCCAACAACAGCTAGACCATAGGCGATCGCCACAACAACTGAAAACGATTACACTTTGCTCCGACTCGACTCCCGTGCTTGAAACGACTGGCTTGGAAACTACGCCACTTATGGCAACAGATTTCCTCAAGCCTTGCAACACGCCTCACCCCTATCGGATTCGACTCAAGCTCCATGACCCACGGCTTAGAGACTTGGGGTTTTGGGACAGGACCATGCCGCAAGACGAGGGAATTACTTCGATTTATGTTAAAAATGGGCAAATAATCCAGGTTATAACCCGAATCTACTGTCTTGCATCAGGGAGTCTCTATCATGCTGAAATGGTCCAGAACGCTTAGTGTGCTGATTCTGAGCTTGACCGTGATTGTGGGTACTCAGCCCATAGCGCATAGGATTTTGGTTCCAGTTGCAATGGCTCAAACTTTCGAGGAGCAGCAACAAGAAGCCAAGCAATTGCTTGATTTAGGGATGGGGCAATATGAACAAGGTCAATTCCTCGACGCATCACAGTCTTGGGAACAAGCGCTGGACATTTATCAACGAATTGGTGATAAGACAGGAGAACGCAACACAAGTTTCTATCTTGGAAATCTTTATATACATTTAGAAGAATATATCCAAGCCGAGCAATATTTTTTACAATCTTTACTCCTTAGCCAGGAAATTGGCGATAAAAGCAGGGAAGGCTATGTTGTTATGGGTCTTGCTGATGTTTACTTAAATTTACAAGAATATGCTCAAGCCGAGCTATATTTCCAGCAATCTTTAGAAATTAGTCGGCAAGTCAGTGATAAAATTAGGGAAAGCATTAACTTAAATAAGCTAGGAGAAATCTATTATACGTTAGGTGAGTTTGCACAAGCTGAAGAATATTATCAAGAATATTTGATACTTGCTCGGGACCTTAAGGATAAAGAACAAGAAATTAAGGCTCTAAATTCCCTGGGTTTAATTTTTCGCGACTTGGGAGAATATGCTGAAGCCCACCAGTATTTCTTAGAATCTTTAGCTATTGCTCAGGAAACTAATAACCCAGCTTTAGAAGGTAATATACTCCATAATATTGGATTAGTTCATCAAAGCCAAGGACAGTACGACCAGGCTACCGAATATTATGAAGAATCTCTAATAATTTTTAGGGAGATTGACTATCCCGAGGGAGAAGCAACCATCCTCAACAATCTTGGCATACTATATGGATATTTAGAAAATTACGTCTTAGCGGAGGAATCATATCAACAATCTTTAGAAATTTTTCAAGAAATTGGGCATGATATTGAGCAATCAAATATTTTGAATAACTTGGGATTAGTTTACCAGGCTCAACAAAGATATGATGAAGCCGAAGAGTTTTTCTTCAAATCGATTGAACTGTATGAAAAACTGCGTCCAGGCTTGAATGATTTACAAAAAATATCTTTATTTGAACAACAAGCCAAAACTTATGAATTTCTACAGCAAGTTTTAATTAGTCAAAATAAAATAGAGACTGCTTTAGAAATTTCTGAAAGGGGGCGCGCCCGAGCTTTTGTGGAGTTGCTAGGTAAACGTCTAGCCAATAATGAAGCAAATATTTCCAATTATGCTCCTCCAAATATAGCTGAAATTAAACAAATTGCCGCCGCCCAAAATGCAACTATTGTCCAATATTCTTACATTCGACAAGAATTTCCAGTGGATGATGTCCAGAGATTAAACGAATCGGACATTTATATCTGGGTCATTAAGCCAACCGGAGAAATAGCATTTCGTCGCAGTGACCTCAAACCTTTATGGAATAAGGAAGACAGTTTTCTGACTAAACTCATTGCAGAAGCGCGATGTTTCGATAACTACCTCTGTCGTCGCCATCTCACCGTCGCCCAAACTCGTAACGGAGCAACGGAGGTTACGAGCAATGGCAATTTGAGTTTCAATCGGGAAGCCGCGCAACAGCAAGCCATTCGGATTCCTCAACCGCAACAACCCGAATGGCAGCAACTCCACCGATTGCTCATCGAACCCATCGCGGATTTGCTGCCAACCAACCCGAATGAACGAGTAATTTTCGTTCCCCACGCTTCCCTGTTCCTGATACCGTTTGCAGCGCTACAAGATGCGGAAGGAACCTACCTGATTAAAAAGCATACGATTGTAACCACACCTTCGATTCAAATGTTGGATTTGACCCGACAACAAAAACTCAGTCAAACTGAACGCGACGGAAACTTATTGATTGTGGGCAATCCTACTATGCCTTCTAGGGGACAACCACCCCAGCAACTCAGCCCTCTTCCCGGTGCAGAAAAAGAAGCCCAAGATATTGCTCAACTCCTCAATGGCATACCTCTGATTGGTTCGCAAGCGACCAAAGCAGCGGTGGTTGAGAAAATGCCCTCCTCACGCATTATCCATCTGGCTACTCACGGCAGCTTTGACCCCAATCGCGGTATCGGCAGTTGGTTGGCATTGACCCCGACTAACTCAGATGACGGCTTTTTGACGGCAGAAGAAATCTTTAACTTGGAACTCAATGCTGAGTTAGTCGTTCTTTCCGCCTGCGATACGGGACGAGGCCGAATCACCGGCGATGGCGTGATTGGCTTATCCCGCTCGTTCATCTCGGCTGGAGTGCCCAGCGTTTTGGTGTCCCTGTGGAAAGTAGACGATGCCGCCACCGCGTACTTGATGCGCGAGTTCTACGAAAACTGGCTAGATGGTAGCGACAAGGCTCAGGCACTCCGTCAAGCGATGCTCAACACAATGCAGCAATATCCTCACCCAGAGAACTGGGCTGCGTTTACTCTAATTGGGGAGGCCGAGTGAAACTGAAACGGTTTACAGTTTTTGTCCGCGATGAGACCTGGTTTTGATGCGATCGCCGGTGAGTTGAGGTACATGGACGGTCTTAAATTACCTTGACCCTTGAGGAAAATTAACTTGGTGGGGTCCGGTCTTGCAATAGCAGAATCTGGAGGGAATGTGACCGTAAGCTCCCAGGGCTAGACTCAATTGGACCCGAGTTTTGCAGGAGCGTCGGGATGCGATCGGTTGAGTGCCATTGAGCCGAAACTTGGACAGAGCCGGATAAAAACTATGGGGCCTTGTCGAGTTCTTGCTAAACGGTAAGGTGACTGTTGCGGGATAGGGGGATTTTCCAGGGATGCGATCGCCACCACCAAAGCCAATCTATTCAATTCCGGTCAAGGACGCGATCGCCCCGAACGGATTCAGCCTATTGGATTTCTATGATGCCGCACATCGAAGCTATGCCATAGGCTTATCGCCCCGAACGGATTCAGCCTGTTGGATTCCTACGATGCGATCGCCACTGTCGGATTCAGCCCGTTCGGTTCTTGCCAGCCATGCCATCGCACCACCGGACCCAACCTGTTTCTTTTCTGGACTCGCCACCACCGCCAACGGATTCAACTCGACATCAGCTTAGGAAACCGTTCGCGTAGAGACTGACTAAAATAGTATTGGCACCAAAACTCAGCGATATCGAGCAATTGGTGCCTAGACTTGGGGATTAGCCCCGTGCCGCAACTTGACTCGTAGCGCTCGGCATATTGTCTAGCGAGTTGATATGCGTAATACGGATAATCGGACTGGACAAAACATTGTATAGCATAATCAATCTGGAGCAGGTTACCGCTGCGGACGAAATGCACGGTCATCCCCCATTGGAAATTGCGGTAGTCGTCGCCCTGGAAGGAGTCAATCTGTTTGCGAAGGGCTTGCAGAGATTGTTGAGTATCGGGTTCGTCGGCGATTGTTCCTTGCATCAGAGCAATCGCTTCAGCCACTATCTGCTGATGCGCGTCCCATTCGGCAGGCTCAAAATAATCGGGAGCCGGAGCCTGACTCATGGATTGCTGCACCCGCCCAGCGATATGAAGGGCAAACTGTTGGGCTGTTTTGCGATTACGGCATAAACTCTTGACGCTGGTCAGTCGCGTGATAGGAAAATATCGGCTCGTGCCTGCTTCGAGTTCGTTAGCCGTCTTCAGCCATCTTTTCAGGATGTTGGCAATTTTCGTGTCCTCGCTGGTACTCATCAGGTTGTTGCTAGTGGGATGCGTTTTCTAGGTGGATAGGACGAGTTTAGCAGTTGCTTGATGCAGCAGAAGTGGTCACTAAGACTTTGCCCGGATGAGTCCCGGGGATGCGATCGGTTGATGGCAACTTTCAGGGGATGGAGTGATTTTGTGGATGCCAATGGGGATTGACTGGGCCGAGTTAACCCAAACTGTAACGCTTTTCAGTTAGGCTCAACCATAGATACAACTGACTGCATTGCTAATGAACAACTTTAGAACTCGCCTGACCCTGGATCCTAACGATTTTTTCCCGACTCAAGCCGGAATATTTGACGACAAAGCCAGCGACAAAATCCGGCTAAAATCTCCGGTTGACTCGCCCTGGGGTCAAGTTTGGAAGCTCGTCCCGTTGCCGGAGAAGGGTCGCAGTCGAGGCGGATTGGTTTATCTCAAGCGCCTTACGTTCAAGCTGTTTCCCCTGGAGGAAAGTGAGGATTCCCTCAATATCGAACTGCGGCGGGAACGGTGGAAGGGTGATATCTTCGACTCCCTCGACCCCACGATTCGCTGTTGGTGCGTGTTTGTGGAGCCACCGCAGAATCAGTTGATTTACTCGATTTCCCAAATTCGATAAACCTGCATTACCTGGATTCGGTTGGGATATTGCGATCGCTTCTCCCTTAGTCTTCAGTTTCTAGTGGCTGTTGCAAGTGCTCCCAAAATTGACCCAGCAGAAAACTCGCCATCTCATCCGGGTGGGTCATGCCCTGAATTCGCAAAGATTGAGTGAGCTCGTTCATTCGCCATAATTCCCAGTTATTGCGAATCCACATCGCCAAACCCAGATGCTGGGAATCCAAAAACTGCGCTTGGGTCATGGTTCGGGCTTCTTCTATAAACTGCGGGTGCAGCATCTTTTCTAGTTCTGCGATCGCCTCATCAATCGTAGCCGGAATGAACAGCCCCGTCGCCGGTGAGTAGGTCGGGTTAATCTGCTCTTTGGGTTCTATTGGTGCTGGGGTAACTTCAATCGGGTCCATGTTCATGCGATCGCCTCACTCGTTTGATTCCAGTTTCCCCCAAATCGCCTCAAACTCTTGCCAATCTTCCTCGCTCTCTAGCGGTTTCTGGGCCAGTCCCACCCACCGGGTCAGCAGTACGGCATCCCGGGACGATTCCCTCGCCGCTCTCATCAGCCGTTCTAGGTTGGGGTCATAGTATGATTACAGTGAAAAAGCAGGACTAAATGAACACACGGAAAATTCTTCCCACCTTTAGAAAAAAAGGGTTAATATTAAGCAAAGGCAATTTCATCAGTCGAAATATAGCAACACTTAATGTCTTAGGAGCTTAAACCAGCATGACCAGACAAAACAATAATCCTTGGAATGAAAGGTGGGAAATTATTGAGTTGATTGGTGGGGGCGGACAAGGCAAAACTTTTTTGATTAAGCCGAAAAACCTTGTAGATTCAATTGAACGTCATTATGTTTTGAAAAAACTAAAAAAGCAAAAAGACACTAAATCTCGGAAAAGAATGTACAGAGAAGTGTCCGCCTTAAAAACGCTTGATTCTCCAGGAATTTCTCGATTGGTTGATTCAAATATTGAAAAATTTGAAGATTCTACCGTTTCCCTTTATCTAGTGACAGAATTTGTTCCTGGAAAAACACTAGAAAATTTCCTAAAAGATGAAACATTAAATTTTGAAGAAGCAATTTATTTGGCAAATAAACTTTTAGGTATTTTAGAAAATTGCCACGAATATGATATCGTTCATCGAGATATTAAACCTGCTAATATTATTATCCGAAATGATGATATCAAAGACCCCGTGTTGATTGATTTTGGTATATCTTTTAACAATTCAGATTTAAAGAATACTGATTTAACTCAATCTGGGGAACAAGTAGGAAATAGATTTTTTACTCTCCCCGAGCAACAGGATAAAAGTAACCTTCAACGAGACCCCCGGTCAGATATTACACAGTGCTGTGGCATTTTATTTTTTGCTTTAACCAAATTAAAACCTACTAATTTACTTGACCATGAAGCAAAAAGGCCCCATGAAAGGCTAGAATCTAAAGAAGCTTTGTCTCGATTTGCTTCAGACTCTATAGCTAAACTAAATAAAATTTTTAATAAAGCATTTGACCCCAGAATAGATTCTCGGTGGCAATCTATTCCTCCATTAAAGGAAGCTTTAATGCAGTTGGTACAGCCAGTTCAGAGTGAAAGCACTAATGACAGGGCCAGTGATATAGCTCGAATTCGTGAAAATTTATCAACCTCTCCTGATTATGCTATGCGCCAGTCATTTCAATTTCTTGCTAACCAAATTGTTCAAGAAATTCATAAAGTAGGACGTAGTGTAGTAAGTGAACTTGGCCCGGAATTTGGCAATATTCAAGAGGGTTTAAACCTTGCCCTTCTTAAAAATAAATTTGACCAATATCAAGCTGAAATAGATTGGTCTAAATTAACTTTTTACAGACAATACGGCATAACAATTAAGTTTCTTGAGGAAAAATTTTTTCCTAAATTTAAAGGTGCTGCAACAGGAAATGAATTAGTTTTGTTAGCCGAAGTTAAAAGCCAAGAAATTGAACTCTTAAGAATTTCTTTAAATGGCGAATTGGATTTAACAGAATTTAGCAAACATCTCAAAGATTTTTACATAAAAGGCGTAATGACTATAGTAGAAGCGGAAATGGGTAAATGATTAGCAACTAATCTTGTAGTTAGAAATTGCTAATTTTTTTAATTAGGGGGACAGTAAAAATTTAAGAATTCATTCTTGATATACTGGCGATTTCAGTTTATCCTCTTTACCATATCTAAACAAAGGGCGATCGCAACTTGACTCCCCTTTAACAGGGCGGGTTGCACTGTGAGTACCTGCTTAGGTTATCTGTTCGTACCTCAAGCAGACTGCATTGCTTAAGTCAGTGAATCCAGCTTTTGGAGAAACTGAAAAATGCAACAATCCCGCCAGAGTTAGTCTGACGGGATTGCCTGTTATAGCGATTTATTAAAAAGACCTATTAGGTCTGTGTTAACTCGGTTTTTTCTTATGCTTCTAATCTACCCGAGTCCTTTGGTCTGGGAATCTGCCCGGGGAGGTAACTTGGCGAGACCATCTCTACTCCCAACGGATTGGCGGCGCTTGTTGTTGGCCGGAATTGTGCCGGTGCGAAACGAAGTCACTCCGGGGTTTGGGAGTTGGTGGAGAACAAGGGGGGGAGAGGCGACGCCTTCCTCGGGAAACAAGATAAAACTTGGGTCGGTGAGGTCTGGGTCAATCCGGCAAAGGAGGGCGAGGAACTGCTCAACGGGTTGCTGATTTTGGCGGGGGCGGCGGAGGTAGATGAGAGCGAGTGGATGAGTTGCCCCAACCAACGCGCTTTGCAGGCTGCTTTGGAATTGACTCGTTCTGATTTGAACGACTGAACTCAAAGATTGAACATCCTTGGCAACACTTGCCCGCCTCCTTAGACTTTTCACTTCTTCTTTTTTATACTCTTTTTCTTCACTTTTTTACTAAATTTTATCTAAATTTTGCTGGAATTTATTAAGGTTTAGTTATAATAATTTTAGCTCTCAATAATTGCTTATCCAGAGGCAGTTATTTTTTTAAATGATATACATAATGTTTTTCAAAAATGTAGCTATTACCTCAAAAATCAAAGATATTGTTAAACTTTGTTGAGAACAAATGGAAATAGTCACTGTGAAAGGCCCGTGGATATTTCCATATTTATTTACGTCGGTTGATTAAAAAAAGTTATCTGTTTTCAGAAAAAGAGCAATCAACTAAAATATATTAGGTTTCTACAAAAGAAAAATAAATCCAAATCTCAGCATATTCCTAATATTGCTCTCGCTCGGTTCGGTGAAATTTACTTTATCTCAGGAAGGCTTTCTCTTAAACATGGACAACAAAAAGTACAACTATTTTCTGTTCCCTCCATTTATTGATGCTTACAAAACATCAGAATCAGATTCACCAAGACCTTTGACAGAGATTCAATCCTTTGCTGAACAATTTGCTACTGAATGGGGTGAATCAGTAATTGCTTACTCAGTTTTCAAAAATAAACCAATCCCTAGACACAATAACCAAATTATTTTGTGTTGTGTTTTTATCTATAAAGGTTCAAAACCCGATAATCAATATTTACTCGTTACTGATGGTGACACTGATACTAATTATTGGTGGCAAAATTTTCATTTTGTTCAAGGTCAAATTCAAACTGAATGGAATGTTACTTAATTTACCCTAACTCACTCCTCTCAACCACCTATGGCTTCTTCAAACTCAGAATCAAAACCAAAATCAGCAACAATAACAGAATCAGAAACAGAAGCAGAATCAAAAACAGAAACAAAAGCAAAAAGGAGAAGAGAGTGCAGTCAATATTGGGCAATGCTAGGAGAAGCCTTATCAGATGAAGAACCTGGATATTTGGACGGAGAACCTTACTAAAATGCGAACAGAAAAAATCAAATATCAATTCAGTGAAGGTTTATTCGGAGATTAAAAATGCGCCAATATCAAGGAATTGTACTATTTCAAGGAGATTCGTTAAATGAATATTCAAACGAATTAGGATATGACGATGATGAAACTTTCACAATAAACGAGGTAATTACTGACGGCGAATCTAAGTATATTATCAAGTCATTTGAGGTAGAAGAATCAGATGTAGTAGCCTATTGTCAATTTATTGATGAAGATTGAGGAAAATTATGAGTCTAGGATTTGCAGAATGGGCTACAGGAGTATCAAATTACTGGAAATCAGAATATACTCGTCAAGGTTTATTTGATTCAACAGATATTGAACAGTATCAAAAACAAGGTTATTATGTGGTTTATGATAGCCAAGAAATCTGTTGTCCGGAAACGGATGCAACCTTGGGATATGCTACATCAATTTTGAACAAACCAGATGGCAGTTTAGCTCTGTTTCTGGATTATGACCAAGCTAAAGAGTTTGCTAACCAAAATCAAGCATTTTGTGCAAAACCAACAGGAATAGCCAAACCAACAGGAACACCAAAACCAAAACCTAAACTAAGACCCAAGGACCAGCCAAAACCCACTGATGCAGTCTTGGGTGGTCGTGGCACTCAACCTAATGCAACCGATGCAGTATTGGGAAATAGTCTTACGGTCAGCCGACAACAACTATTCAATCAACTCAAAACTAAAGGTGGAACTCCTGAAGAATGGTCAAGACTGGCAATCTTAGACCGGGAGTTAGGTTACACCAGTCCCCAATTCCCCCACGTTACACCCTATCGAGTTGCTTGGAATCGGTCGGCTTCTCCATAATCCAAACTCTACTGTTCCTGGTTCTGTACTGCGATCGCCATCCAAGTAAGAGCAGCGCAAAGCCAGGAACGCTTGCCCATGCCAACTTATCGCCCTAAACAATTACATCATTAATCAAAATGAGAAAAACCCCATCCTTATCCGATTGTTCATTGAATGTAGAAAATTTTTTCGGTCCCATCTTGTCTAACAGAAAATTAACTGATTCGGATTTAATCAAACTTAATGCCATTGCAAGTTATGCAGCATTTAAGGCAGATAAAACCCATGATACGGTTGCCTTTTTTGAAGCTGCATCTCAATTGAAAATCTCTGGTTTTGATTATTCAGAATTTAATCCAGATAATCAAACTGACATTTTTTATGATGCTTGGTGGGCTTCTGATTTGAATTCCCATGAATGGTTAGAGTTCTCAGTATGGTGTCAACAACAATTGATTAAACAACAAATGCAAATGAGGATTTCTATTGTTGCATATTTTTTGACACAACAAATTCCCCAAACTTTAAGGGATTCTTTTGAACAATGGCGAACACAATCAGAGCGAGGTGAATTAATCAAATTCTGGAGAAAAGAATCTAATTATCTCGAAGCATTAAAATCTACCGGAAAATCTTCTCATTATTTGCTGGATTTAGCTTCAGCATTGAATGAAATTTACAACGCATGGCAAAGATGAATTTACCTAAATTCAATTCACAGACCGATTTGAGCAGTTAGATATACCTGTTCTGGAAGAATTGAGACAGGTCTGTTTGAAGGCTGTCGAAGTTGGACACGAATGGACTATGCAATCGGCTATAACCTCGGTTCCAGTTTATGGACTACATACCCGGATTTTTTACCACTTGGATACTGAAATAATTAACCAATTTTTGTCAGTTTCCTTAACTGATTCTGAATGGTTAAACTTTCACTATTACATCGAAGAAAAACTTGGAGGAAGTTGATAATGATTAAGTTGGTGTTAAAAGTTTCAGCAAAATTTCGAGATAAAATCTTGGATTTAGAAGATTTCGATATGACCGAGGAAGAATGGTCAAAACTTTCTCAACCAGAGAAAGATAAGTTGCTCAAACAATGGGCATTGGATGAAGGAGAAGAATTAGACTTTTCTCATGCTACAGTCAATGTGAAATTGATTGAAACTAACAGCAATTTAAGTTAAAATTTAAGTTGGTGATAGGGTTTATTTCTCGTTAAAATTAGAAAACCTCCTAATTAAATAGGAGGTTTTTTTTCAGAGATTAGTTGGAAGATTCAGGTTGCTTATCAGGCAAAAAACATTTATCGGAATCGCAACCGGCAGGTCCAGCTTCGGCTAAGTCACCAAGGTCATAGCGGTGAAGTGCCTTCTTAAAATCATGGGTTTTGCGACGAACTAAGACCTCGGCACTGAGACGGTCATATTCGGCTTTATCAATGGGTTCAAAGGGAAGACGAGGAAAGGATTGACGGTCATCAAAACGAGCAAGTAAGGCAGCCGAAACATAACCTTCATCATTTTGAATGGCTTCATAAATTCTTGTACCTAATTGCTCAATCTCGGATTCACGAAATTCAATAGTGGCGGAGGTATTATGGCAGGCATAGTTGCCTTGGACATTAAGGTAGAAGTCCATTTGAGCCAAAGCGGAAAATAGACTGATGTCAATGGCATCGGCACCAGGTAAATCAGCCCAACTGACGGCGATGGGAATTTCCACCAACCATTCAGAACAACGCGGGTCAAATGGGTCAGTTAGAAGATTACCCTTTTCATCTTTATCAGATTGGGAAGGGATGACATTGTAACCATAGTCGATACAAGCCAGTGCAACTGGGTCATTTTTCCCGAAAGTTATTCGTCGAATAAACCGCTGGGCTTTGGGTGGATGCCATCCTGGTGAAGCACCTGTTAACAGACTTTTGGTCCCTGCAGGTTGCACTGTAGTACACCGATTTGGACGACGTAATCCGTGGCGATCGCAATAATCCCAGACTTGAGTATGAACAATGTCCCGCCACCGATTCAGATAATCTGCTTCTTTCTGTTTGAAGTAATCAGATAAATAATATTGAGTTGTTTTTCCGGTGATTCCCCACTGGGCTGGTCGTCCTGCCTCCCACCACTTTAACCAATCTATTCCAAAAGCATTGACGAAGAAATCAAATAATCCGGTAAAGGAGACACCAACAATGGGGTCAATTTCGCGACTGTATTGATAACGAGGTTCATCGAATTTGTGATGGAGTAAAACTGCTACTGCTAAAGCCCCGGCCTTAAATGCTTTTTCTTGTTCCTCCCAATTATTCGGGTCTATTTGATTGAGATGGACCTCTGAAAGATTACAGTGAAATCCTGCACCAATAATTTCCAATTATGTTATCCTAAAGGCTTTTTATCCTCTAGTTCTTATCCTTTAATTCGGATAAGTTCGGCGTACATTTTCAATTGAAATTAACTGTCGGACACTCATGGAATGATTATATTCTCAAATAATGAGTTTCACATCCTACGCTCTACGGTGGCAGATGCTTTTAAACAATCTGCTTACCTCGATATTCCCATCTCAGGGTTCACCGATTTTGCCCGATTTTTAACGTGAGGCAAAATTACTTACCACACGGGTTTAGGCCGTAACGCTGCAACCGATGTTTCAACTCTTGTTGAGACATGGATGGATGGCGAGCGCTTATCCATTGCAATGCGTGACCCTGATTATATGCTTTTAGAAACTCTAGTTTAGTTTCTTTGTCTGGCATTAAATCACAACTAGCTCGGGCAACGGCTTCACCAGCCCATTGAATTGCTCCTTCTCCAGAATAGTATTGTTGACGTACTGCATCAATACATTCAGTCAGAGTTGGTTTATGATGAAATACTCTTGAGTGATTTGCCATTCTGAGTGCATCTCTTGAAGGGTCAATTCGCCAATTACCTGCCTCATCTTGTTGCCATAAATTCATTTTGGCATTGGCAAACAATTCATCAAAACTGGCTCCTTGTCTGATTCCCGCACTTCTTCTCACATTTCCGGCAACTATTGTAGAAGCCGCTTCATCAATAAGTAAAGAGCATTCAACCGAATTTAATTGTCGTCCATGCGCCTTATTTAGAATTGAAGCAATTCGTTGATAAAGTTCCGTCAATTTAATAGGATTAGCTATTCCTCCAAACCCATTAAGTCGTTCTCCTGCCGGTCGAATATCTGCTAAATTAACTAACACCTCAATAGGTGAATTAAACCGTAAATCAGAAGATAATTCGATTAGAGTTTGGTAAGAATGCACCCAACCTTCTCGTGAGTCTCCTACATTAATAATTACCCGATTGCCTTCTACAATTACTTGAGTATGTTCTCGACGTTGAGATGGATGAGTTTCTCCAATTTCACCAATTATACTTACTTCCAGTCGGTTCCGAATTGGCGGCAACTGATTGATATATTGCGGTTCGAGGACCGCGCCGGTTCCACATCCCATCATGGCAAGGTTCATTAATAATCCAAAAGACCGCCAATCAGTGATATTCGTTGAGGTACAGTTATAGCCTCCTGAATAGTTTTCCGGGCGTTCCATCCAGTCAGTTCCGCCCACCCACAACCATCTGCCCGAAGATAGGGTTTTGAGTTGTTTCTGCATCTGGGTGAGGAGTGCCACCTCGTCTGAGTTTAGATTGCCGAGTTTCTCTAATCCTGCAATGGTGCGTTCGCATACTTCCTCCCATGTTTCCCGCCCTTCTTTCTTTCTTCTGCTGTATGTTCTGAAAAATACTGAATTTGCACAAGGTGCTGTTTCTGGAAATGTTTCTGGTTTTCTTTCTGTTTCTGTTATTGAATTTGAGTTGTGTATTGAGACCATAATGAAGAAGATTAATTACGAGCAAGAGATTCAGCTTGTTCTTTATTATACCCAGGAATGTGTTTAGGTGAATATAAAACAGAAGAAGCTCGACTTCTTCCATAAATAAGACCTGAAGCAAATAATAAATGCCGCACTATTGTTAAAACATGATTACTCGTCATTCCTCCACTATTGAGAGCATCTTCAATGGTATATGTGCAATTAATCAAAAAATCAGCTAAAGCAATTTGCACAGTTAATGAATTGACCAAGGGTTTAATTTTCATGATTCACTCCAAAATGAAAAAACTTGAGGGGAATGAACCCCTCAAGAAGTGAGGATTATGTTACAGCAAACAATCCAAAATCAAAACTCAAAATTGATTATAACTCAAAGTTAATCAAGACCCCAACTTTGAGTCCAACGTTGATAGAGTTCAGTGTAATTAACTGAATCTAAGAAGACAGGAGGAAGATAACCCTGACTCATTCGAGTAAAGACATGAGCAATAGCAGCAATACTGGCTGGATTATTAGCCACAATCTCACTGAAGAATTGAGTTAAACCAGCATTGGCCGTGGGAATTAATTGGTCCAAAATTGGTGAAGGATTAATGTTATTTTGTTCACCAATGACTCCAGCTAATCGATAGAGTCCTCGAATCACTTGGAAAGCCAGAAATTCATCAGTTGAATTGCTAAATAATGCTGGAGTAGGAGTGTAATTGAAAATGGCTAAAGTTTTCAAACCCGCATCAGAAGCTAGGGTAAGGAATTCAGTTTTAAACTCTGAATTATTCCAAGCTGTTGGAAAAGAAAAATCCTGCATTTCTTGATTCAAAGTAGAATCATCTTGACCATCAGGATTCATGTGATGCCAACGCCAATTATACCCAGGCCACCACCATTGTTCCCAACTTTCAAGCAGATAAGGTTCAGGCTGTGGAAGAGTTTGAGTATTAGTCAAATTTAATTCCGAGTGCCGATAACTATTGAGTGCAGTGGTAGCTAAATTCAGTGGATGAGAGAGTAGCTGATAATGTGCAGGGAAAATAATCATTCCCGTAATCTCACCAATCTTTTCAAGTCTGTGAATCCGAATCTCAGTTGTTCCACTTGTCGTCTCAGTATCGACGGCAATAAAGGCCAAAGGACCAAATACAGAGAGTTCAGTAGTAATTCTTCCACTGCTGAATCGCGTGGTTGTTACTTGATTGGTACATAGCGATCGCCTTCCCCCTACAGATAATTCACTACCATTCCAGATAAAGAATCCGTCACGAGTTGGTTCAGATTCAGAACTGATTAATTCCCAAATGATTCGATAAACCCCAGGGACAACATTATATTGGATGAGACTGCCATTGGTGGGAATTAACCAACCTTCAGCATCTTGTGCGCCTTGTTGAATTACTGGGTCAGAGAATCCGAGAAATGAGTTCAAAGTTGAAGCGGCTCTATCACCAGTCCCGGTATTGGCCCAACCATAAGGTTCGTTATATCCGGCTGACCCGATGAAATTATCTGGTTGATTGCTATATACAATCGGCACTGGGTATGGTAAATCCCCAATCCGCTGTAATTCGGTTACATGAGCAATAGTAGTTCCAGTGGTTGTGGAATCATTAACTAAAATAATAGATAATTCCCCATAAGGAACTTCTACCACTTCAGTAATTGCTGGTGCAGTTTCATATAACCCACCTGTATTTTGTCCAATCAAGGGGGTAGTATCAGTTATCTCTACCACATCCGCCTGATTAAAAGCATAGAGAACATCACGAGACCCGGCAGAACGTTCTTGACTTTCTAACCAAACATTTACCTGATAAATTCCAGGTTGTAAATCTGAATATTCAGCAAAAGAGCCTTCAGTTCCAGGTAATTCAGATGAACTAATTCCGAAATGTCGATGAATTCCGCTGATTGCTCTTGCACCACTGCCTGTACTGAGATTTAGTTCATGAACTGCCAAAGCTGCTCCAAATGTGAAATCAGCCTTTGCTATAATATTGGATGCCATTGTTCTTTTGATTGAATACTTGTTGAGTTAAACATCAGAAGTCCCAGTCTATGACCAGGACTTACACTACACCGATACCGTTGCTTAAGCGACTAAATAGGAGAGTTCAGGAACGTCAGAGGCTTTGGTCCAGGTTTTATAACCATTGCCATAAACCATCGTAGAGGGAGTCAAGGATTTGATTTTTCCTTCAGTTTTCTTAACCGCTTTGCCTTTTTCGCTGATATGCCATACTCGTTCTGGTTGACCCTTTTCTACCGGAAGAGGTGGAATTTCTTCTTCTACCGGAGGCGGTGGAACTTCTTCTTCAGCTAATGGAGCCATTTCTTGAATCGACTCTTTGAATGTCACCGAGTATTTGAATCCCGGTCTTTTTTTCGCCGGGACATCGACTGCTTCTCCTGTCCTGGGGTTTCTGCTTTTTCTGGCTGGTACATTTTTCACTGAGAATGTTCCCAATCCCTTAACCGTGACATTTTCCCCTTGGCGTAATGACAATGCTAAGAACCCGACAAACGCATCCATTACCGATTTTGATACTGCTTCTGCATATCCTGTTTGTTCGGTAATATAGGACATTATTTCTGCTGTTTTCGTCATATCTGCTCCGGTTTTTGTCTTTTTTCTCATCATATCACAACTTTTTTATCCCTTCTTTTTTATCTTTTCTAATTAAGGGATAGAAAAGTTGATGATAGAAAAACATTAATGTTTAGGATTAAGAAAATGTTCAAGAACTGATGTAATGAACCCAAAACTGTCCATCAGGAATACAGGTACGACGGATTAAATTATAGGAATAGTGGAGGAAAGCCCCACTTAAGTCCGTACGGTAACCATCCCAAAACCATTCACCATAAGGGTCATGAACAAGAAATCCTCTCTGGTCAAAGCCGACTAAAACGATAATATGCCCGAAGCTGGTGAAATAACCGTGGACTACACAGGGATTGCCGCCGCGTAGGTGATTTTGACAACGTTCGATGGTTCCCCACACCGTAAAATCATCTTTGCGGTCATAATCCCGGACCACTTTAGCTAAATCTTGAGGACTATGACGTGAATATCCCTTGGATAGACACCACCGATATAATTCATCCTCAAACTGGTGATAACGACCTATCATTTTCCGCGATGCTTTCAAATACTGCAAACACATCGCGATGCTTGTCACATTGCACGACCCTGTTGGATTATAGAAATTATCTAATTGGGATTTGAATGGTACATTCAGTTTTACTTGGTCTTTTTCTTTTATTAATGCTGTAGAAACTACTCCATTTATTCGGATTTCACTATGTCCTTGATAAACGTACCATATTGGATTTCCTCTTATTGCTTCTTTTAATCTTATCCGGAAATGCCCTCTCTCCACTGCATATTCAACTACTTCAATTCTTTCTTGAACTTTTACATTAATCTTTTCCAGTGCGGTTAGATGGTTTGATTGTAACGGTCTGGTCTTTAATAGGGTTGGTTTTAAGATTCGTAATTGCATTTTTCTATCCTTGACTCAACTGACTTAATACTATATCATAAAAAAGAAAATTAGCTCACTTAAAATATGGAAACTCTGACCCCAAGCGAAATAGAATTAATGGAATATGTAGAAAAAGGAGGAGAGAAAGAGGTTGAATTACTACCGGCTTTAGAAAGACTTAGTAAAACGGGAGCTACTAAATGCAGAATTGAGTTTGTAGAACAACTTCAACGAAGTCAGTTGATTGATGGTGCTGTATCTTCATCCCGAGATTTAATGGCTGGAGAAACAGGAGATTTTTCTATCAAGGCTTTTGAAAATACTGCAATCGCTAAACTGGTTATCAAACTCTGTTTAGGGTTCAAAAAATTTAAACTCTGTCTCTCCATTGAACTCTAACTTACCTGAGTAAAAAAATAACTTACTTCGGTAAAAAAATAGCCTACTCAAAAGAGTAGGCTGTGTAATTTATTGGTGCAAGTGATTAAAACGGTCAATAATATCGGCAAACATAGCCGAACGAGCTAAGGCTTTCAGATGATAAGAGATTCCATCCTCAATTATCAACTTAACCCCATGTCCTGCACCATATTTTTCATCCAGAGAATTAGGATGTTTGGATTCTCTTAAAATCATCAAACAGTTTTGTTCTTCCGTAATCATTGAAAAATTCCCAATAAAATTCTTGATTCGGTCATACAAGAAGTTGGATTGTTCCAAATCATCAGGATAATTACTGCCATATTCAGCAATCATCTCAGCAGCATATTGATTGACAGTTATCCAATATTGTTCGGGTGTTTTTCCTGTAGTAGTCATTGATTAATCCTCATCATCAAACAACAATTCAAACTCTTTATCAAATCGGTCCCGGGAGATTTTGATAGGAATCGACCGTAATCCGCGTTGTGGACCCCGATAAATTACTTCAGCATGGTCAGAATTAATTTGATTGACTTTCACAATTTGTTGACTCATTAAATCTTCAGCATGAAAAATAATATCTGTGGTATGACAAGCTAAGGAATTAATTATTCGATTCACGTCAACTGCTTTATCGAACAGTTTTTGTTCAAGATAATGAGTTTTAAGATTCATCATTATCTCAAGAGCAGTAGTTAAATTATCCATTAGACATCAAAAACAACATCATCATTTAAAGCGAAAGCAATATGGAAAAAATCAGCTAAATCTCCGAGAGGTCAGAGAATTTAGCTATCTTCGATTAGAGCAATTGGAGCAAAGATTGTAAACGAAGCAGAACGGCGATCGCCTGTGGGATACAGATAGATTTGCTATAGAGTTTTATGGCATCGCGTCGTCCGGGGGTTCGGGGTTCAATTCCAACATCAATTGGCGGGGGGTTCGTTGCCCACCAGCCGGATAGATGCAATCCGTGTACCCAATCGGGAAACCCATTAAATTCGGCATTGCTTAAGTAATATAAATCTTAACCAATCTTAACCAACTTTAAGTAAATGCTTTCGCTTTTTGGGTTTGACGTTTACTTTTAAATACCATGCCTCGCCTCAAGCTATCTCTCCAACAACGCATTGAAAGCCACATTGTTTCTAAAGACGACTGCTGGTTAACAGATTTATGCTGCTGTCGCTATGGCTATCCCAGAATCCGTGTTAATGGCAAAACTGAAAAGGCTTCTCGCGTAATGTTTAGGCTAAACTACGGTGAAATTCCCTCGCACCTTTACGTTTGCCACAAATGTGATAACCGAGCTTGTGTCAATCCAGAGCATTTGTTTCTTGGCACTCAAAAAGAAAACATGACTGACATGGCAAACAAAGGGCGCTCAACCATAGGTTCTAGGAATCCAAGAGCGAAACTTAGTGAAGACGATGTTGTCGAAATTAAATGCTTACTATCTGAAGGTAAGCTAAACTGTCAAGAAATTTCAAACTTGTATGGTGTTGATAGAAAAGTAATTTCAGGAATTAAAAATGGAAAAATTTGGAAGCACGTTGCCTATTCGGAGTTCATTACAACTAATCTAACAAAGAACAAAGAAACTTAAGGCGCAGTAAAACACAAACAGCTTGAGGTATAGCTATAGATTGTCCAACCAAGTTTATAGCTGCCCTCCTTCCTGGTGTTCTGAGGGGAAGTCCAATATTAACTGGTGGTGAGTTGTGTTTCCACCAGCCGGAATAAGACAATCCAGCCAAGTAGGGGAAAATCCTTGCATCCATAGGCAAAACTGTGGATTCAGTTTGCGGGAGCGCTCCAATCTCCCTTGTTTTTTCAATATCACTTCCAATTTGTTCATCCCAGCCGGTCCACCCTTTCCTTTGCTGGATGGCAAGCCGGTCGGCGTAGGCAAGAATAAAGAGTCTGAGTCTTCGGTGGGGAGCACCAAACTCCTGCGCCGAGAACATTTCAACTTCTGTTTGATATCCTGCCATTCTGAGAGAGGCAAGAACTTCTCTAAGTCCTCTGTGGACAAGGCCCTCGGGATTCTCAATGATGACGAAATCTGGTTGGGCCTCACGGATGACTCTGAGCATTGAGTACCAGAGTCCTGATTCATCACCAGCCAGTCCTTCTCTTGAACCGGCGCAGCTTGTGTTCGTGCAAGGAAATCCTCCAATAATGACTGAGGCGTAATCTTGGACTGATTCTCCACCTGATTCTTCACCTGATTCTCCACCTGATTCTCCACCTCCTGAGCTTGGCGATCGCATGATTGGGGGATGATATGTTCTGATATCTCCGTGAATGGGGATGCCTGGGAACTGGGACTGGAGGACTTTTTGGGCTGTGGGTTCAATTTCGACAAATTGGATTGTTCGATAATTTGGTCCGAAAACAAATTCAGTTGCCGCATATTCAAATGCTCCTATTCCACTAAATAAACTGATAGCTTTTACTTGATTTTCCATTTTTCCCTAAGAAACTGTTGATACATTGCCTCTTTAACCATCATTTGCTTATACATTTGCTTAAGAAAAAACTGAGTTTGTTCAAGATTCATTTTGTCAACCTGAATCTCGAAATTTCTCAACTGGAGTTGTTGTTCTAGTGTTAGATGCATTTTTCCTTCACTTAGGGAGTTAAGTCAAGTGATAATTAAACCACTTGACTTGTGGGTAATTATTGAGTATTTGATTTGATTTTAAATTGTTGAGTACGAGGCGATAGTTTATACCAAGGTGTTTTGAATTCACCTATCATCTCTAAACTATAAATATCGTATTCTAGGATAACTGGATATATTGTTCCCAGTTTGAATCCCAAAATCCAACACCCGATTCCACCATGATATCCAGTAGCTGGACATTCTACAATTGCTTTCAACCCTTTCAAATTAAAATGGCCGGTGAAGTCAACTCCAACAATTTTAACGACTTGACCCGGTTTAATTTTTGGAAACAAATCTAGTTCTAATTGAACTGATTCTGAATTAATTTGGTTTCTTCTCATCAGTGACTTCTGATAATTCCTCTTGATTTGAATGTTTTGTAGAATTCCCAATGGTCGGGTCCAAAATAGACCAATATACAGTCAAAATCAGCTTTTTTCTTAGGATTACCAAGATTATTCAAAAAAGCTATTCGGGGACTTCTCCAGAAGCAAATACTTCGGCTTTGATTGATAATGTGACTGGTACTTTGATTGTGCATAGTACCGCTTTTGAGTAAGGCAATTGCTTGCACAATATGACCAGTTTTATACCAATCAAACATTTTCTCAAGAAATGGTGCTGGTTTACTGAAAGGTGGATTCATCCAACAATTGTCATAAATTATTGAAGGAGTCTGACTCAGAAAATCATCAGCTTCAGTGAAATAATACTTAGCTTTTGTTGGATTATTTGGCATTGTACAAGGGTCAAGACAGATTAGACCATCAAACACATCTCGAACCAAAGATAATATGGGTTGTTTTTCCGTATTAGGTGTTTGCCAACAATCTTTATTCCAAACAATTTCTTCTGTCATTGAAAACCTCATTAAATTCCAAAATGAGACAGTAAATCCCCCAGATTTAGTTAAGGGGGATTTATCAATTTATGAGAGTTGGTTATCGAGCCATTCAAACAACTCATCCCATTCAGATAAAGTTGCTAAGATTGCCCAGAACTTATTCTGTTTTTCCAGGCAAGCAAGATAAATGTTTTGTCCATTTATTGCAAATTTTGGTTCAGAGCAAATAAAACTGAATCCATCTTGTTTGTGGGGAGGAACTTCACCCAACATCTGAATTGCATCATGTTTTGAGATTTGATGAAAGACTCGGTTTGATGATTGATAATCTTTAGACAACTGTTCATGAGGAATTGTCTGAAGATAAAGGTCCGACTTAGATTGATAATATTTAGTAATTGTTTTCTCATCAATATCAATTGATACAAATCCTGGAGCTTTTTCGTAAAATTCAACAATCAAATCAACTTCAGAATTGTAGGTAATTGGGTTGTCACAAATTACAAGACTCCAATCCCCTTCACAATAAGTTAATGTAAGCATTTTGGTTGGACTAATCCAAACCCCAAAATATGGTGCATCCTGGTCAGTATCGTATTGAATCAACCCATGCTGATGGTAGTCATCTGCAAAATCAATAAAATAGCGTTCTGAATCAGCAAACCATCGATAAATCTTTTTACCGTCCGTTATTTCACAAACAACTCCTTCAGTTTGAAAGGAGGTAACTGATTGAATTAATTCAGCAATTTCGGGCATGGTAACTAATTGAAAAACATCAACCACAAGAAGCGAGAGCAAAGGAAGGAAAATTTAGGGGAATGGTTACCCCCAAGGAATTTATATCAATCTTATTGGAACCAATGGATTTAATGATGAATGGACATTTCTAAGAATCTGATTCTGACCCCGAGAATAATTGATGCAATGAATAATTTTGTCAGTTTCTTCATTGGTTTTAGCCCATTCACCTAATAAATTCAAGGTTTTCTCCTCTTCAAACTCAATATATTCCCAGACTAACTGATTGGAAACTTCCCCACAAAAGTAAAGATAATATTCATCGTCCAAGAAAGAGGTAATCTTTCGACAATAATTAAAATTGCCACAAGACTCAGGAAAAACTTGTATTCCTTGCAAAAGATGATGATATTTATCATCGTCCCAGTCCAAAGATAGATTAAATACTCCTTTTACATACGGGCTAAATTCTTCCTTATAGCAAGATAAGCGCATTTTACGAGCCATTTTTGCTGCTGTAATACCATTTCCGCAAAGGGCTGTTATTGAATATGTCATTGGTTTTTGAAAAAGCTAGGTTTAGGGTTACACCGATAATTTAAGCGAGAGCAACGAGATGAAGAACCGTCAGCCGGTCATGAAAGCGAAGCTCTGTGCATAATCGCGAAGCTCTGTGCATAATCAATGATGAGCGATTCAAAGCTATGTGCATAATCGCATTCAGTTAAAGATTGCTCTGTGCGCCAAGGGTGACCGAGAATCAGGCAAGCGAGGCGATCACCTATACGCGCCTCCATACAGAACCCCCTGCCAATTGCATAATCAGCCAAGCTCTGTGCATAATCAGTCAAGCGAGGCTTTGGCCTATACACGCTCCGCGCTCTGTGCATAATTGTGATTATTCAGGCCAGCCTTCTAATTTAATGTAGTCATTAACGCAAATATCGCACCAATCTGGAAAGACATCTGAACTACCACAGCACCAGGGAAGAAGCAATTGACAGCGTGAACATTTGAAAACATTACCTGGTGGGCAACCGGGACAGAGTAAATTATCTCGTTGCCATGAATGACACAACAGAGGTCTTGCACCAATAATCCCTAAAATTCTTTGAGTATTATTGTGAATTATTTTCTGGGATTTTGATTGAGGTATATTAGCCATTGATTGCACCCTTTTAGATAATTGCGGCCAAGTTTTGATGATAAGTAATTGATTTCTTTTTGAGATAAAATTATCTGAGTTTGATTAGGAATTATTAATTCAGCACAGATTTGGGTTTCTGCACGATGATTAATTGTAAAAAAAATGAACAATTACTTCTTGACTTTTATTATATTTGGTCAATAAGGCTGGATAACACTCTGATTCCCCTTTTGATGCAAAATAATTTATTATTTCGGTTTGCCAAGAAGTCGCGGTTTCTAAAATTGTAACATTTAATCGAGTTTCACAAGCAAAAATTTGTAGTTCTTCCATAAATTTCTAGCTGTTGGGGACTCCCGTTATAATCTTTGATTTAACGGTGAGAGGAAAACAGCCAACATATAAACTACTTTCCTCTCCAAGACTTAAAACAGACTTAATTGTTCATAATCATCACCTTTGACTTTCTGTTTCTTATGGATTTTTGATTCACTAGACTCAACGGCAAATATTGAACTATCAAACAAATTTAGTTGAGTTGGATTGGCTGCTGTTCTGCCCTTAACTATTTGGGTTTCAACTGGGTTAAGTTTAGTTGGGTTGATGTTTATCAACTCACCAAAGCCATAACCATAACCATCTAGCTTGTGAATAGCTTTGCAATATTTATGATTGACATCAATTTGCTTACCATGAGTTAAGGATTTGATTGCAAATGAACCTGTAGACCTAACTGTAACCCGTGCCGTATATTTACCAGCATATTTACCCTTGGGAATATCTGCCTTAACAATATCTCCGGTAGTAAATCCAAAGTGGACTTTTTGTCTGGAACAATGACGAGTTGGAAACCCATATTTGTCAGTTCTACACATTTGCCTAGAACCAAACCCAAAACTTTTAATCAGTAATGGTTGATGAGTTGCGATAACTAAATTATCAATTTCGCCAACACTTGCTGCATCTAACCAATGAGTCTTGGGTAATCCTAATCTACAACGATTGTATTTTGTTAATGCTCCATTCCCTGTAAATACTGGAAGCCCAGTCAATTCTAAACTTTCCTTTAATTTCCAACGAGTAGAATTAACAGCCGCACCATCTTTCAGTGGTTGTTTAGCTTGATTCAATATTCGTTTTAGCAAACTAGGTTTACCACTAAGGAAGTCTTGGATATCTTGATTTCCTTTGGACTGATTACAAGGTCTACAAGCTAAAGTCAGATTAGATATTCGATTGCTGCCACCCTTAGATTTTGGTTGGATATGTTCAACTTCTAATGGGACATTTTTAGCCTGACAGTAGACACAAGTTCTATCAAACTTCTCAAGCAAATACTCTCTAACTTCATATCCAGTTAATTCCCCTTGTTGATACTGAACCCCACTGACATCAGGGTTCGTCATCTTTTGAGTATCAAACCTAACTAATTCCATCATAACTGAATCAACAGCCGAGAATTTAATTAGTTTGTTAACCCAAGTAGATACATTCTCTACTCTGTGCATTAGACTTGGAGCCAACCAACCTTTAGGTTTTGATTTGACTCTATTAAGGAACCGAGGTTGACGATAACGAGTTTTACGATTACGTCGATTTCTTCTTAGACTACGACGATTATCTAAAGATTGCTTGATTAATTGACCCCGATGCTGAAGTTCAGCCGCCCAAATGACTACACCATTTTGAACTAAAGCCAATCCAGTCGTTTTACTACCCGGGTCTATTTTAATCTGAGACTTTAGGATATCGCCTTCAACTTCTTTTTTCAAGATAATTGTGAATGGATATCTCCTGAAAACTGCTGCTTTACCTGCTTTAAGTAATGACCTGGCTACTCCAGGTTTACAAGGAGATAAAGGGTGTTTGTTGGTATCTACAACTAAAACGTAATTGGTTTTGGACATTGTTGCGTCCCTTCTTTATTCAGTAATGTTTGCATCGACAATGTTATTACCCGGTAACTATCCAAACAGCACTTTCAATACCCAAATAGAATGTTTAACTGTTCAGTTCTAGTGCTACAGACTTGCAAGCATCCGTAGGTAGGTCTTTAACTCTTAGTAATAACGTAGTTCTTCACTTAGTCTGGTCAACTCAAGACTTGCAATACTGATTACAAGCTCACACTATATTTTAATTAGTGTTGGGTCGTTGACAAATTTTTACCAAGAAAAAAAAGGGACAATGCAAGGTGCATCATCCCAATAGGTTTAAATTCGACAAATAATAGAGGTATGCAGTTCTTCTTCAATCAACTTAGATACTTCAGACCAATTTGCCCCACCCAATCCACATCCTAGATTGTATGGCAGGTAAATAGGCATCATATAATCCCAATCCCGATTAAATCGACGTACAGCAGCACAACATTCTTTCAATGCTGTCATATTGGTCTGTTGTTGTCCGGTTCCAATATCGGTTTGAGCAAATAAATTCAACACCATCAAATTATCTGCAACAGAAACTGCCAATATATCTCCCAACGACTTATTTTCAAGACAATTTTTGTATTGTTGATAAACTTGGGGATATTTATCGCGTATTTGTTTGGCTAAACCTGCCCCCATCACTCCCTTAAGATTCACTTGATGGCAAATCATTCCATATTCCATGTCCAACAAATTGGCACGAATGATTTTCAGTCCTCCAGCTAGGTCTTGGTGTAATAGCTGCCAAAGTTCTGTTGCCATTCCTCGTAATCCGTACAATCCCTCATTCTTTACTTTCTCCATTACTTTGGCTTGGCAGAACGGGAATTTCCCTGCAAATGGGTCATTGAATTCATCAAATTCTTTGACATATTCTACTTTCCAGGGATTTTCCCTTAAGTGTTTATACCACAAACAACAATACCATTGTACTCCGAAATCATCTATTGCATAACGTCCTGTTGCATCACTGCGAATTGGAAACATCATTTCACTGATTTGCCAAGCCACTTGTTTAGCTCCCGACTTAGCTAATTTCTTCGACTGTCTCCAATCATTAGGAAATACGATTTTGCCAGTAGGTGTCTCAAAAACCTTACTGCAATGATAGTGGTTCTCAATGGATTTGTTTATACCAAAGACTTTGACATCGCAGAAAAATGGACTAAATCTAGTATCGCCCTTGCTATGACATTCTAATGTTTTCATTATTCAAAACCTCTAACATCAATTTTTTCCAGCGATAGCCCTATTTCAAATAACTATCAAATAACGACAAATCAACCAACTTGCCGTTATTTGAATAGTTTACAATTTCAAATCCACAATTGGTTGTTCTGATGATGAAACTTGATGAAATCCAGGTTTCAAGACTTTATTAATGGGATATCGAAAAAAGCACTCTTGCCGTGAATAGTATATCCCCATTGAATTAATTAGGTATTTTCCCCGGTTTACCACTAAATACGCAACTTGTTGAACAATATTGTCCATACTTAAGGGGAATTTGCTTTTGGTTGTTCGGATATCCCATAAACACCCATTCATGAGTAGATTGGCATCAGCCTGTATCCAACTTGGATTTGGGATAAATGGCATTTCTGGTTCAGGGAGGATGACATCAAATGATGAGATTATTTGAGCCACATCTTCTATTGATTCTCGATAACTTGGCAACAACGATTTGGGACTATAAACATATAGATTTCGACTGGTTCGAGCTTGTTTATCGCCTAAAGCCATCAATATATACCTGGCCGGTCCCTCAAGCATTGGTTTATCCATTATCCGACCTGCCGCCGTCTCATGGAACCAACTCACTTGCAATTTCCTGGCCAGGTTTTCCCTCACTGCATAAATTATTGCCATTCCTACCAAGGGAAAATCTGTTCCTTTTACTGGTGGAAAGTATATTTTGCTTAACTTTTGCTGATGTTCTTTGATTAAAACTGCTGCTTTTTGAGGGTCTATCAAGTTCAACACTGCATGATAGAACTCCCCTTTTTTCGCCAACTCTGATGTTAATGACATTTGCACCTCAATAAATCTCACTCACTTCAGCGACAGCAAAATACAGCAAAATACACCAACATCCAACCCTGAACCTGAGTTCAATCCTGAGTTCAATCCTGAGTTCAACTTCCTTTCGTTATGCGATCGCCATTTCCCTCTCTGAATCCCTCTCTGAATCTCCGAATCACCATTAATGATTAGCTGTTGGGGATAGTTGTTGGGTCATTGACAATATCAGAACAAAGGAATAGTGGAGGAATAGTGGAGGAATAGTGGAGGAATAGTGGAGGAATAGTGGAGGAATAGTGGAGGAATAGTGGAGGAATAGTGG
>JAMXFF010000002.1:0-88241 GCA_025370845.1 Laspinema palackyanum D2a | reverse complement strand
AGGAATAGCGGAGACTCGCCCCTGACCCTTCTGCCCTAACCCATAATCAAACCCCAAATCAGAAACAAAATTAAAAACAGAAACAAAATTAGAAACAGAAAACGTTTTTAGGAAACTGATTCTAAGAGAAATGCAGGATAGGGGAATCGAACCCCTCAAATATTGATGCAGATTTCAACAAAACGCCCTTCCCCGTGTTAATCCTTTTGAGATTAACCCACAAGTCAATGCAGTTAGGTGGATTCGCAAACTTGAATCTTACCGACTACCGGCTCAATATCCCTTTTCGGTCAGCCCTCCGTTTTAAGGCTCCAGTCACCAGGCTGGACAATCCTGCGTCTATACTTACTCTAACAAAACATTAAAGTATAAGTCAAGTGTTTTGTGTTGATTACTAAAAAATTTAAGAAAACACCAATGGCGCTCGGAAACTGGTTGGAACAACAACGGCGCTTGGCATAACATTCAATGGCGCTAGAACATTCAAAGGCACTCGGTAACAAATCATTCAGGAGTCTGTCTAATGTTCGGAGTCTGTCTAATGTTCGGAGTCTAATGTTCGGAGTTGTTGGCGAGTCTAATGTTCGGAGTCTAATGTTCGGAGTCTAATGTTAGGGCTGTTTCATTCTCAAGGTCAAATTACTTTTTTGCTTGTTCGTAAGCTTTATCTGACGGGGGATACAGCCGTTATTTCCTAATTTTTAACCTAAAAGTAGGAAATAAGGCCGAAAACCCTTGGGCTGTAACGCTTACGGGGTAAGGAAAATTTTAGAATGAAACAGCCCTAGTCTAATGTTCGGAGTTAATGTTCGGAGTTAAGCGAACATTCAAAAAAATAAAGCAATCATCCCCAAGCCCCGATGATGTAAGTGCTGACGCAAAGGCTCCGCCAACACTTACTGCTCTATTTTCTCAAGAATATCGATGGATTCTAGCATCCATTGCTAAAAGTTCTTCAAAACTGCATTCACCCGAGCCAAACCCCGAAAACATCATTTGAAACATTGAATCTTGTTTGGCGCATATTTTAGCCCAAACCACTTGGTCTTGATAAATAAATGTCAAATCAAATGGTTGACGAAACTCATTGATTCTATATTTATCATCACCAATTTTAGTAGAGGATAATTGTTCAATATGAGTTTAAGTTAATGATTCACCATTTTCGTGCATTGACTTAGTGTAGTATCCACAAGGCTTGAATTCTTCGTCAAATAATTTCAACATGGTCAATCTCCATTAAATATCACTGTATTTATGCGATAGCCTCTGAATCAAAAACTGTTGAAATAATTGAAAAACTTCAAATCTTGTCGGTTTAACATCAAAGACTTGACCTAAAGCAATCCAAAATTTTGAGTCCTGATTATTTCCCAGACGATTATCTACAATCACATGATGATAGGAATGCCGTTTCAATATAATCAGAGTTCCTGGTTTTTGAATTGGCAGTTTTAGTCTAGGTTGATTAATGCCTTTAGCGATTAATCCATCATTTCTCAGTACCAAAAACGCATAATATTCTTGGGGTGCTGAGATAGTATCTTGATGTTTTCTTGCTTGACTACATCCCACATAATCTAAAGTCTTCCATCCCGTCCATTTTTTCTCTATTTTAAACCTTGGTAATGAGTATAAAAAAGGATAAAATTCTGACTCAAATCCTGCTTTAATAATCAAATTTTCTTCTATTCCAGTCCATTGTTTATCAATCATTTTACCACTTAATTAATTGATCCGAGAAAGGTAAACCATGAGTGCTACAAAAGAAATCAAAAAACTCATCGATAGATTCAAAACCATCATCGTTGGCTAATTTCAACAAATTTTCCTCATTTAGTTCTAAATCATCCAAATAAACTTTGTCTTCTTCTATTTTAATATCATGGACTGCAATAGCGGTGGATTCTCTTAAGAAATGAGAGAGTTTTGTTCTCATGCCGGTGTACAACATCAGTTTATCTCCCACAACAAAGCGACGTTTTCGATATCCTCTAATTGTTTGTCGTTTAGTTCCCGACTGGACAGCCATTTCAAATCTTTTTTGAAAATTTATAGCTGGCATAACTTTCTCCCGGGAAAAGCAATTTAAGTGTATTGGCTTGGATTCGATTGGCAGAATCATCTCATAACAATGGGACCATTTCTAATCAAACTGGGACCATGAGACAGAATAGGATGAGGATGCGTTCGACTGGCGCATGATTTGACCACTGAACACCTAACTGAAGACCTACTGAAGACCTAACTGACGGCTGAAACCTTTGCTCTATATAGATTCTGAAGACTTGAAGACTAACTTTTCTAAAAGTTGCATCAGAAAATTAGAGGATTGATTTAATGGCGATCGCCACCTAAATTAAGTTGAGGATAAGTTTTAAGCATCGCCGGTCTTCAAAAAAACTGAAACCTAGCCCCAGACTATGATAGAGGTCTTCAACAAGGTCTTCAACAAGGTCTTCAGCAAGGTCTTCAGGACAGGTGTTCAGGCCAAAACAGACGCTCGTATGGGTTTCATCTATGGATTGATGACCAAAACCCACCATCGACTGGATTCTGAAGCAAGTTCTGGCTCATCCATATCATCCGTCAAGGGGTCTTAAAACATTTAGTTTGCATAAAACGAACTAGGACAGAGTTGACAAAGATTGAAGAGAACGATTATGCTGGAAGGACCAACCACTTTGTTGTTCAAGGGCAACGAGGTGGGCATAAGTGTCGGGATTATAAGCTATGGCATTAGACAAATCATTGACCGATGCCAGAACACAAAACGAACAAGACAAGCGTTCATTGCCATGACCTAAAACATAAGCTGGATGACAAGGCCAGCCATCAACGGCTTTAGAATCAGTCAATTGTCGGCGGCGTTGCCAATCTTCTACACTGGTTCCACATTGATTCCAGACTTGCTCAATATCCCAATCATGAATAGGAAGCCAGTCAAAGGCCAATCTACCAGAGGGGTTAGCTTTCCATCTTTTCTATGCCTCATCTGGAGATAATTCAATCAATTTTGTGGTAGTGATATTTTTTCTAACTGACAGATTTGGTTTATTTGCTCTATTCCGAGATTCGTCTGCTCTTATCCCCATAGCTGAGACTACCAATTTAAACTGTCTTAAGTATTTGTTTATTGGTTGAATTTTCAAGTCACTGGTGCAATATCTGGCATTGGCACTGCTCCAGAATGGTTTGCTGTTCCCTTGACTATTTAATGTTTCATATCTGGCTTCCCATCTATCTATCATGTCCCCCTGGCAACGCCGAACCACCACTAAGGGTAAGTTACTCTCCGATGCCAACTTCTCCACAAATTCTGATGTCTGCGGCCATTCAATTCTGCCCAAATCTGCATGGATAACGAATATGTGACATTGCCAGTTTTCTGTTTTAGCTCTCTTGCTCAAATACCTTAACATTGCCTGTGAATCTTTCCCCCCACTGATATTTATTGCTAATGCTGTTTCTTTTCTCTTTAATATTTCTGTTATTGTTTCCGAAAATGTTTCTGTTTCTGTTTCTGAGAAAAGAGAAAGTTGAGTAAATTTTTGATTCATAAGGCAATTTTGACGCGGATGCTCAAGTAGCTTGGGAGTCTTTTCTGAATTTATTGCCAATGCCGTTTTGACTGTAATAATTCCTGCTACTAGGCCCCAGTGTTTATTTCCAGACCACTCCGATATCTCTGGCTTTGCACCCTCGGCTTCGCAGGTTTTCCCAGGTTCCGGTCGGGTAAGCGGTCAAAGTAGATAGCCAATCATCCATGACTGTAACGGGAATTCTGTGCTTTATGCAAAGTTCACCCAAATTTAAAGGTGTAAACTTACCCGTTGATTCGATAATTTGGTTAAAGTCCTGTTGAATCAACGGCCCCAACTCAGC
This sequence comes from Laspinema palackyanum D2a, assembly GCA_025370845.1. Taxonomy (GTDB): domain Bacteria; phylum Cyanobacteriota; class Cyanobacteriia; order Cyanobacteriales; family Laspinemataceae; genus Laspinema. The sequence continues at coordinate 84,356 of JAMXFF010000002.1, read as the reverse complement.
ATAAAGTTCTTTTAACTTTTTGACGTAGACTTTACCCCTCAATCCGTACAATTGGTGTTGCATATTCCCTCCGGTGATTAATTGCTTGACAAACTGAAGTGAAAAACTCAGTAAATTCAACGAAAGTTATTTATATGATAGCAAATTATTAATAAAATTCTTGAATAAAATGAGATTAAATATCAATACACAACAAGAACGATTCAGTTTAATAGGAGGTTTACAAAGTCAGGATATTATGATAATCTATGAAGGAGAATTAAACGAAAAAAGAGAGGGGAAAGATGGCAGAAGCGTTTGAATATTTAAGAGAGAGAATTAAAGACAGTTTTTGGTTAGGCAAAGAAATCCTGACTATCACAGAGGATATTAACAACGTCTTAAATACTCCTCAAGAATGGTTTAGGAATCTGCCATTGGTTCAATTTGTTGAATCAATGGGTGAACCAGTATTTGAACCTATTAAAAAAGTCATTGAGATAGCAAAAGAAGCCCGAGATATCATTACCGCAGCAGTTTTGTTAACCCTAGAGTCGATTTACGGAGTTAATTTAGCTTTTAATAGTAAAACCCATGAAGATTTAGCACAAGTGGGAAATACTATGTTAAACAATAATAGTTTCGGAACAACAGAATATAATCTCTATATCAGAGCAATCGATGCCCATAATGTGAATTTAAAATTACCAGAATTATCTCAAAAATTAGCGGAGATTGAAGAATTAGTAGATTCAATTCCGGAAATGGCAGAAGATGCACAAAATGTCATGCGGCAAAAAGAAGGAGATGCTTATGCGTTCCTTCATCAAACTAAAAACGAAATGGAAGCCCTATTAGAAACAGCAGAAGGTGCAGCCCGAACCCAAGCCAGAAGAATATTAAATCAAGTCATAAAATTATTGGAAAAATTTGCTGAACCCATTGAAGAAGAACCAGAAAAAGGAGCAATAATTTTAGCTCCAGTAGCCGCAGTAGCAGTACCCACTGTAGTAACAATCACAACTCTAGTTACTCAAATTGCTAATTTCTTCCTAACTGGGATTCTGTTGAAATCGATGGCTACGTCAGTAGCCACAGCTTTAGCTCAAGTATCAGCTAGTGTTGTTCTTAAATATTTCTCCGCAACCGGCGCTAATGGTTTACGATTTCTCGCTGCTGATGCTTTAAGAAATAATGTTCATCTTCTCCCCAAAATCTGGAGATATACCGCTATGCAAGGATTCGCCTGGGGATTCTTAATGGCTTATGCTCCTTTCATTGTCTTATCCTCTATTATCATCATTGCAGCAATTCGCTTATCTCAAGATGAACAAGGATTTGCTGAACATTTTTATGTGTTCGCCGACAATGATAATGCACCCGCCTTTGCTTATTCCAATATCTTAAATCCTAATCAGATTCGTGATGAATTGCATAAGATTAAAAATGATTTAGTCCAAATTAATGATAACGCAGTTCAATATCAAACCATTATGGGATTAGGTATCGATTTCGTAGAAGGAGCCAATGGTAAAGAACCAAAAGTCGTAGAATCTTATGATTTATCAGGACCTTCCCCTGTAAAAATTCCTAACTCAGTAGCTCAAGAATTTTATGACCAATTCAGTGCCAAACATAATATCGGCACTCCCTCTGGTCAATGGAAACCTGTTTAATACACCAGTCTAATCAAATTAAATGGAACTCAGTCATGCCAATTATAATTAAACCAGGATTTGCTTCATCTGTACGAACTCAAATTCTATCAGCAGTAGATACAGTAATAGAAAAAGCTCCATTATATCAAGCAGCAGTAGGTGATAGAGGCGGTAAAATGCGCTATTCTATGACCAATTGCGGAACATTTGGCTGGTGGTCAACTCAAGGATATACGAAAATTAATCCAATGACCAATCAACGATGGCCGGATATTCCACCGGCAATTTTAAATCTGATTCAACCTATTGGAGAAAAAGTATATCCGGGGTTTCAACTCCAAACTGTGGCAATCGATGTTTTTGATATGGATATGAATCGGCCAGATAAACCGATTCTGAATTTCCATCAAGATACAAGTGAACGTAATAAACAAGCTCCCATTATTTCAATATCCTTTGGTAGTGGTACTTTCATTGTTGCTGGTCAAGTTGATGGTCAAGGTCGTATTCCTGCCGCTCAACTTCGTCGCATCAACCGAACCATGACTACTACTTATGAACTAAAAGATGCTGATTTAGTTGTTTTATATGGTGATGAACGTTTATGTTTCTATGGAGCCGGTAAAGTCTCTGAATCATCAGAATTAGGGAATAAACGTATCAGTATCACAGGAAGGATGGTAGACCCATTAAATCAAGAAGATAAACCTATTATTTTCTCATTTGTGGGAAATCAATCGATTGAAACTTTAACTCCTCCAATCATTGAAAAAATGGAGGACGCAATGACCTTTAGAAAAACATTAAATCCTCAACCGAAAAATCCATCTGAAATTTTAGTAGGTTCTTTACCTGGATTTGATAGACCTACTATTACTTATCTCAGAAGTAAAAAATATCCCAGTGTATTTATTTACAATATGGGGAATGAAAATGTACCACAAACATATCCAGTACGCAATGTGGGAAATGAACCAGCCCCATTAATGGAAATGTTGGAAGAAGCAGATTATCTATTATTGGCAACTAATGGCACAGAAAAAAGAACTCAATACGCCAAAAATTACTTTGAAACATTAAATAAACCAATTTGGGAAGTTTTGGTGGAGGATGAAAGAACAGATGAAGGGGAACCGGAAAATATTCCAGATGTTCCAGAGGAAGAACCACCATCCACACTATCGCCAAATAGGAGAGCAAATTCAATAGGTCATTGTCGAGTAACCAATATTAGAGATACCGGCTCTTTTGGTTTTTCTTCAACTAATTGGCATACTCCAGACTATTCCCGGGTTTATATTGGTCGAGGTGGTAGTCAAGGTATTGCCCGTAGTCCTATGAATAATCCCTATCCAATTGGTAAAGAAGGAACCCGCGAAGATGTTTTAGACAAATTCCGTAAATATTCCTGGCCTCTAATTCGAGATGAATTGGCTCCTTTTTATCCAGCTATATATAATGTAGCTTCTTTATTAGCTCAAGGAAAACCTGTAGAATTAGTTTGTCACTGTGACCCATTACCTTGTCATGGACACATAATTCACAAAGCTGCTTTGTGGATGATTGAAAATAATCGTGTCCCTTATGAACCTGATGCTCCAGTTGAAAGTGATACTCGGCTTCATCTGGGCATGGCTGGGCTAAGTAATCTTATTGGAAACTTGACTCCCAGAATGGAATTGGAGATTGAAACATTATTAGAGAATAAACATCGAAAATGGTATCTTAAACTGAATGATATTCCTACTCGAAATCCTGTAGTTCATATCCGAGACAATCCAGGATTTGATAGATTTGTTCAACAATATTTGATTAGGCAAAAATATCAAGATGTAGTAGTTCATGGACAATTACCTTCTAATTTACCCACTGACTTAAATTGGACTACTTCCTCTGAACCTTTAACTTCTAACTTGAACTATCTCTTTGTTCAATGGGATGCTGAGGATACCGACCTTCAGCAATTAATGCAACAATTTAATCAATTAAATAAAACATTGATTGCTTATGTCAGAAAACCGAAAATAAATTTACCTGACCCAATTCCTAAATTAGATGACCCCCAACGATTTGCTAAATATGGTGCCGCTGTTCCAAATGGTTCTTATGTTGCAGTAATTGGGTCAAGAAAATTTCGCTCGGCTGCCTGGGCAAAAGGTGCTATCACTCAATTTATTAATGCTTTACCTGGTGATTGTAAAATTGTCAGTGGTGGAGCTAAAGGGGCTGATTCTTATGCTGAAGATGCAGCCATTGCCCGTGGATTACCTATTATCGTTCATCCAGCTAATTGGGTTCAAACTCCTAAACGTGATGCTACTGGACAAATTGACCCTAATTGGAGACCTAAATTAATTCCTTCTGACCGACGAATAGAAGATTCAAATGAACGAAGCAATGCCGGTACAGAACGGAATAAGGTGATTGTTGATGATTGTAATTGTCTTTATGCTTTCATCGTTAGGGGTGGTTCCAGTGGTAGTGAAGATGCAACTCAATATGCCGCTCTTAAAGATAAACACAACTTGGAAATGGTATTTGAAGAAGGAGCCGAAGAAGTTGAGAGAGTTAACTCAAGACGCAGTACCATGAATCTCTTCTTCTTTGAAGAAGGTGTTTAAAAAGACTGAACTGAATCTGAATTGAATATTATACACAATACAGGAGAAAATCATGAGTCCAACTGATAGATTTGTTTTAACTTACAATTTGGTTTCAGTTATTCCCAGTGGAGACTTAGAAAAAATTGTTTCTAGGACTGAAATGGGGGTCTGGAATGGAAAAAACAAAAAATGGGTAGAAGATGGAGATAAAACCTCAACAGCAATTGCTTTAGCAACTGAAACAGTCTACAACAATATTATATTGTCAGCATTACATCCAGACCATGATTTTTCAGTTTGTGCTATTCCAACAAATTCCACTCCAGAAGATGAAGTGGTATTAGATGACTATGATAACTTTTCTCTAGATTTAGCTGGGGGTTCCAGAAAACATGGACATTTCCTATTTACCCGAAAATTATCCTTTCCCGAAACTGTTGGTCAATATTATTTTCCTCCAGAAAAAGCTAACATGGGTCGGATTAATTATGGCTCCATCTGCCTAAGCGAAAACAAAGCTCTATTTGCCCTGAAGAATGCCAGAATATTAGTTGTTCCTGACCCAGAATTACAAAATAATAGACCAGTCCCCGGTGCTGAAAATCCTTATAATGTTGGTGATGCTCATGGTAAAATCAAAACCAGTCTATTGGATTTACTTTTAGAAGGCATTGTAGACCAACAACTTATTCGGGAAAGAACCCCGATACAATTTCGCTTGGGAATCCCTATTGAAAGAGAAAAGGGAATTTGGGGCAAAGGTACAGTTTCTCCAGTTGATGATTTAGAAACTGATTTAGTCTTGCCTGAAAGTTGTTTCAAAACTTTTAAACCTTCAGTTACAGGTTTTACAATCATATATGACAAGGTTTATATTGCAGCATTAGGTGAGGCTCAAGAACGTCAAAGTCGTGGTGGTACTCAGATTTGGTCTTGGTTTCCAATCGATATCATTGAACAAGATATTATGCCAGAAACAAGGGCTGAATGTGAAAAAATAGTAGAGGCGATCGCATCTCGGGATGTTTATAAAGTAGCTCAACTATTTAGCCCAAAACGAAATAATATCACCGTTGATGAAAAAGATACAGAATTACCCAATAAATGGTTTGATGAACTGATGGCAATCTGGGCAGGAGGAAACCCAGAAGATGAGATAGATGATAATGCTGAAGTCTATATGCCAGCATTGTCATTAGTGCTGGATTATGACCAGAATAGAATTCTTGAACGTCATCCTTATGTTATTGATGCAGTTTCTCGGTCTCTTCAGAAAAAATGGCGGAGATTAGCAATCAATGGTGCTGTCCGTATGTCTTCTTTTATGGCTCAACCTGATGATTCTTTAGGAGATATGACATTTTCATGTAAACATCTGGAGAAAGTAGAACATATTAGTTATCGATATCCAGTAAGACATTGGGGAGATATTCAATTATGGGATTGTGTTCCCAGTCCCAATGACGAATATAATGGAGTGTTTTTCACAAGTCATGTCACCTTTGGCGGAACAGGAATCGATGGAAAAGCTCCTCATGGTCAAGGTGGGGATTTTGATGGAGATTATGGGAATGCCATCAAAGCCGAAAAATTACCCAATATTGCTCAACGTATTCGGGATTGGGATGATGAAAGTTCTCCTCATTATCGTCGTCGTCCGAGTGTTATCAAAGCCCCCAAATCTCCTATCCAAAATACTCTCAAACAAGTAGCTTTGCGTAGTATGGATAATCAAACTGGTGCAGTTGCCAGTATGATTATGTATGCTCAAGCTAAAGGTCTAACAGAGGAAATCGTTCCTGATGGAACTGGACGAACTGTCTTGGAAGTCCTTTCTCAAGCCTTACAAGATGAAGTAGATAGATTCAAGAATGATTTAGCTAGAGATACTAAGGCTTTAGAGTTAGTTTCTCAAATTCTAACAAGAGGTGCTAAACGTCCGGTTTGGCAAAGTGATTATAAAAGTCGAGCCGCATATCTTTCTCGACCAATGGAGGTGGGCGCTCCAGGAACTGATGATGATACGATTTCCTTTATGATTCGGGAAGTTAATCAATATTGGAAAGAAGCTGAGTTTCCTAGTCCTGAAAAACTAGGTTCCAATAAATTCCGATATTTATTCGGTATTAATCCTATTTCTGCCGGTCTAGTTACACAACAGCAAATTGACCATGCCCGAGAAGGTCAACGTGAATATAATCGCCGATTAACCAATGTTGTCCGTATTCTTTCTACCGATGATTCAGCCATTCGTAAATTATTACGAGATGCTAAGGACCAGCGCATGGAACTACAACGGCGTTTATTCGCCGCTTATGATAACCAAATTGCTGCTGAAAAACTTAGAAGTTGGGCCATCGCTTATTGGTGGGTAGCTCATAATGAACGGGCTGGTGATACTGATGACCATCCTATGGGTAAAGCTGGACTGCCCTTTTTACTGTTTCCTGATATTATTGCTGCACAATTAGCTTCGGGTCAATATAAATTTGTCATTTATGGTATTCAGAAACAAGACCCACCTAATTATGCGAGTTATGTTCCTTTTTCTAAACCTCGTGATGTTGTCCTAATTGGTACTCAAAAGTCTTTAAGTCGTTCTACTTGGATTCTTTGGCCTGATGCTAAAGGTCGGGCTGTTTACGTTAATAAAGCTGGTGATATCGCTTTATCCCGTCGTAGTATTGGTCCCAATCAATTTGGTTATACCAATAATGATGGTTTTGTCTATGTTTTTGAAAATACTCAAGTTGATGTTGAATATCTAAACAACAATAATCAAGTTGTTTTAGATGAACCGATTGGGAATCGACATTTTTACTTATCTCCCAATGGACAAATCCTGGTAAAAAATCAAGCTCCTCCTACTGAATCTCCTTATGAAGATAATGAAGGAAATCGAGGTTTATTTAGACATCTTTTAGTTGATGTTTCAATTGTTTATGTTGATATCAGTGGGGGTAATTCCCCTGATAATTCCCCGGTTTTTGTTCGAGTTCAATCTCAACAAACTACCTCTTATCAAGATAAACAAGGAAATATTGTTCTGAATGGAACTTTACCTGAATCTCAATATTTTTATGTGTCGGCTGAGGACCAAAGTATTTATATCAGTGATGAACGTCCTCATCCCCGACAAAAGAAACAAGAAAACAAAACCGACTCGATTGTTATTGTAACTAAAGGCCCTGACCCCAAATCTTATCTAAATTTGGGAGTTGTAGAGACGAAAAACATTACCAGTATTGAAGTCGGTCAAATCATTTTTGCCCAAATTGAATCTTATCGCAAGTCGGATGGAACTTTAAGCGAAAACTCGGTTGAGGTGACTGTTCAAGGAAAACCTAGAAAATCTTATGTGATTTATCCAGCACTAGGTGACCAGAATTATATGTTTGCTGATTGGGATGAACAAGTAACTATGTGGACAGAGGAGTTTGTTACTCCATCAGGAACTACTCGTCAAATTGTCTTTGTTCAATGTGGAAGAACGGGCAATGTTCCAACTCCTATTGGTAGTTTATTTTTGGGTTGTGTTGCTATTCCAGAAGGTCGGCAAATTCAGGCTTATGTTCGCCGAATCCCTAAACTTCACGAAACTATCTTTTCTCCTCTCTAATAAAACTCGTCTAACCTATAAACTAGAGCAAACATCAAAGGTGAATGAAAATTGAACTGAGTGCTTTGGAGATTAATGCCATAAAAAGGGCGCTAAAACAAATGCCCCAAATTGATGATGATGGCTATGACAGTATTTATTGTCAAGTACGAGCAAAAATCATGAAACTTGCATGACCAAACTTGACTTGCATCACTATGACCGCACTCGGGCAATACCTGGTGCGGTCAGTGTGTTTGTGAAATGCTTTGTGGGTAGGTGACTTGCATCGGCTGGTTTATTGTGGAGGGAAACCTTCTAAGGGATTGGACTCCCAGACAAAGTTTGGGTCAAATTCATCACCTGGATTATCAAATTCAAAGGGAGTTTTCAGTGCCGCTAGATTTTTCTCAAATAATTCCCATGCTTCTAATTCCGTTGAAGCTCCTTCAGCAACTACCCAAGGAATTTGTTTCCCTGATGAGTCCCTAATATCTTCTCTACTTAAGATTCTCCAGACTTTTGCTGTTGTGTTATTTGGTCCTCCACCTGCCAATGTTTGATATCCTGCTCTAAATTCTTCTCCATATTCATTTCGGTAATCACTTAATGTTTTACTCATATTTTAAATACCTCCAAGTCATTGAATTGTTCATCATTTACTCCAAATTTAACATATTGGGGTCTTTGTCGGGGGATAAGTTTCTTTGCCGCCGCATCTAGCATCGATGAATAATTTCCTTGAAATTTACCCCCATTCCATATTTGTAATAATTTCTCAGTGAAGGCTCCATAACCATTACCTAAGCGAGAAACTTGTGAATATGCACAAGATGCTAATAAAATTCCTGATGCTTCTATCACTGGACATGATTTTGTTTTAGGTTCTGGTACATCAAATCCTCCACTATGACAACAATCTAAGATTACTAAAATTCTTACTCCGGGTTTGAATAATGACCACCACTCATGTAATTCATCATCGATGAGTAGTTTATCCTGTAACACCAATGATTCATCATATCCATCAAATTCATTCCCTAAATTATCCAACACCTTACATCCATGACCACTGAAACTCAACCAAAATATATCTCCGCCTTCCAATTCTTCTGCTGCTGATTTTATTAACTTTTTAACCGTTTCATATTTAGCTTCTTGACCAAATAATGGTGTTGGTGACCATCCTTGACTATAAGCTATCCTTGCCATTGCCAAAGCATCGTCTTCACAATATTTCAATGGTCTGCTATTTATGGATGATTCATTTACTCCTATATGTATTGATTTCCCTATCTTTCCTACATTCCATCCTCTCATCTTTTCCTCTCCTCTCTTTCTTACACTTGTTTCTGTTTCTGTTATTGATTCTGTTTTTGTTTTTGTTTTTGTTTTTGTGATAGTGATTGAGTGATTGAGATAATCAGGGTTAAAAAAGATGGATAAGATTTGTCGAAAAGAGTAATAAAAGAAGAAGAGATTTAATAAAATAGAAACAGGGAATATTCAGGTGTGCATTAATTGGGGAAAAAGCCAGGAGGTAATCCTGGCTGTGTAAAACCCAAACCCAAATAGAAGTCATTGTCTAATTTTATCAAATCAGGGAACGGAAAAACAATCAGAGGCACCAAGCTCTCCGGACACAGGCAAGTATTAGCTATGCAAGCTTCGTGCTGCGCTTACCGCCAGGAATGGTTTGAGTGAACAGAAGAGTGCGTTCGTGAGTGGATAGCGATCGCCAATGAAGTAGACCAATTTGGGGCGTCGGATAAGGTCAGCCCCTAAGTAAACCCCTAACTAATCTCAGAGAATACCATGACTAATTTATCAATTTTCAACTTCCACAACAACCAAGTCCGCATCGTTATCATTGATGGGAAACCTTGGTTCGTCGCTAAGGATTTGTGTGAAGTGCTGGAAATCAAAAACTCCCGTGACGCACTGACTCGGTTAGATGACGACGAGAAGGATACCGTAGGTATAACCGACGCTATTGGTCGGGAACAAGATACTACAATTGTTTCGGAGTCTGGGATGTACACTTTGGTGTTCTCTTCCCGCAAACCTCAAACTAAACCCTTCCGTAAATGGCTAACGAGTAAGTTATCCTCTATGCGACAATCTGCTGATTTCATAAACTTTACCGCCGATAATCCACAGTACGCAGACAATTCGGGGTTTATTTACCTAGCTAAAACTCCTAACGGTTGGTGCAAAATCGGTATGAGTAAGCAGCCTTATAAACGAATGTCTTCTTTACAGACCGGGACACCTTTAGAGGTTACTCTAGTTCATCGGGTGTTTACCTTCGATATGGTGGCATTAGAGACATCTTTGCACGAGTATTATTCAGCCTATTGGATGCGTGGTGAATGGTTTGAATTGCCAGATGACTGTATCCATGAGTTCCCAGCAGTCGCCAATGAACTGGATACCAAACTAGAACAGATTTGCTTGCCCGAGTAAAAATAACGGGGGGCTGGGAGTCCTCAGTCCCACTGTAAATCCCTAGCTAATTTTGGAGAATACGATGACTAATCTATCAATTTTCAACTTCAATACCAATCAAGTCCGCATTGTCATTATCAATGGGAAACCGTGGTTTGTTGCCAAGGATGTATTGACAGCAATCAGGTCATCGACAACTGTCACCGCGCTAAAATCCTTACTGGTAGAGGATTTGGGCGAGGAGTTTGTAACTAGCCAACACCTTCAAACCAAGGGCGGCAATCAAGAGATGATGCTTTTATCTGAGCCTGCCCTTACTATGTTTGTGTCGCGGTCCCGGACTGAGTTGGGAAAAGCCATGAATCGTTGGATTCACACCGAAGTGCTCCCCGCTATCCGCCAAGAAGGATTTTACAGTGTCTCGGGTAAACCGATGGCCCCTTTCTGGTATCAGAGATTATTGCTGGATGGGACGAAGAACAAGGCTCCGTTGGGACATTTCACAATCTTCCGGGAAGTCATCGATTTGGTGAGGGACCTAGAAGCCAATGGGTATGTATTGCCGGATAATGCTTATCCTGATATTTCGGTTGGACTATGTTGGTCGAATCATCTTCACGGCCTGGGAATCAACCCGGATACAATTCGGCAATCTTATCGACATCATTACCCTGATGGTCGAATTGTTACTGCCAGTGCGTATGAAAATTTATACTTACCCGAATTTCGAGATTGGTTCAATCGGATGTATTTATCAGACAAATTACCTAAATATCTTGGTAAAAAAGATAAATCCTCACTGCCCGCATTAGAAAAATTGTTAGAACTTCCCCCTGGCACTATCAATCGTTTACTTACTTCTTCACCCATATCTCAATCTGCATAATAATCCACTCCCAAATCAGATTAACGGTTTTTACGAAAAAACCCCTGAGAACCACTCTCAGAGGTTTAACTGGTTGTGGGTCAACAACCAATCATGCATCTATCAATCAATATTTTAGCACATTATTTTACAATATTCATCAAAAAAAATACCCCAAATTTAATCGAGGTATAGGAGGATTACGGACTTTTGGAGATACTGATGTTACCACGGGTTTTGATTCGGGTTTTCCCCTCCTCCCCTGTTTAGGGTTTTATCCAGAATCATTAATTATTCTAGCATACTCAATCTGAATAGTCAAACATTATTTGCTTCAAAAACTTTGTAGATAACAGACTTAGGGTTATCACTTATCTACCGACGTATCAACCAAAAAATGTCAAAGAAGTACAGACATTTGCTTTATCTCAAAATTTAATTATTTTATCAAAATACCCTAATAATTGCCAAGTATTTTTTGGGGGATATGTTAAAATAAAATCAGCACTTCACCTCAATAGAAAAATGTCTAGCGGATTTGGAAGAAAGACATACCATATCAGTTTAGAAACAATAGACTTGTTCCGAATAGGAAAGGGAATATCAGTAGCAAGTATTCAAAACAAATACCACATTGAAATAAAATCAGCAGCCAAACTGATACAAAAAGACCCCCAACATTTAGTGGATTGGGTAAATAAATCAGGAAAAGAACTAAAACGATGCACAATAATAGGGTCAAAATTATCAATTTTATGTATTTCGGTATCAGATTATGTGGAGTTTGTACAAACCGAATGTGAAAATGATAATCCGTATGCAGAACAAATAATGTATCGGTCAGTGATAGAAAGAATTAATACTAGGATTCAATCAGCTAGAGAAGCCGGGAACAATCATTTTGAATTCAATGGGCAAATTGTAAGATTCCAAGTCATTGATGGAGAATCCTTAATTATGCAAGAAGATTTAGCCGAATTATTGGGAATTACTTTATCAGACTTACAATCGAAAATGCAATCAGCAGAATTTAATCAATATAATCGCAGTGTTCAAGGATGGATGTAAATGGAATACATTATCTATCATCAACGGGGGTTTGGACTAATTTCAGCATGGGTGGCATATCATAAATATCCAAACCGAAAACTGATTGGATGGCAATATGATTATCCAATTCCACAATTCTTACAAAGTGGCGATCGCCTAACAATCATAGATTTCAGATTTCCAACATCCATAGTTAATCAATGGAAATCGAAGATGGAAGTGGAACAGATACTAAAAACTGAATCAGAATCGGCAACAACAGTGGCTTGGAAGAAATGGTTCCCGGGTCAGTCAATGCCATTGTTTCTCAAATATATTCAGGATTGGAATTTGGGAAAATATGAATTACCAGAAACTCAATTAATTGTTGAGGCGATCGCCTCATTAGGATGGACATTTAAAGTGTTCGATTTATTAGCATCAATGAATTACGATACTCTCATCAAATTCTGCAACAATATCCCTAAACCTTCTACCCGGTCAAAGAATACCCACACCAAAACGACAACAAAACTTCCACTTATTCCACATCGGAATCAATTAGCTAAGAATCAATTAATTCCACGCAAAACATAGAAGTAATTATCACCCAACCTACTATTGGTTGGGTTTTTTATTGGGGACGTGCGTTGATTTGGTTGCCTGCGCCTTTATTGGTTGGGTTTTTTTCGTTAATTTTGTTGTCTGTCCCTTTATTGGTTGGGTGGTTTTTTAGTAGAAGCGATCGCCATAACGCTTAACTTATCATCCAGTGTCAATTATGGCGATGATGTTACGTTTCAATGGATTATCACGCCCGCGCCATAGATTACGAGTTTATAACAATTTTAGATTATACACTTGTGGATGTTACCACCACAAGCACAACACCTGATTACGATACGAGCGCCTCTAATCACAAACTGAACATTATTGACCCTTGAAATTGCTGAGTTGATTGTTGAGTTTATTCAATCTGGGCTATCGCCTGAATTGGTGAAGTTTATTGTCTTTTTCTCATGAACTTTCATCATTTATCCGTTTCTGAATTTCTAATCAAACTCAATGAATTGTTCGATTGGGACCATCGAATCAAACGAGTATTTCAGGTTTGTGGCAATTCCTTGATTGTTGCTTGTGAAGATAATCTTCTTCGTTCAGTCACCTATTCTAATTCTGAATGGATTTGGTTAGATAGTTACGAGGAAGAACCGCAAGAAGTTCCGCAAGTTCCTGACTTTGTTCGGCAATTTGTCCAGGTCTAATGAAAATGTGGCAGACCCAACATCTGCCACATACTTACCCGGTATTTACCTAAACTGTTGTCGTTTTGACCACATTATATCATGAACAGAACAATCAATTTCAATGGAATCCGTGGGGAAATATTAGAATCTTCCCCACATGGAAATTATTTAGTTGTTGCCTTGACTGATAACGTTTCTGTGTGCGTTACAAAATCCAACCAGTTCAATTGGGAAGAATCTGAAGATACAAAACCATTCAAAGCCTTTGTTACTTACATTGGTTGTCAGAATCATGACCAAGCTGAATTAATTAAACAATGGGCAATTGAACAAGGTGTAGATTTCGATACGGCCAAATGTGAGGATGAACCCCGACCAAGCAAACGAATTCGCGATACAGCAAAATATCCTCTTGAATTGAAAATCAGAGGTTTATCTGCCCAAAATGTTTATGCTTTCGTAAACTAATCATTTAGTTCTGGGAAATATTTTGATAATGTTTCCCGGAACTAATTCATTAAACGCTATCGCTTCAAATGAGTGAATTTTTGATTTTGAGGTAAATTATGCCTATCAAATTAGTGAAGTTCTTCGATTCCGAATATTCCAATGGCGAGAAAATGTATTTTCAGATTGGAGGCTGTAATGGAGCCTGTGGATATAATATTTCTCAGGGTCTGTACAAGACTCATGGCGACGATTACCTTAGCCGAAGTCCTCTTTGGCGAGGGAAACGAACTAATCAAGAATGGAGACTATACCTTTGGGAAACTATCAAAGTTAATCTCCCAAAGTATTTGAATGGCAAAATTGACTTAATGCGAACTCAACAATGGGAATTCCGTGACCTAATGTTTATCGCTCTTAAGGTGGCGGATGGAGAAAAAATTGATTTAGTTTATTTGGATGATTTAGAACACGCCGAATTGACTAAAAGATGCCTTGAATGGTTAGCCCAACAAATTAAATTTTAGTTGGAAGTATGATGCAGTATTTATCTCTACTGTACTGCATCATAAATCACTTCATCATAAATAAATCATCATCAATCACTTCATCCTTACCTGATTTTACTCATGAAACAAATCGAGGTCTATTGTGATGGCAGTTGCTATCACGCAGATACTGAAAAAGCATTTGGTGATTGGGGAGTTCTCATAAAAAGTGAGGGTTTTCCCACGAAAATGATAAGTGGACACATTGCTAACAATCCCCATTGCTTTTTAAATTCATATCATGTTGAATTAAAAGCAATAATCGAGAGTTACCGGAGGGTTCATCAAGCGGTAAAAATGGGATATCAAGTGACTATTTATTCCGATTGTCGCAACTTTGTGAAAACCATTAAGAATCCGTACAGACAAACTCCAGAAAAATATCAACATTTGTGGGTAGAGTTTGATAAAGTTTATCTCAATTCCCGGTCAGTCAAAATTAAATGGGTTAAAGGTCATTCAGGACATCCAGAAAACGTTTCAGCACATAAATTAGCTCAACAAGCTGCAATGCTTAAAGTTGGGGTTGATTTATATATTCACTAAACTCATTTGAGTCTAATCTTTCTGGATTAGGCTCTTTTTTTTCGACCGGCATAGAATACATTCATTGGCGATCGCCTCAAAGTTATTGATTGTCGATAGCCTCAGAATATCATTGTGGTCCTCTTGATTTTTCAACTGGGGTAAAATTTTTAATTTCCTGACGCTACGGCGCACACAGTTTTTTCATCATAACGCTACGGCGCACGCAGTTTTTTTATCATAATGCTACGGGGGAATTGCAGATTTTACGCTTGCGAGTGATGATTCCGCACCAGATGATTAAGGAATGGATTGATGCCCTATGATTTACGATCGCTAATGATGGATGCAGTTGAAGTATTGGCTGATATCAAAGAACGCTATCGCTTACAATGTGTGATTTTTATTTTATTTTGAGGTTAATTTCATGATTGTCATTCCATCTAAATCTGACAAAACTCGCTCCACTCTAGTTGATGCAATCCGTCTAATTGCCTGGACTCAGCACAAGTCCGCAAATAAACTCCAAGGTCAACAAGCCTACGAAGGTTACCCGGCCTTTGAAAGTGAGTGGAAAGCTCATGAGATTCACCTGATGGATTTGAAAGCGCTGAAGAAATTCATCAAAGACTTAGGTTACACTGAAGAGGAATTGTTGGAGCAACGTTCCCAACATTATCAGCGTAAATATGAACACAATTCCCACCAATCTGACCTTAACTAAATAACTTCACATAGAGTCTAGTCCTCCGGGATTAGGCTCTTTTTTTCCCAAACTTCTTTTTTTTCCGCGCTACGGCGCTACACTTTCTCTTTTCTGATTCCCGGTGTTTCTGTTTCTGGAAACGTTTCTGATTTTGTTATTGTTACAGAGAATGATGAAGTGACAGTTAAAATTATCCATGTGTGGATGATGTTACGACCTCAATTACGTTTATGTACGTCTATATGTACGAGTGTATGGACGTTGCTTATGTGGATGTACAAGAGTATCCACTTATGTGGATGATATAGATTATGTTGCAAGCGCAGATAAATGAGTGTATCCGCTTCTGTAAATGAGGTGGATAATGAATGTTAATTATGGTAAATATTACGATTGCTGTTACGGATAATGTTACGAACACCAATGAATTTAATTTTGAAAGGTGCATTCTTCCTATGTTATTGTATCAGTTTTTTATAAATTATATTAGTGAAGCATTTTAATTATTTTTTGTTCCTGTTTAGTTATTGTGTTTTTTCTATTATTTTTTATTGTTCGAGAAAATATTTTAATGAAAGATTATGATAAGGTTAAGGAAAATCAGGTAAGATATAAGAACGCTTCATATATTAGAGAAGTGGTAATTATCAAATAGAATCTGAACAAAAGTATGTCAGATAACACAATAGGGTCAAGCAAAACAGGGAAATTGGTCGTAGATTCGAGAATCATTGCAGAAAAGTTGGGTATCAAACACAAGAAGCTGTTAGAGGGCATAAAGAAGCAGAAAAACCAATTAGAGCAAGTATTTGGGCGAGTAAAATTTGAAGTGCAAGAGATGAAGAAAGGAAATCAATGTGAAGAGTTTGCTTTGTTAGATGAAGGAGAAGCAAAATTTGTTATCAGATGTCACAAAAATGGTCGATTTGTAGAGATAAATTCATTCATTTCATCAGAGTTTGCTAAAGCAAATCAACTTCGTGAAGCATCCAAATCACTGAAAGAATTTATAGATGCGATGAGAGATGATAATACAATTAAAAAACTGGGCGGGTTTGTGTATTTGATTCAAGCCCGAAAAACTAATTGTTGTCAAATCGCAGTTTGTAATAAGCCATTTAAACGACTAACTACGTTACTAATAGATAGTCCAGTAGAATTAGTGGTTATAGACCGATTGTTTTCACTAGACCCATTTAAGTTGGCGGCGGTTATACAGAATTATTACTCGAATCATTGGATAAGAGGAGAATGGTTCGATTTGCCTGACAACGAAATCAAACAATTTGTTGACACAGCCAACAAAGTTGATTTTGATATCGAACAAAAAGCATTGATTGAATAAACCAATACTTTTGGCTTAATCTAATCCTTTGGGATTAGATTTTTTTTGCTGATGTGGTAAATGTTACGAGCGCCAGTTTACGATACGAGCGCATATCTATGTACGTCTATATGTACGAGCGCCTGATGTGGATGTTCTGATGTGGATGATGTTACGAGCGCAGTGTGGATGATATTACAAGTGCATTGTGGATATTACAAACATCGGTCAATGATTGGATAGCGTTTTATGACCGAGCACTGTTGGATGTGATGAGCGCTGCTGATGTTGTAGATATTACGAGCGCAGTGTGGATGATATTACGAGCACCTTGTTCCGTTACGAGCGCCGTGGTGACGAATCCGCTTATGTCAAATATTGTGGATAATATTGTAGATTTGTGGTAGATATTTGTGAGAGATATTACGATCGCCAGTAAATGAATTGAATCGGGATGTGAGTTTATCAGGCGCATAGTTTGAGGATGCTACGGCATTATAAGTTTTTGCATCAGTTTTCTATAAATATTGTACATTCGCCACAACAGATGATTTACGAGCGCCACAGATGATTACGATGGCAGATGATTTACGAGTGCCATAATTATTTACGATTGCCACATCATTACGTTCTTGCCTACGCCCGGGCTGGACTTACCGATGAATGCAGTGTACGTCTGGATAACTGAAGCCCAGGACAAAGAGCGCTATCGCTTGGGATGTGTGAAATTTATTTAGTTTTTTGGTAACTATCATGATTTGCATTCCTTCTAAAGCCGATAAAGTCCGTTCCACTCTTGTTGATTCCATTCGCTTATTAGCCTGGACGATGTACAAATCGCAGCACAAGTTGCAGGGTCAACAAGCATTTGCCGGTTATCCAGCGTTCGAGACTGAATGGTTGGCTCACGAAATCCACAAAATGGACTTGAAAGGAGTCCAAAAGTTCATCAAATCACTCGGATATTCTGAAGAAGAATTATTGGAGGACCGTTCAAAGTATTATGAGCGCAAACGTGGGTACAACAACTCCCAGACTTCTCAAGAAACGGCTCAAACGGAAGCTCCAAATCCATTCGATACTGAAGTTGCTGACGAGTTTGAATATCCTGAACCTCCATACTAAACCATTGTCTTAACTTGAAATAGAGTCTAGTCCTTCGGGATTAGGCTCTTTTTTTTTCTGGGCGCAGGTAGCGCTATCAGTTATTTCATCAGTTGTTTTATCAGTCCTTCTGGAGAACGGCTCTTTTTTTTCCGCCGCACAGGAGAGCGCACCATACTTGGAACGGCTCTTTTTTTTCCTTGCGCCCTGAGCGGACCATACTCCAAGTATGAGTGAAGAATTTTGGCGATCGCCTACGACCTAACTGTGGATTACCGATTTTTTGACGATTTCACCACACGGTGACTGATGAAGCGGTTGTACGACTGGTTGAAGCGATCGCCGGTGACTGAACAGATGGATTCATTGGTTGAAGGGGGAAGCCGTGCTGTGACTGGATGATGAATTGGTTGATTGAACCGAGCGCCATTGGATTGAACCGAACCGAGCGCCATTGGATTGAACCGAGCGTCGGTGACTGGGGAGAACCGAGTGGTTGGAGGAATTGGGAATCTAATTGAGAGTTTTTTGTTCATGGCGCTACGGCGGCACAAGTTTTTGTCACAAGTTTTTGAATAAATTTTGAGTAATTGCTGATATCGAGGTAATTAATATGGCCGTAACTTTCCAGTACGTTGTCAATTATTTCTCAATGGTGCTACGGCGGCACTAGCTTTTTTATCATGATTTGAATATGTTTGTCTGAACTTCATCTCAAACTATTCATTTATCAGTTTTAGCAATCAAATTCATCCTAAATTCATCATGGCTATCGCTTGGATGGGTGAGGTTAATCCGCTTTGAACCAAACTAAAACCGAATTAACCTCACGCCATTTTACCGAATTTTGCTATGTCACTGACTTTATTAATCTCCAAATTTCCAACTTTCTCTGAATGGTTAAATTCCCACACTTTCAAATCAGTTGTGGAAGCTCAGGATTCATACCTGAGAGCTTATGAGGAATTTCGCCGTCTTCATCAGCATTTAGTCTAACTGTTTTTCTTCTCTTCATTTACTTCATCTTCATTTACTTCACTTCATTATTTCAGGAGAAAATCATGCGTAAATCATCTAACCAAGGATTCACTTTGACCGAATTGCTGTGTGTGTTGACAATTATTGGGATTTTATCTGCAATTCTATTGCCAACAATCCTCAGAATCATTGGGAATGTGCGGGTGAGTATCGCAACGAGCCAAATAGCGTTGCAAGGCGGAGCAAGTCGAATTGATGCAATGGCTGAAGGCGGAACACCGAAAACATTGTGTGTTGGCAATTTTGAGGGAAAGATTCGATATCGCAGTATCACTGGTACTGATTGTGAAGCAGTTAAAGATTGGCAATATATTGGCGGTCGAGTCCAGATTGATTTGGCAAACTCTACATTGCGCTCGAAATCTGGGGTAGCTGGAAATAGTTCATCGGATGACCGAATTTATCGGTTGGCTTATGCCGATACTAAGGCCGGTATCGGTGCCAGTTATGGTCAACTTGGCCGATTAACTGTCATTCATCCTTGGACTGATAACAAAAAGTGCATTTTCCTATTCGGCGTAGATGGCCGAACCGATATCCGAGAAAACAAGCAGTGTAATCGTTAATTCATTTCACCCAGTGCGGTAGGAGTCAAATCTTATCGCACTTTTTGTTGTTCATTTTCATTATCAGGAGAAATTTATCATGTTGTTGAAAACTCACTTGTCAATCTTTGGTCGTGCAATTCTAGGAGTTGGTTGTGCAATTTGTGGCAGGAGATGTGATGGATTCAAAATAATCTGTGGTAATTGTGAGTCGAAGATGAATAATCTTCGTTTCCAAAAGCATTACATGGTTGAAAAGAAATCTCGGAAACGCCTGTTCATTCTTGGCAGATATGGCGGAGTGATGAAAAGTGCCATCGCTGCTCTCAAGTATCAAAATAAACCTGAATTGGCCCTTGCCTTGGGTCATGAATTGGGCGAAGCGTTTGAAGCCTCACCAATTTACAAACCGAATCTAACACTCGTTCCAATTCCGATGAATCGGGAAAAGGAACTGAAGCGGGGTTATAACCAGGCTGAGTTAATAGCTCAGGGAATCCACGATATTTGTGGTGGATGGAGAGGAACTCGGCTTGAAAGTCACGCATTAGTTCGGGTCAAAGCAACTCAACCTTTGTACCAATTCGGTGCAGCAGACCGAGAAAAGGAGATAGCCGGTTGCATGAAAATCGGCAAATTTAGTCATCATTCCACAGCAGGTGTTGTGCTGGTCGATGATGTATTCACGACTGGGGCAACAGTTCGTGAAGCAATTCGAGTATTTGAATCGGCTGGAATTCCGGTGTATGGAGTTTTAGCAGTTGCAACGACCAATAAAGCATTCAAAGTCAAGGACAAATAGTTGATGTTGATGACTTAGGAGACCGTATTGTTTTCCTGAGTTTTTTTACCAATCTATCAGGAGAATCAGTCATGAAATCTATTCAGAAAGTTGCAGTTGTGGGGATTGTTGCAGTTTTGGCATTAGTTTATAACAGTTGCTCTGGTTCAGAGAAGAAATCACGTCAAGTACAATTGCAAGAACCATTGCCGCAGGACAAATATGTTCAAGTATATTTCAATCAAAATCGTGCAGCAGAATATACTGAACCGTATCGTGAAATCACTCGACTTGGGGATGATTTGGAACAGTTGATTGTGGATAGTATTGATTCAGCCACCGTTTCAGTTGATGTTGCTGTTCAAGAGTTTCGATTACCGAAGATTGCGTCATCCTTAGTTCAGAAACATCAGGCGGGTGTTCGGGTTCGAGTCATTTTGGAAAACAGTTACAATCAAAGTTTTAGTGAATTAAACTCTGGTTCCGATAAACGCAGCAAAGAACGTTATGAAGAATTGGCTCATCTAATTGATGGAAAGCCTACGGAAAATGATGCGTTGCTGATTTTGAGAAATGCTGGAGTGCCTTTAATTGACGATACGGCAGATGGTTCTAAAGGCAGCGGATTGATGCACCATAAATTTGTTGTAGTTGATGGTCGGGAAGTAGTTGTGACTTCAGCCAATTTTACGACCAGTGATATTCATGGAGATTTTCGTTATGAAAACAGTCGTGGAAATCCGAATAATTTAGTCAAAGTTCAGAATCAACAATTGGCTAAGTTGTTTCAACAAGAATTTAATCTGATGTGGGGTGATGGTCCGGGAGGAAAAACGGATAGTGTGTTTGGTGTCAAGAAAACATTTCGTCCAAAACAATGGATTAATTTAGGAACCAGTTCGGTCGCAGTTCAGTTTGGTGGAACTGGTGCGCGAGTTCCTTATGAACATAGTGTCAATGGAAGTATTGGTCAAATCTTAAGTCGAGCCAAAACTTCGGTTGATATGGCATTGTTTGTATTCAGTGAACAGAAGATTAGCAATGTTCTCCATGAACGTGCCAAAGTTGGGGTTAATGTTCAAGCCTTGATTGAGCGAAGTTTTGCTCATCGATATTATAGTGAGGGTTTGGACCTGATGGGTGTGCAGTTGCCCAATCAAAAGTGTAAATTTGATGATAATCAATTGTGGGCACCGAATCTTGCACAAGTTGGAGTTGCGAATTTACCACATGGCGATCGCCTTCATCATAAATTTGCTGTTGTTGATGGTCAAACTGTGATTACTGGTTCACATAATTGGTCTGCTGCTGCTAATTCGAGCAATGATGAAACTTTATTAGTTATTCATTCACCCATAGTTGCTGCACATTTTGACCGGGAAATGCAACAACTTTCTGATTATGCTTCTTATGGAATTAGCGATTCTCTGCAATCGTCTCTCAATAAGAAACTGAAACGTTGTCAATAATTGATTTGGGAAGTCGGATTATTCCGGCTTCCTTTTTTTCCTTGGCTCTCTTTTTTTTCAATTTCTTCAGTTTTAACTTTGGCTTTTTCTGATGAAGTAGTCTAGTTCGGGATTCTTGTGTAATTCCTTATATTTTTTACTTAATTTTATCTAAATAGCTTTGAGTTTTTCTGGACTTTTGCTAAAACTAAAGCAAGTGTCAAGGGAAAATTGCGATGGAAACAACAGTCAACTGAAACATGGTCAACAAGTGAAAATTGCTCCGGAATACAGTGCGAGAAACTGTTCAAGATGATGGGGCGATTTCGGCCAATGTCCAGAGCCGTAATTGGGTGCTTTAAGGTCGCATAGTTTTCGTGTTTTTTTACTTTGGAGGAAACTAGCAGATGAATATTGTCACACACTTAGAAACCAATCAACTCCAATCTGCACTAAAAGAAAAAGACTATATAGTATTAGAAACTACTCTTTTTGTTATGACTCCGCTAGAGGTATTCGATAGCGGTTTGTACAATCATGAGAACTTTGCCCCAATGACCTTAAGCGTGAACGACGAATGGTTTAATATTTTACTAGCTTTACACATACATATTAACCCTGATGATTACCCACTGGAAGCTATTGAGTCATTTGAGGACAAATCATTAAGAGATGAAGACTTAGATAAAGTTCTGGGTTTACCGTGGGATTAATCGAAATGCAATCGCGTCAAACGAGTTTTTGACTAAACCCGCCCACAAGTCTTAAATACTTAACCTAAAAATTCGCAGATTTTAGGCTGCATTATGACGAGAAACTGTTCAAGGTGATGAACTGCATCCGAACTCCGAAGACTGATAATTTGACTGACTGTTTGACTGATTATCTTCAAAAATAATTGTTTCCTTGGCTGTCGCTTCTTGTTATTGATGTTATTCATTCCTATGATTATGCTCTATTTAAGACAATGGGTAGAATTTTGTGGAATTCCATATCCTGAATATGGATACGAACCAGATATCCCCGATGATGAAATAGATGAAGCTGAATTAATTCAAGAATCTGATGAACCCGAATTAATTGATGCTGATAGCGCACAATTTCCTAATCAATTTCCCGATGAATTTTAGGAGCCAATCATGAAATCAGCATTTTTTACTGGACATAGAACAATTCCTCGGTCAGTAATACCGGGAATCGAACAGTTGGTGGCGATCGCCAATAAACAAGGAGTAGAACATTTTTATATTGGAATGGCATTAGGAACTGACCAGTTAACGGCTCAGATTCTGAGCAAGATGCAGTTGCCCTGGACTGCTGTGGTTCCTTGTAGAGACCAAGACAAGTTTTGGTCTCAATCTCAAAAGCAGAAATATCATCATATCCTGTCTTTAGCACCTGATAAAATCTACTTAGCGGACAAATATTATACTGGATGTTTGAACCAGCGTAATTTATGGATGATAAACAATTCCCAGCTTTGTTTGTCTGTTTGGGATGGAAGACAACATGGAGGAACATTTCATGCTGTCAATCAGGCTCGACGCAAAAACTTAACCATTATCAATTTTCACCCACAAAAACATTTGATTGAGCCAGTTTCAATCCAATTAAGTCTCTTTTAAGTTTTTCAGAGGGAAATCAATCCAACTATTTCCCTCTTTCTCAAAGGAGGAACGTTCTATGCCTATCAAATCTCATCTGAAAACCCGAATTCTCAAACTTGCTTTAGAAGCCGAACAACAAAATTTAATTGATTGTTGTGTTCCCGATAATGAATCTGACCATTATCTTCTTAGTGTTGATGGTCTAGTTTATAAGTTGAAGGATATTTCTACTGGTGTTATCCTTCTCCAATTTCTCAAACTTCAATCCACTCACTTTCTCTCTCAACTCTTATCTGATAATACTTTGTCTTTCTCAGAAACAAATAATGTTTCTGCTTCTGCTTCTGCTTCTGCTTCTGAAATTGATTCTGGATTAGATTCTGGTGCTGGATTAGATTCTGGTGCTGGTGATGTAGAAAAAGAGAAATAAAAAAACTCCTCCCGGGCATGGGAGGAGTGATATATCAGGAGATTCAGATAATAAGCTGGAAATTACGCATTTAGACGCAGTTAGACACAGACGCAGTTAAACATAATCAGACTTGTTTTGTAGTGGTTGCTTACGCTTTGTTGTGTGGATGTTTCGTAAAACATATTATGCAACGAATAGTAGAGAAAGTCAAGGTTGTATCAATTCCTAAGTGGGTAGACCAAGCAATCGATATTAAGGCGATCGCCACCAGATTACAAGCAGTGGGAATTATGGAATGTCAGTGTGTTCCAACAGAAACAGTCGAATATGCTGTATCTGAGTGGTTCAAAGCAATAGTTGACTCTATTGAGTCAGACCCAGAATGGTTCATTAATAAGTTCAATCAAGAAAAGTTTCGGAAGCATATTCCTTATCCCGATGAGTTGGAGATTCCAGAGGTGGATGATATGGAAATACCTTTAACTGTCTAATAATCTTTCATCAAAAGAAATGAGGCATCCAATAAACGATGCCTCGAACACATCATCATCACATTTACAGGAGTTTACCATGATTATTATTCCCAGAAAAGATGAATTACCGGAAATTGAGTCAGCACTTGAGGAATATGCTAAACTCAAGAAAACTATTCAAAATTCCCAGGACTGGCTCAAGGAAATTGAGCCCAAAGCAATCAATGAAGCTCTAACCATTTTAGAAACTGGAAACAGTCTCAATAATAAAGGAAAAATGGTGTATAGAGGGAATGGGTTAAAATTGGTTCTGGGTGCACGGAAAAAATACCCAACCGACAAAGATGACCCAGAACTAGAAAGACTATCTCAACAGATTCAATTATTTGAATTGGCAGAAATTCGGAAAAATTCAGAAGAACTGAATCAGATTACCGAGCAAATTGAATTTTTAAGGTCTCAAATAGAAGTTCTTCAAGCTAAACAAGAAGAATTAAAACAGACCGCTTACATCATTTCTCTCAAGAGTAAGTATAACGATCGCCGGGATAAGGGTATGTACCAAGAACCTTATTTGATTGTTTATCAATCTTAAGGGGAATCGCCTCTGGCTCTCGCTTATTCTCTGGGGTTTTCTAGCTTTCCCATGACAAAAAAGCTATCAGAAACAAAAACCAAAACAGAAACAGAAACAGAAACAGGAACAGAAACATGAACGTAATAAAAGTAGATAACTTCGCATTTCGCATTCCTGAAGTCCCATTAAGGTACAGGGGGAATTGTCATAAAGAATGGGGAGTATTTCTCTGTTCTAATTCGCAATTAAAGGGCATGAGCCATTTAGAAGCAAAAGAGTCAGGGTTGACTCGGGGCAAAGTAATTGAACTAGCTCTGTGTCATGTCACAGACAAGATTCTGACATTCGAGCCACATTATACATCAGAAGAGTTCAAAGAAATCTGGGGCTTCCCAGTCAAAGGCGAGGTGAAAGCAGAGTTAGTGGAGAACTGCTCTCAGCTAATCACTTTCTTACTACATCGCCAAAGTAAAGATAAGATTGCCCGAATCTTTGAGGAATTCTCCCAACAAGCATTCAATTCCTGGGTTTCTTCTGGGATGGAGAAACCCATTGAGGAATATGCAACAGAAGAAATCAAACGATTGTTCTTCGGGAAAATCTTTATCTTCGAGATGGTCCAAGCCGTAGGTGACTGGGGTCCATACTTTTACATAGAAACGACCTACCGGGAACCGGAGAATGATTTCGAGAAGGCAGCACTGAAAGCCGCGTCTGAGATTTATGATGCCCAATGTCAGGGGATGGGGTTTTGCTCTGACCCCATATTGGAAGCGAATCATGCTGCTAATGTTAATCTTTTGTCTGCTTCTGGGGAAATTGCCGAATTACCTCCGGTAAACGACAAGAAACTCAAAGCCGGTAAAACCAAATAATCCTGATTGATTTGAGACTCCAGTAGCAATACTGGGGTCTTTTTTTTTACCTATTTCACTAATCATTTCTTGATGCTTTATTTTTTTCTTATTTCACATCAGATTTTGATAAATAATCTAACTAAGTTAACGAAATTAGTTGATTTATGATTAAATTATCCGGTAAAATATTCAAATGTCGTGAAATTCCTCTCCAATCATCCACACGAATATTGTTCACCAAACATTATATCGGAACTGTTGCCCTCTACAGTCCAGATATCATTGCTGATTAAATTCCAGTTCAAATTCGGTGTTCCTGCTGTCGCTTTGTGAATTGAAAATTGTTGTTGGGTAGATTCGATGAATAGTAATAATTTGATTTCAGCTATTGAGTTTCTGCAAAACCAGAAACAACAAGGTAAAATTCCTGACTTTATTCTTTTAAATCAGCCGTTCATGAAATTTGTCCACATGGGTGTTTGGATTGCATCAACTGAACACAAAGCCTTGATTGTTAAGGTCTATACTCCTTTTATAAACCAGCAAACAGGACAAATTACTCGACATTTTGACCTATTTCAGATGCCAATTGATTTGGCAAAACAAACGGTCTTAAATCAACCAATTTCAATAACCAAATGAGAAGAATAGAACATTTCATTTTGACTGAATATTGGGCAGCAATTAGATGTGCTTTAAAGACTATAACAGTCCTGTCAATCAAACTAGATAAGTTACTTGGTTATAGTTTCTTTTGGCATCTAATTGGTGTTCACTCTATGAAGACATGGCGAGTTTGCAGGAAAAAAAGCCATGAAGTCAATATTAAATATCTTGTGGGGGTTGTACAAGATATCGAAAGACTGAAAACAGAGCTTGTCAAAGATTCATTTTTGAGCAGACAGGAAAAGATTCAGAAAATTAATGCAGTAGAAGTAATGGAGTCCCAATCAAAAAAACTCCTCAAATCTAATACAATCAGATTGTATCAACTTAACAAATTGATAGAATTTGACCAGTAAACTATATAAAGCAGGGTCTAAAAACTCTGCTCTCAAGGAGGAAAAATGTCAACAAAGATAAGCTGGACGGACGAGACGATAAATCCGATAGTTGGGTGCTCTCGTATCAGCCCCGGCTGTGCTCTATGCTATGCTTCTGAGGCAGCGAAATCCCCTCGATTACAGCAGTTTAGTCAGTATCAGAAAGTAGCTTCATGGGATGGAACAGTAGAATTTGTTGAATCTCAATTGTTAAAAACATTAAAGTGGAAGAAACCGAAGAAAATATTTGTTTGTTCAATGTCTGATATCTTCCATAAGAATGTTCCATTTGAATGGATAGATAAAATCTTTGCTATCATGGCGATCGCCAATCAACATACGTTCCAGATTCTCACCAAACGACCGGAAAGGATGCTGGAATATTTATCTGATTCAGCCACTCCAAACCGAATCGAAGAAGCCGGTTATGAATGGTCTCACAACATGGACTTTGACTGGCCTTTAAACAATGTCTGGGTGGGAACCAGTGTGGAGAATCAGGAGATGGCTGATAAACGGATTCCATATCTGATTCAGGTTCCTGCCAAAATTCGGTTTCTTAGTTGTGAACCGTTGTTGGGCAAACTTGATTTAGGTAATCATTTGGTCTGCAACTACTGTCATGGAAACGGGAGAAAACTTCAAGTAAAACATGGTTACAAATGTGGTACAGCCAAATTTGTAGATTGCCCTGAATGTGGGAACAATCTCTGGAATGATAAAATTCGGTGGATAATCTGCGGGGGCGAATCAGGTTTTAATGCTCGTCCATGTCGAGTTGAATGGATTCAGTTTATTGTTCGACAATGTAGTGATGCTAAAATTGCTTGTTTTGTCAAACAATTAGGAGCTAAACCCTATTTAGGTTCTGAAGATTATTTACCTGGTATCAATACTGTCAATCTTCATGACCGTAAAGGTGGCAATCCTGATGAATGGCCTGATGATTTAAGAGTTCAACAGTTTCCATTAATCTGATATAATTTAGTCAAGACTTCCACAGTCTTGGCTATTTTTTTTGACTAAACGATGGTTATTAAAGTATTCAAAGCTAAACCTTTTGTGATAGATGGGGATACTCTAGTTTCCTGGGAAAATGAACAACCAATTTATTATAGAATTCGGTGGATTGATACTCCAGAAACTAAAAGGGCTGATGATTTCGTAAAAACTCCTTATGATGAATCTCAATGGAAATGGGGAGAATTGGCGAAATCTTATTTGATTGATTATGTAAAAAATTCAAATTGTGTGATTTATGTGGAGAAGGGTTTAGATATATATGGAAGAACTTTAATAGATTTATATCGGGATAGAAAAGCAATAGTAACTAATTATCAAAGATTAATATCGGCAGCAGGATTATCAGCCGCCTATTTACCATTTCCTCAAAATATAAACTTATCCCCCCGAGATGAAATCACCATATATTGTCACATTATCAGAAACCAATATACAGCTAGAATACGAAAAGAAGGAATTTGGAGAGACCCAAACTTTATCATGCCCTGGGAATGGAGAAGATTAAAAAGATGAAAAAACTAAGGAAAATCAAGTCAATATTAGTAACTATATTAATTAATTGCTTAGTATCTAGGGCAATGGCTGTCCCAGTTCCAGATAATAGTCTCAATACAATTACAACAACTCAAGAAAATCTGACAACAATCACAGGCGGAACCACTGCCGGAACTAATCTATTTCATAGTTTTGAACAATTCTCTGTACCCACCGGCACTGAAGCGGTATTTGACAATGCTCCAGAGATTGAGAATATCTTCAGTCGGATAACTGGCAGCGATCGCTCACTGATAGACGGCATCATTAGCACAAACGGCATAGCTAATCTATGGATGCTCAACCCCAACGGCATCATCTTCGGTCAAAATGCCCAACTCAATATCGGTGGTACTTTCTATGGAACCACTGGCGATCGTATCCATTTTAGTGATGGCAGCAGTTTCAGCACCGATACCAGTGAAGCGCCATTGCTGACTATCACTGCACCAATTGGTTTATCTGGAGCCACTCAACCCATTCAGTTTGTCGGTCCGGGGCATGGCATCGTTATCACCAACCCAGTCTTTCAACCTGTACAGCCTGAAGTTGATTTTACTGGCACGAGCATCAAATTGGTTGCCCCCCACTTCTTTTTTAACGGAGGGCTTCTCAGTGCCGGTGACTTAAATCTGATTGCAAACACTAAATATAGTATGGATTTATCGGCAGAATCCAGTCAAACCGCTATTGGTAGTATTTTCCTGGAAAATCAATCATTGATACAGAGTAATGGAACGATAAGGATAGACGGAAATGTTAATGGAAGCAATGGCTCCTTAATTTTAGGTGTGGATGCAAATATATCAGTCAATGGCGATGTAAGAATGACAGGAATTAGGGATTTTCTGGGAAGCCGAATAGGAATCAATGCCTATAAGAAACAAAATTTGCTCAAGATTAATGGAAATCTGATTCTGGAACAAGCAGGTGGGATTGTAACAAACAATTATGGATTGGAGTCGAGGGCTGATATCAATGTCAATGGGGACAGCATCTATCTATCAGGACAATCGGATACGGGGATTCGGGCAGTTTCAAATCTGAGTGCATTAGCTTTCGAGGGACCAAGTGGCAATATCAATATCAGGGCTGAACAAGTAAATGTAGTTGATGGGGCAATTATCACCAGTGTCAATTTTGGTTTAGGGGATAGTGGACGAATTGATATAAATGCTGATTCTGTCCAAGTCAATGGAGTTAGTCCTTTAAGATTAACTAATTCGTTAATTAATACGAGTAGTTTTTCCTCTGGAGATGCCGGTCAAGTTTCTATCATTGCCAATTCAGTCAAGATTTTAAATTCTGGACAAATTGATTCAGGAACATTTGGAAGTGGTAATGCTGGTGATATTTCCATTTTTGCCAATCATCTTTCTATTTCTGGACAAGAATCGGGTTTTCCTCCTGCACAAATTAGCAGTGCTACTGCCGATATTTTTGCCAGTCCTATCACCTCTTTTCTTAACTTATCTGTACCCACTGGTAATGCTGGTAATATTTTTCTCCAAACCCACTCCTTAAATTTGGATTTGGGTCAGATAACTGTTCGTAGTGATGGAATTGGAGATGCTGGTAATATTTTGATTAATACTCAAACTCTTCAAAGTAATCGAGGAATTATTTCAGCTTCAACTTTAGAAGGAGATGGAGGGAATATTCATTTATCGGGAATCAATCTAAATTTTCTAAATCAATCTAATATTTCGGCATCGGCTGCTGGGAATGGTGGAAATATTTTTATCAATTCTCAACTTCTAACCGGACTTGAAAACAGCAATATTACCGCTAATTCTGAGCAGAGTTTTGGAGGGACAATTTCAATTAATTCTCAAGCTATTTTAGGATTTAAACCTCGTTCAATTCCCTCACCTCAAAATGATATTATTGCTTCGAGTGAATTAGGTTCTCAGTTTGCCGGGTCCATTATTCTCAATGAATTTTCGGGATTGACTCAGCCAATTTTTCCTTCTCTTGAAACTTATCAACCCCTTCAATTTAATTTGGGTTGTTCCGTTGCTATTCTCCGATTTCTGAATCCTCACCATCGCAGTCCTCTTGCCCCACTTACTCCCCAACTTGATGAAGCTGTTGGTTGGTCTCTCAATGCGAATGGTCAGGTTGTCCTACTTGGTGAACAGCACTTTACTCCTCTTTGTAATCTTGCAATCTCAATACAAAGTTTAATCTAAAGCCAGTGGAACCAAATGGCGATCGCTACCATTGACCCCTCAAAACTGGCAAAACTGCACTGAACACCTGTCTGAACACCTGTCTGAACACCCTTAATCATTGTCTGGTATGGCTTTCAGTGATTCTGAACCCCACAGACCCTTAAACTTTGACTTGATTGCTATATCCGTCCGGGTCATTGAATTAACATACATTTAATTTCTGATGAAAGTTTTAGAGTAATTAGTCTTCAGAGTCTTCAGAATCTATATCGGACATGGATTTAAGGTCTTCAGTTAGGTCTTCAGTTAGGTCTTCAGAGGTGTTCAGTTTATGCAATCCAGATGATTAAACATCCCCTTCACCTCATTAATTCATCAAATAGGGGGTCAGACCCCTCATTGACTGACTGAAGACCTAGAGGTGACTATAACCTGGTCTGTTCGAGGGATGTACATCAATCACATTTTCATAGAGTATTGCAATAGAAGTGCAAGGAATAAAAAAAGACCCCAGCAGGTTTGTAGGGGTCAAGATGAGCAGAGGGTATGGTGAGTCTTACTCAGGCAATGTCAGTCAATGTCAGGCAATGTCAAGCAATGTCAGTGACATAGAAAAGGGCCAAAAAACTGATGTGTCTTTCATCAATTAAGAAGAGAGTAGAAGATGTGGGTGATTAAGTCTGACTGATTATTCTGAATGGCTATGATGAGAGCTTGAGAGTAGTGAAAAGCAGCTTGTTCAGTCAGACCCAATTGATTGAATAGGTCTCCGCTAATCAGAAATGATTCAGCAGTGTTCAAATTTTTAAGCAATTCCAGGGCATCATAGTGAAGTCCCTCATTCAGATAGATATTGGCAACAGCAATCTGTTTCTGCTCATCAGATAAAGAGAGCGTGTCAAGAAGCCTTATCTGATTTTGAATGAGATTGAGTTCATCCAGTTTGACCACTTCAAATCGCCCAATAGCCGAAGCTGCCGAACCAATTTTTACAGTGACCGTGTAAAATCCTGGGTCAAGAGCAGGGATTTCAACCGTATCTATTCCTGTGCCTGACCAAATTTGTCCTAAATCGGAGGATAGAGTTATTGTTGCTTCAACCGATTCTAAATTAGATGACCAACTAATGTTGAACGTTTGATTTGGTTGAATTCGAGTCAGAGGATGGATATTGAGGCCCTCGCCACTACGAAAACGGCTTAAGCGACTACGACACCCTCCTGCGACACCTGAGAATACGTTTTCCGGGACATTCCATAGTTGACCTGTGGAACACAAAATTTTCATAGATGTTCCGGTTCTAGTTCTGATAATATCCCCAAACTGTAATCGTTGTCCCTGACTGGCTTCAATTACTGTTCCCTGACGATTCAGATAAGCTCGACCATTTAACTCTACTATTGTATTAGCGTTTACTGTTGTTGTTAAACTCATCCAAAGAATTGTTGTAATCAGTCCAAATTTTTTCCTCATTTTCCTTGTAAAATTCTCTAGCTTGATGTATCCATTCATCCTCATCTGGATTATTTGATGAAGCATAGGCCAGACAATTTTGCCATTCACTTTGTGGGTCCAGACGTAAATTTTCTTTGACTTGTGCCAATAAACATTGACTTGCTACTCCTTTTCTATATGGTAATCCAACCTTAGCCGCTAATTCTAGGACTGTTTTAGCTTCTTCATATCTTCCTTGTTTTAAGCGTACCCATCCTAAATTTTTTAATAAATAGTATTCTAATTCTTCATAATTGGTATTCTCCAATTCTCTCATTCCTTGTAATAAAAATACTGTAGCTAATTCTAGTTCTCCTGATTTTAGCAAAATTCTTCCTAGATTGTTATAGGCTGGAACATATCCACTATTTAAAGCTATTTTGTAATATTTTATCGCCTCATCTAAATCTAATGATTCTTGAATTAAGCCTAGTTGATAAGCAGCTTTAGCATTGGTTTCATCTACTTTAAAAGCTCTCTTAAATCTTTGATTGGCCTCAAATAGTTCTCCCTGTTCATAATAAACAATTCCTCTGGTTGTGTAGTAAGATGATAAAGCAGGAAGTACATAATTATGGAACAGCAAAACAATCACTAAACAAATTATACTAAAAAATAGCTGTGATTCTTTCCATAAATAGCGAGGAAGACCAAGGTTTTTAAAAAGAGTTTCCAGGATAAATTGACCTTTTTTAGTAAGAGAACCCTGGACAGCAAGAACAGCTAAGATAGAATGACTACCTAGAATCAGAGAACTAATAATGTCAGGACCAATTAATAAAAACTTGCTGCAAGTATCTATTAAAACAGAAGCAGCAGCAGCAAACACACCTAAAGAAATATCGTTCCATAACCAATCTAATTTATCTAGTTTATGTCGGGTCTTACAAAACCACCACCAATGTGATTGCTCAGGATTAAAAAGTTGACGATATTCTTCAGGAATCTCTAAATTAAGTCGTTTGAAGTTTTGGTCTAATTCCAAAATTCTTAGACAACTTTCTGGAGAACTATTTAATTGATTCTGAATATTAGACCGATTGATTAAGAGTGAAAGTAAATTATCTGGATTATAATTAGAGATACTTTTATCATAAATATCAATTAACTTAATGAGATTATCTTCCATAGTCATGGGTTTGTTAACAACATTGTCAATCTCTACAGAGACTTTATCTACAGAGGTGTATTCAGAATTAATTGATAAAGCAATTAAGGGAGATATCACAGCAGCCGAAAGGGCAGTACAAATAGCTCCATCAAATAGCTACCGCTCAAAAGCTGTAATAATTTTAGCTAACTTAGTTCAAACTAATGACCCAAATCGAGCGATTAGATTATATCAATCCATTATAAACCAGACAGACGAGAATGATACCTATATCATGGCTCAACTCAATCTGCTCTCTCTGCTTATCAAACAACAACCAGTAACCGAACAAATTTTAGAAATTATTGATGAACTTAAACATGGAATATCTACCGATTCAGAAAGAATACATTTTAGTTATAGTTTAATCCAAATTGAACTATATCAAGAAGCCTTAAATATTTTGAACCAAGTTTCTGAATCAAAATTCCTAAGTTATTCATTAGGTTTGAGAGCCAGAACAAATGAATTGCAAGGAAATATTGAATCAGCTAAAGATATATTTTATCAGGCTTATGCAATTGCCGAATCTCAACAAGATTCTGAAGCCCTATTTCGTTGGGCATGGGGTCTGGCTCGAACATATTCCCAGATGGATAATACTGAATCGGCTATCCTTATGTATTCTGATGCTTTATCTCATATTAAATTTTTATCCTTAGACTTTGAAGAGATTGAACCGATTTATCAAGAATTTTTGGATATATTACTTAAACCAGATGCCAGCACTGAACAATTACAATTGGCTCAATCTGTCATTGAACAAAAACAATCAACTGAAGTTAGCATCTTTTTTGATGAAATTTGCTTAGAATCTGACTTAACATTTATATCATCTGATGAACCTGACAGCATTATGATTTATCCGATTCTGCTGCCCAATCGGTTAATGATTCTTTCAGTGAGAGACAATACTTATCAACTTCATCAAGTTTCTATCACCGAAGCAGAATTTCAACAATTTACTGATAACTTTTATGAAAATATTCAAGATATTGACTCAAAAGAGTTTTCTGAAAAGCTTTATGATTGGTTGATAAAACCTTTAAATTTATCAGGAGAAGTCAAAACTTTAATTTTTAGATTAGATAATCAATTTAGGAGATTGCCTTTGGCAACAATGCACGATGGAGAATCTTATGCTATTACTCGATATGAGATACTTATCTCCCAAGGATTATTGTCTAAACCCAAAACAATAAAGAATGAGATTTTAGCCGGTGGAATCACTGAATCTCATCAAGCATTTAATGAATTGCCTAAAGTAGAAGTTGAAATCGAGACAATTCAGCAATTGGCTCCTCATAGTTTGAGTTTACTGAATCAAGATTTTACTCTGGAAAATCTGAGGAAAAGACTAGAGAAAAATTATTATCCAATTGTACATCTGGCAACACATGGAAAATTTAGCTCAAGTTTTGAAGAAACATTTTTATTGACTTGGAATGGTAAGTTAAATATTAGAGAATTAGAAAAGTTATTAACCCTAAATTCTAAGCCAATTGAACTTTTAGTATTATCGGCTTGTGAAACGGCTGTAGGAGACGAGAAAGCTACATTGGGATTAGCAGGATTGGCGGCTCGTGCCGGTGCGCGATTTACTTTAGCAACTCTCTGGGCTGTTGATGATGAAGCTACTGCCCTGTTTATGAATGAATTTTACAAATATCTTTTTCAACACGGTTTATCTCCATCTGAATCTTTATCTAAAGCTCAATTAAATTTAATTAATACCCCCCGATTTTCCCATCCCTTCTTTTGGGCAGGGTTCGTTTTAATTGGTCAATAACTTCTTTAAAATTCATGTTAGAATCAGACAAGAGTCTTTCTATTTTCAATTATGCAGAATTCAATACTGACAAGAGGCACAGTACAGATAGACCAGTCAGAAATTACTTTATCGACAGGAAACACAAGTTTACAAATGTCGAGGTTGTGGGAAATAGTAACAGGAACAGAAAACTTCCTATCAGAGAAAGGAACAGAAGGAAGTGCAGCTAAATTAACTGGCTTGGCTCCGGGAGTTTATCAAATAGAGGTAAGTTTATACTCAAGAGAATTAGAGTACAATGATTCACTCTATGCCTGGAATGGAAAAAGATTCGTCAAAGTAACAGGACGAGAAGGAGCTACTCAACAATCTTCTACAGTGTGGGTAAGAAATTGGTTTACTACCACTATTGAAGTTGTTTATGATTACATCACCTTTGTTGCCTTGGATGTATTTTCCAAAATAGGCAACACTGAATTCAAAATACGCAATTTACAATATTTGTCACCGTTACCATATTTGGTGCCAGAACCAATATCTCTGATACCAACAAAAACAATAGGCAATGTACAAACAGACACAACTTGTCAAATATCAACAGCAACAGGTGCAAGAGCTATTTCAACTCTTTCTCAAGAATTGACAGGCGATCGCTCAAGATTAAATGGCTACGGAGTAGAAGGCAGTTTGGCTATATGGAACAATCTGTTACCCGGAATTTATGAAGTTAAATGGCAAATCTCAACCTCGGAAACAGAGAAAGATGCTATTTATGTTTGGGCGGATGAGACTTTAACTCTGTGGGGAATTCCAAGTCAAGCGACTAATCCACTTAGCTCAACTCGAAAAATTAGTAATTTAATCACCATTCAAATTAGAGTGGCTAATGGAACCCTTGGATTTCTAGCATTAGATACAGTTGATACAACAGGAACTACAGAATTACACATCCCTCAAATAGAAAGAATTGCCGAAATATTTGAGGAAATTGAAGGTAATGGCAATAATTCTGCGGATACTGCGTGGTTCTTAGGAACTCTTTATCCAGAAGGATTTGAACCAGAAGGGATTATTTGGAATAATGGAGAAATCTCAGGTTCAGACCACTCAGGTTATAGCGAAATTATAGAAACTATTGGGGGTGATGATGTCGTTGACTTTTTCACCTTCCATCTTGCTATGCCAGCGACTTTACGATTAACCACTAATAATGCCATCGCTGCTTTACTTAATGAACAAGCTAATTCAGTTATCTGGGATTCTAATGATGCTTATCAAAGTGAAGGGACAATTCGACTAAACCCCGGAACATATTATCTTCAATACAGTACCGAATCTTCTATGCCAGAAGAATTTAATTCGACCCTGTATTTGACTCCATGATATAATTTTGAATAAATTGAGGGTTTAGAAATTATGACATTACAATTCACTCAAGCAGAATATCGTGTAAGGGAAGATGGAAATTGGTTGACTCCAAAAGTAGGAGTAATCAGAGAAGGAGATTTAACAGGTCAATGTGGGGTAAGAGTACGCAATATTTCGTCAACTACTATTGAAGGTAGAGCAACTAGAAAATCAGATTATGATGTTCCTCATGGCACGGGAACAGGTCAAGATTTGTTGTGGGCCGATGGGGAAGGAGGTGTAAAATTCTGTGATTTTGAAATCATTGAAGATTTAATGGTTGAACCAAATGAATTTATTCCTCTGGATTTAATCAATGTATTTGGAACAGAACTAGGCGAGATTACTAGAGCAAGTCTTTGGATTATTGATGATGATGTGGTACTTCCAACTCATCAATGGATTGGTACTCAACTTCAACTCCAAAATACAAACGGGACTTTTGGTGAACTTGTTGATTTAAAAGGCCCACAAGGTGACCCAGGTCCACAAGGCGACCCAGGTCCAAAAGGTGATAAAGGTGATATAGGTGAACCCGGGATAGTTGGTCCCGTTGGTCCACAAGGTGACCCAGGTCCAATTGGTCCCAAAGGTGATAAAGGTGACCCAGGTCCACAAGGTGAACCCGGTCCAGTTGGTGAAGCCGGTCCTATTGGTCAACCCGGTCCCATTGGTCCAAAAGGAGATAAAGGAGAAGTTGGTCAACCCGGTCCAGTTGGTCCAGTTGGTCCGGTTGGTCCACAAGGTCAAGCCGGTCCGGTTGGTGATATTGGTCCTATTGGTCCCAAAGGTGATATTGGTGAACCCGGTCCACAAGGAATTCAAGGTTTAAAAGGTGATACTGGTGAACCCGGTCCAATTGGTCCACAAGGTCAACCTGGTCCTAAAGGTGATAAAGGTGATATTGGTCCAGAAGGTCCTGTTGGTCCTGTTGGTCCTGTTGGTCCACAAGGAATTCAAGGTGAACCTGGTCCCGCTGGTGGTCCAGAAGGTCCACAAGGTCCACAAGGTGAACCCGGTCCCGTTGGTCCTGTTGGTCCAAAAGGAGATAAGGGTGATGTTGGTGCAACCGGCCCAGAAGGAATTCAAGGTTTAACTGGTCCACAAGGTCCACAAGGTCCACAAGGTTTACGAGGTTTAACAGGTGCAACAGGTGCAACAGGTGCAACAGGTGCAACCGGACCACAAGGACCACAAGGACCAGAGGGACCAATTGCTACTGCTGAAGCACCTGTAGGGATAACATTCGCGGCAGGATGGCAGTCGTTGAGTGGGCATCCTGTTACTTGCCGGAGAATGGGTAAACTTGTCCTATTGCAAGGAATAGCAGAACGAGTGAGTGGTGATAGAACAATATTTGGAACGTTGCCGGTGGGATATAGACCGAATGTTAATCAAATCAGTTGGCAAGTAGGCTTTGTGAATGGAGGTACTCTTGTCAGAGTAGATGTTAACACAGCAGGACAAATAATTGCGGGTATTCCTGCGTCTCCAACAAATAACACAATTTCAATGGCTGGTATCAGTTTCTTTATTACCTAACTTGACATTTAGCCATCAATAGAAAAGCGCCTCTTACAATATTCAGCCATCAATAAAGCATCAGCGCGGTTATGATGTTTTTTGAGATTTAATTGGTCTGCCAGATGAGGAAATAATTGGAAAGCTACAG
The DNA here is from genome assembly GCA_025370845.1 of Laspinema palackyanum D2a. Lineage (GTDB taxonomy): Bacteria > Cyanobacteriota > Cyanobacteriia > Cyanobacteriales > Laspinemataceae > Laspinema. The sequence continues at coordinate 46,269 of JAMXFF010000002.1, read as the reverse complement.
TTCTTGATTCATCTTTTTCTCCTTTTACTCCCATCTGGCGTTTCCATTTTTGGGGTGAAACAAATTCATAAGGAATTTCTAAAGCCGCCAATATTCCAATCCATATACCGAATGCTGTCCCAAAATTGAATCCACTTACACCCCCTTGTCCTGGCATTGCATGGACTTCTTCTATAATTGCTGTAGAATCCTCCGTGTATTGTTTAAGAATTTGATAATATCCAGCAATATCAGGTTTTTTCTTGGTTTTTATTTGAAAAATTGGTGAATCAATTAATTGAATTTTTGAGGAGTTGATTATAGCAACCGCTCCTGTGATTCCTGGGTCTATTCCAATAAATTTCATGGTTCTAGTTGTTGATTACGTTGAGGGTTAGTTGGGTGTGATTGTAAATTTTGTTGATGAATTTGATGAAGTTGTTGTTCAGCAATTAAGGCACGATTTCGCATTTGTTGAGCAATTTTATCTGAAGCAAAAGCGCGTTGATTAGCCCGTTTAAGTTCCTCACGACATCGAGCATTATTTTCGGATTCAAATTGAGTGCTATTGATAATTATACCAAACAATTCAAACTCAAAGTGAACCCAACCCAAATAAACAGCAGCCACGATGAAACCACCAACAAATATTCCAGAAACAAAGTCTTTCATCTTTTATAACCTCGGTGTTTTAAGACATTACTGATTGCTTTACGTCGTCGATTTTGGTCCCAGTCGATACAGCCATTTCTCCAATTTTCAGAACGGTAAGGGTGCATCTTGACGAAATCATGAGCTTGATTGCGAGGGTTAGCGCAAATATTGAACAAACCACCAGCGCTTAATAGACCAGTTGATTCATCACGAAAAGATTCAATACGAGTTTGTTGAATCAATTCATCACCTCGTAATCCTTTTTTGAATAAATCACCGGCAACTTTGGGAGCAACATCACTCACTCGGGGACTGGCTTGATTCCAAAGGTCTAAAATATTAAGGAAAAGTTCAAAATTTTGTTCAGGTGGTAGACCATTTTGTTGCATCTTAGAAGAAATTAAGGTAATCCGAGATTGTGTACGCTGCAAGCACCCTTGATTGGCTTGGTCTAAATTACCGCCTTTTCCATAATTACTGCACCAACCTTTATTCCAGACTCTTCTACCACCAATCAAACTAGGGTCAACATGACCTTTAATCAAGGATGTTTCTTGTCCGGAGACAGTCAAGTTTCCTTCAGCGTGACCAATAGCATAAACAGCAATGGAATTCATATCTTTTGCAACATCGGCAATCGCTGGGGGAGTCCGGTAGGTGATGGTTTCAAGGGCAGTAGCAAGAGGACGAACCAGCCCCGTTTCAGCAATTGTTTGGCGAGTGGTGGGATTGATGATGGCGATGGCACCAGCAATCCCAACCGCACCATAAAGCAACCAATTCCAGTTAAACTCAGCCTGCTGCGGTAACGGTTGCTGGAGACGTTGCATCAACTGCTGGGCGTACAACTCGCCGACACTGGTGGCTGAACTGAACGAGTCAGGGGCTATGTTGTCGGAGCGATTGCCTCCATTGCGGAGGCTGCCTGAATGTGACAAGACGGACAATCCCAGACCGATGGCCGTCAGAGTTCCACCTAAAACAAACCCACTTTGAGTAGCAGCGGCGGTGTCCGGAATGGTTGCGAATTCGCACATCTGCTTGGCTCCAGGTGACAGCAATTGGCACGGCATTACGTTGATGTGGTGGTTGATTCCTCCAATGGCGATCGCACCTACGCTGGCTCCTATCAAAATCTTGTGGTGAAGTTTCACTTATCGCCTCCTGTTGCTAAGAAATCGCGATATTCATCAATGAGGGGCTGGGTGAGTTTTCGGTCTGTAATGCGAGCGCCGCGCACGGGAACCCCGTCAATTCCAATGGAATATTCATGAATTTGGTTGTGGATGTGAACGCCACTTGTCCGCCCAGTTTTACCCTGGATGCCGATATCCTCTCCTTTGGTAATGCGATCGCCCGGTTGTTTTGTTGGCGACCCTTTTACCAAATGTCCAAACAGCCAAAGTTTGCCACCGTCACAGGCCACCTCAACAATCTGACCTGCACCAAAACCTGTTGAGAGGTTTCCTGTCCGACCTTGGAACCATACTCGGCCAATAATTCCATTACAAGGGGAAGGAATAGGGACGGCTGTTGACCCATCGCGTTCGAGGACATAATCATAAGAACCTGTTGGGGTATCATCGTAAAAATGAGGACCGCGATGTTGTTTTAGTGGCCGGAACGGGACAACTTTTGCCTGAGCAACCGGAGCCGTTGTCTTGTTGGAGTAGGGGTGAGCATTGGTTACCGTGGTTGCCGTCGTGGTTGCCGGTGAATGAGTCCACTCGTAAAGTTTGAGGGTGCGTTCTGCCATTCGGTTGAGTCCCGGAATCAGCATGAACGAGAGCAAAATCAAACTGGCGATCGCACAGACAGCCTGACCCCGATTCACTGCTGCTTGATATTGTGCCCTTGCTCGTTCCTTGTCCGTTGCCTGGGATTCCCAATGAGCAATCCATTGTTGATTTTCGGCTTCAGTGCGTTCGCGTTGTTCTTGGCTTTGGCGCTCGGTTCGCAGTTCAATCCCTTTGAGTTCGCGATATTGAAACTCATCTGGGAGACGTTGCAGTATATCAAGTGAGGTTTGGTTCATATTGGTTGACATTGACCGGCATAGGTTTCGACCACTGTGCAGTTGGCTCGTTGTGGTGGGGGTTGAGTGGGTTTGTTCGGTGCGGCTGAAGGGGTGGCAGTTTGAGTCCGAATGGCGGGAATAGAAGGAATTGGGAGTGAGTTTGGAATTTTCGGAATACTGGTTTGGGCGGATTGTTTCCAACTTGGGATGAGTGCAAATTGACCAATTCCTGGTTTAGCCAGGTCTAGCCCGAACAGAATCAGCATGAGCAAAACAAGCAAACCTTGTATTCTAGGAATGATTATGAATTGCTTCATTTTTCTGTATCTTCTTGGTCGTAACAAAATTTGATAAGAGCGATTCCTGCGCCCAATGTTGTTCCTGCCTCTTTAACATCTGATATTTCACCTCCTTTGATTGTCAGAAATAATAAAATGGTTCCTCCGGCGATGGCTAATAAATATCCTGATGCTTTAATTAATTGAAAAATTGGAAGTTCTGCCCATTTTATTTGAGTTTGCTGATCAATAGTTTGAATGTTAATATCTGAAGGCGAAGAATCCTCAATTAAATTATTGAGAGATACGAGAATTTGAATTTTATCTTCTGTATCTATTTCATTCCAACAAGAAATGGGATTTGTTTGTAAATATTCACGAGCTTTGATTTCGATTTCTTTTTTTTGAAGGGCAGTCAGTCTAGCTTGTAAAGCTGCACCTTTCAAAGGATTGCCATTTTTATCAGTTAAGTTTTGAATTGGATTTGAGTTCATGATAATTTCTCCTAGAAGGAACAACAAGCGAACAATTTGAGATAACCGTCGCTTGTTGTAGTTAGAATTATTGACCTTGATAGCGTTGTAAATTGGTTTGAACAACGATGTTACGACTACGGTCTAAAGGAATTGGTTGAGCATTTTGACCAGCAAATTGTTGTTGAGATTGATTAACAAGCTGGGTTCGGTAAGCCCCATCAAATTCTTCAACCAAAGGACTACCTAAGTTAGTAACCAATTTGAGTCCTCGTACTGTTGCATTAGATGCTTTGGCAGATGCTGGGGCATTATGTGGTAAAGGTTTATCACTAGCCACTCCTGAAACAACACCTTGACAAGCATTGAAAACAGCAAGTGCAATAACATAGAGACCAATACCCATTGCCCAATACCCAATAGTTTTGAAAGGGTGTTTAGGATTTGAGTATTTTAGAGTAGTTCCTACCGTATCAGTAATAGTTTGTACGGCTTGAGTAGCACCATTTGTCATAGCATCAGGTGCACCTTTCAAACGGGATGAGGCACTATGACCTGCACGGTCAAGAGCTTCAAGAGCATCTTCAGTTATTTTTCTAGCTTTTTTCAATTGATTTTGAGCATCTTGTAAACCTTGTGATTCTGCTTCTGGATAAGAATTCATGACTTTCTCCCTGTAGATGATTATGAGAAGGATAGATTATATGAGAAGGATACTCAGAATTGTCTGATAGGAGGAGGTCTACTAAATTGAATAAATTGTTGAGTTTTCATTGTCTTCATTATTTATTCTTCATTAGTCCGAAATCTTTCAATAAATTGATTAAATTCAATAGATAAATCTATTGGGGAATCTACTGGTAAATCTCCGGGTGAATCTACTGGAGTTGAACTAGCTCGTTGCATTATTTCGAGATGTTCAGGTGTTATATTCAGTGGTTTATAGGGTGAATCATCTAGTGAATCATTGATTGGTTGTGAATCATCAGGATGAAAAATCAATTGTTCTTGAATGTTGGATAAATCTGGAGCATAGGACATTTGATTTCGGGAACTAAAGAAAAATATGGGATGATAGGGACGAGCTTCACCCATAGTATTTAGTTGGTGAAAGAGCTTGAGTCGTTGATTTTTATCGGAAAGTGACCGATTGATTGATTGGCGACAAAGTTCAATGGATTTTGGATTAAATGCTCGACCAATTGCAAAAGTTGTCAGTTGGGCTGAAACTGAGACATCAAAACCCAACTGTTTGACAAATGGAGATTGAGCAATAATCCAAAGAAAGATATTATCTTCTAACCCAACAAAAGCCAAACTTTCAGCAAGTTGGATAATTGTTCTTTGGGCTTTCGGGTCACAATCTTTGGCAGCCTTCAATAATGTCGGCCATTCGTCTAAAATGACGACGTAAGGGGTTGGATTATAAGGTTGACGAGTTTGCCGAGCTTTTTGTCTGATTCGTTTCCTGTTAGTTTGTTCAGACATGGCTCGTCTGAGGAGAGTGATAGTATTCATAATTCCCTGGTAAGGGTTATCGAGTTCAACACTAACAATCACTGGAAACCCATCTGGATGAGATAATCTTTCCAACCCTAAAAACACACTACCTTTTGGGTCAACTCCGTTCCAAATCACATCAGGACAAACTTGAACGACTTCTCGAATCATTCCGCACAGTGTACTTGTTTTGCCCGACTGGGTTGTGGCGGGAATTAATAGATGTCCTTTGATTTTGTTCAGGTTTAGTCCTGAACCATAAAGTGCTGCTTCTTTCAGCAGATTAGGTTCTTTGGAGGGTTTTTTGGTTGGTTTGCTTGGGGCATATCCTGATAAAACAATGGGTGAGATTTCATCAACTTCATCAGATACATCAACTTCATCAGGTACATCATCGTTATTTTCATCAAATGAATAGTAATCGGGTTTAGAAACATGAGATGTTTCAGTCAGATAATCAGTTGATTCAGTCAAATCAATTTCAGAAACATCAGAAGAAACATCAGCACCAGACCTCCATACATCAAATTCAATATCCTCTTTTGAATGAGTAGGAAGATGAACAGGGGGACGAGTAAGGGGACGAGTAAAGGGTTGAGTAGAGGGACGAGTAGAGGGTTGAGTTTGGGGTTGAGTTTGGGGTTGAGTACGATGTGATTGAGAGGAAGATGATGTTTTTTGCTTATCAGATGTTTTTTGCTTATCAGATATTTTTTGCTTATCACCTAAAGAAAGGAAGGTAGCAGCAGCAGTTCCACCGAGAGCGATCGCCATTCCACCCCATTGCAAAATCCTTCGTGCAGTATCAGGAACCCCAAAGGAGACTTCCTGGGTTTGATTATTGTAGGCGTTGGTCAAAACTGGGACTGGCCCAGTCGATTCAAAGCTCGTTGCAAACATCCAACTGCCTATAATCAAACTAACCGGAGCCATTGCCAACCATTTCAAATTCATCATAATCCTCCCGGAAATGGATTGTAGTAGTCTGTTTCTTGAGAATTTTCTTGAGAATTTTCTTGCAATTGTTCAGTAAGACTTGGAACCACCTCACGACCATACATATCTTGTTGTTCAAGTTGATTGGCTACTTGGTCTAAACCTTGCAGTCTGAGTAAGGAAATAACGGAGTTTTTAATGTCTTGTTGTCCGTTTATCAGGTCAAGGGCGACTGCTATTGAATCAGACTGAGGAATATTGGAATTTCTCGAACTGTTGATTACCAGTAATTGAACAATTCCAATTACTTGGGTCATGTGGGGAGAAAGTTTTTCATAGAAAACTTTTTGTTGAGTTTCCCCATTTTCATCTAAAATTGGTTTCCCTGATGAATCAGTTTTGACAGCCCCTGAGTCTTTCCAGACTAAGGTTGAAGATTCACCACCAGCAGCCAGAGCAATTTTTTTAACAGCAGTAGTTATGCTATTATTCCGAATCGTTTCTGGATGCAGACCATAGTTTGGGTCATTGCGATCGCCCCGAACTTGTTGGACTCTTGCATTGAATGCTATTGCCTCGTTATTCATAACCATTTGCATCAACCCCATTTCTGTGGGATTGTTTGGATTTAGGTCGAATTGAGTTATTTTCGAGGCTTCGGTCAGTTGTTTATTTTGTAGTTGGTTTTGAGCTTGGGTACGGATGGCATTGAGACAAGCAATGGATGTTGCATCACAATTTCTTGCATCAATTTCAGCAACATTAGTAGGAGATGGTACTAACTGAGCTTGAGATTGAACAAGAGCAATTGCTCCCAAGAACAAACTAGATAGTGCTATTGCCAATGTTGTCATGACATATTTATTAAGCAAAATATTCAAGAAACTGGGTTTTAGGTCAGTAACTATCCAATTTTTCCAATTAGATTCCGGAGTTAGGGAATCATCAAAATAAGTTTCAATTCCGGCGACTGTCATAATTACCTCTGGTTGAATGAGTGGGATTAATAGTGAACAATATTGGAGGCTTCTTCGTACCATTGAGGATTCAAAGTATCGGACTGAAACAAATATTCAATCAAAGGAACAACAAAAGCCCCAACTACTAAACCTCCTACTACCATTGCTGGACTAAATGCTACTGCCATCGTTCCATAAGCAATACATCCTGTAATAGCTCCAACTAGACTTGACCAAGTTACTCCAATTGCTAGATGTCTGGCACGATTTTTGAGAGTTTTCAGCAATGATTTCATCGAATTTTTCTGATTTGTGTAATTGAGTATTTGATGAAACTGATTGAGGCGATCGCTCCTAAACAAAGACCTAAGATTCCACCTTGTATTAATTGCTTAGGTAATTCAGTTGGCTTAATAGCTACAGCAATTGTGGTCATCGTTGTTATGGATAAGGTATTAATTCCGATAGAGGCGATCGCACACCAACCAGCAAATTCTAATTTTGTTTGTATTTTGACTTCTGATTGGATAACGGATTGATGGATATAAGATTCAATCCAATCAACCACTTCAGAATTTAACTGGTACTCTCTGGTAAGGCATTCGTTGATTTTTGACAAAGCCGATTCCTCATAAATTCTCCCAATTCCATGACTTCGACTTGTTGACCATCTGGATTGGCTTGCAATACGTCCATCAACTGCCCCGCTTCCCTTTTTTTTAACTCTTCAAAGAATCCTTTGGTTCGAGGGTCAGTAAATGGATTGATGTTGCGAGCTTTTTTCATTAAATCTTCAGCAGCTATCAGAGCGATGACTGGAGCCATTGCTTCATTTTGAGCAGCCAAATGTTCAAGCAATGAGCCATAAGTATCTAAGGCTTTTGAATCAGAACTTTTGACTGAGAATTGTTTGGCTCCTTGTACTTGGTTATAAATATTCTCCTTTTCAGGTTCTACTAATGGTTCTACTTCAGGGTCTACATCATCATCAGAACTTTTTAATTCATCGTCCATTGGTTCGGTTGGTTCAGAATTAGCTGGGGGCAAAGAGGAATGAGTAGATTTAGCTTGAGTAGATTTAGCTTGATTTGATTTAACTTGATTGGCTAAGTCTACGATTGAGACTTTAGTATTAGTTTCCTGACTAAGTTTTTCTGCCAAATCCACAAATTGTCTTGCGGTCTGAACTGCATCGAGTTCACCTTCTTCAGTTTGGAGATTGCCGGTTACCGTAGTTTTGCCTTTATTTTTGGAAAGAGAGAAGCCTAAGATTGTGAAAAATTCAATGAGGTCACCTTCAATCACCTTAACTGATTCGGCTAATTCTGAGAGCAAGATTACTTTATCCATGATTGATTAATCTCCTGATTGTTGAGTTGAGGTTTTTTGATTGAGATAAGCAGAGCAATAAACGAGCACAGCAGAAACTGGTAGAGATTCCAGGAAATCCGAATTTTGAGTTTCGACCAGATATTCAGGAAATGAGACTCTGTAGACATCTTGAAAATATTCAATTAATCTGCCTTCTGGTGGAAAAGAAAGATAATCCTCCCAAAGTTTTAGGAATTCTCTCCTAGTGATACGGGGATTTTGCATTCTTGAAGCTACCCATCCACAGTCCATTTTGATTATTTGGTTAGCTGTGAATGCCCCTCGTCCTGATGCCGGTACACCCATCGCTCGTCTGAAATCCACCAATGAATTGTAGGTGGCTCTGTATCTACTTTTGCAAGCCTGTACTCCCCATAAAATATTTGAGTTATATGCTTGCGGATTTATCTTTTTTCCCCATAATATCCACTCTTTTTCTTCCTCATTTTTTACCTGTGTTGTTCCCGGGGTCGTTTCTGAGGTCGTTTCCGAGGTTGATGTTTGGGGATAAATTGGTTGAGTATTGATTACTGATTTGTCTTGATTAAGAGTCAAGGCTTCTGTGGGTGCTACTTTGATTGCATACATTTGGCTAATAACATCATCAGATTTTTGTTTTTGTTTCTTAGAAACATCAAGATATTTTTGTTGTTGTTACTGGTGTTATGAGACTAAGTTGAGGATAAACTATGTCATAGGTGTGACCTCATGCGATGGAGTAGGTTGAGTAAATATGATGTCTAACTGTGTCAATGTTATAAACAAGTCATAAAAAGGTAAACAAGTTTGGTTAAAAATCAGTGATAATTAAAGAAATAAATGCTGTAGCAGGGAAAAAACAAGTCTAGGATAAGGTAAAAATTAGAAAAATGACCAAGGAAATTATATAGGTCAAAAATTTATTGGAGAAAAGGGATAGAAAAAATGGATAAAAAAATGGCTCCATGAGAGGAGCCATAAAAGGAGTTGAAAATTTAAGCTCTTTAATTTAAGCTCTTTTACGAAAAGTGTTTGTGGAGAGATGTAAATGATATAAATACAAGTGCCAAGATTCTTCAAGAGCAGCCAGATAAAAGAGCAAAAGTCTGATTCTAGTAGCGTTTCGGAAATTATAGCTATCTATCAAATTCAAACAATCTTTAGGTGACATTGCCAATATCCATGAAATGAATCTTGCCATATCACTTTTAGAGTAACTTGGTTTTAGCCACCATATTTTACTCCATTTTTTGCAGAACATTTCTAATGAATCTGACAAGGGGCTTATCAAGTTGATTCTATTTGTGCTGGACCACATATAGTCCAATTGTCCTAATAATACTTCCAACATTTTTTGGGTCGGTGTATCTTCTTGTCTTCCACTCAAATAATTTTTATATGAAGATACTGACCCGGTTTCTGGTAGGAGTTCAGCTAAAAACACAGCCGCTTGTTGAACAAAACCTATATCCCCTGGGTATTTTAGGCCACAACTAGGTTGATACAGCTTTTTTTTGTATAGTACCGGCATCCATTTCCGGCAGAACTCATATACAGATATTGCTTTGGCTTTTTCTGGTGGCTCCATCGTCAATTAGTTAATTAGCTGTTGGGGACTCCCGTTATTTATAACGGTGAGAGGAAAACAGACAGCATATAAACCATTTTCCTCGAATAATGTTGGTGGAGGGGTATGGTTGCCCCTCATGAGGGGATAAGGTTGTCCCCAACTCCCATTTCTGGGGTAAACGTTTGCCTCGCCAATGTTAACGGTCGGTACTTTGCTGGTAGCACGGCTACTCACCCGAGGCTCCCGGTTTAACTACCAACTTCTAGAGCCTAGAACTGGCACGCATTCTAGGGTAGGAACTTTAACGCTTGCCGCTAACGTAGTGTGCTAGACACTCAGGCTGGTCAACGTGGGCTGTTTTTCAAGCCCTCAGCAGAGTCAAAGACTTGCTGACGGGTTATTGACCTTTCCTCTCCAGCTTTTATGTATTACGCCTGGTCTTTTTTGTCTTAGTCTTATGTATTACCTTAGCACCTCTCCTCTTTTTTGTCTATTCCCGAAAAAAATCTTTACATAAGAGCTAAAAGAAGTAAGGAGGAAAAAAGGATAGGATAAAGACGTAGAAAGGATTCAGAGGCAATTATGTCGAGGCGCAAAGGCAAAAAATCAATGAAGGATGAGGGCAGTATTTGGGATGAACCGAAAACAGCCAGACTGAACGCATCCTTAACTCCAACAGGATATAAGGGCCTTAAAGCTTTGGGTAAACGTCTGAGTCTATCCATTAGTGAAATAATCGAACGCCTGGGCAGACAAGAGTTACAATTGCCGACAGTCCCTCAAAAAAAAATAGAATATGGTGAAATCCTCCGTAGTCTTCCCCAGTTCAGTCCCAAGGTCCTAGTCCTCATTGCCTCTAAAGCTCTGAATTTGGCTAAAAATCGGCTAGACTACGATTCACCAACACTCCCAGATTTACTCAGTGGGCTGGATTTGTCCGAATTATCCGACAATTCTCTGATTCCTCTTGATGATTTACAGCAATTAATTCAAGGTGACCGTCCCCCTACCCAAGGCGAGATTATTCAACTTGCTTCGGCTTTGGATATGAATTATGAAGATTTAGCTAAATTGCTTAACGGTTATCAACAAGTTAAAGATTATGAACAACTTCCCAAATGATTGCGATGTGATATTAAACGAACAAGGATTAACTTTATTATGTGATTCAGTAGAAGTAGCCAGGAACTTATTGAAACAACCAGCAGCGATCGCCACTTGGGCTGTAAGACTTCGTTCCAAAGAAGCCTTCATCAAATGCCCGGTCAGCCAAGGTTTTCGTGTTTTTCGAGTTCCCGTAAGTTTAGCTGAAGAACAACCTGAATCTAAACCAGTTACCCGAGATGAAAATTGGATATTTAATGGGGACATTTGTTTAAACAAAACATTGATTCAAATTCTTAATCGGATGGTCGAATCTGAAAGACCTATGGCTTTGGTGGAGATGATGACTGACCGACAACTTTGGATTAATGACCCGATGCAACAACTTCTCCAAACTCCTGCTTCCGAAGCTACACAACGTTGTATGAAAGATTTCTGGTTACCGAGTGATTTGGATATTTTGAAACAACGTTGTCATCAAGAAAGTCAATTTGTTCATAATTATGAGGGGGGATTGAATCCTACAGTTTGGGCTGAGTTGACTACTGAATTTGAATTAATAGAAGCTGGTGATAAATTTTATCGACTGGCTACTAATCTTGATACGGTCACTAAATCTCATCCTTATGCAACAAGTTAATTGGTTGAAGGTCAGAAAATTATTAATGATTACTGTACCCATCACTTTAGTTTTAATAGTCGTGATTGCTTTAGCAATTGATTGGTGGAGAGCCAGAGATGGTTATTGTGTTCAATATAAACCTGATGGTTCTAGGCAATTACTTTATGGTTCGGATTGCTTTAACAATCCAAACTAATCTTAGATACTGCCTATAATATATTTCATATTAACAATTTTTTGCTTGTCTTTAATTCTTAATAAATAAAAGATTGCAGATTGCCCACATGAAAAGACTCAAGAAAAAGCGAAGAGGGACCCCGTTGCTAGAACCAATGAACTCATCAAGATTAGACCAAAATAGGCCATCCGATTGGAGCGTAAACTCCCCACTCGTTCCTGATTCGGCCCAACTCTATTGTGAGCTACCCCATGAACACCGCTGACTCCGATTGCAAGACCGACTCAGCAAACTGGGCGATCGCCGCCCAACCGCGATAGAACAACCCATAAGGGCTGCGATAACCCTTTTCTGTCCAACCGGGAAGGCGTTGTTTCGAGGCAGCAGCGGCAAAGGTTTCGGAAATAGAATCCAGGCCACTATCGCCCAACATTGCTTCCAAACGCAAATCTTCCGCGCAGATATGCCAGGTGGCACCGGCATCGGTTTGAATGTTCACAAAATTTACGGAATCGGGTTCAGTTGTTACGGTGACAAATTCCCCGGTTGCTGGATGTTCCGGTTTGACGACCAAGACCCGATCGCCTTCGTTGACGGGAGAAGCGGGGATGGGATGAGCCATTTGCGCCAGGAGCGATTTATAAGTTTCAACCTGGGGATTTTGTGCGGGGGTGGTTGGTTGTTGGGAGTTTTGTGTTTGTTCGGCTAATTCGGCTTCTAAGGCCATGACTTTGGCGACCAAAGTTGAATTATCGCTGTACTTCATATTTTGTTTGGATGCCGCCATCTCTGAAGTTAGAGCGTCGTAACGTTGCTGGGTTTGGTCAAGTTGACTTAGCAGTTGTTGATTCTGCTGTCTTAACTGCTCCAGGACTGCATCAGACCGGGTGGCTTCGACTTGAGCTAATTGTTGTTGGAGTAGGTGAATCTCTAAATCTTTCTGGGCATTTTCCTGGATAAGTCCTTGGAGTTCTTGGTTTTCTTGTTCGAGGCGATCGCGCTGGGCTTGGAGTGCATGAATCAGGGCCATCGCTTTGTCGGCTTCCTTGAGTTGCGCCGAAAGGTCCCGAACTTGCCGTTCCAGTTGCGCCATTCGGTCTGAAGATTTGGGGACGGCTGGAGCGAGTTTTTGTTGGGCTAAGGCTTGTTGGAGATGATGATGCTTGGCTACGGCCTTGCCCGAGTTTCCTGCTTCAGCTTGGGCTAAATTCTGGACGCAAGCCCGAAATTCTTGGGAAGCCTTGGCGTCCAACCCCAACCCGCGCTCTATCCATTGGAGTTGCGCTTCCGGGACTACTTCATTGGGGTCACCACAGTTGGAGAGGAAGGCGCTAATCGCCGGGTTAGTTTTGCGTTTATGTTGGGGTTTGATTAGTTTGGAAATATTCCACTCAGTCAAGGTTTGGACCGCTTCAACCAGATGGTCGGTGAGGACCACCGACTCGGCAGCGTTCGGTTGGGACATTTGAGCTAGACGTAACGCCTCTGCTTGCAGGGTCGCTAAACTTTCCTCATCCATTTCGCAAGAAGCGTAGGAAATTAAACGCCAATCGGCAAGGGTGGCGGGCTGTCCTAAAGTAATCGTTTTCCGGGTCTGACGGATGCTGGCGACGGTTTGTTTGCCCGATTTGAGCAATTTTACGAGCAGGTGCTCATCGCTAATTTTAGTAAGTTCTTTGACAGCGCTGATGGACCAGGATTGGACCGAGTTGAGGATGAGCTTCTGGATGCGTTGACGTTGGCTATCAAACCATTGGGAAACTTGGATGAGCGACCGGGCCATCCAAGTCGAACCCCCGAAGTCGGAGGATTCTAGCCACTCGTCAAACAGTTGAGCCCCTTCGGTCGAACCATTCTCTTCGCAAAGTTCTTGGAGGATTTGCCGGAAACTGCGCCCAATCTCTAGGCCCCTAACAAAAGTGTGGTGAACAAATCCGAAAAATTGTTGTAAGGTCTCCAGGGCTATCGTTTGGAGTTCCTGTGAACCAAAATTACTGTAGTCGTACTCTAAACGCAGGTTTAGCGGAATTGAGCTAAAACAGGGTTTAGCTGTAGATGCTTGCAGGCTATTCATGGTATGATGACCTTAGAAATATTTATGGCTAGGGCGGGTGGTACCGCTCTTTTTTGTCGCTCTTGTTAAACTATAGTAAACTATAGTTTGTCTGTCACCCCTTTTTTATAACGAATTGTAAACAGTTCGTCTAGACTGGAGAGATGAAAGTATGCAATCAATGCCTGAATCGTTCCTGCATCCCAGCGTCGGGCTGAATTGCGTTGATAAGAACGAATCACGCTTGCCGAGAGTCCGGTTTCCTGGCTTAGGGCCATTTGACTGATTCCCCGGGATTGCATGATGGCGTCTAAATTGCAGACGATTTCAATCTCTGAACCAAACTTAAGTACGGCAGGGCGTTCATCTGGGAGTGGGGGTGGTTGTCGTTTGTTGGAATTATCCATGAACAATCCGCCTTTTAGGTGACGGATAGTATTTTAATCGACTAATCTCTCCGGATCCAATGAACGGCTGAAAAACTGTTTTAACCTCTCCTAGGCTATCGTTTGGAGTTCCTGGAAACCCAAATTACTGTAGTCGTAATCTAAACGGAGGTTTAGCGGAATCGAGGTAAAAAACGGTTTAGCTGTAGATGCTTGTAGGCTATTCATGATAGGGTTGATGCAGTATTTATGTTGTTTAGGGCGGGTAGTACCGCTCTTTTTTGTAGCTTAAACTAGATGTGTACTTATTTACACATCTTCGTTGTGAAGAATTGTAAAGAATTGGTCGAGGGAGTCAACCTCAAAGAAATCAAGTAGCTTTTCTAAGCTGGCCTTGTCGATTCGACTAAAGCGGTTATTCTGCAAGGCCCGAACTGTGATGGGACTCAAGCCGGTTTCTCTTTTTAAGTCAAGTTGGGTGAGTCCTTTGCTGGCCATAAATTGGTCTAGGTTGCATTTGATTTCTCTTCCCACTGGTTAGTCCTTTTGGATGGTCTTGGATTTTAGCTATCTAACTATCTAGGATAGTAGATTAGACCCATCCCACTAAGGGGTTTTGCTTTGGAAGGCGATCGCGCCGGTCATCACTTTACATAATAGACTAGCATACTACCATGCTAATTTTTCGTCAAGGATTTTTTGGATGTTCTTTGTAAACCATTGAGAATAAATCATCGAAAGTCTTTAATTGAAAGTATCCGGCGATGGTTGAAAGTGTTGCCATGTCTATCCTGCGGAAGCTATTGTACTGATAAGCGCGGATACCTGCCGGAGCAATTCCGGTGTCCTCGCTTAACTGTTGTTGGGTGAGTCCCCGTTGCTGCATCAACTTGTCAAGATGGCAGATAATTTCAGGCTTTTGAATGTCCATTTGCTCCGTTGGCAAAATCATTTTGTTTAGCATTCAAGTATCCTAGCCTTCTAAAGAGTTGAATGGTATCGACAATTTATTAACGTTGGCAGGAGGCAATGGGACCCTCATCTTCAGGAGTTGAGATGGAGTCAACGACGGCCCTCAATGCCAAGGGCGATCGCGGAGTTTGTCAGTTGCCGCCATCGTTGCTGTGGGTTTTTACTCAGAAACGGTTTGGGCTGAGTGTGAGGCGATCGCATTCCCGAATCAGCACAATAGCAAAGTCTCGTGCCTCGGTAGGATAGGCCCCTTTTATGCACGGCCCGTTTTGGGGAAATTTAAAGTTTTGCGGCTATAAATCGAGAAGGGACGGATATTGAGTTTTAATAAAACAGGAGCAACTACCCAGTTTTAGAAAAGGCGATACCTTGCAGTACGAAAAGATTACTCTTTCCCAACTTGAAGGCTTTCTGTTCAGAGCCGCCGATATATTACGCGGCAAGATGGACGCATCCGAATTCAAAGAATTCATCTTCGGGATGCTGTTCTTGAAGCGGTTGTCGGACGAGTTCGACTGCAAACGGAAAGAAATCAAGCGCGAGTATGCCCACCTGGACGAGGAAATGGTGGCGGAATTGCTCGAAGACCCCCAATCCTACGGAGCCACCTTTTTCGTGCCGCCCCGCGCCCGTTGGCATGAGCCTTGGCTAGATGAGGATAAGGACGGTAACTGGGTACAAGTCCCGGCAATCAAGCACCTCAAGCAGAATATCGGGGATATGCTCAACAAAGCCCTCGCTGCTGTGGAAGATGCTAACGATGCCCTGGTGGGGGTGCTCAAAAATAATATCAACTTCAATGCGATCAAGGGAAAGACGAAAATTCCCGACCAGAAATGGAAGGACTTAATCGACCATTTCAACCAACCTGGGTTTGTTCTGGTCAACGAGAATTTTGAGTTTCCCGACCTGCTGGGGGCGGCTTACGAATACCTGATTAAGTTTTTCGCGGATAGCGCCGGGAAGAAGGGCGGAGAATTTTACACCCCTGCGGAAGTGGTGCGGCTGTTGGTGCAACTGGTTAAACCGGAAGCGGGAAATACCATTTATGACCCGACAGTAGGCTCTGGGGGCTTTCTCATCCAGTCCTATCAGTATGTGGAAGAACAGGGACAAGACCCGAAGGATTTGGCACTCTACGGACAGGATTCCAACGGCACGGTCTGGTCTATCTGCAACATGAACCTAATCCTGCATAACATCACCAATTTCACGATTGAAAACGGCGATACCCTAGAAAACCCGCAGATTGTGGAGAACGGACAACTCCGCAAGTTCGATCGCGTTCTGGCAAATCCCCCCTTTTCCCAGAACTACAGCCGCGCCAATCTGGAATTTAGAAATCGGTTCTGGGAATTCTGCCCGGAGACGGGAAAAAAGGCTGATTTGATGTTCGTGCAGCACATGATCGCCAGTCTGAAGACGACGGGACGGATGGCGACCATCATGCCCCACGGGGTTCTGTTTCGGGGCGGGAAAGAGAAGCTAATCCGCGAGGAGATGATTGAAAGGGATGTGATTGAGGCGATTATCAGCTTGCCTTCGGGACTGTTTTACGGGACGGGTATCCCTGCCTGCGTGTTGGTGGTGAACAAGAGCAAGCCGGACGAACTGCAAGACAAAATTCTGTTTATCAACGCCGATCGCGAATATGCCGAGGGCAAGGCACAGAACAAGCTACGCCCGGAAGATATCGAGAAAATCGATTATGTCTTCACTCAAAAGTTGGAGTATCCCAAATACAGCCGGTTGGTGAGCAAGCAGGAAATCGCGGAAGAGCACGACTACAACCTCAACATTCGCCGTTATGTCGATAACACGCCGGAACCGGAACCGGAGGATGTCACAGCCCACCTGATGGGCGGTATTCCCCAGGCGGAAGTTATAGCCCAGGCGGGTGAGTTTGATCGCTTCGGAGTCGATCCTGATAGGCTGTTCGAGCCATTGCGTCCGGGATATCTGGCATTTCAAGAGGCGATCGCCCAAAAGTCGGCGATTAAAACGACATTGGAGGCAGACGAGCATTTGCAGAATATCATCAACGGACATTACGACACCCTAGAAAGCTGGTGGCAGGTGGCGAGGGATGATTTTGCCCAGTTGGGAGAGGGGAAGAATATGCCGGAGGTGCGGAGGGAGTTGCTGGCGGGGCTGAAACAGCAGTTAATCCCGTTGGGGGTGTTGGATGAGTTTAAGTCTGCCGGGGTGTTTGTGAACTGGTGGCAGCAAATCCGCTACGACCTGAAAACGATTGTTAACACGGGTTGGCATCATTCTCTGATTCCTGACGATTATTTGATTGACGAGTTTTTCCGGGGGGAAACTAAGGCGATCGAGGATTTGGAAAGCCAAATTAGTGCAGCTCAGGGAGAGTTAAGCGAGGCGGTGGAGTCAGCCCAGGAGGTGGCGAATTACGAACCAGACGAGGATGAAACGGTAACGGTGGCTTCAATTAAGAAGGAATTGAAGGCGTTGATGGATGATTTAAAAGGGGCATCGGGAGCATCTGCAAAGCGGGAATATGAGCGCTCTAAAGCCGAATATGATGGGATTATCAGGCTAGAAAAGGGCGTCAAAACCCTAAAATCGAAGCTGAAAGAGGAAAAAACGGAATTTGAGCAAAAACTGCAGTTGAAGCGGGTCGGCGATCGCGAGATAAAACTGGAAATCGACCAGTTGATCGAGCAAGTCCAAGAGCAGCTTGTGGAACTCGACTCGGACAACAAAAAGGACAAGAAAAAAATCAATGCTCTGACTAAGGATAAAACGGCGCTGGAGGAACGACTCAAGCGGGTCGATGACTTTATGACTCAGAGTGGCGGACAACTGACCCAGGAAGAAGCGAAAACGTTGATTTTGAGGAAACTTTACGACTGGGTGAAGGAGCAGTTAACTCGGTATTTGAATGTGGAGAAGCGATCGCTGATTGCTTTGGTTGAGAAGTTTTGGGATAAATATGCGGTATCGAGTCAGGAGTTGGAGGCGGAACGGGAGGAGACGCTGAAGACGTTAAATGAGTATTTGAGTAAGTTGGGGTATTTGGAGTTATGACCACAGAAATTTGGAGAAAAAATAATTTAATTTCTCTTGTAAAAGTTATGAAATCTGGGGGTACTCCAGATACGTCGAAAGAATCTTTTTATAATGGAGAGATTCCTTTTGTTACAATCGAAGACATGAGCGGAAGCCAAAAATATTTATTAAATACTACAAAAAGAATAACAAATGAAGGATTGAAAAAGTCGAACGCTTGGTTAGTGCCAGAAAATTCTTTACTCTATTCAATATATGCAACATTAGGTCTAGTCCGAATCAATACACTGCGGGTTGCAACCAATCAGGCGATACTGGCAATGATTGTTGATGACGAGTTAATCAAGCAAGAATATCTTTACTACTGGTTGGAGTATATTCATGATTCAGTTATAAATTTATCTTCTCAAACAACGCAAAGCAATTTAAGTGCTAGTGCAGTTAAACGATTTATTGTTTATCATCCGCAGGACAAAAAAGAGCAGGAAAAAATTGCCGAGGTTCTCTCTACAGTCGATCGCGCTATCGCCCAAACCGAAGTCCTCATCGCCAAACAGCAGCGCATCAAAACCGGACTGATGCAGGACTTGCTGACCAAGGGCATCGACGAAAATGGCAATATTCGCAGCGAAGAAACCCACGAGTTTAAGGATAGTGCGATCGGTCGTATTCCTGTGGAGTGGGATGTTAAAACACTCGCAGACTTGGCAGAAGTTGATCGGGGTAAGTTTACTCATCGGCCACGAAACGATCCGAAATTTTATGGTGGTGACCATCCCTTTATTCAGACTGGAGATATAACCTCTCATATTGGTCGCATAGTTTACAAATATACACAGACTCTTAATGATAGAGGGACGTTAGTAAGTAAGGAGTTTCCAAAAAATACGATCGCAGTTACTATCGCGGCGAATATAGCAGACACAGCTATTCTGGGTATTTCTATGTTTTTTCCGGATAGTGTTGTTGGTGTGAAGGTTTTCAAGCCTAATAATACTCGCTTTGTTGAGATGATGATTCGTCATTTTAAACCTGTACTTGATGGATTGGCTCCTCAAAGCGCTCAAAAGAACATAAACCTTGAAGTATTGAGACCCTTAAAAATTCCCACACCAAAGCCACAAGAACAGAGAATAATTGGAGAGCTATACAATTCCTTAGATTCCAGTCAAGCAAATGAAGAGCTAATACTTCAAAAACTATCTGCGCTCAAAACCGGACTTATGCAAGACCTCCTAACCGGGAAAGTCCGCGTCACCCCATTACTGGAAAACAGTGGAGGTACAGACTCATGACTCCCCAACTTCCCGCCCAGGAAAGCCTCACCGTCGAATTTAAAAGCGACAGAAACAAACTGTCAGATCGGGATTTAATCGAAGCCATTACCTGCCTTGCCAACACCGAAGGCGGCGAATTGTGGTTAGGTGTAGAAGACGACGGAACGCCCACCGGACTACACTCCAGCCGTTCACAACTTAACTATTTAGTGGGTCTTGTGGCAGCGCGAACCGCCCCCTCTCTCTCTGTCCAAGTCGAAGCCATTACCCTAGAGAGCATAACCGTCGCCCGCATCCAAATCCCCCAAGCCAGAGGAGAAATTGCCACCAGTAACGGCGTGTATTTACGTCGTCGCCTCAAACCTGACGAAACCCCCGAATGTGTTCCTATCTTGCCCCATGATCGCATTAGTCGCGCCAGTCGCTTCGGTCTGACCGATGTATCCGCCCAACCCGTTGCTGAGAGTACCCTACAAGACTTTGACCCCTTAGAACGCGATCGGTTGCGTCAGTGCATCCAAAGCTACGGAGGCGATCGCCCTTTACTCGAACTCGACGACGAAGCACTGGATGGAGCCTTGGGCTTCACCCGCCGCCAACCCGATGGCAGTCGCATCCCCACCCTCACCGGACTGCTCCTCATCGGTCGAGAAACCGCCCTTCGGGAGTTAGTTCCCACCCATGAATTCGCCTTTCAAGTCTTGGCACAGGAAGCCGTGCGATTTAACGAATTTCGACGCTTTCCTCTCCTCAAAGCCCTCGACTGGCTCGAAACCAACTTTCGCCCCTACAACCCCGAACAAGAAATTCAAATCGGGCTGTTTCGCGTCCCTATTCCTAAAGTGGACATGAGCGCATTTCGGGAAGCGATCGCCAACGCCCTCATCCATCGCGACTATCACCAACTCGGGGCCGTCCATGTCCGCCTCGAAGACGAAGCCCTGAGCGTCAGTAACCCAGGCGGTTTGGTCGAAGGAGTCACCCTCGCCAATTTGCTGACAACCGAACCGCGCCCCCGTAATCTGTGCCTAGCGGATGCCATGAAACGGATCGGCATCGTAGAGCGATCGGGACGCGGCATCGATAGCATCTATCGCGGACTCCTGCGGTTTGGACGACCCGCCCCCGATTACAGCGATACCAGTAACACTAGCGTTGTCCTCCACCTCGCCACCGCCGACGCCGACTTGAAATTTCTCCGCCTTGTTGTTGAAGAAGAAAACCGCCAAGGCAAATCTCTCCCCATTGATAGCCTGATTGCCCTAGCCACACTCCGCGAAGCCAAGCGACTCAGTGCCGCGCAACTAGCCACAGCCATCCACCGCACTCCGTCTCAAGCTCGCAAAACGCTCGAAGTTCTCAATGAACTCGGTCTGATCCAAGCCCACGGCACAAACAACCGTACCTATACCTTTACCCCGACTGTTTATCAAGCCACCGGAAATCAAGCCGAATATACTCGTCAAGCGGCATTTTCAGCCCTCCAACATGAGCAAATGGTGATCAGTTATGTAGAGCAGCATGGTCAAATCAGGAGATCTGAAGTAATGGATCTGTGTCGTTTATCAGAAGGGCAGGCCAAAATGTTGCTCAAGCGACTTAAGGATAAGGGGGCCATTGTCCTAGAAGGTAAAGGACGCAATGCCCTTTATCGCCTCGGATAAACGGATGTAAACGGATGTAAACGGATATAAACGGATGTAAACGGATTTTGTTATCCAATTCTTGGCGATTTGTCTAAAACAGCAGTCAACACCCAGATTATGAAACCCGACAAAACTCCCAAAGCTCTTAAAATTGACGAACGCAATCATGTTGAGAAACCTTTGCTCGACCAACTTGCCGGGTTGGGGTGGGAAATCTTAGACCTAGAGAGAGGACAGAAACCCTCGGACAGCTACCGGGAAACCTTCCGCCAAGTCGTTCTGTTTCCGGTATTGAGATCGCAACTCCAAACCATCAACCCCTGGCTGGAAGACGACCAAGCTGAAGAGGTTATCAAACAACTCACCGCCCACTTTCCCAGTAATAACCTCCTAGAAAATAACGGCCACATCTTTAACCTGCTGCAACTAAACCCCAGTGTCTCGGAAAATCGCCAAACTGGGGAAACCAGCCCCAACGTCACAATTATCGACTTTGAGCGCCCCGCAAACAACCGCTACATCGCTGTCTGTCAGTTCAAAGTCCGCATTCTCGGCACCGAAAATCATATCATTCCCGATATCGTCCTGTTCCTCAACGGTTTGCCCGTCGTCGTCATTGAGTGCAAATCCCCCAAAACCCAGGAACCCATCCCCGAGGCGATCGACCAGATGATGCGCTACAGCGAACAGCGCGGGAACAAAGGCGAGGGCAACCCCGAACTGTTCTACTTCAACCAGTTCATCATCGCCACCTGTCGCAATCAAGCCAAATTTGGCACCATCACCACCCGCACCGAAAAATACTTTTATCGCTGGGCTGACCCCTACCCCCGCACCCTAGAAGATTTAGATCACGGCAGCAGTTCCCCCAACGACCAACAGCGCCTAGTTGCTGGAATGTGCGATCGCGCCAACCTCCTGGAAATTATCCACAACTTCACCCTGTTCCGTGTCAACGACAAAGGCGAGACCCTCAAAATCGTCGGTCGTTACCAACAATTTCGGGCTGTTAAAAAAGCTGTCCAACGTCTGCTCAACGGCAGAACCCCCAGGGAGCGAAGCGGTATTATCTGGCATACCCAAGGCTCCGGCAAATCCCTAACCATGATGTTCATGGTCAGGGCCATGTATCGCCACCCCAACCTTTCCCAGTGGAAAGTTGTCTTTATCACGGATCGCACCAACCTCGAACATCAACTTTCGGACACCGGGAAGGGCGCGGGTTTCACCGTCAACTCGGCCAATAGCATCGCTAAACTGAAGGAACTCCTCCGCAGCGACTCCTCAAACCTAGTAATGGGGATGATCCACAAATTCCAAGAGCGAGATCTGGAGGAAACCTTTCCCGAACTTAACTCCAGCACCAACATCCTAATCATGATCGACGAGGCGCACCGCTCCCAATATTCCCTTTTGGCGGCAAACCTAGATCGCGCCCTGCCTAACGCCACCCGGATCGGCTACACCGGAACTCCCATCGACAAAACTGAAAAAGTGTTCGGGGACTACATCGACAAATACACGATGAGGGAGTCCATCGAGGATAAAGTCACCCTCCAGATTGTCTACGAGGGGCGCACCCAAAACGCCGAAGTTGGAGATCGCGCCGCGATGGATGCGGATTTTCAGGATGTTTTCAGCGACTACACCCTGTCAGAACGCCTAAAAATCCTGGGTTACGGCTCCCGTGATGCCTATCTCGAAGCCCACCCGATTATCGCCGCCAAAGCTAAAGACATGGTTGCCCACTATGTCCGGCAGATTTTCCCCAACGGTTATAAGGCTCAGGTTGTTGCCACCTCCCGCGAAGCGGCTGTGCGTTACAAACAACACCTAGACGCGGCACTTGTGGAGGAGATCCGCCAACTGGAAATTTCCAACCCCCACAATATTAACCTAGAGCGACTGAAGCGACTGAAAACCAATGTGGTCATTTCTGAGGGTGGCAACGACAAACCCGACTTTAAGCCCTACACCAACTCCTTTACCCACAAAACCATCATCAAAAATTTCAAACTCCCCTTTGATGGTAAAGAAGAAGGCACGACGGGGGACATCGGGATCATCATCGTCAATAATATGCTGCTGACAGGGTTCGACGCCCCCATCGAGCAAGTGTTGTATCTCGACAAGGTAATCCAGTCTCACAACCTGTTGCAGGCGATCGCTCGGGTCAACCGCGTCGCCGGGGAAGGCAAAGAAAAGGGCTTTGTTGTTGACTATGTGGGCATTGGACACTATCTCAAACGGGCGCTCGACAGCTACGATGATCGGGAACAGCGAGAAATCGAAGAAACCCTCAGCTTCCCCGAGGAGGAGATCCGCCAACTCGAAACCGACTATCGGGCAGTCATGGATTTGCTGGAGAGCTACGGACTAAAGGATTTAAGCGATTACGATGCGTTCTATGATGTGTTCTACGACGAAGAAATCCGGTTCAAGTACATTCAGGCGTTCAAGCAACTGACCCGCAGCCTCAACTTGGTTTATCCCGCCAAAGCAGCCCTCAATTATCAAACCAACTACAAAGCCCTCGCTGAAATCAACGTTTTGGCAAGCCGCCACTTCCGAGACACCCGTCTGAGTATGAAGGGCATCCCGGAAAAACTCTGCCAAATCACCGACGCCCACCTAGAATCGAGAGGGATCTTTCAAAAAGTTAAACCGATCTCGATTTTGGATGACAAGTTCGAGAGTGAAGTTGTCACTACCCACCGACGCACCAAGAACAAAGCCGCCGCGATCGAACACGCTTTGCGAGACCACATCGAGATCGACTTGGACGACGATCCGGAACTGCAAGCTTCGTTTGCCGCAGCCCTGGCGGAGATATTGGAGCAGTTTAAGGACAACTGGGAGAAAATCTACGAAGAACTAGAAAAACTACGTCACCGCCTGAAAGAGGCGGAAAATGAACCTACTTATGGGCTGCACAAGAAAAAGCAGATGCCCTTCTTTCGGATGTTAAAACGGGAGTGTTTTGGGGAAACCGAGCTAGATGATGATAGAATCGCTCAGTCTGTCGCCCTTACTCAACAGGTTTGCGCCGTTGTTGAACAAGAACTTCAGCTTACCGGCTTTTGGGAGAGGGTCCCGTCCCGGAAGAAACTGGAAGCGGAAATCCAAAAAGTTCTGCTGTTACAGGAGTTTCGGGATATTCCCGATCTGTTTCAAAACAGAAAGCAGATCATTGCCAAAGTCATGGAACTGGCGGAAAAAAACAACGATCGAATTTTGTACGCTGAATGATCATGCAGTTTGACTATGAGGTTGTTTTCTCTTCAAAACGCAAGAAATTAACGATTACCGTTGAGCGCGATCGTTCGATTATTGTCAAAGCGCCCACCGGAACGGGTTTGGATAAAATTCAGGCGATCATCGAGTCCCGCAAGCAATGGCTCTATGAAAAAACCCGCCACATCCAGAAATATCGCCCCCCGCTTCATCCTCCCGGCAAGGAACTGGTCAACGGAGAGTCTTTACTTTATTTAGGACAAAATTATCGGTTGGAGGTAGTTGATACAGTGGATCATATTTCACTCGTCAACAACTGCTTTCTAGTTCCCAAAAATCAGTCCAAACGACGGGGGGAGATATTCCGAGAATGGTATATCAACCAGGCAAAGCTGGTCATTCTGCCTCGGGCTCGCCATTACGCTGAATGTCTTGGAGTTTCCTATAACCAGGCGAAAATTACCGATAGCAAATACCGATGGGGGTCTTGTACTCCAAAGAATAACGTCACCTTCAACTGGCGTCTCGTCAAAGCTCCCATGTTTGTCATCAACTATGTGGTCATTCACGAGTTAACCCATTTTTTGGAACCCAACCACACGCCCCGCTTTTGGGGCATTATTCGCTCCCAAACTCCACACATGGAAAAAGCAAGGAACTGGCTTAAGGTAAATGGTTCTCTGCTAGACGCTACGCTGTAGAGCAAAGTTATTACTGACGACATCACCCATCGCTCCACAGAAGAAGGGGGTTCCTTTTGCTTTTGAAAGAATTTGCACGCGATCGCTATCAAGCCAATCTAAAACCTCCATTCCACAAGTCAGATAGGGGCCTAACGAATTTAGGAGTTTTGAGCCTGTATCGAAGGCCCTAATCGACCATTTAGTACAAATTACTTTCAATAAGGCCCTCCCAATTTTTCCCGGTGGTTTAAAGTCAGAACCCTTATGGAGTCAATCCTTCAGGCTTTAAAGGCCCAAAACTATATTTAGAATAGAAATAGACCTGCGGAATGTGGGTTAAACACCTGTAATCGTAGTCCCCCTGAAGGGAGGATGGTCCTTATCTTGCTGTTCCAAATTCTTCTTCTCGGTGAATCCCTTCTCTTTGTAATCATGCAATCTCTATACAAAACCATAGTTCTGACAATGATTAGAGGCTGAACACCTTGAAGACTACGCTGAAGACCTGACTGAACACCTTACAATGCTTACTGAGTAAAGAGTTTAGCGATTCTGAACCCCGATGGAGTCAAAACTCTAGTCAAATTCAGTAGAGTTCTGATATCAAGGTAAAATTCTACATTTAATTTCTGAGCAAAGTTTTAGAGAGTTTAGTCTTCAGGGTCTTCAGAAGTTTTGCTGGATATAGCTTAGAGGTCTTCAGCAAGGTGTTCAGTCAGGTGTTCAGTGGTCTTCAGTTTATGCAATCTATGTGTCATGACCACACCGACTCTCCCCATTCTTCTCATTAATCAGACAGGTGAGGGGTCAGACCCATCATTGAGCTACTGAAGACTAGAGGAGGGGAAAAAAAGAAATCAAGTTTAGTTTATAAGTGCAAGAAAAACCCGCCCTAGTTAGAGCGTCCGTATTGGTCGAATTTATAGTATCTAATCAGCCAGTGAACTACCGAACGGTGAATCAGAGATTACACCGTCGGCTTCCTACCCAGCAGATTGCGAAATAGTAGATTTCTTGCGTCCTCTACTATCTCGACTTACACCTGGGCGATAGGCGACTTCCCCGGTCCCCGAGGATAAAATCCGCAGTCCTTCATCTCTTATATTTTTGGCGGCGTTGATGTCTCTGTCATGTTTCGTTTGACATTTTTCGCACTGCCAAATCCTGACATCAAGGGTAAGGCTTCTGACTTGATTGAGGCAAACATTACAGGTTTTAGAGCTAGGAAAGAATCGGTCTACCTCAAAGTAAACTTTCCCTTCTTGCTCTGCTTTGTATTTCAGCATAGTACAGAACTGACCCCATCCCACTTGGCTGATAGCCTTGGCGAGACAGTGATTCTTGACCATGTTCTTAACTGCTAGATTTTCTACCACTATGACTTGGTTTTCATCTACCATCTTGCGCGATAGTTTGTGGTGAAAATCTGACCGGCATCGAGATATTTTGTTATGTACCCCGGCTACCTGTTTGCGGGTTTTATTACGGTTGTTAGAGCCCTTTTGTCTTCTGGACAGCCGCTTCTGTTTGGCTCTTAGATTTTTCTCATGTTTAGCCAACCAACGGGGGTTGTCAAATTTAGACCCATCGGAGGTGATAGCAAAATGAGTCAATCCTAAATCAATACCTACCGCTTTACCTTCAGTCGTTTTTTCCGGGATGTCTCTCCCATCATCAACTAGAACAGAGGCAAAGTATTGACTATTAGCGTTCATCGAGACCGTGACTGTTCTGATTGCCCCATCAATAGGTCTATGTAGAACAGCATGAATAATCCCCATCTTAGGGAATTTGATGCCATCTTCTACGATAGAGACATTCTGAGGATAGCTAATGGATTGGTTACGGTGCTTTGACTTGAATTGAGGATAATCAGCCCTCCCTTCAAAGAAGTTGATGAAAGCCCTAGACAAATTTAGGGCAACAACCTGTAAACACTGAGAATAAGGCTCTTTCATCCATTCATGTTCTTTCTTGAGATGAGTTATCTCTTTCTGGATGGCAAAACGCCCTAGACCCTTCCCTGTAGCTTTGTAGGTTTCGTTGGTAAGATTGAGAGCATAATTCCAGGCGAATCTACAGCAACCAAAACTCTGAGCAAGGTGTTGTCTTTGCTCGGTGGTTGGATAAATTCTGTACTTGGTTGCTCTGAGCATTACCGTAAAAATAATTGGCGATAATATTATAGCATGACGATTCTACTGTCAATTTTCAGGGCATCGAACCCTTTAATTGACTTGAGGGGTCCATGTATCCCGACGCTCAATCGAAGATTAGAGCGCGGGACTTATCGCCCCTCAAACTCCCCGCTAGTTAAATCAGAGCGATTATTCTCAAGAGCCAATTCACCCTCTGGACCACCAAGGTTTAGCTGGGTTGAATGGGTCATGAATAAGCGCTTACTTCGTTAATGACTGCTCAAATCTAAACAAAGCTGACTGGCATCACCCCAAATAAATGGCATGACCCTCGTTGGGACTCGTGGCTCAACATGACGCCATAAAACCCATTGGATTTGGTCCTTGATATGCTTGTTCGCCTTGAGCAGTTCACGCCAATCGGCCTGGGAATTAATCTTGGCAATTTTGGCGGAGATCGACTCTATCTTATCCGTTGGTTTTCTTTGGAGCCGCCTAGAGAGGGATAGTCACCGGACATAAATGTAAACTCGCCTCGGAGTTCGGATAGCTCCAAATTGCTCATCTGGCTTCTGCTTTGCCGATTCCATTTGTGTTCAATAATATCCAAGATTTCCTAATGAGCCACACCTTTATCTCCGAGGTCGTTAATCAGGGCGCTGGATTATCCAATAGTTCTGCTCTATAAAACTTACACAAACCCGGACATAGCCGGATATTGATGTTTATTTCTTGCTTCGTCCGGGACTGTCGGCAGCACCCCGTCCACAAGTGTAATCGTCGGAACCCGGCGATTTTTCTAACGTTATGCTCGCATTCAAATCTCTATCAATCTTCAGACCACAGTTCTGACATTCAAAAGTCCGCTGGCTTAACGGCATTTTTTGTCGATGGTGGCAATTAGAACAGAGTTGACTTGATGGATAAAATCTATCGGCAATAATCAAATTTGAACCATAGCGTTCTACCTTGTAAGCTAGTTGCCGACGGAACTCATAAAATGAGGCATCAGCGATAGAACCGGCCAAACAATGATTTTTCAACATCCCTGACACATTCAAATCTTCAATGACTACTTGGCTGTGGTTCTTAGCCAAAAAAGTAGTGATTTTATGAATGGTGTCCCGCCGAATATTTGCTACCCTTTGATGTAGCTTTTGGACTTTTAAGAGGCATTTGGCCCGATTTTTCGACCCTTTGACCTTGCGACTTAAATGACGTTGTAATCGAGCTAGTTTTTTGCGGGCTGCTTTATATGCCTTGGGATTATAGAATTTTGTCCCATCGCTAGCCGTCGCTAAAGTATTAATTCCTAGGTCAACCCCGATTCTCTCTCGACATTTAGGTGTAATTTCTTGGGGAATTTCCACAAAAAAGCTCATATACCAGTCACCTGCTTGGCGCATTATGGTGACTTTCTTAACCCAACTTTCGGGTACAGCCTCAAATGTAGAAACCCAGCCAACAAAAGGAATCTTATGGCGAGTTCCTGACAAATTGAATGGTTTTCCGCAATTGTCAAGAGTAAAGCTATCATGATGACCCTTCTTCTTAAACTTAGGATAACTGCTTATTCCTTTGAAGAAGCGCTTAAAGGCATCGCCTAGATTAATAAAGGCATATTGATAAACTCTAGAAGACAATTCAGACATCCAAGGATATTGAGGTTTTACATAATTCGTAAAAACCTTTTTGATAGAGTTGACAGTAGGCTTGAGTCCTTCTTCATAAGCTGACATCCATAAGTGTAATCCCCAATTGAACACAAACCGAGCATATCCCGCGTGTTTGGCCATCAAGGTAGCTTGACGGTCATTGAGTTTTAGTTTGGTACGGAAGGCTTTGTAAGGCATGATTTCATCTTACCATAAATCGGACTTTCTTGAGTTTGTGGGAGTACGAAATTTGGCATGGTTTGGGGTTTAATTGTATAGCGTTTCTCCAGAAGTGTATGGTACCGCGATGGCAGCCCCAAACCGTCGGTGGCCCAGAACATCCGAGGGCTTTGCAACGTACCTCATGAGTCCACCGAACCTCTATATATCCATTATTGAGTGGCAAATCTTCTTGAGTATTATGCTTTATTGTCCTAAGATGTCCAGCAAATCTCCGACTAAATCATTGCTCTGTCTGGAAGTGGGACTGCCGGGACAGCACTTGGGACAGAATTTTCAACTGGGACTTCCCCGGGACAGCTTGTGGACAGCAGTGCGGACGGCTGAAACCCTTGTGGTTCGTTCGGGGACAGTTGGGACGGTCGTTTTTTCTATGTTTTGCACAGCATCATTCATCACCACGGGGTTGGTGATGGTGATTGGGCGATAAAGTTGTAACTCATCAAAGGGAAGTCCCAAATCGCTGAAACTGTTATGGCTGTAGAGGGACAGTTCATTTTTGAGTGCTGTCCCGAGCTGTCCCGGCTGTCCCGGCTGTCTATGGATATTGGAGCAACGGCGAATATCCAAGGAACGGCGATCGCTCTGTCAATTCCATCCAACCTAGTCACAGATTTGATAGAAGATTAATCATCCAGGGCTGGTCCCGTAATTGATTACGATACCTTCTCGTTCATCCCTATGCCGTAGGCAATCGCCCTGAACGAAGGGGCAATCTTCTTCATCGCAACTAAGATAACTTTGCTTTGATTCGGGGCCAGTTGTCTTGGGGATTCACTCAGGCGATCGCTTCGGTGGTCGTTGACCGATGTCCTCAACTGAAGGGGCCATTCTTTTGTGCTCAGTTGCTGCGGAATGACCGATCGCCTGGAAAAAAGAAGTCATTTGCAAATAGAACCATTCCATTTTCGGTGGGCCCATAGAGCAAGAAGTGGACAGTTTTTGGGTGAGACGAGCTGTATGTCCTATTTTTGGGGGGATTTTTAGCGTTTTCTTCTGTATCTACTATCAGGCTACATTTTATCTGTCTGATGTGTAATAATAGACATCTTGCAAAATAATTTTATGCTATGATGAAAAGTTTTACTTAATTTTCGCCGAATGGTCTCCGTTGTAATTTGTTGGCAGCACTTTACAATTATGAGTTGGCTCTGGGGTCTAAAATTCAAAACTTTTAATTATAACATAGATTTTTTTTGCAAGAGGTCTAATGTAGATACCGTAACGTTTCCCATTTTGTCTATTAGAGGATCAAAGATAAAACATCCGCCAAATCGAGAATTATCCGGTAGGAAATTCCACCTCATTTAATTATGAAGATTTCATAATTTTGAACTTCCTTGCCAATTATTATGTTATGACCTAAGAAAAGGTTGATAATGTTTAAACTGAATTGAAAGGCTGTGCGCCAATGCTCTCGCCTTATACGAGCATAACTGAGGAGTCTCAAACATCAAAGTGTCTGTCTCCAATGTAAAAAAACATAGCGGATTGCCTGGATTTAAATGTACTTTCATTTGTAACCACAGCACTATATTCCTAACTCCCCAACTCTATGTCAGAAGTCACAACTCCCATAATCGTTCCAGCAGGCGATATTCAGCCATTGGTTCCATTCACTCCGCCTGGTTCTGGCGGCATGGATATCCAAGATGTGGATGCAGGTACCCCAGGCGATGGCACGGGAGGGGCTTCTGTGGTCCCCTCCCCAGGGACTGTTCCGGCTAACGGGAACTCTGGGAATTTACCCAGACTTAGCAGCGAAGAGATCGCGCAACTGCAAGCTCGCTTTGGTGCTGCTGCAGTATTCCAAGCTCAGGCAACGTCTGACCTTTTAATTGGCACTGCTAATAATGACCTATTCATCGCCACCGAAGGCAATGATGTGATGGGTGGCCTCTCCGGCAATGACACCGTCTTCGCCGGGAAAGGTAATGATAATATTAGTGGTGGAAACGATAACGACCTGCTCCACGGCAACCAAGGACAAGATACGATTCGGGGTGACGCCGGAGACGACACGGGCTATGGTGGTCAAGGCGACGATTGGGTTGAAGGCGGTGTGGGTGCAGACTTGCTCTTTGGAGATAAAGGCAATGACACCGTATCCGGCGACCAAGGCAATGACATCATATATGGCGGCGAGGGCAACGATTCCGTATCCGGCGGCGACGATAACGATCTGATCTTCGGCAACCAAGGGGAGGATACCTTAGATGGTGGCCCGGGAGACGATACCTTAGATGGCGGTCAAGGCAATGACTCGATCAATGGTGGGATCGGCAACGATATCTTGTTGGGTGGTCGCGGCAATGACATCTTAACAGGTGGCGAAGGTGCTGATACGTTCCGCTTCGAGTATTTCCCACAAGAGGGTGAAACAGCCGTGCCGGTTGCTAATGCTGACAATGGTAATATCTTTGGTCTGGATACCATTACGGATTTTACTACGGTGGAAGATAAAATTCAGTTGGATAGTCGAGTCTTTGCTCAGTTACAATCGGGTACTTTATCTCAAGCCGATTTTGCTAGGACGATGGCGTTCAATGCCAATGCGGAAGGGGCGAGTGAAGCCAAAATTATCTACGACCAAACTAGCGGGTTGGTGTACTACAATCCCAGCAGCAATCCAGGGGATGAAGTCCCATTGGTACAAATCGATCCGAATCTAGATCTCAATCCGGATAACTTTGAGATTTTCTAAATAGATCAGGTTCAGGAGCCGAAGGAGGAAATAAAATTAGGGTGGACATTCATTGTCTACCCTAATCGGGCTTATTTTTTGATGATGATAAACTGAGGGTGCAAAACCAATCGGAAAGTTATAACGATTTAGGAAATCAACTGTACCAACAGGGAGATTTGCTAGGGGCGCAACGTTGCTATCTTGAGGCGATCGCCCAACAGGGGGATAATCCTCAATCTTACTACAATCTCGGAGTGGTCCTCAACGCCCAAGGGAAATTAGAGGATGCACAAGCACACTATCAAACCGCGATCAGGCTCAAACCCGATTATCTTAAAGCTTATAGCAACCTGGGTTGCGTTCTGGTCAAGTTAAACAAAATCTCTGAAGCGATCGCCGTTTACCATCGTGCGATCGCCCTGAATCCCCATTGGGCAACGTTACAGAACAACCTCGGCCAAGCATTACAAGCGCAAGGCAAACCCGGTGAAGCATTATCTGCCTACGCCAAGGCGATCGCATTGCAGCCGGATTGGGTTTTACCCTATTATAATGCCGGAAAAATTTGGCAGGTTGAAGGTCAACAGGCCGAGGCGGTTCGTTATTTCCAACGCTGTATCGAACTCAAACTCAATCATCCCTCCGCTTATACCGAATGCGGCTATTCTTTGATGGCAGCGGGTCAGCTAGAGGCCGCCATGAAGTGCTTTCAAACGGCGATCGCCTTGCAACCGGCTTTTGTCGAATCCTACTGCGATTGGGTGGAACACAATTTAACCATTCCTGAGCGACCAGGCCCCCTTGACGAACGCGATCGCGCTCAAATCAGTTGTGCTGCATTTCTTAAAGCACTGCAATCAAAACCCGATTCTCCCGAAGTTTATAGCCATATAGCCCAAACTTACCAGCATTGGGGAAATGTTTTATTCCAATATAAGGGATATGAAAAGGCGGAACGGTACTATCACCAATCGTTACAAATCAACCCGAAGAATTTAACGGTTTACGGGCAATTGAGTCAGTGTTTAGCGAAACAAAACCGCTTCGATGCTGCCGCAGTCGTCTCTAACATAGCAACCCTGATGGAACCGCGTTTATCCCCGGATAAGATTAGGGCTGAACTTGATAAGAGAACCCCAGGGGAATCTTTGGATGGGGAAGGAATCGCGGTGAAGCGCCACACCCAACCGGATGGATTTTATCTCAATAGCCGAGACTGGATTGAGGCGGTAAAATTTGAGGGCAGTGATTATATTGCTATTCACCTAGGAAGGACTGGACCCTCAGTTACCCTTCCGAACGATCTCAGAACTCCCTCAGAATGTGGCGGATTGAACTGTGCGCCTTGTCTGAATCGCATTTATCGGCAGTTGTCTCCAATTCTTATGGGACGTGATATCTATCATTTTGACAGTAAAAATGGCAGGGAGATCGCTGAGGATTCACCGCCTCAATTTGTGGTGGTGGTGCCCCAGGGACGGGTGTGGATTGTACCGCAAACGAATTCCTGGATGGTGTGCAATGCGATCGCTGTCGTGACTCCGGATAATTATCTACTCGCTGACGTTTCCCGCCAGTATCCCGGTGCTTTACCCGGTTGTCAAAAGCAGGATCCAACGGAACATCAGATTTTCGAGTTAGAAGACTTTCCCCCCTTAACTGAAATTGAGGGGACGGTAGCGGTGTTAGCGGGACTTTCTGGAAACGTCTATTTTCATTGGTTGGTGGATATCCTGCCTCGTCTAGAAATTTTACGGCAAGCTGGGATAAAGTGGGAAGAAATCGATTATTTTTTAGTCAATAGTATCCGTGCACCGTTTCAGCGAGAAACTCTAGCACAGTTGGGGATTCCTGAAGCGAAGATTATCGAAAGCGATCGCTATCCCCACATCAGCGCCACCCAACTCATTGTTCCTTCGTTTCCCGGACATTTGGGGTGGTTAGAACCTTGGGCGTTAAACTTTCTGAGGCAGGCATTCCTCAACTCGGTTCCCGCATCTGATTGCGAGCACCCAGAACGAATTTATATCCGTCGCCACAATGCCCGCAATCGGCGGTTAATCAATGAAGAAGAAGTTATCGAGTTTCTAGCTCAGTTTGGCTTTGAACCCATTGAAACCGAATCGTTATCTTTTGCCGAACAGATTGCGGTATTTTCTCAGGCTAAAATCATAGTGGCTCCCCACGGGAGTGGATTGACAAATTTAGTGTTTTGCCGTCCAGGAACTCAGGCGATTGAACTGGTTTCCCCCCACTATGTTAGACCTTATTATGCCGTTATTTGTCAACTCCTGGGATTGTCCCATTATGCGTTAATGGGGGAGGCGTTTGCCTGCTATCCCATCCGAGAAGCCATGTACCAAAACTCCCTAACTGAAGATATTCAAATCAATGTAGAGCGATTGCACGCACTGCTCAAACTTGCTGGTATAATAGAATCGAATTTCTCTGGAGCGGTATCCCCCACTATGCAAGCCACTTTCAACTCGGAAACGGCGGCAGAACAGTTGAATCAACAAGCCGAAGTGTATTTAGCCCAAGGAAAGTTAGATGAGGCTGAATCGGTCTGTTTGAAAGCTATGCAGATTCAACCTAATTCAGCCGCCAGCTACAAAAATTTAGGGACCGCCCTTCAGAGGAAAGGAAAGATAAAAGAGGCGCAACAGAGTTATTTAAAAGCCCTCAAAATTAACCCAAATTTTGCCGCAGCTTATGCAAATTTGGGCAGTCTTTACGGGCAGCAGCGCCAGTGGGAGGCGGCAATTGCTAGTTACCAACGAGCGATTAACATAAATCCGAAGTTTGCGGGAGCGTATCGGAATTTAGCCAAGGTTTGGACGCAGTTAAAAAAACCAGCAGAAGCGGCAGATTGTTGGTATTTGGCTTGGAGTTTAGAGCCGGAGAAGTTTTCGGCGGTTGAATGCGTGAATCTGGGGAATGCACTGGTACAACAGCGGGAGATGACCCGCGCCATTGCCTGTTACCGATATGCGCTTGAGTTAAACCCGAATTTAGTCGGGGTTTATCACAATTTAGAAGAAGCGTTGAAGCGACAGGGCAAGGTAGAGGAAGCGGCAATTTATGGAAGAAAAGCGGTCGAATTAGGAATGAACAGCGGGGAATTCCGGCAGGATGCCAGCCCGAGAAATGGGCGGAAAACGGGAAGGGATGCCTGGGGTGAAGATGCTGAGGCGTTGGTGCATTTAGGGGAATATTATTACCAGAAAGGACAATTCGTCGAGGCGATCGCAGCGTGTGAGAAGGCGGTATCTGTGCAGCCGAATCTCGCAGTAGCTTATAAAATACTGGGAAATGCAAGACTAGCGCTCAGGCAGTTAGAAGCTGCACAGCAGTGTTATCTGAAAGCGCTAGAAATTCAGCCTGATTTTGCAGAAGTTTATGGCAATCTAGGGACTGTGCTGGCGCAACAGCAAAATTGGGAAAAGGCAATTTTAGCTTATCAGAAGGCGCTAGAACTGCAACCTACTTTTGCCGGTGCTTATCGGAATTTGGCGAAGGTGTTAGAACGAGTTGGGAAAGCGCAAGAGGCGGCAATTTGTCGATATCGGGCATTGAGTTTAGAACCCCTGGAGATGACGGCAGAGGACTGTGTGAAGTTGGGGAATAGTCTAATTATTCAAGGAAAGTCAGAAGAGGCGATTGCCTGTTATCAACGGGCAGTGGAGTTAAATCCGCAGCTATCCCCCGCTTATCATAATCTGGGGGAAATTTTCAGTAATCAACAGCAGTGGGAAGCAGCGGTAACGGCATATCGACAGGCGATTGAGGTGAAAGCGGAGAATGGGCGATCGCACTATGGATTGGCGAAGGCGTTGGTAGAATTGGAACGCTGGGAGGCGGCGGCGACTGCTTATCAGCAAGCAATTCAGTTAAAGGTAACTTCGGCAGAAATCTATCATCAACTTGGGGATGCACTCCAAAAGCTGCAACGCTGGGAGGAAGCGGCGACTGCTTATCGGCAGGCGATCGCGTTAAATCCAGATCATTCTTGGTCCCATAATAATTTAGGGGATGTCCTGACGAAACTGCAACAATGGGAGGAAGCAGTTGTCGCATATCGTCGGGCGATCGCGTTAAATCCAGAGTTCCACTGGTCACATTACAATTTAGGAGAAGCGTTATCGCAACTTGAACAGTGGGATGAAGCAGTGCGAGCTTACCAGCAAGCGGTGAAACTTCAGCCGGATTTGCCTTGGATTTCCGAGAAGTTGGGAGATGCGTTGCGAGAACGCGCTATGTTGGATTTAGCGGCAGCTTTGGGTTGTTATCGTCAAGCGATTAAAGAGCATCCAGAGGATTTGCAAAATTATCATAAGGCGTTAGAGATTCAGCCGGATGATGCCGAGATTTATGTGCAGTTGGCGAATGGGTTAGCGAAGCAGGGAAACTCTAATGGGGCGATCGTCTTTTATCAAATGGCGTTACAGTTGCAGCCGAATAATTCCGAAGGATTGCGGCAGTTAGAGGAAGTTAGAGGAAGTTATCAAAAAAAAAACTCATCAATCAAAAAGTTGACAACCTGATAGTAACATCCAGCAATAGTCCCCTAATTTCTGTCATTATTCCAGTTTACAATCAGGTTGATTATAGTCTTAACTGCTTAAAATCTGTCGCCACAAATATCCCAGCAAATTTGGCACTAGAGATTATTGTCGTTAACGATGGCTCTACCGATGAAACAAAAAAAGTTTTAACGGATATCAAAGGTCTCAGATTAATTAATAACTCGACTAATCAAGGATTTATTTATAGTTGCAATAAAGGGGCTAAATTTGCGAGAGGTCAGTATATTTGCTTTTTAAATAATGACACGGAAGTGCGCTCGGGTTGGCTGGAGAGCCTGCTAGAGGTTATGGAGCAAGACCCGCAAGTAGGGGCAGTAGGTTCTAAGTTAATTTATCCCAATGACTTATTGCAAGAAGCGGGCGGAATTATTTGGAACGACGCATCGGGATGGAATTACGGTAGAATGGCCAATCCTGATGCGCCAGAATATAACTATTTGAGACCTGTGGATTATTGCTCAGGTGCTAGTCTAATGGTTAAAAGGGAGGTGTTTGCCGCTTTAGGAGGATTTGATAAAAATTTTGCCCCAGCTTACTATGAAGACACGGATTTATGCTTTGCAATCCGCCATAAGCTGGGATTAAAAGTGATGTATCAGCCTCACTCGGAGGTGATTCATTATGAAGGAATCTCATCAGGTACATCAACCAGCAGTGGCGTTAAGAGATATCAGATAATTAATGCCGTTAAGTTTCAAGACAAGTGGCGAGCGGTATTGAGTGAATACCTAAGTAATAGCCCTTTAAATGTGCTTCAGGCATCGATAAGACTACTGAAACAAAAGACAATCTTGTTCATAGATAGTTACGTTCCTAGTTACGATAAAGAAGCAGGGTCTAATCGATTGTTTCAGATTATTAAAATTTTTAAACATCTCAATTACCATGTAATTTTTGCCCCTGATAATGGATTTAAGGATGAACCCTATAGCGGAGAACTGCAAAAAATGCAGGTGGAAGTTTTATATGTGATCGAGGGAAATAGTAGAACTATTTGGGAGCAAATTCGAGAAAGACTACCTTTGATAGATGTTGCTTGGATTTGTCGTCCGGAACTGAATCAAAAATATGCAGGGGATATCCGCCTCATGTCGGGCGCTAAAATTATTTACGATACTATCGATTTACATTACTTGAGACTGAAAAGAGAGTGGGAACTTCTATCACCAGAGAATCGAGGTTTAGCAACACAAAAAAAATGGCAAGAAATGCAAGTATTAGAGATAAAAATGGCCCATCAGGCAGATGTAACGATTGCTGTAACCCTAGAAGAATGCCAATTGCTGAGGCA
Organism: Laspinema palackyanum D2a; assembly: GCA_025370845.1. Lineage (GTDB taxonomy): Bacteria > Cyanobacteriota > Cyanobacteriia > Cyanobacteriales > Laspinemataceae > Laspinema. The sequence goes on along the minus strand of JAMXFF010000002.1, from coordinate 8,769 downwards.
GCAAGGGGTGCATAATGTTGGGGTAATTCCTACCATTCATAAACCCTATTTAGGAGAAAAGATGGGGTTTGAGCAGCGCCGGGGTATTTTGTTTATTGGTGGGTATAACCATTCTCCCAATGTCGATGCAGTCATTTGGTTGTGTGAATCGATCATGCCCCGGGTATGGGAACAAATTCCTGACATAAAAGTGACGTTGCTGGGAAGCAATCCTCCAGAACGGGTGCAAAGGTTAGAAAGTTTTGATAAAGTGACAGTGACGGGATATATTCAGGATGTCAGTCCTTATTTCCTGAGTCATCGAGTTTTTGTGGCCCCTCTGCGCTACGGTGCGGGGATGAAAGGTAAAATTGGCCAAAGCTTGGAGTATAGTTTGCCGGTTATTTCTACTAGCATAGGGGTAGAGGGGATGAATTTGGTTCCCGAAGAAAATGTCTTGTTAGCAAATAAGGAAGAGGAGTTGGCTCAACAAATTATCCGGCTGTATCAAGACGCGAGTCTTTGGAATCGTTTAGCAGAGAATGCAGTAAAAGGGATTAAACTTTGTACTCCCGAGTCGGTTGAAGCTAGTTTAGATAAAGTAATAAAGCAATTAATAACTGAAGGGTAAAAAGGTGAGCATCAAAATGAAATATGAAAAACAGCTAAAACAAGAAATATATAGGTACAATAATGTGGAAAATATTCATGATTTGCCGAGGGCTTTCCACTACATTTCTAATAAATACCTGACTCAAATAGTTGCGAATATAACCGGATTTTACAACTTTAAAGATTTTTTTGCGTCAGAAATAAAAAAATATGCTACCCAAACTGAATCGACTCTGAGAATTGCTTCGATAGGTTCAGGCAACTGTAACGAAGAACTCGACTTATGTCAGAGAGTGGAACTGGGTAGTAAGGTCGTATTTGATTGCTACGAAATTAATCCTACTTTGCTAAAAATGGGTAAAGAAAAAGCCTACTCTTTGGGGATAGAAATGAATTTCTTTCAACAAGACTTCAATAAAATAGCATTTTATAAACAATATGATGGCTTCTTCGCAAACCACTCTCTCCATCATGTAGTTGAACTAGAAAAATTATTTCAAGCAATCCAAGGATCTGGAAAACCGGGATATTTTTTCTTGGTAAACGACATGATTGGCCGCAACGGACATATGTCATGGCCTAATGCTCAATCGTTTCTGGAATCGTTTTGGTCTTCTTTACCAAAACGATTAAAATGGAACGCATTTTTTAATAAATTTGACGGAAAGATACCTAATTTCGATTGCAGTCAAGAAGGATTTGAAGGGATTCGCGCTCAAGATATTTTGCGATTATTGAACGAATATTTTAAATTTGAGTATTTTGTTCCTTTTTTTTCGGTTATTAACCGCATCATAGATAGAACTTATGGTCATAACTTCAAGGTGGATGAATACGATCCGTGTAATGATATACCGCTTCTCGAATACTTGTGGTATATGGACGAGCATTTTTTATCCGCTAAATATTTACCACCAACTCAGATTATTGCTAAGGTCGTAGATCCTCGTTTGGAGGGCGTTAATCTCAAATCGAGATTCTATGAAAGAATAGAGGAAGCTTGTTACTCAAACTACGTCGGTTTGCCTGATGTGAGCGATATCAATACAGGTAAAGAAGGAAAGGAAAAAAGTGCAGATTTAACCGTTCGCATTGAAACCCCAGTCTCATCGGAAAATGCGGTCAGCAATTTTCAAATGGGTAATGAACTAAGTAGAAAAGGCAAGCTAGAAGAAGCGATCGCCTATTATCGCAATGCGATCGTCCAAAATTCCAATTTTTCGTGGATTCATCATAATTTAGCAGAAGCACTGGTCAAACAAGGTCAACTGGATGAAGCGATCGCCTGTTATCGTCGCGCCCTCGAATTGAATCCTAACTCGGCTTGGTCTTACTATAATCTAGGAGAAGTCTTAACGAAACAAGGCAATATAGAAGAAGCGACTACCTGTTACCGTATATCCAGAGAACTTAACCCCCATTTTTCAGATTTTGATCAACCATTACAATAAATCATACCCTAGTTATGCAGTGTGTTAATTGTGTCCAAAACTGCTTTGTCTTTTTGGGGTATAACCTCAGTGTATAGGAGACGTTGCTGGGATGCTTGTAAACAAACTTGATACTGTTGCAGAGAATTGGATAACCCTTTCCGCTTCCCTCTTAGGTTCAGAGCAGCTTGATAAAGTTCCATATCTTCTCTATTGACTGTAGCTATCTTGCGAATTAACTGGCGATCGCCCAAAATATTTCTGACCCGAGCCTTATAATCAGGATAGGTATTTCCATTAGAAGGTTTAATCTTGACTTCAGGCCAGTTTAATAGGTGCTGTAGCTCCCGTAAATCTTCTCGAAAAAATTCTTGAATTCCTATAAAGTGAAATTTTTCCAAATTTATTTCTGGAAAATAAGATTTCGATAGGGTATTTTGAGCCTCCTGTAAATCGATAAAATCTTCAAAGCCAATCTGGTTATTAACTATATATTTATGAAAATCAGTTGAATTCGGATCGGTAGGAGGAAATGTCAGCCAATAATAATACAATGAAATCAAATAGTTTATGGGATTTATTGGCCAAACTATTATGTTTGCGGTTGGGTATGCCTGTTAATATTTTATGGCAGCAAAGTGACCATGAATCACTTTAGTTGGGGAGGGAATTTTCTCTTGTACAACCTTTACCTTTACAGGTAAAGATTCATAATCATAATAAATTTGTTCTGGGCTATAAATTTGCTGTAAAATAATACGACCAAAGGTGGAACCTGCTGTTTTTGGTAAATGAATTGAAATGATTTCTATACTGTCTAAAACCGAAGCACTAGAATTATTCACCTTAACAACTCTTTAAATGATTGTTTATTATCAAAGCAAAATCCTCTATTTCATGGCAATAAGAGATTTAGCTGCGGTTAGGCGACGCACGAGTTGTTGCCATTCGCCTGAGTTGGTCAATTCCTGAAGATCTAGCCGATCGCCACCCTGTGAAGCCAATTTAGAAAATTTTTCTAACCAGTTGAGGATGGTTTCCGTTCGGGATAGAGAGGTAAATTTTAACGACTGTTGCAGGCAATGCGCCATTTTTTTCATATCACCACCATTGTGATAAGCTTGCCAAGCATCCCACAGCAGGAGAGTGTACTGCATCTGTTCTTCATTTTTATCAGTCATGGCGAGAGTCTCTTGAAGGCGCGATCGCTCAAAATTAGTTTTATAGCGTTCTAACTCGCTACGAGTCTCTTGCAGTTGAACGAGAGATTGCTCTAAGGCACTTTCCGTTTGTTGGAGGTGAGATTGATATTCTGCGAGCATTGCCTCCATTTGATAGAGTTGAGTTTGAACCTCTTCTTTAGCCTGTTGCTCTTCTTGTTTTATTTGCTGCTGGTGAAACTGCGATCGCTCTAATTCCTCCTGAACTTGGTGGAGTTGAGACTGAGACTGCTGCCACTCCTGGGTTTTCTGCTGAAACTGAGTCATTGATTGTTCCAAAACTGCTTCAGTTTCATGCAGTTGAGCCTGGGACTGTTCCAACACTTCCTCAGTTTGGTGCAATTGGGACTGGGTTTCTTCTAGCCCCTGCTGAGTTTGGTGTAGTTCAGATTGCCAGCGCTCTAGCTCATCCTGAGTTTGGTGTAGTTGAGACTGGGTTTGTCCTAATTCTGCCTGAGTTTGATGCAGTTGAGATTGCGATCGCTCCAATTCCTCCTGAACTTGGTGGAGTTGAGACTGAGACTGCTGCCACTCCTGGGTTTTCTGCTGTAACTGAGTCACGGACTGTTCTAAAACTGCCTCAGTTTCATGCAGTTGAGCCTGGGACTGTTCTAAAACTGCCTGAGTTTGGTGCAGTTGAGACTGGGTTTGGCCTAATTCCGCCTGAGTTTGGTGCAGTTGCCCTTGAGTTTTTTCTAACTCTTCGGTCTTTTGATGCAGTTGAGTTTGAGATTGTTCTAACAGAGTTTCTACTTGCTGGAGGTCAAATTGATATTGTGACAGCATTGCCTCCGTTTGATAGAATTGAGTTTTATGTTCTTCAAGTTGAGACTGAATTTGCCCCAACTCATCCTCAGTGTGATGTAGTTGGGACTGAGTTTGTCCTAATTCCTCTTGAGTTTGATGCAGTTGGGACTGAGTTTGCCCCAACACTTCCTCACTTTGGTGCAATTGAGACTCAGTGTGATGCAGTTGGGACTGAGTTTGTCCTAATTCCTCTTGGGTTTGATGCAATTGGGACTGAGTTTGTCCCAACACTTCCTCACTTTGGTGCAATTGAGACTGGGTTTGCCCTAATTCCTGCTGCAACTTTTGATTTTCTCCCTGAAGATTGCCAACCTTTACCCAATCTTGGAATGCCCAAACTCTATAAGGAGAAGACTTCAGCTTTTCCTGCCAGGAAGTATCGAGTGTGTCTGTTAGTTGCCATGCACGCGCTTCGAGTTCGTGATAGAGGGCGATCGCTTCGGGGTAATAATGGCTAATTAAACTAGCTCGATGTCCTTCTGAGTCTTCCCGATGTAATAAACTTGGCTGATAAATTGTTGAATTAGGAACCGCTAAATTAATCCTAAACTTTTGATTTAAAGCATCAATACAGGATGGAGTATTCTGCAAACAATTGTTGAGACTGACTAAAAAGCAACGCTCGGGAAAAGAATTATAAAAATTCAAGATTTTCTGATTGTAATGCAGCCAAAACTTAATAGCCAGTTCTGGCTGTTCTTGAAAAATTGGATATACTTTGCCTTTTCGGTAAAGAGAGCTAACCACTTCCCAAGGATAGCGAAACAGCATCAAAAAATTCGCCTCTGGTAGCAGGTTAGCCCAAAATTCTAAAAATAAGGTCGTGCGCGGCTCTTTCCATCCCCACAGTCCGCTAATAGCATTTTTGGCAACTAAATTCTTGGCTTCCTCTCTATAATAATCGTCAACGTGAATCGGTTCTTGTAGCGTCCAACCGTCTTCGTTAACTAATTGGGATTTGAGAACTTGTTGATGAAAATTATAAAAATCCAGGTTCTCAAAATGACCTTTAATATTTGCTCCTCCCCCCTCCATCAATCGCCGTCCAATATGCAGTCCGGCACTTTGAAGTAAAGCAGCAGTTAAAGAACTGCCAGAACGGTGCATACTGGCAATAATCAGGGGTTTTGAACGCTCAGCCTGAGACTTTTCCATCACTAATTCCTGGGGTAAGTTACAGTAGATTAACGGTCAAGGCTTGCCACGCTGGAGAGTTGCTCAAGGAGTAGGCATCAAAGTTTTTTCCATATTCCCTAGAATAATTCTGGAAATAATCAACCCAGTTTAGCACAGTTTCCGTGGGAGAATCAAGAGTATAGGAAAAAGATTTTGCCAAATAATTAGCCATTTCTGCCAGATGACCTGTCAAATACAAGCGCCACGCACTCCAGACTAAGTTATTATAACGAGCCCGATGTTCTAAAGCGCGAATTTCATCGGGCAAATTGGGCCGAGAAAAGAGGCGATCAAGCACCATCTGACATTCCCCAACTTGTAACGGCGTGTTCAGGGAAGCATTGCCCTGATGCTGACGATAGCATACCGTGGTTTCTCGTACCCAAGCGGCTTTGCATCCCATCACCGCTAACCGCAACACCAAATCTACATCGGGTGCTTGATGATAGCGACAATTAAATCCCCCAGCAAACTCTAACCAATTGCGACGAAACAGCATCGCCCCCAAAAATACCGGCTTCCACAACAACCAATCAGCTAAATTTAACTGCGGTAAACTAGGCCATAAGGCAATATCAGAAATTGCTCCTCCAGTCTCGTTGACAATTTGCCACCCACTATGGACAATTCCGATAGAAGGGTGTCCTTGAAAAGATGCCACCTGTAGCGCCAATTTATCGGTTAAAAACCAATCATCTTGATCCAAAAAAGCAATTAACTCGCTTTTCGCTTCCAGAATGCCGCGATTTCTAGCCGCTGCAACTCCTTGATTTTCTTGATAAAAATAGCGCAATTTATGGCCATATTGTTGCACAACTTGCTGAGTGTTGTCGGTGGAGCCATCATCGACGATAATCAGTTCCCTATTCCGGTAAGTTTGGGTGAAAACGCTTTCTATGGCTTGCTGAATATAGCGCGAACCGTTATAAGCTGGGATGATGACGCTGACTGGTGGGGTTTGGGTTGCTGTCACTGGCATTGTCATAAAATTTCTGGAATAAATTTTACTCTAAAAACGCCTTGATTTGAGAGAGTCGGGAATGCGATCGATGTAAATCAGCCTGAATTTGTTGCAGATTTGAAATGAATTTGTTTTCTTCTAGTTGGTTTTTTGTATCATATCCTAAATCCCGCAACATTGGACCGGCAATTTTCTCATACTTAGCTCTATCTTCATTGCTCATCTCTCGTTTCCATCGACCAATTCGAGATTGGTCGGGTTGCTTAAAAGTAAGGTTATGGATAGATAAATGTTGCTCTTTTGTTCTTAGACAAGTTCCATCTGGCTTATAGATAGCGTTAAATTCATTAAGGCGACTTTCTGCTGATTTATAGTAATCTTCCATTTGAGAAGAGTACGGTAGATTGATAAATTTACAAATCTCCTTCAGCACTTTAGTAGTATTGGTAATAAGTTCTTCATAGCGCACTTCCAAATAATGCTGGCAAAATTGAGCCTGTTGACGCCCCTCCCGAATTTGCCAAATCCAGTTGCTTGCCTGCTTTTCTATATCATCCCCTGCTCCCCACCACATTTTTTTCATGGATAGTGCCGTATCTCTACCATCACGAATAATATGGATAAAATGAGCTTCTGGTAAAGCAGTTTGAATGTCTTTTATCCGCACAACATAAAGGGGAGTTTTATCGCCCCATCGGAATTTATTAAACCGCTTGGCATACATCTTGTAAAAGCATCTTAAGCCAGATGAGATGGTAAATGGCTCAATTTTAGCTAAATTTTCATAAAATTCATCTGGCTTAAGATGAAAATCCTGCCACCTTGAGTTTTCTGTTAGTTTTTGGTAAAATGAGTATCGTAGATTTTGAATGTCACTTTCTAGGTTAAGGATATCGGGTATAAAATGCGTTTCTGGAGGAATCGCTAAGTCTGGATGAGCATCAAGCATTAAGCGGAGTAAAGTTGTTCCAGAACGTGGAAATCCCACAACTATAGGCATGGGAGCGTAACTCTCTATATATTGAGGCTTTAATAAGTTTTGGGCTGGCTGACTCATAGGCCAATTATCTTGATGTGCATGATTTTTCAGGCTTTTTTTTACTAAGGGTACATATTTTTGAAGGGTTAAATCTTGCACGTCATTACGAGAGGCACAATCTTCTAAAATTTCCCATTCCCTAAATCCTTCTTTATCGGGCATCCCGCGCACCCATTTTTGAAATTGTTCTTGGTTTGAACGAGTGATGTAATGATTAAGTCGCAGTTTTTGAAAAGAAGGCTTGTAAGTTGAATGTAGTGCCTCATTGTCTGGGGGGGCTGGCTCTTTATTCTCTGTCACTCCATAAGGATAGGATTGATTAAAATATGAAAATTTATGAAAGCTAGATACAGGGAACTTCGCTAGTTCCGGTTGGACGATTGATTTAACCCTTCGATGTCTTTCATAGTCATCTTTAGCCCGCTGCGTAAAATTTTCTATCGTTAATCCATTTTGTTTTTGGTCGTGACCTGAATTGCCAAAAATAACCCAGTTCACAACTACACCCGGATAATTATGAAACTCCGCTAAGACTTCCTTTAAATCGCTTTTAATGGGTGAAAATAGATACTCATCTATATCAATAAAAGCGATCCATTTGGATTCAGAACCGTAAGTCTTAAGGCAATGCTCATAAGCTTCTAGCTGGGCCGGATGCTGAGGCCAATTAATTAAAATAATTTCATCTCCCTTTATGTAGGGTCGAAGGATATCTAGATAATTATCTGTGCTGTTATTGTTATATAAATAAAAATTTTCCACTCCAACAGCTTTATGAAACTCAATCCACTCGGCTAAGTAGGGAGCTTCATTTTTGAAAATTGCACAGATACAGAGATTATAATTTTTTTGTTTATTAGGCATAAACGCAACTTGAGGGTCTGATTTTACAATGGAAGCTCTTGAATTTGGGCTGGGCTGCTTGCGCTCGGTCATCAGTTGCAAAGGGTTTGGCTGATGATTTACAATCAAATCTTTTCGCAAAAATTCATGATAAATCCACGGGTCTGATTTATCCCACATATTCCCCCTATCATTCAGTTTTTTTAATCGTGCTTTTGCCAGAAAATTTAGTATTTGTGGTGAAAAAAATGCCCGGTCTGACATCCACCCTTTTTGTAGGTCAGATTGAGAGTGAATTCGACTTGCATATTTTGCTATAGCATGAGTTTTACTCAAAACTATATAATGACGTAAAATAAACGAGACTGGAAATATTTTCTGTCCAGCAAATTCTACCCGATGTCCTCCACTGCTGTGCATGTCTATATTAGCTGTTTTGTTCCAGGCATTCAACCGCCGTAATGGGTGCGGTTCAAAAAAATAGTAATATCGCATTTCTTGAACATAATCTTTACTCTCGAACGATTCTTCTTCACTGGTGGGTAAAAAAACAAATTCATCAAAGTTTATGGCATTATAGCCTTGTCGGTTTGCATCTTCAATGCCTTCTTTAAGAGTTTTGTAAGGGCGTAATCGGTGGAGCGCTGTAGGTTAACAACCTGTAATTAAAGAGATTAATTAGTTGTCCAGGCTGTGAGCATT